>NZ_JAAHGO010000014.1 GCF_010672455.1 Okeania sp. SIO2C9 | reverse complement strand
CACCTGCACTAACGGCAGCCAATTCAAAAACAGCATTGGAGCCTATCATCCACCAGTACTGACTTTGGTAGACCGTAATTTCTTCGGCACCTTGGCCACAGGGCATGTCCGCAATGGCATGGCAGAAATTATTAAAATGGCTGTTACTGATGACCCAACTCTGTTCGAGTTGATGGAACAATACGGTTCGCAATTGCTGGAAACTCACTTTGCTACCCTCGAGGCAGACGAGAAACTAGGAGAAATTGCCGATGAAGTCATCTATCGGGCATTATTCTCCTATATGAAGCATGAAGGGACAAATATGTTCGAGACTTACCAAGACCGTCCCCATGCTTATGGTCACACCTGGAGTCCTCGTTTTGAACCTGCTGCTAAGTTGATGCACGGTCATTCTGTTACTATTGGTATGGCTTTCGGTGCGAGTTTAGCCGTAGAGATGGGCTGGCTCAAATCAACAGAACGCGATCGCATTATCGATTTGTGTCGTTCTCTTGGCTTATCCGTTTACCACCCAATCCTGGAAAATATTGACCTAATGCTTGAAGGTCAAAAAAATATGCGGTGCAAGCGAGGAGAGCAGGGTTTGTGGGCACCATTGCCTAAGGGCATCGGTTCCTGTGATTACGCCCAAGAGGTATCGTCAGGGTTGCTGCAAGCAGCCATTGAAAATCACAAGCAGTTATGTTCTTCCTTGCCTGATCACGGAAAAGGTAGACAAATGTATCTCAGTGATCTTGGTCTTGAGTAAGGACAGTAGAAAATGAGTAAGCTAGCAAAAACTCCTCCAACTCCCAGACCCAATCTCCCCATCTCCCAATCTCCCCATCTCCCAATCTCCCCATCTCCCAATCTCCCCATCTCCCCATCTCCCCATCTCCCCATCTCCCCATCTAATTACACCGATGCTACCGGATTTGATATGATACACCCCCTATTAATTCATTAGTATTTTCTGCTTCATAAAACTGACACAAAACGTCACAAACAGTGACGAATTAATATTTACTTCCTGCTTCTATCGGATCTAATGTCAACTGTACGGATCTCGCGTTAACCATTGTTGATAGATGGTTTCCTAGTTCTAAAACTTGCTCTAGGTGTGGAACTGTTTTGGAAAAAGAATTAATTGCATGGCAAACCGAGCGTAACCAAACTGCCTCTAAGGTGAGCTGGCAATTTTCGACTGATGATGCCAGGGTTAAACTCAAACATCTTTATCCGGTTTTTGAGACTGCCTAAGACCCAATAATTATCACCATCAATTCAATAGTGATCGCTTGTTTCCTGCTGTCAATTGACAGCGATCGCCTGTTTCTGATTTTCCATTTTGAGTCAAAGCGGTTATCTTTAAAATAGCAACTTTTTCCTGACTATATCTATTGCACTATTTTAGATGAAACAGTCCAATACCAATAGCGTTCATGTGTAAGTCCTAAATAAAATAAATAATGCTAAATAGCGTGCTAATTCTACTTCCTACCCCCTCTTTATCTGGAGATGTCTAATATCAAGAAAATATAAGTTTAATCACAAAATATTAATATTTGCCTCGAACTCTTACAACACTTGTTATCCTGAATACATCAATTTAACAAACTGTGATAAAAATTATGAGAGTATCAAAATCATCATTACATCTTGGCCAGTCAATATCTCTGGGAATTGTTTTGTTACTAATGAGCTTTGGGGTAATGCTGGTGACAACAATAATGATAGCAAATGGAAGCTAAAAAAACAGCAGACCCCTTTCACTAAAATCAAAGAGGTCTGGCAATTCAATTTAACAGAAACAGTAAGAATTTCCGTGAACTTTAGTAAAGGAAGTTCATAATAGAATACCGACAAGTCTAATAAAAATACAGGTAGAAGACCCTGGTGTATAAACAGCGACTCCGCAGACAATTTAAATTCTACAGTGTTGCCTAAGTGCAACGTCAGGAGTATGTCAATACAGCTTTAATTAATTATTGGGGTGGGGTAGAGGTATTCCCACCCTATAAACGTACTAAAAGATTTTTTCCATGACTATCAGTACCGCAGGTATTAAGTAAACCATAAGTAGCACTGAGTTTTTTCACTTGTTCTGTTTGTTTTGGACTAGGATGCCAGGGTTTAGTGTGAGTATAACCGTAGTAGGTTTCTACACCATCAATACCTAACTTAGCTGCTGCTTTGATTAGATCGGTAGCAGAACGCTTATAACGACAGGGATGAGCAAGCACCGCTAAACCACCAGCTTGTTGAATAGCAGCAATAACATTATCCGCTTGATATTCTTGACCTTGAGCAGCTTTTCCTGTCAAATAAGGCTGCAAACTTGAGTGTTCTGGGTTAAAGCCATATCCTAGAATATGTACTTCAATATTAATTAAGTTGGCGTTAATTTCTACTCCACTCCACAAAGTCGGTGCTAACCGCTCGCGGTCTCCATCATTAGATTTCCAGTTTTCTAACCAACTTTTAGCTACTTGATAACCAGCAACAGTATGATGATCGGTAATGGCCAAACCTTTAAGGCCGATCGCAATTGCTTGCTCTATCAAACTCTCAGGTTTTAACTGTCCATCCGAGTGGATTGTATGCAGATGAAAGTTATAAGAGTATGGACAGCTATGAGCATCAATAGTTTCAAAGATTTGCTTAATTTGAGAGTAGTTATTGGCCACTCGATTAGTCAAATCAGGAGCCAAAGCTATATTGATAGACATATATTTTAATAAATCGTTACTTTATCCAATATATCTAATTTTTATCCAAAACTGCTAATTAGCTTCAGCTAACTAATATATTAAAATTTTATATTTAAAAATATCTAATTGATTAAATAGTATTGATTTGATGGGAATGATGGGAAAAATTTATCTTATAAAATAAGAGGGTATTTATACTGATTAAATTATGTTCGGTTGAATAGTTAATAAGATCTGTGAAAATAGGTAATTGGCAATTAGTAATTAGTAATAGTTCAAATAGCTTTATTGGTTTATGGAATGCTAATACTAAATTCGAGATAGTTAATGACTACTGTATCTCTGTAATCTGAAGGCTACTCTAACTGGCTACTGGCTAGTAAATATAATAATAATCGATCGTCCGAACATGATATTAGTCCCAATTTATTTGTATTTTAAATAACATAAAAATCCTAAACAGACTGAATGTAATACCAATTGACTCTAAGGATGTCACAAATAGTCAGCAACCGATGCGATGTGGAATAATAAGCTGAAATTATTGTAAGCGTCAATACTTTAAGTCTATCAACTTTCACTTCGCGCCTTCTAACTTCTGACTTTTGACTTCTGATACCAAATTCAGTTTAAAGATATTACAAATAGTTTCAAACTTTGAAATATTAAATAATTTCCTGAAATTACTGTATAATTAAAGTTTTATAGCTCTAATAAAATCTTACTTTTGACTTTTGACTATCTTGAGTTCGTCTTACATTCTGAGGAAACCTCAGAATTACGCATTCGCTTTTGACTTATAACTTCCGTGAAACGGTATGACTTCCATAAGGTGGGCATTGCCCACCCTAGACAGAAGCAGGATGACCCATATAGCAAACTTTAATTGATGGATTAGTAAAAAGAATCTGTTTCATTTTCAATACCATACTAGCTTTGGTCACTATTGCGAAATACCCAAGCCATATCCAACAATTTTGCCCAACGTTTTTGTAACTGTTTCGGAGTACATTTAATAGTCTTCGCGATCGCTTGTTCATCTTCACCATTGCGCTTGAGTTGTAAAATTTGCTGTTGTTCAGGAGAAAGAGTTGCCTGGAAAGCTTCCCATTTATTAGAAGTCATACCTAATTTTTGGTCAATGTCAGCACCTAACCATTGATGCACTAACTTCCAATTTTTAGAACAAGCAAATTTTTCAACATGATACTTAAAACGTTGTTGTAAATAATCCCGTTGACGAGAAGTTAAACCTAGCTCCTTATCAATATCAGATGCTTGATAATCTTGTAATTTTAGACGCAGATAATCAATACATTGGTCTTGACCTTGAGCTTCCAAGTAATTGATTAATTCAGAAACTACGCGATCGCGCAATACAGCTTCAGCGGGGTCAACAGCTTCAGAAACCATTTGCTCCCGTACCTGTTGCACAGCAGAAGAGCGACTAAAAGCTTCTGCATCTTCACCTTTGGGAGACTCAACTGCCATTTCAATATCAAGAGAAGTTTCAGGAGGTTGACCCTTAGCAAAACCTTGAGCGCGGAGTACAATCAATCTTTGACGATTCCGGCCTGGCAAACCAATTTGACGCTTGGCGTACTGTTCAGTAAATGCCATATATTCTGCCAATTCTAATTTCACTCTAGGAGTATAGTCTTGATCGAGGGAGTGTTCCCGACGGAAAGCTCTTAAAGACTCAATATAAAAACCTTGCAGAAAATCCTCAATCAAGTTATAACGACCTTGGAAACTTAACTGTGCTCTAAAAGAAGCAATATGACGATAAATCATAGAAGCTAGCAGAGAGTGTAATTCTACCCGACCTTGCTTAGAACCAAGTTTGTAGTATTGTACGCACTTTTGCAAGCGATGACGAGCCAAACTAAGTTGCCAAGATTGAACTTCACCAGAATTTTGAATCCGATTACTCTTTTGGCAAATCCGCTCTACTTCTTGGGCGATGCGAGTAGTTACGGTTTCAGCTTTTGCGGGCTTACTTTTTAAAGTACCTTGCAATTCTTGCAAAGCTACAGCAGCTAAAGTTTCAGTATTCATTTCTAGTACAGTATTCGCTGTAGTGTGATTTTCAACTTTGCTGTTGTTAACTTCTGGAGCGATAACAGTGTTTGTGTTTAGGGAGTTGGGGGAGTGAGCAATCTTAACAGTCATTTGATTTTACCTTTGGATAATGCACAGTAGGTGTACGAAGTAATCATGTAGAGTGATTAGGTGTTGTGAAATCTGTGTGATTCGTTTCTTGCCTCTACACTTACGACTATAGGAAAGTTCACCCAACTATTTGCAGAGGAGGGTTCCACTTTTATGATGTGGTTTTGGTATTAAATCAAAGATATATTTTCCGGATTCCGGTCTAAAACGAACGAAAGCTAGATATACACTGAAAATCAGAACTTTACTTACAAAACTATCCAACTTAAAGAAACTGTGACAATATTCAAATTGGCAGTGCCACCCGTGTAACAAAAACACAAGTGGCACAGTAGTAGGTCTTAGGTTGTAGGTTTTAGGTTGTAGTGGCAGATTGTATACTGAAAGCTGAGTGCTGAAATGCTTATAACTAGTTAACCAATCAGAGCTGTTACAGTTTCAACTCCAAGACCTTGCCTAATCAGATTTGGCTCTTGGCCAGTTAATTCCAGGATAGTGGATACTTGATATCCAGGGTCAGAACCGTCATCAACAATGATGTCCACTAAATTTTCTAGACAATCAAATAATTCTGCTTTACCAGTAACTGCTCCTACATCTACTGGGGCCATTCCTTCCGCATCACTGGTAATGTGAGCTGATGTTGAAATGATAGGATTGGCCAAAGTATCCAACAAAGACAAACAAGATCGATTGTCTGGAACCCGAATACCCGTTGTTTTTCGCTTAGGACTCATCACCAGTCGTGGGACTAACTTTGTGGCAGGCAACACAAATGTGTAAGGGCCAGGAATTAAACGTTTGATGATTCGGTAGGCTGAGTCACTCACAATGGCGTAATTGGCTATATTGGACAGAGAGGAACAGAGGAATGTCAGAGGTTTATCATTGGACAGTTGTTTAATTTGTCTGACTCGCTCTACAGCAGATTTAGCGTAGAGGTCGCAACCTATTGCGTAAACGGTATCTGTGGGATAAAGCATCACTGCCCCATTTTTCAGATCGCTAATAATTTGTTCTACACGTCTTTGCTGGGGTGTATCAGGATGAAGTTCATAGAATATTGCCATAATTTTTATTTTAGATTATAGAAAAAGTATGTGTTAGATTTTAGACTGAAAAAATTTACCACAAAATGGGCTTAACCCAATGTCGCAAGAATTCCCCATCCCTACTATAGGGTGGAGATTAATTGTGACCAGTGAATAATCCGCAGGAGCTACCACTTTCAGCAAATCTTGTGCCATAATTTTATTGTTAACCTGAGTTTTTAGGCCAAATTTTGTACAGAGCCATCAAAGTTAGAATTTACCCATCATCTGAACAATCCCAAAAACTAACTCAAGTCATGGGGTGTGCTAGATGGTGGTGGAATTATGCCTTAAACCTGTGCAATGAAACTTATCAACAAACAGGCAAGGGATTAAGCCAAGTTGCTCTGAATCAAGTTTTGCCCAAGCTCAAAAAGTCACAAGAAACTGCATGGTTGAAGGAATGTTATTCTCAAGTTTTGCAGTCAACAACCCTCAACTTAACCAAGGCATTTAAGAACTTTTTTGATAAAAGGGCTAACTACCCTAGATTCAAGTCTTATCATGGGAAAAAATCAGCACAGTATCCTCAAAACTGTCAAGTCGTTGACAATGGAGTAAAAATTCCTCAAGTAGGGGTAATTAAAGCCTCAATTCATAGATTATTTGACGGTCAATTAAAAACTGTAACTATTACTAAAACTCCCACAGCAAAGTATTATGCCTCATTGTTGTTCGACACTGAACAAGAAACTCCGGAAGTGCTGTTAACTGGTAAAGTAGTCGGTATTGATTTAGGAGTCAAAGATTTTTGCATTACCCATGATGGAGAAAAAACATCTAAATATGAGAATCCTAGACACCTCAATAAACATCAGAGAAATTTAGCTAGAAAACAAGCTTTATTAGCTCGCAAGAAAAAAGGAAGTAAATCAAGAGAAAAAGCACGTCAGCTAGTGGCTAGAGTTCACGAACGTATTAGTAATGCCCGTCAAGACTTTCTACATAAATTATCCAGAAAAATCGTCAATGACAATCAGATAGTAGTCGTTGAGAATTTGAACATCAAGGGTATGGTTTGTAATCATAAACTAGCTAAAGCAATATCTGATGCCGGATGGGGAATATTTGTCAATTTCCTTGAGTATAAACTACAACAAAAAGGTGGTTTGTTAGTAGAAATTGACAGATGGTTTCCTAGTTCTAAAACTTGTTCTAATTGCCTCTATCAAATGCCAGAAATGCCATTAGATGTGAGAGAATGGACTTGCCTCAGTTGTGGCACACACCATGATAGAGACGAAAATGCCAGCAAGAATATCAGAATAGAAGGCGTCAGACAATTATCAGTCTTGGGAACCAGGACTGCTGCTGAAGTAGGGGAAGTAAGACCAAAAGCTGGGCGTAAGTCTGTCTTGAGGCATTCCCCTGTGAGTTCAGAAGCCCCATTGGGGTAGTTCACAGACCCGTCCTTTAGCTTAGCAGAGGAAGGCTTTTCATAGGATGGCTTGCTATTTTAACTTTTACCTAAGACTACCACCTACCACCTAAGACCTAATTCAATTTATGAAAAAAATAGCTTACCTTGAATGTCCCACTGGCATTGCGGGCGATATGTGTCTGGGTGCTTTAGTCCATGGTGGTCTTCCCCTAGAATATCTGATGGAAAAACTCAATCTTCTCGGCATTTCCCAGGAATATCAGTTAAGCACTGAAAAAGTGCATCGTAACGGTTTACTAGCTACGAAATTTCATGTCAATCTAACTTCTGCAAATCCTGAAAATGGGGAACCTCTGACTTTTGACCACCACCACCATCATACTCACCATTCAGATCATCACCAAAGTACAGAAACACACAATCATTCTCGCAACCGTCATTTGCCAGAAATTGAAGCATTAATCAAAAAAGCAGGATTGCCTCGACGTGCTGAAGCTTGGAGTTTAGCTGTATTTCATAAATTGGCTGAAGCTGAAGGTGCCGTACATGGTATTGCCCCAGAGAAGGTACATTTTCACGAAGTAGGGGCAACTGATGCCATTGTTGATATTGTTGGGACTTGTTTAGGCTTAGATTGGTTGAATATTGAGCAATTATATTGTTCGCCTTTGCCCACTGGTGGGGGTACTGTGAGGGCGGCTCATGGTCGGTTACCTGTACCTGTACCAGCAGTGCTAAAACTTTGGGAGTTGCATCAGGTTCCGATTTATAGTAATGGTATTGAAAAAGAATTGTGTACTCCTACAGGTAGCGCGATCGCTTGTACTCTGGCCAGTAATTTTGGCTCGCCACCATCAATGTCTCTAGAATGTGTGGGTTTGGGTGCGGGTTCCCGGGATTTAGCTATTCCTAATATTCTACGTTTGTGGATCGGAGTAGGGGAGGTGAATACTCAAAATTCTCAACTTACAGAATATCATTCTCCTAGTTCCCCACATCCACACCTAGAAACTGTAATGGTGTTGGAAACTCAAATAGATGATTGTACTCCTCAAGCGATCGCCTATACTTTTGATGCTTTGTTTGCAGTAGGTGCATTAGATGTTTTTACCCAACCTGTGACGATGAAAAAATCTAGGTTAGGAGTGTTACTTACTATTGTTTGTCTACCGGAAAAGTTGTCTGCTTGTGAGGAGGTAATATTTCGAGAGACTACAACTCTGGGTATTCGTCGCTCTACTCAAAAACGGGCTATTTTGGAGCGAACAATTAATCAGGTGCAGACAGACTATGGAGCAGTGCGGTTAAAAGTGGCAAAGATGGGGAATCAAATTGTGAATGTGCAACCTGAATATGAAGATTGTGTCAAATTAGCTAGACAGCAGAATATTCCTTTGATGGAAGTACAGAAAATGGCATTACAAGCTTGGTACAAATAATAATTAATAATTAATAATTAATAATTAATAATTAATAATTAATAATGGCTTTGTTGCACAAACAGAAGAAATAAAATAAAATAGAGGAATAGCGCACGCAAGTCGCAACATTTATGCAACAAAGCCTTTTTGTTTGAAGGCAAATCAATATTCAGTCTTAGAGTTAGGGTGTATAACTGATAATAATTTAGCTAATTAACATTATTTACCAAGCACTTAACAGCTAGCTATATTTGGAATGAAAACAAATAAATTAGAATCCTACAGCATTCTGCCTCTAAGTTTAATCGTATTCTCATTTACAGCAGCTCCCGCTTCCTCTCAACCCATAACTCCGGCCAACGACGGTACAGGTACAACTGTCACACCACAAGGCAACCAATTCAACATTGAAGGAGGCACCCGCAACGGAGCCAACCTCTTCCACAGTTTTGACCAATTCAACGTTAATTCTGGCCAAACCGCTAATTTCCTGACAACTCCAGATACTCGCAACATTTTAGGACGAGTTACAGGAGGAAATGCTTCTATTATCAACGGTNTTAAATTTAAACCAACTTAAGTTAACAGGAGAAAAGATTTTAATCGTTGGTGGTGGTTTAACTAGCGGACATTTAGCCAAAGGTGCAATAAATTTGGGTGCAACTGTAACCCTAATGACTAGAAAACAGTTACAGTCAAAAATCTTTGATGCCGAGCCTGGTTGGTTAGGACCAAAATATCTCAAAGACTTTCACGCCGAAACCGATTGGTCTGCCCGTTACCAGCAAATACAACAAGCCCGTAATGGTGGTTCGATAACTCCCGAAATGATGCTGCAATTAAGAAAAGCATCTCATCAAGGTAAGGTGAGGATCGATGAATGCTGTCAAGTCAGCGACGCACAGTGGCAAGAAAATCTCTGGCAGGTTCATTGTCACAATGGAAACAAACATCAATTTAACCGTATTTGGTTGGCTACTGGTACGAAATTTAATGCCAAAGAGCATCCTTTGTTACAAGACTTACTTGAGACTTATCCCACAGAAATAGTTAACGGTTTACCCATACTAGACAAACATTTACGTCTACCCAAGTCCAACTTGTTTATCATGGGTGGTTTGGGTGCTTTGCAAATTGGTCCTGTTGCCAGAAATATTGGCGGTGGGAAAATGGCGTGTCAATGTATCGTGCCAGCAATTGTTAAACCCAGTTTGGCGATTAGATAAAAGCATCAAAAAAATTAGTCATAGATTTTTGCCTTAAGATAGTGCGCCCTGAATAGGAAAAAGAATTTAGCGAAATTAATATGGGTCAAATCCCCATCCAATTTGTCTGGAGCGTCTCCGCGTCTTTAGTGCCAATTATTTTGGCAAAAACCCTATGTATCGCCATTACATAATTCACTATCGCTCTCTTCTAAATTCTGATTATTGTTAAGGTAATCCTTGATCCAATCA
>NZ_JAAHGO010000139.1 GCF_010672455.1 Okeania sp. SIO2C9 | reverse complement strand
ACCGCATTTTGAGGGCAGGTAATATTCCGTCTCTGGCAAGTATTATTCGCGATCGCTCTTCTGTTAGTTCCTTTGGTTGGTCTTGGCAATTATAATCATTGCCTACCCCATCATATTGAGTGGATACAATACTTTGATGATTTACGATGATAACTTAAACAAATCACAGTCTGAGATGAGTGACTTATTGGAGTTTTAACCAAAAGGTTTCCCCATAACCTCCAAGACTCTCGATTAAAAGGCGTTGGCGGAGCAAGTGTGGCAGCTATATCGCCACTTTTCAATTAATTCTGATTCTAGCTTTTGTCTTAACTTCCTATCTGGAGTATAGACAAGATATGTAGAAAATAGGACATTATGATAGACTTAGACAAATTAGATTATGTTCGGGAATGTCTTTGTTTAATAAGATTCTTTGATAGATTTTAATCATTATTGACTTCTGAGTTGGCTAGTTTTTCATCTTGAAAAGCTTTGATTTTTTCATACAAACTATCAACAGTTTCTCCGGCAAATAATTTATCTTTTAATTCTAAATAATCACCATGCCCTAACTTGCAAATCGACCAAAATCTCATCACCTTAGAAGTTTCTAAATGTTCGAGCAAAATCTGAAAAACTTCTTGCACAATTTCATAATCATTATCAATATTAATTTTCATTTTCTAACTCCTTAATAAAATCAATGGGGTTAATAGCTTGAATGGATAAAGATTTACAACGATTAAGTAAACGTTTATCGCAAGTAATAAAATAATCACAGTTTGAGGCTTCAAAGCAAGCAACATGAAGAGCATCAATTGGTTTAATTCCTTCTATTTCTAGTTGAAAAGCTCTGTTTTTAATTGATTCATTAACCAGTTGCTTAAAATTGGATTTTTTCAGATACTCATTAATTGCATTTCTATGTTCTAGTATAGGATGTTTTTGGTTTTCATATTCTAGGACAAATGAATTAACTGATTGGATTTTTTTCGTTTCAATTAGATTCAAAATACTAATTGTAGCTTGCATTTCTAAAAAGATGCTTACCTGATTTTTATCGTCATAGAGGCGATTATAAACACTGGTATCTAAATAAACCCTAATCACCTGCGTGTTACCTCCTCAATCAATCGCGCTATGCAGATTTTTCAGCTTTAGGTTTTTTCTCAAATACTTGAATATTTGGATTCTCCAGTTTAAATCCATTCTCTGTGCTTTCTCCCATTTTTCCAGCAATAGCTCCTACCCATTGGGGATAATTCTCTGCTGCTTGTTGGAGCTTTTTAAACATTTTGGGCTTGACAGTTATACTAACAATAATACCTTCAGCATCTAACTCAAACTTTTGCCATCCATTCTCAACGGTTTCTGCCTCTGGTAGTTCGGAAATCTTGAGAACCACTTCCATTTTTGCTACTACACTCATAATCTTTTCCTTTAAACTTATTGCTATAGTATGTTATGTGTTATTTTAAATTTTTGTTTTTGTTTGGGTCAAGCTGTAGAACAGCTTAACCAGATATGCTGCTTTTTGTCAAGTTGCGAATCGCGTAAACGCCCATTAAATTACTTGACACGGTTTAAATTACTCACCATAAACATTCAACAATTTACCAGTTTCTTGCCTCAACTCTTTCAGATAATTTTGCAAGGCATCTTTACTATTTTCTTCGGTTACTAATTTATTAGAAAATGCTACTTTTAAAGCCTGGTCACAATTATTAAATGGAACAATCTTATTTTTCACATTTTCAAAACCAATTTCTTCTATATTTTTTAAGATTAACTGCTCCAAACACCAAACTTTCCCTTCTAGGGATTCTATTACATCAGTAAATCCTGAATTGTTTAAAGCTCTTAAGCAACGTTTATCACCTGTTAATAAGTAATGACTGCCTCCCTGCTGATTGAGATAGCTAACATAGCTAATTAAAATTGCTTCTCCTTGGTCAATTGTATTATTTTTAGCATCACTTTCTTGATTGTAGTTAAGCAGTTGATTATATAAATTTATGATACTGCTATTGTTAAAAGTTTCCTCAGAAAGTTTAGCTAAATTTTCAGTAAGCTTTAATGCTTTTTCTAGATTATATTTATCAACTTGGTCGCGACTTTTTTTACCTCTTTTTCGTTTAATTGGCTTACTGATTTTATATCTAAAGCTATCAAGTATTTTGACTTGTTTTGGCTCTACATCAAGAGTGTTAAGAGTGTCTTCAAATAAATCACAAGTAGCTAGTTTGAGAATTATATCATTGTCTAAACAGTAAAATGAACCAGGCAAAATTTAAACTCCTAACACCCTTTCTAAATACTCATAGTTTTCATCATTAAGTTTATCCCAATCTATTCTATCAGCTAAATATTCATTAATAATTTGTTGCCCTTTCCGTTCAGGGTCTAATTTATCTAAAGCTTTATTAGCCAATCCCCAATTATTGGGATGATGCCAAGCATGATTCAGCACTATAAATTCTGGTTCAACAGTAGGATTTTCGTTATGTTTTTCTTGAGCTAGTTTGATTAACTGTTCGTGACGATAAATTTTCTTGTATCCTAAAGAATTATCACAATTATCTAATAATAACTCAGTGGCAAATTTATTAGCTTGATTTTCTTCATCATCATTACAATTAGAGTTAATTTCTTCATCTACTAATAGACCATCTTGTAAATGTCCTAATACTAAATGTCCTAGTTCATGGGCTAAATCAAAAGCTATAAGAGCAGACTGTGTATATGTTGAACTTAGGATAATTACCGGACTATTTGATTGCCATTGAATTAATCCTGCTATTTTTTTGATTGTTTTAGACTCAGGAAAGTTATTAAAATAAGCAATAATAATTCCTTGATTCCAACAATACTTCAGTAAAGAAGTTAAATTAACTGTGGGAGCTATTTTTAATATGTCAGCTCTAATTTCTTTGACATTTGTAGGTAAAGGAGTAAAATTAACTTCTGTAGCAAATGCAATTAATTCAGCTACTCGACTGGCTAAAGCCTGAGCAACATCAGGGTATTTATTATGTTTGCTGCTACGTTGTTTAAATTTAGTCTGGGGTGGATGATTAAATTTAACTGTTTCTGTTTCATCTAACAAAGATTTTAAGTCAAGGTTGAGGCGTTCTGCGATGTAACCTGCACCTTCTAAAACAGCAAAGGGTTTATTATTGAGTTCGTCATCCCACCAACTGGGTAAACCATTTGTTCTGATGTAGCTATTGTTAAAACCAAGGAGTGAAAGTTTAGCAATTAGGCTAGACATTGTTAGTGTTTTTGTCATGTTTTATCCTCCTTAATCTGCTAAAATTTCAAAGTTTTATCCTTATTTTTATCATCGTTTAGGGATAACTTTTTTATTATAACATTTTTTTTGAATATATATCTAAATTAGTCATTAAAGGCCATTTTGTGGCCTTGATAAAATGTGTTAAATGTTTAATTTTTGTTGTCCTAATTGAGTAAATGGAAAACTTTTTAATGTGATCAATTTATCTGAAATAATGGTGATGGTGTTGGGTGTGAGGGTTCTGGAGAGTAGCGATCGCTGTGGAAATTGCAATCAACCTGTTATGTCTCTCACATTTCGCTTCTGTCCTTATTGCGGTCAGCCTTATCAGACTACCTCTAAAGAATAAGAAAATCTTATTAAATCAGCCAGAATCTTAGATTTTTCAGGCTCTGAAACCCTTGTATAGAGAGGGTTTCATTTCTATATTGCCTAAGAGTGACAGCTTCGCTATATTTGACCCAAATTGCGAATCATAAAAAACCACAGAGTAACAAAGACACAGTCAAGAAGCTTGTTTAAAATGCTGCAATATTGCAGCAAGTTTTCTCGCTGATAAGTTCATTACCAAAAGGACAAAGGTAATTGTCTTGATTCTCCAACAGCTAGTCCAGAGTGTAGGAGACTATACTTACAAACCTTAAAGTTTGTAAAAAAGTTAGGTAAGGTTTTTGAACTAAATTGAAGTGCCTGGTAGCCACAAAATCTTTTCCTAACCCTATAGACTGTAGGAAAAGATCTCTAGTCATCTCTATGCCAGTTTTAAGTCCTTCAACTATGTGGCCAAATCAACTGAATTTTTCAATTGCTCAATAGTTAAGCCTAGAATTTTCCGGCAATCCTATAGGTTTGGTATTAGCAATTTGCTAGAATTTAAAGTTTTTCGGCCACTTTAGATAAGCCACTCAGCTAAGAGCAGCCAGGGAAAAATAAAGAAATTTGCATTCCACCGCCCCCGCCGGACTTGTCCTGTTCAGATATAAAGGAAAAATTTGGGGAGTCGGTAATAGTGGTGAACATCGCTAATACCGACCCCGACCCCCACAACCTCGATCGCGATAGGGATGGTGTGGGATGCGAGTAGTACAATGTATTCTTGTGCTACAATATTAAATAATCAATTACTCTTGAAAAATGTACAAAAACCAGTTAACTTTGCTATCTTAAGCATAACTGAAATTTGTACAATTATCAAGATATGCAAAAAACTAAACAGAAAAATCCTAATTATGGTGGTGCTAGACCAGGAAGTGGGAGGAAAAAGAAGTCACCAACAAAGGCAATTCGGGTAAGGGAGGATGTCGCTATTGAGCTAGAAATCCTACTCAAAGCTGAGGGAGCTGATTATGTGTTAGAACTGTTGCATAATCAACATGCAACACAGCAAGATACAAACAATGAACTACCTCCAAAATTATCAAAAGCTTTGGAGGATAAAGCTTTGGTGAAAATGCTAGAATCAATTTTTAGTAAATTTTCCCCTGTTGACTTTATTGCCTATTGGTCAGATATTGACTTTACTGAAATAGAAATAGAACCTACAGCGCCGAGCGCATTATGTGGGGCTGCAACCAAAAAAACAAATACAGTAAGCAATCCAGGCGTTACTGTGGCTAAGAATGCGACCCCAGAAAAGTCAAAAGTTGTTTCAGTAGTTGAGTTTTCAGACTATAAAAGTTCGGATGGAAATTTCTTAACCAAAGAGCAAGCTGATATTCTAGAAGCTGTTCGCGATCGCCTTTCCCAACCTCAGAAAAAAGGATTATTAATTGAGGCACTAGCGGGAACTGGAAAATCAACAATGTTGGCAGAAATAGCTAAAGTTTTGAAGGATGAGAAATTATCCCCACTAGAATGTCGATTTGTAGTTTTCGGTAGGAAAAATAAACAAGATTTAGCCGAGAAATTATCAGAGATCAAATGGGAAAAATCAGTTCAAACTCTTAATAGTTTGGGTTATGAAATGTTAAGAGATGCACTAGGTAAAAATCATAAACAATTCAGATTAAATAATGGAAAGTATGAGAAAATAGCTCAAAATAAAGGTTACTTAGATTCTTATAATAAATGGGGCGAAAAAATACCAGGTAAGTTACAAATTGAAAATCACAATGGAGAGTTAGCTATTAAATCAAAGGGAGATTTTGTAGATTTATTAGATAAAATGAGACTGCATTGTTATTTTGTGGATGAGATTAGTAAGGATGATATATGGGAGATTGTGGGTAAATATGGAATTGAGATATTTAAAAGTAGGCTAGGTGAAATAACTCAAGCTGTTTGTGATGTTTTAGAGGCAGGTTTAGAAGATGGAATTAATAAGTTAAATATAGATTTTTTAGACCAAGCTTGGCTACTTTGGCATGACCAAGATGTTTATAGGAATCTGTTTAATAAATGGTCAAATAAATTAAAGGTTATTGGTATTGATGAATGCCAAGATACAGACCTTTTACAAATTGAGTTTATCAAGCTAATTCATAATCCTAATATAAACTTTATTATACCAGTGGGAGATAGGTTTCAAGCTATCTACTCGTTCCGTGGGGCAATGACAGATGGAATAGATGTAATTAGTCAAAAATTCAATTGTGATAAAATGCCGTTAACGACTAACTGGCGATGTGGCCAAAAACATTTAGAATTAGTTAGAGAAATTTACCCAAATATTAATATAAAACCTTCCCCTACAGCTCCAGATGGGGAGATAAGAATTATCAAGGAAAATCACTTTTTAGATATATTTGATGAAAGCGATCGCTCCTTATCTTTCTTTGGTATTTGCAGGAAAAATGCACCTTTATTAATTTTTGCAATTCGATTATTAACTGCTGGTTATCCAGCCAGAATTAAAGATAGAAATTTAGGGACAAAGTTACTAAATAAAGTTAAGGAAGTTGTTAGAGGTAATTATGATGTAAATGTCTTTTTGAACCAAGTAGAGGAATGGTTTAATTTTCAGGCTAATTCAATTAACAAATTGCCAGAAAAAATCCAGGAGCAAAAACTGACAGAGCTGAAAGATTATAGAGATTGCTTGGTTGCTTTGTTTGGTAAATTTCAACCTAAATCTCTGAACGATTGGAAAACAGAGATAGATAAGATTTTTGATGAATCAACTACTACTAAAAAGATTATAGATTTATACACAATTCATAGTGGTAAAGGTGGGGAGGGTCATTATACTTTCATCCTTTATCCTGAGAATATGCCGATAGAATATGAAAAGCAATCCAGGGAGGAAAGGCAACAAGAACAACACATGATATATGTTGCTTTAACTAGGTGTTTAGCTCGTGCTAAAGGTGGTATTTTATGGTTGGTTTTGGAGGGTAAAAAGGATACTGTAACCTATCCTAAATGGCTACCACATGATTACCGGAAACTATGGAAAGATGATAGTCAGCCTTTTAATCCTGATGATTATGACGATTTAGAGTTATGTGAGGATGATTATTTTTAATTTCAGGATGCAGCGATCGCTTCCTAACAAAAACAAACCCGTGCGAGTAAAATCGTTTTTGTATCAAAGTTTTAATACAAAGTTTTGATACAAAACAGGAGAAATCTGAACTTTATCATTTTATTTTTTACATTAATTTTGTCGAACATAAATTCCACAAAATTGAATAATTGATATCATCCTAGAATTAGTATCAATCCCTATTAGGGATTAAAAGCACAATTTATCCTCTTATCTTGTTGTGTGAGTCATGGAAAATATAGTATAATAAATTTATCTAGAGAAAATTGCTGTCAACATTTTCTCTAGAAATGACCAAGGCCAACACCACTGTACTCGCCAAAGTGTTGTAGTGTTGGCCATCTATAAATATATTATAGTCAATGCAAGAAAAAAATTCAATAAACGTCATAGAACGTAATGGCCAATTAGTAGTGGATTCTCGTTTGGTTGCTCAGGAATTAGGAATCAAGCACAAAACATTTATTCAGACAATTCGGAAGTACAAGACTGAGATAGAACAAGGGTTTGGGCAACTGCCATTTGAAAAAGCAGTTGTAAGTGGTCACAACGGGGGTGGTAATTCTGAAACGTTTTGCTACCTGAATGAACACCAGGCCAGCTTTGTAATGACACTTAGCCGTAACACAAGCCAGGTAGTAGAATGCAAACTAAAATTAGTTGAAAGTTTCCGACAAGCTCAAAACTTACTAAAGGAGAAACAGCAAAGCTCTATAAATCCTATATCTGATATACAAGTGTTGCGTGGGATGCTTGATACTATTGAAAAGAATGCTGTTTTGGCTCAACAGAATAGCAAGTCAATAGCTACCCTTGAGTCTAAAATCTCAAATTTGGAGATCGAGAAACAAGAATTAGAACACAAATTAGAGGAGAAAGCTAAGGAAGATAAGGAAGTCATAGAAAGCGTAGCTATGCTGTCTGAGGCTAACTCCAATGAGTTAGAGCGATTCAAGAACGGACATGGCTATTGGTATAGTGTTATTGGCTATGCAGCAAAGCATGGTTTAGGGTCTTTCTCTGCAAAAACAGCAGCAGTTATAGGCCGAAAAGCGACTGCATTGTGTAAACGAATGGGAATAAGCCCAGAAAGAGTACCCGATCCTCGGTTTGGCTATGTAAATACCTATCCTGAAAATATCCTGGCTGAAGTGATGTAGCGATCGCGCAAAAAAAACCGTAGGATGCACACCTACGGTCTTCTCAGCCAAGCGTTGCAGCCTTAGCAGTTTTAGGATTAGCATGAATATATCGCAGAATAAATACGCGTTTTAATTCTCAAATGAATAAACAAATAGTCCGCTCTACCATAGTAGCTCTTATCTTTATAATAGGGGCCAGTGTAACAACTTTAAGTCAAAGTCAAGCTTATTACATAGCTTCTTCTGACTCTTCATCAGAATCAGAAGATAACATTTTACCAGAATTACTCGCTGATTTTGTGCTGGAAGATGTCTCTCAAATATCTGGTCTAGGGATGGAGGAACTTAAGATTGTCGATTATAAAAAACATACTTGGCCAGATGGCTGTATGGGACTGGAACCCTATAAACCTCCTATAGGATCGAGAGAGGTGGCAGGAGGTTGCACACGGGGAGGAGTTTCTGGTTGGATTGTCACTGTAGAAAGTGAAACACAAAAATGGATTTATCATGCTAGTTATTCTGGGGTACGTTTAGCGAGTCATTCTCAAAAAAAATGAATATGCTTTAATCCATTATTTCACAATAGTTTTGAGCTGCTTTTCATCCCATGAGGCGCTAGGGTTTAATAATCGCGATCGCTCATCGGTCTACCTAATTGAAATCTTAGACCCAACTTCTTCAAAGTCTAAGTAATAGAATAATTAACAGGCTAGATACCAGACAGGCAAAAGTTGTCCTGATTGAATTCCATAGGAGCCAACGTGGTTCAAAGTCCATACGAGCTGCTTTTTGTGCAGTTTCATCCAGATCGTCAACATTCAGCATTTGCAGTTTGTTATTCAAGGGTATGTTAATCGTGAAAGTTGGCAGTTGAACAACTAGAAGGTAAGCAAATACCGCACTTATTATGAGCCAACGCTCCGCTCCCTCCAATTGCCCGATGCCAAGCACAACTGAAGCCACTAGAGACACGATTGAGCCAACCCAGACTAACACAAAAATCGGCTGATTATTTTGAATAATGCCATCCATTACCTGAAAAGCTCGGATAAACTCCCGATCGCTTAAAGTCTTGATTCCCGGCATGACTACTACAGCAAAAGCCAACACGAAGCCTGCTACCAGGGAACACAGCAATGTAGCCAAGAGCAATGTAATCTGAAAGACTCCTTCTATTGACATGGGAAAACCTCATCGGCAGGCTGAGTACAGCCTACTTGTCTGTGTGTACTTTGTCAAGCTTTTCTTATGCAGATTTTTCAGCTTTAGGTTTCTTCTCAAAGACTTGGATGGCGGGATTTTCTAGTTTAAATCCATTCTCTGTGCTTTCTCCCATTTTCCCAGTGATGGCAGCAACCCATTGGGGATAGTTTTCTGCTGCTTGAGTTAACTTTTTGAAGATTTTTGGTTTGACTGTGATACTGACAATTATGCCGTCAGAATCTATCTCGAAGTATTGCCATCCATTCTCAACTGTTTCAGATTCAGGTAGTTCGGAAATCTTTAGAACCACTTCCATTTTAGCTGCTATAGTCATAACTTTTTCCTTCAAACTTATTGCTATTTAATGTTATTCAAAATTTAATTATAACACAAAATAGCGCTTAATTAAAAGTTTCAATTGTTCAACTCCCCAAAGTGTTTTATTTCCTGATTTACCTTTAGCAATGAATTTCCAACCACCAATAATACAGTAGCTTTCACCTTGAATTTTTCTAGGTTTTCTACCTACTATTTCCTCAATCTCTTTAGTAGTCAAAAGCAAATTTTCTTGTTCACATTCCTTTAATGCTCTATTTTTTTCTAATGGATTTTTCGGAGGATTAAGATTATTAATAATCACCCCGACCAAACTTTCTAAAAGAACTTCAGCATTTGCACCCTGTACTGTGGGCTGTTCAGTGAGAAGCCCCTTTTTAGCCTTTTCTTGTTCTGTACTGTGTACACTGGACTGTACAGTTTTAGCTGATACTACATTGACTTGAGACGGTCTAACAAAAGTGGACATTTTATTTCCGGCCTTAATATGTTCGTGTAGTTGGTCTAGATGTACCAATTGTTCTGGAGTAGCAAAAGCTTTATCATTATCATCTTTAGCCAATTCAAACCCTAAAACTTTTAGACGAGTGTAGAGTGCGGCACGAGAGCTTAAGTCGTACCTTAATAGTAATTCCTGGACATTCATTGTTCTGTATACTGTACTGTATTATGTATAGTATACAGTACTGTTGTCACTGTACATAGTACAAAGTTTTAGTCAAAAAAGGCCAATATTAAGTCCTCGTCTTGAGCATAAATTAATATCAAATAATTAAAAAATCCCCATAAGTTTTGAAGCTTCCTCCGATTAATTTATATTTAGTGTTTTCTGAATTTATTGATTAATAATAAACCCAAAACTACACCAGCAATAACCATAATATTGTCTATCGTTTTGTAAGCATTCAGCCGTCAGCTATCAGCCATCAGCTATTGCTTGCGCGTTTGAGATAAAAGCTTTACCAATTGAGCCAGAATTTATACTTACTATATAAAGTTTGCTGAAACAGTCTATGTTCATTAAAACTCTAGAGCTGAAAGCTGTTTGCGCAGCATTCCGCAGGAAATGCTTACATCGTTTTTTGACTAACTTCTATATCTGATAGCTGATAGCTTGTTAATATTATTAATATTTACTCTTTGAAAACTTTTGAAACTATATAAAGTCAATGAAGACTATTCGCGGAACAACGCGAATAGGTGAGGACTCTTGGCCGTCCTCACACTCCTGCCAGGGTTGTTTTTTAGCTTTAACTTCGTCAAATCTAAAAAACAACCTCAGATTAAAACTTTGTAATTACTTTCTAAACTTATTAATTAACAATAAACCAAAAACAACACCACCACCAACCATAATATTGTCTATTGTTTTTTGACTAACTTCTATATCTGAAACCTTGAAAGTTTGACGCTTAATTTCAGAAGAAGTAGTCGTTTTTTGTTCAACTTCTAATAATGGTTGATAACCAGGTAAAACACAGCCAATACCACCACCATTTGCCAGACAAACTTTTTGCCTATCTGATAAATTAGAAAACTCTATATCTGAATCATTACTGTGAAACTTAACCCTGACTTTCTCACCCTCCACAAATAATGTATATGGTGGTAATTTTGGCTGTATAATCTCTGTATTTACTTCTACATTTGGAGTCAATTTTTCCGTTTTAGGCTTCTGACTAAATACCGCCACTAAGCCACCCCCTCCTAATACTAAACACAATCCTACAACTGGCAAAATTGTTTTGATTATTTGAGGAATTAAACTTGGTTTATTTTCTTGGTTCGGCTGTAATGCTTGCTTCATAGTTTTTGCTCCTATTTAATAAATTTTATCTGTAACTTTATTTATAGAATATTCGTTGTAACCGCGATCGCCTACCTCGCGCAGCTTCCTTGATGATTTTTAAGATTTCCCAGAAAAACAGAAACACAAATAAAAACGCTGAACATCCCATAAAGCATGAAGTAACATCGGCTAACAACATCTAATCAACATCTGCTGTACCTGGGGCAACATCAGATGTGTCATTGGTTGTGAATATAAAGCTTGTTTTACCTCCTACCTGCTTCTCTGTTACACTACCAATACCTTTTTCTGCAAAATCTTTGAGGATTGATTTAATAGTATTTGCGTTGAGCTTATACTTTTTAAACTTAATTTGTACTTCCCTAGATGTGACTGACTTTTGCATAGCACAAAAAGCTAATATCTGTAGCAGCCAGCAATAAGATTGTCCTCGACCAGCAATAACGATCATTTTGAGCCAGGATTAATTGCAACTAGATTTACTTTTGAGCCAGAATTAACTGCAACTGAGCCAGGATTAAATGCAACCAG
>NZ_JAAHGO010000138.1 GCF_010672455.1 Okeania sp. SIO2C9 | reverse complement strand
GAAAAGCACATGGGAACAATAGTACACCAGACCAACCTACAAATACGAAGCGATCGCGTTTCAGCCAGTCATCCAGGACATCAAATGGTCCTCGTTGACTCTGCGGGCGTCCGACTGCTACAGTCATAACTACTTTTATATCCTCTTGCTTTTATTAAAAAGTTTGCTTTCTTAAGCAAGTTAACATAAGTATATATAGGTTTAAGAAATTTTGCAATTATCTTCCGCAGTAAATTAAATTTATTTAAGCTTTACTTTAGATTTTAGATAAAAATATATTTTGGGTCTAAAAAATTTTAAAATTGAGAATTATAGTAGATATAGAGGATTTTTGACACTCCGTGGGATAAATCCGCGTGGATTCTTAAGGGTAACAAATTTAACAGGCTAAAGCCACATCAAATTTTACCCTTAATGGCATCGCCAAAGATGCCTCTAATCTGTCTGGGGTAAACCCATTCAGCTTACTTTTGACTCCAATATTTGCAGCACCATTACAGTCCGCATTTATCAATTTTCCTTGCTTAGTTTTATACAAACCACGTTGAATTCGTTGGCCACTAAAACTATATTCACTCGGGTTATCAGCATTGTCAACAGGTATTTTATCTCTATCTAAAAAACTAGCCTTGGAAGTATAAGACTCTTCAAGTTCAGTGTAAATTAACCCATACCTATCACACATAGCTTTTAGTTTGAATCTAAAAATGTTGTGTGGTATTTGCACAAACTTTTGATTTGTTTTTTTACCTAAATTGATACTTTGTTTTATTCCTGGATTTACACCTACAACAATAGTAGATATTTTGTTTTCTCTACACCAGTTAATTAAATATCTCGCTGCTTTATTCAGGTAATCTCTAATTTTATTGTTCCGATTTACTCTAATGCTAATTTGCTTTTTGGTTAAACCTTTGATGCCTTGTCTATCTTTTAATGACTCCAATCTAGAATTTTCCTTGTTGTACCACTGGTTGATTGATTTTAGCTTTCTACCGTCCAAAATGAACGATGACCCAGTATTTGATACACAAGTTGCTAGATTATCTAAACCAAGGTCTATTGCTAGTGCATTGTCAGATTTTACTACTTTCTGTGGTTCTTCTTCAGTAATAAATTCTACTTCAAAAAACCTCGCATCATATCTAGGAATTATCCGAACTTCCTTGAGATTTTTACCCATCAATCTTTGAGGAAAAGGGATTTTAACAGCACCATATTCAGTCTTAAATTTTCTTGACATTGGAATATTAAAATACCCATTTTTTACCTGAATTCGAGGTATGATTAAAGGAAAATATCCTGATTTTTTAAGGTATCTAGGTATTGGTATTTGTTCCCAACGATATAGACTTTCCTGAGCTTTCTGGATGAAGTTGAAAAATGATTTAAAAGACCTATCTACAACTTTTAAAGTTTGCTGTGCAATATCGGTTTGAAGTAGTTGATAATTTTCGTTATCCTTGCAGTAATGGTAATTTGACTCGTATCTGAGATATCTGCCCTCAGCAAAATAAAACTGTCGCACAGAGTAAAGTCCTACGTTGTACATATTCTTGGACAATCTGCACAATTGCTTTAAGGCTTTAAACTCCTGGCTAGACAGGTTTCTGATTTTGTTCTTTTGGGTCAGATACATAATTAACTTTCGCTGTATAATGCATATTATAGCGAAAATCACGCTTAAATGTCAACTTGACTACAGGTTAAAACCCTTCGAGTCGTTTCCATCCACCGCTTAAAAGACGGTGGTTTCCCAATTACCAAAAGTTTATGATGACTACTCAAACTTTGATAGGCGATCGCTTACTGCGTAAAGAAATTATAGGATCTCGTCGTCTCAGTAATTACTTCTGGGCTGTAATTGTTAGTATGGGAGGTATTGGTTTCCTCTTATCAGGGATATCTAGCTATCTCAAAGTTAATCTATTATTTGTTGCGGACCCTAGCCAGCTTACTTTTTTACCCCAGGGAATAGCTATGGGATTTTATGGTGTGCTTGGTACGCTTTATGGACTCTTTTTGTGGCTCAGTATTATTTGGGACGTTGGTGGTGGCTACAATGAGTATAACCAAGAAAAAGGCCAGGTGATAATTTTTCGCTGGGGATTTCCCGGTAAGAACCGTAAAGTAGAATTTACTTGTCCTACTGAAAATGTGCAATCTATTCAGGTAGATATTAAAGAAGGTCTCAATCCCCGTAGAGCTATATATCTTCGTCTCAAAGATAGTCGTAAAATACCTCTTACCCGTGTAGGTCAACCATTGGCCTTGTCAAAATTAGAAAATGAAGCGGCTCAACTGGCGAAGTTTCTTCAAGTCCCTTTGGAAGGATTATAGCAGAAGGAAGAAGGAAGAAGGAAGAAGGAAGAAGGAAGAAGGAAGAAGAAAGAAGGAAGAAGAAAGAAGGAACAGTCTTATTTTGTCTGAGTTTTAAACTTTTGAGATGTCCGCGCCCTTTCCTTCGACTGCTATATAATAGCAACGATCAAACAATAAATTGGAAAATGATGACTAAAATTAGCTATTTTCCCATCCTAGAAGCTACCTATCCCTATCATTTTTTTCCTTTATTTCTTCTTTCTTTACTCTTGTGCCATGACTAGACCGTACTTTATATAAGTTATTTAGATTTTAGACTTAACTTGGGATGATTCAGAATTTCCAGATTACTAGGGATAGGTACTCTTGCTCCCTTTGAAAGAGGGCAGGAAAAATCTATAAAATTAATATTGAATGTCTAAAGTCCACGATAATAATTTTAGTGAAAATGCAAAGAAAAATCAGCCAGTGGTTATTGTCATTAATCATAGTAGTAACTTTGTTGGTGACAGGATGTACTGCCACCTCTGTTCCTAATAAGGAAGTTTCGACCCTATCAAGTCAAACAACATTAGATGCTAAGTACAGCAGTTTACCTCAGCTCAAGGGTAAAGCAACAGTGGTGATGACTGTGAATTCCTCTCCTATAACTATAGAAGTAGACGGCATTAACGCACCTATTACAGCAGGTAACTTTATTGATTTAGTTCAAAAAGGGGTTTATGATGGGTTAGTATTTCACCGAGTAGTGCGCGAACCTCAACCTTTTGTGGTTCAGGGTGGCGACCCTCAAAGTAAAGACCTCAATATCTCCTTAAATAATTTAGGTACAGGAGGTTTTATAGACCCCACAACATCTAGTGAACGTTACATTCCTCTGGAAATTAAACCTCAAGATGCTTCAGCTCCAGTTTACAGTAACACTTTAGAAGAAGCTGGTATTGCGCAGACGCCTGTTTTACCTCATACAAGAGGAGCTGTAGCAATGGCTCGCTCTCAATTTCCTGACTCTGCTTCATCCCAATTTTATTTTACTTTAACTGACCTGCCTTTCTTGAATGGTAACTATGCAGTATTCGGGTATGTGACACAAGGGATGAAAGAAGTTGTTGATAATATTGAAGCTGGCGATCGCATTGAGTCAGCTAAAGTTGTTGAAGGTCTGGAAAATTTAACCATAAGCACTAGCAGCAAATCATAACTTAATTGTGGAAGTTGTAGTTACGGGTATCGGTCTCACTTCTGCCTTGGGGAATCTCCATCAAAGTTGGAAAAAACTGTTGGAGGGTAACTCTGCTATTAAGTTACATCAACCTTTTGCAGAATTACCTCCCTTACCTTTGGGTTTAATAAATTTTCAACCTGTTAATTTAACTCAGTTAACCAAGGAAGTCGTAGAAACTGCTGTCAAATCTTCAGGTTTAACACTGCCCCTACCTGAATGTGGTGTAGTCATCGGTTCTAGTCGTGGCTATCAAGGAATGCTGGAAAAGTTGGCAAAAAAGCAGCTTATTGGAGATGGTCAGCAAAACGATCTGGAAAAAGATGACACTTCATTTATTAATTTGTTGCCCCATCAACCTGCTATTTTTGCTGCGAGTCAGATAGGTGCAGAGGGGACTGTTCTTGCTCCAATGGCTGCTTGTGCGACGGGAATATGGGCGATCGCTCGTGCCGTAGAGTTAATTGAAACTGGTCAATGTCAACAGGTAATTGCGGGTGCTGTAGAATCTCCCATTACACCTCTGAGTATAGCAGGATTTAGAAAAATGGGAGCTTTGGCTCAAACAGGTGCTTATCCTTTTGACCGCAGTCGGGAAGGATTAGTTTTGGGTGAAGGAGCTGCTGTTTTTTTATTAGAGTCGGCTGAATTTGCACGGCAAAGATCGGCTAAAATTTATGGTGAAATTCGGGGTTTTGGTTTGACAAATGATGCCAGTCATGGTAATGCTCCAGACTTGAGTGGCAAAAGTGCAATGTTAGCGATCGCTCAATGTTTGGAAAGAAGTGGTTTATCTGCTGAAGATATTGACTATGTTCATGCTCACGGAACGGCAACTCAATTAAACGATCGCCACGAAGCTAATTTAATTGAGCAAATTTTTCCTCAGAAAGTAGCAGTTAGTTCGACAAAGGGAGCAACAGGTCATACATTGGGAGCATCTGGAGCATTGGGGGCAGCATTTTGTTTGATGGCGATCAAGCATCAAATTTTACCTCCCTGTGTGGGATTAAATGAGGCAGAATTTGATTTAGACTTGGTGAGTTATGCTCGTCAGTCTCAGGTGGAAAATGTTTTATGTTTGAGTTTTGGGTTTGGGGGGCAGAATGCTGCGTTAGTCTTAACTTCAGGAAATTGAATTTTCCAATCTGAGGAAGAACTAGAAAATTTTGATGCCTGGGTGATCGCTTTTACTACTCTGGCTGAAATCTTCGCGTTCTTTCAATTCAGGATTTTTCCGACAAATTATGTGGCTTGAAAAGCCTATCTCTTGTTTTTTTTCTGAGGCAGCTCTCACCAAACTCACTACCGTATGATCGGCTAGATTAACTGTTCGACTAATGCCTCTTCAACTACTAGATATCTCCAGAAAATAAACTTGTCCTTTGTTTAGAATAAGCAAGAGAAGTAAAAGTCACTTCCCTAAATCATTTTTCTTACTTTTTTCCTAAAAATTTCTTCCCTGTTGCCTGTTGCCTGTTGCCTGTTGCCTGTTGCCTGTTGCCTGTTGCCTGTTGCCTATTGCCTGTTGCCTGTTGCCTGTTGCCTGTTGCCTGTTGCATACTATGCGCAAAAAGTCTATATCTTTTTCGGAGATGTCTGATGTCTACTGCATCAACCTGTATAACCATAGGCATTTGTTCAGGTTGAATTTTTCTACTATAGTAGAGCTTGTCAAAAGTATCGGTGTTTGCGCAGCATTGCGCAGGAAAAGTTTGTAGGCATTCAGGACAATCATATCGTTGACTTCCAATACTTGTCTTTCCATGATACCTGAGCTTTCTGATGGCGACATTCCATGATGATTGAAAGTATTTAGCGGGACTTGAATATTTTTTAGGCTAAAAATGGCTTCAAACTCAATGGTAGCAAGGTATTCTCCTTGCTCTGGCTAAAAATGGCTCAAACCTAGATAGATCAATCAATAGACTATTTTGAAGTTAAAGCACTATATAGCAAGGGTTTAAAACTATTTTTAAGGCATTTTTTACTCAAGTCCCGTTAGGAACAATGATAATCTTATTATTCCCACACTTTCTAGATGCACTACCATTTCATTTTTCCTAGCTCTTTACTTGATGAATTTTGAAGGATTAAATTTGCGTTTGAGAGTTGAAATTGCACCTAGAGTACCAAGAGCTAGAATACTTAAGATACTTGTGCTTTCTGGTACATCTACAGCAACCTTAATTTCTTTAATCAGAAAATCGTCGTTGCGATCGCCAGTATAGAAATCGAACACTAAACCCTTGGCAGGGAATAGAGCATTGGTTCCATCACCAGCAAAGTCAACACCGTCACTGAAATCTACCTTGCGATCGGTACGACCGCGAAATCCTGCTCCAGGAAAACTCCGGAGTCTGTCATTTCCGAAAGTATCATTAATGTCTAAGTCAATACCATCAATGCCAAGATCGAATTCGTCATTTCTATCAGCAGCCTCAAAGATAGTGGATAATAGAGTCACTTCTTTATTAAAGGTAAAACGCAGGAATTCGTTTGGACCAGAAGCATCTAGTTGAGATGAGTCACGAGGATTTCCATTAAATACACCCAGACCTGGTTGCCCTCCACCTGTTTGGGAGACGAAAGCAGGGGCAATAAGATTGAAAGGAGCATTTGCACTAGCTCCACCAGAGTGAATCCCCGCAGTAACTGTCAATTCTAAGCCATCGCCTAGATCATAAAATAGTGAAGGCACATTTGGACCCGGTCCGGCAAAGTCTTGGCTTTTGATCAAGGTGATAGCATGAGAAGCTTCACTAATGCTTAGACCTACAGCAACTACACTGCTTGCTATCAGACTTTTATGTAAGTTATTCATGGAAAACTCCTATTAATTTGTTCTGAATTAAGAATAGCGAATGCTATCAAAATAAAGCAATAATAAATCACCATCTTTACTGAATCTTTATCAAATCAAAGATACATGAAGATATAAGCTATTCAAATGACCATAAAATCTAGTAAAATCGAGATAAATGATCTTAAATTTTATTTAAAAAACAACATTAAATCATAGACTAAAAAAGGGCAATTATTAATAAATAATAAAGCATAGAACATCTAAATCATATATCAAAAAAGAATGTGTTGTTGAAAAGGATATAGTGCGTGCAAAAATTGTAATTTTCAACTAAATTTTGATCGAAAAAAATGATGCTAATTAATCATTCAAATATACTAAATCCGTTTAACTACGGAAATACGTTGGACTTATAAGTAAAATTTATAGTAGGTTTTCAAAGATTCTGAAGATTTGTCTTCATTTAATCTTCACAAAACTTGACAAAACTTGGTGGCTAGTTAAAATTTTTAAAAAAAATATTGACATTATTTATATAAAATGGTATAAATTAAATCAAAATTGATTAATATTTTCTCAGCATTCATCTGGAATTGATAATGATGTAATCTATAAGGCCTAGTAGGGTACCTTAGGAACTTCATTAATTGATAATTGATAATTACCTCTGGTTAAAACCGTTACGGAATTGAATATAAGGAAATATTATTTCTTCTCTTGGTCGATGGTCGGCCAGCGAGGAGACCCGCTCTTATCAGAGCCGCTCCGAATGGCGCCATCCCACCCTTCGGGAAGCTACGCTAACGACCGCTTTTTTCCCTTTAAAAGGGGAGGTTTTAAACCAGAATTATTTAATTATTAATTATTAATTATTCGGTAACGCACCCCACTGGACTGACACATCTAAAATGGTGCGTTAGATGGGGAGATGGGGAGATGGGGAGATAGGGAGATAAAGACACCTAGAAACAAAAATAAGAGTGCACAGTTTTAGCTGTGTCAGTCTATACAAAATATGTGATTGCACTATGTTCATGCTCACGGAACGGCAACTCAATTAAACGATCGCCACGAAGCTAATTTAATTGAGCAAATTTTTCCTCACAAAGTGGCAGTTAGTTCGACAAAGGGAGCGACGGGTCATGCATTGGGAGCATCTGGAGCATTGGGTGCTGCATTTTGTTTGATGGCGATCGAGCATCAAATTTTACCTCCCTGTGTGGGATTAAATGAGGCAGAATTTGACTTAGACTTGGTTAGGTATAGTCGTGAGTCTCAGGTGGAAAATGTTTTATGTTTGAGTTTTGGGTTTGGTGGGCAAAATGCTGCGTTGGTGTTGAGTAGGGTGTAGCGCAGGATAAATTGCTCTAATTAAATAGTTTTTAATTATGAAACTTCCCAATGGAATTAAAGCGGAATTAGGCGATCAAATTGAAAGTTATTGTCTTAATTTTATATCAAATTGAATACCTATTATATAGTTTGGGCAGTAGGGGAGATTGAAGTCTAGATAGAATTATGAACATATATTTTATCTATCGCCGAATTCTATGTCATCCAAAAATTTCAATAACTATAACGTTGCAGTTCAGGGTCAGACCCCTCCTATACCAAAAATTTCAATAACTATAACGTTGCAGTTTAGGGTCAGACCCCTTCTATACCAAAAATTTCAATAACTATAACGTTGCAGTTTAGGGTCAGACCCCTTCTATACCAAAAATTTCAATAACTATAACGTTGCAGTTTAGGGTCAGACCCCTTCTAATACCAAAAATTTCAATAACTATAACGTTGCAGTTTAGGGTCAGACCCCTCCTATATGAAAAAAATCAGAAAACATTATTCTAGGAGTTTGATCTCCAAACCCTCATATAAAATCAGGTTGAACACTTAATTATTATTAATTCTATATTTGTGGGAGCTTGAATATTGAAGTCTGATCGAGAATCATGAACATATATTATTATATAACCGGATTCTATATTAATCATCAAAAAGGGAAAAATAAAGCTACCATTTTTCAACAAAAGCTAGGAATAACCTTAGAAAATGTAGAAATTTTAAAAAGTGCTATTAAAAGAGGTGCTATTAATGAATCGGTTATTATTCGTAAAGTAAATGAATATGGTACACACTATAATATAAGGTTATTTCTCAAGACTGATATAGGAGAATCTCTGATTTTAGTTGCCTGGATAATTCGTACAGGAGAAGATTTTCCGAGATTAACAAATTGTTATCCTGTTAGTAAGTGAGTTATGATTATGACTGAATTTCAAGAATTAGATATAGCTGCATTAACTGAGGATAGACAAAAAACTCATTTTGAAACAGGAAAATCTATTATTCTATATAGAGGACAAGTAGGAACAATTGTTGGGGAGGCTTCAAGGCGCGAATTATTTAATTATTAATTATTAATTATTAATTATTCGGTAACCACAACTACACCATTATCTGTTTTTCCTATTTCTCCTATATATTGCCGCCCTACTCTTATTGAGCGCGCTTGGTATAACTTTTTAAATTACATTTTGCAGCACAACAAGCAGACGTTGAATTTGTTTTTCCCAAGTCAAATCTTGCATAAAACTAACAGCAGCTTTGCTCCGAAGTTGAGCATCTTCTCGGTCAAAATAAACTTTTTCTAACATTTCTACTACTTCTTCAACATCAGATTCTCCCCAATCATCTACACCTGGAAACTGTGGAGTAGGTTTTACATAATTTTGATTATGTAAGGGATAACAATGAGAGTTATTAATAATATCTAAATGCCCAGTATTAGCAGAAATAATTGTTGGGATACCACAGGCAAGACTTTCCATTGCAACCAGATTTGTACCGCCTTCGCAGCGATTTGTAAATACAGCCACATCAGCTTCTCGTAATATTTGTCCTACCATATAGTTAGGAATCGGACCAACATCAATCACTGCATTGCTAGGAATGTCATTTTCTAATAACCATTCAGTAATTTGTAAACGTTTATTTTGACTAATTTTCGGTAATCCTACAACATTTCCAGTTTGTTCAATTCCCACCATGAATTGAGGCCAGAAATTATGCCAAGCTGTAATTAATAGTGCTTCTGGATAACGTTTTTGGAATATTTTAAAAGCTGCTATCACAATGTCTTGACCTTTGCGATATTCTAGCTTTCCACCAGAAAAAACAACAAAGCGATCGCTAAAAGTATTAGATTTAGGTGCTGGATGAAAAATGGTTTGGTCGATACCTTGTAAAACTTTTTGTACGGGTTTGATGCTATTGTTTTCTAGAATTTTGGTATTCCAGGTAGATCCGGTAATAATTAAATCATAAGCTTTGGAGCGATTAATTTGTTCTGAGGTAAATTGAGTATTTTCTGAGAAAATAATTCCAATATTTTTGGTTCCTACAATATTATTACTTACAGAAAAATTACTACCTAAGGCTTGTAAGATTGGTAAGTTGAGATTAATTTTTTTGCCTCGGTGATTTTTGAGTTGATTTTGCAAATTTTTCTGAGCATCAAAAGCTGGATTTAGTAAAGCTTGATGTAGGGGATTTAATATTCCAGGTTGAATAGAAGGAGGGATTAATAATAAAGGTTCATATCTGGGATTTTGAAGTAGTTGGAGAGTAAGATTAATACCATAAATACCCCAACCAGTCATCGGATTTAATGGCCAGCCAATAGTAATTATTTTCATTATTTCAGAAATTGAATTTTTGAGATTATTAGATTTTTTGGTATTACTATTAAGAGTTAAAACGGCAGTTTGAGGATGTGAAATTTTTTGACCAGTTACTAGAGTAGATAAAGTCTGAGATACTTGGGTACAAACTTCTTGCCAATTATCGGATTTACTCTGACGAAATAACCTCATTGTTGGATACCAAGGACTATCTTCGCGGTCTGTCAACCAGCGCCAGTCAGAATCAAAATTTAATATTACCCAAACAGGTTTACCTAATGCTCCTGCTAGGTGAGCAATAACTGTATCTATTGTAATTACTAAATCTAATTGTTTTATTGCTGCTGCTGTATCAGCTAAATTCTTAAAAGATGAACCTAAATTGTGTATTTGAGTTTGAGAATTCAACCATTCTAAATCTGTTGGAGATACTTCCTTTTGTAAAAGATAAAAATTAGTTTTATCTATACTGAGAATTTCTTGTAAATATTCAACTGGGCAAGAGCGTTTTTGGCTAGTGTTAGCGTTACTACTTGTTTGCCAACATATCCCTACTTTGAGATTTTTTTCAGGAGCAGGTGGGATGGCAAAATTGGTTAACTTTGGTACAGATAAATAAAGAATTTTAGCAGGTATAGTTTCTAAGGTAGTTCCTAAAATTCGAGGTAAACTCATTAATGGAGTTTGCAGGTGAAAATCTGGTAAAGTTTCACCTTTAACAAATAATTCATCAATTCCTGAGACAGTAGTAAATAATAATTTCAACTCAGCTTTATTACATTCAACAATTACCCGCCCTCCTAATTTTTTTACCAGAGGAATATAGCGGATAAATTGAATAGAATCTCCCAAACCTTGCTCAGTATAAACTAACAAAGTTTTGCCCTGAAAATTTGAGCCATCCCATAGAGCTTGAGAGAAACGAAGATTAATACCGATAAAATCTTTCCTTTGCCAGCGCCATTCATATTCATTAAATCCTTGAATAAAATTTCCTTGTTTCAGCAAGATACTTGCCAGACCAAAGTGAGCATTTGCATGATTTTTGTCTAATTTAACAGCTTGTTGATAATATTTTTGAGATTCTAAAAGCTTTCCTAGCTCTAAAAAGATAAAGCCTAGACCGTTATATGCTTCAGCATAATTTGGTTTAAGTTCAAGGGCTTTTTGATAATGTTTAATGGCTGCTTCTACCTGACCTTTATCTCTAAAAGTATGTCCTAGATTATACCATGCTTGAGCATAATGTGGTTGAAGTTCAATAGCTTTTTGATAATGTTTAATAGCTGCATCAATTTCCTGTTTATCTTGAAGTGCAACAGCTAAATAATTATGAGTTTGAGCATAATTAAGATTAACTTTTAATGACTCTTGATAATAAGCGATCGCCCGCTCTATTTCACCTGCTTGATAAGCACATAAACCCAAAAGTCCTAAAGCTCGAAAATTCTGGGGCTGCTTTTGAATAATATTTTGACAAATATTTGCTGTTTCTTGAAAGTTTCCCGACTTGTATTCTGCCAAAGCTTGTTTTATCTGAGCAGCGGTAAATTTTGTCTCCCTAATTTTTGGCATTTGCTCCGCAGAATAATCATGCACTAGGTATTTTTTTAAACTTTCCCCAACTTGCTCAAATACACTATTCCAATCTCCTATTTTAGCCTGTCTAAATAATCGCGCTGTCGGATACCAAGAACTATCATTTCTATCTAACATCCAGCGCCAGTCAGACACAAAAGGTAATAAAATCCAGACTGGTTTACCTAATGCTCCTGCCAAATGTGCCACTGCTGTATCTATACTAATTACTAAATCTAATTGTTTTATTGCTGCTGCTGTATCAGCTAAATCCTTAAAAGA
>NZ_JAAHGO010000137.1 GCF_010672455.1 Okeania sp. SIO2C9 | reverse complement strand
TATCTCCCCATCTCCCCATCTCCCCATCTCACCATCTCCCCATCTCCCCATCTCCCCATCTCCCCATCTCCCCATCTCCCCATCTCCCCATCTCCCCATCTACTGCTTCTGCAACACCCACAACATTTCCATCTCATTAGTCAAGTCATCCGACCAACTCGCAGTCACTCCAATACTACGAATTGAACCCAAAACCGCCCTCACATCCCGTGGCATCACCACACTCACAAACGGATAACGATTTGCCCAAACCATCATCTTCTCCATATTCAAATAAAAATATCCCTGATTCAATGTTGGTAAAGACCCCACGACTTCCTCAAAATCATCGCTCCCAATTAAACTATTGTCAGGCATAGTCATCATCACCTCTATCAACGGTTCACCAAGCGCTACAAACAAAGAATCATCATCCAACCACCCATACCCCAAAAAACTACCAATACCAACCATCTGCCACTCCGTCACCGATATCTCTCCTACTTGTCTTTCCTTCAACGATACACCAGGTTGTTCCTCTGCTACTCTATTTAGCTTTCTCAACATCCCATTAGCAGCAAAGCGATCGCTAGTCTCCAAAACCATCCCTCCACCAACCCCGGTCTGTGTCAATATTCCTTCATTCGACCTAATTAAACCTATAGCAAACTCCCCATCCATCCAACCAAACACTTCTCGATCCACATCCAAATCTACATCTTTAAACGTCTTCCTCAGCATCTCCAACAGCTCCTGCAAATCTTCACTACCCTGCGCTTGCGCCACAAACTGAGACCAAGCTAAACTAATATTCTTCCCATTGACCGACATCATTGTCTCCGCCGGAAACCGTTGCAAAACCTCACCCGATGCTGTTTCAGTCTGCTCTGGAGGCAAGGGAGAATTAAACTTAGTCACTGCCCGCAACCGCACACCAGTATCATCCACTCCTATTCCCATCACCACAGAATCTATTTTTTCCAACTGCCCTACACTAGCAGCAGATAACTTTTCATTCTCCGGCAAGTCATCAGTAAATTCCTTCATAAACTGACTATAATTAGGAATAAAAATAGTAGCGAGGACATTCTCCACCCCTGCACTCTGCTGTAAACTTTCAGTAGCATTTTCTTGCATCGCCAAAGAAACCTCACCCTGAAACGTATCAATAGTATCTTCAACTGCTGCTGCAACGGTTGCGATCGCCAAATAATCTCCCAAAATTGCCAAATTAAAAGTTTTCCCACTCTCATCAGTAACTTCCCGAATAGTCACCCCCTGATATTTCCTTTCTATAACTTTATTTTCCTCATCCCCTTTTAATTTATTGGCAAATTTCCAAAGCTCCAACTTATTTTTAATTCCCACCAACATCAAAATATTCACCGGATCGGTATCTTGCTCTAACTCAGCGGGAACAAAAGCAAACATTATTCCTCCCAACCAAGGTTGAATGTCTTTTTGCCAATCAATATTAGCTTCTGCTAAACTTTCCTGCTGAAATTCTGCATAACTCTGGCTAATTAATTTTCTGGTTTCGGGAGTACCAAATTGTTGTAATTTATTTAAAGCTTGTTGATTAGGATGAATAAAACTGGCCATAATTGCCGACTCAGGTACTATTTGGGCGCTGTTCAGAGGGTTGGAGACTTTCGTGGCCACATTTCTCAAGTAAAGATAGGTAGCAATACTGCCTGCTGCAATTATGGCTGCACCAGCAATTAAAAAGTGTGATTTTTTCATAGAATTTTTTTTGTGACTTAATATTAATATCTAGCAGGTAAGTGCAATAGTAGGGGTGGGTTCCGCAGTAGGGACGGGTTCCGCGTTAAGTTAATGGTTTTCCCACGACCTGGTGAACCCGCCCCCGCACCATTAACGAAGTCATAAGTCATAAGTCATAAGTTATTTTTGTAACGGGGATTTGAGCAAAGCTCCAAAAACATTTCGCCTGAAAAAGCGGGGTTGCGCAACCCAATCCTGTTTGATAATCTAATGCATAAAATTAGCTGTGTCAGTCCAGTAGGTAGGCAAAATTATCTTTAATATTTACTACTAGTTTATATTTTCTGTTTCCTGGTACTTGACCCAACCTACTAAGCTAAAAATTATTTAGGGTTTGCTGAAAAAGTCTTTTAGTCAGGGTAGGAGGAGACACAGGAGAAACAGGGAATGAGCGAGGAGGTAGGAGTAACAATTGTAAGAATGATTTTTCTGCCCAACAAAGCCGCCTAAAATACGCTCCATGCATGAGCGTGAAGAGCTGAAAACCAGACATTTTTTTCTACCCCAAAAAGGCAGTTGTCTTTATATGTCAATGCTTTTAGATTTAATCAGCAAGACCTATTTAGATTCTATATTCCTTATTTCCTATTCCCTGTTCCCTGTTCCCTATTCCCTGTCCCCTTTGACAAATGGTTTAAATGCAAAACAGCTTATATGATGTCTTAGAAGAATAAATCTAGTATTGTGGAAAAATTTTTTAGTCATGAAAGTAGCTATTACAGGAGCAACAGGGTTTGTTGGCAGTCGCTTGGTAGAGCGTCTACATTCGGAAGGGGAACAAATATTAGTTTTGACCCGCAACCCAGAAAAAGCTAAACGAATTTTTCCTGACTCAGCCTATCCTAATTTAGAGATAGTTGCTTACCAACCAAAACAGTCTGGTCCTTGGCAAAAGTTTATAGATGGCTGCGATGGTGTGGTTAATCTGGCCGGAGCTGGTATTGCTGATGAGCGTTGGAATGCTAGTCGGAAGCGAGAAATTATGGACAGTCGCAAGGTAACTACGGAAAAATTGGTCGAGGCGATCGCTCAGGCTAATTCTAAACCATCGGTATTGGTCAGTGGGTCGGCTATTGGCTATTATGGCACGAGTGAAACGGCAACTTTTGATGAAACTAGCTCTAGTGGAAATGATTTTCTGTCGGAAGTTTGTCAAGCTTGGGAAAATGCGGCCCAACCTGTAAAGGATTTAGGGGTCAGGTTGGTTATTTTGCGGATTGGTATTGTACTTGGTATGGGGGGTACTGTCTCAAAAATGCTAACTCCGTTTAAGTTATTTGCTGGTGGGCCTATTGGTAGTGGTAAGCAATGGTTTTCTTGGGTACATATTGATGATTTGGTTGGTCTGATTTTACATTCTATGCGCCACCCAGAAATAGAGGGTAATTTCAATGGTACTTCTCCTAATCCTGTACGAATGGGAGAATTTTGTCAAGATTTAGGATTAGCTTTAAATCGACCTTCTTGGTTACCTGTACCAGATTTTGCCATTGAATTGTTATTGGGAGATGGTGCAGTGGTGGTATTGGAAGGTCAAAAGGTCTTACCAAAACAGACTCAAGCTTCTGGCTTTGAGTATAAATATCTAACTGTTAAGTCGGCTCTGAAAAATATTTTAGCTCTTTGACATACTCCCGGTAGTACGCTTAGGCGACACCACGGCATTCTTCAACTCAAAAAAGAGTTGCGGTTTATACAGAGGTGATGCCCTCCCCCTGTTTGTTTTCTATTATCATTTTCTTTGTGGGTTTAATACCCCACCGTCAACGGGGGTGTTCAAAATTACTTGGGGGAGCGAATACCCATGTAATTTTCCTCCTGTCTCCTGTCTCCTGTCTCCTGTCTCCTTCTTCAAAATATGGATGGCTATCATCCCGAGGCTCCCTTACAGGAGAACGCGGGACTTCCCGCCATGAGAGTTAAAAAAAAATAAAGCTGCCTTTAAGTTTAAGGCAGCTTTATCAAATAATTTTTAAATCTATAGGTAGTTAAAATCTTTATTTCTGAGCAGTTGCGGATTCTTTCACTAATTCTTTAATTTGTTCCAAGTTATCTGGATCTACATAATGACATACTGCGTCATCTAGGCAAATTAAAGCCCAGCCAGACTCATCTATGCTCATCAGTTTATAATCTCCTTGCTGTATAAAAAATCCTTTGTGATTACGAGTTTCTGGCTTTAAACTAACTTCTTTGTTGTTGTTATTAATTGTCATTGTATTTCAACTCCTTTGTATTATCTAAAAATTAGGTCTGGCTCTCTGATATAGAGATTTTTACTAAAGACTAAACAAGTTGTTAAATTTTCCCAGACTTGCTTATGTATATTAGGTGCAGCCTCACACTCTCAAAATCTTTTTCTGAATTTATTTGTGCTTTAACTACCTATTCATTTTTTTTTGCTTAGTGTATTTTATGGTTTGACTTTCAGTAATTTTTGTAGGTCATAATAGGCTATTAATTCAGACATTTTATCTGTGTTTTAGGATTGTACAGATAATTTCCCCTTATCCTCATTTATCCAGACAACTTTATGATATTATTTAAGTAAATATCTTTAGGAAGTCAACCTTTAACTTGAATTTTATGTAATGCCAATATTAGCATTCTTCAAGTTTTCGCTAGATAGTTTAGAGGTAGTTCGTAGAGCTAGATGCTCTATATGGGATGTTCTCAATTTACAGCGATTAAGTAATCTGTTAAAGTTCTAAGAATCATAACACGATTTTCTTGGGTATTTCATAAAGTTTTTATATGAATTATTAAGTTTTTTTAACATATATATTTTAACTTCTTGAATAAGTGAAGAGTAGTTTAAGTAGGAAAAGGAAAAAAAGATTTAATGTTGAGAATTTATGCGAGTTCTATATCTTTGAAAAATAGCTTTTAATGTTTTGCTTAATCTATACAGTTATCAGTTCAACTCAAAACTATTTATGATCATTCTTTAGTGGTTTATGGATGCAATAACACTGCTTCTTGATAGTGTATAGTTTATATTTGAAGAGTTTCATGTGGCTCATGACAGAGATATTAACACCTGTGATAATTTGTAGCAATTTTCTGATGAATATATAGGGTAGGAAGTGTCCGAATCTACCCCTAACCAGACAGTTCAAATGCTGTGTATCAAGAGCATTAGTTTTTGAGGGTAGGAAGCTCCACCCTCAAATAAGTATGGTGGGGTATTTCACTTAAACATCGAATAACCAACTCTTAACTCGACTTAAACTAGGCCAATCAGCTCTTCTCTCAAAACCATCCTGAATGTTACTTTTAATTTCCTCAAGCCAATCTGAGTCAGCCATAATCATTTGTTGTGCCCTTTCTACATGAGTTCTTACACCCTTTTCTCCCATTTCCAGCATTGCTAAAGCTAAATTAATTCTCCCTTGTGGATCGTCTGGATTAAGTTTAACTCCTGTCTTCGCTGCTTTGTAAGCTGATTTAGGTTTTTTCTCTAATAGATATAACCATGATAAACTTATCCAACTACTACTACTTTTAGGAGAACGATTTGTAATATCTTTAAATATTGGAATTAAAGTTTTTGGTTCTTCTCCAGCTTTATATCTTTCTAATCCTTCTTTATATAATTCTTCAGGTGTCTGAGTCATAATATTCGATATTTTCTACTTAAAAAAATTAATGACAATAAGTAAGTTTAAGATTGTACATTAATATACTCAATCTATATAGATAGGGGCACAATTAATACTGTACCCCTACTCTCCAGTTTGCCCATTATTAAGCAGTTGCATCTACAGAAGTTCTAGGAAAGACTAGACCTAGATAGCTTCTGACAGATATGATTTGATTTGATTAATTTTAGGCAGAAAAGGAACTACCACAGCCACAGGTTTGAGTTGCATTAGGATTACTAAATTGAAACCCACCCCCAATTAAAGCATTACTATAGTCGAGTACTAAACCGTAGAGATATAGAATACTCTTGCGATCGCAAACTACCTTAAATCCATCATAATCATAAACTTCATCATCTTCTCTAATAGTATTAGGGTCAGCAAAATCCATCATGTAGGACATTCCAGAACATCCACCTTGACGCACCCCTACTCTAAGGCACAGGTCTTTGCCTTCCTTCTCTCTAAGATAATTAACCTGGGCTAAAGCAGCTTCGCTCATCATGATACCTTTTTGCTGAGACTGAGTAGCTTGTGTCATTTTTATTTCTAGCTCCTTGTACTATTGCTCTAAAATAGTAATTCCTTACTATTTATATATTCTATTTCATATTTATATTTCTAGATAAAGATTGTAACTATACTTTTTGAATAATATCCTCAGTCAAAAATCATCATTTTTTAAAATATGGCCTTATTGTGGTTTAAGACCTGAATATATGGGTATCAAAAACTTAAAGACTGTCGTTAATAATGTTAAAATTATTAAAATTATAGATAGAGAATTATATAGTAACTCTATACATTTTTGTGTTAAATATGATTGATCGCTCAATTGCTCTGAGCAGTCATTTAAGATAATAGTAGAAAATAAAATTCCCGTCACATTAGCAAAGCTGTATAGAGAAAAATGTATATCAAAGTACATTAAGAATATAGCTTAATGCAACAAGGAAAGAATATTTACCGATTGCTTCACTTTCACAGGCTTAGTCTATGGCAGCTCTTAATCCTTCAACAATTCGTAGGTTACAAAAATTACAACAAGTTCCAAGTGTGTGGGAAGGCGATCGTCGCCCTATATACTCAGACTCAAGCTCTAACCCAGAGTTAGACGCAGAGGCAACAAATGAATGTATTATCTGGGTCGATGGCTCCCATGGGATGGTACGAGCAATGGACATGGTGACATCAGATATTGGCCCAGAAGCAATTGTTCGGACACTGCTGCGAGCAATGGAAAATCCTCAAAGTCCAGCTCCAACAATTAGACCCCAAAAAATAGTAGTCAAAGACCGAGAAATTCAATTTTTTCTGAGGGGAGTTTTACAAGACCTAGGAATTACCATTGATTATGTCCCAGATTTACCTCTAATTGATGAAATATTTCAAGGACTACAGGAAGTAGCAGAAAATCGTCCTCCTAACTTACCTCCTGATTATGCGGAAGTTTTAGTTGAAAAAGCATATCAAGTTTGGGATGATGCTCCATGGGAAATATTAGGAGAGCATCAAATCATTTCCATAGAACTTAATCAATGGGATATCAAAAATCTCTATGTCTGTGTCTTAGGTAAGTTGGGTATGGACTATGGCATCTTACTATATCGTTCTTTAGATTCTCTCAAAAGGTTTCGGCAACGAGTGGCTTATGAAAAATCTTATGAAAATTTAGAGGAAGCTTTTTTGGGACAAGATTGTTTGTTTGTCACTTACGATAACTTTCAAGAAGAAGAAGACGATGAGAGTGAGGAGATCGACCTCCAAAATTTATCTGCATCAGAAATTCAGCCCAATTTTGGTAATCTACATCCTCTAGAAGGTTTAAGGTCTGTTCTATATGAGGAGGAAGCAGCTACAACATTAGTGGCGATAGAGGCACTCCATCGTTTTTTACGCTCCTACCGCAAAAAGATGACGGGCGATAAGTTTCCTAGCATCAATAGTCGCTACCGTATCCCTATACCAGAATCTGAACAAGTAATTTCAGTCAAAGTGGCCACTATGCCAGAAGTGGCAGAAGAATTATATGAAATGGCTTCCGAGGCCGATATTGAGGGAGATGAAGAATTAGAAATTGAAATGCCTATGCTGAAGAATGATTTGGTTCCGGCCAATTCTTTCTTAAGTTTAGGAATGGTACCTTGGGATACAGTGGCATATCTACGAGATAATACCAAACTATACCAGGCACCGGAAGTAGAGATTAATTCATCAGGAGAAGGTTTACCAATAGTTTTGATTCAAACTTCTCTGCCAAAAGCAACTAGATTGATTGATGATTTACAAGAAGCTCAGGGACTTCATGGTATCGGATTTAATCTAGGAGAAGACCCAATGGAAGAAACAAAATACGATTTGGGCATATTTAAAACTTATGATGGTGTGCTTCATTTATTTGGTGAATTTGTGCAGAATGACCCAGTACACAAGGAAGCTAAACAAAAATGGGACAGGCGTTGCCAGGCTACTGATGGTTGGTGTGGTTTAATTATTGCCAGGGGTATTACAGGCGCTTCTCGTGGTCAACCAGATTTTAAGGATATGATGGCTTTGTTTGAGGTGCGCTTTCTCTCAACTAAAGAATTGGGGATAGGGCCATTACAGTTAATGCCAGTATCTTTTTAAATGAGGAGACAGGAGACAGGAGGTAGGAGGTAGGAGGTAGGAGGTAGGAGGTAGGAGGTAGGAGGTAGGAGTAAGAATTGTCAATTTGGGATTTTTCTGCCCAACTATGAGCCTAAAATACGAGCCATGCATGTGCATAAATAGCTGAAAAATTTGCACTTTTTTCGACCCCAAAAATGCACTTGTCTTTATATGTGAATGCTTTTAGGTTTAATCAGAAGAGCAATAATTAGAGTTTGCTGAAAAAGTCTTATGGGTGAGGGTAGGAGACAGGAGACAGGAGACAGGAGACAGGAGAAATGGGAATTATAGAGGAGATAGTAGGAAGAATCGTCCCTAGATTTTTCTGCCCAACTCTTGAGCAAAATCCTAATTTTTTGAACCATTACCACCTAAAACTGCGCACTTTTTGATACTTAAAAAGGCTAAAACCTTTATCTGTAAAGACTTTTATATTTAATCAGCAGAGCAATAATTATTTACTCGGAATTTGATCGACTAAAAAAGTAATTGAGATGATTTGCATAGTATCAATACCTACCAAGCTACGGATTCATATACTACTTTTGATGTTATAAATTGAAGTGCGGAATGTGGGTTTTAGGCTGATAGCTGATAGCTAGTTATTGCTGTGCTGATTAATTATCAAAAGATTGGCGTATAAAGGTTTCAGCCTTATTATTTTGAAAAAAAGTACTAGCTTTTCGGTCAAGAAAGCTCACGCATATTAACATTTTGTGCAAGAGTTGGCTAGAAAAATTAAGGGATAATTCTGGCAACTACACCCTCTGTAATTCGCATTTATCCTGACTCCTGACTCCTGACTTCCCCTCCTGGGAGGGGCGCGCGGGTGGGTTAACTCCTACCCTCACCCATAAGACTTATTGAGCAAAACCTAGTTAAGTCAAAAGTGAAAATTTGGAGGTATAATTATTAAGAATTGTAAAAAAAATGAGTAAGGAAGTAAATAATGCGAGTCGCGATCGCAGGTGCAGGATTAGCAGGCATGGCCACAGCCGTCGAATTGGCCGATGCTGGACATCAAGTAGAAATATTTGAATCTCGCCCCTTTGTTGGGGGAAAAGTTGGTAGTTGGGTAGATGCGGATGGAAATCATGTAGAAATGGGTTTGCACGTTTTCTTTGGTTGCTACTACCAACTGTTTGAATTGATGAAAAAAGTAGGAGCTTTTGAGAATCTCCGCCTCAAAGAACATACTCACAATTTTATCAATAAGGGAGGTAAAACAGGTTCGCTAGATTTTCGCTTTTTGACTGGAGCGCCCTTTAATGGATTAAAAGCTTTCTTTACCACATCTCAGTTATCTGTGCAAGATAAGTTACAAAATGCGATCGCTCTAGGTACGAGTCCCATAGTTAGAGGGTTGGTAGATTTTGATGGGGCGATGAAAACTATTCGAGATTTGGATAAAGTTAGTTTTGGAGAATGGTTTCGTGGCCAAGGTGGGTCTGATGGAAGTATCAAGCGAATGTGGAACCCTATTGCCTACGCTTTAGGGTTTATTGATGCGGATAATATTTCTGCTCGATGTATGTTGACAATATTCCAATTATTTGCTGCAAAAACAGAGGCATCGGTGCTGCGGATGTTGGAAGGGTCTCCTTATGAATATCTCCACAAACCAATTGTTGAATATTTGGAGGCAAGGGGGACAAAAATTAATACTAGGAGACGAGTCAGAGAAATTCAGTTTACGGAGAATGATGGGGAAACTCGTGTCAGTGGGATAGTTGTCGCTAGTGGGGAGACTGAAGAAACTATTGCTGCTGATGCTTATGTGTTTGCCTGTGATGTACCGGGTATTCAGCGCATTTTGCCTGAAGCTTGGCGTAAATGGCCAGAGTTTGACAAAATCTATAAATTAGATGCAGTACCAGTAGCAACGGTACAGCTCAGGTTTGATGGTTGGGTGACAGAGTTACACGATAAAAACCAACGTCAACAATTAGAGCGTGCTGCTGGTCTTGATAATTTACTTTATACTCCAGATGCGGACTTTTCCTGTTTTGCGGATTTAGCATTAACGAGTCCAGGAGATTATTATCGGCAAGGACAAGGTTCTTTATTACAGTTGGTGTTAACACCAGGAGACCCTTTTATCAAAGAGAATAATGAAGCGATCGCTCATCATGTTTTAAAGCAAGTCCATGAATTATTTCCTTCTTCACGAGAATTAAATATGACTTGGTATAGTGTGGTGAAATTAGCTCAGTCTTTGTATCGGGAAGCTCCTGGTATGGACTTATATCGCCCTAACCAGCAAACACCAGTGCCTAACTTTTTTCTGGCAGGTAGTTATACCCAACAGGATTATATTGACAGTATGGAGGGAGCAACTATTTCTGGAAAGCAAGCTGCTCAGAAAATTTTGGCAAATGTGGAAAATATTTTGGGACGAACTCCAGTTACTGCTAGTTAAAATTAAGTGTTTAAGAAGTAGTTAGTAGTTAAGAGAATAATATTTGGGTTGTTTGCGCAGTATTCCGGTAGGAAAAGTCAGTAGTTCCTGAAGGCAAAAAGCAACAGATAAATTTCCTAAATTTAATATGTAGCGCTATAGTATTATTTTCGGTTGAATATTAATAAACATCTCCAAAAATCAAAAATAAAAGCAATTTTTATCTATAAATTGTCAATTATTTATCCCTGTTCCTTGTTAAGAGTTCCCTTTTCCCTCTTTTGCAGGAGATGTCTAATGATATAGCACGGGAAAGAGTTACTTGGGATATGGGATGATGACCTTAAACTGTCCGATTTTTTTCCCAGTCTTGCTTGTTCCCTGCTATATATCTATATACATTAGATAATTGGTAATCAAGCTGACAGTAGACTACATTTGTAACAACAACTGGCGAAATTATCATACCAGTTTAGTTTCAGCACAACTACTGCCTACTAATTACTCAATATTGAATACATCTAAAACTATAGTGCTACACTATATTTGAATCTTTAGGGCTCAAAAATGCGTAAGTTTTAAAATGTAGCAGTCGCCATTATTGTATTTGACTGATGAAATAGCTGTTTGTGTAGCACTTTGCAGAAGAAAAAACGAAACATCAATTATCAAAATTTTTCCTTCTACTATACAAGTAATGTTGCCTTTTAAAGTTTAAATATTTACTTTAAAAAATCGTTCTATATAATAATCAATTTAAAATAATTTCAAATATTACTTATGACTAATTGGCTAGAACATAGCGTACAGATAGAGGTAGCTGTTCCGATTGATTTAGTATGGAATCTTTGGTCAGATTTAGAACAAATGCCTCGATGGATGAAGTGGATAGAATCTGTTAAAGTTTTGGAAGATAATCCTGATTTATCTCAATGGAAATTAGCCAGTGCTAATTTCCAATTTAGTTGGCTTTCTCGGATACAAAGAGTAGTTCACCATCAAATTATTCAGTGGGAGTCTGTGGATGGTTTACCAAACCGAGGCGCAATTCGTTTCTATGATCGTCATGGTAGTAGTATCGTCAAGTTAACTGTAGCCTATGGAGTTCCTGGCTGGTTAATTAAGATTATGGATAATTTATTTTTAGGTAGGATGGTAGAATCTACTTTGATGGCAGATATGGAAAGATTTCGTGATTATGCTGTTGCTGTCAAGGAGAATGAAGAAGGAAAAAGTTAACTATAATTATGGGTAAGTAATTGTTCAAAAACTAATAATTAACAATTAATAATAAATTATTATGTATCCTTAAAATAAGGGGATTGGGAAAGAGGATTTTTTTGATTTATTTATTATTTAAAGAAGAGCCTTGAAATTTTAATTATTTGGTAATAGCTCAAGTAGTTTAAAAATTTATTCAATGTAGATAATTTAAAAAGTAAAAATGATAAGTTTTCCACCTTTTGAATAAATGATTTATACTAAGTTAGCGATCGGCTTAATTTTTCTCTGGTTTTTGCCTATTACTATGTCCAAGTTCTATGATCAAAATATCGGTATTGAGAGAATAAGTAAATCTTCATGTGCTTGGTCAAAAAAATTAGAGACGCAACTATTAACCAAAAACCTTGTTCAACCTATCCATTTCCTTGATTTTTGAGTGCCCAAAATCTCAAAAATAGTCCTAAATCTGGTACAATGTAGGAAACAATGCCTTTTGGAAACAGTTCGGTAGATTTTAGCTGCCAGGCGAAGTTAGCT
>NZ_JAAHGO010000136.1 GCF_010672455.1 Okeania sp. SIO2C9 | reverse complement strand
GGCGATCGCGCAAAGTCACTTTATATGTTGCATTTAAAAATAGAATATATTCAAAGCAAAAAACAATGTCCACCAACCTAAGTTAATGGACATTGCTTTTATTCTTATTGGACAAACCTAATTTTAGATAGTAGAAATTAGATAATATATTTTTTTAGATAATAGATTTATATTTAAAGTACCGTATTTTTAACCAGTTCACTCAACTAGCTCAGGTTGATTTATTAAGGGTTTCAATTAGCTCACTGAACTAGCTGACCATATCCAACTAGCTCACATTACATAAATAGAAATTTTATTATAGAGAATTTGGTATCTAGATTAGTGTGATTTCTCTGAATTAACATATTTTGAAAAGTAATTTACAAGTTTTCAGCTTTAATTACTTACAAAAAACTGTATTATTAAAAAAATCTTAAAATATCTAAATTGGCTTTTCATCAATGCTATGTGATGGATAAAAACAAGATTATTAAACATTTTTGATATCTAGCTCAAAAGCAATAATAATCACTATATTTGAGACAAGAACTTAAATCAGTTCTAATTCCACAATCTATAAGGTTTAAGTATGAACAAAAAACTTGTCAGAAAAAAGAAAACCAGTCTGGTAAATAGACTGGTTACTCCATTTCTTATTGCTTTATTACTTCCGTCGGCTCTAATTATAGAATTTGAACCTGATAGGACTATTAGAGTTGAAATTAGAAAAAATTTTGCAGAACTTTTTCTGATTAACTAAGACTAAAGGTTGAATGGGTTTCTATTGTAGTAGGAATCCATTCATAGTTACAGGTTAAAAATTATAACCATTGACTTTCAACTAACTTTACTCTGTTTGTTCTTTCATTATTATATTTAATTATTTTTATTTAATCAGGATATTTAAGCTTTAATAACTATTAATGATTCATATAAGTTATGTTGTGATGTACAATCAATTTTTGACTTTCTATGCGAAGCATCCTGGAAAAGGAGTATTGACTTAGCAAAAATTGATTAAATATTACAAATCTCTCCAAATACCTGACTTTTGTTCTTTGGCTAAATCCTCTGCTAACTTTAAAGTATCGCTATCAGGACAAGTATAATAGTCCTCGCTCAACTTACCTAGACCATTAAAAAGTAACAATCCTGAAGCAGAATTTTCGCTGTTTCCAGTCCCTACCCAAACATCACCATACCAAATATCTTGTTTATCCTTGCCTGCAAATATAGTAGGAACTGTTTCTGGAGATTGTTTGATTTGCTGTTCCAGATAAGATTTAGCTTCTGGAGTTATATCATTTAGACCACATAGTTGTAATGTACGTTGTTTTAACCCTTGATTTATAGTCAACCGATTTCCACTAACTACAGACTTAATTTCCCAATATTCAGTTTCTGGAATGCCACTATCTCTAAAAGTTGTAATAGTATTGTTGCTGCGATTACAGCTTATTATACTAAAGACCATTATCAATATGGTCATATTATGGACAAGTAAATTTTTGTGTGAGAATTTTTTCATTGAATTTATAGCTGTACTTTGGACAAATTCCAGTAAACATAGAGGTGTTATCTCTAAAATATAATTACTCTTCATTAATGGAACGTTGAGAAGGTTAACTTAATTATTTTTTTAATTTCACATATTAATAGAAGGTATAAATAGATGATTGTTATACTAACAATATTATAAATAGATGAAATATAACAATAAATATATTTAATATGTGATTAATAAGAATTAATTTATATTTATTGTTAATCTTAAAAAATATTTATTTAAGTATAATATTTTTCCAATAGTTATTAACATTTTAAAAAATAAAAATATTGCCAATTTATTATATTAATTTAAAAAATATATAAAAACATAATAAGATGTGCCGATAAAAGTATTGACTATTTATTCATTATATAATTCAAAAAAATCAAAAAAATATACAGCTAATCGCAAAAATTAGCTGTATAATTTAATTAAACAAATTTCATCTAATTCAAAGAAATGAAAGGGCGCAAAATCTTTGTTACCAGCAAAGAAACCCAAAATTTCTTAAATTATATTTTAATTGTACCATTAAAATTTAACTACCTAAAAATTAATTGACTATCTATAAGATTATTTAATTAATTAACTCCTAAGAAATAAAGGTTTCTTCTCACTGGACTTTGAGTAATGCGCCTCGCTCAAGTCATGCCTAAATTATATAACGAAACCACAAAAATTGACAACGCTTTTTCAATTAAATCTGCTGACAGTGATAGCAAAGCGTCAAACTTCATTCACCATAATAGTTTGGTAATCCCTGAAGATTGGAAAAATTATCAAAGGAAATCTGATAACAAGTCTTACACCGATACTCCTATTCCCTTCATAGGTGTTGCTGATTTGTATCAGGATTTAATGTCTGTAGGTAAAAAGAAAGGCTTTAAACACTACTCTATAGGATTTGATGTGGATTCTGAGTTTAAGTCATGTCCTGACAAGCCAACTGAGATGTTGACTGTGCAGTTACGGGAAAAAAATTCTAACTCAGCTTTTGTCTTTAATATTTCTAACTATGACGTATCTCTATTAAGGAATATTCGTAAGGAAAAACGGATTTCTCCTCTTGCAGCGGTTTTTAATGCAAGAGATTCTATACACGTTTCTGACAAGATTTCTGGTATTTTATATGTACACGCTTCAATATTTTTTAGTTTTAAAGATATTTGTGCATTATTTCCATATAATCCTGAAATAGTTGATAAAGTTCAAGCACAATGTCAACAAAATCGTCGTATAACAACTCAAAAAAGTATGCCTGTAAAATTGTCGTATTATATTGAGTTAAAACATCCTGATTTTGATAATCCGGGATGGTATCAAGTAGCTTTAAAAATTGAAGACCAAGCAGCTTTATTAGGTGCTGTATCATTAAATAACGCTGCTCAAATTGTAGGAATTAATATGGAAAACAAAAACAAAATGGATAAATATAAAACTAATATGATTGCTCCTTTTACAGGTAATGGATTAGAAGAAGGCGACAACCCTGATGAAATGTTTTTAGACTTTATTAAATACTCTGCAAGCGATTGTATAACCTCAAATATTGAGCGTTTAGATAAAGAAAAAATGGTTCCTACAATTTATAAGGTAGCAGGGTTAACAGCTCCAAAACCCAATGAAATTGCTAACTCAGTAGGTTCTAAGGTAGCAGCTCTAATTGAGTCTTGGATTCGGTCAAAAGCAACTATATTAGGGGATTTAGAAGCATTAGGTCTATCTCCAGTAGAGGGTGAAGATGGTGAAAAGATAGACCCTATTCAAGTAGCTCTTAAGAGACTATTCCCAGACATAGACCAACCCGACATTATGACTTTAGCCAGTCAAGCTTCAGTAGGTAAAATTGTAGAGTATGATAAAGACTCTACAGCCATATATGGCATTGCAGTAAACGGCGGTCGCTGCAAGAATGAAAGACCTACCACATATTCAGTAATGGATTCAATCATAGCTGATGCCGATATTAGTGGTTGTTATGGTCGAGGTTTAATGAACCAATCATATCCTGTAGGACTTCCAGCAATCTTAGAATTTGGTCATGGTCAGAAAAAGATTAAACTTGGTGATTTGTTGAAGAAATATAAGAAAGAATTGATTCCCGGTTTATATAATATTACTGTTTCAGGAAAACTTTCATTTGACCAAGATTTAATTTTTAGTAAGTCAATTGAACCTCGCAAATTAATTCAAAAAACGAAGAAAGCTGTTTTAAATGATGATGTAGAAGTAGATATCCCATTCGCACTTTATACAAATGAAATAGTTAATGGAACCATTAACCACGACATTTTACAACTAATAGAAATTCACTCCTCAGATAAAGAAAAGAAAGAGTGGATGAACTTAGAAGTTGTGACAATGTACTATTATCCTAAATCTTTGAAATGTGATAGTTTTGACGAATTAGTTAGTAAAATTGTCTCTAACAATAATGTAATTGAATATAAACACATTTCTAAAGGAGTTTATTTAGGGGGCAATGTTAAGAAAGATTTACGTCCGAGGTATTGGGTTGAATTAAAATTATCAACTTTAATTGAACCATTATTAGATGCTCGTTCAAAATTAAAGAAAATTGCTAAAGGAAAAATATCGGGTGAGAAATTAGTTGAAGTTTCAGACCATTTAATTAAACAATTAGAATTGTCTATCGAATCAAATACAATTCCTAAAAGTGACGCGAACAGTCTTCAGAACTACATCAAACTGGTCATCAACACAGTATACGGAACAATCGCATCTCCCTACTTCAACATAGGAAACGTGGTAGTAGCTTCTAACATTACTGCTCGCGCTCGCGCACTTGCCTGGACAATGCACGTCGCAACCAATAGTCACCAGTCGATTACTGACGGCTCGGCATATTCAATTAATAAAGTGCGTTTTTGGGATAAATACACTCCTAGTTTTGGCACAATATGTCGTTGGAGTAAAGAAAAATCAACTATTCAAGACACTAAGAATGATAACTCACGCTACCCTCTAAAGCCACTAGCAGGTAATGGTGAATGGTTGGTTGAAAATGTTAATACTGAAACAGGTAAAGTAACTATTAAAAACGACGTTCAAACTATAGTAGGAAATTCTGATAATTGGAGCGAAGTTGATGATATTTATCATAATCACATCAGGAATCTATATACAAATAATGGTAAGGTGATACTTGATGTGGTAAATCAGATGAGTTTTGAACATAAAGATTTATACAAATCTATCGTGTGTCACTCTCAATCCAACTATATGTTTATCAGTTTTTTTGATGAGAAAAAAATTAAATGTAGAGGTCAAAAGTTTAATAAGTCAGTCTACTATCAAGGAGAGGAATTAGAATTAATTGAAAAAGAACACCCACTTCCAAAAATTTATCTTCAGATAGCCACAACAGGGACGGCTCCAGTTATAAACAAGTACAAGGTCGAAGAAATTTTGAAAGTAAATAAAGCTAACGATATGACAAGTTCCAAAAGTGAAAATGTTGTTCAAAAATATTGTTTGACTGCTGGTGACGTTATCTATAAAAATAGTGATTTAAACATTATTAGTTTATCTCAGTTTCTCTGGAAAACAGAGAAACAACATAAAGAATGGCAAAAAATGGACGCTCGATTAAAAAAACAATTAGGTTGGGGTTTGACCGCATATTTCTATAATCCTGATACTAAAGTAATTGAATATGGTAGAGCATTAGTTGAGATTCAAACAGCAATTAACGAAGGTAAAAATTGGATTGAATCAATCAGTAAAAATCAAAATGGTAATTCATTTAAGAAAGTGGTTGAGAAATTACCTAATCGCAATGATGTCGCGGTTAAAGAAGAAAATCCTAAAAAATTCCGTAGGGTACATGATGATTGGGAAAGCCGTCCCTTGAGCGTATCTGAACATTATTTTAAGAATAAAAAATCTCGCATTGGGGAAAAACTTTCTGATAGCGACAAAACTTCATCGACAAATACTTCCGAAACAGGTTCGACTGATATAAACCTTGAAAGTAGAACTGAAACTTTTACAACAATCCTAGATGATTCAATTGAGGAAAAACTCAATAAACCAACTCTTACTGATTTTGTAATCTCTAAAGAAAACGATAATCGCGATGGTTTTGTGATAGATGATTTTAATAATTACGATGGTTTTGAGATAGATGAGACTTTAGATGATGAAGATGATGATGAGGTAGACCTTCTCGAAGTAGCGGGTATTAAACGTAGTTGTTTAAATCGTATGAGTTTCCAAGAAGACGATTAGACTTTCTATTTTAACTAGGTGAAGCAGCCTATTAAATTTATGGACTGCTTCAAAAATAATTATGTATGTGGACGATAATTTTCTAAAACTTCACATATATGACTTACCCTGGCCAGAGAACATTTTTGATACTGGTCTGCTTCATATCTTCGGATAACTCCTTCATGTAAACCTGACAAATGTGCAAGCTCTTCTTGAGTTAAATTTTTAAGTTGACGAGTTTCAATTAACCATTCACCAATACTTTCAAGAAATTTAGAAATCATGTTGACACCTAACAAAATTGTGATACAATAGTAATTGTAAACGAAAAACAAATATGTAAGATTAATTATGACACGTTCTAAATCTTGGATGCCTGCATTAAACTCTGAAGGTTATTCTAAAGCTCGTTTTCTTGGATTGTTTGACCATGAATTTGAAAATAATGATGGAGAGATATTTACTCGTGCGGTGATTTTGTTTGAGGTACTGGGACGTAGTGGTAACTTTAAACAAGTTCCCCAGTTAGTATCACCAGTTTTCAATGAAAAGAATGCTTTAGGAAGGTTTGCATCTGCTATAGGATTTAAACATGAGATTATTACAAAGACTGATTCTGAAGGATTTGTACTTGATGAGTCAGATAATATCCACGAACTAGATGAGATAATAGAAAATGCTGTAGGTAAAACTTTTATTTTGAAAATGAAACCATTACCTGACAAACCTGGTTTGTGGACTATAGATTATACAACGATGAAAGAGTTCGTTCCTCCTGTAGTGCTAAATGAGGAACTTCCTAAAGCTAGTTAAAAATCCAAATCAAAAAAACCTACTAATAAACTTGTGAAGGACTAAATTCACAAGTTTATTTTTTAATAGGTATTAATATAAGGTTGTATAGAAACGTCATAAAATTGAGAAATATAACCATTTAAACCATATAAAATTGAATATATAGTGTGATTAGGTATTGGTGACTCCGGGTCAAATTTTTTGAAATTTTCTTTAACAATTTCCTTGCATTTTTCTGTTGAAAAAAGCAGTTGGTCATTCAATAGAGAGGCTAATAAAGAAGTATAGTCTTGCATATTTGCCTGTTCTATTAATATTGGTTGCAGTCCTAGTTGCAATAAAATATTTTCACAATATTTATTATTAGTGTAGCCACCTACTATTTTATTATTTTTATAAGTTTTACTAAAACCTTCCAAAGTTTTAAATATATTGCTAAATGATTGCTTAGAACTAGATAAAATTTCAAGAATCAAATATTTAAAACAATTACTTTTTTGATATCTTAAGACTCCTATACAAACAAGTCCAAAACCATTCATATCAGCATAGCTACCTATGACTATTTCATTTGAACCATAATTTGACTTGTAAAATTCATTATAGTCAGTCGGTGTTGTATTATTTGGTTTAATTCCTTTAAATATTAACTCTCCATGTTCGACAAATTCATTTTTCATATCACCAATTAGAAATTGCAGTAGTTAAAATTGTCATTTTTTCCTTAACTATGGGTGAGACTGAAATCGCAAAAGCAGTTGCCATCACAACATCATCATGTTTTCCTGGTGCAGCTTCTAATTTTTTACCCTGCCTCCTAAAGCTCAACATTTCACCTATTAATGGAGATTGAGGACTATAACCTAACTGACCTCTTTCTAAGGCTAGAACCATATCTGAAATCATTGTGGGTTTGGTGTCGCCAGTAGTCCTAATGGATTGGATATTAATCCCTTTGAACTGTTTAGTGAGATTTTCCAGGTAAACTTGACCAACTCCTCCAGTAATTTCAATACCAATCCCTTTAGGCTTATATTTTTCAATCATTTTTGATATTTGGTAGAGGTTATAATCACTGGTTTCATGGCGTTTGCGATACATATCTACAAGAAAAAGTCGGTTTTTTGAATATTTCCAGACAACAAATACACAATAGTCTTGACCTATCGTAGATGTATCTAGCCCCGCATAATACTCGCTAGAGGGGTCGAAAACAGTATTTAGGTCATTTACTACGTTATCCCTGATTAGAGTGGTTGAGAAGACTCCTACAGCACTATCTACAAATCTCAAATTATATTCTCTCTGCACTGTTTCCCAATCTGTTCCATCTTGCTTTAATCGGTACTCTAAGTAATTTGGGATTGTTTTATAGATCGGATGAGCTAGAAAGTGAATTATTATTTTACAGGTTCCTGCATCGTCCAGAAACCAGTAAAGTCCAGGTATTTCTTTGTATAAACTTCCTTCAGATACTTGGATAGCAATATCTTCAATATCTATACTTCCATTGTCTTGATTGAGTTTATCCCAATACCAACCACTCTTAGTCGAAGGAGTGCTGACCACAAATTTTTGCACCATACCTGCCGACAACGCGCCACTAGGACTTGATGCAGCATAAATTTGTTGTATTTTTTCGACAAAAGCAGCTTCATCAAACAACATTCCAGTAGCAGAGTCTAAAGACCGAGAACCCTCTTTACTACTATTTTTGAAATAAACGTCACCACCATTTTTTATCTTGAGATATCCTACATTATCGTTGTCAGCGACAGCGTATTTTGGGATACTTCCCAACATTTGCTTACAACGACGACTGATAGCACTAGCATCTTCACCATTTCTCATAAAGGCTATGCTACTAGCTGCGGGGTTTCTGATAGCGTCTTGTAAAAATTTACTCACAATAGTCTGAGTAACTCCCATCTGACGACTTTTGAGGATTACACAATTGGTATAGGTGTTAGCGAGGTTCATCATTATTTTTTGATATTCGTAAGCTTTAAACCGCACCATAGAACCACCTGACCGAATAGTGGTAAGTTCCACAAACTCTCCCCAAAACTCCGGAATCTCTAGAAAGTCATCTTTAATATGTCCGTATTTTTTGATTTGTTTAAGATTAGGTTTAACTCTAAACATTGCCAAGGTCTAAATAATCTTTATTATTAATATCCAATCCCATACTCTCAACTGTTTTTATAGCTTGTGCTTGATTAATTATCAAACTTAAAGCAGTTGATTTGTCAAGTATGCTAAAAGCTACTTGTAAATCTCTCATACATCCTGGAGGCAAACCTATATTTTCACCACTTAGAGCTTTATTTTGTGCGTCTAAGGTAATTTCTAATTGATTCAAATAAACTCTTAAGTGGGCTTTCTGTACGAAATCTATCACTTCATAAGGTTTTTCTACATCTATTTCATATTTACTGAAATCTATATTTCTTAACTCTACTTGAATGGGTTTGTTTTCCGTGGTTTCATCAGAATTAATATTTTCTAAAAGACCAAATATATTCAGATGGTTATTAAGTTCATTCATATCTATTTCAACATCTAAATTTACATTTAATTCTTGTAATATTTTTTCATTTGTATATCCTTGTTTAATCCTATTTTCCACAAAATTTTCTAAAGAGCTTAAACATATAGGACACTGACACTTAGAGTTCATAAAATCACCTGAAATACCTAGATATGTTAGAGTCTCTTTGTTCGTATAAAGAGACTTTTTGTATTATACTGCGACAGGTTGTTCCATGATGTTCAAAACCTCTGGAAGTAAAGTTGGTAAATCTTTACGATGATATTTCCCATTCCACATATTTTGGCCGACCACTTCTTTCTTAATCGCTTCAGCTTTAGATATATTTGGGATTCCTAAATCTTCTAGTTGAGAAATAATTACCTCTTTGATGTTATCCCAAACATAATTGTATGACTTAAAGTTAATTTTTTTATGACCCATTTCTAAAATTAACTTTTCACATACAGCACAAGTGGGTATTATTATTTTGTTGATTTCCGTTTGATTGTGGTTGTATTTCATAATTCCCATTATCGCCTCATAAATTTTGATAGAAATAGCCTTACTTTTACGTTTTCCTGGTTTGTTGTTATTTTTATCGTAATTAAAATCGGTATTCAATTCGTTGTTTTTTATGACTGTTTCCACAAAATAATTATATTTTTCATTGTGAGTATTTTCAGTTTTTTCGACAGTATTAAGACCGTTAATCTCGTCAACAATTTTACGTTCAACCGAATCTGTTTGAGTTAGTTCAGAAGTTTTTAAGGGTTGAATAATTTTTTCTTCAGTTTCAGTCAATTTAGAGTCATTGTCGGTTTGACGCAATTTAGTCCCTTTGCCTATATCTGATTCAATACTGGACTGGTGTAAGACCTTATCTGATTCCGTATCCATAATTAACTTTTTCTCGATGGATTTAGAATCTGATTCCAGGCGATATTTTTGAACTAATGCCCGTACTAAATTGTCGTCAAGCCCTCCCACTTTATTTTTATTTATTGGCACGTCAATATTTATAGAGTTAATGAAGGTATCTTTTTTATAAATTGCTTGATATCCTTCCGTTTCTGAAGAGTCAGCATGATTTAAACTCGCACGAAGTAATTCTTTTACTTGATACTCGTCAAGTCCTTTACTGACCCAAACTAAACCCATAGCAGTAACGTAAAACGCTCTTGCTTTATGGCTCGCGTTGTCGCTCATTCCTTTGGTAAAAGACGAGGGATATAGGTCGTCTTCCCAAATTTGTTTGAATAATTTGGCATATTTCTTTGAATAGTAACTATCGTGATATTGTCCCAAGTCTGCTGGTTGATTTTGGATGATAGGACAACTCATAACTTTATTCCATGAAGCTTTGATAAGTGCAGCGGGGGCTAAAGTAGGTCTAATGTACCAACCATCATATCTGTCTCTTAATTTAGACAAGCCTTTATAAGCTATTAAATACTCTCCAACGACTTCCATTTCACGCTTAACAGTGATTAGTTCTCCGTTAACGTTTTTAGCTATGTGAGGGGTGTTAAGTTCGTTTTGCCGAAATCCAGTGAGAACTTGTAAACCTATATTAATAACCATAGGGTCTGAATCTCTTAATAAGCCACAAGCTTTTTCAACTATATCCTTGACTTCCTTTGGTTCTGATGTTTGGAGTATAGGATTGCCATACTCGTCAAACCCCATTTTTTTAAGATTAGTTACTCGTCTTTGGTCATATAGGTCTTTCATTATATGTAACGAGGGTTCTAAAAGACCGTATGCTATATGCTGGCGGATTTTTCCTTTATTTTTGATATAAACATCTTCGTTTAACTCATAAACCGGATGTTCTTTACCTGAAAAGACCTTTCTACATTTTGATAAATGGTTAGATATGGTACTAGCTGTTAGAGTATTTTCCTTGTATCTTTCTTCAATATAGTTTTGGTATTTAACGCAAAATACATACACTTCTTTGGGTGTTTTGAATGAAAGAATTTTCTCATAAACAAATAACGGCGATAGCAAAGGTTGGGATTTCGTTAAGCTAAACATCTCATCGGTCGTGAAAGCACCGTCAGATTTAATAGCAGTTTGCGACGACTTTTCAATTATGGATTGTGGACTTGTTTCAACCTTCGAGTTTTCGGGTTGATTTATAAGAACTTCAGCTTTCTTCTGTTTATTCCCTGCCTTACGTTTGTCATCTCCAACCAACAAAGCAACAATTGCGTGTTTTTGACGTTTACGACAAGCTGCATCTACTCCAACCAGTTCTCGTTCTTTGCCCATTTTCTTAAGTTGTTCTTTAGTAAATGCGTAGTATTTACTTTTTTTGGTTTTGGTCATTTGATTAATTCCTTCTCTATTTCTTTTATTATACACTACTTTTATTATAGAACACAACATTTAGGTAACAATCAGGACAATATAGAAAATATTTTTTCATCTAAGTATTATGTGTAAATAATTACAATGAACAAAAAATCGATGACATTGTAAAAACATTGTCACTGACTTGTAACCTGATTTAGCTTTAGTTGTAAAAAGGTCTCAAACCATTACTATGTAAAGGATTGACATAAATATTGTAATTACAAACGCAAAAGGTTGTAATTGATTTGTAACTGGCCAAATTTGGGACTTGTAACTGGTTTGTAAATCGGTCTCAAAACCATCTCCAGTAAGCACTTGATGTCATTTTTCTCAATTAATAAAATTAAAAATTTTGTAACTGGTTTGTCAATCCTTTATAGCGCAAAGGTTGTAAGACTCATAATTAATGATTTTTTATTGAGAATACACTTGTCATCTCAATGTCACCAAGTTGTAAAAGTACCTTAAAGTCTTGTATGATATAGTTTCTAGCCGAATTACAAACTGGTTACAAAAAATTGTCTAAAATCCGCTATTGTTCACTATGAACATTATTGGTGCTGGAAAAACAAAAAAAACACCAGGATTTTTACTCTCTGGTGCTAGGTAGTAAAACTCTGGTGCTGGAAAAAACTCATAAAAAAGCTGAAAACCTTATGATATATGAGTTTTAAGTCAGCACCAGAGTTCTAAAAACGCTTAAAATAGCCAAAATATCATGCTGATAATTGATATTTCAGGATTCCAGCCAATCTCCGTACAGAATTATTAGGGTTTCTTTTTTTACTTGACCATTTATATGCGGTGGTTTGGTCAACCCCCAAAATATCTGCTAATTGACTGATTGTCCAGTTCATATCATAGGCTAGTTGAATGGGGTCATAATCCAACTCCCCACTACCAAGTTGACTTAGCAGCTCGTGCTGTGAGACCATAATACTTATCCTTTTATCTAGGTTGTGCTAGTTATGAGGCTAGGAGAAGTGGGTGATTGCAGTCGTCCACTTTTCCGTTCACGCCACATATTTATAAATCCCACATTCCGCACTTCAATTTGAATTACAACATACCACAAAAAAACTTGTCTATTTAATTAAGTAGAATTACTTATGGTATTTAGTGACTTCAAGTGAGATCATAAAGCTGATGATCCCATGATTA
>NZ_JAAHGO010000135.1 GCF_010672455.1 Okeania sp. SIO2C9 | reverse complement strand
AAGAATATGAGTATTAGACACCGGGGGTGGAGATGGGGGGATGGGGAGTGTGGGAGGTGTGGGGGGTGTGGGGAGTGTGGGAGGTGTGGGGGGTGTGGGGAGTGTGGGAGGTGTGGGGAGTGTGGGAGGTGTGGGGGGTGTGGGGAGTGTGGGAGGTGTGGAGGTGTGGGGGGTGTGGGGAGATGAAAAGGAAAATAGTTGTGATTAAATTTCAAGATGGAACAAAAAGATAAAAAGTATTTCAGAACTCATGAGGATTTAGCCATTTATAAATTGGCGTTCTCAGCAGCGATGGAAATTTTTGAGCATTCTAAAAACTTCCCAGTAGAAGAAAGATACTCTTTAACCGATCAAATTCGTCGTTGTTCTCGTTCAGTTTGTGCCAATATGGCAGAAGCTTGGAGAAAACGTAGATATAAAGCTGCTTTTGTTGCTAAATTAAGCGACTGTGAAGCAGAGGCAGCAGAGGCTCAAGTTTGGTTGAAATTTGCAGTCAAGTGTCAGTACATTAAAGTTGAAAAAGCAAGAGAACTTTATGGAATTTACAATCAAGTCCTAAGTGGATTAGTTAAGATGATTACCCATTGTGATGATTGGTTACTCGACTAACTCCACACCTCCCCACTCATAGTATTTCTTGCGTAAGAATGCTATATCTGATCGGGTAGGAAAGTGTGGGGATAGGGAGAAGTTTTGACCAAACTCTTGTATAAAAAAATACATTTATGTGTGAATTTTATACTGAATAGAAAGTGATGACTCACCACTTTGTTAAAAACCTCCCACCCTTCCCACACCCCCCACACTTCCCATCCTCCCCATCCTCCCCACCCTTCCCACACCCCCCACACTTCCCACACCTCCCACACTTCCCACACTTCCCACACTTCCCACACTTCCCTAAGCAGGAGGAATAGTGTTTCCAGGTTCTTCATCTGGATCTTTCTCTTCTTGCGGACTCAATAGTAATTTTTCAATTTCAGGAGCATCTATGAAAGCAAAATTTAAAGTTGTTGCTTCAGATGGAGAACAAGCGATATAGCTGTCGCTAGACTTCGCCAACCCTCTCAAAGCAATAATGTTGGATAGTAAAGCAATAAGATTAAAGCTAATGAAACAAGATAACATTTGCATGACTCCTATATATGGTATTTATTTCCATCTCTATAAACCTCTTTGTATTAAGGAGCCAAATTTATGCGCTTATTTAATTTTTTGATAGTCCTGCATGGTAATGGTAGGATACATATTCTTTAATTTCTCTCATACTCCTCATCTCCTCATCTCCCCATCTCCTCATCTCCCCATCTCCCCATCTCCTCATCTCCCCATCTCCCCATCTCCCCATCTCCCCATCTCCCCACACTCCTTTACCATTACTATGCACCACCACCAATTTTTTTAGCAATGAAACCCAAGTTATATAACAGTCTAAGCAAAGGACGCGGAAATATTAAAAGCTTAAAACTCAGACAACGCCAGATTTTTCCTTTTTCCTTCTGCTATATAACTGCATAATTAAGAAATCTGCAGACAATAAGATAGAGTAACAATATCAACATTTTTTTTTCAGACAAATAAATAACTAAAAATAATAAAAATAACTTATATATCTTGCGTTCAATTAACTAGATATGCTAGGTTAAAAAGAAATCACAAATTCAGCAAAAAGCTTAGATTTATACTTAAACCAAGAGAAATAAAATCTCAAGGGAGATTTCAATCCCTCTTAAATTATCCTGCGCCTATAAGTCGAATCTTTCAATCCAAGCTGATAGTTGACAACTGTTAACTGATAACTTAATTTACAGTTAATTAAAAATTTTACCGAAAAATTGTGGGTATGCGCCTCCCCTTTTAAGGGGATAATAAGCGGTCGTTTGCGGAGCAGTCCGTTAGGATGGGATGGCGAGGTCTCCTCGCCATATCCAATCGACTCCTGTGAAAAAAAATTTCATTATTAGTCAATCCTCTTCAATTCATGGAGAGGTAATTATTCATTATTCATTATTCATTGTTGAAAACAGCCATAAGTAGAAAAAAATTGGTTAGTAATACTCCATAAACTCAGGATATAAATGGAAAATATCTTGACATAAATCTACAGAATTATCTCTGGAAAAAATTATGTAATAGCAAATTAAAAAAATCATGATAAATCGTAGAATTCATTAATCAAATTGGTATAATACATCAATTATAGACCAGAGATTAAAGTGAATATTTTTCAGACATAGCAATAGACAGGTAAGTTAAGACATAAACTGAGGACGATCCGAATAAGGGAAAATTTTTTTCCCACTGTTCCCTGGTATACGACATCTATATCAAAGGTAAAAATATGATTTTTAATAGAGAAAATAAAGACAAATTTTCGACTTTTTTCAATATAGAAGAAAAATCAAACAAACTAGAAATAACCAGTCTGCAAAAAGATCTGAAGTTAGCCAAAAATATCCATAGTTTATCTCAATTAAACCCAGAAGCAAATGAAGATTTTTTTGCGAAAATTTTTGTTAAAGAAGTGCTAAAAAACAATCAAACCAAGCTAGAAAAAGAACACTTATCAGCATATTTAGAAGAACCCTGTTTCTGGCTGGCGACTCAAGAACTTAATCAACAATTGGCACCTATAAAATGGCAAGAATTAGATTGCTTTCAAGAGGCAAGAAAAATTGCAGCGGAACCTAGAAAAATATTTTCTACATATAATTTTACTGACACTGCAGTGAGAACCTGGGCAGAACGACAAATAAAATATAAGGTCAGAGACAAAGCTTATTTAGGCAAAGAAATTTGTAAATATGCAACTTGGGCTTTACCTAAATATCTAAGTGAAAAAATACTTAGAGAAGCACTAAAAGTCAAGTCAGGAATTAGGGTAAAAAAAGAAATTGAAAGTCTTGTTTTAGCAGTCAAATCTTACAAAGAAATTTATAACAGCAACCAACCAGAAAAAAATGCAGGAAAGCTACCAGAGCCAAATCAAAAACAGTGGGAAGATATTAAAAATTATTATAATCTACGATGTTCTAGTTATAACAAGAAATTATCCTCCGATCACAGTGATTCTCTAGAATTAATAACTAATTTTCAGCAAATTAGAGACAAAATCATCACCTGTGAAAAAGTAGCAAGAGCCTATTGTTGTATTGTTGAAGAGGTTGATACAAAAGCAACAGAAAGAATTGCTGATAGTAAGACAGAAATTATTCCAGTTAACGATAGAGAGGCTGAAATAGAGGGTGAAGAAAAACAGCAAATAATCTCAGTGTGTTTGTCTGAGTTTTCCAAGCTAACACCAGAATATCAGAAACTAATGCAATTATCTTACGGCTTGAAAATCTCGCAAATGGAAATGGAAGAGATATTTGGTTTAGACCAATCTCAAATATCTCGAAAAATTAAAGGGTGTGAAAAAAAGCTATTAATGGCTTTGGTGAAATGGTGTCAAGCAAATTTTGAAATTCCTCCAAATGAAGGAATTATCAAAGAACATAGTCAACCTTTGAAAGACTTGTTAAAAGAATATTTTCAGCAACAATTTCATGGGGCATTACAGGAAAATTTATTAGACAAGCAAAAGGAAAAAATTATGATGTTGCGACTATATTACGGTGAAAGATTAAAGCTAGAGACTGTGGCAGAAAAGTTAAAAGTTTCTCAGCAAACAGTTGCGGGAGAAATTGAGATAGTGCAGCACAACCTACAGATATTTTTACAGCAATGGGTAAAGGAAAAAATGGAGATTTGTTTACCAATGTCTACCAATAAAAGAATCGCCAATTTTGTAGAGGAATGGTTGAAAATTGCGCCTTATGCGATGTGGTATTGAGAGTGTGGGAGGTGTGGGAGGTGTGGGGAGTGTGGGGGGTGTGAGGAGTTTGGGAGGTGTGGGAGGTGTGGGAGGTGTGGGAGGTGTGAGGAGTTTGGGAGGTGTGGGAAGAAATTAAATAGGTGGTAGCGCATTGTAACGGTCATGCATTGCTTGGCCATGTTTGTTACGAGAACAGTGGGAGTATCTTGCTCCCGTGCCAGGTATTCTTCTTTGCTATAAACATTAGACATCTCCAATAATCACAAATAAAATCAATTATCGTACAGAAATTATCAATTATTTCCCCCTACTCCCTACTCCCTACTCCCTCTTTTCTGGAGATGTCTATTACGGGAGCAGGACTTCCTTCTTTCTTCTTTCCTCTTCCCTTTTGCCTTTTCCTTCTTTCTTCTTTCTTCTTTCCTCTTCCCTTTTGCCTTTTCCTTCTTCCTTCTTCCCTCTTCCTTCTTCCTTCTGAATATAAATAGGAAAAATAAAAAATGACATTAACTTTAGATCAATTAACAATAGTATTTCCAGACCAATTATTATTAGAAATTTCCCCAGAAGAAACCGAGCAACTCTGGCAAGAATCTCAAAATTATTCTAATGGTGTAGCGCGGTGGAATGCTTATTTGAATCGTCTTTGTTTAAATATGACTATTCAATATTTAACAGAAGATACACAACCAGAAGAAATACCACAAATATCACTAAACTTAGAAACTTTAAGTCAAATTTGGGAAGTGGTCAACGGTAGTGTGATTTCCATGGGAGAAACTAGAATTATTCTCATACCAACAGAAGAATTAGATACAGAAGAATTTGCCATTCCCCAGGAGTGGGTAGACCTACCAAGTTGGGTAGGTGACTATTATTTGGCAGCGGTGGTGGAACAAGAAGAATGTCGGATGAGAATTTGGGGTTACACCAGTTATCAAAATCTCAAAAGCAAAGCAAATTATAACGAATTAGATCGTATCTATTATTTAGGGCAAGAATTTATGACTGAAGACTTAAACGTCATGTGGGTAGCGCGAGAAATTTGTCCCCAGGCAAAACCATCCGTTGAGGCAATAGAAAGTTTATCTTTAGATGAGGCAACTGCTTTGGTGGGACAGTTGGGGCGATCGTCTCCTTATTCTCCCAGGTTGGAGGTGGAGTTTGAGAAGTGGGGAGCGTTGTTAGAAAATCAGAATTTATTGCAGATGTTGTATGAGCAGAGGTTGGAAGGCGATCGCTCGACTGCTACAAATTTACTGCAATGGTTTGATGGAATATTTGAAACTGGTTGGCAAACTATTGAGGAGGTTTTAAATTTTGAGCAAGCAGAAATTGGTTATAGTTTTCGTAGTTCAGTGAGGATATCCCGGGGTAAAAAGATTGATTTAGGAATGCGAGTTGCTGAGGAGTCGGTAGCTTTAATTGTGCATTTACTGTCAGAAACTGAGACAGAGAAAGATGTGAATATTCAAGTACATCCGATGGGGGAAGAAACTTATTTACCACCGGGAGTTAAGTTAATAGTTATGGATGAGTTTGGGGAAGAATTAACATTTGTAGAATCTCGCGATGCCGATAATTTTATTCAGTTAAATTTCACTACTGAAATAGGAGAAAAGTTTAGTATTGCTGTGGTGTTGGGAGAGGCGAGAGTTATTGAAGAATTTTGTTTGGAATAATTAGGTGAGTGTGGGGAGTGTGGGAGGTGTGGGGGGTGTGGGGAGTGTGGGAGGTGTGGGGGGTGTGGGGAGTGTGGGAAGGGTGGGGGGTGTGGGGAGTGTGGGGAGATGAAAAGGAAAATAGTTGTGATTAAATTTTTAAGATGGAACAAAAAGATAAAAAGTATTTTAGAACTCATGAGGACTTAGCCATTTATAAATTGGCGTTCTCAGCAGCGATGGAAATTTTTGAGCATTCTAAAAACTTCCCAGTAGAAGAAAGATACTCTTTAAGCGATCAAATTCGTCGTTGTTCTCGTTCAGTTTGTGCCAATATGGCACAAACTTGGAGAAAACGCAGGTATAAAGCTGCTTTTGTTGCTAAATTAAGCGACTGTGAAGCAGAGGCAGCAGAGGCTCAAGTTTGGTTGAAATTTGCAGTCAAATGTCAGTACATTAAAGTTGAAAAAGCAAGAGAACTCTATGGAACTTACAATCAAGTCCTCAGTGGATTAGTCAAGATGATTACCCATCCTGATTATTGGTTACTCGACTAACGCGAGTAGATTTTTTAACCTCCCAGACCTCCCACCTTTCCCACCCTTCCCACACCTCCCACACCTCCCACCCTTCCCAGACCTCCCACCCCTCCCACACCCTCTTCCTTCTTGAAAAAATTATGGAAAATTATCGTTGCAGAAATCTCCGAGGTCGTTCTTTTAAAAATCAAGACCTCTCCCATGAAGACTTTTCTTACTCGGATCTTAGAGGTGCAAATTTTGCAAATGCTAATCTTACAGGAGCTAACTTCAACTATGCTTTAGCAGGATTAACAAAAGCTTGGAAAATCATACTTTCTATTTTGATTGTTTTCTTTTGCACAACCTCAGTCTTTGCCACATTTACAGCAGTTTATATTCCCCTGAAATTTCTTATTCCTAAATCTTCTCATCCTATTCCCATTCAGATTGGTTTCTTAATTTTTTTACTCCTGGAACTTATCAACATTGGCACATTATTAATCACAATTCGGCAAGGAATCAAAAAAGCTTTAACATACTTATTCCCTGGCGTTCCCCTAATGATGTTTATCATTCCCGGATTAGCAGCTTTTGCTATGAGTGAAAAAAATCTCTCAAAATGGTTCAATGTTTTGAGAATTACTCAACCTCTCTCCCCTGAAATTATCGAATTTTCAAAAGAGTTAAAAGCTTTCAGAAGTGGCAATCTTATTGATGGAGTAACTAACCTACTAACCGACGCTGAATCTGTAAATATAGTCGTCAGTATAATTGTCAGTCTAATTATTTCTGTCGGGGCAATATTAGTATTAATTACCACCCTGAGTCTGGCAGTAATTTTAGCTGAAATAAAATCTGAAAAACACCAGAAAAATTCAGTCTTATTTTGGTCGATAATTTCGACAATTATTATCGCTGGAGGTATGCTAAAAAATAATGTCCTGAAAAATATAGACCATCGCTATGGAATTATATATAGCTCGGAACCTACAAAGGCAGTCATTTTGGCTATTGGCAATTATGTAATAGGAATGATTCTATCTATATTATTAATCTCCATAGCTAGTTATCTCGCCAAAAAAATCTTAGCTGAAGACGAAAATAATCTAACTATTCGCCGACTTGCCGTTGCTATTGGAGCAATAGGAGGAACGAATTTTAAAAATGCCAATCTTACCGAGACTAACTTTAGTAATGCCTGCCTAAAAAGTACCGATTTTAGATTAGCTAATGTCACTCATACCCTCTGGCGCAAAGCCGAATATTTAACATTTGCCAGAATCGGAACCACAATATTAATCGATCCAAAAATTCGAGAATTGTTAGTGACCGGAAATGGCATAAATCAACAATATATAAGTGTGAATCTTCGAGGGGCAAATCTCAGAAATGCCGACCTAACTGGAAGTAATTTAACAATAGCAGATTTGAGTGAAGCTGCTCTGGAAGGTGCTTGTTTGGATGGAGCAAATTTAAAGGAAGTTTTGGCAATAGGTACTAATTTTACCGAGGCAAAAATGACAGGAGTTTGTTTAGAATCTTGGAATATTAATCACACTACTATTTTGGAGGAAGTTGAGTCGGAATATATCTATTTATTAGAGTCGGCAAAACCACAAACAAATGACAGGGAGTGTCGTCCTAGTAGTGGAAATTTTGCACCGGGAGATTTTACAAAATTATTTACGGCAAATTTTCATACTGTGGATTTAATTTTCCGTAATGGTATTGATGGGAAAGCTTTTATGTCTGCTTTTCAACAGGTGCAAAGAGAAAATGAAGGGATAAATATGGCAATTCAAAGTATGGAAAATAAAGGGGATGGGATGGTGGTAATTAAAATTAGTGTGCCTGCGGAAGTAAGTAAGGGAAAAATTCATCAGCAGTTGACTCAGATTTATAAGGAAGGTGTGGGTAAGTTGGCAGAAAAATATCAGGAAAAATCTATTAGTCAGGAGGAAAAAATCTTGCTCTATCGTCAGTATGGTGAATATATGATGTCTTTAGTTTCTCAACTTTTGATTGGTCAAGAGCTAGTTTATCCACCTCATATTTTGCCGAAAACTGCGAGTATAAGTCAGTCTAGTTTGACCGATGCTTTGGCAGAATTAAGAATAGCAATAGAAGCAGAAGTTTGGTTAACTCCAGAGGATAAGGAGGAGGCATTTAGGCAAGTAGATATTTTGGCAAAAGTGGCAGATTTTTCTACAGCAGAAAATGAAGAGTTAGCTAAGTCAGCGATAAATATATTGAGAGAAATAATAGATAAACATCCGGCGGCGGAATGGATGGCTTTCGCAGTTAATAGTTATCAAAGAAGAAAAACTATAGGGAAAAGGGAATAGAAATTATTAATATTGAACTTTAACTTTACCTAAATTTTGCCACAAGTACATAAATTTTACTTTTAAAGACAAAGAGATTAATAAAGGTGAAAAAAATGGAAGCCATACAAATGTTATTTTGTTTCATTGTAAGCAAACAGCTATCAACAGTCAGCTATCAGCAATTAGTAATGAATAATTACTTACAAGGTTTTGTCTAGAAACTTTGGCAGTAACTTTTGATTATTTTTTAATTTCAAAGGTTGCTTGTACGCAGACCCAAAATTAATAGCTGATAGCTAATAGCTGACAGCTGAATGCTTATATTACTAGCCAACTTTACTCTGACAAAATTCCTTTGATACCCATCTAATGCTACTACAGCAAAAACCATCCAAACAAACGTTCTACATAAATCGGCGTTGCTGAATTGAAGTATGAATGTGCGATGGTTTGGTTCTGGTAAAGCCCCCGCGCATCCCCCAATTTTGGGGGACTTTTAGAGTTTTATTCCCCCCAATTTTGGGGGGCTAGGGGGGCAAAATCATACCCATAATCAGCAACGCCCATAAATCAATATCTCAGGAAATTTTTAACATGAATTGCCCATTCCAAAACAATACTTCTCTCAAGGTACTCCCCTGTAATTACATTCAACATACCCAAAATACAAACATTATGTTTTGCACTGTCTGTCGCGATAGTTTTGATATTAGAGATATTAAAAAGTTCGATCGCTCCTTCTCTAGTGCTTTGTTCTTTTTATTAGTAGGAATTATTGCTAGCCTCATCTTAATGATGAACAAGATTAATTTAACAGATAATCCCTCAAATTCTAACCAGAGAAATGTATCCACAGAAGCTAAGTATTTGAATTAATTAAAATTATGCTGTCAAATATCAAACCTGAAAAAGGGTACAAATTCTGATTTGCCTTATTTTTCTTTTTGAATGTAGTTTCCTAACCTAAATCTGTAGTTTTCTACCAATAATTCCCCCTTTTCTAAGGGGGTTAGGGGGGAAATATTTCATCAGTTAACTACATAAATAAATTTTCTAATTAATTTTTCAGGAGCAAATAATTATGCTAATTCATTCATCAAGAAAACCTAGAAAAAAGTCTCCTAATAATTCCCCCCTTTCTAAGGGGGGTTAGGGGGGATATCTTTTCAGTTACCAGTTAACAGTTATCAGTTATCAGTTATTAGTTATTAGTTATTAGTTATCAGTGGACTGAAGAATAAATTTTCTCAGGAGGTAAATCTAATATCAGTTGTTAGTTAACAGTTATTAGTTATCAGTGGACTGAAGAATAAGTTTTCTCAGGAGGTAAATCTAATGCTAATATCATGTCCGCTAAAACACTGAGAACTTGCTCGTTATTTTGCCCCCCTAGCCCCCCAACTTTGGGCAGGGTCTATTTATTGTCACTAGAGAAAAATTTATGGGGAGATGGGGGAATGGGGAGATGGGGAGATGGGGGGATGGGGAGATGGGGAGGTGGGGAGATGGAGAGATTTGTATATTTGCATAATTTTTTGTATTTCTTATGAATATTCTCTGACGACAAAGAATTAGCCCTGCCCAACTTTGGGGGGAACAAGAGTAAATTTGCTTGCTCTAGTCCCCCAATTTTGGGGGATGCGCGGGGGCTTAGATGACTCTAATTAATTTTTAAGAGGTAAATTTAATGTTAATTCATTCATCTAAACAACCACGGAGAAATCTTCAAGGTCGTTCATTTAAAAATCAAGATTTGACTGGTGAAGACTTTTCTTATGCAGATATTAGAGGAGCAGATTTTACTGGAGCAAATCTCACGGGTGCTAAGTTCAATTATGCTTTAGCAGGATTAACAAAATCTCAGGTTATTAGATTATTTATTATTACAACTATCCTATTTATAACTGCAGGTATTGCAGGATTTATGGCTGTCTATGTCCCCTCACATTTTTTCCCTGATATATCAAAGGAAATAAATCATTTTGTTGCAGCTATTTTAATACTTCGAGTATTTATCAATATTGGTTTATTAGTAATTACTATTCGTCAAGGAATTGCAGAAACAACAAAATATTTACTTTATCTAGTTTCTCTAATGATACTAACAATTCCAATACTTGCAGGTTTAGGAATGAGGGAGAAAGATCTTGATGAGCGTTTGGGTTTTTTCGGAATTTCAGAAGCACCAAATTGGGTTGTTTGGTTATTAGAAAAATTCAGAATGTTCGGGACTAGCGACATGATCGATAGTGTAAATTATTTCTTCAATAGCAAAGAAGATGCGAATCCTACTCTGGATACAATTACCTCTCTGGTGATCTCTACAGGGGCAGTATTTGTATTAATTTTCACTCTCAGTTTGGGAGTGATTTTAGCTGAAATTATCGCTGAAAAATGGTTAGCAAATAGAGCAGTAACAGGAATTTTAGTATTAATTATTGGAGGAGGGATTATTTCAAATTCTTTTAGAAGTCGTCCTTATCCGTGGATTCTTGCTATCACATATATAGCTTTTTATTCCACCTTAATATTAATAACCAAACATCTGGCAAAAAAGATATTAGCTGAAGACCAAAATAATCTTTTTCTCCTCCGACTTGCTGTTGGTATTGGAACTCTAGGAGGTACCAATTTTAAAAATGCTAATTTAACCGATACCGACTTTAGTCATGCCATCCTTAAAAGCACAAATTTTCGATTTGCTAATGTCACTCGTACATTCTGGCGACAAACCAAATATCTAAAATTTGCCAGAGTCGAAAAAACTATATTAGAAGATATAAAAGTCAGAGAATTATTAATAAGTGGATGGGGAAAAAACCAAGAATATATAGAAGCAGACTTAAGAGGAGCAAACCTCATGAGTGCCGACCTTACTAACGCCAATTTAAAACTAGCAGAATTAGGGGAAGCTTCTCTAAAAGCTGCCTGTTTAAACAATGCAAATTTAACGGAAGTATCAGCAATAGGCACTAACTTTACCACCGCCCAAATGTCAGGAACCTGTCTAGAAGGTTGGAATATCGACCACACTACTATCCTCGATAATATTGAATCAAAATATATCTATTTATTAGAGAAACCAAAACCAGAAACAGACGATAGAGAACGTCGCCCTAGTAGTGGATATTTCCAATCAGGAGACTTTACAAAATTATTTGAAGAAGTCTTGGATACTGTAGATTTAATATTCCGAAATGGAGTAGATGCCAAAGCATTTATGTCATCTTTCCAAGAAGTACAAGGGGAAAACCAAGACATTCCCATGAAAATTAGAGGTATGGAAAATAAAGGTGATGGAGTAGTAGTAATTACCATTGATGTACCCCCAGAAACTAACAAAGAAAAAATCCATCAACAGTTTCTCCAATTCTATGATCAAAATCTCAGAGTACTAGATGAAAAATATCAAAAAGAATTACAAGAAACCAAACGACAGATAAATCAAAATATTCAGGAAAGTGAGAGAAGTACTCAGATAGAGTTGGCAAAAATCAAGAAACAAAATGCTCGCTCAGAAGAACAAAAGGATTACATGATGTCTTTGGTTGAGCAGATATTTCAAAAATCAACCTCTGCTAATTATTTGGTTACTCTCAATTTTGCAGGAGGAAGTTTTGAAACAGGTTTTCCAGTTATTAGAGCAAATATTTGGTCAGACAGTCATCCTTTACCAATTTCTTTTGCTAGTAACTTACCCTCAAATTTAAAAATTCCTCAGCTTTATCAAGACTGGAGCAAAAAATATGAACAATTAAGACAATGCTATGTAAATTTAGACTTGCTTCCTAGAATCAAAATGAAGGAAGAGCAGACAACAAATTTTTCCAAAAAAGATATAGAGAAGAATGCTCAGAAAATAATTATCGAGATTCGGGAATTAGAGAAAGAATGGAAAATTATCCTCAACAATTGGTTAAACAGTTCAGATTTTAACCGCATAGAAAAGGAACTACGGACTAAATTTAATTTCTCAGATAAAGTCCGACTAATTATCCAGTCTGAAGATAATTTAATGCAACGTATTCCCTGGCACTTATGGAATTTTTTCTCAGGTTATCAATTTGCGGAAGCTGCTATAGGTCTGCCAGAAGCTAACCGAGTAGAAAAGTTAAATACTGCCAGGGAAAAAATCCGCATCTTAGCAATTTTTGGAGATGACAAAGGTATAAATGTTGAGGCAGATAAACAATATTTGTCTAGTCTCTCCAGCAAAGCCGAAATTATCTCTCTAGTTAAACCAAGTCGCCAAGAACTAGACCAAAAATTATGGGATGAAAAAGGTTGGGATATTCTTTGTTTTTCTGGTCATAGTGAAAGTAAACCAGATGAGAGTACCGGATGTTTCTATTTGGGAAATCAAACAACAATAACAATAGAGGAATTAGAAAATTCTCTGGCAACAACAATTAGGAAAGGTCTACAGTTAGCCATATTTAATTCCTGCGATGGATTAGGTTTAGCCAGACAATTTGCTAAGTTACATATTCCGGCA
>NZ_JAAHGO010000134.1 GCF_010672455.1 Okeania sp. SIO2C9 | reverse complement strand
ATCTAGGCATTCTTCCATACCGTGTAGGGCGATGTTTGCTAGTAAGGGTGATATTACCCCGGACTGTGGCGTACCTTCCACAGATTCTAGGAATTGATTATTGTCAAACACTCCAGACTTTAACCATTGTTTGATTAATCGTCTGTAAGGAGATTGACCTATCTTTCCTAGTAGCGCATCATGGTTAATTCGGTCAAAACATTTGGATATGTCAGCATCTAACACATATTTTGGTTTTTTGTTGATGCTAACAAAGATGGCTTGTATGGCATCATGTGTTGACCACCGGAAAAGACCATAACTATTAGGTTCAAAGCGTGCCTCCCACTCTGGTTCCATACCTAACTTAACCAGGGCTTGTAACGCGCGATCGTACATCGTAGGGATGCCTAATGAACGTTGTCTTGAGTGCGTCTTACATTCTGAGGAGACCTCATCAATTAGCACTCGCTTTTCATCTTTACCTGGTTTCGGTATATAGACTCTGCGGGTGGGACTTGCTTTGAGATAACGTGATGCGAGTAGGTTCACCAAGTTGAATCTTTGTATGGGTGTCAGGTTTTTGATTCCATCTACTCCGGCAGTTTTCTTTCCCTGGTTATCCTGTGTCACGCGCCTAACAGCTAGCAACCTTGCGTAGTAACTTTTTAAAAGAAGTTTTTGGTATCTGTGCATCTTGCGGAGTTCGCCACTCATGGATGCTCTGTAAATCAATTTTTGTAATCGGAACACAGATTTCTCTACCTTCTTCCAATTAATATCCTTCCATTTAAGATTAGGATTAATTGAAACTTGTGAGGGCATATCATCTCTATCCCATGCTACGCTTAAAAAGCGAGTGCGTAATTCTGAGGTCTCCTCAGAATGTAAGACGCACTCAAGAAAGGGTTTAGGGTTTCCTAACTTTCTTTTTAGTGTCTGAGCTTTATTCATTACTATTAATTGCCTTACATTACGTCTAACAGTGGGCAAGTCTGCATTACTGCTTTTTTACCCAATCCTACTCTCCCTAAGACCTACGTCCTTTGCGTAGATTGACCTTGAATGGCTTCCTAAGTTCTCGACCTATATTCTTAGGTGTCTTAGAGAGGTTTCCTCGTTCCCTTATTCCTTTTTACGGCTGATTTAGTGGGGCAAAATCTCCCGGAGGGTGCTGCATGGTTGCTGACACTATCGATTACATAATAGTATCCATTGACCCTCTGACTTTCGTCCTACATCCCATAGCTACCTTTGGGGTGGTTTGAATTCACGAGAGTTTAATTACCTTTCTGTTCGTCCACTTGTCGGCCTTTGCTCGCGGTATCGTTCCTGGTAACTGGTATTGTCCCGCTTTTAGACCAGCTTCACCAGTTTGATGTTCAGTCTCACCAATGTGGTCTATGCTGTCAACCCAACAACAGGGCAGATGGAATTTCACCACCAAGGTAATAAGAGTTATTAACAAGTCGAGGTTGTCCTCATGTATTGACTTGGAACGGCCATTTATACTCAGTTTCCTGGTTTAGTGGCCAACGAGTCGCACATAACCATATTCATAAGTACCGCCACTCACAGGATGGTTTGCTGCTAACTGGGCGCTGTTAAGGCCATTGCAGATAGCAACAACAGCACCTATTGCCACCGCAATAATTACCGATGGACCCGAAATACTAGCAGCAATACCAATACTGACAAATACTCCAGTACCAACAATTGAACCTAAACCCATAAGGGTAGCGTCGAACACACCAATTTCTCGTCGAAGTAGAGGTGGAGATGTCATAAAATTTTTATCCTTAGTATATTTGTTTTTTATATATAGCAGGGAACAGGGAATAGGGAAGAAGAAAAAAAATAAAATATATGAATAAGATAACTGCTATATTCCTTCCTTTAAAGGAACACCTCAATTCTCACATCTGATTCGGTGATTGCTATATTTTTGTTTTTTATATAGCAGAAGGAAAAATCTGGCGTTGTCTGAATTTTAAGCATTTGATATGTCCGCCCCCTTTGTTTCGATTGCTATAGAATCCTTATGGTATCTTTGCACGGGGTACGGGTTTTTGGCAAAGGAGTCATTTCAGTAGGGGTTATATCAAATCCTTTCGGGTTCGGTATAAAAAAATGGGTTGTGCGTCAAGAAAGTTTGGGGAGGGTGGGGAGACAGAGGAAGTAGGAGAAATAATTCTACCTGTATCTTTTCCTAACTTTTTGGTCGCTCAAGCTTAAATATTTGCACTTTTTTGGCGGCCAAAATGCTAAATTTTTTATATATCAGTGCTTTGAGATGAGATTCGCCAGCCATACTTACTTATCCCACACTTTACTAATGCACAACCAAAAAATGTTCCATCTGAGCGCCACTGCCACATCTTTCTCGATATCCCCATCTCCCCACACTCCCCACACTTCCCACACTTCCCACCCTCTTCCTTCAGACTTCAGACTTCAGACTTCAGACTTCAGACTTCAGACTTCAGAAGCATCCCCACCAACAACAACATTCTGAATACGCAAACTCGGTCCGCCACAACCAACAGGTAAACCATCTTGCCCACCCTTACCACAACCCCCAGACTCATCCCAAAAAAAATCATCGCCGATCGCCTCAATATCAGCCAAAGTCTCAAACACATTTCCAGAAAGAGTCACATCCCGCACAGGTTCAGCTAACTCACCATTTCTAATCATCCAAGCTTCTCCAGCACTGAAAGTAAACATTTCCCCATTAGTCATCCCACCCAACCAGTTACGAGCATAAACTCCCTCCTTAATATCAGAAAATAAATCTGAAGTAGGAGTATTTCCTGATGCTATCCAAGTATTAGTCATCCTCACTATAGGTGGATAATGATAGTCAAGACAGCGTGCATTACCCGTCGGTGCTTCTCCCAATTTTCCCGCAGTCTCCCGCGAGTGTAAACGTCCTACCAAAACACCATCTTGAATCAACTGGGTAGTAGTTGCTGGAGTACCTTCATCATCATATATATAACTACCCCGATGTACTTCTTCTTCTAAATTTTCCTTTAGCAAGGGCGACACCTTAGCACCATCAAATATTTGTAAATTTTCCGGACCAAACCTCCGACCAATTGTCATCACTTCCAATAAATCGGGATTTTCATAGACCATATCTGCTTCCGAGAGATGACCAAAAGCTTCGTGAACAAATAGACCTGTGAGAATTGGGTCAATAACTACAGTATAAATATTACCTTGAACAATAGGCAAAGCTAGAGAATTAACAGCTCTTTCCGCAGCACTACGAACACAATTATCTAAATTAGTTAAATCCTCATAAGCTTTGCGGGAACCAGTAGTTTCCCTACCTGTTTGTACGGTTTCCCCATCCCTAGCAGTAGCAGCAAAGCGTATTTCCATATCTACCCAACATTGTTCTAACATGGTGCCTTCGGAAGTAGCGAGAATTACTTTTTGGGTACTGTCCCCATAACGAACAGATACGGTGGCAATTCGACCATCGACACTCCGCAACACTTGGCCATAATGTTCGCATAGTTCTTTTTTGTTGGCCAAAGATATATGACGTGGATCTGTACCTGTGAGATGAACTGCATGAGTTGCTTGAATTATGGGGATGGGAGCTAGAATGGTTTCTTCTTCTCCAATCAATTTGGCCACAGCGATCGCCTCTTCTATTCTGTCTTTCAAGGTTGAGAGTTGATTAAAGCTGGCAAAACCCCAACCTCCTCGGTAACAAGCTCGAACTTGACCGCCTATGGAAAGACCTTCGCTTAGGGTTTCTATTTTGTTGCCTCGCAACAAAATATCTGTTCCTTGAGATTCTTCTAGGCGAATGGCCAAATAATCCACTTGAGAACTATAATTAGCGAGCAAGTCGGATAATATATTTTTTGCGTCAGTCAATAATACAGGCATTAGAGGTTTTGATAAGGTGAACTACCCCAACTTGCTAGGCTGAAGTTGGGGCATCTTTACTCACAGGGGAATACCTTAAGACAGACTTACCAATGGATAATTGATAATTAATAATTAATCAATTAGGTTTAAAGCCTCTCCTTAATTAAGGAGAAAAAAGCGGTCGAGGGATGGCGAGGTCTCGGAGCCATATCCAATCGACTCCTGTGAAGAAATCAGATTTTCTGATATTCAATTAAGAACGGTTTTAACCAGAAGTAATTATCCATTATTCATTATCCATTATCAATTAATGAAGCCCACCTTTTGCTCTTACTTCCCCTCCTTTCCTACGGGACTCTGCGCGAACAGCAGCAGTCCTTCCAAGACCGATAATTGTCTGATGCCTTCTATTGTGATATTTTTGCTGGCATTTTCATCACGGTCATGGTGTGTGCCACAATTCGGACAAGTCCATTTCTCATATCTAATGGTATTTCTGACATTTGGTAGAGACAATTACAGCAAGTTTTAGAACGAGGAAACCATCTCGAGATTTCTACTAACAAGCCTCCTTTTTGTTGTAGTTTATAGTCAAGGAAATTGACAAATATTCCCCATCCCACATCAGATATTGCTTTAGCTAGCTGATGATTACAAATCATACCCTTGACCTTGAGATTCTCAACGACCACTACTTGATTATCATTGACGATTTTTCTGGATAATTTATGTAGAAAGTATTGAAGGGCATTACTAATACGTTCGTGAACTCTAGCTACTAGCTGGCCTGCTTTTTTTTTGATTTACTTCCTTTGTTCTTACGAACTAATAAAGCTAGTTTTCTTGCTAAATTTATTTGATGTTTTTTCTGGTGTTTAGGATTAGTATATTTTGCAGTTTTACTACCATCATGGTTCAACAATTAATAATGAATAATGAATAATGAATAATTACCTCTCCTTGAAAAGGAGAGGATTGACAAATTCATGAAAATTTTTTTTATTATCCCCTTAAAAGGGGAGGCGCATACCCACAATTTTTCGGTAAGACAAAAATCTTTTAATCCCAGATCAATACCAACAACCTTAATTTTTCGGTAAGAGTTCATTAATTGATAATGGATAATTGATAATGGATAATTGATAATTACCTCGGGTTTTAACCGTTACGGAATTGAATATAAGGAAATACTATTTCTTCTGTTGGTCAATTGGATATGGCTCCCAGACCTCGCCATCCCACCCAACGGGGAAGCTGCGAAGAGAGAACTCCGTTCCGCTGTCGCGTTTCGCGTCAGCGTTGCGTTACGCCAGTTTTGCGTTGCGCCAGCTTTGCGAAGCAAAAGCAAAAGCAAACGACCGCTGTCTTGGTCGATTGGATATGGCGAGGGGACATCGCCATCCCATCCTAAGGTCATGCTCCGCAAACGACCGCTGTCTTGGTCGATTGGATATGGCGAGGGGACCTCGCCATCCCATCCTAACGGACTGCTCCGCAAACGACCGCTTTTTTCCCCTATCCAAGGGGAGGCTTCAAGGCGCGAATTATTTAATTATTAATTATTAATTATTCGGTAAGAGGAAAGAGAGAAAAGGGAAAAGGGAAAAGGGAAGATATGGGGAGAAATAATACAAAAAATTCAACACTTCAGAGCAGATTTTTCCTCAAAATTGATGCTCGAAAAGACTTGACTACCATAATTATATAGCTATCAAATGGGTTCTATAGATAACGAAAGTCTTCTTTTTTCTTCAAGGACTAAAAACTTTGACACTATAGTAATTTCAAATAATTATTTCACATTATCAGAAGCGAAATTATTTGTGACATATTTCAACTGAATTGCTATTACTTACAGTTTTCTGTCAAGTCAACAATCAAATTATTGATTTTGATCATCATAAGCGGAGATTGCGGTTATTTAGTTCGGTTCTACCAACATCAGTAGTGGATAAATACCGATACCCTAAGTATTAATGGTTTACTTATTTTTGGGACAACTAATCGGGGAATGTTTCAATCTAACTAAGGAAGAGGAGCAATTTTCCCATTAATTAAATATTATCCAATTTTTTCTTCTTGGGTGAAAAACTTAATACACAAAATTTAAGATATAAGACAAGAAAAAAGATTGACAGTTTTGCATTTTATTTTACTATTCTTTTTAGCAAAACTAGTTAAAGTTTCTGTGAAAGTTTAAATTTATCAGTTAATAAATTAAGATTATTTATTTATTTTATGAAAAAAATGGACAACTATAACTATATATTACCAACTTTAAGTGACATTTTTGCCCTAGAAATGTCAAGTGATGATTTGCCTACAAAAACAATGGAACTGGCAAAAGAAAATTTTCCTCCTTCTATGAGACAGAGAAATCAAGATTTGTATTTAAAGGCTCAAAAGGAATGGTATAGTGCGATCGCTACTGTTAATCAACTATTGGAAAATTCATCAAAAAAGTCTGGTTCTCAAGATTTGAAAAATCAGGAGATGATAAAAACTATTTATTCATTAAATGAGAGAGATTTTATCAAAAATTCAAAAAAATCTACTCCTAATTCGTTATTTTCTGATGTAAAATCATATCGTGGATTAGTATTATCTAGTCCTACTCCTATCTTAACAAATCCTGCTTTAACTAATAATTTTTATACTTCAGTTTTCACCAGTAAAATACAGGAAAATCTAGACTGGTTATCTATTTTTAGAAGACAAAGTTTGCCTCTATTACCAGCAGCAGATAGTATAAATTCCTTTTCTTATTTTATACCAATACTACCTTTATCAACTCAAGACCCAATAATAAATGAGCAGTTTTGTTTAGTTTTAACTGCTGAGTTTAGTTTGGTTATGGTCTTAGGAAAAAGCATAGATAATACACCAGCTTTTCTATTTTCTTTTGACCCAGAAGTAGTTGAAAGAGCGTGGATTATCTTACGTCAACGAATAGTATTACCGACCCATTTTTATTCTAAAAATTTCGATCAACATCAAAAAAATATCGATATATATTCTAAAAGATTAGCAATTTTAGACGGTATTTTTGATAAATTTCCACCCCGCGAACCAGACTATAAAATAGTTATGAAATTTAGTCGTTTATTATTAGATAATTTACCAACTGTAGATAACAAACATGAAATATTAGAAGTCAATACTGATGACCAAAGTCAAAAAGACCCAGAAACTACTGTATCACTAAAATCTCCCATTGAAAACTTCAAATCTCCCGATATAGAATTGTTACAAGCGATCGCCCATGAAGTCAAAACTCCTTTAGCAACAATTCAGACTTTAACTCGCCTTTTATTAAAACGTCCTAATCTAAATCAAGAAGTAATAAAAAAGCGTTTACAAATGATTGATGCTGAATGTACTTCCCAAATAGACCGTTTTAATCTAATTTTTAGAGCGACAGAATTAGAAACTCAGCAACTATTAAAAGAAAAACATTCATACCTACAATTAACAACTATTCCTCTAGCTCAAGTCTTTCAAAATAGTATACCTCGTTGGCAACAAAAAGCAACTCAAAGAAATCATACTCTAAAAGTTATTTTACCTCCGAAAATGCCAACAGTTGTTAGCGACCCTGTTATGCTTGACCAAGTATTAGGAAATTTGATTGAAAACTTTTCACGAAATTTACCTTCTGGCAGTCTTATGCAGGTGGAGGTAATGTTAGCTGGAAGTCAGTTAAAATTGCAGCTTAAATCTGATTCTAATATGGGCGGAAAAAGTCACTCACCTTTTACCAGTTCTACAAAAACACCATTTAAATCTATCGGTCCTTTATTAATGTTTCAACCAGAAACAGGTAATCTTAGTTTAAATTTAAAAGTTACTAAAAATCTTTTTCAAGCAATAGGAGGAAAATTAGTAGTTAGACAACGACCAACAAAAGGGGAAATTATGACTATTTTCTTGCCAGTTAAATAATCTTTAAGTAGGGTTTGCTGATTAAATCTAAAATAATTACCAGATAAAGGTTTTAGCCTTTTTAGGTATTGAAAAAGTACATGGTTTTCAGCTCTTCATGCTCAAAAAGTTAGCACTTTTAGCGCATAGTTGGGCAAAAAAATTCTCCCCTACTCCCCTACTCCCCTACTCCCCTACTCCCCCGCTCCCCTACTCCTTAAAAAAGACTTTTTCAGCTGCCCTGGGGTAGGAGACAGGAGACAACCCACCCCTCGCCTCTCCCCCTCCCAACCCACCCCTAACCCCTCCCAGGAGGGGAGGGGAAAAACGGGGAATGAGCGACGAGGTAGGAGTAAGAATTTTAAGAATGATTTTTCTACCATAGTCAGCCCAAAATACTAGCTTTATGCAGCTCTGGGCACCGAAAAGCTGGCACTTTTTTGAACCCCAAAAAGGCTAATACTTTTATTTATCAATACTTTGAGAATTAATCAGCAAGCCCTATTTTAATTTAAACACTGTCTTATATAAAAGCGTCTTGTTGCTGACAGCTAATAGCTGTTTGCGCAGCATTCCGCAGGAAATGCTTACAAGGATTCAGCTATGAGATTTGGGGTAAGTATTCAACTGTAAATAATAAAACTTTAATTCTGCTTAAAAGTTAGTTATATTCAAAATTATCCCCTTTAACAGAAATTTCTTCTAGGTCAATATAATTAACTTCCCCTGCTTTAACTTCTTTAGGCACATTAGTTACCTCATATTTAGTACCTTTGGGAACTAAAACTTCACTTTCACTATACATTGCAGAAAAATCACTAATAGACACTCCCGAATGATTGTGCTTTACCCGAATAACTACTTGGTAACAATGACCAGAATAAGTCTCAGCAATTTTTGGATCGGAAGTAAAACTGGTGACCGAATCTAAAGTATAATCTCCGTGGGGTTTTAATTGTTTAATAAAAGATTTTATTGATTTTTCACTAAAAGACATACCCCGATAAATATCACCATCATAAGTGGGCATTTTGTGCATAAAATTGTTAAGAATTTTAACATTCCCTTCGTTTTTTCCTTCTTTATCTGCCCGTCTAATTTTACGAAAATCTGCAGTAGTAAATCTTTCAAGTGCGGATAATGATTCTGCTGCTTCAATAGAATTCATTCCACTTAATTTAGCAACCTGAGCAACGAGTTTGTTGTTTTCGCAAAGTACAACATTGTTCATAAAGTTCATCTCAACTCGATACTTTTTATTATCTACTAAAATTACTCAAAAAGTAACCCATTCATTCAGGTAATTTTTGCTTCACCCAGATGGGTGAATTTGAAGCTTAAAATTGATCCTGAACTAATATAGCCAGCATTTTCTCAACAATTCTTAAAGAAAAGCCAATAAGTATAAATAACTAATAAGTCCTAATAAAATGCTATAAATTCTAATTTAATTATTAAGAAATAATCTATCAATACTTTCCCGATCAACTTGTAAAAGTACAAACTTTAGCAATAAGTACCTGGACTTAAATCTTAGCAAGACCTTTCTAAAATATGAAGATAAATTACGGTCTTTTTTACTGTAGGTTATGACCATGTTATATCATTTCCGCTCGGTTAAACATTTCAAAACTATTGTACAATAGATAAAAAAGAACTTCGTTGAGAAACTATAGCGTTGGAGTTTTTTTGATTTATCTATTCTATTGTTAGAGTCTGGCAAAAGTCTGAAGTAACCGTCGGTGCAATAATTCTATTCCCTAAGAAGATCCCTAATAAAGCTTGGTTAAAAATCTCAAAACTATTGTGCAGTAGATAAATCAGAACTCTGTTGAAAAACTATAACGTTGGAGTTTTTTTGATTGCTCTATAAAGATTGCTAGAGTCTGGCAAAAGTCTGAAGTAACCGTCGGTGCAATAATATCAAATCCGGTTAAATAACCTCACTATCAATTTAGTAGTCAATAGTCAATAGTCAGTAGTCAGTAGTTAGTATAAAATACTCAACCACTTATTTCTAGGGCGTGTCAAGAAGAAAGAAACTCAACTGCCTAGACTATGCTCGAACCCTGTAGATGCGATTATTGTATGTGCAATTAAACGGATTTGATATAATTCCATTCCCTAAGAAGATCCCTAATAAAGCTTGGTTAAAAATCTCAAAACTATTGTGCAGTAGATAAATCAGAACTCTGTTGAAAAACTATAACGTTGGAGTTTTTTTGATTGCTCTATAAAGATTGCTAGAGTCTGGCAAAAGTCTGAAGTAACCGTCGGTGCAATAATTCCATTCCCTAAGAAGATCGCTAATAAAGCTTGGTTAAAAATCTCAAAACTATTGTGCAGTAGATAAATCAGAACTCTGTTGAGAAACTATAACGTTGGAGTTTTTTTGATTGCTCTATAAAGATTGCTAGAGTCTGGCAAAAGCCTGAAGTAACCGTTGGTGCAATAATTCCATTCCCCAAGACGATCGCTAATAAAGCTTGGTTAAAAATCTCAAAACTATTGTGCAGTAGATAAATCAGAACTCTGTTGAAAAACTATAACGTTGGAGTTTTTTTGATTGCTCTATAAAGATTGCTAGAGTCAAACAAAAACCTTAATTGACCCTCGGTGTAAGAATTCTATTCCCCAAGGCGATCGCTTTTGTGGGTCCGTTAAAAATCTCAAAACTATTGTACAATAGATAAATTAGAACTCCGTTGAAAAACTATAATGTCGGAGTTTTTTTTGATTTATCTATTCTATTGCTAGAATCAGGCAAAAGTCTGAAGTAACCTTCGGTGCAATAATTCCATTACCCAAGGCGAGGTCTAATAAAGCTCAGTTAAACATCTCAAAACTATTGTACAATAAATAAATTAGAACTCCGTTAGAAAAACTATAACGTTGGAGTTTTTTTGATTTATCTATTCTATTGCTAGAATCAGGCAAAAGTCTGAAGTAACCTTCAGTGCAATAATTCCATTACCCAAGGCGAGGTCTAATAAAGCTCAGTTAAACATCTCAAAACTATTGTACAATAGATAAATTAGAACTCCGTTAGAAAAACTATAACGTTGGAGTTTTTTTGATTTATCTATTCTATTGCTAGAGCCAGGCAAAAACCTTAATTGACCATCGGTGTAAGAATTCTATTCCCCAAGGCGATCGCTAATAAAGCTCAGTTAAACATCTCAAAACTATTGTACAATAAATAAATTAGAACTCCGTTAGAAAAACTATAACGTTGGAGTTTTTTTGATTTATCTATTCTATTGCTAGAATCAGGCAAAAGTCTGAAGTAACCTTCAGTGCAATAACTCCATTACCCAAGGCGAGGTTTAATAAAGCTCAGTTAAACATCTCAAAACTATTGTACAATAAATAAATTAGAACTCCGTTGAAAAACTATAACGTTGGAGTTTTTTTGATTTATCTATTCTATTACTAGAATCAGGCAAAAGACTAAAACCACCCTCTGTGCAATAATTCCATTCCCCAAGGCGATCGCTTTTGTGGGTCGAAAAATTTCAAAACTATTGTACAATAAACTGACGGCTTGCCAAAACAGCACTACCATAAGCTGCATCTGTATAAACAGCTTTCTTCATAGGTACTTGTAAATACCGTCCCCGAATCGCTGTAAAAGTACCCAAGGCGAGGTCTAATAAAGCTCAGTTAAACATCTCAAAACTATTGTACAATAAATAAATTAGAACTCCGTTGAAAAACTATAACGTTGGAGTTTTTTTGATTTATCTATTCTATTACTAGAATCAGGCAAAAGACTAAAACCACCCTCTGTGCAATAATTCCATTCCCCAAGGCGATCGCTTTTGTGGGTCGAAAAATTTCAAAACTATTGTACAATAAACTGACGGCTTGCCAAAACAGCACTACCATAAGCTGCATCTGTATAAACAGCTTTCTTCATAGGTACTTGTAAATACCGTCCCCGAATCGCTGTAAAAGTAGGATTTTTAGCGCCACCCCCAGCAGTATAGACATTGGTGAGTGTAGCTGCGCTTAATGCCTGCAACAATTCATAGCCTCGTAATTCAATTTTGGCAATACCTTCAAGCAAACCATGAAGAAACTGCACAGAATTTTCTGGTTTAGGGGTTAATCTTGGCAGTAATTCTGGGTCATTTATCGGAAAGCGATCGCCCTTCTTGAGCAAAGGATAATAATCTAACCCACTTTCAACATTAGGGTCTATTTGACTACTCAAACTTGACAACTCAGCATCAGTAAAAAAATATCGCAAAACAGCACCTCCTGTATTAGAAGCACCACCGACCAACCACAAATCTCCCAGACGATGACTATAAATTCCATATTTAGCATCATCAACCCTAGTACGACTCAACAGTTTTAACACCAGAGTCGAACCCAAAGAAGTTACAGCCTCTCCCGGAGTATTAGCACCACTGGCAATAAAAGCAGCAATGCTATCTGTTGTACCGCCACAGACAACACATTCAGGAGAAAGACCAAGACTATTAACAACTTCTGGAGTAACATTCCCAACTATTGCACCTGGTGTGACGACTTCTGGTAAAAGAATATTTCCCGCAACCTCAGAATTAACAAAATCAGTTAACCAGTTTGGGTAAGATAACTCGCCAACATCATAACCCAGTTTCAAAACATTGTTATAGTCACTAACTCCTAGTTTTCCATGAAGCAAAAACCCTAACCAGTCAGCTTGATGCAAAAAATAATAACTTTTATTTGACAGAGAAACATTTTCAATCAACCATAACAACTTTGCCAAACTAGAAGTAGCGCTAATAACAGGATGATTACCTGGAGCAATACTTCTCAACTTATCCATCATTGTCACTCCCCTACTGTCATTGTAAAGAAGCGCTTCAGTCACAGGTTTACCATAACTATTGGACAATAGTACAGTTGCCGAAGTACCATCAATAGCGATCGCTTGAATATCTCCTAGCATTTCTTGAGGAATATGAGAAATGAGGCTAAATAAAGCTTTTTGCCAAACATGAGGCAATTTATTTTCCTGAGTATTTTCCCAAACATACTGTGTTTGTACTTTAACTTGAAAGTTAGAGTCAATAACTACTGCACGGGCTCCAGAAGTACCAAAATCAAGTCCTAA
>NZ_JAAHGO010000133.1 GCF_010672455.1 Okeania sp. SIO2C9 | reverse complement strand
TGTGTTAGGATGCAAGCCAAGTATTTCTACGGCTTTCCTTAGTGGAACATAACCCATAATGCTATATTAACATATAGGAGCTTATGTGAGCAAATATTAGCAAATTATCAATAGTTAGTCAACCTTCAGCCCCAGAGAATAAGCCAGTATCGTCTACGATTCGCAGTGAATCTAAGGCATCGACAGATTCGTTATAGTCAAATGTGCCGTCTCCATCAAAGTCAATAAAGATGTTGCTATCTTCAATGGGCGTAACCCAAACAACACTCCTGCTTTCTTCCCCTTGATTGTTGAGAGGCAGGCCATCATCGGTTGCACCTCGTCCTAAGCCCACCAACACCTGTGAGGTTAGCTGATCGCTTGGTATTAGGGGGAAGCCCCAATCATAAATTTGGCCACCACCGTCTGCATCTACTTGGGCTAAACCATAGAAATTGGGCGTAGCGCCACCGTTATTAGTACCATCTGTAAAGAAGCGCAGACCAGAGTAATTATCCCCAGACAAATTGATGTCACCATTAGAGTCCACTTCTATAAATGTGGAACTGTTGGCCGCAACATTGAAGTCTCCATTGGGACTATTCCCGCCCTCATAGGAAATTGTAATTTGTGAGTCATTGGGATTATAGAACCAGTAACCTGTGGAGCCAACTTCCTCAGCAACAGGAGTGATGTATTCGTTAGTCCATTCATCCGCATCAACTTGGGCGTACCACCGTAATTCGTAGGTACTGTTGATGTCACCTGTTATGAGGTCTACCTGAACTGGTCTGTTGGAAGTCAGTTCATCCCCTTCCTGGAGACCTTCAATAACAAAATTATCACCTATGTTTAGGACATCGTTAGCATCAATCACGCTGTCGCCGTTAATGTCTATCTGCAAGCCATTCAGGAACAGCTCTGTCCCATCGTCGCCAGCCATTACATAAAAGACCGAATACTCAAACGCATCGGTGCTGCTTGTCGTGTCTTCACCCACTGGTGCAATGAAGCGATCGCCCCAAGAATCTTGGTTGAAAACTTCAACCGCACCTGCCATGAGGGAACCTGGACTATTAGGAAAAGCAAATCGAGTCACAGCAATGGGCAGTGTAGCCTGAATCAGGTCAGCCCCATCAAATAGTATAGTGTTAGGATCGCGATAGTTATTGGTAGAAGGAATAGCATTCTCCAGGACTATCGCATCCCCACTGCTGAGAATATCATTAGATGAGAGAAGTTTTTACCAATCACACAAAGGCTTTATATCCTTGGATGAAAAATTTGTCGTCTAGAGTTTACCAATACGCTTTCCGAAACTTAGGTGAAGCTTTCAAAAGATTTTTTAAAGGGTTAGGAAAATACCCAAGGTTTAAGAAAAAAGGTAGGTCGGATTCATTCACAATAGATAATTGTGGAAAACCAATAGAACTTAATGGTTGGTCTCACAAGTTACCTTTTATCGGCATTGTTAAAACTTATGAACCGATTGAGGCAACGACTAAAAAAATAACTATTAGTAGGCAAGCGGGTGATTGGTATCTCAGTTGTAGCTATGAATGGAATCCCACAACCACGCCCAAAAAAACTGATGTAGTTGGTGTAGATTTGGGAGTGAAAACATTAGCCACTTTGAGTGATGGAAAAGTATTTGAAAGCGTAAAATCTTATCGCAGATTTGAAACGAAGCTGTCTAGAATGCAATACCGAAATCGCAATAAGGAGATAGGTTCTGCTAACTGGAGGGCTGCACAACTAAAGATAGCCAGGTTGCATATAAAAGTAGCAAACATCCGTAAAGACGCACTTCATAAATTGACAACATACCTAGCCAAAAACCACGGCACTGTATCAATTGAAGATTTGAATGTCAGCGGAATGTTACGCAATCATAAACTAGCGAAATCAATAGCCGACCAAGGATTTTATGAGTTTAGAAGACAGCTTGGATATAAGTGCCAATGGTACGGTTCAGAGTTAGTAGTAGTTGACAGGTTTTTTCCATCATCAAAAACTTGCTCACACTGCGGTCACGTTCAAGATATGCCATTAAATGTAAGGACTTATGATTGCCCTGAATGTGGCTTGTCAATAGATAGAGATTTAAACGCCAGTATCAATTTGAGAGATGCGGTCGGCTTGACCGTGAATGCCTGTGGATGAGTAACCGCCGACGGCCTCAGTGGAAGCAGGAAGTAAACATTAAAATGTCACTTATTATGACGTTTTATATCGGTTTTATGAAGCAGATTTAGGGTGTTCTACTTCATTATGTGGGGTATAAAACAGATGGTACAAGATTTTTAAAAGTGTCAAAATCAGCAATGCTACTACAAATACTTTCAGATTTAATATCATGTCCGGTAGCATCGGTCTTGTATAGTAAATAGGCAACAGCTTCGGAAGGCAACAGGCAAGAAAAAAACTTAAATTTCCTGTAGATATCCACGCTAACTTTTACACAAACGATTGCCTTCGGACATCATATAACTCCCCCAACGGGAAGTCCCGCGCTCTCCCGTTGGCGGAGCAAGTGCGGCAGCTATTAGGGGAGCGGAGGGATGGGAAAGCCGGGCGTTATCTGTGTGGTTTGTCTTGATTTTCTATGTACTTCTTTAGCACTGAAACACTGACGCCACCACAGCTAGCAATAAAATAAGATTCACTTCCTTTATACAGCTTTGAAGTAAGCTTTATTGATTTGTGCTGGAAACTCAGCTCTAAGTCTTCTACTACTTACAGATTTAGGCAACTCAAGCTGTGGATAGTATTGGAATAGCAAGTGTACATGGTCGGGTTCACCATTACAGCGCTTTTCGCTCTTGATGAACCACATCTTCACAAGCAAAACTTTGTAGGGGCGATTCACGTTTGCGGAGCATTCCGTAGGAAATCGCCCCTACTGTGGTCTACTAATCATGAAAACCGCTGTAAACTCTATTAGACATCTCTGCAAAAGAGGGAGTAGGGAGTAGGGAGTAGGGAACCCACCCCTCGCCCCTCCCCCTCCCAGGAGGGGAATAATTGATAATTTCTGTGCAATAATTGATTTGATTTTTTATTATTGGAGATGTCTAATTGATTCATTGTTCAATCAGATGAATCCTAGTGCGGCTACGCGGAAGTCAGAAGTCAGAAGTCAGAAGTCAGAAGTATTGATTGGTAAGGCTTTTAGGATTTTGTAACTGGTCAGTTATTTTCGCCATTCTGCACTAGAACATTTATGTAAGTCCTATGAAAATTTGTGAATAATCAGATGAATGGTGAGACGTTTCGGGCCAATGATTAAATATTATCTAACAAAGTCCTCGGACTAAATTTTATCAGTAATTATTCATTATTAATTACTGTTAACGTAGTTGCTCCGCAGATTCTTAAGTCTAAAAAAATAGCGCTTACTGAGGAAAAGGTTGTTTTTCTTTTTTTCTATTCCCTACTTCCTACTCCCTAAGACAAAAGATTTTGGTAGTGCGTCAAGGAAGTGTGGGAAGTGTGGTCTGGGTGGGAAGTGTGGTCCGGGTGGGAAGTAGAAGGAATGACTGTAGCTGTATCTTTTTGTGCAAGTCTGCCACTGATCATAGCTTTTATGGTCTGATATCAAATCCGGTTAAACAGTTATAGATTGGTTAACTCAACGATGAGACAGTCCTCACTCCTCAGCAGGAGAAAGAATCACAAACATTTATTAGTTATGACGATTCGAGATTTTTTTGATGTCCAATTAAACGGATCGGATTTGATATTAAAGGCTGAAAAATTTGCACTTTTTTCCCGACAAAAATCCGAAAAACTCACTCTTGACAGTGCTTTTATAGCCCTACTTACTTATCCCACACTTTGCGCTCTGCACAACCAAGATTTTTGCTAAAACTTCATAGGACAAGGTCTTTCATTAATTGATAATGGATAATTACCTCGGGTTAAAACCGTCACGGAATTGAATGTAAGAAAATATTATTTCTTCTCTTAGTCGATTGGATATGGTTAGGAAACCCATCCATCCCACCCAACGGGGAAGCTGCGAAGATCGACCGCTATTTTCCCCTTGTAGAGCGGCAGCTCGCGGCGCAGCCAAGGGTCGGCTTCAAGGCGCGAATTATTAAATTATTAATTATTAATTATTCGGTAAATTAAATCAACCTGCTATATATTATGAACTAGGGATGAAAAAATCATCAATCTTTAGTATTCAAGTTAAAACCTCATAATAACTAAAAATAAACCATGCCTCTAATCCGGATCAAAAAGTCTTGGGAAATTCCTGAAACAAAAATAACTCCAGAAACTACTTATTTAAACCGTCGTCGGTTTATGAAAAATCTCATCGGTGTTGGTTTAAGTGCTACTGCATTATCTACTCTTACCAGTTGTGGATCGAACTCCAAAACATCTTCAACTTCAGAAGCGGTAACATTACCAATGACTGAAAAATTTACGATTAATCCTAACTTTTCTGAGGTTGAACGACCAATCACAGGCGAAGCTCTTGCTACAAAATATAATAATTTCTATGAATTTGGTGGTAATAAATCTATTTGGCAAGCTGCTCAAGCTTTACCTACTGAAAATTGGAAAGTTGAAGTTAAAGGCTTAGTCAAAAATCCTCGTATTTATGACATAGATGAACTACAAAAAAAGTTTCCTCTAGAAGAAAGAATATATCGGTTTCGGTGTGTTGAAGCATGGGCAATGGTGATACCTTGGTTAGGTTTTCCCATGAAATTATTAATGGCAGATGTGGAACCAACATCAAAAGCTAAATATGTTCGTTTTACCTCTTTTTACGATGCAGAAATTACTAAAGGTCCTGGTTTTTGGGCTAATGGTTATCCCTGGCCTTATACAGAAGGTTTAACAATAGATGAAATGGCTAATGAATTAGCTTTTTTTGCAGTAGGAATGTATGGTAAATCATTACCTAAACAGAATGGAGCGCCATTAAGACAAGTTATTCCTTGGAAGTATGGTTTTAAAGGGGCAAAATCAATTGTAAAAATTGAATTTATAGAGTCAAGACCAGCAACATTTTGGAATACTTTGGTACCAAATGAATATGCTTTTGAAGCAAATGTTAATCCTAATGTGCCTCACCCTCGATGGTCACAAGCAACTGAGAGAGTATTAAGTGAAGGTGCTAGTTGGTCTTGGGAAAAAATCCCAACTTTACCCTATAACGGTTATGGAGAATATGTTGCTAGTCTTTATAGTTAATATAGTAATTCTCTTGTTTTAGGGGCTAGTTCAACAATTAATTATTAATTATTAATAATTAACAAATACATCTCCTTGAAAAGAAGATGATTGACTAAAAGGAAAATTTTTTCTTCTCTTGGTCGATGGTCGGCCAGCGAGGAGACGAGCTCTTGACAGAGCCGCTCCGAATTGCGCCATCCCACCCTACGGGAAGCTCCACTTTTTCCTGTGGAATGCTACGCAAACATGTCGGCAACAGTCGTTAGCGGAGCTTTGCGAAGCGCAAAACCACCGTTTTTTTCTCCTTTAAAGGAGAGGCTTTAAACCTTAATTATTCGGGAATAGAAAAGAAGAAAAACAACCTTTTTCTCAGTAACTTGAGAAACGCTATATCAGAATTTTTTGTAGGGGAAAATATAAAAATATAGTTGATAAAAATATAGTTTGATCACTCATCTGAAATATGGAAGCTCAATATGTACTGAATTCTCTATGGAAATGCTATATACTTATTAAAAATTTGTAACAACCTAACTAATTTTTAATATGGCAATGCAACTAAAAGTTCCATCTATTGCTTGTGGTGGATGTGCAGATACTATTACGAAAGCAATCAAAGCTCAGGAATCGGAAGCTGATGTCCAAGTGGATGTGGAGCAAAAAATTGTAACTGTGGAAACCAAAGCATCTGAGGAGTCTATTAAGCAGGCGATCGTTGCTGCTGGCCATACAGTGGAATAGAATAAATTTTGTTATAACTAAGCTGATAACCTGGGGGACTTTCTTTGGACAGACTCCCAGGATTTTTTATAGCAGAAGGAAGAGGGAAGAAGGAAGAACAAAAAGTCTTGCGTTGTCTGAGTTTTAAGCTTTTTATCTGTCTTAACTTTTGCGTGAACTGCTATAGTCATTCCAGTTAAGATTGAGACAAGGGTTTCTTGCCTTGAAAGAGTTTTATCTGAAAAAGTGTTCCAGTCTTATTCAGAATGACTATATATTTAATTTCGCCACAGTTGTCACTGAACTTGAAAACTTTTTGTGTAGTTTATTTATCAGCAATACTCTTTCTTTTTCTTTGTAATTTAACCATGTTATTCGAGTAAGAAAATCTTGAGTTAATTGGAGCGATATTGCTTTGCTAAATACTTGGCGGTCGCTTGTTTTTTTCGTGATTTTTATAGGGGATAGAATTAGGAGGTGTAGCTCTAAATTTTTAAGATGGATGCTGCTATTCGCTGCATTATCTATAGAGGTAGTTCTTATCAAAAACTTTTTTTAGAAAACCTTAAAAAATATCCGGAAGTGAAAGATTTTGTGCTCCAAAATAAATTGGATAGTCGCTGTAATCTTCACGGTAAGAAAAAACGTCACTCAAGTTATTATTTAAGTTCTTGGTTAAAAAATCCTGCTGTTCAACAATGAATAATTAATAATTACCTCTCCTTGAAAAGAAGAAGATTGACTAATAATGAAAAATATTTTTTATTATCCCCTTAAAAGGGGAGGCTTTAAACCACAATTTTTCGGTAAAAATACAACACATAAAAATATTCAATTGACTCCTGATTTTAAAATCATTATTCAACCAAAAATATCTCTTTATAACTTATTTGGAATGTAGGAATATGCCTATGACTTTTAGCTGTTTTATAAATAATGAATATACACTGCTAAGGTCAAGGTTCGTTTTTTTCCAATACTTTTAATTCTCTTATTATACCAATTTCCATCCATTATTGCTATACTTGGGCAATACTTCAGTTGTCAACTAATCACCACAACCAAAATCACTTTGCATGCTAATTTTAGCTCGCGAATGATGTTAATTATTCTTATGTTTACTTCTCCCCCACTTCCCCTCCTGGGAGGGGGAGGGGCGAGGGGTGGGTCCCCTGCTCAACAAAATGTAGAAAAGTTTTTGATAAATGGTATTATATAATCGGATTCTATATCAAAAATTTTTAGGTAAATTATTAGAATTTTCTGATGAATAAAACAATTTGAAAAAAAAATTGAGGTGGGTTTAAATATAAGTATTAAACCCATCTCGGCAAATTTGTCAGTCAAAATTAATACCCTAAAAAAAATAGAGTATATTAAATACTCTAATTAGTTTCCAATGTAATTACTGTAACTTCTGGTGGGCAAAATAATCTCCCTGGAAAATAAGTCCCTAAACCACGATTCACATATAAATAGTTATTTCCAATTTTATGCAACCCCTGAGACCATTCCCAATACTCAACTATTCTGTGACACTTATCCATAAATGGCACAAAAGGTCGTAAAAATTTGGGTATAAATCTGCGAATAGGTTCCCGATATTGAGGGAGAGGTCCGATAAATGGTAACCTAATCTGACCCCCGTGAGTATGACCAGACAGTTGTAGGTCAATACGCCATTTTTGTAATACTTTAGCAGTATCGGGATTGTGGGATAAGACGATCCGGGGAACTGCTTCATCTATAGATTCCATGACTGTAGTTGGTTTGAAGTTACTAGACCAATAGTCCTCTAACCCTACTAAAGCTAAACTTGAACCCAGAGGATAGACGACTTGGTTCAGCAAAATAGGAATGTCTATACTAGTAAAAGCGTCAATGACTTTATCCCTGGCACCTGGATATTCTTCATCGTGGTTGCCGAGTACAGCATAGACACCAGCGCGACTTTCGAGATATTTCAATCGCAACACTAAATCATATATAGGTGCAGGTTCATCTGTAATAAAGTCACCTGTGAGTAAAATTAAATCTGGTTCGACTTCATTGGTAATAGCGATCGCTTCAGAAAGCAACCATTCGGATAGTCGTAGTCCATCATAATGGAAGTCGGTCAAGTGTACGAGTTTTGTCCCTTGTAAATGATTAGGCAACCCAGTAATTTTCAGGGTCAAGTAATCTACCTGCAATTGGCCTGTCAATATCCTGTGCATGGTACATAAACTATTACTACACTAGGGCGTCTATAGCATAGCAAAAGGGAGTAGGGAGTGGGAGAGTGGGGGAGTAGGGAGAATTTTTCGGTGGTCCCGTGTTTACGAAATTTCAAAGGATACAATTTTTCTCTAGTAGACATCTCCTCCATTCATAGGGAGTAGGGAGTAGGGGGAAATAATTTATAATTTCTGTGAAATAAGAAAGCAGGGAGTAGGGGGTAGGGAGTAGAGGGAAATAATTTATAATTTCTGTGAAATAAGAAAGCAGGGAGTAGGGGGTAGGGAGTAGGGGGAAATAATTTATAATTTCTGTGAAATAATTGAGTTGATTTTTTATTATTGAAGATGTCTAGTGACAATAAATTCACCATAAACTGTTAAGGGAGGTGCTTCAAATTGTTTGGAGTTTGAATCAATAAGTAATTTTCCCTTCTGCCTTCTGCCTTCTTCAATTACTTCTATTTTTTTAGGAATTTCTATTATGAATAAGTTGATCGATAGAAATTGTATTCAGACTACAACCTGCTAAAAGTATAAAGAAAACTAGGCAATAAATAAGTTGAGATGATGCTGTATCCCACTGTTGTAATAAACAAATTCCAAACATTAATGGCATCATTAATAGAAAACCTGCAATAATTGCGTTCCTTGTTTGCAAACCAATTATTATTAGGAAGCCAGAAATTAATTCTACAGGAGTAATGACAGCAGCAAATGGTATAATCACAAAATTTGGTACTAATTCTTGAAATCTATCTGCCATTGATTGGATAAATCCTCCCATATTTCCAATTCGGACTAAACCATGTACAAAGAAGTTGATTCCAAATACTATTCTTAATAATGCATAAGCTAAAGTTACATCTTTGCGTTTGAGAAAAATTGGAGTTTCAATGTTATTCATTCTGTCATTCCTGTGAAATTTGTATCTACAAATATTGGCAATAGTGCCACTACGCGGAAGTCAAAAGTCGTAGGGGCGAATGGCATTCGCCCTCAAAAGTATTAATTGGTAAGGCTTTTAGAATCTTGTAACTGGATTAGTTATTTCCGCCATCCTGCACTAGGTTCTTATATCAAATCCGGTTGAATACTTAATTAATTATATAGTTTATAGTTGGAGTAGAGAAGTGTGGGAGATTCAAGGCTTGAAGTAATTATAAAATTATCAACATATATTATATAACCGGATTCTATATCAAATATAACTCTAAATGTATTATAATATTATTTCCGCTTAATTCATGTTCTAAAAATTTTCTTTTCCTAATCCTCACTTTTCCTTCTTTCTCTCCCCAATTCTCTATTTCCTATTACCGAATTACCAAAAAATTGTGGTCTAAAACCTCCCTTTTTAAGGGGATAAAAAAAGAATATTCTTTATGTCAAGCCTCCTTATTGCAGAGGTAATGATAACTGAGAACTGATAACTGAAATGACCGCTTAATAATTAATAATTAATTATTAATTATTAATTATTACCTCATTGTTCGATCGCCTCTTTTGTATTATTAGACATCTCCAGAAAAGAGGGAATAGGAAATAGGGGGAAATAATTGATAATTTATGTACGATAATTGATTTTATTTTTTATTTTTGGAGATGTCTATTCCTAACTTTGAATTTATCTTTGAAAAAAACTCTCTCCCTTCTAATTTAATTCTCATAACAAATTCAAAAAAGGTAGTTATACCAAATTGATAAATTTTTGCTACAAATATCTAGGGTATTTCTTAGGAGTCAGGAGTCAGGAGTCAGGAGTCAGAATGAATGTCTTTAATACCATTTTTTAGGGCGTAAACTATCTTTTTAGTCAAAGGGAGATTTCCTGTAAAGTTTTTTTATCGCTCTTAATATTCGTAACATTCTTTTTTCAAATTGGTATTATATTAAATCCAGTTATACAGTTGTCACAATTGAGAATGAGACTATTAAATTGCTGAGTTAGTCATTTTCAGAGTTCTCTCTATAACTGGGTTTAAGATACTTGAATTCTTACATCAAAAGTAAAATTCTCAGTTAAATATTAACCATAGATACTTATTGAATCGTTGACTACTATTGACCACTATAATTTTATTCTTACTTTGTAAGCATTCAGCCGTCAGCTATCAGCTATTGCTTTTAGTTTAGGATAAAAGCAATATTTAATTGTTTTACTACAAAAGTTAGCTACCTTGCCCTTAAAGTCAGTTGTTAATTTAAACACTGTCCTATATGAGAGAGTCTTGTTGCTGATAGCTGACAGCTAATAGCTGTTTGCGCAGCAGTCCGCAGGAAATGCTTACCTTACTTTTGACTTTTGACTTTTGACTTTTGACTTTTGATTTATATGCTACATTTTGTGGTGCAGAATGTGGGTTAAAAAAAAGAACGTCGCCAATGAAATAAATTTTCTAGGAAATCTTTAACTATTTGATTACCCTCTCTTTTTTGCCTTAACCATGCTGCTGCTGTTTGAGCATTAATTTCTGATATAGTAGGCCAAATATGAGGTAACTCAGCGATCGCTTCCATTTTTATCCCTTGACGAATAGCTAATGCCATAATATGAACTATCTCACTTGCTTCTATTCCCACCACAGAAACACCTAAAATTTTGCCATTGCGATGACCAACAATTTTACAAAATCCTGTTGTTTTATCTAAAATTTGAGTCCGGTCAATACTTTTAAAATATTGCCGACAAACTAATATATTTTCTCCATAACGTCGTCTAGCTTGTTCTTCTGTTAAACCAACTCTTGCTAATTGTGGTTCTGAAAATATTGCCCAGGGAATGCCATAATAATTGACCTTAAAAATCGGGAAATAAAGAATATTTTTCAAGGCAACTTTAGCCTCATAATTAGCAATGTGAGGAAATGAATAACCACCTATTAAATCTCCACAAGCATAAATGCAAGAATTAGTAGTTTGTAACTTTTGATTTAACAATAGATTATGATTATTAAACCTCACACCTACCGCTTCTAAGTTCAAACTTTCAAATTCTGGTTTATTCCCTGCTGCTAATATAATTTCATCTGTTTCTATACCTTCATTTCCCACTAAAATCCATTTTTTATCATCAATTTCTCTAGCTTGAAATACTTCAGTATTAGTTGAAATTCTGATACCTTCTGCTTCTAACTGAGCTTGAACTAAAAATGCTGCCTCCGAATCTTCCTTACCTAAAATATGAGAACTTTTCACTACCATAGTAACTTTAGTTCCCAACCGAGAAAAACTCTGCGCTATTTCTACTCCACTAGGGTCTCCACCAATAACTACCAAACTTTCAGGAAGTTTTGAGAGTTGTTTAATTTCTTGAGGAGTAATAAACTTAGTAGTAGTTAATCCTGGAATAGGTGGTATTATAGGTTGGGAAGCTATGGCTAACAAATATGTGCGCGAGCGCAAATGTCGTCCTTTTACCACAAAAGCTAAATTAGGGCGATCGACAAACTTACCCTCACCAAAAATTATATCTATTCCTAATGCTGCTAAAACTGCAGGTTCATATTTTGATAATTGATTAGAAACCACATAATCAGCATACTTTTTTGCCTCCTCAAACTTAACCCAAATATCCCCAGAATCATCATTACCTTGATAAATTCCAAACAGTTGTTTGCGGTCTATATCGTCAACAAAATTTCCTATTTGACCAATAATTTTGTTGTGATGAAATCCTTGGGTACTACTAAAATCTGAAGAGGAAGGTTGTACCAGTGCCACACGACCTTGCAGTTGTGCTGCGGTAATAGCTGCATAAATTCCTGTTATTGTCCCACCTATGATTACTACATCGTAGTCAAGCATATTTATTTTTCAATTCAAGAAAAGTAATCAAGAGCCTTTCCTCCACCCTTTAAAAAGAGTTGTAGGAAAGGCGAACGGCGGTTTCAACCGCCGGGAAAGTTAAACAACACACAATTTATTAGACCTACGAATTAGTTGGACTTTTTTAGGAGAAAATTGCCCAATTCGTTTCCAATTATGGTCATAAACGCTAACATTTTTGTTTTTAGCGTTAGTGAAACCACCAATCCATCCAGTATAAGTTTTTCCTGCTTTTTCAGCTAAAACTTTATCGCCTAAGCGTTGATTAAATGGAGTAATGCTTCCACCCTTGCGTTTACGAACACCACTTTTTTCTACATTATCAAAGTGCAATGCACGACGAAAATAAGCAGGTCTAGTTATTACTCGAAAAATCCAAGGAGTAATGTTAATTGGACCTTTCCAACCGTAAATATCACAGTTTTTCCTGGGAGTTACCCCATATCGGACAAACTCACTAGCTGCCAAAGCTATACCATCAACTGCATGAGATTCTGGCACTTGGGCTTTTTTATCTTTGAGTTTCTTTAATCCTAAATGTTGGCGAATTTGACTGGTTCCGTTCTTGTTTTTTTGCCAGCCATAAACAATTTTAACTCTGGCAATAGATTTGAGTTTTTCTACACACCAATTTTGTCCAACCATGACTGGAGAAAATCCTTTACCCGAACGTGCTGCTTTTCTAGCACTGGTTAAATCTACATCAGCCTTGACCAGTTCATAAACAATGGTAGTAATAGGGAAAATCTTAGAAAGTTCAATCATAACTCTGATTTCCATTTCCCTTGATGCTCGAATGGATGGAGCTAGCTTACCTTTTTTGCAACGATTATCAAATCGCTTTTGCCGATAGGCACGTTGATTAAATGGTATTTTCCTGTTAATTTTTCTGCCACGTCTTACCCTACGTTTTCAAGAATTTAGAATTAAGAATTTAGAATTTAGAATTACCTCTCCTTGAAAAGAAGAGGATTGGATTAAAAGGAATTTTTTTCTTCTCTTGGTCGATTGGATATGGCGAGGGGACCTCGCCATCCCTCGACCGCTTTTTTCTCCATGAATGG
>NZ_JAAHGO010000132.1 GCF_010672455.1 Okeania sp. SIO2C9 | reverse complement strand
AGTGTGTTAGGATGCAAGCCAAGTATTTCTACGGCTTTCCTTAGTGGAACATAACCCATAATGCTATATTAACATATAGGAGCTTATGTGAGCAAATATTAGCAAATTATCAATAGTTAGTCAACCCCTAAATTTAAACCAGAATCTATTGGATTATCATTTTTATCTATCACCCAAGTAAAATCTGTTGTAGATGAACCTATATCAATAACTAGAACTGACTTAGCTAATTCAGATGGTTTAATTGTTCCAGCTTCTTTAGCGTGCATAAGAGCAGCACGAGACTCTTGAACTATAGATACGTTTTTAAGCCCAGCTTCAGTCATCATTTGCTGATAAGCATTTTTTTCTGCTGTTTGCCAACCCGAAGGACAACCAACAAAAAAATAGCTTTTTGTAACTTCTTCAATATTTTTATTCTCAATCAGTTTTTTGTAGACTTCTGCAACAAAATCATGAATATTTTGCTTCTGTGAATCATTACAAGTAGAAGGTTTTTTCTTAAAGGAAATTCCAAGGCTCTGCACGTCCGCTTGTTGCATAGCATTTGCTCCAATTATTATCTTACCCTTTTTATTTTTTCCAACAGCAGTAATTTGAGATTTTTTACCGTTAATTTCGATTATTTGTGGTGGTTCTTTCAATATCATCGGAACTTCGCTTAGAGAAAATTCTCCATGACCTAAATCAAATCCAATGACTTTTGTGAACTCATTGTCAATCATGATGTTTACCTCTTTTTGATTTTGATAGTGATGTTTATGAATAGGTTGTCGTTTCTATTTATTCTTGGGGTAATTCTGTTTGATTTTCGTCAGAACTATTTGGCTGTAGTTGAGTGGGAGAAGATGAATCAGCAGAAGTTTCAAGCACTAATTCATCTGGCTCTACCTGGTCTACCTGAGTCTGGTTATCAACAACTATTTGAGATTCTAATTCTGTTGCTTGTGCTTGAGGAGAAGATGAGGAATCGCCAGAAGTTTGAGCCACTAATTCCTCTGGCTTTACCTGGTCTACCTGAGTCTGGTTATCACCAACTATTTGGGATTCTAATTCTGTTGTTTGTAGTTGAGGAGAAGATGAGGAATCGCCAGAAGTTTGAGCCACTAATTCCTCTGGCTTTACCTGGTCTACCTGAGTCTGGTTATCACCAACTATTTGGGATTCTAATTCTGTTGTTTGTGCTTGAGGGGAAGAGGGGCGATCGCCAGAAGTTTCAGATACTAATTCTTCTGACTCTATCTCGGTCTCATTATCATCAACTGTTGAAGCAGGTTGAATAACACGCCCTTGCTTGATTATTTTATTGTCTTTAACTAGAGCAGGAACAAGAGTCACATAATCCTTACTATCTGGATTTAGACTAGGCTCAAACTCAAACATTTCCTCTTGCTCTTCAGTTGGCTGTTTCTGTTCTTGACTTAATTCAAAGAATTTTGCTTGAATCTGATATCTTCTCAAAATTGTTGGTAGCTGTTCTATTCGCTTTCGCGTATAATCAGGAAGTAAATTTTTTTCATAGTCAGCATCTCCCATCAGATTTTGCAGAAATTCCAAAACATCACTATGATTTTCTATTGTTGGTTTGGGAGGTGGCTCTGGTTCGGTAAACTTAGAAACATCTCGATCAATTCGTTTGAGTTGTTGTTCTAGTTCTGAAAGTAATCTTTCAATATCTATATCTATTAACTCAGATATTGGCTTTTCTATCTGAGAATTAATAGTTTCTTCAGAAGATTTAGTTTTTTCATTACTTTTGAAAACTTCTAAAAGATTAGGAGCAATACCACCTAATGCTGCTGAGGTCACTAAAAATGGTATAGCAGCATTAGCTACACCTGATACAAAAATTGCTGTCCCCGCCATTAAAGCAGCACTGCCAATAGTACTAATTAGTGAAGTTTCAATTCTTTCCTTTTTTTCCTGAGCTATAAAAGGTAATACACCAGTTTCTTCTGCTTTGGAACTTGAAACTTTGTTTTGTTCTCTAAGTACAATTAACTGTTCAAGAGATAAACTAAGAACTGTTAACTGTCCTATAGCAACACGTCCCTGTAAAGGTGTTAATCCGTTAATATACTCACCAGATATATCTGCAAGCTTGCTAATTTCAATTTGGACTATTTCTACAACTTTCTCAACAGTTGTTACCGTTTTTAATTTTTCTTCAAGTTCCTGTTTTCCTTGTTGAAAATACTCTACTAAAGTTTTCATAATCAATCCTCCATATAGATTTAATAGTATTTTCTAGTCCCTTCAAACTCCTCGTCACTCATAGGCCACTTAATACTACGACTCCTCTACTAGCTTCCTAACTTCTAGCAAAAAACTTGTTAATCTCAGATATACTGAACTTCTCTACAATCTAAGCTTTGGCCTGATAATTTATATTAGACTTGTTGCTAAATAAATACAATTTAATATATAAAGACTCCTAACTGCCAACCAATTTCCAGAAAAATTTAGAAAACTTAAAAGTGATCGCTCTTAAAGAAACTATACTTTAGTCCAGAACCTTCACTAATATCGGCCACCTAGTCTAAAATTCTATCGTCTAGAAACTTCAGCCAATGCTGCACTACCAAATAATCCTCCACTGGAGTCATTTCAGTTATCAGTTATCAGTACCAACCGCTAAAGCCAGAGGCAAGAACATACTTAAGTTGATCTTTTTTTATTCCCTTGAAAGGGCAGGAGGCTTGAGACCTTCTTTTTTGGTCAAGAAACAAGAGCATTTATAGCAAAAGTTCCAGAATTAGAAGGTTGTATTGCTGATGGAGAAAGCTATCAACAAGCAGGGCAAAATATAGAAATAATTATGCAACAATGGATAGAAACTGCTCAAGAATTAGGACGAGAAATTCCGACACCAAAAACACGCTCAATATTGGCATAATTTATGAATAATTTTTGAGCGATCGCCTAGCATAACCTCAGAATCGCGAAGCATACTGTAAAAATCGTCTAGTCAAAAAAAACAATTACACTAAAAAATTAAACGATGAGCAGATGCAGCAACGCCTTTTGAATTCGATATTACTTTTTGCGGTAGATTAGAAACGTTTCATCCTATTAATATTAATTAATCTCAAACATATTTATAGGCTCGCCTCGCCGTCACTGGGTTAAACTGAGTATCCACAAATTGAACCGGATCGTGGGTTTCAATCCACAAATGAGCCCCACAATCTAAAGGTTGATAGGGTTTATAAACTATACGACACTCACCCTTAAGAATTATCTGATACCCCAAATCATTACGGTTTCTCTGCTTCACAGATACTACTGGTTTCAATTGATCGGGAGTCATTAGAGGATCGTGCTTGATTCTCTTGCCATTTTTTTTAATTTTCTGTTGATTGACATGAATTATCGTCGGTTTCTTTCGTTCCTGATGACACCAAATACCTTTCGGACCTCTTGTGCCTGGTACGATCACAGGCATTTTCCGCTCACCATAAACAGGAATTTGCCAAAATCCTTTATGCTTATAAGCACCTCTAATTCTACCTTGAGAAAGTAGAACTCTTACTCGTTGACAACAAATACCTAATAAAAAAGCAGCTTCTCTAGTTGTAATAGTAGTCATTTGTACTATAGCACTATAGTTTTTATATAATACTAATTATAATTTTATACTTCTCAAGTATAGTCATCCAATTAAGAAAATGTGTAATGAATGTAACATATTTTTTGATGATGATCGGATATTGCTGATGGTGAAACCTATAAGGAAGCACTGCAATTCAGGTAAAAATAATGATGCAAGAATGGATAGAAACTGCCCAAGAATTAGGACGAGAAATTCCTACACCAAAAACTCGGTCAATATTGACATAGATAAAACAGGCGATCGCTACTTTTTTTATTATAATTTTTTGTGCTATCCTAAACAAGAATTAGGACGAGAAATTCCGACACCAAAAATTCGGTTAATATTGTCATAGATAAAATAGGCGATCGCTTAGTTTTCCATTATTTATCAAGTTTTGTTTTTTGTAGAAATATCCTATAATTATTTATTGAGCCAATACACTCGCTTTTCTATCATCCCTTTGATTGGCCTTGGCAGTTATAATAGACATCTCCGAAAAAGAATAGAATTTTTGCAGAAGTAGGCAACAGCGGTGCGACCCCGCGTCGGTGTCATACGCCAGGGGATGCGCACTCCTGTGAGGCAACAGCTCCGGAAGGCAACAGGGAAGAAAATTTCTGAAAAAAGACACAAAATATGATCTATATGTGTAATTTCCGGAGATGTCTAATCATTGCCTATCCCATCATATTGAGTGGATACGATTCTGCCTACTTAAGAATTATTTGTATTTCCAAATTTTATTCCTCTTCATCATTAGATAAAGAATTAAGGTCAAGTGATAATTGTTGGGGAAGTTTATCTAGTTGGAAATACTGATGAAATTTATCTGTGACTTGTAACCAATAAGAACGAGATTCCTTTTGACGACGTTTACGAACAAACCCCAAAGCAACAAGCTCTGGGACGTGCTGATAAATTCCCGAACCACGAATATCTACTAATTCTGATTGACTAATACCTCCTTTGAGAGCGATCGCTGCTAAAGTCCTCAGAGCAGCTACTCCCAACTCTGGTTGAATCAAAGATTCTATCAACTCAGCGAAAGTTGCTTTGAGTTGAAGACTGTAGCCTTTTTCTGTTTCTACAACTTCTAAAGCAGTATGTCGGTGGGCATATTCAGACATTAATTCGATTAAAGCATCTTTGATTTGGCCACGATCGCATTTGGCAATCTCAGCAATTTCAGAAATGGAGAGGGGTTGTCCCTTGAGGTATAAAATTGCCTCAATTTTGCTAGGAAGACTAAACATTTAGTATCATTACTCTGAGCGTAATTGTGATTAGAAAACTTTGCTCATCAATGAAGCGCAAAGTAGTCTAGTCCGATTTTTGTATCATAAGGTTGTTGTTACGTCAAACTTGGAGTCCAAATCTAATACAATTTTGGGTGTTGCTGAAGCGCGTGTATGATATCATGTCCGGTCGCATCGCAGCGTGTATAGAATTAAGTTTCAATTGAAAGAGACCCTTTCCTAGGTCATGCTACGCAAACAGCATAGCAGCATAGCAGCATAGCTGCCTTCCTTCCAGCAAAGTATAAGTATTCAAACGGACATGATATGATATTAATTTTAATTAGTTAGGAGTCAGGAGGACTGAGTCAGGAGAAAGAAAAGTGCTTTTCGGTCAATTAAGTAAAGACAATATCTAATTTTGCCATCTTTGAATGACTGTTAATTTACCTAAATTAGTTATTTCATACCTCAAATCACCAACGCCCAATTTTGGGTATATAGGGATAATTATGTGTATTTTTACTACTCATATAGAATCCGGTTATATAGTATATGTTGATAATTCTATCATTACTTCAATATTTAATCGGACCCACTCCCCCACTCCCCTTCCCCTATTCCTAACTATACAATAACTATTCAACCGGATTCTATATCATATCAAATCTGTTCCTAATTACCTACCTCAACTATAAGTTAAATTAATTTTGCACAGATACTTAATATCATTTATCATTTTGGATTTAGTCAACTCTCCAGCTAAGATTACCCAGTTTGATCTTTACCTTCAGGGTAAGAAGAGCTTCAGAGATTAAAAATAAAGTAAGCCTTTTATTTTAACAAACTTTTGTGCTATAATAAAATATTGTGTGTAAAATACTGCAAAATCATGCCAAAACTAAAAACTCGCAAGGCAGCAGCTAGACGTTTTAAAGTCACGGGCAGTGGAAAAATCATGCGTCGTAAAGCTTTTAAGAGTCATCTGTTGCAACATAAAAGCTCCACTCGCAAGGGTCGTCTGTCTAAAATGGCTCTTGTCCATGAGACTAATGAAGAAAATGTACGTTTAATGCTTCCATATTTGTAAAATTTTAGGGGAAAATTTATGACCAGAGTCAAAAGAGGTAATGTTGCCCGTAAACGCCGTAACAAAGTTCTTAAACTAGCTAAAGGATTTAGAGGTAGACAGTCTAAACTATTTAAAGTAGCTAACCAGCGAGTCATGCAGGCGTTACGCAATGCCTATCGTGATCGCCGTAAACGCAAACGGGACTTCCGTCGTTTATGGATTACTCGGATAAATGCTGCAGCTCGTCAACAGGGCATGAGTTATAGTCAACTGATAGGTAATATGAAAAAAACTAATATTGCCATTAACCGTAAAATGTTAGCCCAATTAGCAGTTTTAGAGCCTGAAACTTTTGCTAAAGTAGTTGAATTAGCAAGTCAAGCTAAAGAATAATATCAACTAGAAGATTTAGGGAGTTGGGAACCGGGAATTTTAATAGTAGCTACTTCCTACTTCCTACTTCACTCTTATAGCGCTACGCGCAAGTCAGAAGTCACTAGGGGCGCGATTCGGCAGCTTTGCGGAACGCAAATGTCATTCGCCCGTACAGAAGTCAGAAGTAATCCCTGATAACTTTGAGTATTTATTAATGTGCGCGCCTTATTTACGTAGTGCTATAAAATTTCACATCTAGTGCAGGATGGCGGAAATAACTGACCAGTTACAAAATCCTAAAACTATTACAAATCAAAAATGATTGACTTTTAACTTCCGCGTAGCGGCACTAGCCTTATTACTGATAAAAATTAATATTAATTATGGATAGTACTCTACCAGTTTTATACCTATTAATACTACTGATATTATTGTCTGTGGCAGGTATATTTGTCATTCGCCAGATTGCGAAGACAAGGAAAACTGAAATTCAGCTTTCTAATTTGAAAAGTAAACTGACAAAAGAACAGGGAACAATAGATGAATATTATCAGCTTGGCAGTATATTTTTAGAAAAAAAATTGTATTCTCAAGCAACTGAATTGTTACAAAAAGCTCTGAAATTAAAAGGTTCAGAAAATTCAGAAAGTTTTGCTAAAATTTATAATGCTCTTGGTTTTTCTTACTTTGCTAAAGAGCAATACGATATTGCTATTAGGCAATATAAAGAAGCATTAAAAATAGACCCTAATTATGTAACTGTTTACAATAATTTAGGCCATGCTTATGAGAAGAAAAAATTAACTGCTCAAGCTTTAGAAGCTTATGAGTCAGCATTGAAATGTGACCCAAAAAATGATACTGCAAAAAGACGTGCAGAATCTATGAGAAAACGTTTGATACCATCTTCTTGATATATTCCCGACGGTGAAAACCGCAAAATTGATTGGTATTCCCATGGGACGCTCCCTTGCAGGAAAGTGCGAATCTTCAACCAACGTTTAGATCAAATCTTAATTACTTAACTATTTAGACATCTCCGATAATCAAAAATCAAATCAATTATCGCACAGAAATTATCAGTTATTTCCCCCTACTCCTTACTCCCTCTTTTCCGGAGATGTCTATTAGCTATTGATCTCGAATCCGGTTAATTGCACATAGAATCCGATTATATAATAGACATCTCCAAAAATCAAAAATCAAATCAATTATCGCACAGAAATTATCAATTATGCCCCTCCTGGGAGGGGGAGGGGCGAGGGGTGGGTTGTCTGTTGCCAGTTGCCTCTTTTCTGGAGATGTCTAATATATGTTTATCAGGACTTACGCAGACACTCTACTTATGGTGAGGGCAAATGCCATTTGCGTTCCGCAAAGCTCCGAATGGCGCCCCTACAAATGGTGGTTTAAAGGTCAATTTGCATAAGTCCTGTTTATAATTCTATAATTACTTTCATATTTAATCTCCCCCCACTCCCCCACTCCCTCACTCCCTCACTCTCTCTTTTCTGGAGATGCTTATTGACTACTGAGCTTCATCGGAATTTTGATCACAAACTCTGTACCTTTTCCAAGATTAGAGTTACATTTTAGGCTACCGCCATGTTTCTCAACTACAATTTCATAGCTAATAGACAATCCTAGTCCAGTACCTTTACCAACTTCCTTAGTTGTAAAGAAAGGATCGAAAAGACGTTCTTTAGCTTCTGGTGCAACACCAGATCCATTATCCCGAATACAAATTTGTACAAATTTACCAACAATCTTAGTGGAAATTTCAATTAGACTTGGTTCTAATTTAATTTGTTCGGTAGTCCGCTTTGCATCTTTTTCTTCAATAGCATCAATGGCATTACTAATAATATGAATAAATACCTGATTAAGCTGTCCTGGATAACATTCCACTTCTCGAAGATTACCATAATTTTTAACTATCTTAACTGCAGGAAGATTATTTCGCCTATTAATACGATTGTATAAAATAGTAAGAGTGCTATCAATTCCTTCATGGAGGTTGGCTTTTTTTTGTCCAGATTCATCAAGGCGTGAAAAATTTTTCAAAGATTTGACGATATTTTCAATACGATTAGCTCCCACCTTCATTGAGTTGAAAAGTTTCGGTAAATCTTCCTGCAAAAATTCTAATTCTATCGCTTCTATTTCTTCCTTAATTTCAGGATGTGGGTGAGGATAATGGGTTTGATATAGCTCAATCAAATGTAATAAATCTTGAGTATATTCCTTAGCATGGGAAAGATTGCCATAAATAAAACTGACAGGATTATTAATTTCGTGAGCTACTCCTGCTACAAGTTGACCCAAACTAGACATCTTTTCATTTTGAATCATCTGAGCTTGAGTGCGCTTCAGTTTCTTGAGAGTAGCTTCTAATTCTGCTGTCTTACTGCGACTTTGATTATAAAGTTCTGCTTGAGTCAAGGCAATATCTAACTGTTCCACTACAGCTTGTAGTAAACTAATTTCTGTATCTCTCCAGTGGCGTACCTGAGTATGATTATTACATATTAATGCTCCAATTTGACCTGATGTTTTTTGAAAGGGAACAGACAGAAAAGATTGAATTCCTATTGATTTGAGCAATTTTCTAAATATTTGATCTGGTTCTAAGTCAGTATTAACTACTTTGATAACTTCTAAATGCAAAGCCTTCTGATTGATCGAACCGAATATCGAAGCTGGGTTCTTTTGTGGTATATCGGGCAAACCTGGAAGTTGAGATACATTACTAGAATACCAATAAGGTTCTTCTGCATCAGTACAATACCAGGAAAAAAGACATCGGTCTGTTTGCATCAACTCCCGAATTCTATTGAGAGTAGTATTTAAAATAGTTTCAATATCCAAGGACTGGCGTATCTGACTGATAATTTGGTTAAAAAGTTGTTCTCGTTGGGCCTTTTCTCGTAGTTTTTGTTCGCTACGCTTGAGTTCAGTAATATCTCTTGTCATACCCACAATACCAATAATATTGCCTTCAGCATCTTGAAAAGGTGTTTTTGTCGTGAGCAAGGTTCTGAGTTGACCTTGTATGGGCACAATTTCCTCATAATTTTTTGAGTTGCCACTATTAATAGTTTGGCGATCGGTATTTCTGATTTCTCGTACAACTTCTAGAGGCAATATAACTGTCTCATTCTTGCCAAGAAGATCGTCAACTGATTTATTAAAGCTCTCAGCAAAAGCAGAGTTAACTAGCAGAAATTGTCCTTGTAAATTTTTGGCAAAAATTAAATCTGTTGTACTATTAATTACTCCATTTAATAGGTTGTAACTCTCCTTGATTTTGGCTTCTGCTTGCTTGCGATCGCTAATATCCCTGCAAATATAAATAAGTCCTACATCTGTCATTGTCAAAGCAATTTCCTCCTCAAACCTTGTACCATCTTTCCGTTTAGCAACACACTCTCCCCGCCAAAAACCTTGTTTCTCCATTATAGGAAAAGCCTCTTTCTTGATACGTTCTAATTCTTCCTGTTCATATAAAATTTGCCAACTTTTTCCGAGTAACTCTTCTACGTTATCGTACCCGAGAATATGTAGATGAGCATGATTTATGTATGAGTAATGTTCTCCATCAGCTAAAATTGCAATCCCATCAATTGCTGCTTCAATTGCCATCATTTGCTGTTTGAGTTGTTCTTCTACTCGCTTGCGTTCAGTGATATCTGCATAAGTACCGAGAATACCAAATATTCTACCATTTTCATCAACTAAAGGAACTTTGCAAATATCTAGCCAAACTTGCTCACCATTAGGAAGTTGTCTTTGCTCAACTAAGTGCATTTGTGGTTTACCAGATAGCATAATTTCTCGATCGCTCTGTTGTTCTAATCTTGCCTCCTCCTCACTCAAGGCAAAATTATAGTCTGTATTGCCAACAATTTCTTCGCAAGATTGGTGATTGATTTCTCTAATAAACGTACTATTACAACCTTTGTAAATACTATTGCAGTCTTTCCAGAAAATAGCTTGGGGCAAAGTATCTACAATAGTTCTGAGTAACTGTCGTTGTTCGACTAATTCAGACTGAATTTTTTGGCGTTCTGTGACATCATGCGCCATACTGAAAAGACTAATTAGCTGATGAGCATCATCATAAAACGCAAAATTGTGCCACTCACAAATAATAATTTTTCCTGTTTTAGTTATGTTTTCATTAATATTGAATGTTCCTCCTGTTCCTGCAAGTAACTGTTGAATTACTTGAGCTACATCATCCTGAGCTGAGGGAGGAACAAGATTAAATTCTGAGGTTGACTTACCAAAGACTTCTGCTTTGCTATAACCAAAGATTTTTTCTGCAGTATGATTCCAGTCAACAACGCGAAAATCAGCATCAAATTCTATTGCAGCTAGAGGAGACTTTTCAAAAAAATATCTTAATTTTTTTTTGCTCTGACGCAAGGCAACTTCAGTTTTCTTTAGTTCAGTAGTGTCAAGAATAATGCCATCCCAATAGACATTTCCATCTTTTTGTTTGCATGGCATTGCAGTTGCTTGTAGCCACTTGAACTTGCCAGAAGGAGTGGTAATTCTATATTCTGTTTGCCATATTGCTTCAAGTTTGAATGCCTGAGTTACAGACTGCTGAACAGTAGGGAGATCGTCGGGGTGAACTAATTCCCACAACATACTATTATCCTGAAGGGCAACTTCAGGATCGACTTCGTAGATATCATCACAACCGTCACTCAGAAAAGTAAATTTTCCTGTGGGTTCTGTAGGAGATTGACAATATTGATAAAAAACTCCAGGGGTACTATCCGCAATGCGTCGAAAACGATCCGTAACTTCTTGTAGTTGTGCTGCTGTTTGCTTTTTCTCAGTGATATATTCAATGGATACTACTATACCTGTAACATTTCCTTCTTGGTCATGGAGTGGTACTTTGTTCGTATCGATCCAAGCTTGACTACCATCTGGACGATGTTGGGTTTCTATCATATTAAACTCTGGGGTGTTAGTTTCCATAATTCTCAAATCGCACTCCCGATACCACTCAGATTCTTCTTTGGTCGAAGGCAGATCGTAGTCAGTTTTACCAATAATGTCTGTAGGTGATGAAAAACCACAAATTTGAGCAGCGTGACGGTTACACCCTAAAAAAACGTTGTTGCGGTCTTTCCAAAAAATCATTTGAGGTAAGCTATTGATAATTGAGTATAATAACTGTTGCGACTTTTGAACCTGTTTCAATTCAGTTATATCTTGAGAAAATGTTACTAAATAACTAATTTCTCCTTGACTATTACGCAGAGGAATTTGATGGATAGCTAAATAGCGTTCTTCTGTATGATCATTTAGTTTGACTTGGATCGTTTTTTCTACTGGATGTCTATGGTTTGCCTCCCTGCTGAATTTTAAAATTTCTGTTTGATTTTCATTGCTGAGTTGTTGAAAAGCACGATTACTATAAAATATTTCCTGGTTCGTCAAATCTTGACAAATCAAGTTTTCAGGTAAAATATCTAATATTTGCTCCAACTGATATAAACGTTCTTGAATAATAGCATTTTCATTTTGTAAATCAACTAACTGTTTTTGGCAGGTGCGCAAACTATTGACATCATATTTCATAACTTTTTACTCGCTAATATTAGGAATATATATTATTTTGATTAGTTGAACATTCACTAATATCATAACTAATATCATTGTTTTTGACATCTGTATTTATATATAGTTAAAGCATACTAATTTTATGGGTTTCACAAAAATAAGAGCCAATAACTCTACTGCTATAGATTATGTCATTAGCTAGGTAAAGACTAAATACCATTTTGGTTTCAACTGTAAAAATATTTGACAGGAAAAAGACAAAATTATGATAAAAAGGAATCAGAATAATGATATTGTCCATAGCAATTGTTTTCTGGGTTTGCTGAATGACTTTGCACTCTAAAGCAAATCCTTCTCTGTAGCGATCGCTATAATTTGCTTGCTGGGGTTGAAATTGTTTTTCTCAGATTAGATCGCCATATTTATTAATATTACTGACATCAGTACTTATAATATTATGTCCGTTTAATAACGTTCTGGAAAAAACCGAGCTTCTAGCTTCAATGGAAATTAGCTATTGTTAACAGAACTGAAAAAGGGTTTAAAGTTTTGCCCAGACGCTGGGTGGTAGAGAGGACTTTTGCGAGGGTGCGGCCGTAATCGTAGACTTTCTTGCATATTATGAAGAACATCCTCACAATAGCGAAGCTTTGGTTTATATTTCCATGATTCGTTTAATGCTAAAACGGTTAGCGATCGCTACTAATACTTCATAATTCTTTACAAACAGTCTCTAAAGAATTACAGCGCTTTTCATTTCGGTAGACCACAAGGTAGGGACGTTGCATGCAACGTCCCTACAGGGTTTTGGTGATGACGATGTGGTTTATTGACCTGAAAACTGCTGTAAGATTAATACCATACACGCTCTTCAGCAAACCCTAGCTATTAGTGTTTGAGCTGATGCAGATGTATGAAGGTCACATATTTCTGCTAATTTTCGATAATGAGTTCTCATACTTTTGGAGGATGGTTTAATCGGCGTTTTCAATCCTTTCGGTTTTTTCATGTCTATGGATTTGGCAAATTCCATAAGTCTTTCTTCGGGGTTGCACATTATGGAATGATATTGCCAAAAATTAGTTTAGACTTTGACTACTGGACAGTAAAAAGTTTTTTGATTCAAAATACAATTGGTTTCATGTGACATGCGTGCTCCAGATTCGACCGTCTCGTATCTGGGGCGATCGAGTACTTAAGAATTTTGTCATTCTTTAGACCTGA
>NZ_JAAHGO010000131.1 GCF_010672455.1 Okeania sp. SIO2C9 | reverse complement strand
CCCTCTACCTAGACTGCTGAGGATAAAAATCTCAATTCAAAAATTAAAATATTCATCAGGCAAAAAAACTGTAGCGCTAGAGATTTGCCTCTATTTTTCTCAGATACAAAGGTAACTCTAGAAATATCTCCTCCTTCTACTAGAGTACTGAGGGTGAAAATTTCATTGCCAAATTCAAATCTTAATCTGGTAAAAAACTATAACGTTATAAATTCGTCTCTATTTCCCTGAAATGGAAAGATAAGTCTGGGAAGATTTTCTCTACTTAAGCTCAAAATCTCAATTCAAAAATCAATATCAATATCTGGGAAAAAAACTAAGGTAAGTCTCGGAAGATTTTCTCTACTTACGCTCAAAATCTCAATTCAAAAATCAATATCTGGGAAAAAACTATAGTGCTATATATTCGCCTCTACTTCCCGAAGATGGAAAGGTAAGTCTGGGAAGATTTTTTCTACTTACGCTCAAAATCTCAATTCAAAAATCAATATCTTAAATCTGGGAAAAAAACTATAGTGCTATATATTCGCCTCTACTTCCCGAAGATGGAAAGGTAAGTCTGGGAAGATTTTTTCTACTTACGCCCAAAATTTCAATTCAAAAATCAATATCAATATCTGGGAAAAAAAACTATAGTGCTATATATTCGCCTCTACTTCCCGAAGATGGAAAGGTAAGTCTGGGAAGATTTTTTCTACTTACGCTCAAAATCCCAATTCAAAAATCAATATCTTAAATCTGGGAAAAAAACTATAGTGCTATATATTCGCCTCTACTTCCCGAAGATGGAAAGGTAAGTCTGGGAAGAATTTTTCTACTTACGCTCAAAATTTCAATTCAAAAATCAATATCTTAAATCTGGGAAAAAAACTATAGTGCTATATATTCGCCTCTACTTCCCGAAGATGGAAAGGTAAGTCTTTGAAAATTAACATACCTCAATCTCCATTCCTACCTACTCGCTAAAATAGAGCAACATCTCAAAATATCAATATCAAATGTCTGCTAACTCTCCCACCATTATCCTAATTGACGGCCATTCTCTAGCCTTTCGTTCCTACTATGCTTTTGGCAAAAGTCGTAGTGGAGGCTTAAAAACTTCTACGGGTATTCCCACCAGTGTTTGTTTTGGTTTTCTGAAGTCTTTGTTAGAAGTTATGGAAACTCAAAAGCCAGAATATTTAGCGATCGCTTTTGATTTGGGACAACCTACATTTCGCCATGAAGCTGACAAAAACTATAAAGCAAATAGACAAGAAGCACCTGAAGATTTAATTGTTGATGTGGGAAATTTGAAGGACATTCTTAAAGCTTTTAATATATCTATAATTACTGTTGCTGGTTATGAAGCGGATGATGTATTAGGAGCTTTAGCGCAAAAAGCTAGTGCTGCTGGGTTTCGGGTAAAAATTCTTTCGGGCGACCAAGATTTATTTCAATTAATAGATGTGGAAAAAGGTATTAGTGTTTTACATTTAGCAGCAGGTAAAGGTAGTACTCCTCAAGAGTTTGGTCCTGAAGAAGTTAAGGAAAAATTGGGTATTTTACCGACTCAAGTTGTTGATTATAAGGCTCTTTGTGGAGATGCTTCTGATAATATTTCTGGTGTTAGGGGTATTGGGAAAAAGACGGCAGTTAAGTTGTTGAATGAATATGGTTCTTTAGCGGAAATTTATAGTTCTCTGAATAAAATTAAAGGGGCAAATCAGAAAAAACTTGAAGAGGGAAAAGTTGAGGCAGAACATTCTCAGTTTATGGCAAGAATTGAGGTAAATGTTCCAATAGATATTGAGGTGGAAGATTTGCAGCTCAAAAAAATCTCTCGCTCAGAAATTGAGCCTGTTTTGCAAAAGTTTGAATTACAACATTTCTTAAATCAAATCCATCATTTAGAACAACAGTTTGGTGGGTTGGCAGGTATTAAAGCTTTGCCAGAAGAGTCGGAAAATAAACAAGAAGAAAAATCAGATAATATTTTGGTTGAGGAGGAGAGTGATGATTGGTTTTTTAGTGCAGAAGATACAAAGGCAGCTCAACAACAAACTACAACAAAATCAGAAATAAAACCTCAAATTATTGATACTCCAGAAAAGTTAAATCAGTTAGTAAATCTTTTAAAAGAGCAGAAAAATTTTGATAGTCCCGTGGCTTGGGATACGGAAACTACATCTTTAGAACCGCGAGATGCAGAGTTAGTTGGTATTGGTTGTTGTTGGGGAAAAAATATAGAAGATATTGCTTATATTCCTACCGGACATAAAGTAGGAAAAAATCTAGATAAGGGAAAAGTATTGGAGGCTTTAAAACCAATTTTAGAAAGTGATGATTATCCAAAAGTATTTCAAAATGCTAAATTTGATAGATTGGTTTTTCACTGTCAAGGAATTAAATTATCTGGGGTTGTTTTTGACACAATGTTGGCAAGTTATGTATTAAATCCTAGAGCAAAACATAGTCTGGAAGAAATATATATTAGATACCTCAGAAATCTAGGGATAAATTTAAAAAGTTATGGTGATGTGGTCTCTAAAAATCAAACTATTGCTGACTTAGAGATTCTGAAAGTAGCTTACTATTGTGGAACTCAAGTTTTTGTGACATTTCAGTTAGTAGAAAAATTAAGAGCTGAATTAGAAAAAGCTGATGAAAATAAACCTTCAGCAAAATCTTTGCACAAATTATTAGTAGATGTAGAACAACCATTAGAATCTGTTTTAGCAGAAATGGAATATCTGGGAATTAGAATTGATATTGAATATCTCAATAAATTCTCAGTTCAACTGAAAAAAAATTTAGAAGGTATTGAAAAAAGAGCTTTTGAAACTGTAGATAGTCGAATTTTGCAGGAATATCTCATAACAGAAATTCAAAATATAGACGCTGACTCATTCACTAATCAACAAGAATTAAAAAAAGCAATATCTAGCCCCATACTAAAAGCTTATATTACCAAATTACCAAAAGAGCAAAGACAGAACTCAGAAGAAATTGAAAATCAAATCGAACGAGCAGAAACCAGCGATTTTTTAAACCTAAACTCACCATCTCAATTAAGCGAACTACTATTTAATATACTCAATCAAAATCAGAAAAAATCTCGGAAAATTAAAACTGGTTATTCTACAGATGTAGTTGTCTTAGAAAAATTACAAGAAGAAAGTCAACATCATCCCATCATTGATGAAATATTAAATCACCGAACCTTATACAAACTATTTTCTACCTATGTCGAAGCCATACCAAAATTAGTTCGTACAGATACTCAACGAGTTCATACAAATTTCAATCAAACTCAAACAGATACAGGACGTTTATCTTCCTCCGAACCAAACTTACAAAATATTCCCATTGGTACAGAATTTTCTCGGCAAATTCGTCAAGCATTTATCCCCAAAAAAGATTGGTTATTAGTCGCCGCAGATTATTCACAAATTGAATTAAGAATATTAGCACACTTGAGTCAAGAACCAGTATTAATAGAAGCTTATCAAAATAATCAAGACGTACATACAGTCACAGCAAAACTATTATTTGAAAAAACAGAAATTACATCAGATGAACGTCGAGTTGGTAAAACAATAAACTTTGGCGTAATTTATGGCATGGGGGCGCAAAAATTAGCAAGGTCTGTCGGAATAACTGTCAAAGAAAGTAAACAATTTCTAGACAGATATAAACAGCAATATTCTCAAGTATTTGAGTATTTAGGGAAGTTAAAAAAACAAGCGATCGCTCAAGGTTATGTAGAAACAATATTAGGTCGTCGGCGTTATTTTGAATTTGAATCTAAAACTCTCCGAGATTTAAAAGGTACGAAACCAGAAGAAATTAACCTAGATGAATTTAAACGTTTAAGTCAAAATGATGCTCAACTTTTAAGAGCAGCAGCTAACTCACCTATTCAAGGTTCAAGTGCAGATATTATTAAAATTGCCATGATAAAATTCCATGAAATATTAGCAAATTATCAGGCAAAATTATTATTACAAGTCCATGATGAATTAGTATTTGAAGTTCCATCATTAGAGTGGGAAGAATTGGAGCAGGTAATTAAATCTACAATGGAAAATGCCATAGATTTAAAAGTACCGCTAATAGTAGATATTCATGCCGGAAAAAATTGGATGGAGACCAAGTAATATCATTTCTTAAAAACTTATCTTTTCTTGAGTGGGGGTAAGAGACCGTTTGTAAAAGGAATTAAACATCTCCAAAAAAATAAAATCAATTATTATCCCTAAATTATCAATTATTTATCAAAATAATATGGGTCTAAAACCCCGCCTTTGAAGGCGAAATATTTTTGGAGAGTTGCTCAAATCCCCGTTACAAAAATAACTTCTGTACATCGCCAATCCGACGGATCCCCTATCTGAGTTCTGAGTTCTGATTCCCTATTCCCTAAATTATCAATTATTTCTTTCTGTTATAGCAGTCCCCAAAAATAATGCTATACTTCCGATGCGACTTCAGTCATTAAATAATTAACTTATATCGAATAACCTTTTTGCTACTTTGAGGTAAGTTAATGTTAATTATTCTTATGTTTAATTCTACCCCACTCCCCCACTCCCCCACTCCCCTACTCCCCTACAATGCGAAAATATAGAAAAGTTTTTGAGAAATGGTATTCCCTATTCCCTATAAAAGATTTTTATTGTGCAAGAGATATGTTAAACTCCTGACTGTAGTTTACTAATAATTTTTCTTTGAGTAAATCAATGGATACCAAAAAATTAGCTTTAGGTGGAGTTGGTTTGGTATTAGGTAGTGCGATTGTTGCAACTGCTGCCAGTGTTGAACTTAGTGTTGAACAAGAACAAGTAATATGTAAACTGAAAGAGACAGTAGAACAACAAGAAAAAGCTGGCAAAAAACTTGTATTCTGGCCACTTATTGGAAAAGTTAAAGAAAGAGTAGAAGTTCCTTTTACAGCAAAATTATCTTCTAATACCTCCTACACTATTTTAGGGGTATGTGATGATAATTGTAATGACTTAAATTTAACCCTTAAAAATCAACAGGGCGAGAAAATAACTAATGATGAAAAACAGGATGGGATACCAGTAATCTCTTTTACTCCCACAGAAAAAAGCGATTATCGAATTACTGCACGACCAGACAAATGTTCAACTGAACTATGTGAATTTGGCATGGTTTTATTTGTTCCTAAAAGTGTTGATTTAGATGTGGCCTCTGAGCTGCCAGATGAGTTATATCTATTTAAGTTTTGCCAAGAATAAGCAATAAATTAGTACAGGTAATTCAGTTAAGTTAATATTCTCAGAAAAATTTTGAAAAATAATATAGTTATACGAACAGTTAATATTTTTTGTTTTACCAATACTTATACAGTGAAAAATGCAATAACATTTCTCTAAAGTGAAATACAAGTGTTAAACAAAATTAGAAACAAGCTTTATTTGTTAAATTGTATAGAAATGTGTGATAAATAAGCCTGGATAGTTAATCTAACTAAAATTTTGCTGTCAAAAAAATTTTTATTTCATGGGGATTGGACTTAATCCCTATTGCTCATCTGATTTAAACAAAAAAACTAGTATTAATACTACATCTGGTTTGAATTAGGTTATATCATGTCCGGTTGAATACTGATAAATAAACAACGGAGTCCTCAGGTAGGAAAGCTGTCGGGTTGCCGACGTACAGGAGTCAGGAGGGAAGAAAGAAGAAGAAAGAAGAAAAAGTTTTTTTTGATCACTAATCATCCGGACATGATATTACTCATCAGATTAGAAAACAGAGAAAAATTATAAATCTGTTTGATCGACTGGAATTGGTATAATATTGACTTAACGCTTAGGAACTGCTGAAAAAATAAAATTAAAATAAAATAATATTTTAGATGTAGTTAGCAATATTCTAATCCTATGCTCAGTAGTAATCTAAAAATAAAGAATTTATACTAATCCCGATCAATTAAAGTATTAGTAGTATTGCCAAAAAAAATATATTATGGTATCTAGGAAAAACTTCACTATACATAATTAATCCTCGGAAGTAATGAAATAATTCTGACTAACAAGGCCGTTATGAATATTAGATTAAATTGACATCCTCCCGACGTTGCGCTTACGCGACATGACGATGACGATGACGATGACGATGACGAACGCGAGATTCCTAAACCTCGCGGCTCAGGACTTTCTGCTTCCTCTTGACAGAGGAGCTGCGCTAACGTAGCACCTGCCTCCGAGGCCCAACCTCTTTCTGGTCTAAAGGCGCGCTCCACAGACTGAAACTGCTAGCCCAGCAGCCCTGATCTATTTAAGATAGCATACCCTTGTAAGAACCGCAAGATTGATTGGTTTTCCCATCCCTCCGCTCCCCTTCGGGAGAGCGCGGGTCTTCAACCAACGTTGAGATAAAATATACTATATGATTATGGCCAAGGAATACCAGTAGAGATGTCTTTAACTTCTACATCAAAAAAACAGTCTATGATCCGAGAGAAAACCGGATCAAGAAATCTGTCTAGTAACATAGGAATCAGAAAAAAAATATGTTTTGGCTATATATTACCAATAAGCATTGCGACTTTAGGAATACTTACAGGGCGGATATTTGAGTTGAATAATAAACATCAAATTAGAGGACAAATAGAGGAAGCTCAAGAACAAGTAGATTTGCTTACGAAACTCACAACAAAAGCATTGAAGATCAACATAATTCAAAAAGAGCGGCCAAAATCCGTTAATGACCGGAAAGTTTTAGAAGCAAAAATATCTCAAGAATTATCAAGTATTTATGAGGTTAATACTATTTTTAAACAACTTCAATTAATACCAGAAACCGGAGATGAAAGTATAGAGAAAAAATATTATATTCCGCTTCAAGAATTTATTCAGGGTTATCTTAATCCTTTGACAGTCTATCTTCAAAAATTAGAAAATTTAGTTCAAGAAATTAAACAGATTCCTCCTCAAAAAACAATAGAAGTAGAGAGTTTGTCATCAGCATCACTTAATAAAATTAATAATAGTGAGGTAGCAATAAAACTAGAAAAATTATCGCAAGATTCAGAGAAGTTAACTACACTATTTAATCAGAGAGTAGAACAAGGATTTAGAGATTATAAAAAAACAGAAGCATTAGGAATTAAAATATTAATAGGTAGCCTACTGCTATCGATAATTATTGCAGTAATGATGGCTATTTATACCAGCATATCCATCGTAACTCCCCTCAAAGATATCATCAAAGTTGCCCAACAAGTTACAGAAGAAGCTAACTTTGAACTCCAACTTCCTGTAACTACAGAAGATGAAATAGGACAATTAACCTTATCTCTAAATGAATTAATTGGTAAGGTGGCAAAATACACAGAACAACTCCAGGAAGCTAAACTGAAAGCAGAAGCAGCAAACCGTTCTAAAAGTGCTTTTTTAGCTACTATGAGCCATGAACTTCGTACACCTTTAAATGCTATTATTGGATATAGTGAAATTCTTTATGAGGAAGCTGAAGACGCAGGATATCAAGATTTTATGCTGGATCTAGATAGAATTAAGATTGCAGGTAAACACCTTCTAGAAATGATTAGTGATATCTTAGACATTTCCAAAATTGAAGCAGGTCAAGTAACACTTTATTTAGAAAGTATTGAAGTTGAAAAGTTAGTTCAAGATGTAGTTGGTACAGCTAAAAATCTCACAGAAAAAAACCGTAATACCTTCAAATTACTTTTAGGAAAAAATTTAGGTACAATGTATGCTGATATGCCAAAAGTTAGACAAGTACTGATAAATTTATTGGGTAATGCAGCTAAATTTACAAAAGATGGTTTGATTACTCTGAGTGTGGAAAGAGTAAATAATAAGAAATTGAAAAATTCTCAAAATCAAAATTTACTGTCGTTTAATAATTCCAATAATTACATAGTTTTTCGGGTGTCCGATACTGGTATTGGCATGACAGAAGACCAGTTAAAGCAAATATTTAAACCTTTTACTCAAGCAGATGCTTCTACAACTCGTCGGTATGGTGGTACTGGTTTAGGGTTGGCAATATGCCAACGTTTATGTGAAAGGATGGGGGCAAGAATTTATGTGAAAAGTAAATCAGAGGAAGGTTCTACATTTACTGTTTGGTTTCCAGAAAGAGTAATGATCTGATTGGTATTTAAAAGGGAGATAGGTAGATAGGGAGTTGAGGAGTTGAGAAGAAGTAAACATAATAATAATTACCAAAAAGGTGATTTTGGCTGTATTAATTATTTAATAACTGAAGTATTACCTGAGTATAGTATTAATTCATTGGGAATTGGTATAAAAACGATTTTTTCTACTAAAATTTCTGCAAAACTACAAATTAAAATTAAAGAAAAACAGATTAAAGAAAAATGAAAAAATCTGCAACTAAATAATCCTAACCAATTCACAGAAAAAACTTGGGAAGGGACTGCTAGGACACCAGATATTACTAAAATTTCCCAACAACAACAAATTGAAACCGAACACTTAATGAAAGCTTTGTTAGAACAAAATTGACTCGCAACCAGTCTACTTAACAGAGCAGGAGTATCAACTTCCAAATGACAAGAACATACAGACACCTTTAATTGCCTAAATAGAAACAGGCAAAATTATACTTAATTTACAAAGTATTAATGCCGCTCAGTTAATTCAAGATGTAGTTATATCATGTTCGGTTGAATAGTGATAAATAATGAGGGAGGAGTCAGGAGTCAGGAGTCAGGAGTCAGGAGGGAAAAAGAGGGAAGAAGAGGAAAAAGTTTTTTCATCACTGATTATCCGGACATGATATTAGTATAACTAATAATCTTACAGAAAAAAACGCGAATACTTTCAAATTAATCTTAGGAGAAAATCTGGGTAAGATCAAATCCTTTTGAATACTTATTATATAGTTGAGAGTAGGGGAGTGGGGGAGTAGGGGATATTAGATAGACAACTCCAATAATAAAAAATTCAATCAATTATCGTACTCTTATTTATCAATTATTTCCCCCTACTCTCTACTCCTTCTTTTGCGGAGATGTCTAATATTGAAGTAATTATAGAATGATCAACAGATATTATATAACTGGATTCTATGTGCAATTAACCGGATTTGATATAATAGACATCTCCAGAAAATAAACTTGCCCTTTATTTGCTATAAACTAGAGTGTAATAACTCAAAAAATCATTTTCCGTGTTTTTTTCCTAAAAACATCTTCCCTGTTCCCTGTTCCTTATTCCCTATTCCCGACTTTTATAAACAGTCTATATATTTTTCACGCCTATGTTTAATATATATGGACAGATATCAACAATAATTTTATTAGTTAAAAGCATTTAAAAGAAAAAAGATGGTGTAATTATACTCAGTGTCAAAATGGTAAACAGTGAGGAACTACAAAATTATTAAAATAAAAATGTTCATTCTTTGAATAATTCACAGAATTACATAGTTTTTCAGGTCAGTGATATTGGTATCAAAAATAAAGAGAAATACCAAGTGTTGCACTATCATATATTATACCCTGACAATGATTTAATTTGGAGAGAGGATCGAGGTTTATAGTAATTTTAAATAACAGTGAAACACTTTTTAAGCTAAAAGTTTTTCAAGGTAAGAAATGCTTTTGTCAATCTCAACTGAAATGACTATATATAAAATAACAGACTTAATGACTTTTTTGATAATTATTAGCCAGTTATTGTTAATTATCCTTATTTCTACCTCTCCCCTAGTCCCCCATTCCCTGCTCCCCTGCTCAATAAAATCTAGCAAGTATTTATCAAATTGGTATAACACCCAAGGGTGAATACCCTATAATAAAAAACGGTTTTTTCTACTAAAATTCCTGCAACAAAGCCAGTTAAAATTAAAGAAAAACAGACTAAAGAAAAACAAAAAAATATGCAACTAAATAATCCTAACCAATTTACAGAAAAAACTTGGGAAGCTATATCCCGTACCCCTGACATCGCTAAAACCTCCCAACAACAACAAATTGAAACCGAACACTTAATGAAAGCTTTGTTAGAACAAAATGGACTCGCAACCAGTCTATTTAACAAAGCAGGAATCTCAACTTCTAAAGTACAAGAATACACAGACACATTTATTAGTCGTCAACCCAAAGTTAAAAATACACCCAACAATATCTACTTAGGTCGTAGTCTAGACTCCTTATCAGACAATGCCGAAAAATATCGTCAAGAATATGGAGACGAATATATCTCCGTCGAACATTTCATGCTTGCTTATCTCAAAGACAATCGCTTTGGTAAAAATCTCTATCAAGAATTTAAACTAGATGAAGCCAAACTTAAAGAAACTATTTCCCAAGTTAGAGGCAACCAAAAAGTAACAGACAAAAACCCAGAAGGTAAATACGAAGCTCTGGAAAAATATGGTCGCGACCTGACAGAATTTGCTCGCGAAGGTAAACTCGACCCCGTTATTGGACGGGATGATGAAATTCGACGCACTATTCAAATACTCAGTCGTCGCACCAAAAACAACCCAGTATTAATAGGTGAACCTGGAGTCGGCAAAACAGCGATCGCTGAAGGTCTCGCACAACGTATTATTGCCGGAGATGTCCCTCAGTCTCTCAAAGACCGTCAGTTAATTGCCCTAGACATGGGTGCTTTAATTGCTGGTGCTAAGTTTAGGGGCGAATTTGAAGAGCGCTTGAAAGCTGTTCTCAAAGAAGTCACCGACTCAGACGGTAAAGTTATCTTATTTATAGATGAGATTCACACAGTTGTGGGAGCAGGGGCAACTCAAGGTGCTATGGATGCAGGAAATTTACTCAAACCAATGTTAGCTAGAGGGGAACTCCGTTGTATTGGAGCAACAACTCTCGATGAGTATCGTAAATACATTGAAAAAGATGCTGCCTTAGAACGTCGTTTCCAACAAGTTTATGTAGACCAACCCAGTGTAGGAGACACCATCTCAATTTTACGGGGTCTCAAGGAACGTTATGAAGTACATCACGGCGTGAAAATCTCCGATAGTTCCCTCGTCGCTGCTGCTACTCTGTCCACTCGCTATATTAGCGATCGCTTTCTACCAGACAAAGCGATAGACCTAGTGGACGAAGCGGCAGCTAAACTCAAAATGGAAATTACTTCCAAACCAGAGGAACTTGATGAAATTGACCGCAAAATTCTGCAACTAGAAATGGAGAGGTTATCACTACAAAAAGAAAGTGACGCTGCTTCTAAAGAAAGGTTGGAAAGACTAGAAAAAGATTTGGCTAATTTGAAAGAAGAGCAACGCACCCTAAATGCTCAGTGGGAATCAGAAAAAGGCATCATTGGTAAAATTCAGACTATTAAAGAAGAGATAGATAAAGTTAATATTGAGATTCAGCAAGCAGAGCGAAATTATGACCTCAACCGTGCTGCTGAGTTGAAATACGGTAATCTGATTAATCTACAAAAACAAGTAGAAGAGGCAGAAACTAAACTCGAAGCAACTCAAACCAGTGGTCAAACTTTGTTGCGGGAAGAGGTGACAGAAGCAGATATTGCTGAAATTATTTCTAAGTGGACTGGTATTCCCATCAGTAAGTTAGTGGAGTCAGAAAAAGAAAAGCTGTTACACCTTGAAGAAGAATTACATCAGCGAGTTATTGGTCAGGATGAGGCAGTAACTGCTGTTGCTGATGCCATTCAGCGATCGCGTGCTGGTTTAGCAGACCCCAACCGTCCGGTGGCGAGTTTTATTTTCCTCGGTCCTACTGGTGTTGGTAAAACAGAATTAGGAAAAGCATTAGCAGCATATTTATTTGACACAGCAGATGCGATGGTGCGCATTGATATGTCTGAGTATATGGAGAAACATTCTGTGTCTCGTTTAATAGGGGCACCTCCTGGATATGTTGGCTATGATGAAGGGGGTCAATTAACTGAAGTTATTCGTCGTCGTCCATATACAGTTATTTTGTTTGATGAAATTGAAAAGGCACACCCAGATGTGTTTAATATTATGCTGCAAATTTTGGATGATGGGCGAGTGACTGATTCTCAAGGTCACACAGTTGACTTTAAGAATAGCGTAATTATTATGACGAGTAATATTGGTTCTCAGTATATTTTAGATGTCACTGACGATCATGAGCAAGTACAGAGTCGAGTCATGGAAGCGTTGCGTGCTGCTTTCCGTCCAGAGTTTCTCAACCGTATTGATGAAACAATTATTTTCAAAGGGTTACAGAAAGAGCAGTTGCGGGAAATTGTGCAATTACAAATTGTACGTCTAGAGAAACGGTTAGCTGAACGTAAGATGTCACTGAAGCTTGCTGATGCTGCTGTTGACTTTTTAGCAGAAGTTGGGTACGACCCTGTATATGGAGCACGACCTTTAAAGCGGGCAATTCAGCGAGAGTTAGAAACACAAATTGCTAAAGGTATTTTGCGTAGTGAGTTTAATGATGGTGATACTATTTTTGTGGATGTTGAAAATGAGCGACTTTCATTTCAGCGGTTGCCATTGGAGTTAGTGATGGCTAAATGAAGTCAAAAGTCAAAAGTCAAAAGTTAAGATTTTATAGGCTGAAAACAAAGTAGGGGCGTTGCATATTATGTCCCCTACTCTCAACTATATAATAAGCATTCAACCGGATTTGATATGAGGAGGTAGCATAATGTGATTAGGTCTATTTAGATAGCAGTATTTATAATCGTCTCTATGATGATAAAAATTAGGTAAGCATCTTTTTAGAAATGCAAGCTATAGCGCTGTGCGCAGGCAACAGGCAACAGGCAACAGGCAACAGGGGTAATAAATTGCCGATAATATAAGATTTCAGCTATTTGGCCTTTCCTGCAATTTGTAAATATACCAGCGCTCATTGCTATACAATTAGTATTTTGAATTTAATTGAAACGAAAAAAATCCAATCAGTTAATTCATTTAGTATTTTGAATTTAATTGAAACGAAAAAAATCCAATCAGTTAATTCATTTGTCCTAGTGCAGAATGGCGGAAATAACTGACCAGTTACAAAATCCTAAAAGCCTTACCAATCAATATTTATGACTTATGACTTCTGATATCATGTCCGTTGGTATCGTTTGTGTAAAAGTTGGCGTGGATATTTGCAGGAAATTTAAGTTTTTTTCTTGCCTGTTGCCTGTTGCCTGTTGCCTGTTGCCTATTTACTATACAAGACCGATG
>NZ_JAAHGO010000130.1 GCF_010672455.1 Okeania sp. SIO2C9 | reverse complement strand
GTTTGTAGCTCTCAAAGAAAAACATCCAGAAATAACTCATGTACAGATACGTTTACAGAGGGGAAGGGAAAACAATGAACTGACCAAATATCGCTATAGCGTGCTGTTGCACATAGAGGCACAACCAGCAACGGTAATAGAACCCCCAGTAGAGAAGGGGGCAGGTATGAATTATGAAGACATTGAAGCATATCTGAAGCAAAAACAACCCCCAGCAATCTGCTTTAGTGGTGTGGTAAATGGTCGAGTGGAGAATGATGTTCTTGGGGTGGAGTTACTCTCAGCAACAGAGGAAATTAAGAATGTGCAGCAGTTGAGGCAAAAATTACAGGAGAAGGAAGTTAATGGCATTGACCCGGAAAAACTACATGAGCTGAGTGAGTCTTTAGGATATTCTCTAGAGTTGTGTTGGGCAGCACAGGGTGGTGCAGGATGTCTGGATGCGACGTTTGTGCGCAGTGAGCTAGCTAAAGAGGGGATGGTGTTAACACCGCTAACTCAAAAATCGGTTATTGGTGGTAACTGGTCTGGTTATGGAAATAATCCTTTGGCTTCTCAGACAGCTAAACAACTCATACCGCAGTTGAGGGAGTATCTGGAGTCGAGGTTGCCAGAGTATATGCTGCCTTCTGGGTATGTGGTGTTGTCCCAATTGCCACTGACACCGAATGGTAAATTAGACCGTAAGGCATTGCCAGCACCAGATTTTGCCAATAGTCTGTCAACGGAGTATGTAGCTCCTGAAACGGAGACAGAAAAGGTATTAGCAGAGATTTGGAGAGAAGTGTTGGGAATAGAGCAAATAGGTATACACGATAACTTCTTTGATTTGGGTGGGCATTCTTTGATGGCAACTCAAGTTCTGTCTCGTGTGCGACTGGCTTTTGGGATAGATATACCCCTAACTACTTTGTTTGAAAGCTCTACCATAGCTAAACTAGCCGAAAATTTAGTTGAGGAACAGTTGGAGCAAGTAGACAGCAATATACTCGAACAAATTTTAGCTGAGGTTGATGGATAATGAATGATATTAAAAAACGTCTGGCCAATCTTTCGCCAAAACAACGGGAACAGGTATTGGAAAAGCTGCGACAGCAGCAGTTGCTCCCAACTTCAGAAGGTCAAGCTATTCCAGTGATTTCTAGGGAACAAGAAATTCCTTTATCCTACAGTCAAGAAATGATGTGGTTTTGGCATCAGCTATTGCCAGATAACCCTTTATACAACGGTATGTTGAGTTTAACCTTGGAAGGTATTCTAAATATAGCAGCCTTAGAGCAAAGCCTCAATGAAATAGTCAAGCGACACGAAAACCTACGGACCAATTTCCCTTCCGTAGATGGAAAACCCATACAAGTAATTTGCCCAGTCACCAAGATAAATATATCAACAATAGAATTACAATCATTACCAGAAACAAAAAAATCGGCTCAACTTAAACAACTAGCCACCACTGAAGCCGAAAAGCCATTTGACCTAGAAAAAGACCAAGTGTTGCGTGTCACTCTAGTACGACTCAGCCCAGAAACCCATATATTAATGTTAACCATGCACCACATAATATATGATGGTTGGTCGATAGGAATATTAGCCTCAGAACTATGTAAATTGTATGAAGCTTATACTCAAGGAAAACCCTCCCCATTATCAGAACTACCCATTCAATATGCCGACTACGCCCACTGGCAACGACAGAAACTCACAGGAGAGGTATTAGAAAAACATCTGAGCTACTGGCGACAAAAACTAGCAGGAGTGTCCCCTGTATCCTCCCTACCAACAGACCGCCCACGTCCAGAAGTGCAAAGCTTCCAGGGAGGAGCAGAAAAATTTCAACTCAATCAGAACTTGACACAAAAACTCACGCAACTAAGTCAGGAGTCAGGTGGAACATTATTTATGACTCTGCTGAGTGCATTTTTTGTCTTACTGTATCGTTATAGTGGAGAGTCTGACCTAGTAGTAGGTTCAGCAATTGCTAACCGTAACAGAGTTGAAACTGAGTCCTTAATTGGTATGTTTGCGAACGTCCTGGCACTTCGTTCTCAGTTTTCAGATAACTCTAGCTTTACCCAACTATTAACTCAAGTCAAACATACAACTCAAGAAGCCTATAAACATCAGGATTTACCCTTTGAAAAGCTAGTAGAGGAACTTTTGCCAGAAAGGAACTTAAGCTACAACCCTCTGGTGCAGGTGGTATTTAACCTCGTAAATGTAGCATCAATGAACTCTTGGGATTTACCAGGATTAAGGGTGACTAAGAGGGAAGAAGATATCAGCACTGCTAGAATGGATTTAGAAGTGCATCTGTGGGAAGCAAAATCAGGTCTAGAAGGCTATTTTGTTTACAACACAGACCTATTTGACAGAGCAACCATCACTAGGATGATGGAACATTTCCAAACCCTACTAAAAGCAATAGTAGCTAATCCCCAACAAAAAATCTCAAAACTCCCTCTAATAACAGCAACAGAACAACAAAAACTTCTGCAAGAATCACAGCAAACGGAAAAAGATTATCCAGCAGACAAATGTATCCATCAATTATTTGAGAGCGTTGTTGAAAAATCCCCAGATGCAGTAGCCTTAGTATTTGAAGACCAACAACTAACCTACTCCCAACTCAACCAAAAAGCTAACCAACTGGCCTACCATCTATTAAGTCTAGGCATAACCCCAGAAATACCAATAGGCATATACATAGACCCTACTATAGAAAGAATTGTTGGTTTATTAGCTATACTCAAGGCAGGAGGAGCTTATGTACCATTAGACTCCAACAATCTACAGGATTTGCAGTCAATTGGAGTAATATTAACCCAAGACCACTTGAAATCAGAAATTCCTGACTCCAATGCTCAAATTCTCTGTCTAAACACCGAGTGGGAATCAATAGCCAAACAAAATACAGACAACCCAAACACACCAATCACGGGTCACAACCTCGCCTACATCCTCAATAAAATCTTAGTAGAACATCACAGCATAACTCAACGTTTACAGTGGCTACAGGAAACTTTAGAAGTCACAAACCAAGACATCCTGCTGCATAAAACCTGTCTGAGTCAAGATGTAGCTCTTCTAGAAATAGGTTTACCACTAATAAGTGGTGGAAGTGTAGTAATAGCTGCTAATGACCAGTCCAAAGAATTACAGAAATTAATCGCCCAGCACAAAGTCACCATAGTTCACCTGTATCCATCAGAACTACCCACCTGGTTAAACACAACTAACTCGGTAAGATCTCTCAACAGTTGGCGATCGCTTCTTTGCAGTGGAGAAACCCTATCAACAGAAATAGCCCACAAATTTCTCCAAAGCTACCCAGTTTCATTACACAACTTCTACAGCATACCAGAAGCAGCAGGAGAAATCACCCACTGGTCTTGGTCAGAAAAACCCACCAGAGAAAACGTACCCGTAGGCAACCCTGGTCGGTTATCAGTTTATTTACTAGACCAACACCAAAACCCAGTGCCCAAAGGAGTACCAGGAGAAATCTATATTGGAGGTTCCAGTTTAGCCAGAGGTTATCTGCAGCAACAGACATCACTCGAATTTATAGAACACCCCCAATTAGGAAGACTATTCCCAACAACAGACATAGGTCGTTATCACAACAAAGGTGATCTAGAAATAGTAGGTAGCAAACAACGGCAGACATGGCTAAAAGGGAAGCGAATAGAACTAGCAAACATAGAAACAGCCCTATTATCAGCCCCCGGAGTAGAACAAGCTTATGTATTAGATCATCAAACATTTCTGGTAGCTTATGTCGTGGTTGCTGGAGTCTGGAACCCGAAACAACTACACTCCCAAATACAACAGCAGTTACCCCCATACATGATGCCGGTAGCTCTTGTTCCACTGTCGAGTTTACCGTTAACCCACAAAGGAAAAGTAGACGAAGTAGCGTTAGCACGTTTCCCAGTAATTGACGATAACGTAGTGCAACGATGGGAAACACAACTAAAAGCATTGCCAGAAATAGAAAAAGTAGCAGTAGTAGTGCAACAGAAAACATTAAAATTACCACCATTGCACATATCAGACTTACTGCCATCAGAACAAATCAAACTGCCGAATCATGTTGCAACTCCCGTAGTAGAAAAATCATCTCCAGACACACAACTAAAGACCAACTCAACATCCCAAAAACAAGCCATCAGTGAAGGAGAAGCAATCAAGTGGCCAGAAAATGCACCAACTACATTAGCACAAGCATTAGAACAAGCAGCAAAACAGCACCCAGATCAAAATCTCATCTATATCCAGTCAGAACAAGAAGTAATCACTCAAACCTATAGAGAGTTGTGGGTAGAAGCTCAAAGAATATTAGGAGGGTTAAGGCAATTAGGATTGAAACCTACTGACAAAGTAATCTTTCAACTAGAATCAAATCAAGACTTTATCAGTGCATTTTGGGGCTGTGTGTTAGGAGGGTTTATACCAGTACCAGTATCAATACCCCCTAGTTATGACAAATCTCACAGTACCCTAACAAAACTGGAAAATACTTGGAAAATGTTAGGACAACCTCTAGTACTCACAGATAGGAAATTAGCTCCATCAGTGAGTGGATGGTCCCAACGTCTGAATCTAGGTAAATTCGAGGTACAAACCATAGAAAAATTACGTGACGCTGAACCAGACAGCAACTTACATAGCACTCAACCAGAAGATGTAGCAATTTTACTCCTAACATCAGGCAGCACAGGGATGCCAAAGGCAGTGATGCAGAGTCATCGCAGTTTATTAAGTCGTAGTGCAGCAACAGCACAGATTAACAATTTTACTGATGAAGATATTTCCTTAAATTGGTTTCCTCTAGATCATGTAGGGGGAATAGTGATGTTTCATATCAGGGATGTGTATTTGGGATGTCAGCAAATTCATGTACCAACACAGGAGATATTGCAAGCACCGACGCGGTGGTTAGATTTGATGTCTGAATATCGGACAACAATTACCTGGGCACCTAACTTTGCTTACGAATTAGTAAATCAGCGTTTAGAAGAATTAAACCATCCCGATCAACCAAGCACCAAGTCAATATGGGATTTATCTTCCATGAAATTCTTACTCAATGGAGGTGAAGCAGTTGTCGCCAAAACCGCCAGAAAGTTTGTCAAACTACTGAGTAAATGGAAATTACCAAAAACAGCCATGCACCCAGCTTGGGGGATGTCAGAAACTGCATCTGGTGTAGCCTATTCTCATCAGTTTACCTTAGACTCAACAGATGATGGTCAGAAATTTGTAGAAGTAGGGTCTCCCATTCCTGGATTTGCCATCAGAATAGTCGATAATCAAAACCAGATAGTCTCAGAAGAAACAATAGGACGGGTGCAAGTAAAAGGAGCATCAGTTACATTAGGTTACTATCAAAATTCAACTGCAAATCAAGAAGCTTTTACCGCAGATGGTTGGTTTAACACAGGAGATTTAGGCTTTCTCAAAAACGGCAGTTTAACAATTACCGGCAGACAAAAAGACGTAATTATTATCAACGGATTAAACTACTACAGCCATGAAATAGAATCAGCAGTAGAAGAATTACCAGAAATAGAAGTTTCTTACACCGCAGCTTGTGCTGTGCGAGAAACTAACAGCAATACCGATAAATTAGCCATATTTTTCAATAGTGAAAAAACCGAATATACAGAGTTATTAGCCTTATTGAAAACCATCAGAGAACAAGTAGTCAATCGCATGGGAATTAATCCAGATTATTTAATACCCCTAGAAAAAGAATTAATTCCCAAAACTTCCATAGGTAAGATTCAACGAACTCAAATGAGTCAAAAATTTGCCACAGGGGAATACCAAGAAATCTTAAAACGGGTAGATTTAATTACCGAAAATACTAATACAATTCCTGATTGGTTCTATCAAAAAGTATGGCGGAAAAAAACAGGAAATTCTCAACCACAAAAACTCACCAAAGATGAAGTGGTTTTAGTATTTATAGATGACTTAGGATTAGGTCAAAAATTCTGCCAAAAATTAGAACAAAATTCTCAAGCTTATGTGCAGATAGAACTAGGAGAAACCTTCAGTAAAGTCAATAACAATCATTATATAATTGCTCCAGATGAGAAAGAATACTATCAACAATTGTACCAAGATTTAGGAGCAGAAAATCTCCAAATAGGAGCAATTATTCACCTGTGGCATTATGATAAATATAGTCTCGAAATTACTGACACAGAAACTTTAGAAAGAGCACAAAAAACAGGAATTTATAGCCTTTTATTCCTTCTACAAACTTTCGGTAATCAGAACCCAGATTATCCAGTACGATTACTGTATATTGCCAATAATAGTCAGTCCCTCAATCCCAAAGAAGCAATTGCATATCAAAAAGCAACAGTACCAGGTTTATTGAAAACTATTCCCCAGGAAAACCCCCATTGGCATTGTCGGCATCTAGACCTACCACAAGAATCATTAGAAGTCAATAGCGATCGGATACTTGAGGAATTAACTATTGATGCCAAAGATTCAGAAGTTGCTTATCGAGATGGAGAGCGTTGGGTATCAGGTTTGGAGAAAATCGACCTGCCTTCAAAACCCAAACAACCGTTACCATTCAAAACAGGAGGAACTTACATTATTAGTGGTGGTTTAGGAGGAATAGGAGTAGAAATTGCCAAGTATCTCCTGGAGCATTATCAGGCTAAACTATTGTTGTTAGGTCGTACCGCTCTACCAGATAGTAACAGTTGGAAAATTTATTTACAGCAAGGGGGTAAACTAGCAGAGAAAATCAAAGCTTACCAAGAATTACAACAACTAGGTGGTGAGGTGATTTATCAAGGGGTAGATATTGGCCATCAAAAAGCAGTGCAGGAGGTAGTACAGCAAACTTTGTCTGAATGGCAGGTTCCACAATTGGATGGGGTGATTCATTTGGCAGGGTTGATGCAGGAGCGTTTACTCATGGAGGAAACACCAGAGAGTTTGGCTGAGGTGTTACGGCCTAAGCTCATAGGTACTTGGGTGTTGCATCAATTGCCAGAATTGCAACCAAAGAGTTTGTTTATCAATTTTTCCTCAATTAATGGTTTCTTTGGTGGCACAACAGTGGGAGCTTATGCAGCAGCTAATAGTTTCTTGGATGCTTTTTCTTACTATCAACGTTATCAGAGTCAGTTAAACAGCTATTGTTTAGCTTGGAGTATGTGGGATGAAATGGGGATGAGTCGGGGTTATCAGATGAAGCAGTTAACTCAAGCTAAGGGTTATCTAGCAGTGGGATTATCTCAAGGTATGTCTTCACTGTTAGCTAGTTTATGCCATGACAAACCTGACTTGATAGTGGGTTTGGATGGTGGTAATTTTAATATCAAAAGGTTGACCTCTACTTCCGATAGTCTGCAACAATTAACAGCTTACTTTACTACTAACGGTAAAGGTAAACCAAATGTGAGTGTTCTGGAGCGCCAGGTACAGGATGCGGTGGGTAAACCTAGTAGTTGTGCTGTGGTAGAGTTGGCTCAAATGCCTTTGACTGAGGATGGGAATATTGACATAGGTTTACTTTCTCAGAGTAATTTGGGTCGTTCAACTCAAGAAAGGGTAAAGCCCAGGAATGAGACGGAGCGTCAAATTGCTCAAATTTGGCAGGATTTGTTAGGGGTATCCCAGGTGGGTATCTATGATAATTTCTTTGAGTTGGGGGGCAATTCACTGTTAGCAACTCAGGTTATTTCTCGAGTACAACAAGCATTGTCAGTGGAGTTACCTATAAGTAAGCTATTTGAAAATCCTACTATTGCTCAATTAAGCACTGACCTTGAAGCGATGGATGACTATATAAACTTATCTCTAGTAAAACGACTACAAACTGCTTCTGATAATCAAGAAAAACGGGAGGAAATCGAACTGTGAAAACACTAGAAAAATTTTTAGACGAACTCGCTAATCAAGATGTCAAATTATGGGTTGAAGAAGAACGCCTGCGCTGTAATGCTCCAGAGGGAGTATTGACATCAGATATACGGATGCAACTAAGCGATCGTAAGCAAGAAATTATCAATTTTTTACAACAAGTTAATTTAAAGACAGACTCCAAGCAAAACCAAATTCAGTCTATTGAGAGGAATGGCAATCCTCCGCCGTTATCCTATGCACAACAAAGGCTATGGTTCCTAGAAAAAATGGCCTTGAGTAGCAACGCCTACAATATGCCATTAACCCTACATCTAGTAGGTAAACTAGACTATTTAGCCCTAGAAAAAAGTATCAACCAAATCATCACTCGCCATGAAACCCTCAGAACCACCTTCAGTGAAATCAACGGCACACCAGTACAAATAATCAAACCCCCCTTTGAACTACAACTACCCAAAACAGACCTAAGTGGGTTAACACCATCAGAAGCTACCACCAAACTCCAACAACTACTCCAACAAGAAAATGAGCTTTCATTCAATCTGGAAGTAGACCCCCCCATACGTGCTCAGTTGATAAAACTAGAAACAACAGAACACATACTGCAAATCACATTACATCACATAGCCAGCGATGGCTGGTCACTCACAGTATTACCAAAAGAACTCTCAGCTATTTACACTGCCACACTGGAAGACAAACCATCCCCATTACCCTCACTACCCATACAATATGCCGACTTTGCAGTTTGGCAAAAGAACTACTTACAAGGTGAAACCCTTGAAACCCAACTCAACTACTGGAAGCAAAAGCTCCAAAATTTACCTCAATTACAACTACCCACAGACCATCCCCGACCCCCAGTTCAAACTTTTAATGGAGCAGGTATACCCATAAACATACCAGCAGCACTAACATCAAAAGTTAAACAACTGACCCAAAAGCAGGGAACCACCCTATTTATGACCCTGTTAGCAGCCTTCAAAGTATTACTATCTCGTTACAGTGGTCAAGAAAGTATAGCAGTAGGTTCACCCATAGCTAACCGTAACCGCAGTGAAATAGAAGGATTGATAGGTTTCTTTGTCAACTCCCTAGTCATGTACACAGACCTGGGAGGAGACCCTAGTTTTACAGAAGTATTAAACAGAGTCAAACAAACAGCCCTAGAAGCTTATGGTCACCAAGACATACCCTTTGAGAAATTGGTAGAAGAGTTGCAACCAGAAAGGTCTCTATCGCAAAACCCCTTATTTCAGGTGATGTTTGCCGTTCAGCAGGAGGAGATATTAAAACCATCCTTCAACTTACCTAACTTGGAAGTAAGTTGGTATGAAGAGCTAGAAGTTGAGATGACAGTGCGGATGGACATGGAATTCCACCTGTGGCCAGCAGGAGAAGAAATCAAAGGATTATGTGCCTATAACCGAGACTTGTTTGAAGCCGAAACTATTAGCAGGATGGTGTCACATTACCAAAACTTGCTCTCAGTAGCAGTAGAGACTCCAGAAAAACCTATTAGTCAGTTGCCATTAATGACAGAGCTAGAGCGAGACCAGATACTGCTGGAATGGAACAACACAAAAACAGATTACCCAAAAGACAAATGTATCCATCAGTTATTTGAGGAACAAGTTCAGAAAACCCCAGATGCATTAGCAGTAGTATTTGAACAACAAAAGCTGACCTATTCTCAATTAAATAGCAAAGCTAATCAACTAGCACGTTACTTGCAAAAATTGGGGGTAGCTCCAGAAACCCTAGTGGGAATATGTGTAGAGCGTTCAGTAGAGATGGTAGTAGGTTTGTTGGCCATACTCAAAGCCGGAGGAGCTTATGTACCATTAGACCCCAGTTATCCATCAGAACGTTTGGCTTATATGGTTTCTGATGCCCAAGTGTCCGTATTACTGAGCCAGGAATCATTCTTTACATTATTACCAGAACATCAAGCTCAGATAGTGTATTTGGATAGTAATGAAAATCTATGGTCTGACTGTGCTCAAGGCAATTTGAGCAGTGAAGTCAAACCATCAAACTTGGGCTATGTAATTTATACCTCTGGCTCCACAGGTAAACCAAAAGGAGTGGCCATGAATCAAGGCGCTCTGGTGAACCTGCTCCATTGGCAACATGAGGAAACAATAGTTGCTCAAGAGGCAAAAACTCTACAATTTGCCCCCATCAGCTTTGACGTATCCTTCCAAGAAATATTCTCCACCTGGTGTGATGGGGGTACTCTGGTGTTAGTATCTTCAGAGCTGAGGCGTGACCCGTTAGCATTGATGGAGTTCTTAACTCACAACCAAATAGAGCGACTATTTTTACCCTTTGTAGCTTTGCAACAGTTGGCCTCAGTGGCTTCTCAATGCCAAAATTTGCCACAACTGCGTGAGGTGATAACAGCAGGAGAACAATTGCAGGTGACACCAGACCTATTGGAGATGATGAAGCGACTACCGAACTGTAGACTGCAAAATCAATATGGACCATCAGAAAGCCATGTAGTTTCTGCTTACACATTACAAGGAGATGCCGATAACTGGCCGAAACTTCCCCCCATAGGTCGTCCGATTGCTAACGCTCAACTTTATGTTCTCAGCCGTGAGCAACAACCAGTGCCAGTGGGGGTTCCAGGAGAACTTTACATTGGTGGGGTATGTCTGGCAAATGGTTATCTGAGGCGCCGAGAACTCACAACCGAGAAATTCATTCCCAATCCTTTTGAGAACTCAAGAGCCACAAAATTATATAAAACAGGAGACTTATGTCGTTATCTAGCTGATGGCAACATAGAAATTTTAGGGCGCCTCGACCACCAAGTCAAAGTGCGAGGATACCGGATAGAAACTGGAGAAATTGAAGCCTCCCTAACTCAACATCCTATAGTCAAAGAAACAGTAGTTGTCGCCACAGAAGACAACCTAGGTAATAAACGTCTAGTTGCCTACCTAGTGCTAGAAACCAAAACCCCAGCTAGCTCAAACCCAAAAGTATCAGAGATAGAACAAATAGACACAGTGAAACAGTATCTGAAAGAGCGGTTGCCAGAGTATATGATACCGAGTGGGTTTGTAGTGTTGTCACAACTGCCACTGACTCCCAGTGGTAAGCTAGACCGTAAGGCTTTGCCTGTACCGGATGTGGCTAGTAGTGTGTCAACGGAGTATGTAGCTCCTGAGACGGAGACACAGAAGGTTTTAGCAGAAATTTGGGCACAAGTGTTGGGAATAGAAAAGGTAGGAATACATGACAATTTCTTTGATTTAGGAGGACATTCTTTACTGGCAACTCAAGTTGTGTCTCGAATACGACAAGCCTTTGATATAGAGTTTCCTTTAAAGAAAATATTTGAATCTTCTACAGTGGAAAGTATAAGTAAATATATAGATGCCTGTATTTGGGCAGCAAAAACACATCCAATTTTTCAAGATAACACATCTAACAAACGTAATCAAGGAGTTCTCTAGATATGAAACAAATGCAAATGATAGAAGAGTTTTTATTTGAGCTTCGCAACCAAGATATCCAACTTTGGCTTGAAGGAGATCAACTACACTATAGTGCTCCTGAAGGAAAACTTACACCTACATTGCTAGCTCAACTGCGGGAACGTAAAGAAGAAGTCCTCAGTTTTTTGTACAGTGCCAAACAATCTGTATACTCACAGCAGTCTCAAATAAAACCTATTGAGCGGAATGGCAATCCCCCACCATTATCCTATGCACAGCAAAGGTTATGGTTTATTGAAAAAATGGCCTTGAGTAGCAACGCCTACAATATGCCATTAGTCTTACATCTAGTAGGGCAATTAGACTATATAGCCCTACAAAAAAGTCTTAACCAAATCATCGCTCGCCATGAAACCCTGAGAACCACCTTTAGTGAAATCAATGGCACACCAGTACAAATAATTAAACCCTCTTTTGAACTAGAACTACCCAAAAAAGACCTAAGTGGGTTAACACCATCTCAGCAAACCAGTAAACTACAACAACTACTCCAACAAGAAAACGAACAAATATTCAATCTGGAAGTAGACCCCCCCATACGGGCTCAGTTGTTTCAACTAGGAACAACAGAACACATACTGCAAATTACATTACATCACATAGCAAGCGACGGCTGGTCACTAACAGTGTTACCCAAAGAACTCTCAGCTATTTACACTGCCATACTGGAAAACCAACCATCCTCATTACCAGAGTTGCCCATACAATATGCCGACTTTGCTGTGTGGCAAAAGAACTACTTACAAGGTGAAACCCTCCAGACCCAACTCAACTATTGGAAGCAAAAGCTCCAAGACTTACCTCAACTACAACTACCAAAAGACCATCCCCGACCCCCAGTTGAAACTTTTAATGGAGCAGGTATACCGATAAACATACCAGCAGCAGTAACATCAAAAGTTAAAGAACTCACCCAAAAGCAGGGAACAACCCTATTTATGACCCTGTTAGCAGTATTCAAAGTATTGATGTCTCGTTACAGTGGTCAAGAAAGTATAGCAGTAGGTTCACCCATAGCTAACCGCAACCGCAGTGAAATAGAAGGGTTAATAGGTTTCTTTGTCAACTCCCTAGTCATGTACACAGACCTTGGAGGAGACCCTAGTTTCACAGAAGTATTAAACCGAGTTAAACAAACAACTTTAGAAGCTTATACTCACCAAGACATACCCTTTGAGAAATTGGTAGAACAGTTGCAGCCAGAACGGGCACTATCGCAAAACCCTTTATTTCAGGTAGTGTTTGCCGTTCAGCAGGAGGAAATCTTAAAACCATCCTTCCGCTTGCCTAACTTAGAAGTGGGTTGGTACGAAGGAGCTGGAGTAGAGATGACAGTGCGGATGGACCTAGAGTTACACCTGTGGCCAGTAGGAGAAGAAATCAAAGGATTTTGTGCCTATAATCGAGACTTGTTTGAGGCAGAAACGATTCAACGGATACTATTACATTATCAAAACTTGCTATCAGCATTGGTTGAGACACCAGAGCAACCTATTAGCAAGTTGCCATTAATGACACAGCCAGAGCTACAGCAGATACTGGTAGAATGGAACAACACCACAACAGATTACCCAGATGACAAATGTATCCATCAGTTATTTGAAGAGCAGGTCCAGAAAACCCCAGATGCAGTAGCAATAGTATTTGAAGAGCAAAAGCTAACCTACTCAGAATTAAATCGCAAAGCCAATCAACTAGCCCATTACTTGCAAAAATTGGGAGTAGTACCAGAAACTAGAGTGGGAATATGTGTAGATCGTTCAGTAGAGATGGTAATAGGAATACTTGCCATACTCAAAGCAGGAGGAGCTTATGTGCCATTAGACCCGAATTATCCAACTTCGCGTCTCAATTACATGGTAGAAGATGCTCAACTACCCATCATCTTGACTCAAGAAAAATGGCAACATCATCTACCTCAAACAACAACTCAAGTAATATGTCTGGAAGCAGATATACCAAACACAGCAACTTCAGAAAACCTAAAAGTATCAATAACATCAGAGCATCAGGCATACATGATGTATACTTCCGGCTCAACAGGTCTACCCAAGGGAGTGAACATCAGACATCAAGGAGTAGTACGACTGGTAAAAAATACCAACTATATTAACCTCACAGAAAAAGACATATTCCTACAATTAGCACCCATATCCTTTGATGCAGCAACATTTGAAATTTGGGGTAGTCTACTCAACGGAGGAACCCTGGCAGTAATGCCACCCCATCAACCCTCCCTAGGAGAAATAGGAGCAGCAATTAGGGAAAACCAAGTCACAACCCTATGGCTGAGTGCAGGATTATTCCAACTAATGGTAGAAGAGCAACTAGAAAGCTTACTCCCAGTCAAGCAACTATTAGCAGGAGGAGACGTATTATCAGCCACCCATGTGCAGAAAGTAGTAGAAAAACTGCCAGGATGTCAACTAATCAACGGTTACGGGCCAACAGAAAACACCACATTCACCTGCTGTTTCCCAGTTAAAGCTGATAGTAATCTAGAAAAATCAGTACCTATAGGTAAGCCAATATCCAATACACAAGTATACATCCTGGACTCCCAATTACAACCAGTCCCCATAGGAGTGCCTGGAGAACTTCATATTGGAGGAAATGGTTTAGCAATAGGGTATCACAACCGCCCCGAACTCACAGCCTCCAAATTTATTTCCAACCCTTTTGATAAGTCACAAGCCACAAAGTTATATAAAACAGGAGACTTAGCACGTTATCTACCAGATGGCCACATAGAATTTATTGGTAGAATAGACCACCAAGTAAAAATCAGGGGATATCGAATAGAAACAGGAGAAATAGAAGCAGTCCTCAGTTCATACCCAGGGGTCAAAGAAACAGTAGTAGTAGCAAGAGAAGACAACCCAGGAGACAAACGCCTAGTAGGATACATAGTAGCAGAAACTCAAAGCACAACCACCAGCAACCCCGAACTATCAGAAACCCAAGTAGACAGTTGGCAAGACATATTCAACCAACAAATCTACGACCAGCTCAGTGAAGTCACAGACCCTCTATTTAACACTAGAGGATGGATAA
>NZ_JAAHGO010000013.1:2939-101565 GCF_010672455.1 Okeania sp. SIO2C9 | reverse complement strand
CGGAACTTGGATCGATGATCCTAACGCTTCGGGAAATTCTGGCACTACTGAGGTTGGAGAAATCCTGTCTCAGCAACCAGGGTCGTAGAACGAAGAATCCTCCGCGCTTCAGCCGGAGGAGTGTCAAAAGCAAGATTAAATATGGGCTTACACCTTTCTCGAATGGCCTGGGGAGTTCTTAGATATTTAATAACTTCTGGGATTTTTTTATTCATTAAAAGTCAGAGTTAAGAAATATAATATTTAAGCATTTCCTGCGGAATGCTGGGCAAACAGCTGTTAGCTGTCAGCTGTCAGCTCTCATGAGGGGATTTTAATATATAGACTTTAAAGCCAGTTTTTATAGTAAAATTTAATTATCATACTCAATATTATTAGTAAAGCTTTTATCTAGAACTAAAAAAAAACAATAGCTGATGGCTGATAGCTGACCGCTGAATGTTTACTATAATATCAATAGTAAGCTAGAAAAAAACTATCACAAGCATCATGCAATTAAACACGGTTTAGTTGATGAGAAACTTGGGTAGTTTCTTATGGGTTTTTCTAAATTTAATTCAGCAAAAAATAAGGTCAAAAATCCACCAGTAATGTCTCATCAAGTTCACTTCAGTCAATCAGAAAAACAAGAAAAACAAGAAAATAATGTAGCTGTTGCTCTTGGTAGCAATCTTGGTGATTCTTTAACTATTCTAGAAAATGCAATCCAAACTTTATCCAAAACTCCAGGTATTACCTTAAATACTTATTCTAGCTGGTATCTGACTAAACCTATTGGTCCAAAACAACCAGATTATCTGAATGGTTGTGCATTATTAAAAGTAGAATTAACTCCTCAAAAATTGTTAGAAATTATTTTGGATATAGAAAAACAATTTAAGCGAGTACGTTTAGTACATTGGGGACCTAGAACTCTAGACATAGACTTAATCTTATATGATGATTTAATATTAGATATTCCAAATCTACAAATCCCCCACCCTCGGATGAGAGAAAGAGCTTTTGTTCTCGTACCCCTAGCAGAAATAGCTCCTAATTGGATAGACCCAGTATCAGGAAAAGCGATCGCTCAACTTCTAGAAGAGGTAGAATGTTCGGGAGTATCTAAGCTTTGAGTTGGCAAGTTAAAATAGCAATTCTATTAATGATCAAAAAAGCACTCGTAACAGGTTCTGCAGTGGGAATAGGGAGAGCGATCGCTCTCGACTTAGCTAGTAAAGGATTTGATATAGCATTTCATTATAACAAAAGCGTAGAAGCAGCTAACCAAGCAACTCAAGAAGCAGCTACTTATGGAGTAAAATCTGTAGCTCTACAAGCAGATATTACCAAACCAGAACAAGCTCAGTTTCTAGTAGAAAATGCAGTGGAAAAACTAGGAGGTTTATCGGTAGTAGTTAATAATGTAGGAAACTTTTTAGGAAAACCTACCAGCGAAATCTCCATAGCAGAGTGGCAGGAAGTTATTGACTCTAATCTCAATTCCAATTTCTATGTCACCACAGCAGCACTTCCCTATCTCAAAGCAGCTCATGGAGCACGAATAGTTAATTTTGCTTGCGCTTATGCTCAAAATGTGGTAGCACGAAAGACAAATACGGCTTATGCAATTGCTAAAACAGGGATAATCATTTATAGTAAGTCTCTAGCTCAAGAGCTAATTAAATACAAAATTACTGTTAATGTAGTATCGCCAGGAATAGCTGAAAACTCTTTTGATGTAGAAAAAATGGTTCCTAAAATACCAGCAAAACGACCTGCAAGACTCGCAGAAATTAATCATGCAGTTTGGTTTTTTATTAACCCTGATTCTGAGTATATTACAGGGCAAATTTTGGAAGTTTCTGGTGGTTGGAATTTGTAGACAGGGAATAGGAAATAATCTGAGCTGTTTCATTCTCTATAACTACCTGGTTGTGGGGAGTGTGGGAGATGTGGGCAGTGTGGGAATAAATTAAAAAACATATATCTTCACCATTACTAGGACAACCGGAAATAAAAAAAAGAAATTTCGGATTTTATTGTCTCTTGCTGAAACGAGAGATACTGATAACTAATAATATTATTGTCTGAATAATCAGCGAGCAAAAAACTTTCTCCCTTTTAAAACTTTTATTTCCTTTCTTTGCGTATTGGTTATTAAATTAGAAGGAAGAAGGAAGAAGTAGGAATTCATTAATGGATAATTGATAATGGATAATTGATAATTACCTCTGGTTAAAACCGCTCTTGATTGAATGTAAGGAAATATTATTTCTTCACAGGAGTCGATTGGATATGGCTCCGAGACCTCGCCATCCCATCCTACGGAATGCTGCGCAAACGACCGCTTTTTTCCCCTATCCAAGGGGAGGCTTCAAGGCCCGAATTATTTAATTATTAATTAGTTAATTATTCGGTAATAAGAAGGAAGGAGCAAGTAATAAGTAATAAGGGAAAAAAAACTTAAATTTGAGGAGGTACTGATAACTGATAACTGATAACTGATAACTGAAAAGCAATGGTATTAAATGAAAGAAAAAGAGGAAAAAGATCAAACTCTAAAAAATGAATCTAACTCAGAAACTTGGATAATAGGTAAAGAATTTAGATTTGAAGCTTCTCATCAACTACCTAATCACGATGGGAAATGTGCAAGATTACATGGTCATTCTTGGCGCGGTGTGATTTATGTTTCTGGTAATGAATTAGTAAATTCTGGTGGAAAGCAGGGAATGATTATGGATTATGGAGATATAAAAAAACATCTAAAACCCCTACTTGATGATTATTTAGACCACTATCACTTAAACGAAACTACAGGCTTAGTTAATCCTACCAGTGAAGCGATCGCTAAATGGATTTATGAGCAATTAGAAAATAAAATTCCTGGACTTGTAGCAGTTAGAATTGATGAAACTTGTACGAGTCAATGTATTTATTCAAAAGGAAAAAATAATTTTTTGATTCTATAAAATTAGGAGTGCTATACTAATTTATTACTCCTAAATTGGTTGTAATAAATTTCAGTGCATTGATTTTTTCCTGAAAAAATTATTTTTTTGATGTTATGGAAGTTGCTATTTTATTAGGAGTAATTGGGAGGAAATAATATTAGGTAAAGGCACTAAATTATTTGTAGTAGGCAAAAAATATAACCTTAGAAATATATAGTTTTTAGAACTAAAAATGCTTCAGTTATGTAAATGTTAAATTAATTTGTCACAGGTACTTATGATGTAAGCATTCAGCCGTCAGCTATCAGCTAGCCTCCTATGGTCGGAACTGCGTTAACAGCTATTGCTTTTAGTTAGTGATAAAAACTTTCTTAATTGAGAAACGAAAAATCTTACTACAAAAGTCAGCTCCAAAGTCTATATTCATTTAAACCCCTTTCTTAAGCACAGGGTCTTATTGCTGATAGCTGATGGCTAATAGCTGTTTGCGCAGCATTCCGCAGGAAATGCTTACCTTATGATTGGTAAGATTGCCAAATTATTACTATAAATAAATAACAAAATGAAATTACTCAGTATATTCATTTTACTTAGTATCACTACCACAGTTTTGGCCTTGATAATCTTAAGTTTTCCCTGGAGACATCCCTTGCTCACAAACTTACAGATGAAATCTTTATTAGGTGGATTTAGGATATTATGGGGAATTTATTTTCGAGGCAAGTACAGCTATACTCAAGTCACCGTGATGGAGTCAGAAAAATATGTTTTACCAACAACATTAAAAGAGTTTGCCGATACTGAAAAAAATATCATCAGACAACCTTCTCGTCCAGTAGGAATCGAATATTTCTTTGCTGGTTTTGTCTACCCATTCTTACCCCTTGACTTAAGCGGTTCTGATACCCCTAGTTGGCAGCGAATAATGCAGGGGTTTAAGGCCATTATGTCCCACTTTGAGCTTGAGGACAGATGTGGAGCGATCGCTAGAACGCAAGTGTATAAGTTACCGAATTTAGGGGAAGAGTCAGTTAAGGATAGCATTTTGCGTTCCTTGATTGTAGATATAATGTGGTGTGCTATTTTGGATGTTGAAACAAAGGATGATAGCTGGGAGTTAAATACTAAGCAAGTTCTATACAACCTGATTGAAGATATTTGCTGTTGCTTTACAGAAAATCTAGACCCTGACTGGAAACAACGTTTGGAATGGTGTAAACATCTTGCCCACTTCTTTGAAGAGGGTGGGAAAAATAGTAGCAATTTGGATTTTTTGGTTCAGTTAAGAGTTACTTATTCTTTATCAATGCAAGAATGGTTAACAGCTATTATTATGGAATTTTTTGTCACCCCTGCTTTAGAAATTGCTGAGGTTGTTACTAATATTTTTCAAGAATATGAAGACCATCCAGAAATTCTAGAACGTGCTGTTAAGGATGAGAAATATCTGAGAGCTGTGATTTTGGCAATAGCTTGTAAGTACCCTGTTCTACAAACCATGTTTCGGGTAGCTGATGGTAAGGATGTGCCCTATCATATTAATGTTGAAGTTGCTGATCAAACTGACTTACAATTTAATCCAGAAGATTTCTGCTCAAATAGTCCTCCCCCCTACCAATGGATCGGTTTTGGTAGTGGCCCTCGTGTTTGTAAGGGGCGTATTCTGGCTATAAATATCATTGAATCTATCATACAAGCTATCTACACTAAGTTTGAGGGATGGCCTAAAGTGGAAATTAGCAGTGGTAGGCGGGTACATCCTAGTGTTTCGTTAGATGAGCGATTTTTACGTCTTTATGGCAGAGCATGGATTGGCCGTGTTTTTTATAGGATAGATAAAGTCATCCGACCTTCTTGTCCTCCTGCTCGCTTATATTTACCAGATTCTCTTTTTTCCTGATTAGGTTCAAGCTATAGCGCTGCGCGCAGGCAACAGCTCATCTGGCAACAGGCAATAGGGGGAAGAAAAAGCGAATAATATAAGATTTTAGCTATTGGACAATTCCTGTAATTTGTAAATATGCCAGCGCACATTGCTATATTGCAAAATTTATTAATGCTTTCTAGGGCGTATCATCAATTAAACCCACATTCCGCACTTCAATTTGTAATATGAAAATTAGTATAAAATTCTGAGGTTGCTTAGGTATTTATATAATTTATAGATTATCTTCATTTACCTCGATCAAGAGTCAAATTCTTAGTTAAATATTAAGCATAAATACTTATTGAATCGTTAACTCCTATTGACCACCATAATTTTTTTCTTAACTTTTGACTTATATTTTTATGCTACATTTTGTGGTGCGAAATGTGAATTGTATGCTTTATGGAGATGGCGATCACTATGTCAATAAGCAGTATAAGGTATACTAAAAGGTTAGAGGCTAGGGAATTAAAAAAATGGTCAACCAAAAACAACCTATCTTAAATAACGATGAAGTTAAACAACTTTTTATTAAAGGCGTTAACATTTTTTTGGCAGGGTCAGCAATTACATTAGTATTTGGATTTATGATTTGGTTTGTGCATGGAACTATTATGGTTTCTGACCTATCAGAGAAAATTGTTGCTAAAGGTTGGGGTGCTTTAATTGCACTAATGGCTGTATTTTTATCTTTTATTGTACCTTCAATTGTTACTCTTTTCGGATTTGCGGTAATGGCATTATTGGTGTGGTGGTTATCGCGGGTTTTTTCCCAATATGAAGAATTTCAACCTACTGCTTTAATTGTTTATCAATTAGTAGCACCAGTGGGAATGATAGCTGCTTTAATTTTAGCTTCACCAGTGTTGATTTCTTATGCAGTTATTCGTTTATTTAATGGTAGTGGACAAGCATTAATTTCGGAAGTGAAAGAAGCATCAAGTATTTTATTGCCACTTGAATCTGATAATAAATTTATGAGTGGAACTCCAGCAGTTGAAACTCAATATTTAACAAGGGAAAAATTGATGAGTGAAACTCAAATTAAAACTCAGTATTTAGAAGGAGAAAAATAATTGTTTTATTTCGGACGTTTAATTCCACCTTTGCGTTTAACTTCAAAACCATATCGATAAATGTCGGGCATATTAATTCGCCGATCTGAGTGACGAATTTCCACAATACCTAATTGTTCTAAGTATTTTAAAATTTCTTGGGGTTTCCTAGAAGGTGGTTCTTGATTCCATTCTGTCTTTTTTAGTAACTTGAGAAATTTTTCTTCTTCAGTTAGAAGTGTTAAACCTTTGAGTTCTTCTCTTAAAGCATCTAACCAGGGGTATTCTTCCTTTGTAAGTTCTTCTATTCGATCTTGAGAAGTATCCATTAAAGCTCCTTGTAAGTCAGAAGGTTCTAATAAGCGATTTTCTGCTAAATCTTTTTCGTCAAATTTTTCTAATCTACGTTTTGCTGCTAAGGAGAATAGCTTTAAAAAAGAGCGTGGAGCAATGCTACGTTTGGCATCTTGAAGGTGATTAGGAATCCAATTATAAGTGTAACCTTTTCTAGAATTATTGCCCATAAATACTCCGACAATTTTTTCCATTAATAATTTAAAACAAGACTCATCTGATGCTGGCAATATGCCTAGTGTTTCATCCTTTTTTGAAGTTAAACCAGGAACTATTTGTAAATAATCATTCATTTCTTTTCTAGAGTTAGCTAAACGCTTAACAAATACTTGATATAACCATGAAGTTTTCCACTCTAAACTAATTTTATGTCCACTGAGTTTAGAAGCATCTGGAAATCCTAAAAAATTTTCTCCAAATAAATCTGTGCGTAGAAATATTTTGGGTCTAATTCGTTCCCAACGACGCCATCTATCTAGCCAAAACGCTAATAGTTCGGCGATAGGAGCGCCCAGTTTTATATAAGAAGGAACAATTCGATCTAGTTCATCATAAGTGATAAATAACCAGCGATCACTTGCCAACAATTCCTCATCTAATTTATCCAAAGCATAGTTGATACTTTCAAAGTTCTGGTGAGCATCTGGAAACCAGCGGGAAAGTAATGATAAATTTTTAGTTAAACTATCTCGAATTTCCTCTGGTATTTCCTCACCCCAACTATGATTTGATAATTCTTTTTCCTGCTGAAATATTACTCCTACTATTAATCCTATCCAAAAAATACGCCAATCAATTCTATCCTTGTCTTTCATGTATTTTTCTGTTATTTCTGGTGCAGGAAATTTTTTTTCCCCAGTCTTAGTACGACCATATCCAGCAATCCATATTGTTCTTTCTAAAGGGGGTAAACCTCTAATATTTAAGTTTTTTACTAAAGCTTGGCGACCAGGAGAGTTTGCTAGTAAACGAAAAAATTCTGTTTTACCAACACCTCTGCCACCTAATATTAAAAATGTGTCAACTTCCAAAGCCATTCGGTAGTTAGGTAAGGGTAAAAAATTTTTGAGGAATATCTTTTCATCATTACTTTCATGTTCAGCTCTACCTTCTCCTGGTGCAACATTAGCCATAATTTCTAATAGCTTTTTTTTATCAAAGTTAGTCATTTTCCTACCTGATTTTATTTCTTCAATTTACGCTGAAAAATACTGCAAAGTCTTTCTGCAAGTTCTTGATAAGGTTGACCTGTTAAAACATTAATAATATTTGACAAACGACGCTCCTCATCGGGAGTAGAATCTCGCTCAAATAAACTTATTTCTTTACGCAAATCACTTTGCCAATCTATAATTATTGGGTAAAAATTAGCTTCTAGATCGTTGGAGTTAGGAACATCTTCTTCCCTATAGTAATTTTTTTGAAAAACAATGTAAGCTTCCTCTCGAAAATCTCTAAGTTCCTGCTCCATTCCTGGTACACCTAATCCCGGAGCTAGAGCATGGACAAGCAAAACTGGCAGCGGTTCAGGAGCTAAAGGTCTTGCTAGACGACGAATAACATGAGTTAAACCTGCCCAACTTTGACGAGATTGAGTGCCAAAAATGACTGCTACATGGGATAAGTCAGCGATCGCCAACCCACCAATATCGTGAAACCCTGTTCTGGTATCCAGTAAAATAAAGTCTAGCTTTTTTGCTGCATTGAGTTCTCTAAACATATCATGCCAGGTTTTTGGCAGTTGGTTATTTAGATCTAGCAAATTCTGGAAATCAAGTCTCGCCAACTTTTCCAGATAGTTATTATCCACACTACCTGCTCGTAGTACATTCAAACTTTCTCCGCGATCTCCCAACAATTTCGGATCGTTAACTCGTTGTAAATGAGTACGGAGTTTCCAATTGTCACCTTGAATATTTTTTTCCAACAAATAATCAATCACACCAGAAACACTATCCTCTGTATCTGGGAAAAAAATAGTTGATATACCAGGAGATTCTAAATCCAAATCGACTATAGCTACCCGATGACCATGACGAGCTAATGTCAGAGCAGTTGCTACTAATGTTGTGGTGCGACCAACTCCACCTTTGAAGGAAAAAAATGAAACTATTGCTGGTTTATGACCTTCATCTACTTCCTCCTGAGACCAAAGAGGTTCAACTTCTTTTTTTTGATTTGTCCATGCTTGTTTAGCAACATGACGTTCTAACACATACCAACGAGGTTTACTTCCATCATCCCATTCTGCGAGAACTCTTTCTTCCTCGATGATATCTATCAATTTTTTATAACTATCTTTTTCACCTTTTGGTAGCCAAATATCTTCACCATAGTAGGAACCGAGTTTTTGACTGAGAGATTGTTTTAGGTTATCTAGTTCAGGGTTGCTATTTTTCGGTTCCAAGAAAAGTCGAATTTTTCCCTCAACATCGCGAATGATAGTTATTGATTCTAGTTGGTCTTTTATGGAAGATTCCTCAAAACATTCTTGTACTTTGTCAAATGTTTTACCGAAATTTATATCAATCATTTAAAGCTCCTCGCTAGATATCTTACCATCTAAAATTAGATTGAGAATAATTTCATAGATTTTTTTTGCTCGTTCAACTGCCTCTGTTGCCCGCTCTTTATTCCACAAACCAGACTTAAAATAACGTCGCCTTGGATGATCTTTTTCTAAAACTGTATCGTTTATCCAGGAAACTGGCAGTTTAGAATTAAGACTGGGATAAGTTATCCGTAAAATTTCAATACTTTCACTTTCAAGTTTTATTAAATTGTGGCTTAATTTTCGACAAGTTTTATAGTCAATACATTTTTGTATAATAACTTTGAAAGTGCATTCTACCACATAACCTGCCAAATAAACAGCATTATCCCAACGATTGACAACATTTCAATTGTTGGGTATCCAATTCGGAGTAAGTGAAACAACAGCAAATGATAGGTTTAATTACTGGTTTCCACTTTGAGGAAAACTGCTACCATCAAGTTTACTTGAACAGGTAAAATAATATCATGTTCGGATGATCACTTATAATAAAGCCAGAATCATTACAGTAGAAGTCTTCAAATTTTATGGCCCAAAAGATGGCGATCGCCAACTACCTCTATGTTCTGACGATCGCTTATAACTGAACAGCCCTAGTTTGAGGCCACCAATGGAAACAAGTTATATCATGTCCGGATCAGAGCGCTTCGCAAAAAACTTTCTCTTCATTTATAGCTTAAAATTCCCTCCTCATAACTCATTACTCATAACTCATTACTCATAACTCATTACTCCTCCATTTTTATTTATAACTATTCAACCGAACATGATATTATTCCCTCTTGATATCAAATCCGTTTAATTCGGTATAAAAAAAAATGTTCTATCTTCAACCATTACCAAATATTTCTCGATCTCCCCACATTCCCCTCCTGGGAGTGGTTAGGGGTGAGTCCCCCATCTCCCCATCTAATTACACCAATGCTACCGGATTTAATATAACTCCTGACTCCTGACTCCTGACTCCTGAGGACTCCATAATTATCATTTAGAAAATGTTGTATAAAAAATTAGTATTTTCTATTTGCGTGCATTTATAAATTATTGGCGCAAGATGCCAAATCAACTTTTCTTTATCATTATTTATCAGAGATAACTGTATACTTTGTATCTGCAAATTTAAAACTTCTTTGACAGAATAAATATCTTTTTTCCGACAGCGACCCCGCCAACAAAATATATAGTTTATACTTCTTTCATCATTTTTATTCAGTAGATTTTCTATAGCATAACTTTTAATGCAATAAACTTTTGCAGAAGATAAAACATGAAATAATTTCAACAAATAATTCCACCAGGTATTTGGTTCCGGCTTTTCTCTATTTTCGTATCTAGCTATATATTCACCAATAAAATCAATAGTCAATTTATCATTTTTTACTAAAACACATAAATCATCTTCTTTTAATCCAATTAAAATAAAATCAATCGGAGAATTTTCAATTACGATGGGAAATATTGGGTTTTCTTTAGGCATCTTCTGCAGTAAGTGCATTTAATATCTCGCTTTCAAATTTTTGCATATATTCTACTTCTTGATTAGAGTGATAATCAAAAGATATTGATTTTGTAAATATAGCTGTATCGCGCCATTTATTAATATGAGTTTCAAACCAGCTCTCCAGCTCATTACTACTTTGTGAACCATTCTTGTTCCAAAAATCTTTCTTATTGAGCAGAAAATGAATGCGTGAAAGAGGATTTTCTTTTCTTTGATTCTTTAAGTGTTGATATATCTGATCGAGAAATTCTTCATGCTTTGTCAATCTATCTTTATCTATCTGAGCAATATTCCGATTTTTATGAGATTCTTTACCTATAGAATTATGATCCATAACAACACAAAGAAAATCTGATTCTTGAGCTATTTTTAATTGTTGATAATAAGCTGCTCCATCACCGTCAATAAATCCCAAAAATTTTGTATTGTTGACTATAACACTTTCTTTTGGAGATAAAAAAAGTCCATAAATATACACATAAAGTTCAGTCGTTTTTCCTTCTGTTTTTCCCTCTTCTCTTTTCTCTTCAGGTATTCGGCAAAAGGATTTAGTTAAAGTGCTTTTACCCGATCTACTTATTCCAACAATACCAATTTTATAAAGTGGTGGATCGATATCTGCAAGACTATCTAGAGTTTCATATTTTCCTACTAACTTTACTGCTTCACGAAGCTCTTGAGGAATTGCCGAAATAGCTCCCCCAAGAATAGATGCTCCTCCAATACCTGCTCCTATTCCGAGAATAATACTTCCAGCAATATTAACTCCTGGTATAAGTGCAGCTGCACCAAGTAAAAAACCACTTATTGTTAAACCTACCCCCGGTAAACCTGCATAACTTTTGACTAAACGACCAGGATATTGTGACCAGTCTTTTTTTCCCATCTAAGCCTAATAGCAACAATTTTTTCCAGTAATAGTATAATAAGAAAATTATCTTAGTTCACTATGATAACTCCTGAACCTCTCTGTGGGTATACTCTTCCCGTCTTTGCTTGTGCAAGTGCAGTAGCTGCCCTACAATGCCTACATCAAGATGTCCCATCTTTGTCTACTGTATCAATAGATTTAATTGAACCAGCAAAAATTGTAGATATTCCCATACAACAGTTGGTCTTGCTAAAAACTAATACTGCTTTAGCTATTACTCACTCCGATCCCGGTGATAATCTCGATCTAACTCGCAATACTCCTGTGTGGGCAATGGTAGAATTAGGGGAATTTTCTATAAGTGACGCTTCAGAACAAATTGTGATTTTGGGTGGCGCTGGAGTGGGACATAATATTAGTAATGGGGAAGCAGCTATCTATAGTTATGCACGACGACTGCTACAAGAAAATTTGAAACCTCTGCTAAATTTTAATGAACAAATTAAAGTGACTATTATCTTACCGGAGGGACGTCAACTGGCAACTCGGACTTCTAATTCAGCTTTTGGCATAGTTGAAGGACTTTCTTTGTTGGGCACTACTGGAGTTTCTCAACCTTTGAGTGTGCCTGGACAACTTGATGCTTATCGGGAGGAGTTACAAAAAAAGGCAGCACAGTTTAGTTGTTTGGTGTTTTGTGTGGGAGAAAATGGTTTAGACCTAGCTAGGAAAATGGGCATACCACCACAACAGACCATTAAAACAGCTAACTGGTTAGGCCCAATGTTAGTAGCTGCTGCTATTGCTGGAGTAGAGTCTATTTTATTGTTAGGCTATCATGGCAAATTAATTAAGTTGGCTGGTGGGATTTTTCATACTCATCATCATCTGGCTGACGGACGATTAGAAATTTTAACAGCTCACTGTGCAAATATAGGTTTGCCCACCTCTGTACTACAAGAAATTTTTGCTTGTACTACTGCCGAAGCTGCTTTGAAAATCCTACGGAGTTTAGATAAAGATAATCAAAAGAATTGGGTGGATATGGTATATGGGGCGATCGCCTACCGTATAGAGGAACGTAGTCAAGCTTATATTTTTAATCATAGTCAAAAACAGGTCCAAGTAGGTTCGATGTTATTTGACCGCGATCGTCAAATTTTCCTAAAAACTGAAGTAGCTGATCGACTTTTTGCAGAAATTTGTTATTCTATTTAGAATACCCTAACTCTAGCTGAGGGTATTCTAGGAAAAATAAACAATAGTGGATGAGGCACGGGGAAAATTAAAATAAATTGGTAAATTTTATAACTAGCTAGAGTGAGTAACTGGCTTATAAGCCAGTTACTCACTCTAGTCACAATACCAAAACATTTTTATTGACATCCTCTTCCGTTAAATCAAAGATTATAACGGGAGATTCCTAAACCTCACGATTTAGGTTTACTGCTTGAGTGGCACTTATCTAGACTCTTGCCAGTCCCCGACAGTACGCCAACGAGCGTCAATTTGGTCTACGATCTGCCCGGCCACAGTAACAACTCAATGTTATCATGTCCCCATTGTATCATAATTCTCAATGGAGTGCTTATTGTTTGTTTGGTCGCGATTCATATCCCGGTAAATCGGAGATTTTACCAGGAGTCATCAAAGCTCCATTTTTAATAGAACTAGCCTTGATGAATAATTCGGTAGGAAAAGCGATCCCTATTGCTCATTAAACAACTTAGCCTGTAAGTTGTTAGCTTATTAGCAATTCAAGTATAAAAGCTTTTGTGGCGGTAGGAAAAATTTAGTTTGATACAAAAAGTGTGGAGAAAAAAATTTTCCTCACCGAAAAACATATATTGATATCTTACTAAGCTCGGGCTAACAACTTTATTCAGGAAAATTAACCTCACAATTAGAATATTATATTATAGCATATTAACCGTGACTCTAACAAGACAGACAGAAGAAATTTCTAATTTCTCCACTCAGTTTAATCGTCAGATGATCGTGATTCTGGACTTCGGTTCTCAATATTCAGAACTAATTGCCCGCCGGATTCGCGAAACTCAAGTATACTCAGAAGTAATTTCTTATCGGACAACTGCTGAAAAACTGGCAACCCTCAATCCCAAGGGAATTATTCTTTCTGGAGGTCCTAACTCAGTTTACGACCAAGCTGCACCTCATTGCGACCCCGAAATTTGGCAATTGGGAATACCAATTTTGGGCGTGTGCTACGGAATGCAGTTGATGGTACAGCAATTAGGGGGTGAAGTTAAACGCGCTCAATTAGCTGAATATGGCAAAGCATCTTTATCTATAGATGACCCCACAGATTTACTGACTAATGTAGAAGAAGGTACAACTATGTGGATGAGTCATGGAGATGCTGTGACAAAAATGCCCTCAGGTTTTGAAGTATTAGCTCATACAGATAATACTCCTTGTGCAGCGATCGCTCACCATGAGAAAAAGCTATACGGGACACAGTTTCACCCAGAGGTAGTTCACTCCCTTGGTGGTCAAGCATTGATTCGGAATTTTGTCTACCATATTTGTAAGTGTGAAGCAACTTGGACGACAGAAGCTTTTGTAGAAGAAGCGATTCGAGAAATTAGAGCTAAGGTAGGGGACAAACGAGTATTATTAGCATTGTCTGGAGGAGTTGACTCTTCAACTTTAGCATTTTTGCTGCATCGAGCGATCGGGGATAAATTAACTTGTATGTTTATTGACCAAGGTTTCATGCGGAAGTATGAACCAGAAAACTTGGTACAAATATTTCAGGAATCTTTTCATATATCAGTTGAATATGTGAATGCTCGCGAGCGCTTCTTAGGTAAACTCGAAGGAGTCACAGACCCAGAACAAAAACGCAAATTAATTGGCCACGAATTTATCCAAGTATTTGAAGAGGAGTCAAAACGTTTAGGACCTTTTGATTATCTTGCTCAAGGTACTCTTTATCCAGACGTGATTGAATCTGCTAACACCAACGTTGACCCCAAAACGGGGGAGCGAGTAGCAGTTAAAATCAAGAGTCATCATAATGTTGGAGGTCTGCCAAAAGATTTGAGGTTTAAGTTGGTCGAACCGTTGCGCAAGCTATTTAAAGATGAAGTCAGAAAAGTAGCTCGCTCTATTGGTTTACCAGAAAAAATCGTGCGACGACATCCTTTTCCCGGTCCAGGGTTAGCAATTCGGATATTAGGGGAAGTTACAGACAAACGGTTGAAAATATTGCGGGATGCTGACTTTGTTGTGCGGGATGAAATTGAACAGCAAGGAATGTATCACGATTTTTGGCAAGCGTTTGCGGTGTTATTGCCTATTCGTAGTGTGGGAGTGATGGGAGACCAACGCACTTATGCTTACCCAATTGTGTTGCGGTTTGTTTCTAGTGAGGATGGGATGACTGCTGACTGGTCTCGTGTACCTTATGATTTGTTGGAAAGTATTTCTAATCGCATTGTCAATGAGGTTAAAGGAGTTAACCGAGTAGTGTATGACATTACTTCTAAGCCTCCTGGTACTATTGAGTGGGAGTGATCTCAAGTTAAAATTCAAAAGTCAAAAGTCAAAAATTAGAAGTGTGTTGTAGGTTGGGTTAAGCGTATCTCGCAACCCAACACAACCAGGGTTAACTTTTGCTTTCAACCTACCTCGATCAAATAAACTAAGCTGTTTGGAGAATGTTGGGTTTTTCCGTTGGAAATGCTCCGCAAACGTACCTCAACCCAACCTACAACTAAGAAAAGGCTAAAAATATCATGCTCGATAATCCAACATTGAAACTAAATCAATTACCAAAAAATTTACCTCTTGAAGGTGGAATAAGTATGGAATTAGTAGAAGGGGTTCCAATATTTCGTGCTTCTAAAATTGTTCAAGAACGAATAGAAAATCTCGTGGCTAAACTCCAAGATTCGGAGCTAGCTTTAGCAGAAGAAAAAGAATTAGATGATTATGAAGAATTGGATGATTACCTCAGTTTTATTAATCGGACTGTGAGGAATATCATGCTCAAAGAAAATTAATTCCCAGAATTTTATAATTTTATAGCTGTGTCTGCTAATCGTTATATTACTGAAAAAACTATAGAAAAAGTACGTCAAAGAGCAAATTATCTTTGCGAATATTGCCACGCATCAGAAAAATGGCAGTATGTAACATTTACTGTAGATCATATAATTCCTGTCAATAAAGCAGGCAGCAACTCAATTGATAATTTAGCCTTAGCTTGCTCCACTCCTCCAGAAGAAAGTCTAATAAAATTAGTGCTATCAGATCGACAATCTGGCAAAGAAGTACCCTTATTTAATCCTCGAAATAATCTCTGGCAAGAACATTTTATTTGGTCTAGAGATAAAACTTTAATAATTGGTTTAACAGCAATAGGTCGCGCTACAATAATAACTCTAAATCTTAACAGAAATCGAATTATTAACATTCGTGCGGCAGATGTCGAAGTTGATAGACATCCACCTCCAGGCGATCCAATACAAGCTTAATATATTTATTAACAAGCAACATTTCTACTGATAACTGATAACTGATAACTGAAATAAGTGCCAGGTATCACAAGAAAAAAAATAGAAGGGAAAATTCCCTTCTGCTCATCGTTTCAATCACTTTTTCTTCTCGCACTTTTTAGCAAATTCTTTCTTCATTCTGACTCCTGACTCCTGTCTTCTGACTCCTTCTTCTCGCACTTTTTAGCCTTTAGTTTTTCTTTTACTGCCTAGCATTACACCTCCTAATGTGATAAAACCTAACATTAGGCTTGGTTCAGGGGTGCTCATACTCAATGGCGTCGTTTCCTCTCTCACAACCACTTGACTGCCAAAAGTTCCACTAATGCTGTAACCCGATTGAAGACTAGCAGAAGGAATAAATATATCTTTATATACTTGAAAATCTAAAAATTCCGGGGGCGCGAGAACATCGGCCCACCCATAACCGTATTCAATAAAACTTTCCGAAATCAAATCAAATTCAAATTCAAAAAAAGAAGGGTCTAACAAATTATCGGTGTTGATCACGATACCTTCTTCCACGATTTTCCGCTGCTGCACATCCGTTCCATCGGCAAGGGTGAGAGAGAAAGACCAATTTTCTAACTCTCCATAGCTGATAATTCCATCAGTCCCGGCCGTGGAGTCATAAGACCAATCGAACTGAAAAGAGGAGTAAGGCGCATTACTCTCCTCTAACTCAAAAGTTGTCTGTCTGTTAATTAGGAGCGCCTGCGCTGATTCCACTGTGGCTGGGTTCAGCATCACACCCCACAATCCCAATCCACCGCCGAGTATTCCAAAAGTAGTTGCCAGGCATTTACTGGCACAAATGCCTAAAGCCTTTTGCAATTTGTTAATCTTATTACTGCTGCTGTTCATGCTGTATTCTCTTTATTTTTTATGGTATGTTTTTGGGAGAACCACTCCCCAACGCCAAACAAACTACACATTTCCACATCTTCATATTCAACCAACTTCTTCACAAGCCAGCTAAAAGCAACGAAGTTTCTATGATGTTGTAATCTTTGTTCTTCACATACAAGCATAATTCTCCCCCCCTAGTGTCAAGAGGGTTTCGCCTACTTCATCAACTCTTCATAAAATCAGTTAAATCACTACCAAATTTTTACTGAATCTTCATAAAACTATCATCGTTTGTGGTATTTTCCGTTTGTCATCGCGTGGCGATCCAGTTTGCTTTTTGTCATCACGTGGCGATCTCTGCAAACTCAACCAGTAATATCATGTCGATATGCGATTGTGCGATAGTTAGGAGTAGGGGAGTAGGGAAGTAGGGGAGTAGGGGAGATATATTGGAAGTATAAGTAATGTAAATTTGTCTAGACGATGACTGTTGCTTGCTAACACCAAAAAATATAGACTATCCTAAACAAACATATACAAAATGTCTAGGATATGAGACAATCGCGAATTAGCAGAAAAATATAGATCCTGACACGAAACTTGAGTTCATGTCAAAGCTATCACAAATATTATTGACACCCTGAGACAAGCTCTGCTAACCTTGAGTAAAGTAATTCAATGTAAGTAATGGTCAAATCTCACGGTTCCTTAATAGGGATAGAAGCCAAAATTGAATATCATCCAGTATTTGAGGAACTCGGAGCATTATATGAATCCTGGAAACGCTCTGCTATTAACTGGATGCAAACAGAGAAATTATCAGAATCCTCAGTAGAAAAGCGTCTCCAGAAAAAGTTTAACATTCAGTGGGCATGGGCTGACTCAATCGCTACTGAAGCACGAACATGTTTAAACCAATTAAAAACAGCTAAAAAAAACTATATCACTAAATTAGAGTTACAAATCCAAGCTAAAACAACTGCTACAAAAAAACTTATCACTAAGCTAGAAAAAACATTAAAACTAGCAACAAAAAAAGGTTTTCCACATACACAATCTCGAAACAAATTTTTTCATCAATTACTAGGTTTAAAGAGTAAAGTTCAGAAAATAGCTAGTCTGAAACAAAAATTAAAGAAGTTAAAAAATACAGAACGTCTACATATTTGTTTTGGTTCACAGAAATTATTTAACGCTCAACATAATTTAGCAGAAAATGGATATAAAACCCGATCGGGATGGAGTTTAGATTGGCGAAAAAAACGGTCAGGCAGATTTTTATGTGTAGGAAAATCTCAGCCAGGCGGTGGAACTATGATGAAAGTTTTCCCATTACAAGAGGATGGTAAGTATAAATTAGAGATTCAACTACCGAGACCATTACAGGACAAATATGGTCAAAAAATACAGTTAGAATTTTCTGTTTCAGATAGGAATGGTCGATATAGAACAACAGATTTAGATTATGCCATAAACAGTTTAAAACCAATTACAATTTCTATTTTTCGTAGAGAACATAAACAGGATAATTGGTATATACATCTTTCAACTTATGTACAAGAAATTCCAGTAGTTCATACTAGAAAAAATGGTTGCCTTGGTATTGATTTTAATGCAGAATCAATTTCAGTTACTTATGTGAAGTGGGATGGTAACATTGAATATTTAGAAGAAATCCCGTATAAATGGAAAAATCAAACAACAGGAAAACGACAAGCAACTATGAGAAATATTGTTTGTCAAATTGTCAAATTAGCAGAGTTTTTTGAATGTGCTATTGCGGTTGAGTCTCTAGACTTTAGCAAGAAAAAATCCAAGATGAGCGAGGAAGGTAAAGTTTATAATGAGATGCTTTCCAATTTGTCTACGGGAATGTTTAGGGAAGCTATATTGTCACGTTGTAGAAGATTTGGAGTTGAATTAATTAAAGTTAATCCAGCTTTTACCAGTGTAATTGGAATGATTAATTATATGCCTAAGTATGGCCTCAATAGTGGCACTGCTGCAGCTTTAGTAATTGGTCGTAGAGCATTAAAATTATCAGAAAAAATACCACAGTGTTTGTTGAGACCAGGGGATGTCAACAAACATGATTGGAGTCATTGGAGGCGAGTTGCTAGTTTTATTAAACTACATCGTATCCAGAGGACTCAACTTTTTCAATGGAGGAAAGCCCTTGAGGGAATCCTAACCCATAGCTTGTGGGCGGAACATCAACTTTCACAGCAAGTACACATTGAAACGGGTGAGCCACAAAATCATTTGCAGTCACCGATGGCAAATGTCTAGCTTTGTCTAGTTTTCAAGAAGGTGTCGCTCATACTCCTATTAGAAAAATATTAGTTAATCTTAAAATACCAATTATTTTTGACTTTAACTTAACCTTAATCTTTGTGGAAAATTCTGTGGAAAACTATATTTTAACTGTGGAAAACTTTACCTATTCTGGAAAATATTAAAATTAAAAATTGTGGAGACCGTTGAGTTAAGGACTGAGTTTCACGATGAATATCGAGGAAAAATATTGTATATATGCTCACGAAGAACATATCAGGGAGCTAGTCTTTCATCACTGAAGAGGATTTAGCAGCTAGCTTGAGGGTTAAAACCTCAATCTAGGAAACGTCAAGTTGTAGTTTATTGCCCTTGTATCCTCCGCTAAACAAAATCAGGAACTACAGAACCAAAAAGAGGCTATGGAAAAATTTTGTCTAGCTAAAGGTTTATGTGTCGATCAGTGGATTTGTGAAATAGGCGGGGGTATGAATTTTAAGCGCCGAGAATTCTTAAGAATTGTTATAGATGCCATAGATGGTAAAACAGAAAGTATTGTAGTTGCCCACAAAGATAGATTATGTAGATTTGAAGAGTGATGCGAGTTGAAACATTAGTGAACCGTTCCGGTTGTCAAATCATTGTAGCCAATCAGTCTAATCTATCACCACAACAGGAGCTAGTAGAAGATCTGCTGGCTATTATCCACTGTTTTTCATGTCGAATATATGGCTCTAGACACTATGCAAAAGAAAAAGTCAAAGCTGCCATTACAAGGGTTGGTGATTGGAGGTATGAAATTAGTAATTTAGCTAAATTAAGAGTAATTCTTTGAATGCCTTGATTAGATATTGTCTTTACTTAATTGACCGAAAAGCACTTTTCTTTCTCCTGACTCCTGACTCGGTCCTCCTGACTCCTAAGTAATTAAGGTTAATATCATACAATAATTCACCAACGCCGAATTATCTAAACTGAGGACCGCCTACCCAACAAACAAGTGCCCATCTCTTACCTTGAGTAATAGGTGTTACTTCATGGAGTATCGTAGAAGGAAACAAAACCATTGTTCCTCTTTCTTTTGGTAATTTTTCTGGTTCTCTGTTAGTATACAACTTCAATTCTGAACCTTCATAATCTTGAGGATTGGAAAGTTGGATCGAGATAGAAATTTTGCGATAATAATAAATATCCCCATTATCTAGATGTTTATTGTAATGATCCTGAATATTTTCCTGATTATTACTAGCTTCATAACATAATAGTTGTAAGGAATCAATAATACCGTAAATATCATAATTCCACCACTTATTATTGGCATATTTAACACTATTAGTTAACCTTTCCCACAGCCATCTCGTGGATGCCGAATAATTCACACCCCAGAGTTTGACTTGACGAAACTCTGGTTTCAATTTTCCATCTACAGTAGGGTTTGATGGCTTTATTTGTTTTGATAAAGAAATAACCCACTCACACTCTTTTGCTGTTAAAGCGCCCCAGTTTTCACCTGGTTGACAGAAATGCTCTTTTTGAGAAGCATCATAGCAAGCATATGTAATTTGACGATACTTTTGTTCAGGAGAAATCCAAACCATATTTTCTCAATCCTAATTTATGAAAACTATTTATTTTTGCAAATTATCGGAATTGAGGACCACTAATCCAACCAATAAGTTCCCATCTTTTACCTTCAAAAATAGGCGTTACTTCATGCAAAATAAATGAAGGAAACATAATCATTGTTCCTTTATTTCTAGGTAATATTTGGGGATTTTCTTGTAGATACAAATTTAGTTTTGCGCCCTCATAAGTCTTGGGATCAGATAATTCTACAGAAAAAGACATCTTCCTACAAGAAAAAGGATATTCATTATCTATATGTAAATCACAATTATCTTTAATCTGATTAGAATTATTTGTGCTGTCATAACAGAGGAGCTGTAAAGGCTCTATAATTCCCACAATATCATAGTTCCACCAACGATTATTTGCAGTTATAAGATTATTAATTAATCGTTGCCAAAGCCAATTTGTTTCTTTTGTTTGAGATATTTCCCAAGCATTAGCTTGACGATAGTTCTGGTGAAGACCTTCAAACCTATGACTTTTATCCTTGAATAAATTTTGTGAAAATGAGATAATCAAGTCACACTCTTGTGTTGTAAAAGCTCCCCAATTTTCACCTTTTTGACAAAAATGACTTGGCTGACTACCATCGTAATAAGTGAATGGAGTTTGATTATATTTTTTCTCAGGATACATCCAAAACATCTTTAATGCGTTGTCTATGTAATCTAGTTAGTGTTTATAAATATCTAAGAAAATATTATACCAATTATTATGTATGAATATTATAAAAAATAAATTTTAAATTTAGATTAAGGAGATATCTCCAATCCTAGAAGCTACCTATTATCATTGTTTCGGTTTTTTTATTCTTTCTTGATTTCTTCTTCCTTCTGCCTTGAAATTCTAAAATAACTTGTTCCCAATATAGTAATATCATATCCGGTTGAATACTTATAAATAAGTAAACAGGGAGCAGAGGAGGAAAAGAATCTAAAGAAAAATCGGGCAGGAGAAATTTTTTTGATTGTGCTACTAAGCGGACATGATATAATACCAAGGGTGAAAAAAGAATGTTTTTGTTAGGTGAAACTTCAATTATTAAGTAATTAACATAGGCGCATCGGAGATTTTTGATAATTATTAGCTAGTAATACCAAGGTTAACTTTACTATCTAAAAACTAGACAACTCTTCGCCAAAAAATATACTTAAAAACCAGAGCTACTATAACGCTCTTCTGCCCAAGGTTCACCTCTTATGTGATAACCATTCTTCTCCCAGAAACCTAACTCTTCATCTTTGAGGAATTCTAATCCATTAATCCATTTGGCACTTTTCCAAGCATAGAGGTGAGGAACTACTAATCGCACAGGGCCACCATGATCTGCTGGTAATGGCTCACCAAATAAAGTGTGGGCAAAGAAATTTTCTTCTGTGAGAAAATCAGTCACAGAAATATTAGTAGTGTAGCCTCCATAACAATGTTCCATAATATGGACAGCTTTAGGATCGACTTCTACATGGTCCATCAAATCTGTAACTTTTACCCCTGTCCACTGAACATCTAGTTTTGACCAGCGAGTCACACAATGAAAATCTGCTGTGAAGTGGTTTTGTGGCATGGCCATTAAATCTGACCAAGTCAAGGTTAATGGTTTAGCCAAACCCCATACTTTCAATTCCCATGTATCTGTACTGATATTAGGAATTTCGCCATAAGTCAGTACGGGAAAGCCTTTAGCCAAGTATTGACCGGGAGGAACGCGATCGCTATTTTCTGCTTCTGGTTTGTGGAAAAATTTACCTAACATGGTTAAAAACTTTTAGTAACTTACCTTGAATAATTGAAATTAACTACTTTAGTTTCTGCAAATGCCAATATTCCTGAATTATTTCAGGAATTTATTCGTTTAATGATGAATAAAATTAACAAGTTTCTGCTTTTACTTTTTTAGTTGATGAACTCAAATTTCACCTAAAAACTTTGATAGTTTGAAGGTTTCCGTGCTTCCACTGAGGGCAGAAAACTTATCAGTGATTTTTCAGTGATTTCACTGTTATTCTCAAGTAGCAAATTGCAAATAAAATATGGTAATTGCAACTATTATATATTTTTATTTTTGCACTAATTCTGTTTTGTGTGCAATCCCAAGGTCAAATTATACCTCAGATTGAAAGTCAATGAAGCCTTATTTATCCTTTTAATATTTACTTTATAAATCAGATCTAAGATGGGAACTTATTCGATCTTTAGCTATACTGTTTATCTAGATCGCTCATTAATTTATAAATCACTCATAAATACAATGAATCTGAACTATATAATTCCCTTATGTATTTCTTGTCTGGCTATTTTTGTCAGTGTCAATTCTGATGTCAAAACTCTGGATGGGATTCCTCGCTTGCTCGCTCCCTGTATAGGATTCATTGGATTAATATGGTTTTTTAACGTTATTCCTTGGTTATTGAAGGTTGCTTGTATACTAATTTTACTTTCTATTCGTAAAAATTTTTTAATCCAATAACTAGATATTTGTTTATGTTAAAAAACTTTTTTTTGATAAAAACTACCAATCTTTTCAGAATAGAATTTTACTGAATTAAGGTATAGTATTAGGACTTATAGGGTAGTTTTTCACAGTATAAGCTGCGAAAAATAGATCTCATTTTCTATAATCGCGGAGACTTGTTTATAGAACCCCTGAATGGTATCTTTTCCTAAAAAGATTATACTAAGTCGCGATCGCCAACCTCTTAAGCATCAGTCGAATAAAACGGCATATTAATCTTGGCTGTGGCATTTTCCAGAGTTCGCATCAAATTTTTAGTCAAGCTTTTACACCTTTCCATCCAAGAGTTGGTTCTTTCGATGACCCACCTGGCCTTGACGGGAACAAATCCTGTTTTTCCTCGCTGTTTTTTCTCCACCTGTGAAGGTTTTGGTGATAGTTTAAACCGAATCTTGGTCATAATTGCTGGATAAATTTTCTTTAACTCCTGTGTTATTTTTTCTGGATGATATCCATTGTCAAGTAAGATAGTAATTTTAGGAATGTTAACTGGTTTGGACTTCAAGTAATCAATGTTATCTGACAACATTTCTATTAATCCCTGATCGTCAGACACATTGGCTTTGCTGCAATGAGTAAAAAAAGGAAAACCTAGACTATCAACTGCTAGATGTCTTTTAATTCCGTTGGTAGCCTTGTAAAAACAGAATCCCTTGGACTTGATACTAGCATTACAGGTATTTTTTACTGCCTGTGAATCAATGATGATTAAAGTTGTCCATCTGGCTTTTTTTTTACCTGAGCAGCGTACTTGAGAATGCAATACATCTCTAATCTTCAAGGGTCACCCCTGATGTTCGCCACTGCTTGTAGTGCCAAAATACAGTTGAATAGGGTGGTAAATCTTTGGGTAGATCACACCAGTTACAACCATTTTTTAGTTGATACAAGATACCATCTAAGATTTCTCTGTTGCTCCCTGCATGTTGGACAAGTCTTCTTCTTCTTAGGTAGTAGTGGTTCGATTAGAACCCATTCTTTGTCTGTTAAACTGCTGGAATACGGCATTTTCTCTGCTAGTTGGCGATCGCGACTTAGTATAACCTTTCCCTCAAAAGATACGCTTAGGGGTTCTATAGAAGCCATTTGGTATCTATTTAAGAAGTTACAAGTTCAATACCCATCTGGGTTTTATGATTCTGGCAGTCATTTTTCATAATTTTTCGGTTTCCTGAACCCTTATAGTTGTTAGGCTCCTTAAAACTGCTTTCCTGAAGCCTTTGTATTTCAATAAAAGATACGCTTAGGGGTTCTATAACTTTCATTAATATTTTTTTGAAGTAGCACTCAGCACTCAGCTATCAGCGATCAGCTTCTCAAGGTGTATAATGGGAGATTAAAACCCCCATAAAAGTCGCACCACGCGCTTTTTCAAATATAGAGGGGGCTTTAAACCCTTGATTTTTTTTAGCACTCCAGCTAAATGCTGTTTGCGAAGCATTCCTTCAACAATTAATAATGAATAATGAATAATGAATAATTACCTCTCCATGAATTGAAGAGGATTGACAAATTCATGAAAATTTTTCTTCACAGGAGTGATTGGATATGGCGAGGAGACCTCGCCATCCCTCGACCGCTTATTATCCCCTTAAAAGGGGAGGCGCATACCCACAATTTTTCGGTAAGGAAAAGCTGATAGCTAGTTAAATTCTCATCAAAATTAACAAAACCTAGAAAATTTTTTAGGGTAAAAACATTCCAGGGGAATGTCTCTCTAGATTTAGGCATAATATTACAGCACTTTTTAAGATGGTAAGGTACAGCTACTCCCTACTTCTAGTTCCTGTGTTCTCTACTGCCAAGATGTACCTCATCAAATAGAAAATTTCTGCAAGTATAGCGCCCTAACTGCAAAATTTGACTTTTGTACTACCAATCTCGTGAATTTTTAGACTCATCCTGAATTGATAACCAATCTTTTCCTAACTGAATAGTCACATCTGACCTTAAATATCCCGTACTTTCTACAAAAACTTCTCCAAAACCTAGAGACTTTTGAACTTCCTGCGCAGCTTGCATATCTCCTTTCTGAGCAATAATTCGAGTCACTTCCAAAGGTGAATTCCAAGGTTTAGCCACTTTGACATTCCAATAACCAGCATCATTTAGGGAATTTACTAATTCATCAACAGACTCCCAATCATCTGTACTATCTTGAATTGCTACTCTAACATAAGAAGACTCAGAATTTTCTAATTGTTCGCGGTCATAACCAAAATCAAAGTGTTTAGCAATCATCGTATCTAGAGTTATCAGATCGGGCAACCAGTAACTAGCATTATACTGTCTAGGGTTGCTAAACTCACCAGGTACCATCAACATCTGCACATTAGAGCGGTCAGTTTTAGCAGCAAAATTCATCAAAGCTACTAATTCTTCAACACTCAAATTTGTATCAATATGAGACTGAATTACTGAAAGAATTTTTGGTAGTCGTGATAAAGTTTTCACGTTAACCGACTGTTCCATAAATGCTCGCATCAGAAGTTGTTGGCGTTGCACTCGCCCAATGTCTCCTAAATTATCGTAGCGAAATCTCAAAAATTGTAAAACTTGATCGCCATCGAGATGTTGGTTGCCAGCTTTGAGATTAATATACAAATGTTGACTATCATCTTGATATTTCATATCTTTGGGCACATTAACTGTAACACCCCCAAGAGCATCTATTAATTTTTCTACTCCTTGTACATTGACTCGAATATAACGGTCAATTCCTACCCCACCAAGAAGTTCACTCACAGCTTTGGCACTTTTAGCAGGTCCTCCGTAATAGTTCGCAGCATTAATCTTGGTTAAGCCTCGGTCTTCTACATAGGTACGAGTATCTCTAGGAATAGAAAGCAAAGTTAACTTCTGATTTTTCGGGTCGAACCTTACTAGAAGCATCGTATCAGATAATCCTTTAAAAGAATTAACTAAAGCGTGATATCCTACATCATTACTATAATGGGGATATTCTTCTAAATCTGACGTTAATACTTTAATTCCCAATAATAATATATTTACAGGTCGGGTTAACTCTGGCAATCTCATATTACTTTTGGCCAGGTCTTGTTGAGAAAATACTGCTGCTTCTTCTGGAGAGAGCTTTTGTTGCATTAGTGGAGTGCTGGAAAGAGATACGGCTAAGAGAGCGCCTGCTGTTGCAGATATCATTGCCACTCCGGCTAAACCTAGACCTAAACCAAACCAATGTCCTGGACTAAATTGGGTAGGTTGTCTCTGTAGATTTTCTGTTGTTGAATGTTTTCTAGAGGTTGAATGTAAAAATTTATTAGCGGGCACTGGCTTCCTCACACACTAAATATTAAAATAAGGTTTTATTGTCAGAAAAATTTTACTGAAAATTAGAATTTTCAATAGTTTAATAGAATCTTCGACTATCATAAATGTTTACCTACCACTTTTTCTGCTATCCGGCTAATTCCTGGTAGCCATAATGGTTGTCTTTTCCAAATACGAACCATTAGCCCTAAACTTATTATGAAGTAGCTAGTAGTTAGCAGACTATTAATTAATAACAGTGTGATAGTCCCAGATTCCCCAATTTCAGTCCCTGGTTGTAATAAAATATTGCCCAAGATCCACATCATGGTTAAAGTAATAACTAATTTGCTGACTGCTCTATGTTGTGGACTACGGTGTTGACGATACAGAATCCACATTGCCATGAAGAAACCTAATACTGGAGTGACTAATAAATATAGTTGTAGGCGGTTAATGTTAGAGTTTTCTAGTTGCTGAGTATTTTTCATTTTGGTTATTAGCAAAAGTTCAGTTTTTGTTGGTATTTATATAACTTAAATCTGTCAGATTCTGGTAATCTCTTTTTTTTGAGGGTACAGAAAATCAAAGTCACTATAATAACAATAAGAATATTTGAATTAGAATAAGTATATCCCATTTTTGTTTCTTCGTCTAATTACCTTAAATTAACAACTGAAAAAATATATAGAGGTGATGATGCATTTAATTAAAGCTGAGAATCTAAAATATATACCACATTTAATCAATGAAATAATTGACTTAAACAAGTTTATTTTTGATATAAAAAATAATGCTTCTATAGAATAAATTAAGAGATTCATTCTAGATTATAAAAAAAAATTAGAGGCGATATATGGAAGTTTGATATAAATTTTGAGTATGTACTTGAGGATGAAAAATATACATTTACAATCATGGTAACTAGCAAATTACCGATGTTTACTGCGTATATATATCAAAATAATTTAAAAATTTATGTTTGTCAAAAAGGTGGTAAAATAACTGATTTTTTGTGATTCCACAAATAAAAGTCATATCTTATTATTCAAAAGTTAATTTTTCTTCTAATAAACTAATAAAAAATTCAGTATCAATGCCAGGATTTTTACCTGATCCTGGTAAATTTTTTGGAGATTTTTATGATTATTCTGACCGGAATGATATATCTTGATTAGATTTTCCTAAAACAGATTTCTCTACTCACCATGTTACTGACTTTCTTGGTAAGTATTTTGTAAGTTATTAATTTTTTCTCCTCCTAAAAACCCTGTCAAATATTTGACTTTCCCCTGTTTCCTCAAACATTTAATTTTTTATTTATATCTCAAATTTCAATGCTACATATATATTCTGACAATAAATTATTAAATTAGTGTTAAAATTTACGCAACAGAGAATAGTAGGAGAACATTCACTCTTATGACCACTATGCAGAAAAAACCTATTGTTATTGCCCCATCTATACTATCAGCAGATTTTAGCCGTCTTGGAGATGAAGTACGAGCTGTAGACCAAGCTGGTGCTGACTGGATTCACGTTGATGTTATGGATGGCCGTTTTGTACCCAACATTACTATCGGTCCATTAATTGTCCAAGCACTTCGTCCTGTCACTCAAAAACCTCTTGATGTCCACTTAATGATTGTGGAGCCAGAGAAATATGTTGAAGATTTTGCTAAGGCAGGTGCAGATATTATATCTGTTCATGCTGAACATAATGCTTCACCCCATTTACACCGAACTCTAGGCCAAATTAAAGAGTTGGGTAAGCAAGCTGGTGTAGTTCTAAATCCTTCTACACCACTAGAATTAATTGAATATACTTTAGATTTGTGTGACTTGGTATTAATTATGAGTGTTAACCCTGGTTTTGGAGGCCAGAGTTTTATTCCTGGAGTAGTATCTAAGATTCGCAAGCTTCGTCAAATGTGTGATGAACGAGGACTCGATCCTTGGATTGAAGTAGATGGTGGTCTTAAGACCAATAATACTTGGCAGGTGTTAGAAGCTGGTGCTAATGCTATTGTTGCAGGTTCTGCCGTGTTTAAAGCTAATGATTATGCAGAAGCAATTAATGGTATTCGTAATAGTAAGCGTTCTGTTCCTGAACCTGAGTTAGCTACTGTTTAATAACAAAAAATACAGTTTAATAAAAAATTATTAAAATTAAAAATGGGTTTTACAATCCATTTTTAATTCTTTTAGCTATGGCTATCCAACTTTCCCTCCTTCCTTCTTCCTTCTTCCTTCTTCCTTCTTCCTTCTTCCTTCTTCCTTCTTCCTTCTTCAAGCCATCCATATAGCATTTCCCAAGAAGAGTGAGGTACAGTTATCTTTTTTCTTCGTATTTCCCTGTTGCCTTTTGCCTCAAACCCAGAATTGTGTACATCACAAGTATGAGAATTGGTATATGTTAATCTTTTCAAAAGTTAAATTTATTGACTAACTTTAGCCAAAAGTTTCTCCATATCTGATACTTTTACTGCACCAGAAAAAGTTTCTCCATTCATCACAAAGAAAGGTGTACCAGAAGCACCAATTTCTTGAGCTAATTGAAAATCTTGTTGAATTGAATCAGTTGCTTCCTGAGACTTTCGATCGCTATTAAACTGCTCTATATCTAAATTCAAATTATTAGCAATTTCTATATATAACTCTTCACCTAATTTGTCTTGTTGTTCAAATAAAGCATCGTGATACTCCCAAAATTTACCTTGTTGTTGAGCTGCCCAAGATGCTTTTGCTGCAGGAATTGCTTGAGGATGAATTCTTACTAGAGGTAAATGCTTAAATACTAAAGTTACTCTATCTTGATGTTTATCCATAAATTCCTTAAGATTTCCTTGCACTCTGGAGCAGAAAGGACATTGAAAATCTGAAAATTCAAACAACACGATTTTTTGTTCGGTAGAACCCAAAGTAGGAGAATTACCAATTTTTGCTTGAGGATTGGTTTTAAACTGTTTTAAAACTTCCTGATTACTAGCTTGCTGTTGTTCTTGCTGTTGTTTTTGGTAAGCTTGTACTGATTCGATAATTGCTTCTGGATTATTACGAATAATCTGTAATACTTGCTGTTCTAATTCTTCTGAATTTACTTGAGTACCAGTTGATTGAGCTGATGGAGTACAACCACTAATAGCAATAACCATACTGAATATTGCTATGAAGTATAAAACTTTCAAGTTATATAGATTAAATCTAGTAGAATAATTACTCATAGTCCTCAATTTAACTTCAAAAAAATTATGAATATAATATAGCAGTAATTTTATTTGAACTGCTTCAAACACCTTGCTTAGGAAAAAGGTGAAAGGCAATAGGCCACAGTTCATTAATTGATAATTGATAATGGATAATTGATAATTACCTCTGGTTAAAACCGTTACGGAATTGAATATAAGGAGATATTATTTCTTCACAGGAGTCGATTGGATATGGCTCCGAGACCTCGCCATCTCTCGACCGCTTTTTTCCCCTTAAAAGGGGAGGCTTTAAACCATAATTATTTAATTATTAATTATTAATTATTAATTATTAATTATTCGGTAAGATGGTTTGCTGGACTTTTTACTCTTAGTAAATAAGCAACTCTTGTTTAACATTTCAAATAAAAATACTATTTATAGTAATTATATTTAAGTTATAGTATCAAACAAAATTAGGCCAATCAAGAAAATTTTTGATAAAAATTATTTGACAGAGTTATACCGCAAAAAAAAATTAGCATATCTTTAATAATATCTACCGAATAATTAAGGTTTAAAGCATATTCTTAGTTTGAATAAATAAACAAACAAAATACTTTTTTTCAATACTCTCTGCTTTAAGAATAAGTAGTAATCAATAATTAATTATTCATTTTTTAACTTTGGATTTAACTTAATAATTATAGTTTGCCAAAATAATATAAATTTTGACAAACAAACGTAATTAATAATCTATAGACACACTTTCTAAATTAGAAGAAAATGGTTAAATTCTAATCTAAAAAACCCATCAAACCTTCATTATCAATCTGATTAGAAGCAACTGGACGATTCATCAAAGTTTGACTAACTTCTAAATGATTAGTACCTACAGGGCGAACTCCAGAAGCAGTAATAGTACTATTAAATTCTAATCCACTAACGACAACTGGGCGAATTCCAGAAGCGGACATTGTATGATGAACTTCAAGACCTGTTGAAACTACAGGACGATTAGAAATTGTTTGAGTATACTGAAGATGAGTTGTACCAATAGGACGATTTCCAGGCAAGGCTAATTTTTCAGATACTTGAGACTCTTGTGCTTGCTTTTCTTGTACTGGTTTAGTTTCTACTTGTAAAGTGGTACGCTGCCCTGACCCTTGATCCAATTTTGTTGGCTGATTACTTTGAGTATTAGATTCACTACTACTGTTAGTAGTTTTATTAGTTTCTGTCATAGTTCCATTAGTGCTCATAATTTTACATCTCCATTATTAAAATTGGTTTATCGCTTGATAATTAGAACCACCAATTTTTGTTATTGGTCTTTGTTTGTTTATTTAATTCTTAAATTTTAATAAACCTGTAGTTATTGTAACCATACTTAAAGTCAAAAACATAGTTTTGTTAAAAAATGCAACATCTAATACCAAGCGTGATAAATGTTTGCTACAAATAGCTAGGGTATTTCTTAGGAGTCAGGAGTCAGGAGTCAGGAGTTAGGAGTCAGGTAGGGTGGCCGTCGGAGACTCCAAGAACTTGAAGAAGGTTGTCGATTCAAGGTTTGGTAGTCCTGCATGGTAATGGTGAGGATATATATTTTTTAATTTTTCCCACACTCCCCATCTCCCCACATTCCCCTCCACCGGAGGGGTTCGCGGGTGGGTCCCCATCTCCCCACACTTCCTTTACCATTACTATGCACCACCACCCAAGGTTTTAGGTTTAATTCAGCCTGAGGGTGATAGGTCGGTAGTAGTTGACGATAAAATCTATGTAGGGTAGGAAACAGCGACCGAGCAGTCTTACTTTTGATTTTTTATTTTTAACTTTTAAATTATGCAAACAACAATTCCTACTCTTCTAGCACTTGACTTTGATGGTGTTTTATGCAACGGATTAGTAGAATATTTTCAAACAGCCTGGCGTACCTACTGTCAAATTTGGCAACCATTAGAACAAATACCTAATAATGATTTGGCAGAACAATTTTATCGATTACGTCCGGTAATTGAAATTGGCTGGGAAATGCCTGTTTTGATTCGGGCTTTAATATTAGGTATTGAAGAAGAAAGTATTTTACGGGAATGGCAAGCGATCGCTACAAAGATTGTGACTGAGGAGAATAAAAATTCAGGGGAAATTGGTAGTTGTCTGGATAATACTAGAGATGAATGGATAGCAAAAGATTTAGAAGGATGGTTGTCTTTACATGAGTTTTATCCAGGAGTAGTGGAAAAGTTAAAGCAGTTGATAGTATCAGAAGTTAAACCAGTTATTGTGACAACTAAAGAGGGGCGGTTTGTACGATCGCTCCTGCAAAAACAAGGTGTTAATTTACCGGAAACGGATATTATTGGCAAAGAATGTAAACGTCCTAAGTATGAAACTCTGAGAATGTTATTAGCAGCATCAGGAGCAGGAACGATTATTTGGTTTGTTGAAGATAGATTGAAAACTTTACTATCTGTACAAAAACAATCAGACTTAAAAGATGTAGAATTATTTTTAGCAGATTGGGGTTACAATACTCAGAAAGAACGAGAATCTGTAACTCAATATCCACCTATTCATTTATTATCTTCTACTCAGTTTTGCCAGGATTTTTACACATGGAAAGAAGGAAGAAGGAAGAGGGAAGAAGGAAGAAGTTAAGAAGGAAGGAAGAGGAAGACCCCATGGAAAGAAGTAAGAAGGAAGAGGGAAGAGGGAAGAAGTTAAGAAGTTAAGAAGGAAGGAAGAGGAAGACCCCTTGAAGGTTAGGAAAAAACTTAAACTTTAATAGCATTATCCTGCTCAGTTTTGTCATAATTTTCTACATGAAAAGTTTGAGGAAAGTTTGAGTAAAGAAGGAAGAGGAAGACTGCTTGAAGGTTAGGAAAAACTTACAGTAGATTCCACTTTGGTCAGTTATACCAATCGCGGGCAAGATGCCCGCACTACAAAAATTTGATTGTTAATCTCTGTATTTCATATACTTGGAATATGCTCTCTATTTGAGAAATAGTATAACAATCCTAAATTAGACATTTCCAATAATAAAAAATCAAATCAATTATCCCACTCTTATTTATCAATTTTTTCTCCCTGCTCCCTAATCCCTCTCTTCTGGAGAGATACTGATAACTGACTAACTGAAATGAACAAATTCTTAAATTTTAATACCAGCTTGAAAAAAGAATGCTACAAAAAGCTGCATCTCGATCAGAGATACTTAAAAAGAGCTTATGCAATTCATTTTAGAAGGTATATCTATAATATTTTTACCGAAAATTTGTGGTCTAAAGCCTCCAATTTTAAGGGGATAAAAAGAGAATATTCCCGATTTCAAGCCTCCTTATTGCAGATGTACTGTTAACGTAGTTCCGACATTAGAAGGCTAACTGATAACTGAAATGACCAAGTTATACCAATTCCCAAAAGTATTGCTATACTTGTGCAGTACTTCAATTATTAACTAATCAGCGCCAGTAAAATCACTTTTTTGCTAATTTAAGCTAATTTAATGTTAATTATTCTTATGTTTGCTTCTATGCCCTACTACCATGCTCAAGAAAATGTAGATTTTTTTTTGAGAAATGGTATTATTCAAAGTTTAATACCAGCTTGGAAAAAAAATGCTACAAAAAGCTGTATCTTGTCAGATTATTTTAGATAGCTATATTGCTATATTTATTATTTTTACCTTTTTTTCTTCAATGTCACTATTGATTATTTCCTTCTTTCCTTCTTTCCTTCCTTCTTCCCTTTTCCTTCTTCCTTCTTCCTTCTTCCTTCTTAAAGCTATATCTTGTCAGATTATTTTAGATAGCTATATTGCTATATCTATTATTTTTACCTTTTTTTCTTCAATGTCACTATTGATTATTTCCTTCTTTCCTTCTTTCTTCCTTCTTCCCTTTTCCTTCTTCCTTCTTCCTTCTTCCTTCTTAAAGCTATATCTTGTCAGATTATTTTAGATAGCTATATTGCTATATCTTACCTTTTTTTCTTCAATGTCACTATTGATTATTTCCTTCTTTCCTTCTTCTCTTTTCCTTCTTCCCTCTTCCTTCTTCCTTACTAATTACTTAAATCTCTAAAAATAGGAAATAAAAACGATGCTAGACCTCACAAAACTAGCGAAACAAATGCAAGGGATGAGCCAACATCTCACAGCAGAAGCAATGGCAGCACAAAATAGATTGGAAATAGCTCAACAATTACTAGAAGAGGCAAAAAATGAACAAGAAGAATTATTAGAATTAGAAGAAAGTTGGAGCGATCGCATACTTTTTAATCCGGCTATTCCTATAGAATCTTTAGATACTTATCCTCAAATTAATCCTCCTCCAAAAAATCATACGGTATTTGCTACGGACGGTTCTCAAATAGCACCAAGTCACCATGAAATTGCTTATTGTTATTTGCTAAATATTGGAAGAGTTATGTTGAATTATGGTGAAAGTATTTATCCACTTTTAGATAGTATTCCAGAGATTTTTTATCAGGCAGATGATCTTTATATTTCTCGACAATGGGGAATTAAAACTGAAGAATGGATGGGTTATCGACGGACTATTTCTGAGGCTTTGGTTTTGGCAGATTTGGGTTGTGAATGGAGGGAAAATAATCCGGATAATTTAGATTCCCCAATATTAGCTATGGTTGATGGTTCTCTGATTTATTGGTTCTTAGAATCTTTGCCTTCTGAAGCACGGGATAGAATTTTAAATCCGATTTTAGATGCTTGGAATAAATTAAAGTTAGCGGGTATTCCTTTGATTGGTTATTTGAGTGCTTCTCGCAGTAGTGAAAGTTTGTCTTTTTTACGTTTAAAGGCTTGTATTTATGATGAACCTGATTGTGTTAGTAATTGTCCGAATGTTGGTTTAGGAGGATTTGGTTTTACGGAAAAAGCTCCTTGTCAGTCATTTGAACCTTTGCGAGATGTGATATTTTGGGGTTCGATATTGCAACCAGGGCAAAGAAGTCCTTTATGGCAATCTTCCGCTAGAATTTTGGATTTATATGGAGATAATATTATCTATTTTTGTTATGTGAATGTGGGTACGGAAGTTGCGAGAATTGATATGCCGGAATGGGTGGCTGAAGATGAAGAAATGTTGGAATTAGTGTTAGGAATGATGTTGGCTCAAGTGCAAAAAGGTTATGGTTATCCGGTGGTATTGGCAGAAGCTCATAATCAGGCAGTGGTTCGGGGAGGCGATCGAGCGAGTTTCTTTGCTTTATTAGAGCAGGAAATGATTAAAGCTGGTTTGAGAAATGTAGGAACTTCTTATAAGGAGACTCGGAAGAGGGGGAGTATTGCTTGATGAATTTAGAATTTAGAATTTAGAATTTAGGGGAAATTTTCTTGATTTGCTGGAAGATTAATTTTAAGCGATCGCTCCTTGACACCTTCTTGAAAACTAGACAAAGCTAGACATTTGCCATCGGTGAGTGCAAATGATTTGATTACTCACCCGTTTCAATGTGTACTTGCTGTGAAAGTTGATGTTCCGCCCACAAACTATGGGTTAGGATTCCCTCAAGGGCTTTCCTCCATTGAAAAAGTTGAGTCCTCTGGATACGATGTAGTTTAATAAAACTAGCAACTCGCCTCCAATGACTCCAATCATGTTTGTTGACATCCTCTGGTCTCAACAAACACTGTGGGATTTTTTCTGATAATTTTAAGGCTCTACGGCCAATCACTAAAGCTGCAGCAGTGCCACTATTTAGACCGTATTTAGCCATGTAATTAATCATTCCAATCACACTGGTAAAAGCTGGATTAACTTTAATTAATTCCACTCCAAATCTTCTACAACGTGATAATATAGCTTCTCTAAATATTGCTGTAGATAAGTTAGAAAGCATTTCATTGTAAACTTTACTTTCCTCACTCATCTTGGACTTTTTCTTACTAAAGTTTAGAGATTCAATGGCAATAGCACATTCAAAAAATTCTGCTAATTTGACAATTTGAGAAACAATATTTCTCATGGATGCTTGTCGCTGCCCTGTAGTTTGATTTTTCCATTTATACGGGATTTCTTCTAAATATTCAATATTTCCATCCCATTTAACATAAGCAACTGAAATTGATTCTGCATTAAAATCAATACCTAGACAACCATTTTTTCTTGTATGAACTACTGGTATTTCTGGTACATAAGTTGAAAGATGTACATACCAATTATCCTGTTTATGCTCCCTGCGAAAAATTTGAATTGTGATTGGTTTTAAACTATTGATGGCATAATCTAAATCTGTTGCTCTATATCTACCATCCCTATCTGAAACAGAAAATTCTAACTGTATTTTCTGACCATATTTGTCTTGTAATGGTCTAGGTAGTTGAACTTGTAGTTGATACAAGCCTTCCTCTTGTTGTAACGGGAAAACTTTGAGCATAGTTCCACCCCCTGGCTGAGATTTTCCTACACATAAACATCTGCCTGAACGCTTTTTTATCCAATCTACACCCCATTCTTCTTGGGTTTTATATCCATTTTCTGCTAAATTATGTTGAGCATTAAATAATCTCTTTGAGCCAAAACAAATATGTAAACGTTCTGTGTTTTTTAACTTCTTTAATTTTCGTTTCAGGCACTTTATTTTCTGAATTTTACTCTTTAAGCCTAGCAATTGATGAAAAAATTTATTTCGGGCTTGTAGATGGGGAAAACCTTTTTTTGTTGCTAATTTTAAAGTTTTTTCTAGTTTAGTGATAAGTTTTTTGGCAGCAGTTGTTTTAGCTTGAATTTGTAACTCTAATTTAGTGATATTGTTATTCTTAGCTGTTTTTAATTGGCTTAAGCATTGAGTGGCTTCAGTGGCAATTGAATCAGCCCATGCCCATTGGATGTTAAACCGCTTCATTAGACGCTTTTCTACTTCTGATTCTGACAATTTCTCAGTTTGAATCCAGTTGACAGCAGAGCGTTTCCAGGATTCATATAATGCTCCGAGTTCCTCAAATACGGGATGATATTCAATTTTGGCTTCTATCCCTATTAAGGAACCGTGAGATTTGGCCATTACTCACATTGAATCACTTTACTCAAGGTTAGCAGAGCTTGCCTTTTTGTGTAAATAATATTTGCTATAACTTTGACATGAACTTAAGTTTCGTGTCTGGTTCCTAATTTTTCTACCTATTTGCCATTGCGTAATATCCTAGACATTTTGTAGGTGTTTGTCTAGGATAGTCTATATTTTTTGGTGTTAGCAAGCAACAGCCAGAAAAAGTTGTTTTATTTTCAAAATGATTTTAATAGTTTTGTGTTTGGGGGCATCTTGCCCGTTCCTGATATTTTCAATCCTTGGCAGGGACAGGCAGGAAATGAAGTCAGAAGTTAGAACTCACAAGTCAGAAGTGAGGAAGAATTTTCATTTTGTTTGAAGACTAATTTGGGGCGATCGCTGCTTGACAACTAGAAAAAATTGTTTTATTTTCATAGTAGATAAGTATTATGGGAAAATAGTGGCTCTTTTTTTAGAGCAATGACCTTTTCAATTTTGTCTATAATTTTAGGATTCGTATCAAGTCTCATTAAATTAGTACTGATAACTGATAACTGATAACTGAAAAAGTGATCGCTACTTGACAACTAGAAAAAGTTATTTTATTTTCAAAGTAGATAAGTATTATGGGAAAATAGTGGCTCTTTTTTTAGGGCGAGGAAAAATTAGAATCTAGGGTCAAGAATAAAAAGAGTATATTTGGAAATTTCCAGAACACGGATAATCAAAAATTACAGCAATTGAGCGATCACTCCTTGACAACTAGAAAAAGTTGTTTTATTTTCAAAGTAGATAAGTATTATGGGAAAATAGTGGCTCTTTTTTTAGGGTGAGGAAAAATCAGAATCTAGGGTCAAGAATAAAAAGAGTATATTTGGAAATTTCCAGAACACGGATAATCAAAAAATACAGCAATTGAGCGATCGCTCCTTGACAACTAGAAAAAGTTGTTTTATTTTCAAAGTAGATAAGTATTATGGGAAAATAGTGGCTTTTTTTTTAGGGCAATGACTTTTCTGGTTCAGGAAAACGCATAATCAATTATGAAGTTGCAGATATATAGATGTAGATATAAAGAATAAAAATCAGAATGTCTGACGACGAGAAACAAAAAGACACTCAGGAACCTTCTCAATCACAAACTCCTTCTGTAGAAGCAGAACGCAAAATTGCTCAAAAATTTGTATCTGGTACAACCCAGGCTTTTATCCAGTGGGTGCCATTGGGGGGAAGTGGTGGTTTACTATTCTCCTTTTTGCTCAACCAAGAATGGCTTCAAGCTTTAATTACTTTCCCTGTGACTATCGCTACTGTTGTTTGGGCAAGGTACACTGAAGGTTTTCTCACACAACTGGGAGCGGTTTATCAGGAACGAGGAAAAGATGATGCTAAGTCTCTAATGACATTCCTGAACAAGCTGGATGAAACTATGCGTTGGCAGCTAGCTGGGACAAAAAATCAATATTTGCAATATCAGAAAAATGATTGTCTCCATTATACAACTGAAGGTGTGGCCAAAACCTTCAAACCATTACTCAAAGATGTTTTCGTACCGTTAGGTTTGAGTGGTGATTTTATTCGAGGAGCTGAAGGTGAAGATTTACCAGGACTTCCTGGGTTCCAATGGGATTAGGAGATTATTAAAAGGCTTGAAAGAGATGAAGGCTTGAAAATTTGGGATATTCTTAGCAAAGGGAAAAGAAACCCTGGATACCGTCATTTAGTAATTCAAGCATGGGGAGGCTACGGAAAAACAACTCTACTACGGCACATTACCTATAGTTACACGAGCAAAACTAGAAATATTGGGAATGCCCCGGATTTAATTCCTGTTTTACTTTATTTGCGACAGTGCCAAAGCAAAATTATGGCAACTGCTGATGGTCAACGAATAGATTTACCTTCTTTAATTGAAAAGTTTCACATCCCTAATTTGCCAAAACGAAAAACTCTGAAGTTACCGCCCAAGTGGGTGAAAAATCAACTCCAGGCAGGTAAAATGCTGGTGATGCTGGATGGACTTGATGAGGTGAAGGAGGAGTGGCGAGATGAGGTGATGGAGTGGATAAAAAAAGCTATCAAAGATTATGACTCATGTTTTTTTATTATAACTTCTCGGCCTAGTGGATATCGCAAGTATGCAAGAGATAGCAAACTTAATTCTCTATTTGTTAAACCTCTGAGTGAATCGCAACAAGAAAGATTTATTCGGAGTTGGTATTTGAGTATAGAACGTCATAAGAGTGCGGCACCGAATAACCCGTCAGTAAAGCAGGAAGCAGATCGACAAGCAAGTAATTTAGTTGTTCAGTTACAAGAGAGTCCAGAATTGAGCGATCTATCCAAAAATCCTCTATTGCTTAATATTATTGTCAAATTACACAGTTATTATTCTGGTGAAAAATTACCTAAACGTAGAATAGATTTGTATGCGGAAATATGCCGGATGCAGCTTGGCGATCGCCCTATGGTGAAAAAAATTGATATGTTGCTAGACCGTGAGGATGGCCAAAAGATTTTACAAGAGTTAGCTCTGTATATGCTTCAATCTAATCAACCTCAGATTAATAAAAAAGAGCTTCTGCCACAATTGAATACTTATATTAGTAATTTGGGTGAGGCGATCGCTCCGAAAGATTTTTTGCAGAAAATTGAAGAGGTGAGTGAATTATTGGTTAAGGTTGACCGATATTATGAATTTGCTCATTTGAGTTTTCAGGGATATTTAGCTGCGGTTGAAATTAAGGAAAAAGAGCAGGAATATTTGTTGAAGGAAAACTGGGATAAATCTTGGTGGCGGGAAACTATTATTCTTTATACAGCACAATTAAAGCCTGCTCATTTTAGCCAGTTTGTTTATAAATTATTGGAGGGTGACACTCAAGAAGCGGGGGATCTTGCTTATAACTGCTTCAGGGAATATCCTCGGCAAGTTGACTCAGACTTGATTTCTTATATTCTAGATGTGCGCTGTAGACAACTCGAAGATTATTTAAAAAATCAACAGTGGAAAGAAGCTGATGGAGAAACCTGGCGAGTAATGTTACAAACTGTGGGAAGGGAAGAGGGTGACTTTCTGAGGGTTGAAGATATAGAAAATTTTCCTTGTGAAGACCTCCGTAAAATAGACCAACTTTGGGTAAAATATAGTAATGGTAAGTTTGGCTTTTCTATTATGAAGCAAATTTATCAGTATTTAGATGGTACAAAAAGCTGCGGAGTGGGGGGAAGGATAGCCTTAGAGATGGGTAAGTATACGGTGTACGTTCGTTCGGCAGAGGAAGTAAATGTGGTTGTGGAGGGGTCGTATACAGACTCCTCCGAGGGGGAGTACCTCCCGTTGCGACGTGTGCCGGGGGATGCTCTCTCTTCTCTAGCGCAGAGACTTGTGGACTGTAACATCTAAGGGTTTCAGCCGTCAAGAGAAAAAAGTTTGAGGAAGCAAATTGGACGATTTTACTAAGTTTGAGGATTTTGATACCTGACACTTCGCGTGGCGGGAAAATTTTATCAGACAGTAGTTTTAGTTTTTGATAATCAATTTATATCAGACATATCATCAAAAAATTGCATTGCCACTTCCGGGTCATAACAATTTGCCAAGACAAACTGCCTTGCCACCTCCACCACTTCAGTTGAGGGAGCTTCCCACTCTGCCCAGGGAAGTCGCATTTGCCCAGGAGAAATTTTATTTTTCCCTTCCTTTTCACCACCTTCGGCAAAAATCTACTACCCCACCGACTGCCCTTTTCCAGTTTTGGTCGGGGTTTGTAGTTTCTGCAAAACCCCCTATAGTTTTTAGCACAGTCGTCAAGAGTTTTTCCCAGAGACAAAAAAGCAGGATGCCATTTCAGTTATCAGTTATCAGTTTTTCTCCCAAAGTTGAATCAAATATATCGAGCGTTCGATATAAATATCCCACAATTCAAATTAGTCACAGCAAAAATTTAACTTCTAACTTCTGACTTCTGACTTTTGACTTCTGACTTCAAGGCTGGCGTACGCTAAATTTAAACCTTCCTCAAAAATAGGTCAACCAATATTTCCTTACCTCACCTCTGTTGAATCAAATATATCGAGGGTTGGATATAAATATCCCACAATTAAAATTAGTCACAGCAAAAATTTAACTTCTAACTTCTGACTTTTGACTTGTGACTTTTGACTTCAAGGCTGGCGTACGCTAAATTTAAACCTTCCTCAAAAATAGGTCAACCAATATTTCCTTACCTCACTTCTGTTGAATCAAATATATAGAGCGTTCGATATAAATATCCCACAATTCAAATTGATTGGTCACAGCAAAAATTTAACTTCTAACTTTTGACTTCTAACTTCTGACTTCTGACTTCAAGGCAGGCGTACGCTAAATTTAAACCTTCCTCAAAAATAGGTCAACCAATATTTCCTGACCTAACTTCTGTTGAATCAAATATATCGAGCGTTCAATATAAATATCCCACAATTCAAATTGATTGGTCACAGCAAAAATTTAACTTCTAACTTTTGACTTCTAACTTCTGACTTCTGACTTCAAGGCAGGCGTACGCTAAATTTAAACCTTCCTCAAAAATAGGTCAACCAATATTTCCTGACCTAACTTCTGTTGAATCAAATATATAGAGCGTTCGATATAAATATCCCACAATTAAAATGAGTCACAGCAAAAATTTAACTTCTAACTTCTGACTTTTGACTTGTGACTTCTGACTTCAAGGCAGGCGTACGCTAAATTTAAACCTTCCTCAAAAATAGGTCAACCAATATTTCCTTACCTAACTTCTGTTGAATCAAATATATTGAGGGTTCGATATAAATATCCCACAATTAAAATGAGTCACAGCAAAAATTTAACTTCTAACTTCTGACTTTTGACTTGTGACTTCTGACTTCAAGGCAGGCGTACGCTAAATTTAAACCTTCCTCAAAAATAGGTCAACCAATATTTCCTTACCTAACTTCTGTTGAATCAAATATATTGAGGGTTCGATATAAATATCCCACAATTAAAATTAGTCACAGCAAAAATTTAACTTCTAACTTCTGACTTTTGACTTCTATATAGCTCTCCATACAAATTATATTGTTTATAAATTCTGTAGCTGTGGTAGAGGTTTTCCCATTTCTTCATAAGCGTAAACTAAATCTGCCAAAACTTCCTTCGCATTTTCCAGTGCTTCCTCATAAGATTCACCATGAGTTTGAGCATACTTTCCCCATTCAGGCAAACTAGCAATATAGGTTTTATCCTGTTCAGACCATTGAACTAAAATACTATATTTCATTAGACATCTCCAGAGATTAATTTAGAATTTATAATTTATAATTCTGAATTTAGGAGAAATTTTCTTGATAAGAGTGAAAATCCTGCTTTTTGCAAGATTTGTTTTAATTCTCTAACCTTTTTGGGCATTTTTCCAGATAAAAATATTTCTAGAGTTCAATGTTAATATAATAGGACTTACGCAGATACGCTATATATAGTACTTGTAACTATTGGACAATAGTTACTGGACTCTATACATAGTGTCTTTGCGTAAGTCCTGTATAAATAACATTAAATTATCAATCAAAATATCAACAATATAGGAGGTAAAAATTGAATTGGGAAATACACGAAGCACAACAAAATTTATCAGGCCTGAAATAACCAACCCAAAAACCACAAATGATTTATGAACAAGAAAAACTTGTAGCGGCTATTATCGATGCTCAAACATTTCAGGAGTTTTTAGCATGGCAAAAACAACATCAAAAACCTTCCTTCGCTGATACCTTCGGGGAGTTACGCAGTTTGTGTACTCAAGCAGATTATGTACTAGAAATTCCCACTCGCAAAAATAGACCAAACCCTTTCAACAATTAATAATTAATAATTAATAATTAATAATTACCTCTCCTTATTTATAAATAGTCATGATCATCATCTTGGGGATTATCCCAAATTTTCTCAAAAGCTGTTTCAGATAGTTTAGTAGTAGAGTAAACCAAACTTTGCTCTTGCTCTCGCTGAGATAAAAAATCCACAAAATCTATTGTTTCGGCAACTTTATCCGGAGGCAAACTCCGAATTTTGGCAATTAGTATTTTTTCCGACTCAGTGTAAATATTTGTGTGTACCATTAATTTATATCTCTTCTTGTTAACAGCGTAATATTACAAGAGGCAATTAATTTTTTATAGCAAATATTCAACGGAGAATTTATTATATTCAAAAAATCAGGTCTTATGCCTACTCTTTTAACGGGACGAAAATAATAAACTCCAGATTTGAAACACTGATAACTGATAACTGATAACTGAAATGACTATCTCACCCGAACGACTTAAAGAATTGCAAAATATAAATGACTCTGAGATTGACACCTCAGACATTCCCGAACTTGATGAACAATTTTGGCAAAAAGCTAGAAGAGTTGAACCGATACCTCAAGAAACAGTTTTGATTAAATTAGATCCAGATATTACCAACTGGTTTAAACATCAAGGTCCGAACTATAAAACTATTATCAATCAAGTTTTGCGGGATTATATTAATCAACAAAAACCAGAATGAACTTTAACGAAAAACCAAACTTTAGATGACTAAATTATCTATATCGTCTTTTTTTTTCAACAAGAGAAGTTATGGAGCGATAATTGGGCTACTGGACATAGAGTATATATGAGCGCACCTTTCCCACTATACAAATAGTACCACAAATAAATTTTAAATCAACCCTTTGCTGAAATTTTTTTTCTGGCAAATATTCATCGGAGCGATCGCCTTTTTTCAGTTATCGGTTTTGCCAGATTAACTTTCGTCCACTAAAATTAATGCTTCTGTTTTCAGAGATTGACTTAAATAAAAACCATTACTTTCTAATGCTTCTATTTTAGAAGCATGGTAAGGTAATCCTAACTGTTTAGCATTCACTAAAACTCCTACTGTTTCTATTATTTTAATCCCTAATCTTTTCGCTGTATTTCTTGCTTGTTTATCATCAACAATTAAACGATAACCTAACTAATAAGCTAAAGTAATAGCCTCTGCTTCTCCATCATCAACCACTAACTTTAAAGAATTAACCATCCCTATATTTTGGGTACTTTTAACAATCAACCAAGAAAAATAAATACCAAACTCTTTTTGAACCTCTGGTGGAATTATCACCTGAGAAAACATCTGTGGTAATAAATCTATTTTACCGAAAAATTGTGGTTTAAAGCCCCCCCTTTTAAGGGGATAATAAATAAAAATTGTCCTTTGAATCAATCCTCTTCTTTTCAAGGAGAGGTAATTCTAAATTCTAAATTCTAAATTCTAAATTCTTGAACAATTCTTTCTAACCCGATTAAGCAGGTACTATCAGCAATAATTAAATCAGTCATTTACTTATCTCTTCCCGCAATTCTTCAGGAGAATAATTAAAAATAGGGATTTTATATTGTCCCAAAACTTCTATAAAAGCTGACTTAGAATATCCTGCTAATTTTGCTGCTTTTCCTAAATAAATTTTATTAATTTCATACAATTTTATTGCTAAGAATAACTTAGCCTCATTTTCAGAAATTCCCATAGGAAGTTCACAAACTAAATTCATAATTGCTCCTTTTCAGTTATCAGTTATCAGTTATCAGCATTATCATCTTCGGGATTATCCCAAATTTTCTCAAAAGTAATCAACCAAACCAAGGATTTCAATCCTTGGCTAATAGCTTAAGTCATCTAAAAGATGACTAAATTATCTATATCGTCTTTTTTTTTCAGCAGGGGATGTTATGAAGCGATAATTGAGCTACTGGACATAGAGTATATATGAGCGCACCTTCTCCACTATACAAATAGTACCACAAATAAATTTTAAATCAACCCTTTGCTGAATTTTTTTTATGGCAAATATTAATTGGAGCGATCGCCTTTTTTGAGTTATCAGTTATCAATAGAAATATTGGTTATTAACAAATATATTAGGCTTGTATAGGAACGGACATAGGAACGGGCAAGATGCCCATTCAACAAGACAAGACTATTAAAATCCCAAGCGCATTTATGCAACGCCAAATTTAGGAAAGATAGATAAATTTAACTTTTAATTTTTTACTTTTAACTTTTGAATTTTTACTTTTGACTTTACCGAATAATTAAGGTTTAAAGCCTATCCTTGAAAGGAGAGGTAATAATTATTAATTATTAATTATTAATTATTAATTGTTGAACCTAACTTCCAGTAAGAGAATTTTTAATCAATTCAATTCCACCCTTGACACCCTCATAACCAAAACGCAGAATTAGACCACTTAAAGTCGCTCCCATTAGACAAACAACCAACCCACCCAAACTAATAAAACCATCATCATCCAACAAACCAAAACCAGTAACAAAAATCCCGATCGCTGGTAAAGTATTAGTACCCGGAATTGGAATCATCATCGAAATAGCCATCAGAGCGATCGCGCAACCAATAATAATTCTACCTATAAAACTCGTGCAAATATAACTCAACCGAGGACGAGATATCAACTCAATTTTCTGTAACCAGGGAATAGCTTTTTTCAAAATTCCTTGTACTTTATCCAGAGAAATTGAATGATTTAACCAACTTTTAGGTAACCAGGGAGTTGTTGAACCAATTATTAATTGAAGTGCTAATAAAAGTAATAAAATTCCAAATGGAATAGAGTAACCAGGAGCAGGTACAGGCAAAGCAGAAGGCAGAGACAAAATCACGAATAAAAAGCCAAAAATTCTCTCTCCTGCTAAACCAATAATATCTCCTAAAGTCACTTTAGAAGCACATTTTTCGTCAAAAAAATACTGTTGTAATTCTACAGATAATTTAGCCACGGATTAATCTTAAAGAATATAAATTTTGAATAATATAAAAGTAGGATAAGTGATAAAAAAGTTATTTTTTGTAGTAGGGGGTTCAACCCTAAGATATATAAGGCTTTAGCCCTACTACGAGCTTTAATTATAACTAAGGTAGCTGATTTATTATCGCTAGTTTAATGAGGCTTGATTGGGGGATTAAAACCCCCATTATATACCTTGAGAAGCTGATAGCTGATAGCTGAGTGCTACTTCCTATTAGGTACCAACAGTCCAGGAATTCATATACTCAATTTGTTCTGGAGTCAAAGTATCAATACCAATACCCATTGCTTGTAATTTCAAACGAGCAATTTCCTGATCAACTTCTACAGGAATAGAGTGTAAACCTGGTTCTAATTTACCTTTATTTGTAACTAAATATTCACAAGCTAATGCCTGGTTAGCAAAACTCATATCCATAACTGCACTAGGATGACCTTCAGCAGCAGCTAAGTTAATTAAACGACCTTCACCCAATACAATTACAGACTTACCATTCTTGAGTGTGTACTGTTGAGTAAAAGGTCTAACTGTCTTGATATCAGTAGCATTTTTACCCAAAGTTTCTAGGTCAATTTCAATATCAAAGTGACCGGAGTTGCAAACGATCGCTCCATCTTTCATCGCATCGAAATGTTCGCCACGGATAACGTGTTTATTACCAGTAACAGTGATGAATAGATCCCCTAGAGGAGCAGCTTCTTCCATTGGCATAACGCGGAAACCATCCATTACTGCTTCAATAGCGCGAACTGGATCGATTTCAGTTACAATTACATTTGCACCTAGACCTCTAGCACGGAGAGCTGCACCTTTACCGCACCAACCATAGCCTACAACTACAGTATTTTTACCAGCTAATAAAATATTAGTAGCACGAATGATACCATCTAAAGTAGATTGACCTGTACCGTAACGGTTATCAAAGAAGTGTTTAGTGTCCGCATCGTTAACATTCATAGCAGGGAAAGTCAATACCCCATCATTAAACATTGCTCTTAGACGAACAATACCTGTAGTAGTTTCTTCTGTAGTACCAATGAGGTCAGAAAGTTGATCTTGTCTATTTTTGACCATGGTTGCTACTACGTCGCTACCATCATCAATAATAATGTTAGGTCTATGGTCTAAAGCAATTTCAACGTGACGCAGATAAGTTTCTTCATCCTCTCCTTTCATAGCATATACAGAAATACCATGATCTACTACGAGACTAGCAGCTACATCATCTTGAGTAGACAAAGGGTTACTCGCAATTAATACAGCATCAGCACCAGCATTTTTCAGAGCGATCGCTAAATGAGCAGTTTCGGTTGTCACATGACAGCAAGCTGCTAATTTAATTCCGCTTAATGGCTTTTCTTTGGCGAAGCGTTCTTGAATTTGGCGTAGAACAGGCATCTCTCTGCCTGCCCACTCAATTCTTTGCTTTCCTAGAGGAGCGAGGGACTGGTCTTTAACTTCGTGTTTAATTTGGACGGGTGTTGCAACCATTCAATTATTTCCTTAAAATTTTATTCTTTGTCAGTATAGCTAATTTTACAGAAGTCGATCAAGAGTGTTAATACGACAAAATTTATTTTGACATTCATGCCAATATATGTTAAATAGTCTGGAAAATTGCCAGTAAAACTGGCCGTGAGAGACCGGAATACAATCAGCGATCACTGATTAATATTATGTCTGTTGGTGTAAAAACTTGAGAAATATCTACTTTTCCTTCTTAAAAATTTTCTTGTGTCTTCCTTCTTTCTGACTGGATTTGCAACAAACACTTATCAAATTGGTATCACACTATAGCGCTGTGCGCAGGCAACAGCTCATCTGGCAACAGGCAACAGGGGAAATAAATTGCTGTTTGCGCAGCATCTCCGTTGGAATAATATAGAACCCCTAAGCGTATCTTCATAAATATTAAATTTTTCTAGCTAGGAGACAGCTATACTGGAGACAGGAGACAGGAGGGAAGAGGGAAGAGGGAAGAGGGAAGAGGGAAGAGGGAAGATGTGGGGAGAAATAATACAAAAAATTCAACACTCCTTTTCAGATTTTTCCTCACTCATTGATGGGCGAAAAGACTTGGCTACCATAATTATATAGATCTCAAATGGGTTCTATAAGACTTTTAGCTATTTTGCCCCTCCTGCAATTTGTAAATATACCAGCGCTCATTGCTATATGTGTGCTGCGAGAGTGAAAAAACAGATAAAAAAAAGAGGCTACTCAAGCCCCTATGTCTGAAATTGTCCGATCAAAAGTATTTTTTTCAAACGATCCTATACAAAAAGCTCAGAGTTGCCCAACGATTAATATCTAGAGCATAATCATCAGTTGATAACCCACTTGATTTAACAGCTGATTGACTAGCACTTTGTAAGTCTCGTAATACTGCTTGTGCTACATTCAAAGGATTTAATACTTCTTGAATTAGTCCATCGTCTCTAGCTTGACGTACCTCTCCATTAAGAGCTGCTATTGTTTCCTTGAATGGTTGATGGCTAAAGATAATTAGGTTTTCTGCCAATCCTTCAGGACCGATTAACTTCCACCCGAAAGATTCTGTATCTTTGGGAGAATTACTAACCACAGGAGGCATATTTACACTATCTTCTGGAGAAATAACTAACCCGGTTTGTGAAGACTCGTTATTATTGAGAGGTTGATTAGATACAGTGGGATCGAGAACAAGAATACGCCCACTACTGTCTAAACTGAACAACATTAAATAGACTGGGCGATCGCCGTCATTATATAATCGACATTGAATTCGACTACCAACTGGTAATGTGAGTAATCCATCAGAAACTCCAAAACTACCTACACCTTCTATGTTTGTTTGAAATTTCGCCTCATTACTTACCCCTAAAGTTTCCCTACGCATAACTATCTTTGCTTCTGGAGTAATAGTAGCGAAATCAGCTCTGACTTTCATTTGAGTCGAAGCTTCATTGCTCGTTAAGCGTAGTATTTTAGCTGCCAGTAAAGTTTTTAATTGGGAACTTAACCTTTGTACTGCTACTTTTACTGCTTCTCCTCCTTCTCCTCCTTCTCCTACACTATTGGGTATAAGCACCTGACCTAGAGAAAATAAAGCATAACGACCTTGGTACATTGAAGGTAGAGGAGCAGAGAGACTTTGAGCAATAGTTGTTTCCCGTACTCGACTAAATACATAATCTGCTGCTTGGGTATTATTTACTACTGTAACTTGTGATTCTGCGGAGAATCCACTAGTAGCATCTACCCGCTCAATTCTTGACAGTTCTGGAGCCAGAGCAATACTCAATTCATTAGATTTTGGCAAAATGCGAATTTTTTCTCGCACCATTTCTCCAGCCAAAAGTTGAGAATTAGGAGAAGATTTTTGTGTTTTGCTGTTTGCATTTTCTCCATTTTCAAACTGCTGTTTTTCCTGCTCTGATAACTTTTGTGAGGTATTAGTTTCAATAATTATAGAAGCTTTAGCTTTTAAACCAGTCCGACTGCGAATTTGTAATTTAAATTGGTAGTTGTTTGAGTTTAAATTTGAAGAAGGTACAGTTGTAAATAGGGAATTAGATGTAATTGCATCAAGAACATTAATTGGCAATCCTCCTAACCAAAGGCTTGCTATTTTGCCGTTATCTTCTACTGAAGTGACTACACCACTAGCAGGGGGTGATAGGGGGGTCAAGAGATTTTGATAACGCGTAGCTGGAGTTATAGTAGCTTCTGGCGTAAATTGAGCTATACTTTGTTTTGTTCCTTCTTTGAGTTCCGGTTGCTGATAAGTTCCAGCTAGTTGTTCGACGAAGCTAGTGCTTTGTGCAAAACTAATTTGTAGTTTGGTTGCAGGGGTTGTATGCCATAAATTTTGGGTAAGAGCATAAGTGAATAAACCCGAGCTAAAACCATTCCAGTCAGTTTCGGTAGCAAATTGGTTATCTCGACTAGCATTAAGGATCAGTGCTGGTAGTTGGTTTTGATTAATTGGCTGTCCTTTTGCCAAATTTTGATCATCCCGTAGCTGTGTTTGCATTGCTTTCTCTTTGATATTAATTTGTTCCGTGGTCGAACTAGGTCGAGAACGAACTCTTAGAGCACCTTGCAAACTTTTACCAGGATATACATAGCTAGTGTCTAGTACCGTCACTACTTTTGTCGTATCAAGCGATCGCGCTAATAACCATAGAGTTTCTTCTAGTACGTCATTTATTGCTCTACCTTCTTTGTTAGGAGGTATACCATCTATTGGCACTAGAGTGTTTTGAAACGTTAATTTTGAGGAACTGGACTCATTTTGTTCACTTTCATCTATCATTTTGCTGACACGACTACCATAACCACTAAAGTGAAAGAGAACTAGATCGTCGGGTTTAGCTTGATTAGTTAGATGACTAATAAAAGCTGTTTCTATATTTTCTCTAGTTGCTTGTTTATTTGTGAGAGTGAGAATATCAGTAGGTAAAAAACCAAACTTATGAACTAGCAATTCCTGTTGCATCTCCACATCTGTAACACACCCAGATAGAGCTGCATCCGGATATTCGTTAATACCTATGAGAAGTGCTAATTTACGTCCAGTAGTTTGAGCTAAGGCAGTTGAATAACGACTTTGGAGTCGCCACCACCATGCTTCACTTATTCCCAATGCTCCTAGGGCCAAGCTAGCCCTTTGCAGAAATTCACGCCGCTTTAATCCCATGCTTTTTCCTTAAACTCCTCACCTGAACTGAGTCAATCAGGACTTTTTATAACAACATTATTAGTTTTTTACATAATTGAAGCATTCTGCAGTTAACCGATAGGGGTGATCGTAGCCAACTTTAAACACTTGCGAGTTTAGTTTACTACATCTTTCAGGTCAGCTCTTAACCAGCCATCAAGTTAATGTAAATTTAATATAGATAACTTGACCGCTCAACTAAACTTACTTAAACTTAATCAAAAGCCTGAAACCTTAGTTGAACGCAAGTGGCTCGACCACCACGGGGTTAAACGGCAAACCCTTTATTCCTTAGTCCAAGACATCAGGAATTACTTTTTTAATTATATTCAATGACCCATTGACATCTGCATTTAATAATTTATTTTCCCTGGTTTTATACAGTCCTCTTGTTACTCTTTTTCCACTAAATTTCGGTTTTTGTTCTCCATATTTCGGTAAATCATCCCCATCTAAACAGCTCGATTGAGATGTATAGGATTCTTCGGTAATTATTACTTTTATTCCTCTTAGTTGGGCTTTATACGTTAACATCTCTATTAACTTATAATGAGGGATATTCACAAATTGTTGATTGTTCTTTTTCCCTAACTTTATTTCTTGTTTCCAATTTTGATTCTGCCCAATGATTAAGATGCCTATTTCATGGTTTACACACCAATCTATTACTCTTTTACTTGCTGTATGGAGATAGTTTCCTCCTCGACAATTTCGTTTGTGAGTTAATTTTTTTTACCGATGAGAACTACTTTTATTGTGGCTATTTAATTGATATTGTAAACAAGAGCGCTGTTTATTATAAAAGGTATTAATTGCTTTTAATGGTCTGCCTTTAATCAATAGAGGTGCAATTCCTGTTTGATTTGTAGTTAGAGCTATTAAGTTATTTACCCCTAAATCTACTCCTGCTATTTGTTGATTTTCTGTTGTTTCCTCCGCTTTTTCATATACTATTTCTATTATGTAACAGCTACTTTTGGGGATAATTCTGGCTTCTATTCTTTCTGTCTGTGAAGTGGGGATTTTTATTTCACTCATCGATCAGTGACAAATCCCTTTTTTTAAGGCTTTTTGATAAATTGATTCATCTATATAGGGCAGAATATTTCGGCCTTTTATCTTATGTTTGTATTTGGGGACTTTTGGTTTACCTAAAAATTTATTTGGCTGTTTTTTCCACTCTCTTAAAGCTGAAAAATAACTACTCCAAGCTGAATCTAATCTCCTGATTATTTGCTTACTTACTTTGGTAGGTAAAGCTTGATAATCGTCGCTTTTAGATACCTTGTACAGATGTTGATTAAAATTTAATTTCTTTTGATAGGAAAAGAAATGTTGGCGATAATGGTAATTGGCTAAATTGAACAGATTTTTCGACAAAAAAGCCTTGTGGTCAATTTCTAACCACAAATAATGCGATTTGGTAATAACATGACGTTCAACTAGCTTCATATCTTATATTGTAGCTGATAACGACTCAATGGATAGACAACTGAACAAACTCACTCATTTTAGTTTGATAGCTATAGTTATGAGTAAGTTTGATTAACTTTAGATAAATTTTCTCCTTCTGTATTTACCCCAATTCTAAGGGGCGGTTGAAAAGCTTACTTTTTGTATAGCTTTTTCAACCCACCTCCAAATTCTGGTACAATTATGCCTCATCATTAAGGAGTGTACCAGAAAAATTTCTGCTAATATCAGCTAGATGCTTTCATTGCCTTAGCCAACTCTTTTGCCACCTCTGGTCGTGAAAATTCTGGTGGTGGTAACTCACCCCGACGTAACATTTCTCGTACTTTTGTTCCTGATAGATGAATTCGTTCTTCTGGCAAGCTTGGACTTGTTTTACTTGTGGCCATACCTTTAGTACGAGTACAGTAGAAAGCGTGTTCAAACTTCATTGGCACAATATCTAACTCTCCGGGTTCAAACTCATCAAAGATATATTGAGCATCATAAGTACCGTAATAATCTCCTACCCCGGCATGATCTCGACCAACGATGAAATGGGTACAACCATAGTTTTTCCGCACTAAAGCATGAAAAATTGCTTCCCTTGGGCCAGCATAACGCATAGCTGAGGGATTAATGGCCATAATTACTCGGTTTTGAGGAAAGTATTTCTCAAACATAATCTCGTAGCAACGCATCCGGACATCAGCAGGAATATCATCGGATTTTGTCGCACCTACTAAAGGATGTAGAAATAAACCATCTACTACTTCTAAAGCACACTTTTGAATATATTCATGGGCACGGTGGATGGGGTTACGAGTTTGGAAACCTACTACTGTTTTCCAATCTCTTTCTAGAAATAGTTTTCTAGACTCGGCTGGATCGATTTGATATTTGGGAAATAATGGGTGAGGATGACGTTCTAATAACCACACTGGACCTGCTAAGTTAATAGGGCCAGCATCATAGAGAACTTTTACTCCTGGATGTTTGATTTCATCTGTGCGATAAACATTAATTGCTTCATGGGCTTTATTGTAGCGAAACTTTTGAGTTAATTCTAAAACTCCTACAAATTCTCCATCGGGAGAATCAAGACGCACCCAACTTCCTTCTTTGATTGAATCTGCTACTTCTTCTGAGACTGGTAGAGTGACTGGTATACTCCAAGGTAGCCCATTTTGAAGACGCATATCAGTAACTACAGTTTCATAGTCTGCCGCTTCCATAAAGCCATTTAGAGGACTAAAACCTCCTATAGCTATCATCACTAAGTCTGAAAGTGCTCGTTTATCTAGTTTTACTTGTGGTAAGCTTTCAGCTTTTTCCATGAACTCTTGTCGTTCTGCTGGTGTGGCAATCCGATTAATCAGATGGCCACCGTGTGCTGGTATACCATTGGGATGCTGACTCAAAGCAATTCCTCTCTTTGTTAACTACAGTAGTTGATCAAAATTAGGTTTTCTCATCTCGATCTTACATCTTTGAGGCACTTCTATCTTCAAATTTAGTTATTAGAAGTTGACTGAGGTTCAGGTAACTATCAAAGATGCTTTCTTTTTTCTAACTTCTTTAGTTGTAATTATATGACCGGACTTAATCAAAATTATATCTAAGGCCCAGGGTGGTAAAAAAATTGTGTCGCTATCTATATAAAAACTCTAAATATTTATAAATCACAATTTACTAATATAGCATTTCTATTTAATTAAGCTGTGAGAATATTTTTGAGGAATAAAGCAACTGGGAATTAAATTAGGAATATTTGTTTGATCGTTACAGTCATAAAATCTTACTACATTCGTAAAAAAATCTAAATTAATTATAGATAATCAAGTCTGACATTATTATCAGTGTTTTCTTTTCTCTAATTTTCAGAGATTTTCCACACAATCTAATATAGATATAAAAAAAGTAAAAATCAGATAATGTAAAGTTATGTAAAGAAAATGTTGTCTTGAATGTAAATAATTTGACAAAAACTGGTTTGACAAATTAGTATTATCTAAATAAGAAGTTGATAAAACCACAAAATTTAACTAGAGAAACTATTAGCAATCTTTGATAATGAGTGCTAAAAATACGCCATTATATTTTGAGGACAAATTAAAGAATAAAGTCAAGGTTTTGCATCTGATTAATAATTAATTAGAGGTCAAAAAATTAGCACTCACCTTGAAAGACTGCTAACTTGAATGTATCTCAAATATAGTTATAATATCAAAAATAATTAGAGAGGAAACACAGAAATGCAGTATACTTTTGAACTTTTAGGTATTTCTCCAATCTTACATTTTTTTAATCACCAACAAAAACTGCAAGTAGAAAAAAACTTAACTGTAGAATATCTCGGAAACCATGAATGTTCTCTAGATGTGTTTATAAAATCTGTAGAAAATGTTTCTACTAATCGTGGTTGGAGAGTAGATAAAGTTGTCGAAACAGTGATTAATTTTTGGATGAATAACGCTGATAGTATTCAGTATTGGAATTCTCGCTTAAAAGATGCTGGGGAGGAAAACCTTTTAGTGGCAAGAGTGGGAGATATTAAATCTTTAAGGCAATCCTTTGAATTATTATTGAATAATTAGGTGGTATTGATGTGGGTCTGGAGATATTTCATTCGCCAATGTAATGTCTACATAAAGACGGGCAATAAAAGTAATATTTTCAGACTTTTTATCTGAAAAATTGAAATTGGGAATTTTCTTAATTCAGATAAGTTAGCAATATTGTATAAGTTAGGTAAACTCGTGATATTTCTAATATAATGTCCGGATAAGAGTGTGACAAAAAAAACTTTCTACACTTTAAAACTTCCTCTTCTTCCCTGCTGAGAGAATCACTTTGATGAGCGTAGTTATGACGATTGGAGATTTTTTTTATGTCCAATCAAATGATTTATATCATGTCCGGTAGCATCGGTATTGTAAGCGTGAAGGTAAGGAAGAAGTGAAGAGAGAGGAAGGTTTTAGTTATCTAGGAGAGAGGGAGGAAGGCTTAAAAGCTTGAAACAAGGTAAATTTCCTGTAGATATTCATCCTTGGTTTTACACAAACGATAAAGTGCGGACATGATATTATGCAAGAGGTCTAATTTAAAAAAAATTGGATAGTCCTGCATGGTAATGGTAGGATACACATTCTTTAATTTCTCCCACACTCCCACACTCTCCATCTCCCCATCTCCCCATCCCCCCACACTCCTTTACCATTACTATGCACCACCACCAAAAATTGATATAGCAGTCGAAGGAAAGGGTGCGGACATATTAAAAACTTAAAACTCAGACAAAGCTAGATTTTTCCTTCTTCCTTCTTGCTTCCTCCTTCTTCCTTCTTATTCACAAATAACAACTTGAGGTGCTAATAATAAATTTTCCTCGGATTTGATTAACTGCCCAATACCCAGAAAGACACCTTCAATATTATATACTCGTAAAGGATTTTCAGTTTTTTCGTCTTCTATTTCCCATTTTTTTTGATAAGGTAAACGTTGACCTTGACACCATCTTTTGGCATCCTCAACAACTAAAACTATTGTTTGTAAATGTGCCAATGCTACCTCCGGTGATAAGAGACTAAAAGTTTTTTGTTGCAGTTGAGTTTCCATATCCTCAAAAGTCAGACTATCTTTCAAACAAAAGCCACTACTTTCTGTTCGAGTTAAAGTAGCTAAAGTTCCCCCAGTATTTAAAACTGCACCTAGATCGCGAGCGATCGCCCGAATATAAGTTCCAGTACCACAAGCGATCGCTAAATCCAGCTCAGGAAAATCTCCACTCCGCCATTCCAGAACTTCTAAACTAGAAACTTCTACAACCCGAGTAGGAATTTCAACAGTTTTTCCCTGACGAGCTAAATCATAAAGTCGCTTTCCTTCCACCTGTATTGCACTGTAACTAGGAGGAACTTGTTCAATTTTTCCTAAGAAATTTGGCAGCACCGCTTCTATATTAGACAATGTTAACTGTGGCGCTAGTGTAGATTTAACAATTTCTCCCTCTAAATCATCAGTGGTCGTAATTACACCAAATTTGACTGTGCCACAATAAGCTTTTTCTGAGCGTAGAAACTGTAATAATCTAGTTGCTTTTCCCACGGCAATAGGTAAGACACCAGTAGCAGTAGGATCGAGAGTTCCTCCATGGCCAACACGCTTGAGACGTAGTAACTTTCTTACTTTTGCTACACAGTCATGGGAAGTCATGCCAGATGGTTTGTTGAGATTGAGAAAGCCTTGCATTATATTGTTATTCCACCCATAATTTTTCGTTATTCTTTGGTCTGATATCATGTCTGGTTGAATACTTATAAATCAAACGACGGAGGAGTCAGGAGTCAGGAGTCAGGAGGGAAGAAAGAAGACGAGGAAAAGGAGAAAGTTTTTTGATCACTAATTATCCGAACATAATATAATACTAGTTCCGCTACGCAGAAGTTAAAAGTCAATCATTTTTGATTTGTAATTGTTTTAGGATTTTGGGCATTAGTGAAAAGAGCTATGATATCATGTCCGGATAAGAGTGAGATAGAACTCCGTTCCGTACTCCCCGTTAACGTGCGTTGTGCGCCAGTAAACAAAAAACTTTCTCCTTCTATTCCTTATTTCTTCTTCTTTCTTCCCTTTTGATATCAAATCCGTTTTATTGGACATAAAAAAAATCTCCAATCGTCATAACTACGCTCATCTTTGCAATTCTCTCTTCTCCTGAATCGGTCCGACTGACTTCCCCTCCAGGGAGGGGCGCGCGGGTGGGTTGATTCCTCCTGACTTAACCATTCTATAACTGTTTAACAGGATTTGATATGACTCGGTTCTTCCCCTCCTGGGAGCTACCGGTGGGTTGACTCCTAAGTAATTAAGATTAATATCATACCCGCGCTTTACCAACGCCGGATTTTGTAATACCAATTTTATAAATATTGGCTACAAATAAATAGGTTATTTCTTAGGAGTCAGGAGTCAGGAGTCAGGAGTCGTATGGGAATAGCTTTAATACCATTTATTAGGTCGGAATTTATATTTTCAATCCAGTAGACATCTCCTATCAAGTCTTTTAATTGCCCTTATTATTTGTAACATTCTTTTTTAAAATTGGTATAACTGGTCACCTTCTTGAAAACTAGACAAAGCTAGACATTTGCCATCGGTGACTGCAAATGATTTCGTGGCTCACCCGTTTCAATGTGTACTTACACAGAAAGTTGATGTTCCGCCCACAAACTATGGGTTAGGATACCCTCAAGGGCTTTCCTCCATTGAAAAAGTTGAGTCCTCCGAATACGATGTAGTTTAATAAAACTAGCAACTCGCCTCCAATGACTCCAATCATGTTTGTTGACATCCTCTGGTCTCAACAAACATTTGGGGATTTTTTCTGATAATTTTAAGGCTCTACGGCCAATTACTAAAGCTGCAGCAGTGCCACTATTCAGGCCATATTTAGCCATGTAATTAATCATTCCTATCACCAAGCGTAAAAGCAGGGTTGACTTTTATTAATTCAACTCCAAATCTTCTACAACGTGACTCTAAAGTTTCTCTAAATATTCCCGTAGCTAGGTTAGAAAGCATCTCATTATAAACTTTACTTTCCTCGCTCCGAGCAATGGATTTTTTCTTGGTAAAATCTAAGGATTCAATGGCAATAGCGCACTCAAAAAAATCTGCTAAGAGCGACAATCTCAGCGACAATATTCCTCATAGTTGCTTGTCGTTGCCCTGTAGTTTGATTTTTCCATTGATAAGGTAGCTCTTCTAGATATTCAATATTACCATCCCATTTAACATAAGTAACTGAAATTGAGTCGGCATTAAAATCAATACCAAGACAACCATTTTTTCTAGTATGAACTACTGGAATTTCTTGTACATAAGTAGAAAGATGTATATACCAATTGTCTTGTTTGTGTTCCCGACGAAAAATAGAAATTGTGATTGGTTTTAAACTATTTAGGGCATAGTCTAAATCTGTTGTTCTATATCGACCACTCCTATCTGAAACAGAAAATTCTAACTTGATTTTCTGACCATATTTATCCTCTAATGCTCTCGGTAATTGAATTTCTAGTTGATATAACCCATACTCTTGTAAAGGGAAAACTTTGAGCATAGTTCCACCGCCTGGCTGAGATTTTCCTACACAGAAAAACCTACCTGAGCGTTTTTTTCTCCAATCAACACTCCATTCTTCTTGGGTTTTATATCCGTTTTCTGCTAAATTATGTTGAGCCTTAAATAATTTCTGTGAGCCAAAACAAATATGTAAACGTTCTGTGTTTTTTAATTGCTTTAATTTTCGTTTCAGGCACTTTATTTTCTGAATTTTACTCTTTAAACCTAGCAATTGATGAAAAAATTTATTTCGGGCTTGTAGATGCGGAAAACCTTTTTTTGTTGCTAATTTTAATGTTTTTTCTAGTTTAGTGATGAGTTTTTGGGCAGCAGTTATTTTAGCTTTAATTTGTAGTTCTAGTTTAGTAATATTATTAGTTTTAGCTGTTTTTAATTGGCTTAAGCATGTTCGTGCTTCAGTGGCGATTGAATCAGCCCATGCCCATTGGATGTTAAACTGCTTCATTAGTCGCTTTTCTACAACAGAATCTGACAATTTCTCAGTTTGCATCCAGTTGACAGCAGACCGTTTCCAGGATTCATATAATGCTCCCAGTTCCTCAAAAACAGGATGATATTCAATTTTTGCTTCTATGCCTCTCAAGGAACCGTGAGACTTGCCCATTGCTAACATTGAATTACTTTTATCAAAGTTAGCATGGTCTGTCTAGGAATGTCAACAATATTTGTTATAGTATAGTAGCGGTGATTTAACCTATACGCGTTTAGTTTTTAACTTTTCACACTTATCCCAACGCTGTAAAGTTTTGACGCTAACTCCTAATCTTTCTGCAAATTCGTGTGGTTTAATATCTAGACATTTTGTACATATTTGTCTAGGATAGTCTATATTTTTGTCCTTTAGCAAACATCAGTTATTTCCGCCATCCTGCACTAGATAATAATCCCCAAAAATAATGATATACTTCATTCAGACTTCAGTTAAAATTTGCTCTTAGATAATAGTTAAGTTAAGATCGCCTTCTACGACATTCAGCACTATTGCCAGATAATCTTCTTCATCATCCCTCAACCTAATAGCTACACCGTTTTCTCCACCCACAACTGTTGTCTCAAATTCTATGTCACTACGCTCCAAACCATTAATTAATCCAATTTGATCGTCTTCTTCAGAATTGTAGTCTGTAATAATATCTGCATTTGATGGACTGATACCACCTGTGTTTTCACTAATAGCAAATAAATCTTCTCCTGTTCCTCCAGTTAAAGTATCAGAGTCGCGATCGCCGACTAGAGTATCATCACCTTCACCTCCATCTAGAGAATCATCTTCTTTACCTCCCAAGAGGCTATCATCTTCTAAACCACCAAAAAGACAGTCATTGCCTTTATTACCATAGAGTATATCTTCATTTTCTTCACCAAATAGAGAGTCATTATTCCTACCACCCCACAATGTGTCGCTACCATCACCGCCTAGAATAGAATCCTGTTGTTGACCACCGAGCAGGGAATCATTACCCTCTCCTCCGAGCAGAGTATCATTATCTCCCTCTCCAAAAATTCTATCTCCTCCGCCTCTACCTTCTATAGAATCTCGACCTCCGATTCCCATAATGAGGTCTGCTCCTGCTGTACCATTGATACTTTCATCCTCTTCTGTGCCGAGAATTTCATTGAATTGATTTCCAGAACTCCCACTTCCATTGGTGTTTGTGCCATTACCACTCCCATCGCCATTACTACCTCCATTGGTATCGTTACCCCCTCCTGGCATTGATTCATCAATAATCGAAGGCCTAAAAAAACTAAACAGATCGATTACACCGTTAAAAAGGTCTTCTTCTGTTGCCGTGACCATAAAACTTTACCGAATAACTTCTTTGTGAATTATATTTATATTTATAGTAATAGTATAGATAGGTTAGGACATCAAGTGATACAGTATCCGGATAATTAGTTATCGTATCATTCAGGAGTCAGTCCTCAGGAGTCAGGAGTAAAGGAGTGAGAAAGTCAGGATGAGAGTGGGAAAAATCTTGGGATATTCAGGCATTTTATGTCTGTATTTAATGGAAGTAGAAAGTGCGATAACTGTATAACCGGATTTCATATGATAATGATTTTTAGACAGGGAAATGTTTTTCCTACTGTTTCTAGAGCGAGTGTTCCTTACTATACATAATCTGTTAATTATATTTTTATTCGCCTGTGCAGTAATAGTTAATAGGGATAATATTTGACAAATACACTATTCAAAATAATGGCGTTGCACAGTGACGAATGATTTTAGATTTTTGATTGAATTGGATTTTGGATTAATCAATTGCTAAAATAATTAATATTAGGTTTTTTTTAGTCAAAGTTTAAACTAATTTTTGGCAATATTATTCCATAATCTGCAACCCTAAAAGAATTGCTTGGTTATTTTTGTCAGAGCCTAATAAATCTGGTCATAATTAAAGTTATTTTTTCAAGAGGCTATTGGGGTACTGTCAGATTGGCGAGATTTACTAGTCAGGAGTCGTGATTTTGAATTCCTATGGATCTAAGACCTTCAGCAAATAAATCATCATATTTGCTGGTCTTAAGTTTGATTGCCCACTAAATTTATTCTTACTCCTGTCTTGTGTCTTCTGATGCCTTCTAGTTTATACCAAATCCGATTATTAAAGATGATCAGATTTAACCCTCTCCTCATCTTCCCTATACCCTGTCTCCCTGTTTATCTCAAGGTTGGTTGAAGACCCGCGCTCTCCCGCAGGGGAGCGGAGGGATTGGAAAACCAATCAATGTTGTGGTTTCACACATGATATACTGAAATTTAAGTCTTAAATAAGTAAACAGTAGATGGTCGAAAAAGCTTACAAATTTAGGTTATACCCAACTCCAGAGCAAGAAAACTTGTTGCGGAGGACTTTGGGATGTGTACGACTAATCTACAACAAAGCCTTGGCAGCCAGGACTCAAGCTTGGCAAGAAAACAAAGAGCGAGTAGGGTATAAGCAAACTTCTGCTATGCTGACGAACTGGAAAAAACAGGAAGATTTAGATTTCCTCACATAAGTTAGCAGTGTTCCATTACAGCAAGGCTTGAGACATCTACAAACAGCTTTTCCAACGGAGATGCTGCGCAAACACTAACTTTTTTAGTGGGCGGGCTAAATACCCAAACTTTAAAAAAAAGCGTAATGGTGGTAGTGCAGAATTTACAAAGTCCGCATTTAAGTGGAAAGATGGTCAAATATATTTGGCTAAGTGTGCTGAAGCATTACCTATCAGATGGAGTAGGCAACTACCGCAAAACTTTGTACCAAGTACGATTACAGTGAAGCTTGAACCCTCTGGTAGATGGTCTGTATCTTTAAGAGTTAATGACAAGAGAGATTTAAGCTTTGCACCAGTAAAAAAACAAGTTGGTATTGACTTAGGAATCACCAGCCTAATAACTACAAATGATGGGGGAAAAGTAGCTAACCCTAAGAATTCGCATAAGTTGCACAAAAAACTAAGATTAGCCCAAAAGTCTCTATCTAGGAAAACCTTTGGATCAAATAACTATCAAAAAGCTAGGCTTAAAGTAGCTAGGGTACAGGCAAAAATTAAAGATTCAAGACTTGACTATACTCACAAACTGACAACCCAACTAATCAGAGAAAATCAAACTGTGGTAGTGGAGGATTTGGCACTCAAAAATATGGTCAAGAATCATAACCCACCCCCATCCCTTCCCGGGAGGGGAGCAAGAGGGGTGGGTAGTGATGCTAATTGGTCCGAGTTAGTCAGACAATTAGAATACAAGGCTGAATGGTACGGGAGTCAATTAATTAAAATTGACAGATATTTCCCCAGTTCTAAGCGTTGCTCTAATTGTGGACATATAGTAGAAAAATTATCTTTAAGTATTAGAGAGTGGGATTGCCCATAGTGTGCAGCTCACCATGACAGGGACATAAACGCTTCAATAAATATTTTGCGGATGGGAACCCGCGTCGGCGTCAGACGCGAGGGAACGCCCACCAAGAAGGCTGCGGGAGGAGCAGTGTCAGTCTGTGGAGCGACCGTAAGACCTTCTGAGAGTAAATCTCGGAAGGCGGGTGCATTGAAACAGAAAGCCCCTAACAGTGATGCCAGGGAATCCCGCGCTGTCTCATAGAGCAGCGTCGGGAGGATGTCAAATAAAAGGATACTCTATAGAACCCCCGATCGTATCTTCATAAATTTAGCAAGGAGTCAGGAGACAGGAGTCAGGAGACAGGAGACAGGAGACAGGAGACAGGAGACAGGAGACAGGAGACAGGAGGTGAAGATGTGGGGAGAAATAATACAAAAAATTCAACACTCCTTCAGATGATTTTTCCTCAAAATTGATGCGCGAAAAGACTTGACTACATAATTATATAGAACTCAAATAGGTTCTATAAACTGGATTTAGTATTATATAGAAGTCTGAGGCGTTGTTAATAGTTACTCCCTGATTAAATCAATTAAGTTTGCCTATCTTATAAGATTAAAGGACTCTTCTAAAGGTCTATTCCTATTTCTGATGAATCTCAATGTCCTTATTTGAGAAATTATCTTGGCGAAGCCATAGATTTCTGCTAATTTTAAACTAAGTGGATAATAACAATCAAAGCTAAAAAAATTATTTTTTGGTATTCAGACTTGCAAGTAATGAGAAAAGCTAGTGAGTCATGAATTTATGAATTGACAAATTAATAGCTAATGACATAGAGCGAGCTATTAGAATAATACTTAATACTGGAGTGCAAATAAATATAATGTTAAATGCAACGGAAATATTAATAAATGCTTTCGTAAAAGAGTTACAAGCAGGCTACCATCGTACTTATGGTGGTTTTAAGCCAAACTATCCAGAAATTATTGCCTGGGCAGGAAATATGGCTCTGGAAAATATTGCTAACTGTGATGCTTTATATCACAACGTTGAACATACAATGTTAGTTACTCTTGTCGGGCAAGAAATTTTGCGGGGTAAGCACATTCGTGAAGGTGGGGTATCTCCCGAAGATTGGTTACACTATATTATTTCATTATTGTGCCACGATATTGGTTATGTTAAGGGAGTTTGCCGAGAGGACCAAGAATTATTAAGTTTATATGCTACAGGAATCAATGATGGAATGGTTTCTTTGGGAGACGGTGCTACTTCAGCTAGTCTTACTCCTTATCATGTGGATCGAGGTAAATTAGTAATAGATGAACGCTTTGGTGGTCATCGACTAATTGACGCCGATCAAATTAAACGTAATATTGAACTAACCCGTTTTCCTGTTCCTAAAGCAGAAACTCATCAAGATAGAAATAATTTTTCTGGATTATCGAGAGCAGCAGATTTAATTGGTCAATTAAGTGACCCTAATTATTTGCTGAAAATTAGTGCTTTATTCTATGAATTTGAAGAGGTTGGCACTAATAAAGTTTTGGGTTATAAATCTCCAGGGGATCTAAGACGTAGCTATGCCAAATTTTATTGGGATGGGGTTTATCCTTATATTCCGGCAGCTATTAATTATTTAGAATTGACTCAAAGTGGCAAACAAATTATTGCTAATCTCTATGCAAATGTGTTTCAGGTAGAACATGAACCAAAGGAAAAAACTAATGGTACAAAATTACTAGATGCCAAGAATAAAAGTTACACGAATGGAGATATTCCCAACACAACACCAGTGAATAAAAAGAAATTTAGTGAATTTTTAGGCTTGAATTTATGACTAGAAAAAATGTCATGATTTTCACAAAAAAAACTATCAATCAATATAATTAATTTATGTAATTCAAATCAGATGTGATTTGAGTTAGTTTGCGCGATGATAAGTCACTGGTATGGAATCCAATCTAAGATTTAATAAATAACCACAATATATAATTTATTTATAACTTTTGAAAAGACATTGGAATTAAGCTTTAGGTCAATGATTAGATTGGTTAAATAGAACCAGATATCAATTCAGTTATCAGTTAACAGTTAACAGTAACTGCTGCAATAGGGAAGCTAGAAGATGCATAATTTTCTTTTTTTATCCCCTCTTAAAAGGCTATCCCTGATACGGAACTCCTGAAAACTTTATGGGGAGTGTGGGGAGTAAAAATCTTGTCTACAGTTCTCAAAAAAATGTATTTTTCAATACACTTTTCTCCGGAAGAAGCCTCTAAAAGACTTAAATATAACTTGTCTATTTTGTCAAGTTTTATGTTAAGAAAGATGTGGTTCAAGAATGCGCGAATTTAGAATGCGCCAATTTAGAATTATATCATGTCCGGTAGCATCGGTCTTGTATAGTAAATAGGCAACAGGCAACAGGCAACAGGCAACAGGCAAGAAAAAAACTTAAATTTCCTGCAAATATCCACGCCAACTTTTACACAAAAGATACCAACGGACATGATATTACCTCTTCTTTTCAAGGAGAGGATTTGGTTAAAAAGAATTTTTTTCTTCTCTTGGTCGATTGGATATGGCGAGGAGACCCGCTCTTATCAGAGCCGCTCCGAAGATCGCCATCCCACCCTACGGGAAGCTCCGCTAACGACCGCTTTTTTCTCCATGAATTTAGAGGCTTTATATCATGTCCGGTTGAACAGTGATAAATAAATAACTACGGAGTCCTCAGGAGGACCGAGTCAGTCCTCAGGAGGAAAGAGGGAAGAAAGAAGAAGAACTGGAGTTGAAGGAGAAAGTTTTTTTATAACTAATTATCCGGACATGATATTATACCTTAATTTTTCGGTAATGGATAGCTTAAAAGGGGAAAGTTGAGACCTTTTTTTTTGCTCAAATTTACCTTTGCTTATTCATTTAATGTCCTATATATAGGTTGAATTTACAGTAAACTAGACGCTCATTTCCAATCAGTAGAATTAAAACAGACTAAGAAACTATTTCCTAAATACAAATAACTTTATTTTGAAGTACAATAAAATCATCTCATAAGATTAGATAAATATTGGCGATGTTAGTTTATTTATAATACTATTTATTTGTAATAATGCACTTAATAATTGTTGCTGATACTTTATTAAACTGACTTTATTATATTTTTTAAAGTACAATTTAATGCATAAATTGTATAACAAAAAAAGTAATTTTTTTTGTAGACCAACATTTAAAAAGTCAGATAAATGAAAATCACTAATTTTTAGCAGAGTTAATCATCTCAAGACTGCAATTACAGCGCTTTTCTATTTAAGTAGACTACAAAATTATTTTGGTTTAGGAAGTAGGGAGCAGGTAGTAGGATAATACTTTGCCAACTGTGGCCTATCTAATAAATTTTTAACTCAATATAAGTTCTTCTACTTATTTGATTTTCAGGAGTAAAACCATTTCTTGTGGATTAATACTATACATCAATTTTTGAACTAATTGTAGGGGGAGAACTTCCGCAACACTTCTACGCACTCGTTTATTCCTCTTGGTATATAGCAGTCAAAGGAAAGGGCGCGGACATATCAAAAGCTTAAAACTCAGACAACGTAAGATTTTTCCTTTTTCCTTCTGCTATAACAAAAAAAAATCAAATAAATATTGGTATTGAGAATACGATCAAAATATTGGGTCTAAGGAGAAAAAAACATGGCAAAGTTAACACCAGAATTAGAGCAGCATGCTCAACAATTGAGGCAGAAACTTCAAGAAGCTGGCTATGCTTACTATGTGCTTGATAACCCTATTATGGAAGATACTGTTTATGATCGCCTAATTCGAGAATTACAAGAATTGGAAACTCAGTATCCTCAATTAGTTGTTCCAGATAGTCCTACCCAAAGAGTAGGAGAAAAACCAGCAACTAAATTTATATCAATTGAGCATAATATTCCTCTTTATAGTCTGGAAAATGCTTTTAATATTGAGGAATTAAAAAATTGGCAAGAACGTTGGCAACGTCAAATAACAATCGATCCCCATTCTGATAAAGATACTCCTACAACGGTAGATTATGTTTGTGAACTCAAAATTGATGGTTCTGCTTTAGCTCTAACTTATGAAAATGGTTTGTTAGTCAGAGGTGCTACTCGTGGAGATGGAATTACAGGAGAAGATATTACTCAAAATGTCAAAACAATTAAAAGTATTCCCTTAAAACTAAAAATAGATAATCCACCCTCAATAATAGAAGTTCGAGGTGAAGCTTTTTTATCAATTAATGTATTTGAAAGTATCAACATAGAAAGAGAAAAAATAGGAGAACCACCATTTGCTAATCCCCGTAATTCAGCAGCAGGTACTTTGCGACAATTAGATTCAAAAATAGTTGCTCAACGCCGACTAGATTTCTTCGCTTATACACTTTATATAAAATCTGAAATTAACTCAGAATTATCTCAACTTTCTACTCAATGGCAATATTTAGAATTACTACAAAAACTAGGTTTTAAAGTTAATCCTCATCGCCAAATTTGCTCATCTTTAAATGAAGTTCAAAAATACTATCAATATTGGGATACTGAACGGAAAAATTTACCCTATTTAACCGATGGAGTTGTAGTTAAACTTAATTCTTTGCCACTACAAAAAAAATTAGGATTTACTCAAAAATTTCCTCGGTGGGCGATCGCTCTCAAATATCCTGCCGAAGAAGTCCCGACTATTGTTGAAGCAGTCACAATTCAAGTGGGCCGCACTGGGGCACTTACCCCCGTGGCAGAATTAAAACCTGTCCAGTTAGCAGGTACAACAGTACAAAGAGCGTCTCTACATAATAGCGATCGCCTCGCGGAACTAAATTTACATATTGGAGATACTGCAATAGTCCGCAAAGCAGGAGAAATTATTCCAGAAGTGGTACGAGTATTGCCAGAACTACGTCCCACAAATGCCCAACTATTTCAAATGCCTAGCCACTGTCCAGAATGCGGTCAACCTGTTGTCAAACCTAACGATGAGGCAGTAACGAGGTGTATCAACTCTTCATGTCCCGCTATTCTTCGGGGTTCCTTGTTACATTGGGCCTCTAGAGGTGCTCTAGATATTAATGGTTTGGGAGAAAAATTGGTACAGCAGATGGTCAATAGTGGTTTAGTTGAGTCGGTGGCCGATCTATATGATTTAACTGTCGAAAGTTTGACTTCCCTCGAACGCATGGGACAAAAGTCGGCAAGTAAATTGGTGGATGCGATCGCTACTTCTAAAAGCAAATCTTGGGCACGGGTGCTTTATGGTTTGGGTATTCGTCATGTGGGTAGCGTAAATGCAGAGTTATTAACTCAGAAGTTTTCTAGTGTAGGACAGTTGGCACAGGCAAAGGCGACAGATATTGAAGCAGTCTATGGAATTGGTCCAGAAATTTCTCAATCAGTTGAACAGTGGTTTCAGGTATCAGCTAATCAAGAATTGGTGAAACGTCTGAATAATGCTGGAGTGACGATGGAGGTAAGAACAGATACAGACAATGTGGCAAAAGAGCAAAGTGCATTTTTAGCAGGTAAAACTTTTGTGTTAACGGGAACTTTACCAACCTTGAAGCGGGATGAGGCGAAGAGTTTGATTGAAACTGCTGGTGGTAAGGTGACAAGTACGGTGAGTTCTAAGACTGATTTTGTTGTGGTAGGAAAAGATCCAGGTTCTAAGTTACAGAAGGCCGAAAAGTTGGGGATCGACCAGTTGAGTGAAGCACAGTTATTGGGAATTTTGGAGGGCGGTAGGTTGTAAGCTAGGTAAGCTAAGAATCATTATAGATTTTATATTCCCTCACAGGAGTCCGCATTCCCATTACGAGGAGACCTCGCGGGGTTCCAACTGCTTGGGTCTATCGCACCCCGCGGGGTCGTACCGCTGTTCCCTATTTCGTTTGACAAAAATTTGGATATATGGTTTAAATGCAAAACAACTTAATTATAATTAAAGTCCTGTTTAATGAAAATCATTAAGAATTATGATATGGAATATTAGCAAGAGAGCAGAATAGAAAGAATTTAGTTACTCCTGTATAAAATCATCTTTATACTGGCGCTTCAAACTTATAGCCAACTTTAATAATAGTTTTTATATACTCAAAATCACAACCACAATTTTTGATTTTTTTGCGAATCTGACTAATATGCACATCACAAACTTTTACGCTGCCAAACCAATCACCATCTTCACCCTTAAATACTTTATCGCACAATTCAGAGCGAGTCCAAACATATCCTGGTTGATTAGCCATACAAAATAATAAATTAAATTGTAGGTTAGTTAGAGAAACAATTTTATGCTGAAATTTTACTTCTTTTTCAAGACTATTTATTACTAAATCCCCAAATACAAGCCGTTCTGATTTTCTCGGAGAAAGTAACCTTTGACGTTTCAATATTGCTCTAATACGAGCATTCAGTTCTACTAAACTAAATGGTTTTGTGAGATAATCATCAGCACCTAACTGAAAAGCTAGGACTTTAGCTGCTTCATCACATAGACTGCTCAACATCAGTACCAATACATCATTATAACTCTGCATTTCCTGACAAAGCTGAAAACCATTAGTATCTGGTAGATTTATATCTAAAACAACTAAGTCTGGTTGAAATTCTTTAAATAAAATTAAAGCTGTTTTACCATCTTCTGCGGACTCTACTTGATATTCTTGCTTCGTTAAAAAACGATGAACTAAAATTCTGATTGCCTGGTCATCATCAACTACAAGAATTTTATGAGATGCCATATTAACAACCCTCCTAATTTTTCCCTTACATTACTAGTTTAACTCCTACAACCATTATCGCAAACTAACTTCATAAGTCTAAAAAATGTAATTTTTCAGATTTATAATATGGCACATCATTTATATTATGTTAGTTGAAAGACCTAATATAAAGACAGGAAAAAGGGTATTGCCAGGAAAGAAAAAATCAAGAAGAAAGCTTTTCTTCTCATTAATTTGCCGGACATCATATCAGCTAAAAACTCTTCTTTCCTTGATTTTTGTCCTTGTCTGTCATCTTAACTACCAATTTGATCAAGTAATGCCAGAATAGTAAAGGTAAGGAAGAGGGAAAAAGAAAAAAAGGGAAAAAATTGTAGATATAGGTATAAAATAGAATGAGATAAGCTTCTTCTAGGCAAAAATTTCCAATTTCCTTGTTGGCGAAGCATTCCGTGGGAAAACTACTATGTTTAGATTGAAACTGATATTTGGTGGCAAGTTGCTAAGACGAAAATTAGACAATCAAGCAGTAGAGTTATTCATACAGTGTGCTATGCTCAATGCCATGATACAAAATTGCAAGCCTGAAAGTTACAAAGTGGAATTTTAAGTTCATGCCTCTAGCGGGAAGTGTTGCAATTACAACTTTCATGCAACAAAGCCGTGGTTCAAACATATCTTTGCTTTCGCTACACATGGACTCTTCCTCGACAGTTACCAAATTCGACTATCAGTAGTCTGCCTTTTGTCCCCGCTTGATCATTTAGGCTACTGGTCTAACTGACAGGGGTCATGCTTTCACTCCTGCACTTGGAGGGAGGAGTTGCACCTCATATATAATCAGTTGTTGTAGCTTTAGGAGCCACACTAACCGTCCCATAGACTTTTCAGCCTATTTTAGGTTAAACGAATCGCACATTTGCGTCCCTGATATTACCCAAGGGTAGTGAGTTCCAAGTCTTCATTGCTTCTGGGTAGATTATTTGAAGATTCCAAAATTTAGTCTAAACTCCAGATACTAACTAAACCAGATTTAGTCTGATATCAAATCCGGTAGCATCGGTGTTATTCAGTATTGAAATAACTGTAGGGGCGAATGGCCATTCGCCCTTACACATTGTATGACGATCAACAGAATTATATTACTCCGAAGCCAACGGATTTAGTCTGATATAGAATCCGGTTGAATAGTTATTGTATAGTTGGGAGTAGGGGAGTGGGTCCGATTAAATATTGAAGTAATTATAGAATTATCAACATATACTATATAACCGGATTCTATATGAGATTCCTTTCCATGCTCCTCTTCAAAAGCAAAATCCTGGATACTTGGTGACTGCTTGACAGCCATCAAACCCCCAGGATTTATAAAGATAACTTAAAAGTATTCTTTCTACTTAAGATAGAAATATTAACCAATCAACCGTTATTATTCAGCAGCAGTAGCTAACTCTGTACTGCCTGAACTACGTCTTCTAGTTAAAGTATTGAACAACAAGATACCGATCGCCTTAATTAAATTACCTTCTAGTTCATTGAACATTTTCATGTTCATTTCAAAAGCTGCATTCGCCTCATCAACCATTCTATCTGCTGTTGCCTGATCGATAGGTAAATCATTCATCCTCTGACGATACATATTCTTGAATGCTTTCTCATCAGAAATTTCTGGGAACTCATAGAAAGCAGTACCTTCCCCATCAACTAAATTCATACCTCTCTGAGCAATTTTCTTGAGAATTTGACCACCAGACAAATCTCCCAAGTAGCGAGTATAAGAGTGAGCTACTAACAATTCTGGTTCTTTTTCTGAAATTTCTCTAATTCTCTGTACATAAGCTTCACCCGCAGCAGAAGGAGCAACCTGATCGCGCCAACCAGCACCATAATAAAACTGTAGGTCTTTCTCTAGACTCTGTTTACGGTTTAGTTGGGCAAAATAAACCTTGGAAAGGATTGGATGTTCCTGGTGGCGTTGCATCTCTTCTTCCATTGCAGAATAAACAAAGTAAAGATTCTTAACTAAATTCCGGTAGGAGTTCTTTTCTACAACACCCTTTAAAAAACACTTGACAAAACCTACGTTTTCTGCATTTGTATGAGCTTTTTTGGTTCCTTCACGCAATTGAGTTGCTAGGTTTACACTCATGTTAAAATTTCCTTACCAATACTAAATTATACAATTTGGCGTATCAATTCCTACAGAAATTTAGAAATTTATTGCCTATTTCTATAGATTAAAATGAATGGATAAGAATTTACATTAAGAATGATTAAGAAGTAATATCATGTCCGGTTGAATAGTTATAAATAAATAACGGAGGAGTCAGGAGTCAGGAGTCAGGAGGGAAGAAAGAAGGAAGAAGCAAGAAAAAAAGAGGAGGAAAAGGATAAAGTTTTTTTACCACGCTCTTATCCGGACGCGGGAGTTTTCTTTAATGAATAGAGCGAGTAGATTGAATTAATTACTCAATTATCCAATCTCCGCGTCCTCGTGTCAAATCTTAAAAACTTACCCTTGTAAGCTCCCCCACTCCCCCACTCCCCTACTCCCCACACTCAACTACTGGACATGATATTACGCGGTATCTGGCTCACAAATGTTGATAGTAAAGTCCTCCATTCTAGAGATAGTATCGCTGAGGCAATGGACTTTCTTGCTGAAACAGGATTTAATGTTGTATTTCCTGTGGTCTGGAATAAAGCATTTACCCTCTACCCCAGTCAACTGATGCAGACAACTTTTGGTAGAGAAATAGACCCCCAATACAAAGGTCGCGATCCCTTAGCAGAAGTAATTATAGAAGCACGGCGAGTCGGTATTAAAATTATTCCTTGGTTTGAATACGGGTTTGTCAGTTCTTACAAACAAAATGGAGGGTTACTTCTAGCAAAAAAACCAGAATGGGCAGCTCGTGACTGTAGGGGTAATTTATTGGTAAAAAATGGTTTTGAGTGGATGAATGCTTTGGATGAGCAAGTGCAAAATTTTCTGATCGATCTAGTCTTGGAAGTTGTGAGAAACTATGACATTGATGGCATCCAGGGAGACGACCGAATGCCAGCATTTCCTTCTGAAGGTGGCTACGATGCTAAAACAGTGGAACGTTATCGTCAGCAATTTTCTTGTCATCCACCCAAAAATCATAAACATCACAAATGGTTGCAATGGCGTGCAGATATTTTGACAAATTTTTTAACTCGTTTACATCGGGAAGTGAAAGCAATTAAGCCTGAACTTTTGGTTTCAATGGCTCCCAGTTTTTACAAGTGGAGTTTGAATGAATATTTACAAGACTACCCCACTTGGATAAATCAAGGAATTGTCGATATTATTCACCCTCAACTTTACCGTCGTGACTTTGCTAGTTACAAATCTCTTGTGCAACAGTTAGTGAAACAGCAATTTATTTGTAGTCATTTAAGCCAGGTGTTTCCAGGAATTTTAATAAAAGTTGGCTCTTATCGAATTAGTGTAGATTATTTGTTGGAGGCGATCGCCTATAATCGTTCTGTAGGGATTAATGGAGAAGTGTTATTTTTCTATGAAGGTCTCAGAGAAAATAACGATGCTTTGGCTAAAGCATTGCGAATGATTCCTTGACTTTTCCTAAATTATTCTGGTTAACTGGACAGTACAAAGTTTTGAATGGAAAAAAACATTTCCTAAAGTTGGCAAGCGATCGCCTTCCAAACGACTCCCCAACTTTGATGTCGGCAAGGGGTCATACTGCGAGAATTCGTTCAGTTACTTTTAGCCCGAATGGTCAAATATTAGCCAGTGCTAGCGAAAATCAAACAATGAGAATATGGAATCTTGATTCTGGTAAATGCCTTCAAGTTCTTCAGGATAAACCTCATTGGTTTCTATCAGTAACCTTCAATCACAATGGTCAAAAACTAGCTACTGGTAGTGAAGATACCACTTTAAAAATATGGGATGTTGATAACGGTCAATGTCTCAAAACTTTAACAGGACATACTGGTGTGATTTGGTCAGTAGCTTTCAGTCCTGATGGTCAAATCTTAGCTAGTGGTAGTGAAGACCAAACGGTAAAGGTATGGGATGTTGCTACTGGTAAATGCCTCAACACTTTAGAGAAACATCCTGCTAGGGTGATCTCAGTTTCTTTCAGTCTGGATGGTCAAAAAGTATTTAGTGCTAGTCCCGACCAAACTGTGAAAATCTGGAATGTTGCTAGTGGCGAGTGTCTTCATACAAGTAAAGGATATACAGATCGGATATGGTCATATCATGTCCGTTTATATCGTTTGTGTAAACCCAAGGGTGAATATCTGCAGGAAATAATGGTTTTTTTCTTGCGAGGGTAGCCTTTCTTCCTCTTCTCTCTTCCCTCTTCCTTCTTCCCTCTTCCTTCTTCCTTACCTTTGCTATACAAGACCGATGCTGCCGGACATGATATNCGTAGCTCCTCCGCAGGAGGCTGTCGTCGCGGGCGGGCAGTCCGAGACGTTAAACAAGACGAGGAGCCGACGTAATTCTACCCGTAAAAAGGTAGTTGATGGCGATGAGTCGTCTACCCGCCCTGAGCCAATTCAACTTCGGTTGTTTTGATGGATGGGAATCCCGCGCTGCAGGTGCAGGTCAACGTCGGGAGGATGTCAATGACCTTTCTGTTATAGCAATGAGCGCTGGTATATTTACAAATTGCAGGAGGGGCAAAATAGCTAAAAGTCTTATATTATCGTTTTTTTATTCCCCTCCTGGGAGGGGGAGGGGCGAGGGGTGGGTTGCCTGTTGCCTGTTGCCTCACAGGAGTGCGCATTCCGCAAGCGAGCTGGCGTCGTCGCGGGGTCGCACCGCTGTTGCCTTCCGGAGCTGCGCACAGCGCTATAAGTCAAATTCTCAGTCAAATATTAAGCATAAATACTGACTGGAGCCAGATAATTAGCTAGTGCAGAATGGCGGAAATAACTGACCAGTTACAAAATCCTAAAAGCCTTACCAATCAATACTTCTGACTTCTGACTTCTGACTTCTGACTTCCGCGTAGCGGCACTAGAATCATTCCCTACTGACTATTGTACGGGCGAATGGCCATTCGCCCCTACGACTATTGACTACTTGCACTTGATATTACATTTTGAAGTGCGGAATGTAGGTTTTAGAATTGTGCATGAGTTTGAGTGAACCTATCTTGATATAGCAGTTGAAGTAAAGGTTAGGACATTTCTAAATATTGAAACCCTTTGATAGTCTACTGTTTCCTGTTCCCTATTCCCTATTCCCTATTCAAGTAGCGCTATAACAATTGAAGTCGAGAAAATAAGATGACCGGAACAAAAACATTCAGCTTGTCGCCTCAACAAAAATTACGCTTTATTCTAGACTTGAGTGTTAGAGAGATGGAAGCGATAGTGCAGTGGCGTCAAATGCTCTCAAAAGTAATCAATCTTGAAGACATTAGCCTCCGCGCTCAACTCGATCGAGAAACTGTAGAGCAATTACTCGTAAATTCAACCAATGTAGAAAAGATGCGATTAAATCCTAACCGAGTTAATCGCAATCAATTGGAACAAATTCCTCAATTAAAACCAGAGCGAATTGACATAGTGTTACAGGGAAAACCCTATTACTCCATGACAGAATTGGCGAGCGCAACAGCTTTACCACTTACAGTATTAGATTATTTTTTTGTCATTCCGCCTCTGTCTTTTCCTGACAAACCTGCCAACAAAGAAGTTATTTTAGAACCTTTAACTGGATGCTACCTCATTCCCCGTCAAGCAGATTTTGAAAAATTAGATCCGGCTGCTCAGTTAGGGTATGTTGAGAGTCTACCGATACCAGAGACTCTAGAATTTCGGATTGTAGAAAATAGTAATTTTGAGAGTGGTTCAGAAACTGCTCATTTATTAAAAGCTGCCTTTGCAGGAAATGTTCACCCTGTCTTGCGAGATGTTCAAGGGTCTGAACTTTATCTAGTCCCTGGTTCTATAGATTTATGGTTTCATTTGGATACCCCATCCCCTCGACGTGAGGAGATTATTCAGGAGTTGGGACTAGAAATTGTCGATCCTCGCCCTCGAATGGGCTACTACCGCGCTCAACTCACTCACCGACCCGAAGATTTAGATGTCACTCGGGAAGTGCTTCGGGTAATTTCTAAGGCGAACCAATTTCAGGAAGTGGCTTTTGCTGAACCAGATCGAGTAGGTTTTGACGATTTTAAATTTGATCCTTCTTTTCCTATCACAGAAGCAGAGGGAGATTTTGAAGCAGTCGATCGCTTCTGGAATTATGAACTGATTGAACTTGAAGCTGCTCACGCTATTACAACTGGTTCTCCTCTAGTTACTCTCCTCGTGGTTGATAGTGGAATTGATACTAATCATCCTGACTTAGTACCTGCTTTGCGACCAGACTGGCAAAGCCTCGATCTCAACTTTGAACGGGGTATACCTGCGGCTGTCTTATCTCCCCACACCTCCTATATTGCTCACGGAACAAAAGTTTCTGGTCTTGTAGGGGGAAGAGGCAATGCTGCTATCTCTCAAGTCAGAGGAGTTGCACCGAACTGTTCAATTTTGCCGATTAAGATTTCAGGGAGCCAAGGGTATGGTTTGAGAGCAGAAGCAATTTTAGAGAGTTTAACCTATCTCCAACCTAATGAACGGGGGGTTCTTAATCTCAGTTGGCGTATTGATGGCGAGCATATTGGTATTCGCCAAGCTTTAATTGCTGCTCAAAATCAGGGGGTAGCAATTGTCTGCTCGGCAGGAAATTATACTCTGGGAATGCCTCAAAAACCTGATGAGATTCACTATCCTTCTGCCTATTCCTATCTTCATCCCCAGTTAACTGCATTATGTTCCGTTGCTGCTGTTGGAGCAGGAGATCGCAAAGCCAACTATTCTTATTATGGAGAACAAACTGTGACACTCTCTGCTCCTGGGGGTGAACAAGGGAGAGCAGGTACAGCAATTTATACAACCTCAACCTCCAATAGTTATACATACACTTGGGGCACCTCCTTTGCAGCTCCTCATGTAGCGGGTTTAATTGCATTGCTATTTTCTTTGAAACCCGAACTCACTCCTCAACAGGCGATCGCTATTATTAAAGAGACTGCTGATTCTGTTGATAGGGTCAATCCTTTGTATGTGGGAATGTTGGGTGCAGGTCGCATTAATGCTCGTGCTGCATTAGAAAAGTTGCAAGATGATTTTGGAATTCAACCTCCAACACCACCAAATCCCAGTATTTCTCACTATGACGATCGTGGTCGATTAAACATCAATCTGGCTACATTCGATGAACTTCTGAAACTTCCTTTAATTGAGGCTTGGCGAGCCAATCAGATTCTTGATTATAGAGAAACTCATGGCCTTTTTACGACTATTTGGAGTTTACTACTAATAGGAGTCTTCGATCCCTGGACAATTCGATCGCTTGAACCTTACATAACCGTACTTTCGTAAGTCATTTACTCCAAAAAGTGGATTATGAGGAGATATTCTTGAAATAGTTACATTTATAGGACTGTTCCAAGGACACTATATGTAGTGCATAGCAAATTGGGCTATCCCTAGTAAATATGGAGGCGATCGCTTCACTATATTCGCTATGTCCCTATCCCTAAAAACAGTTATTTTCATAATTTTTACTCACTAAAAATTTAGCATAACTGTCATTTTAATTGAAGGATATTTGAGTTAGGATATTAATTTTTTAGACAACAATTGATGTTTAAGTTGATAAATAGTTTTCAAGAGAAGTATTTGCCAACTTCTTGAGATAATGCCAAATAAGTGATGGGCACTTATTAGTTATTGTGTAATTTGTATGAGTACTGATTCAACAATTAATAATTAATAATTAATAATTAGGGTTTGCTGATTAAATCTAAAGGTATTTACAGATAAAGGTTTTAGCCTTTTTGGAGTCGAAAAAAGTACGCCTGTTTCAGCTCTTCACCCTCAAAAAGTTAGTATTTTAGGCGCATAGTTGGGCAGAAAAATCATTCTTACAATTGTTACTCCTACCTCCTCGCTCATTCTCTTTTCTCCTGTCTCCTGTCTCCTGTCTCCTACCCTAACCCATAAGACTTTTTCAGCAAACCCTAATTACCTCTTCTTTTCAAGGAGAGGATTGACTAATCATGAAAAAATTTTCTTCTGTTGGTCAATTGGATATGGCGCAGGTTTCGGAGCCATCCCACCCTACGGTTCGCTTTGAAGATCGACCTCTGTTTCTCCTTGTAGAGCGACAGCTCGCGGTGCAGCCAACAAGAGGCTTTAAACCTTAATGATTCGTTCAACAATGAATAATGAATAATGAATAATGAATAATTACCTCTCTATGAATTGAAGAGGATTGACAAATTCATGAAAATTTTTCTTCACAGGAGTCGATTGGATATGGCGAGGAGACCCGTTCTTGCAGACCCGCTCCGAAGATCGCCATCCCACCCTACGGTTCGCTTTGAAGATCGACCGCTTATTATCCCCTTAAAAGGGGAGGCGCATACCCACAATTTTTCGGTAAATATTGACAGTAGTCTCGATAATTAAAATTCATCAACACTCCCTGGGAGAAATAACAATTATATTTGATAAATTATAGTACAAATTTAATCATTATCAATGAGTTTTTAGTGAGTAATTTATCAGAAAATAACTGTTTTTATGGATAAGTTGTGTAGCCAGTATAGTGAGGCGAGCGCTAGTTAATTTTATACGATCGCCCAATTTGCTATCCGCCACATATAGTGTCCTTGCGTAAGTCCTGATTCATAAAAAATTTACCGAAAAATATTGATATTTTTGTAGAGAGCGATCGCAGACTATAAATAAGCGATCGCTCTTTTCCATATACCCATATCAAGCAATTGTCAATCTTTTCTTTCCCTAATTAACAGAAATTAACCGAAAAATTAAGAATACTTAAATAAAACAAAATTTTATTACTTTACTGACAAACTAAGTTTCTAGTGCATGGGATTAACTAGAGCAAATATTGTTCAAAAATTCTCATTCAATGAATAAAGACATCAAAATCTGAGACAATCAAACTAACAAGTCTATAACAGTTAACAATAAAACGGAGAAAATTAGATGAAATTAGCCTACTGGATGTATGCAGGTCCTGCTCACATTGGCACATTGCGCGTTGCCAGCTCTTTCAAAAACGTTCATGCTATTATGCACGCTCCCCTCGGTGACGACTATTTCAATGTTATGCGCTCTATGTTAGAAAGAGAACGTAATTATACACCAGTCACCACCAGTGTAGTTGACCGTAATGTATTGGCGCGGGGTTCTCAAGAAAAAGTGGTAGATAATATCATCCGTAAAGACAATGAAGAAGCTCCTGATTTAATTGTTCTTACTCCTACCTGTACTTCCAGCATTTTGCAAGAAGACCTAGAAAATTTTGTCGAACGCGCTCAAATAGATGCCAAAGGTGATGTAATGCTGGCAGATGTTAACCATTACCGCGTTAACGAACTCCAAGCAGCGGACAGCACTTTGCAGCAAATCGTTAAATATTATATTGAGAAGGCGAAAAAGAAAGGGGAACTTCCAGAAGGAAAAACTGAAAAACCTTCTGTTAATATTATTGGCGTTTCTACCCTGGGTTTCCACAACCAACATGACTGCACCGAGTTAAAACGCTTAATGGCAGATTTAGGTATCGAAGTTAATGAAGTAATTCCCGAAAGTGCTTCGGTTCACAATTTAAAAAATCTACCTCGCGCTTGGTTTAACCTCACACCCTATCGCGAACTGGGGATAATGGCAGCCAAATATTTAGAGTCTGAGTTTGGAACTCCTTATATTGACATTACTCCTATGGGTGTAGTGGAAACTGCTCGTTGTATTCGGAAAATTCAGCAGGTAGTTAATGCTCAAGGTGCCAATGTTGACTATGAGGAATTTATTGATAATCAAACTTTACACGTTTCTCAAGCAGCTTGGTTTTCTCGTTCTATTGACTGTCAAAATTTAACTGGTAAAAAAGTAGTGGTATTTGGGGATAATACTCATGCTGCTGCTCTGACAAAAATTTTGGCGCGGGAAATGGGTATTCATGTAGTTTGGGCAGGTACTTATTGTAAATATGATGCTGACTGGTTCCGGGAACAGGTGAGCGAATATTGCGATGAAGTTTTAATTACTGAGGATAATGGAGAGATTGGGGATGCGATCGCTCGTGTAGAACCTGCGGCGATTTTTGGTACACAAATGGAGCGTCATGTTGGTAAAAGGTTGAATATTCCTTGTGGTGTAATTGCGGCACCGATTCATATTCAGAATTTTCCGATTGGTTATAAACCGTTTATGGGTTATGAGGGAACTAATCAAATTGCCGATTTGGTTTACAACTCCTTTACTTTGGGAATGGAAGACCACCTATTAGAAATATTTGGTGGGCATGATACTAAGGAGGTTATTACTAAGAGTATTTCTGCTGATTCTGATTTGAATTGGACGAAAGAAGCAAAGGCAGAATTGAATAAGGTGCCTGGTTTTGTTCGGGGTAAGGTGAAGCGAAATACAGAAAAGTTTGCCAGAGAACGTGGTTTTGAGCAGATTTCTTTGGAAGTTATGTATGCGGCAAAAGAATCTGTTGGTGCTTAGTTGAAGTCATAATTTAGAAGTCAAAAGTCAGAAGTTAAATTTTGATGATGACTAAGTTTGAAAATATTCTAGTAATAATAGCAACTGCTATAATTGTTGTTAATTTTAGGGTGGTTTTTCCCCACCTTTTTTTTATGGGAATTTTTGATAATGATTTTATATGATGGAATTTGGTTTAACGTAATACGGTCTGATTTCTAGAGAAACTAAAATTTTTAATTATAGATAAGATTATGATCGATCAACTGCAAGATATTTTCCCTGCACTGACTGGCTTTTTTTTGGGATTAATAGTTTTAGTGTATTTTGTGTTTAAGAAAAATTCGTTAGGTATAAGAATTGCCAGTATCTCTTGTATATTGTTAATGTTTATTTTTGAAATCATATCAGTAAATTTTAATTTTAATTTTAATGATATAAATAGCTTTTTTGAAAAAACTAAGAATATATTTGATTTTCCATTAGTAACTGTTTTAGTAACGACAGCAAGTATATTTATAGGTAACACTTTGATTAGATCTGTTACTGATAGAAAAGAAAAAAGGGAATTTGCCATATTATTTATTAATGCGATAAAGTTTCAGATAAATGTGTTAGAACGAATTTTTTATCAGATTGATTTGCCCAAGTTAAGAACAGAAGATAGCATAGTAACAGAGGGTAGAGAATATATTGAAATTTATAAATCAAATTTAATTGAGGAGAAAAGCTATGATGTTGCTTTTAACAAAATAGGTATTTTCAATGAGAATGACATTGATTTAGTTTTTAGATATCATAAACAACTAAAAGAATCTCTACTTTATGTAAATATTTTCTGTTGTACTATGGGTGGAGATACGGAAATATACGATGAATATCAAGGAAAAATAAACTTTAAAAATATTACAAATACAGAAGAAAGGAACTTAATAAAATCTTTTATTGATATTAAAATATTTATACCCATTACAATAATTTTAGGATATTTGTGTATCTATCAGTTATCTTTGAACTATTCACCACAAAACCTTGACAAAGATAGAGAAAATTTCTTAGAAAGTGCTAAATCTACATACAATTCTCTATCGGCAGTGTTTTCAGATGGTAGAATATTTCCTAATTATTACTTCAATAATGGAACATTTCATATTTTAAACAGAATTACATCTGATACTTTAATTGAGACATTAAACTACATAAGAGAAAGCTACAGAAAAATTGACAAAGCTAAAGACACTAACAAGCGAGAACCAATTTACCTGACTAGAATCTTAATTAATAGGGGTATCCGTTTAATGGCAACACCCAAAAATGGTAATTGGGAAGGTTGGGAGAATTGGATTGATATTATCTCAAGCGGAGAAGATTTTATAAGCTTCAAATTATTAACACCTAGTACTACTAAAAAAATGTTAAAACGCTATATAAAAGAAAAATTTAAGGAATTAGAAGAAAGTTCTGAAATACGATTCTTATTCTTCAGCAGTAAGTGTAAAGTACCAATCTTAGAGAAAGATTTTGATGGATTAGAGGAATATGTAGAGGAAAATATCGATGAATTCATTGAAAAATGCAAATATGAATCATACATTATTTCACCTTGGGGAGAAGAAATCAAGGAACCATCATAAATATTGATTCGTTTAAAATGAAATTTAGTTAGATTTGAAAGATAATTGAGAAATTATGGAAAGTATCAAGATAAAAACACATATTGGCGAAGATGGAATATTATCTCTTCGTTTACCAATTACTAATCAAGAAATTGAAGCTATGGTTGTGTATCAACCCATTATCAAACAAAACTATCTAGATTCAAAATTAAAATTTGAACGTTTATTACAACAATATAAAGGTCAGACTTTTACTAATAGTGCTGAATTATTACGAGAGGATCGCCTAAGTGAGTAAGTTTGTTGTTGATGCAAATGTAGCAATTAAATGGGTTATTCCAGAAATTCATACTGAGGTTGCTTTGTCATTATTAGACAATCAAGATAACTTGCTATTAGTGCCTGATTTTTTCTTTCCAGAAATTGGTAATATTCTGTGGAAGCGGGTTCGTCGTGGAGAAATGAATATTACTCAAGCTCAATTAAGTTTAGATACTTTAAAGTCTGTGGATATTAAAGTTTTTCCCTCTGAACCTCTAATTAAGAGTGCTTTAGATATTACTTATATAATTGGCGTTGGTGAATTAGGGTATGATACTAATCTTAATTACTGAGGAGTCAGGAGTCAGGAGTCAGAAGTCAGGAGAGAAGAAAGAAGAAGAAATAGGAGTATAAGGAGAAAGTTTTTGGTCAGGTAAGCGGATGTTCGTTGGATTGAAAATTTATGAAAATAAAAGAAGTTAATTATTATATTTATAAAATGTGAAATTATTTCCTGTAATTACTGTATAGTTAAAGTTTTGAGCCTATAAAATCTTACTTTTGACTGTCTTGAGTGCGTCTTACATTCTGAGGTTTCCTCAAAATTACGCACTCGCTTTTAACTTCCGTGAAACACTATGGTAATACCCTCTTGGTAAATGAGTTATTAGAGAAATTAACATATATTTCAGGAGTTAATTTTATGCTAGTAAAAGGAATTAAAAAAGGAAAAACTATCGAATTATTAGAGGAAGTAAATTTGCCGGATAACCAAGAAATTTTAATAGAAATTAAAGAGGTTAATGATTTTTGGTCAGCCTATCAAAAATTTCGGGCAAAAATAGAACAAAAAGGAATTACTTTTGACGATCATACTTTTGATAACTTACGGGATAAGTCACCAGGGAAAGAGGTTGATTTATGACTTTAAAATATTTGCTAAACACTAATATAATTTCCGAATCTATATGTCATTCTTCGTTTATCTGAAATGATTGAAAATTTGAAAGCCTTGTGAAGTCAAGCCTAGAGACAAAAAATGACCCCAAATACTTGCTGGAAGTAAAGAGAGTTAGAGAGCGATCGCTAAATAGATGTTCAATTTTCTGAGTTAATAGTCTGTATAATTAGCGATTTCTAGACAGCAAAAAATAGAACAGAACCCAGGCACTGCTAATTAAATTCTCTTTTCCAAGTTAACTATCCAGTTAACTGCTTCTATTCTTTCCTTTCTTTTTAGAATTTTTCTTCTTACTTTTTGATTTCTTAGTTTTTGCACGCTGCTGAACTACTTCCGGTGGCGGACCATAATCTCCATTAACAAAATATTTTCGCTCTACTATATGTTCTGGCTCTACTTCAATCCACAGACGAGCTCCTCCAGCTTGACTTTTGTTCGGGTTATGGGGTTCATAAACAATTTGGCAAGGTCCGTTAATTTTCAAGGCATGGCAATAAGCCTTTTTATCTCCGACTTTCACCGCAACCACTGGATGAGAAGTTCCATTGTCTCGGTTATAGTCAATAGTCTTTCGCAGAACATGAACAATAGTCTTGGCTTTGCGTTGAAGTTTATTCCAACTACCTTCAGGGCCACGACGACCTGGTGTAATCTCTGGCATTCCGCGATGGTTGAGAGGAATTTGCCAAAATCTTTTAACTTTTCGAGCGCCGATAACACGACCTTTATTCAGCAAAAACCGCAATCTACCTGTTGAAATATTTAGTAGAAAAGCTGCTTGTGTAGTACTAACTAATGAGACAGTCATAACTATAACGTTAGGGTTTTAAGTTATATATGGAAATTATAGAATACTTAGATAAAGTAATCTTGAATTTAGCAGAAAAGTCAATGGTTGGCAAGAGAAAGAGAAAAATTATTTGAGCTTTCTCTATAATGAAACAAAGGCAAAGTGGATTTTTTGATTGCTCTGTAATCTATATTTATCAATAGTATTTCATCAATTTTAACGATAAGTTAAAATTGATGAAATACCTGTTTTGGCCTGAATATAAGGTAGGCGAAATACTGATAAATTTACTTGTCAAAACATACGACATATGTCAACTTGACTGTTCTCGAAACTCGTAAAAACCTTAGTCGCTTATAGATTTAGCTAATTTATAATTAACAAAAATCCCTACGCTCCCTTATTAAGAAAGCGCGGGAATTTTCACTATCTCAATAAAAAAACTAACTCAACCCTACCAACTTTGAACTTAATTCCCAAAGCTTAATTGCTTTATCATCATCACTCGCTTCATCAGAAACCTCTTGTACAAAAGACTGACGATCTTTCTTCTGTCGATTTCCCCAACTCCAATACATTCCAGACTCCTTATACTCAGGATCTTTCACTACAGCAGCAACCCTTTCTCCTGCCAAATCTTGAGAAACATATCCCCCAGTAATATTTTTCTGGAATAGCGGGAAAATTTTCTGAAATAAAGGATAATGATTTCGGAATAGAGGCGTCTCTGCCACACATCCAGGATACAGAGAACTAAATACAATCCCTGTTGATTCGTGATAACGCCGATGTAACTCCCGCATTGTCAAAACATTACAGAGTTTACTATCTTTATAAGCCTTACCAGACTTAAACTTTTTACCATTAATCATAGAAATAGGAGCTTTGAAACCTGCTTCAAAACCCTGAAGATTTCCCAAATCTGGAGGTGCTGGAATTGGAATCTTTCCTCCCAACTCTTTTGGATTAGCTGTCACAGTCCCCAAAATTACCAATCTTTTATCCGCAGCAGGAGACTGTTTCAAATCCTCTAACATAATGTTACATAGGAGAAAATGTCCCAGATGATTTGTCGCCACACTCAATTCATACCCATCTGGACTACGCATCGGTTCTTTTAATAGAGGCAGATATACCGCAGCGTTGCAGACCAAAGCTTCTAGAGACCTACCGCTTTCTCTGAAAGTATTGACAAATCGTTTTACACCATCTAAACTTGCCAAGTCTAAGTGCATCACAGTATAGCTATCTTTTGCCATTCCTACTTCTTGGGCAACTTTTTCTGCTTTTGAGAGGTCTCGACAAGCCATCACTACATACCATTGACCTGTTTTAGCCAGAGCTTTCGCTGCGTGTAAACCCACCCCTGACGATGCACCTGTGATGATTACTGTTGATTTATGATTTTGTTCCATTATCAATGAGATTTTGTAAAATTCAATTGACTAATCTCATGATTTTACAACAGTCTTGACCAAATCAAAAGTCTAGTGTGAATTACTATACCGTTTCACGGAAGTCAAAACTCAAAACTCAAAAGTCAAAAGTAGGATTTTATAGAGCTACAAAACTTTGACTATACAGTAATTTCAGGAAATTATTTCACATTTAAAGTTGGAAACTATTTGTGACATCTTTAAATAGAATAAATTAGACATCTCCTCCAAAAGAGGGAACTCTTAACAGGGAAAAGGGAACCCACCCCTAACCCCTCCCAGGAGGGGATTAATTGATAATTTATGGATAATAATTGATTTTATTTTGGATTTTTACCAGATGTCTATTTATTTTACATGATTACCCAAATCAACTCAGTTGCTACTAGGATAAATTGTGGTTTTAACGATAGATATTTAGGAAAAAATTGAGTTTATAGGTTCCTTTCAACAATTAATAATGAATAATGAATAATGAATAATTACCTCTTCTTTTCAAGGAGAGGATTGACAAAGAGATGAAAATTTTTCTTCACAGGAGTCGATTGGATATGGCTCCGAGACCTCGCCATCCCATCCTAGGTCATGCTGCGCAAACGACCGCTTATTATCCCCTTACAGCGCTTTTCAAATTGATGAACCACATCTTCACACATCAAACCTTGTAGGGACGTTCCATGGAACGTCCCTACTGTGGTCTACCCAAATGAAAACCGCTGTAAAAGGGGAGGCGCATACCCACAATTTTTCGGTAAGTAAGTCATATAAAATCAATTCTTAAAAAAATAAAAAGATGTAATTTTAAATACAAATTATTAAATTTAGAGTCTGATTATAGCATTAATGGGAATAATTCTCTGATTGTAAACTTTAATCACAATGCTCAAGTGTTTTTACTCTGCTGATGATAATTTTAAGAATGTAAATTAACTGACACAGGAGCAAGTTATGGCAATCTTTAAAGATGACCATGAGCACGAACACCAACACATCTACGGTGGTGTCCAACCAAACGGTGATTGCTGGTTCGGTGAAGGTTTTAAGAGCCAGAAAATTAAGGAAGGAACCTATATCGTAAAATTCGAGAATCCTTTTGCCAAGCTACCAGCACCAGTTTGTACTATTTCTGGAAATGAGTGGATGACATTTAATATGTCAGTCGCCACCGTTCAAATTACTCCAGAATACTTCATCTGCATTACTTCATCACCTCACCAACCTATGGATTGTGCTTTTACATTTATTGCTTTTGGTGACGCTAAATAAGAGTTTTAACCCTCGCCAAAAATGTTAACAGCATATTAAACCTACTCTATTCTATAGGTTGATAACTGTTGACTCAAATCTTAGAAAAGTCCGACAATAGTGTATTAAGCCGTTTAACCATTGCTGATATCGTCAGCAACAAGGAATAAGCTGTTTGAATTTTCTACAGTTGATTTCAAACGGTACTGTAAAATCTAACAGGAGTCAGTAATGGCAATTTTTAAAGATTCAGCGGGAAAAGCAACCCAACACGTCTATGGTGTTATTTCTCCCGACGGTAAGATCCTCTCTGGTGAAGGCTTCAAATGCCACAAACTTCGCTTCGGACTCTATCTAATAGAATTTGACCAGTCTTTTGCAGACGTCCCAGCAACAATTTGTACCATTTATGGAAATGAATGGCAGACATTTAATCTGTCAGTCGCTGTCGTTGAGGTTGCTCCATGGCACTTTGTATGCACTACTTCTTCACCTGACAGACCTGAAGATTGTGGTTTCACCTTTATTGCTTTTGGCAATATCTAAAACTTTGATATTCCCTCCTCCCGATCGACGATACATTAATGGGTGCAGACATTTTACCATGAGGGAATGAAAAATTTGAAAAATTATGGCGAGCTTTTTAAGATAACAGTGAATAATTGTTGTATTTAAAGCTCTATAATATTAAAATTTAGCCCCAGACTTTTAGTTTGAGGGCTTTTCAGGCTTGGGGGACATCTGTAACCGTTAATCCAATTTAGATCGAAGCTTTACCTGATAAAGTAAGGCAGAAGGATTAGAAAATAATTTAAGACAGTATCTTTATCGTAACCAGATTTGGTATCATATCGCAAAACAAATTAATCTAAACTATTTTTTAAGTTACTATAAATCTAGCAGGAGTCAATAATGACAATTATCAAAGATTCAGTGGGAAAAGAAATCCAACACATCTATGGTGCTGTTCATCCAGACGGTAAAATTATGTTTGGTGAAGGGTTCCGTTCCCGCAGAATTTGGCAAGGAACCTATTTAATAGAGTTCGAGCGTCCTTTCACCAAAGAACCAGCGCCAGTTTGTACCATTCAAGGACCTGAGTGGAAGACATTTAATATGTCAGTTGCCATTGTTGAAGTTATGCCATATCACTTCGTTGCCGTGACTTCATCACCTGACAGACCTGATGATTGTGGCTTCACGTTTATCGCCTTTGGTGAAATTTAACGAACTCAGGAGTCAGAAGTCAGATAGGGGAGCCGTCGGATTGGCGACGTACAGAAGTTTTTTTGGTAACAGGGATTAGAGTAACCCTCCAAAAACATTTTGCCAATCAAGGGAGGGTTGCGCGACCCAATTATTTTGATAAATAAGATTTTTGAGATAGCAGTGAATATAGCCCTATACTTTATACTTTGGGGCTTTTTGCCTATTTGACTATATACTTGAGTAAGATTTCAATTTTTGTTTCTACTACCTTTGATAAGGATATTAAACCTTGAAACCTTATACTAAGTAGAAAAGCTTAAAACACCAATAATATAAAACAATGAAACGAAGAAAACTTATCAACCACATTGCAACTGCTACAAGTGTCGCAACTTTGGCAGCTTGTAGTCAAACCACCACTGAAACTACCTCTACCGATGATAGCTTACCCTCTATCAAATGGAGAATGACCACAAGTTGGCCTCGCTCCCTAGATACAATTTTTGGTGGGGCACAAACAGTCTGCGATCGCGTCGCAGCAATGACCAATGGCAAATTTACCATTACTCCTTATCAAGCTGGTGAAATAGTCGGAGGTTTAGAAGTTCTGGATGCTGTCCAACAAGGTACCGTACAATGTGGCCATACTGCTAGTTATTATTATGTTGGTAAAAATTCAGCCCTTGCTTTTGGCACTTCTGTCCCCTTTGGTTTAACTGCCCAACAACAGAATGCTTGGTACTATCATGGTGGAGGGTTAGATATAATGCACAAACTTTACTCCGACTTTAATATTATTAGTTTCCCTGCTGGTAATAGTGGGACGCAGATGGGAGGATGGTTTAAACGAGAGATTAACACAGTTAACGATCTAAATGGTTTAAGTATGCGTATCCCTGGTTTTGGTGGGGAAGTAATGAAAAAATTAGGTGTAAATGCTCAAGTATTGCCTGGTGGTGAAATTTATCTAGCTTTGGAGCGAGGCGCTCTTGATGCTGCGGAATGGGTAGGTCCTTATGATGACCAGAAATTAGGTTTAAATAATGCTGCGAAATACTATTATTATCCTGGTTGGTGGGAACCTGGTCCGACTTTTGAGGTGCAAGTTAATCTGAATGAATGGAATAAATTGCCAAAAGAATATCAAGAAGCTTTGAAGACGGCTGCATATCAAGCGAATATAGATATGTTAGCTAAATATGATGCTTTAAATGGGGCAGCTCTAGCAGAATTAATTGCAAAAGGTACTGAGTTACGTCCTTACAGTCAAGAAATTTTACAAGCAGCACAAACAGCAGCTTTTGAGTTTTATGAAGAGAAAGCTAATCAGGATGCAACCTTTAAAGAAGTCTACGAACAGTGGAAAAAGTTCCGAGAACAGATTTATCAATGGAATGCTATTAATGAATTAAGTTTTGCTCAGTTTGCCTTCAATAACTCCCTAAAGTAAATTCAGAATTCTCAATTCTGAATTTAGAAGTAAAATTCGCAGCACGGACTAAATTTAAGAGGTCAAAAATTAGAAACCTGATAGATGAGTTGCACACGCATTGCAGCTTTATTTTTGGTTCAAAACTTTGACGTAATTCTGCTTCCAAATGCATGAAGTTTCTCAGATGACAATTCATACTAGCAGAAAGCTCACAAGTAAATCAGTTAGACAAATGTTGAACTGGGCACACTATAGGTTTGAACTTTTCTTAAAGCATAAAGCTGTTGAATACAACAAATTCGTTGTAGATGTAAGTGAAGCCTACAAAGCGCAAAACCGTTAGCTGGACTGGTGAAATCCTCAACAATTTAGGTGGCAAAAAAGTTGTGACTGGTATCGGTTGGTTTTCGCCTTGATCGCGACTTAAAGGTCCCGCGTGGAATCTTGATAAAAAGCGTGGTAGAGAAATTTTCTACCACATTGGGAGATCCCCCCTCAGTAAGTTAATCTTGCTGTGCATTGTTAACAATTGTTAGCAAAATAGTATCGGTGCTAGAATATCTAACCGCTCTGGTAGTTGCTATAAGTAGATATTTCCCGAAAATAAACTTGCTCTTTATTTAAGATCAACTAGAGTTGTCAAAGTCACTTACAAAATCATTTTTCGTACCTTTTAGGTGAAAATCTGTTCCCTGTTCCCTGTTCCCTATTGCCTGTTCCCTATTGCCTACTATGTGCAAAAAGTCTATATCTTTTTCGGAGATGTCTAATAAATAATGAAACGTCGAAACCTAATTAGTTATGCTACTGTTGCTGCTACAAGTGCAGTTGCTTTACCTGCATTGAGTCAAACCGAACCCCAACAAATAAAATGGAAAATGACAACCAGTTGGCCGAAATCTCTCGATACTTTGTTTGGTGGAGCGCAGAGGATTTGCGATCGCGTAGCAGCTTTGACCAATGGTAGATTTACTATTACTCCTTATCAAGCTGGTGAAATAGTTGGAGGGTTGGAAGTTTTAGATGCTGTACAACAAGGCACCGTACAATGTGGTCATACTTCTAGTTATTACTATAAAGGCAAAAATCCTGCCCTAGTATTTGCAACTTCTGTTCCATTTGGTTTTACTCCTCAACAACAGAATGCCTGGCTATATCATGGAGGAGGTCTAGAAGCTATACAAAAAGTTTATGCTGATTTTAACGTGATTAACTTCCCTGCAGGTAACACAGGGACACAAATGGGTGGTTGGTTTAGAGAGGAAATTAATACTTTGGCTGACCTCAATGGTTTAAAGATGCGTATTCCTGGTTTGGGAGGGGATGTGATGAGCAAGTTGGGAGTCAATGTTCAGGTGTTACCTGGTGGAGAAGTTTATTTAGCTTTGGAAAGAGGTGTTATTGATGCTGCTGAATGGTCAGGACCTTATGATGATGAGAAGTTGGGTTTATATAAAGCAGCAAAATATTATTATCATCCTGGTTGGTGGGAACCCGGTACGACAGAAGATCTATTGGTTAATTTAGATGCTTGGAACAAGTTGCCAAAAGAATATCAGGAAATTTTTCAGACTGCTGCTTATGAAACTAATTTGAATATGTTGGCTCAATATGATGCTTTGAATAGAGAGGCTTTAGCAAGATTGATTGAAAAAGGTATCCAACTAAGAGCTTTTAGTCCAGAAATCATGGCAGCGGCTCAGAAAGCAGCTTTTGAAATTTATGAGGAAAATGCTAGTAAAGATGGCAGTTTTAAGGAAATTTATCAACAGTGGAAAAAATTTCGAGAGCAGATTTTTAATTGGAATAAAGTTAATGAGTTAAGTTTTGCTCAGTTTGCCTTCAATAACTCCCCAAGCTGAAGTCAGAAGTCAGAAGTTATATCATGTCTGGTTGAATAGTGATACTTTGGAGGAAGGAAGACAGAAGCCTGAAGGGAAGAAAACGCTAGAAGGAAGAAAGTTTTTTGATCATTGATTATCCGGACATGATATTAGAAGTTAAATTATTGCTGTAACTAAATTTGAGAGGAGCGAGAATGTCTGATACCAGTTTGATCAATGTTTGCTACCAATCTCTGTTGCTTGTTGCCTGTGGCCTATTCCCAATTAAGTTTTCCCTATACACTAGTGCAGGATGGCGCCAATAACTGACCAGTTACAAAATCCTAAAACAATTACAAATCAAAAATGATTGACTGTCAGATATGCGTCTTACATTCTGAAGGGGCTGTGTGCGGAACTATTTCCGCACAGTAGGCGCCCCGTAGGAAACCTCGCCAATTAGCACTCGCTTTTAACTTCCGCGCAGCAGCACTAGAGTTTTGTAAAATTCTTTTTTCACGCTTAGTATTAACTGCTTTGGTGGTTGCTATCAATAAATAACACATAAATAAATAAATAATGAAACGTCGAAATATAATTAGTTATGCTACTGTTGCTGCTACAAGTGCAGTTGCTTTACCTGCATTGAGTCAAACCGAACCCCAACAGATAAAATGGAAAATGACAACCAGTTGGCCGAAATCTCTCGATACTTTGTTTGGTGGAGCGCAGAGGATTTGCGATCGCGTAGCAGCTTTGACTAATGGTAGATTTACTATTACTCCCTATCAAGCTGGTGAAATAGTCGGAGGATTGGAAGTTTTAGATGCTGTACAACAAGGCACTATACAATGTGGTCATACCAGTAGCTTTTACTATAAAGGCAAAAATCCTACCCTTGTATTTGCAACTACTGTTCCATTTGGTTTGACTGGCCAACAACAGAATGCCTGGCTATATCATGGTGGGGGTCTAGAAGCCATGCAAAAAGTTTATGCTGATTTTAACATTATTAATTTTCCTGCAGGTGGCATAGGGGCACAAATGGGTGGTTGGTTTAGGCAGGAAATTAATACTTTGGCTGACCTCAATGGTTTAAAAATGCGCATTCCTGGTTTGGGAGGTGATGTGATGACTAAATTGGGGGTAAATGTGCAGGTGTTACCTGGTGGGGAAGTTTATTTAGCTTTAGATAGAGGAGCTATTGATGCTGCTGAATTTACTGGGCCTTATGATGATGAGAAATTGGGTTTATATAAGGCTGCAAAATATTATTATTATCCTGGCTGGTGGGAACCTGGTGTGACTTTAGATGTATTAGTTAATTTGGATGCTTGGAATCAGTTACCAAAAGAATATCAGGAAATTTTTCAGGCTGCTGCTTATGAAGTTAATTTGAATATGTTGGCTCAATATGATGTTTTGAATAGTGAAGCGTTGCCAAGATTGATTAAAAAAGGTGTCCAATTAAGGGCTTTTACCCCAGAAATTATGGAAGCTGCTCAGAAAGCTGCTTTTGAAATTTATGAGGAAAATGCTAGTAAAGATGGAAGTTTTAAAGAAGTTTATCAACAGTGGAAAAAATTTCGAGAACAAGTTTTTAATTGGAATAAAGTTAATGAGTTGAGTTTTTCTCAGTTTTCGTTCAATAACTCCCTAAAGTGAAGTCAGAATTTAGAATTTAGAATTTAGAACTCCCACCATTGACTAAATTTGAGAGGAGCATTGACTTAATCAGAGAATAACGATTTAATACATTAAAAAGCATACTTTTAGACAGGTTGCACTCACCTATATATGAAATCCATTAGAACAAAGCTGAAACTAAATAATAAACAGAAAACTCTGATGGCTCAACACGCAGGCTATTCACGCTGGTGTTATAACTGGGGTTTAAGTTTGTGGAATGCAGCTTACACAGATGGTTATAAACCAAACACCCGTAAGCTTAGAGAGGTTTTTACTAATCACACCAAACCCCTCTACCCCTGGATGAAAAACTTGTCATCTAAAGTTTATCAATATGCTTTTATAAGCTTAGGTGAAGCATTTAAGAGGTTCTTCCAAGGATTGGGTAAACGTCCACGGTTTAAGAAGAAAGGTAAATCTGATTCATTCACAATTGATAATTGTGGAAAACCCATAGAATTAAATGGATGGAATCATAAAATACCTTTTATTGGTATGGTCAAAACTTATGAACCAATTGAAGCAACTACTCAAAAAATAACTATTAGTAGACAAGCGGGTGATTGGTACTTAAGTTTGAGCTATGATAAGCGTGCAACTCCCACACCAAAAACTATTGATGTTGTAGGTGTTGATTTAGGTGTGAAAACCCTAGCAACGCTAAGTACTGGTCAAGTTTTCCCAAGCATTAAACCTTACCGTACAGCTCAAGATAAACTAGCAAAATTGCAACGCCAACTGAGCAGGAAAGTCAAACATTCAAATAATTGGCACAAAGCTGTAATCAAGCTAGCTAGACAGCACAGACGAGTAGCTAACATCCGCAGAGATGCACTTCATAAATTGACAACATATCTAGCTAAAAACCACAGCGTTGTTGCCATAGAAGATTTGAATGTTAGCGGTATGTTAGCGAACCACAAGCTAGCAAAGTCAATTGCAGACCAAGGCTTTTATGAGTTTCGGAGACAGCTTGAATATAAAACACGATGGTACGGTTCTAAATTAGTAGTAGTTGATAGGTTTTTTCCATCTTCACAAACTTGCTCCTACTGTGGTCATGTTCAAGATATGCCGTTAAATAATCGGACTTATGACTGCCCTGATTGTGGGATATCTATAGACCGGGATTTAAACGCAAGTATTAATTTAAGAGATGCGGTCGGCTTGACCGTTGATGCCTGTGGACGGAGTGCTGCCGACAGTTCCGGTGGAAGCAGGAAGTAAACATTAAAATGTCGCGCTTGTGACGTTTTATGTCGGTTTTATGAAGCAGTAAATGTTCAGGTGTTACCTGGTGGAGAAGTTTATCTGGCTTTGGAGCGAGGAGCGAGAATGTCTTATACCAGTTTGATAAATGTTTGCTACAAATCTCTTTTGCCTATTACCTGTTGCCTATTCGCAGTTAAGTGTTCCCTATAAATAGAGTTTTGTAAAATTCTTTTTTCACGCTTGATATTAACCCCTTTGGTAGTTGCTATCAATAAATAACACATAAATAAATAATGAAACGTCGAAATCTAATTAGTTATGCTACTGTTGCTGCTACAAGTGCAGTTGCTTTACCTGCATTGAGTCAAACTCAACCACAACAGATAAAATGGAAAATGACAACCAGTTGGCCGAAATCTCTCGATACTTTGTTTGGTGGAGCGCAGAGGATTTGCGATCGCGTAGCAGCTTTGACCAATGGTAGATTTACTATTACTCCTTATCAAGCGGGTGAAATAGTGGGAGGATTAGAAGTTTTGGATGCTGTGCAACAGGGAACTGTACAGTGTGGTCATACTCCTAGTTATTACTACAAAGGCAAAAATCCTGCTCTGGTGTTTGCTACTTCTGTTCCGTTTGGTTTTACTGCCCAACAACAGAATGCGTGGTTATACCATGGTGGGGGTCTAGAAGCTATACAAAATGTTTATGCTCAGTTTAATATCATCAACTTTCCTGCTGGTAATACTGGAGCGCAAATGGGTGGTTGGTTTAGGAGGGAGATCAATAGTTTGGCTGACCTCAATGGTTTAAAGATGCGTATTCCTGGTTTGGGAGGTGATGTGATGACTAAATTGGGGGTAAATGTGCAGGTGTTACCTGGTGGGGAAGTTTATTTAGCTTTAGAAAGAGGAGCTATTGATGCGGCTGAATTAAGCGGACCTGATGATGATGAAAAGTTGGGTTTATATAAAGCAGCAAAATACTATTATTATCCTGGCTGGTGGGAACCTGGTCCAACTTTAGATGTATTGGTTAATTTAGATGCTTGGAACAAGTTACCAAAGGAATATCAGGAAATTTTTCAGACTGCTGCTTATGAAACTAATTTGAATATGTTGGCTCAATATGATGTTTTGAATGGTGAAGCGTTGCCAAGATTGATTGAAAAAGGTGTTCAATTGAGGGCTTTTGCCCCAGAAATTATGGAAGCTGCTCAGAAAACTGCTTTTGAGATTTATGAGGAAAATGCTAGTAAAGATGGCAGTTTTAAGGAAGTTTATCAACAGTGGAAAAAATTTCGAGAGCAAGTTTTTAATTGGAATAAAGTTAATGAATTAAGTTTTGCTCAGTTTTTGTTTAATAACCCAAAGTGAAATTTGTATCTTCTGCACTAATCGCTGCTTAAACATTTCTGGCTCTCTATCTATTAGACCTCTCCAAAAATCCCACTCGCTACTAGGAAAAGCCCAGTGAGGGTTGGAGAACCAAATGTTAACTATGTCTATTGACAAAGACTTAAATATTAAGTATAGACTGTTAAAATGCGGTTGGCTTGACCGTCAATGCCTGTGGATGAGTAACCGCCGACGGCCTCAGTAGAAGCAGGAAGTAAACAGTAAAATGTCATATTATGACGTTTTATATCGGTTTTATGAAGCAGTTTTAAGGAAGTTTATCAACAGTGGAAAAAATTTCGAGAGCAAGTTTTTAATTGGAATAAAATTAATAAGTTAAGTTTTGCTCAGTTTTCGTTTAACAAGTAGTCAGTAGGGGCGAATGGCCATTCGCCCCTACATTTGGCTTCACAAAGTCTTCATAGAAATTACTCATATCTTCATCAAAACTTCATATAAAGTCAGTATTTTTCCAGTATTGTGAAGAAAAGATTTAAGACTGGACAATACGGTGAGTCAAACTCCAATATCTACCCCTAAACCTCTAGAATTTACTTGCTCTCGTCATTTTCTCTCTTGGTTACAAGAGCAGAAAGTAAGTTTGGCATTCACCACCTATCAAACTAATCGCCTATTCCTAATTGGTCTCAAACCCAATGGACAACTTTCCGGTTTCGAGCGACTATTTGACAGAGCTATGGGATTATGGGCTACTCCTAACCACCTCTACCTCAGTACCCGGTATCAATTCTGGCAGTTTGATAATGTCCTTAACCCTGGTCAATTATATAAAGGATATGACCAGCTATATGTGCCCCGTATTTCCTACACTACTGGAGATTTGGATATTCATGACCTGGTGATGGGAAAATCTCCCCAGCAGACCTTGACAAGTAATCCTATTAATGTTAACCCCCCCCCGCAAGCAGGGAGTGGGGATAAAGTCATTTTTGTCAATACTTTATTTAGCTGTCTGGCTACCCTCAGTCACCAGTATAGTTTTGAACCAATTTGGCAACCACCCTTTATCTCTAAGCTGACACCAGAAGACCGCTGCCACCTCAACGGTTTGGCCATGGTGGAGGGAAAGCCCCGTTATGTTACCGCTGTGAGTCGTTCCGATGTGACCGGAGGCTGGCGAGAAAGACGGCAAGATGGGGGCGTGGTTATGGATATTGAGGCTAATGAGATTGTCGCTTCAGAGTTCTCAATGCCTCACTCTCCTCGCTTTTACCAAGGAAAGCTGTGGTTGCTCAATTCTGGTACAGGGGAATTTGGTTATCTGGACTTACCAACAGAAAAATTTCAGCCTGTTGCTTTTTGTCCTGGGTATATGCGGGGTTTGGCTTTTTGGCGTAACTATGCTGTTGTGGGGCTATCTAAACCACGCGATCGCTCTTTTTCTGGTTTGGCCCTCGATGAAAGGTTGGCTGCAAAGGATACTAACCCCCGTTGTGGCTTGATGGTGATTGATTTGACTACTGGGAGTATTGCCCACTGGCTGGAGTTAGAAGGGGTTGTCACCGAACTCTATGATGTACAGGTTTTGCCTGGAGTGCGACGCCCAATGGCGTTGGGTTTCAAGAGTGATGAAATTGCTCGTTTAGTTACTTGTCCTGGTTTCTCTAGTTTCCAAGGGGAGTTGAGTGAAAGTCAAAAGTCAGAAGGTGCAAGGCAATCTCCCCCTTACGAAAGGAGTGGGGGAATGGGAGATGAGAGGCAGAATACAGAAGGGAAAAATCAAGATTCAAAAGGTGAAACTGCCCAACCAAGGGTTAAATACCAATTGGTGGGAAACCTGAATCCAGCTAATACCTTACAATACGATGCTTTAACTTTTCCTAGCATCAAGAAACACTGGCAAACTTTTCAACAAAAAGGAATACTGATGGGAATTTCTGCCTCTGTTGCAGGGGAAATGGTGGGATTAGCGATCGCCGAAATTACACCAACCCAAGAAAATATTTCCCAAGCAGAGGTACTGTCTCTATTTGTTTTACCAGAATACCGCCATCAGGGAATTGGCACTACCTTGGTGAAACACCTGGAAACAGCCCTCGCTGCCCAGAAATGCCCCCAAGTCATAGTCAAATACCAAGCCACTGAATTAACTACATCTGCCCTCGAACCCTTGCTAAGAAAAAGGAATTGGCAGCCCCCCAAAGAGACTTTCTGGCTGGCGAAAATGTCAATGGAGAAAATAGCCCAAGCTCCCTGGTTGTATAAACACATACTGCCCGATTCTTTCACGATTTTTCCTTGGAGTGAATTAACCGATGCTGAAAAACAGCAAATTCAACAGACACTAGACTATCCAACCTCCCTGAGTCCCTTTGAAGACAATTCCCGGTTGGAACCCTTGAACAGCTTGGGGTTGCGCTATGGAGACGAAGTAGTAGGTTGGATGGTCACCCATCGTGTCGCACCAGACACAATTCGCTATTCCACAATGTTTGTGGCACAGCGATTCCAAAAGTTAGGACGGGGAGTTGCCCTGATTGCAGAAGCACTCAAACAGCAAATTGCCAGTCCGGTGCCTAACTGTACCTGGGGGGTGGCAATGGAAAACCAGCAAATGGTAAAGTTCCTGCGCCGCCGTCTGGCACCTTACACCACTTTCATCAGCGAGTCGCGCCAATCTGGGAAGCGATTGAAAATTTAGCTGATTGTGCGACTTGTTCAGCCGATGGAAAAATCCCTTGGCATGGCGAGAACTGGTAAGTAAACCACCAAAAGGTTTGAGAAGCACTTTAAATCCTTACCAGATGACAATTACCACAGTTTTAGGTAGTAATATCTACCAAAACTTTTTGTTAACTAATAAAATAAAGATTTAATTATGGCTACTTTTGTAGAACAAACTGGCACAGCGAATCCCTTCGATGGTGTGGATGTAGGGTTCTTCAGTGCCCCCACCTTTGCTGACATTGACGGCGACGGGGATTTGGATGCCTTTATTGGGGAAATTGACGGCATCATCAAATACTTTGAGAATGATGGTTCTGGCAACTTCACTGAAGTAACTGGCATTGACAACCCCTTGGACGGTGTAAATGGGATCGAAAGCAGCCCCACCTTTGCTGACATTGACGACGACGGGGATTTGGATGCCTTCATTGGGCAAGCAGACGGCATCATCAAATACTTTGAGAATGATGGTTCCGGCAACTTCACTGAAGTAACTGGCATTGACAACCCCTTGGACGGTGTGGATGTAGGGGACTACAGTAGCCCCACCTTTGCTGACATTGACGGCGACGGGGATTTGGATGCCTTTATTGGGGAAATTGACGGCAACATTAACTACTTTGAGAATGATGGTTCTGGCAACTTCACTGAAGTAACTGGCATTGACAACCCCTTGGACGGTGTGGATTTAGGGAACTTCAGTGCCCCCACCTTTGCTGACATTGACGGCGACGGGGATTTGGATGCCTTTATTGGGGAAACATACGGCACCATCAACTACTTTGAGAATGATGGTTCCGGCAACTTCACTGAAGTAACTGGCACAGCGAATCCCTTCGACGGTGTGGATGTAGGGGACTATAGTAGCCCCACCTTTGCTGACATTGACGGCGACGGGGATTTGGATGCCTTTATTGGGGAAGGATACGGCACCATCAAATACTTTGAGAACACTACCCCTCCCCCTACCAACAATCCCCCTGTTGCTGTTGACGACAGTGCCACTACTGATGAAGATAGCCTCCTCAGTGGTAACGTCCTCACTAACGATAGCGATGCCGATAGCGATACCCTTACTGTTACGGAAGTAAACGGTAATGCTGCTGGTGTTGGCACTCAAGTTACCTTAACTTCTGGCGCATTGTTGACTCTCAACATTGATGGCACTTTCGACTACGACCCCAACGGTCAGTTTGAATCTCTTAATAATGGAGAGACAGACTCTGATAGCTTTACCTACACCATTGATGATGGCAATGGGGGTACAGATACAGCTACAGTTAATGTTACTATTGATGGAGTCACTGATAATACCGCACCTGATGCAGTAGACGATGCAGTAACAACTGATGAAGACAGCGTCCTCAGTAGTGGTAACGTCCTCACTAACGATAGCGATGCCGATAGCGATACCCTTACTGTTACGGAAGTAAACGGTAATGCTGCTGGTGTTGGCACTCAAGTTACCTTAACTTCTGGCGCATTGTTGACTCTCAACATTGATGGCACTTTCGACTACGACCCCAACGGTCAGTTTGAATCTCTTAATAATGGAGAGACAGACTCTGATAGCTTTACCTACACTATTGATGATGGCAATGGGGGTACAGATACAGCTACAGTTAATGTTACTATTGATGGAGTCACTGATAATACCGCACCCGATGCAGTAGACGATGCAGTAACAACTGATGAAGACAGCCTCCTCAGTAGTGGTAACGTCCTCACTAACGATAGCGATGCCGATAGCGATACCCTTACCGTTACAGAAGTAAATGGCAATGCTGCTGGTGTTGGCACTCAAGTTACCTTAACTTCTGGCGCATTGTTGACTCTCAACATTGATGGCACTTTCGACTACGACCCCAACGGTCAATTTGAGTCTCTTAATAATGGAGAGACAGACTCTGATAGCTTTACCTACACTATTGATGATGGCAATGGGGGTACAGATACAGCTACAGTTAATGTTACTATTGATGGAGTCACTGATAATACCGCACCCGATGCAGTAGACGATGCAGTAACAACTGATGAAGACAGCCTCCTCAGTAGTGGTAACGTCCTCACTAACGATAG
>NZ_JAAHGO010000013.1:0-2839 GCF_010672455.1 Okeania sp. SIO2C9 | reverse complement strand
ATACAGCTACAGTTAATGTTACTATTGATGGAGTCACTGATAATACCGCACCCGATGCAGTAGACGATGCAGTAACAACTGATGAAGACAGCCTCCTCAGTAGTGGTAACGTCCTCACTAACGATAGTGATGCCGATAGCGATACCCTTACTGTTACGGAAGTAAACGGCAATGCTGCTGATGTTGGCACTCAAGTTACCTTAACTTCTGGCGCATTGTTGACTCTCAACATTGATGGCACTTTCGACTACGACCCCAACGGTCAATTTGAGTCTCTTAATAATGGAGAGACAGCCTCTGACAGCTTTACCTACACCATTGATGATGGCAATGGGGGTACAGATACAGCTACAGTTAATGTTACCATTGATGGAGTCACTGATAATACCGCACCTCCCAATTTCCTTGAATCTGACTACACCATCTTTAGTCGCAATGTCAGTGGCAAAGAGTACTCCGTTGAATTTGTTAACTCCCAACCTGTTTACACAATTGACGATACTGCCACCAATCAGTCTCTGAACGATTTCCTGAGCGAAGTCGTATCGGAGCTTGGAGGAACAGTTACCAGGAATGGTACAATTAACGAGAATGCCCTCGAATATTTTGGTACCAACCAGAATCCATTCATCACAGAAAACCAGTCTACTGATAAAGTCACAATCAAGATATCTGGTTCAGGAGTAGGAGGTCAGTACAAAGCTGAATTCGACAACAATGCTGATGCCAATACCTTTCAGGAATTCGCAGAGGATATCCTGGGCAAAGACCCAACTCCAACCAACATATTCCAGTTCAACGGCGGTACCAATGGTGGATCTAACAACATCAGGATATTAATCAATGACGAAATTGCCTCATTGAACTCAGAATCATCAGATAGTTTGCGCACTCCCGATAGCCTTGAGTTTAAATGGTCAGGTGCTGATACGTCAGGAACACAGACTCGCAATAACTTTGATGATTTCATCGGGGAAATGGGCGATCTGTTTGGTGGCGACCAGTTGACGAATGCTGATATCCATGTGATTCCCACTTTAAATGAAGCCCAACTTACCGGAACCCAGGTAGCAATTAGCAATGGTCTCGGTGACACAGAAACCTGGGACTTTAACAACGAGCAGGAAGCACAAAACTTCCTAACATTCTTTGACAGTACGGTTGACGCTTTCACTTTTTAGTCGGTTTAGCAACGAGTTCGACAGAATCGAAAAACCAAAGTTGTACTCAAGCTCTGAATGTTTGAGTACAAGTGTCATTTTCGGAAATGGTTATTGCTTCAAGTATTATAAAAAAGTAAACAGAAGTGTTTTTCCCACTGTTCCCTGTTCCCTGCAATAACACATAAATAAATAATGAAACGTCGAAACCTAATTAGTTATACTACTGTTGCTGCTACAAGTGCTATTGCTTTACCGAAAAATTGTGGTTGAAAGCCTCCTCTTTTACAGCGCTTTTCAGATTGATGAACCACATCGTCATAACCAAAACCCTGTAGGGGCGAACTGCCGAAAGCTTGCGCATAACTATCGTTAACGCCCCTACTGTGGTCTACCCAAATGAAAACCGCTGTAAGAGGATAAAAAGAAAAATTTTCATCTCTTTGTCAATCCTATCCGTTTTAAAGGAGAGGTAATTCGCGCATTCGCGCATTCGCGCATTCGCGCATTCTTGAACTGCATTGAGTCAAACCGAACCCCAACAAATAAAATGGAGAATGACGACAAGTTGGCCGAGAAATCTCGATACTCTGTTTGGTGGGGCGCAGAGGATGTGCGATCGCGTAGCAGATTTACTAGCTTTTATATCATTTATTAGGTCGGAATTTATATTTTTAGTCAAAGGGATGTCTTTTGTAGATTATTTTGTTCGCCTCAGCGGAATGGAGTTCTATCGCCCTGATTATTAGTAATATGAAATACATTAATGTTTGCTACCAAAGATTAATAAGGAAATAGGGAGATGGGAAGATGGGGAAATTTGTAAGTAGCAAAATTTTTTGTATTTCATATCAAATTATTGATTTTTACACATTTGCTATAATTAGTAGTTCCTTGCTGAAAAATAGATAATAATTAGGGCTTGCTGATTAAATATAAAAGTATTGAAAGATAAAAGTTTTAGCCTTTTTGGGGTCAAAAAAAGTGGCTGGTTTTCAGCTATTTACGCTCAAAAATTTAGTATTTTAGGCGTATAGTTGGGCAGAAAAATCATTCTGACAATTCTTACCGAATTGTTAATTATTAATTATGGCGTTGCTGATTCTGGGTATGATGCAAGCCCCCCTAGCCCCCCAATGCAAGGGGGGAATAAAACTCTAAAAGTCCCCCAATGCGTGGGGGATGCGCGGGGGCTTGGCCAGAACAAAACAATCGCACATTCATACTTCTATTCAGCAACGCCTTAATTATTAATAATTAAATAATTCGCGCCTTGAAGCCTCCCCTTTTAAGGGAAAAAAAGCGGTCGTTTGCGCAGCATTCCGTAGGATGGGATGGCTCCGAAACCTGCGCCATATCCAATCGACCAAGAAAAGAAATAATATCTCCTTATATTCAATTCCGTAGCGGTTAAAACCCGAGGTAATTATCAATTATCCATGATCAATTATCAATTAATGAATTCTACCTCCTCGCTCGTTCCCATTTCTGCTGTCTCCTGTCTCCTGTCTCCTACCCTCACCCATAAGACTTTTTCGGTAGTGCGTCAAGGAAGTGTGGGAAGTGTGGTCCGGGTGGGAAGTGTGGTCCGGGTGGGAAGTAGAAGGAATGACTGTAGCTGTATCTTTTTGTGCAAGTCTGCCACTGATCATAGCTTTTATGGTCTGATCTCAAATCCG
>NZ_JAAHGO010000129.1 GCF_010672455.1 Okeania sp. SIO2C9 | reverse complement strand
GGTGAGGATATATATTTTTTAATTTTTCCCACACTCCCCATCTCCCCACATTCCCCTCCACCGGAGGGGTGCGCGGGTGGGTCCCCATCTCCCCACACTTCCTTTACCATTACTATGCACCACCACCAAATATTGAAGTAATTATAAAATTATAAACAGATATTATATAACATAATTCTATGTGCAATTAACCAGATTTGATATTATACCAATTTTATGTGAGGTCGCACACAATTATGAAATTTATTAACTTGTGTATCTCGATCTACACTCAATCCCGATTAATATATTAGACATCTGGTGAAAAAGATATAGACTTTTTGTAAAAGTAAGGAATAGGGAGAAGGGAAGATGTTTTTAATAAAAAAACACAAAAAATGATTTTTTGAGTTATTACACTCTAGTTTATAGCAAATAAACCTGCCCTTTATTTTCTGGAGATGTCTATTATTCTATGCATCTTCTTAGCAGCTTATTATTAATTTGGTATAATCTAATATCTAGATAATTAACGATCAAAAAACTTTTTCCCTTCAAGCCTTTTCTTCCCTTCTGCCTTCTACCTTTCTTTCTCCAAAGTGTAAGTATTCAACCGGAAATTATATAAGTGTAGAGAAACTCAATAAAATTGCTATAAAACAACTAATCAAAAATCATAAACCATGAAATTAAATATTATTTACAAGCTAAAACTTAGGTTTTCCAAAGCACTAGAACAACTCAACTTCCTACAGATATTAATTATATTTATCATTCTCTTAGGATTGTGGGCAGCATTTGATTTGTCAACTAATATTTTGGCTGAATTTTTATGGTTTGAAGAACTTAATTATTTGCCTGTACTAATAACTAAACTACAAACAGAAACTTCGTTATGGATAATTACTTTTGTAATTACATCAGTCTTCTTTTTAGCAAATCTCAGAGTAGCGAGTATATTTAAATATCAAAAAAATCACAATCGAAAAACCGAAGTATATGAAGAAATGATGCTAATTCCACCAGTAACTATGCCGTCAAGTAAGTTGCGTATTGAACCCTCATTTAATCTCGGCGGGTTGTTATGTTTAGTGTTAGGATTAATTTTATTAATAGGACTTATTCTCACCCATTATATTCAAGTATTTACTGATTACTGGCATCCTGATTTCACAGTTGCGAAGGTATCTCCACAAATTCCTTCAGCATTGAGCATAGAATCAATTTGGCAAATATTCAGTAAAATACCTTCTAACTGGTGGCTATTAGGATTATTTATTGTATTAGGTATTATTGTCATTATTAATCCCGTATTATGGTTAAGTATATTTGCGATAGTGCTAAGTTTAATTTTTAGTTTTATTCTTTCAAATCATTGGGGAAATATATTACAACTATTTAATGCTACTCCCTTTGCTGAAAGAGAAGATTTATTTCATATTAATATCAGTTTTTATGTTTTTCAAATTCCCGTATTACAATTATTAAAATTTTGGTTAGTAGGATTATTTTTATATGGACTGGTCGCTTGCACTCTCATCTATTTATTGTCTGGAAATAGTCTAAGTAAAGGCAACTTTTATCAATTTTCCCAACAACAACAACGACATCTTCATGCTTTAGGTGGAGGCTTTATATTAACCATAGCCTATAGTTACTTTCTAGGTTGTTTTGAATTACTTTACTCTCCACGTGGTGTTATTTATGGTGCTGGCTACACAGATGTCAAAATTCAGCTTCCTGCTTATATATTTTTGGCAGTTTTAGCATTATTAATTGCATTATTTTTGTTTTGGCAAGCCATTTTTTCCATTAAAGATATTCAGCCTTATATTGAAGCCAGTCTCCGATTTTTACGATTGAGTCGCAGAAGGAAAAAAAAGAAAAAATTGAGTGCAAAATTATTTGCTGATAGCTACTCATTAAGAGCTATCTTAACATGGTATTTAACCATCGCAGTACTAACTGGTTGGTTATTACCAAAAATTGTACAAATAACCATCGTACAACCTAACGAAATAGAGCGAGAAAGTCCATATATTAAACGTAGTATTAAATTTACTAGAGAAGCATATTTCGATCCAGAAAAATTAGAAGTAAAACTATTTAACCCAGAAAATAAACTTACCTATACTGACTTAATAAATAATAAATTAACCATCGAAAATATTCGTCTTTGGGATACAAGACCAATTTTACAAACGAATCGACAATTACAAGAAATTAGACCATATTATGAATTTAAAAATGCTGATATAGACCGCTATACATTTCTGAAAAAAAAGGAAGAAAGAACAAAAAATAATCCTACCGAAAAACAACAAGTAATCATCGCAGCTAGAGAACTAAACTATGAATCTGTACCTCAACCAGCACAAACTTGGGTCAATGAACATTTAGTCTATACTCATGGCTATGGTTTTACTCTTTCTCCAGTTAATCAAGTTGAAGAAAGTGGATTACCAGAATATTTCGTTAAAAATATCGGACCAGATCCAACTATTGAAAAGAATAGTACCTTAGAAGTATTAGAAAGGATTAGATTCAGTATTCCTATTGGTAAACCTAGAATTTATTATGGAGAACTTACCAATACTCATGTAATTACCTCCACTGCGGAAAAAGATAGAGAATTAGACTATCCCAGTGGAGAAACAAACACCTATAACACCTATGGTGGCAGTGGTGGTATCGTCATTGGTAGAAGCTGGAAAAGATGGATATTTGCTAAATATTTGAAGAACTGGAGAATGTTGTTGACTAATAAATTTATACCTCAAACTAAAGTATTATATCGCCGCAATATTAATGCCAGAGTTCGAGCGATCGCTCCGTTTCTACGTTATGACCAAGACCCATATTTAGTAGTAGCAAATCCTCAATTTGGCAAACAAGATGTTACTCAAACAACTCCCAGTTATCTCTACTGGATTTTTGATGCTTACACTACAACCGATCATTATCCTTATTCCGACCCAGAAAATAACGAATTTAATTATATTCGTAACTCAGTAAAAGTTGTAATTGATGCCTACAATGGCTCAGTAAAATTCTATGTAGCTGACCCCAAAGACCCAATTATTAAAACCTGGAAAAAGATTTTTCCTAATATGTTTTCTCCCATAGCAGAAATGCCAAAAAGTCTCTATACTCATATCCGTTATCCAGTAGATTTATTTAAAGTACAATCCGAACTATTGGCAACTTATCACATGGATAACCCCCGTGTATTTTATAATCGGGAAGATTTGTGGCGGGTACCTATTGAGATTTATGGTAATCAACAGCAGAAAGTAGAACCTTATTATCTAATTACAAAATTACCAGCAGAAACTTCAGAAGAATTTATTCTTTTTTTACCTTATACTCCAGCAAGTCGTAATAACTTAATTGCTTGGTTAGCAGCTAGATCGGATGCACCAAATTACGGTAAATTACTTTTATATCAATTCCCTAAACAACGACTAATATATGGTCCAGAACAAATAGAAGCTTTGATTAATCAAGACCCAGAAATATCACAGCAAATTTCTCTTTGGGATCGTCAAGGATCAAAAGCAATTCAAGGAAATTTATTAGTAATACCAATGAATCAATCCTTGCTCTATGTGGAACCTATTTATTTAGAAGCAGATCAAAATAGTTTGCCAACTTTAGCTAGAGTTATTGTTTCTTATGAAAACCGAATTGTGATGAAACCAACTTTAGATGAAGCATTAAGAGAAGTTTTTGAAGTAGAACCATTAGAACAACCTGTAGTTGTACCATCTTTGGAATAGGTATATGAAGAAGGAAGAAGGAAGAAGTTAAATTTATTTTATGTAAACTAATAACTGATAACTGAAAAAGCTGATAAGTAGTTGTGCAAAATAAATTTCCTATTTGAAAGAGGCAACAGGCAACAGGCAATAGCGAGTCAGTAGGATGTTTCAACAATTAATAATTACCGATAAATTGTGGGTATGCGCCTCCCCTTTTAAGGGGATAAAAAGCGGTCGATATTCGGAGCTTCCCGTAGGGTGGGATGGCGAGGAAACCTCGCCATATCCAATCGACCAAGAGAAAAGAGAATTCCGTATTTTCTTGCCTCCTTATTGCAGAGGTACTGTTAACGCGGCGTTGCACAGTGACGAATGATTTTAGATTTTTGATTGAATTGAATTTTGGATTAATCAATTGCTAGAATGATTAATTAATAGTTTTTTTAGTCAAAGTATAAACTAATTTTTGGCAATATCATTCCATAATGTGCAACCCCAAATATAGTCAATGGTTATGTTTTGTGGGAGACTGTGCAACTGGCAGACTTGGCACAAACAAAACAACTATTCCCGGAATATAAGTCCATACATTCCCAAGTCTTGCAGGATGTTGTCCAAAGAGTACAAACAACAATGGATAACTTGTACCTTACCCGATAAAAATGGTAAGACCAGTGGTAGACCTAAATTCAAGGGGAAGCATTATTATAATTCGTTCAGTTATCCTCAGTTATCAAATACCAATATTGTTAAAAATGCTAACGGTCGTTTTTGTATCAATTTACCAAAAATTGGCTTAGTCCCTTTTGTCTTCAATCGCCCAATACCAAAAGGATTCAAGGTCAAGACAGGTACAGTAATTCGTGAGGCAGACGGATGGTATATCAGCTTAACAATAGAAGATAAAACTGTACCTTTGAGGCGTGCAGAAATTCAACCCACCTCAGATCACTCATGCATGTATTGATTTAGGATTGTTGCACTATGCTGTTACCAGTGATGGTGAGTTTATAGAAGTACCTAAGTTTTTGAGATTCTCTGAGCATCGTTTATCTAATACCATTTCTCTGTAACAATGCGCTTAATAATTATTGCTCAGACCTTATTAAACTGACTATTCTCATCTTTATATTACAGCGCTTTTCAAATTGATGAACCACATCTTCACAAGCAAAACTTTGTAGGGACGTTCCATGGAACGTCCCTACTGTGGTCTACCCAAATGAAAACCGCTGTAAGTGCAACTTCATGGAGAAATGGTATAAACTTCAGGTGAGATTGGCTAAAAAGTCCAAGTATTCCAAACCTTGGAAAATTCTCAAGGGTAAAATAGCTAAACTTCATCAACTAATAGCTAGACAGCGACTGGACTGGCAATTCAAACTTGCTTACCATCTGTTTTCAGATGTAAGGGTGATATTCCTTGAAGACCTACAGGTAGCTTCTTTACTCCGACGTTGCAAAGTAAAATTAGGTGATAATGGTCAGTTTTTGCCCAACGCTCAATCAGCTAAGTCAGGATTGAATAAGTCTTTACAAGATGCAGCTACTATCAATTTCTTGATATCTTAGAGTATGTAGCTTGGAGACTTGGCAAAAGAATTATCACGCGTAGACCCAAAAGGTACATCTCAACATTGTTGGGAATGCTTAAGTAAAGTTCCTAAAAGCTGATCAGAGCGTTGGCATTCTTGCAGTAATTGTGGCCAAGAACTCGACAGAGACTATAACTCACCCACCCCTCTAGCTCCCCTCCCGGGAGGGGATGGGGGTGGGTTGGATTGCTATCAACACAGGGGGAGGACATCACCTCTGTTAAAACTGCGGTTAGGGTTTCCCAGACTGAAGAATCCCGCGTTCGTCATCGTCATCGTCATCGTCATCGTCATCGTCATCGTCATCGTCATCGTCATCGTCATCGTCATCGTCATCGTCATCGTCATCGTCATCGTCATCGTCATCGTCATCGTCATCGTCATCGTCATGTCGCGTAAGTGCAACGTCGGGAGTATGTCAATAATCAGTAATTTATTAAGTTGCAAATCCTTTAATGAAACAGTGATCGCTCATTCAAAGTCTAACTTCTTTTCGTTGGTGGCCTACTGATAATTTATCAAAGGCTTGAAGAGTAGCGTTTGCGGAGCGTGGCGTCAGCCGTATCGCTCAGGTTTTACACAAACGATGCTACCGGACATGATATTACTCCTGTACCACCAGAAGTTGAACCGATTCAATGGCTACTGTTGACCACCTGAGAAATTACTTCCATCTCTTCCATCTGATAGTAATTTAGCAGCAGCTTCTAACATTTCTTCCTGAATATCTTGAATATCTTCCCTACTTTCTAAATAAGTTTTTAATGCTTTTAACGGATCGATACTATTACCTTTTGCCAATTCTGGTAAACGGGGTCTTGCTAACTGACTGACTAATTCTGGTTGAATAGTATAAGTATGTGCCTCACTTAAAGCTTGATGTAATACTCCATTATCAATCAAATCTAACTGCTCGGAACGTAACTGATAAATTAACCGAACTACAGCATCTTTTATCTGAGTTTTACTAATAGCTTTTAACAATTCAGCTTGTGGATTTTCTGCTTCGGAAACATTAACCTTAATAGTATAAAAATTTCGCACAGGCAAAGAACAAAATTTCCATTTAACAGCACCTTTTTCTAATTCAAGCAAAACAAAACCTTTCTCTTCTTTCTCCTCACTAAAATCTACTCTTTCAATACTACCCGGATAAATAATTGGTGGATTATTAGACTTATTCAAATTTTGATGTTTATGAACATGACCCAAAGCTACATAATCAAAACAATCACGATTTAACAAAGAAACAGGAATATTAAAACCTTTACCCACAGCTAAAAAACGTTCTGCACCTAAACTCGCTCTATCTGCCATTAAATGAGCTAAAAGTACCGTCGGAATTTCTGGATTTAATTGGCGAATTTCTGATTCTAATACTAACTTCAATTTTTCAATTAATAATTCATTAACTTTACTCATAGATAAACTTTCAGTCTCAGATTTGGTCATCAAACTAGAAGCAGTTAACCAAGGTAAAGTAATTACCTGAATAGCACCACTTTTAGTTTGAATATTGTGAGTTTCTAAGCGATCGCCTACCACTACTCCGGGCACTCCTAATGTACTATAAATACCTAAACTTGCCCCTCCTTGACCCTGGGAATGCTGGTCGTGATTTCCTACTAATAATACTGTGGGAATTTGAGCATCTACTAAACGACGTAATTCACGAGAAAAAGCTTGTTTTATGTATGGCGCGGGAGTTGCATCTGGAAAAGCATCTCCACCGAATAATACTAAATCGACTGGTTTAGAAATTGCTCTATCTATACAAAGTTTTAGACTAGAAATAAAGTCTTCGAGGCGAGTATTTAAACCTGTTTCTGGGTTGATACGACCATGGGAAAAACCACTACCAATATGAATGTCGGAAAGATGAATAATTTTTATCATTTTGTTGTGGTTGTGTGTGATTTTTTAATTGCGACTATAGATATTATAGGACTAATTGCATCTATTGCTTTTATAATTTTGTTTATTCTCGGTGTGCAATTGTTAGGAAAACTTTTTTAAACAGGGCTTACGCAAGGACGCTATCTGTAGGGGTAATTTATGAATTGCCCCTACAAAAAACACAATTTACCGAAAAATTGTGGGTATGCGCTTCCCCTTTTAAGGGGATAATAAAAAAAATTTTCATGAATTTGTCAATCCTCTTCAATTCATGGAGAGGTAATTATTCATTATTCATTATTCATTATTCATTATTCATTGTTGAAAGATATTTTGCGTAAGTCCTGGTAATCAAAAGTAGTAATCTGCCAAGATTCAATTATTTGCCAGCTCCCATCCACTATTAGAATTTTAAAACTTACTAGTGCCGCTACGCGGAAGTCAGAAGTCAGAAGTCAGAAGTCAGAAGTATTGATTGGTAAGGCTTTTAGGATTGTGTAACTGGTCAGTTATTTCCGCCATTCTGCACTAGAGGTACTTGACAATTGTTAGACAGAGTAGTACTAAAGCGCTCTACAATCATATAATTCCAGTTCAAGTGACCTTGATATAGAATGATGTTCACTTAGAACAATGCCTTTAATATAGAATCCGGGTAATTAGTTATCGTATTACTGAGGAGTAAGGAGTAACGAGTAACGAGTAAGGAGTAACGAGTAAGGAGTAAGGAGTAACGAGTAAGGAGTAACGAGTAATATCAAATCCAGTTGAATACTTAATTGTATTGTTGGGGGAGATGGGGAGATGGGGAGATGGGGAGATTGAATAATGAACATATACTATATAACCGGATTCTATATAATACCTTGGACTTCTATCTCCCCTCTAGTTCAATTACTCTATTTCATATTAAGTTATGTAAATTCACCTTCTCCTCTATCTAGTTTTCTTCTCTACTGATTAGGTTTTTTTCCATGATGCTAATAGCCAAATCACCTACTATTTCAAGGTTTTTCATAGTTTGTTTATTTGTTGAAGTTGATATTTTTCCTTTGAGACTCTTGTTTTTATGCCTCAGTGATCGCACGGATACAAAGCCCAATGCCGATAGTTTGTGTTTGTGATTATAGACACCTCAAACTCTTATATCATAATTAATTCCACTGATTTTAACCACTAAAAACACTATCGTCATTTTTAAAGATTCTGTAAAGTATAGCCAGAGAGGGTTGCATAATTTTCGGGAGGGGAGTTAGATTAAAGTTGTAGACAAACAAACATACTTTCCAAGGAGATTTAACCATGTTGAAAAACCTTTTAATCGCTGCTGCTGGTGTTACAATCGCTACTTTAACTGCCCCTGTGCAGGCAGCGACTATTTTCTGGAGTGATTGGACATCTGGTAATGTTATTGATGGTGGTTTCCAAGCCGAAGGTACTATCACTACTAACTCATCAACAGTGGATGTTACATACACAAATCCGCAAGGTATTGCTTTTTTTCAAGATGGTGTTGGCCCTGAAATTAATTATTGGCAACAGATGGGAGGTGGTCTAGATCCGGCAACATCCGCTTATACCAGTGACTTAGTAGATAACATCCCCACTGGGACAGATATGATTGCATTATTCCGTGCTGGAAACCAAACTCTAACCTTCTCTGAAACAATAGCTAATCCAGTATTTTCTTATGTCAGTCTCAATGGCAACGGCTATGCTTTCGACCAAGATTTTGAAATCTTAAGCGTCGGTGGAGCTTATGGTAATGCTTGTGGTTATTGGGGAACTTGACAGTTAAGCAAAAATTAACTATACTTATTTAAACTTACATATATTAGCGCGATCTTGTAGCAGTATGAGTAATTTATTAAGTAGACAAAAAGCTGCCGATTTACTGGGAGTGAGTACAAATACGCTTCGTAGATGGTAAACAGAGGGCAAAATTACTTGCAGTTGGTGGGCTAACTACAGAAGTTAAAAAGTTAGACATAAATGTACATAATTAGATATTTATTGTGATATTATTTAGACAGAATCTAATTTATGATCGGGAGGTACATCAAGTGCTTTCAATGAGCTCGATTAAGACCAAGCTCAAAGTTAATAACAAACAAAAAACACTGCTAGCCAAACACGCGGGTGTAGCTCGTCATGCCTATAACTGGGGATTAGCCACTTGCATTTCCGAGTACGAATCAACCAAGAAACGCCCTAGTGCTATCACTTTGCATAAATGTTTAGTGGCTGAAGTGAAAAGTCAAAATCCCTGGTACTATGAAGTATCAAAATGTGCCCCTCAACAAGCATTAAGAGATTTAGAAAGGGCATTTAAAAACTTTTTAACTATTCCCAAACGGGGATTTCCTAAGTTTAAGAAAAAAGGGAAAAAAGATAGTTTCTATTTGGAAGGAAGTATCAAAATTCTGCAAGGAAATTACATAAAACTACCAAAAATAGGAATAGTAAAAACTTATGAAATCTTACCCTCTGTACCAGTAAAAAATGTAAGGATATCTAAACGTGCAGGTAATTGGTACATTAGTTTTAAATATGATGATCAATATGATAATCGATCAAACCCTACTGCCAAAGAACGAGATGTTATCGGTGTAGATGTTGGTATAAATACTCTAGCAACTTGTAGTGATGGAACAACCTACGCTAACGTCAAAGCATATAAGCAAGCTAAAAAACGACTAACTCGTTATCAACGCCGTGTCAACAAAAAAGAGCCAGGCTCCAAAAACAGAGCCAAAGGCATGAAAAAACTAGCAAAACTGCACAAGAAAGTAGCTGATATCAGATCCGATGCACTACATAAACTAACAACATGGCTAGCTAAAAACCACAGCACCATTGTGATAGAAGATTTGAATGTAAGTGGAATGCTCAAAAAGCGGTGCGACCCCGCGACGACGCCAGTCGCACCTGGTAGCGCACCAAGAGATCATAAACTAGCAAGTGCGATAGCAGATTGTGGCTTTTATGAGTTTAAGCGTCAGCTTACATACAAGTGTGAATGGTATGGCAGTGAGCTAATAATAGCAGATAGATTTTATCCAAGTTCTCAAATATGTTCTCACTGTGGGGATCAACAGAAAATGCCATTGAGTGTGAGAACTTACAAATGTAGCAACTGTGGTTTTGAAGCAGACAGAGACTTTAATGCTGCTGTCAACCTGGAAAACTATGTGAGTCAGTAGGTGGAGTTCCCGCCAATTTGAAGCCTGTGGAGAAGACAAGTTACAGACTGCGGTCAGTGGTCTTCTGTGAGACAGGAAGCTAGCTCCAAAGCTCATGCAATCATGCTTGGGTAAGTTTGGGTAAGTTTAGTAGAACGGTTGCGGCACTTCTTACAAAGAAGTTGTCGATCTCGGTGATGGAAATTTTGAATACCGTTTACTGGGTACAGGTGAGCCACATGGAACTATTCAATTTACAGGTGCATTTGACTCTGTATCTTGGCGGAGTATGAGCGACGAATACTGGAATGGTTTTACAGTCGGTATTGAAGGAACAGCCGCAGAAGTATTGGAGGTCCCCGAACCTTCAACCCTTTTTGGCTTCCTAACCCTAGGAACTTTAGCTGCGTGCAGTAACCTTAAAAGTTCAAGGAAAAAGCTTGACGAGGATAAGGTTGATTAGTAAGAAGTTTTCTTCACTGCTCACAGTAAGCTGCTTAAGTGCCAGCATTCCGCAGGTAGGCCAGAAAAAAAATAAGGCATAAACATCTTTGAATCTGCTTTCTGAAACTCTCCTATGCACTATTTTAGCTGAAACAGTAATCTCTGAGCGATCGCCCCTCCAAAAACAATAGCGTTTAAGGGGAGATCGCCTCTGCAACAAGCCATCTGTTACTAAGCTAACTTTGGCGTTACATATTTGTGGATTGATTTTATTTTTCATTTTTGGAGAAGTCTAATGCTACTTTCCGAAAATCACTCTATCCTCACCAAACAAAATCACCCTCTCCCCCACCCTAACCTGAGTATCTAAACCACTACCCAAAATCTCAACCTCCGGAGCAATACCATTTTGCACAGTCATCACCACAAAAAAATTCTCACCCCCACTCACCAATATTTTCCGACCCCTCTGAGTCTCCTCAACATCAACCTTAACCTCAGTAGGCGTAACAAAAATTGCCCTCATCGTCGCCCCAGAACCAGCTTTTAACAGAAAACCATTATCCTCAATAACCACCTGCTCCTGAGTATGCATCACCCAAACTTTCTCCAGCGTATCCCCAGAAAACCTATCCACCACCACAAACAAACCAGGCACACCCGACACCCCACTATAGTCAACAGCAAAAGACCGCAACGACTCAAAACCATTATTTTCAAACACATTATCCATATCCATACTCACAACCCCCGACCCATCCATCTCCGCCTCAAAAAACCTTGGTTGAGCAGCTCCTTCTCCAGCCATCTTCCCCACAACCACAACATTTTCATCCCCTCTTTTACCATCATCAGGACCAGCACTCGCCCAACGTCCTCCCAAACCCCAAATGCGAAAACCACCAGCCTCCGGAAACGACCACGAACTTTTCAAAGGTTGTTGCTTCAAATAAATACTTGCCACAAAATCATTTTTATCCCGCCACTCGTTACGAAACAGATAAAAACCTTTTTCATCATCCACCAATACCCGCCCAAATACCTTTGCTGGATTTTTAGGTCTTAAACCAGTAAAGAAATTAAAATTCAACAACCTTTCCACAAAACCTTCCGGCGAACCATCCGAAATATCCATTAAATTCTCAGAATATGCCTCCAGAAGAAAAGCAGCCTCATGGGGTTTCTTAATAGCAAAAGAGCGATCGCCCTCCCAACCAAAATGACGATTAAAAAACCACATCACCCCAGGCAAAAATTCTTCTGGTACGCTATTCCACCCAAGAGAAAATAGAGACTTTACAGGAGCCAGACGATGACGTCCGTAAGTAGGCACCGATACATCACCCTTTTCCCCAACTATCCGCATCACATAGTGAGACAAAAACCATTCCGCATTAGAATTTGTCACCAAATCTTTGCCCAGAACATTTTCATAAGCTTGAAAAAATGGTAAAAGCGTTAGTATCCAAGGTTCAATAGCATAAAGGTCTCCCTCAGTGCCAAAAGAGCGATCGCCCACCGCAGTATCAAGATAACGCTGAATATTCCGTTCAGAAATTTTCAACAGTCGTCTCACATCAGTAGGTTCAGAAAAATATTTTTCTGGTTCAGACAAAATTGCTAATGCTGCCAAACCAGCAGCTCCCCGCGCTCTTCCACTCCAGTTACTCCAAGGATATGCATTCCAACCTTTGCCACGAGTACCTGCAATTAATATTTTTGTCTGTTGCGCTAACCAGTCTGTAATTTTTTGCACTCGTTGCTCATCCCAAGCGTTATAACAGAGGTCGTAAGCTAAGGCCACACCTGCCACAATAGGGGCGTGCTCCAACAATCGTGGGCCAGGATTATTCAGGGATTTTTCTACTATTTGCCATCCTGTCTCTGCTGCTTGGGGGTCATCGTTTAATAGGGATAAGAAACAATGACCTGCTGCATGATATCCACCATTGGGAACATATCCTTCATAATATATTTTTTGTTGGAGAGTATTTTCGAGTCTAGCAAAAATAGCTTTACCTATAGGGGTATTGGCTTTTTCTCGTAATTCTGCAAGTTGATTTTGACGGAAAATTAGCCGTGGATGCTCTCTAGGAGATATGGGTGTATGGTTTGATATTTTTCTGGGCAAGTAAGGCGTAATATTTCCTGTAACTTTCCCACTGACAACTTGTTGATTAAAGGTGCCTGAATAACTACCAACTATCTGCTGTTTATCTTTTTTATCAGTTTGCAATTCGATTAAATATTTAGCTGTTCCACCGCCGACCCAAGGGTCAGGATTAATATTGATTTTTACTTCCAACTGCCAGGTATTATCTTTTTTGATAATGTCAACAATACCGTCATGGTCTGCTTGATTAAATGTTGGAGCAAAACCCCATATTTCTGTTTCGCATTGGGATTTTTGACAAACTAAATCTAAGGTAATGTCTTGATAGGTAATATTTTTGTCTGCTTGTTTCGATAGTGCATTGTCTAGGATAATACTAATATCTCCTGATAAATCTGTTGTGATTAATTTTTGTCTAGAAAATTCTGCAATTCCTGCAGTTAGTAAACATATAGTTGATAGAGTAATAATTTTTTTTCGTCTCATTGTTAATTATTGGCAAGATTTGAGTAAAGTAAATTTATAGCCAATTTAAATCATTTGTAATATCAAGCGTGAAAAAAAAATGCTACAAAAAGGTAGATTTCGAGCGGATATGCTTAAGAGCTGATTTATAGACTGAGTTGAAATTCCTTTCTAGCATGGGTTTGTGGAAAATTATGCCCTAGGGGCTTAGATAGTGTTAAACCCTTACACTGTAAAGCATTTATCCTCTCAAGATTTACTTTATAAATCAGCTCTAAAAATAGCTTTTCCAATTAATTTTAGATATTTATTTCTATTGTTTTTCCCTTTTTCTCAAAATTTCCCACTTCTTCCTTCTTTTGTAGGGATGTTGCATGCAACGTCCCTACCATTTGTAACAAACATCGATCACGCTTGGTATAAAATAACTTTCCTTGCACAAAAAAGGTTGCAGCTCTATTAGACATCTGGTAAAACCAAAAATCAAATCAATTATCGTACATAAATCATCAATTATTTTCCCCTACTCCCTATGCATGGAGGAGATGTCTATTGATTTAGCTTTGCTTCAGACTCACCCCTGAGTGAGTGCTTTAGGGAATGATATGACTATTGCGGTATTCGCAACAGAGAGCAGAAATTAGCTTTGCTTCAGACTCACCCCTGAGTGAGTGCTTTAGGAAATGATATGACTATTGCGGTATTCGCAACAAAGAGCAGAAATTAGCTTTGCTTCAGACTCACCCCTGAGTGAGTGCTTTAGGAAATGATATGACTATTGCGATATTCGCAACAGAGAGCAGAAATTAGTTTGACTACAACCTACAGACGTTGCATACAACTACCCACTCCCCTACTTCCCTACTCAAGGAAACATAGAAAAATTTTTGAGATTTGGTATTTTCTTTCCTCCTGACTTTAATTATTTCATTGACATCCTCCCGACGTTGACCTGCACCTGCAGCGCGGGATTCCCATCCATCAAAACAACCGAAGTTGAATTGACTCAGGGCGGGTAGACGACTCATCGCCATCAACTACCTTTTTACGGGTAGAATTACGTCGGCTCCTCGTCTTGTTTAACGTCTCGGACTGCCCGCCCGCGACGACAGCCTCCTGCGGAGGAGCTACG
>NZ_JAAHGO010000128.1 GCF_010672455.1 Okeania sp. SIO2C9 | reverse complement strand
GGTCTCGGACGCGCTAGTCCTTTAAGGATTAGCTTTGCGGCTCATCTGCCTTTACCGTTACGGTAATGCCATACTATTATTAGAGATGTTCAGTGATGAATAGATTTGATAAGGTTAAATGTTGCACTAGGTCAAAAAGACATTGCCTTGTACCCTAGCTATGGCCAGGAGCTGTAGTGGTGAAGAATAATTGCTTCATCCTTAAGATAGTTAATCTTTTAACTTATATATATTTTATTTATGTTTTGAGCTGGTTGATCATCTCAACCTACAACCTTCGTCCCACAAAAGATTACCAGTCCATATCTACAGAAAGGTTGATAGTAATTTTTTTCTGTCCTGGAGGAACTGCTGTAATACAAGCGCAAATAGTTTGACCACCATCAATTTCAACTTCACAAGCATGACAAGAACCCATTAAACAACCTGTAGGAATAGTTACTCCAGCACGTTCAGCAACATCTAAAATAGGTTCTCCTGACTCTGCCTCAACAGTAACATTATCTGGCAAGAAAAGTATTTCCATAATTAAGCAATAATTATTTGATTAACTGTTAGCTTATAGTGAATTTTAATCAGTAAATTTTAGTTAAATATCAACTTTAAATTTAAGTGACTATTAACTTTATCTGTAACTGAATCTAACATTATTTCTCTTTGTTCTCTATAGTTAGCAACACCAGTCGGCAGACCTTCGAGACCTCGTTTTTTACGCAAGAGATTTAACCAGGAACGACGCCAAGGACTATTATCAAAAATTCCATGTAAATAGTTACCCCAGACAGACTGATTATTATTAATAAATCCCAAATCATGATCGTTAAATAAAGGATTTACCATATCTGGTTTTGTAATTTTGGTTCTACCTTGATGAATTTCATAACCGATTACTGGTAAATTAGCTAGAGGATAATTAGCAATAACTTGTCGCTGACGAGAAATTTTTTGAGAAGCAATTACAGTTCTGATTGGTAGTAGTCCTAGTCCTTGATATTCTCCCCTTTTTCCTTCTAAACCATAACCATCAATTAAAACTTCACCAAGCATCTGAAAACCACCACAAATTCCCATAACTGTACCCCCAGCAGCTTGGTAATTCTTGAGAGCTGTTGCCATGCCACTTTTTTGTAATATTAATAAATCGCTAATAGTAGTTTTAGAACCAGGAATAATTACTGCATCAGGATAACCTAAATCATCATTAGGATTGAGATATTTAATCTTGACACTAGACTCTGCATCTAAAGGATCAAAATCAGTAAAATTAGAAATTCTTGGTAATTTAATAATTGCAATTGTAATCTCAGTATTAGATTTAATAGAACGTTGCTCTAAAAGACTTAAAGAGTCTTCGGCAGGAAAGACTTCATCAATCCAGGGAATTACGCCAATTACAGGAATATTAGTTCTTTTTTCTAACCATTCAATACCTGAATCTAGAAGCGATCGCTGTCCTCTAAATTTATTAATTACAATCCCTTTAATTAAACTTCTTTCTTCTGGATCTAGCAGTTCTAGAGTACCAATAATATGAGCAAAAGCACCACCTCGATCTATATCAACTACTAAAATTGTAGTCGCATTCAAGTACTTGGCTACTCGCATATTAGTTAAATCTCGGTGCTTTAAATTAATTTCTGCTGGACTACCTGCTCCTTCACAGACTATAATGTCGAATTCCTGGGATAAAAGTTGTAAACATTCTTTAATAGCCTGCCAACCAATATTAAAATATTTCTGATAATAATCTATGGCTCCTACTGTATCTAATACTTTTCCTTTGAGGATAACTTGAGAAGTCATATTTCCTTGAGGTTTCAACAAAATAGGATTCATTTCTACCGCAGGAGTAACACCTGCGGCCCAAGCTTGTACTGCTTGAGCATAGCCGATCTCTCCACCACTAGATGTGACATAAGAGTTCAAAGCCATATTTTGTCCTTTGAAGGGAGTCACTCTCCATCCACGACGGGATAAAATTCTACAGATAGCTGCAGTAATCAGAGATTTCCCAGCATGGGAGGTAGTTCCTACTACCATAATTGCTTTCATAACTGTTTGTGATTAGAGAATTATAATAAGATTTTTTTATTTGCAATTTAAAATATATAGTTTGCTGTAACTGGTAGTATTTGTTAGCCTACAAGCTTATATATTTTTAACAGCGTTGCTGAATAAATGTGCGGTCTTTATAGGTTTTAGGTTTTAGGTGTTAGGTCGTAGATGTTATACCAATTTTATGTGAAGTGGCACAGAATTATGAAATTTATTAACTTGTCTATCTCGAGCTACAGTCAACCCTGATCGAGATATTATTCTACGCAACTTTATATTCATTTGGTATAAACTCTTCAGAAGATAGAAAGGAATTTTTCTCATACCTTAGTTAGGAAAAATATATCTAATTTTTTACCCTTATTTTTGGCTCTAAATAATAGATTTTTAGGAGTTTCATACTTATAAATAATCAACACCCTTTTAACTTTCCGAATCAAGGAAAGAAAAAATTAACAGAAGAGGAAAAGTATATTAAGCCATCAGCACTTTTCTTGAAGTTAATAGTTTATATTCACACCTTAAGTATGCAATAACTTACTAATTATCACTTAGTTTTATAATATATAATTATCGAGTTGAGTTTTGACTAAAAAATTATTATCGAATTCTTCAAAACTTGAATATTTCTTGCCCATCTAAATAGGAAGTCGAAACCAACGATTAATTAAATTATAGAAGCGATCACTCACAGACGGTTGAGACCAACTTCCCTTTGGAGAATATTTTTTAACTAACTTATGGCCCAGAGGTGTGAGGCGAAAACCATCTGTAATACCCTGTCCATCAACTTCTCTCCTTAATACACCCACCTGAATGAGCCACATTAGATAATTTTCAGCAGCTAATTCTGATATAAGCGAACGAGTATAGGCATTTTTGAAGCCTGTCTCTGATGCTATTGATTTTAATTCCACACTTCTATCAGACATTGTAGCCAACAAGCTGATGTTAAACGGGCTACAACTAAGCGCTCTTTCCGCCCTTTTTTCAGTATGAGTAGGATATTGGAGTGATATTAAGTTTGCAGATTTTATGGAGGCCATTGTTATTATTTTTTTTACTCATTATACCATATAAGTAAGTTTTTTTTATCTTGTTCATAATACAAATAATATGACATTAAAATAAGCTATACAAATAATACTTTATTTTTTTTTACTAAGTAGTTTAGAAAACAATCTATAGGGTAAGTAATACTAAATTCGGTTTATAGACCCTCACAATTGTAAAAATGCGGAGATAGGGTGTGGGGGAAATAAGGAAGAGGTTTAATCTTAGATTATATAAAATATATTTGATAAGCGGATTTGGTATAAAAAGTTTTTCAAAGCACAAAATATCTTAAAATAGTAGAAAGAATACAAGGCCATGCTGTAAACTTATTTAAGGAGAAAACAAAATCTATGCCATTATCTGTTGGCACTAAAGCACCAGAATTCACTGTAAAAGATACCAACGGCAGCACCGTTTCCTTATCTGATTTTGCTGGTAAAACAGTTGTCCTATATTTTTATCCCAAAGATGATACTCCAGGTTGCACTAAAGAAGCTCAAAGCTTCCGAGACAACTATGCTGAATACCAAGGTAAAGATATGGTTGTTCTTGGTGTAAGCATGGATGATGAAGCTTCCCACAAAGCTTTCACTGAGAAATATGGTTTGCCTTTCCAACTATTGGCAGATGTTGATGGCGCTATCACGAAAGCTTATGATGTTGAAGGTGGTGGATATCCTAAGCGTGTAACCTATATCATTGACTCTACAGGGAACATTTCTCACGTCGATGAGAATGTGAAAACTGGTAGTCACGCTCAAGATATTTTAGAAGTTATCGGTACAAAATAATTATAGCAGGGAATAGGGAACAGGGAACAGGGAACAGGGAATAGGGAATAGGGAATAGTGGGAAAAACATTTCCCTGTCTAAGATTTATTATCAGTCTATGTCCTAAGCAACCCATTCTTTGCTATAGTTTGTACTAGACATCTGGTGATCATAAAAAATAAGATCAATTATCCCATAGAAACTATCAATTCTTTCCCCCTACTCCCTACTCCCTACTCCCTCTTTTCTGGAGATGTCTACTAACTTTCAATATCTAATAGATTTTCCGAAAAATACTTTTTTACTAATCACCTGTAGAATTATCTACAGGTTTATTTGTTGTATAGCAGGGAACAGGGAACAGGGAACAGGGAAAAGTGGCAAAAGCTTTTCTCTGTATCAGGTTCATCATCAACATACAACTAAAACTTAACAGATTCTGCTGTAGTGAGGTACACCCCGAAGTGGGCAAGATACTAAGCGAGCAAGATGCCCGCACTTGCATTCATTTAATTGTTAATCTCTGTACTTGATATACCACCGAATCTGCTGTAAGTCAAACATCAACTTGTTCCTTGCTATCGCAAATTTTAGTTTTAGAATAAATAGAAATTATGAGTACAGATACCCTCTCCTATCTTGGTCCGACCGAATTTCTAGTTAATCAAGCTACTGTTATTACAGGTAAATTTAATCCTGAACAAATCCATAGTATTGCTCTAGTAGCAGAAGATAAATATCCTTTGAATGTTACTAAAAATCCAGCTACAGGATTATGGCACGCAATTTTAGAATCAGGGTTTAATAGCTCAGGAAATCGTTGGTTGCGACTTAAAGGAACGGATATAAATAATAATTTAATTATTGAACAAACAATTAACATTACTGTTAATACTGAACCACATATTTACCCATCATTAACATTAATTACCCTCACGGAGACTGTCTTTCAAGAAAAATTAGAAAACCCAGATAATTTAACTACTGAAGAAAAAGCAAATCTATCAGTAGGTCAAACTTATCGACTCCTCAAATATCAGTTAGTAGATAACTATCTACAAGTTGAACTGGCAACTCCTATTCCACCCATTGGCAAATTTGGCTATTTTAATTCTCAGGAAGTACACTTATCTAAATGGGCAAAAATTCTCTACTTCCATCGGGATAATTTACCTAAAGCACCCCAGGATTTAGACTTACTATGGGTAAAACAAAGAACTCAAATTAAACTTAAACCGGAACCTTATTCCCAACTAGCACCAGACCAACAAATAGAACTTTTTCCGGGAGAAACTGATGTTATCCAAGGTTATGCAAGTGTAGAAGGTCATTTTCGAGTATCTTTAACTAAAGCGATACCAGGTTTTGGCGATACAGGATATATTGACCCAGAAAAGGTGGAAATCATTAAGCAGGGAGAGACAGTAAAATATAATCAAACAGCGATCGCTTTAAAGACTCTCAACAATACCATCATCAAAAAGCAACCAACAAACGAAGCATATTTAAAACCAAATGAAAAATTAATTCTGCAAAAAGGAATGGTTTATGGTGTCTCCAACTACACATACCAAAATAACCATACAAGAATTTTACTTACAGAAAACCTACATAACTTTGGTAACGAGGGGTACGTCTATCCAGATTTTGTGCAATTAACTGAAGCTAGTCAAGCTTTTGCGACTGCTGCCACACTCAAATTTTTAGGTCCTACAGAAGTTTTGGTGAATCAAAGCACAATTCTCCGGGGTACTTATGATCCTACTCAAGGAAAAACTGTAACAGTGACTGCGGAAGATAAATATCCATTGCCAGTGAATCTTGACTCAGAGTCTGGTTTATGGGAAGTCAAATTAAGTCGAGGATTTAATACTGCTGGAACACGGTGGTTACGTTTAAAAAGTATTGATAGTAAGGGAAAAGTTGTTGACAGTAAAGTAGTTAATATTTATGTAAGTTCAGAACCAATATCTGCTGGAAAAGATATTAAATTGAAAGTTGCCCAGGATACTTGGTTTAAATTATATCCTATAGATAGTTCCAAGCTTAACAATCAACAAAAAGTTAGCGTTAAAGCAGGAGAAATTTTTACTGTTGAAAAATATGGATTAGTTGATGGCAATTTGAAAGTGGTATTGAGTAATGGAATATCACCAATAGGAAATTTTGGCTATTTTTATGAACCCCATGTTGAAATGACAAAAGGTTCTAAACTTCTACTATTTGATTTTACCGATGTTCCAGATACTTATATCAGCGCTAAAATATTGGTAGTTCAAAAAACTTTTATTAAGGGTAGTACAGAAGATTCATCTCAACTTGATGATAATCAAAAAGCAGAATTATCTCTAGGTGAGACTTTGGCAATTACTGGTTATGCTTCCACTAAAGGGCATTTTCGCGTAACTCTGCTGGAGTCTCTTCCTGGTTTTGGTAAAGTAGGATATATATATTGGCAGCACATTAGAATCAAGAAACAAGAAGAAGAAATACTCTACGATCCTAATGCTATTACGATGACGGTTCGAGAAACTACCGTGATTAAAAAGCGACCTTTGTTTTCATTTTTGTTGGGTAGGTCAGAAAAAGTAACGTTACCTATCGGTCGAGTATACGGGGTGAATAGTTATGCTGTAGAGGGAAATCATCTCAAAGTTGCTTTAACCGAACAAATGGGGGAATTTGGTAATACTGGTTATGTGTTTCCTAGTTACTTTTTGTTTAAACGTGGGAATAAATCTTTTAATCCCATTCCGAATAAAATAGAACTGAATGTTCCCTATTTCTCTCAACGTGATAACCCTCGGTTTTATTGGTCTACTTGTAATGTGACATCGATCGCCATGATATTTGGTTATTATGGAGTGCGGTCTTATTGGGGTGGTCAGTTAGAAGATGAGTTGTTGGAATGGTGTTTTAATAATTATGGTCAGGGTTCAGAAACAGACCACAGTGTATTATCAGCTTTAATTCGTGCTTATGATTTTGAGACAAGTTTTAGCACTACCCGTGAGTGGTCTGAAATTAAAAATGAGTTGAATAACCGTCGTCCAGTAGTTGTGGCAGGGGACTTTACTGCTAGCGGTCATATTTTGACAGCGATCGGATATAACTACAAGGGTTATATTGTTAACGATCCTTGGGGGAATGCTTTAACTGGTTATTCTGATACTGAAGGTAGTCGCTTAATTTATCCTTATGATTACATGGATCGAGTTGCCGGTCCTAATGGAGGTGTTTGGGCGCATTTTATTCGGAAAAAGTAGGAGGGAGATGGGGAGATGGGGGGATGGGGAGATGGGGAGATGGGGAGATGGGGAGCTGTAAGAGGATGTTTGAAAAGTTGTTTAATAGTGAATTTTGCCCCCCTAGCCCCCCAATTTTGGGGGGAACAAGAATCTATTAGCTGGTAAAAGTTCCACAATTTTGGGGGATGCGCGGGGGCCCGTGATGTAGCAAATAAGACTTCTCAGACAACCTCTAAAAGTGTTGTTTCCTGCGGAAACGCTCTACGAACATAACAGTAAGGGGGAATGGCTATCCCCTCCCTGCAAGATTTTTGCTTGTGAAGATGTGGTTCATCAATATGAAAAGCGCTGTAAGGTTAGGAGATTAATAAAAGTTGAAACCCTTTTGTATTTATTCTCCCTGTTGCCTTTTACATAGCGCTATATTTTTGAACTATGCCGCTCTTCGTGACATACTCCCACCCTAACCCCAAAGGTATAGCGTGGGCTTCTCGCTTCATAGTCCTGCCATTGCATCGGACTCCACGAGCTTTAAGGACGGGATGCCCCGCCGCCCTTTTTGCAAATAAAAAAGCTGCTCACCTAGCCCCGCAATCAGATTTTACATTCCCAACGGATTACTAGGATGGATGGGATATAACCCCATACCTTATTTTATTTTCATGGTTCATCACTGGCGGTTGTTAACTCAAACCAGCTTGAGTCTATCATAACATAAAATTTGTAAATTAATGGCACATCGAGTCCCATTAATTTACTGTCGATTCATCCACCAAATTTTCAATTATGGTGTGAGGCTTCTCGACGCTCTAGCTAAAAGATATTGCAATTTAATCCGAATATTGTTTTTTGGACCGACAATAATTACAACTACATCCCCAAATTTTGGAGGACCAGTGAAAATTTTTGGGTCTCTCGAAAAACCAAAGCCTTCTTTGGGAATACCAAGGCCATTGAGATTGAAAACGCCATCGTCATTAATATCATGGAAAGCAGCAACGCCATAACTTCCTGGTTTCAAGTTCTCAAATGTAATTGCGGGAGTCCCTTCTTCTAGACCGACACACTTTACTTGCAAAGCGCGATCGCCGTCACTGGGAAATCCTTGACTGCCTGAAAAAAGACTGAGGCAAACTTGTCCATTTTGATTCTTCAGACCATCAATATTAACAGTCAAGTTACTATTGACTTTTAAGTTATTTTTTGCCAAGTTACTGTTTAATGTTGCTCTAGCCTTATCTGAAACGACCAGATTTCCCATAAAAGCCAACAGTAGAATACTGAAAAAAAATCGTTGCATTATATCTCCTAGGAATGGTCAAACTAGATTTTGTAATGATTTCAATAGGATTTTTCATTAATACTAATCCTATGACGAAAGCTCAGATCAGTCCAACTTTTGTATAATTGACCAAAAGCTCAGTGCCCATCAGATAAATTATCAAAATAATTGGGTTGCGCAACCCCGCCTTTTAAGGCGATCGGGTTTTTGGAGAGTTGCTCAAATCCCCGTTACAAAAATAACTTCTGACTTTGTTGAGACAGGCCCAATTAGAAGTCTTGTCTTCAACTCCAAAAGCTTCCATAAAAATTCCACAATCTAAGCAATCAATTACAAGGGTGATTAACTGTTGAATAAAAATTGTAGAAAGTAGTTGCTATTTGTAGAAAAGTGTTTTAATATTAAACAGGTAATAACTTAAGATGAATTATAGCGGGTGAATGCGACTTGTTGACAGACATATTATTAACCGAACACATAACTTTTGGCAGGTGTGTGATGAGTTAGCCTTTAAGTCAAAAAACTTGTATAATTTGGCTAATTATTACTGTCGTCAACATTTTTTCAGTACAGGTCATAGTCTGGATTTAACTAAACTGTACCACGCCACCAAAGATAGCGATGCCGGAGCGAGCATTACCAACTAAAGTATCAAAACAAATAATCAAATGCCTGGTTGCAACTTGGCGTGGTTATTTTCAAGCTATAAAAGAATGGTCAACACATCCAGGGAAGTTTTTAGGTAAACCAAAAATACCAAAGTATAAAAATAAAACTCAAGGCAGGAATGTAGTTATATACTCATGCATAATCAGTCTATAAAGCCCCTTTAAAAGATGGTATTTGTCACTTATCAATGAGTGAAATCAAAATACCTGTAGTTGTGGATACTGTAATCGAAGTGAGGATAGTACCTGCAACTGCCTGCTATATAATTGAAGTAGTGTATGAAAAAACAAATCAGCCACAAATACATTCAACATCTGTAGCTGGGATAGACTTAGGAATTGACAGTAAGGTAGCTCTATCTACAAATAAGCCTGGTGTCAAACCACTGCTGATTAATGGGAAGCCACTAAAAAGCGTCAATCAATTATATAATAAGCGTAAAGCTAAGTACCAAAGTCATCTCAAAGGCAACAGAAAAACTAGCCGTAAAATTGAGGCGTTAACCTATAACCGAAATCGTTTTGTCGAGAATTATCTGCATAACACCAGTAAGTTAGTGGTTGAGTATTTAACCACAAATAATATTGGTACTGTAGTCATAGGCAAAAATGATAACTGGAAACAAGGTGCAAATATCGGCAAAAAAAACAACCAAAATTTTACCCAAATACCTCACGGTAAGTTAATTGAACAGATAACTTATAAGTGTCAACTAGCAGGGGTAAAAGTCATTGAAACAGCAAGATTGTTACACAAGTAAAACATCTGCTATTGACCTAGAAGAACCAATATGCCATGAAAACTATGTAGGTAAACGAGTCAAGCGTGGCTTATTCAGAAGTGGAAAAGGTAAAGCGATCAATGCTGACGTTAATGGCAGTCTTCAAATATAAGATAAGAAATTCCCAGGAGCATTTACTGTTGAGGGAATAGTGAGCTGTGCCGTACAGCCAGTATTGGTTAATCCAATATCAAGATCAAAGCTGTAACGATTTTCTACAGTTTTTTTCGTACGGTTTGACCTTTTCCTATTCCCTCAAAAAAAAGGTTTTTTCATTAATGGATAATGGATAATTAGGGCTTGCTGATTAAATATCAAAGCATTGATAAATAATGGTTTTAGCTGTTTTAGGTTTAAAAAAGTGCGCCTGTTTTCGGTAAAGATTGCTCAAAAAACTAGCATTTTGTGCAAGAGTTGGGCAGAACAATTTTGGGACAAAACGCCCGCTCCTACCTCCTCTACATTCCCATTTCTCCTGTCTCCTGTCTCCTGTCTCCTGTCTCCTACAAAGAGCAAAAAGACTTTTTCAGCACACCCTAATTAATAATTACCTCTGGTTAAAACCGTTACGGAATTGAATATAAGGAATATTGTCTTTTTTTCCCCTTATAGCAGAAGAAAGAAGGAAGAGGGAAGAAGGAAGAAGGAAAAGTATTACGTTATCTGAGTTTTAAGCTTTTTATCTGTCCTAACCTTTGCTTCGACTGCTATAAAAGGGGAAGCTTCAAGGTGCGAATTATTTAATTATTAATTATTAATTATTAATTATTCGGTAATACAAAATCTGGTGATCATGCATTACATTTTCAAATTCCTTTCTAATATCAAATCCGGGGGAATTGAACATAAAAAAATTCTCCAATCGTCATAACTACGCTCATCTTTGTAATTCTTTCTCCTCTTGACTCGGTCCTTCCCCTCCTGGGAGGAGTTAGGGGTGGGTTTACTCCTGCTGACTTAACTATTCTATGGCTGTTTAACCGGATTTGATATAACCCTTCTGTCCGCAGCATAAGTGCCTTCTATTTTACCTTTATAATAAAGGTTCTTTCTAAACCGGATTTAGTATAAAATTCCTTTCTCAAATACAGTGGATTCCATCAGGGGTGAGGTACACTTATAGCGGGCAAGATGCCCACACTGTAGAAATTCCCTCGTTAATGTTTGTACTTCATATACGACCGAATCTGCTGTATATATAACATCTAAAACCTAAAACCTTCTTCAAGAATATTATGGAAGATTTAATAACAATAGAAACAGCAGCTAATTCAATTATCAACAATTCTACGAATAAACCTTCTCCAGATTCTGTTGTCTCTACACTTATTCAAATTGAAAAACAGTCAAAAAAACAAGACAAAAAGTACAATATTGAGCAATTATCAGGCAATTGGCAATTATGTTTTATTACTGGTACGAAAAAAACTAGAAAACGAGCAGGTATTGTTCTGGGAGCTGGACGTTATATTCCGAATTGGGTAAAAATTACACTCTCCTATTTTTCTCCTCTCAATACTTCTGAAACTCCTGAGCAAATAGAAATAGGTAGGGTAGAAAATACTGTGGAATTTGCTGGTTTGAAACTATCTCTTTCTGGTCCGACAAAATTTATAGACAAAAAAAATATTTTGGCGTTTGATTTTACAAAAATTACAGTCAAATTATTAGGAGTAAAACTCTATTCTGGATATATTAGAGGTGGTCAAGAAAGTGAAGATAAATTTGCGACCGAAAGTGTGGGAAAGCAAGCTTTTTTTGCTTACTTTTTGATTCAAGAAAAATTTATTGCTGCGAGAGGAAGAGGTGGGGGATTAGCTATCTGGGGAAAATTGGCAACCTAGAATTTCAACAATTAATTCAGAAGCAAGAAGGAAGAAGCAAGAAGCTTTTAGTTATGTACAACTGAAGAAGAAAGAAGGAAAAAGGAAGAAGGTTTTATATCAAATCCGGTTAATTCGGTATAAAAAAATGTTCCATCTTCAACTATTGCCAAATCTTTCTCGATCTCCCCCTCCTGGGACTATCCATTACCGAATAATTAATAATTAATAATTAATAATTAAATAATTCGCGCCTTGAAGCCTCTCCTTTTAAGGGGAAAAAAGCGGTCGATCTTCGTAGCTTCCCGAAGGGTGGGATGGCGAGGAGACCTCGCCATATCCAATCGACCAAGAAAAGAAATAATATCTCCTGATATTCAATTCCGTAACGGTTTTAACCAGAGGTAATTATCAACTATCAATTATCAATTATCCATTATCCATTAATGAACCACATCTTTCTTAAGATAAAGATTGACAAAATAGACGAGTTATGGGTTAGTCTTGGCTCGGCTTTTTCGGGATAAAAAATGTATTTTTCCATACTTTTTTTTGACAACTTCAGTAGTTTTACTTAGCTACTATGATTTTTTCTCCTTTCTCCCCTGCCCCTCCTTGGAGGGGTTAGGGGTGAGTCCCTATTTTCCCACACTCCCCACACTCTTCAACTAAGATTCCGTTGATAACTTTTGCCCAATTCTAGGTTCTTTACCAGCTAAAAGTCGTTCAATATTGCTGCGGTGACGCAAAATTACATACATACCACCAGCAATAGCAAATATTTCATAAGGCAGTGGCTGACCTGTGAAAAACATTAACCCAGAAACAGAAATAGCAGCAATGATAGAACTCAGAGAAACAATACGACTAATAGCTAAAAATACAGCAAATATAGAAAGTGTTCCTAGACCGACAACCCAAGACATTGCTAACAAAATACCCAAACTAGAAGCAACTGATTTGCCTCCCTTAAAACCAATCCAAATAGACTTAGTATGGCCGAATATAGCTATTAGTCCTGCTAAGATTACCATCCATTCTTTTGCTATATAAACATCAGGTATTCCAGCAGTAATAGTTAAGTTCTGAGCAAACAAAAGAGAGTAAATATAGCGGACTAGAGCGATCGCTAATACTCCTTTTAAAATATCAATAATTAACACAGCCAAAGCTGGCCATTTTCCAATAGTTCTTAATACATTTGTCGCACCTGTAGAACCCGAACCTTGTTCGCGAATATCGATTCCGTAGAACCAGGAACCTATCCAATAACCACTAGGAGTAGCACCCAATAAATAGGCAATAATTAATATTACTCCATTTAATAATAACCAGCTAATCATTAGAAATCTCCAAGAATAACAAATAAAATCAATTATCGTAGATAAATCATCAATTCTTTCTTTCTACTGCCTACCCTGTAGGGACGTTGCATGCAACGTCCCTACTCCCTCTATAATTTATTCTTCCTTCTTCCTTCTTTCTTCTTTCTTCTTCACTTCTTCCTTCTTCCTTCTTCCTTCTTCCATTTCAAAATCTATCTATTGAGTTTTGAAGTCCAGGTTCAGGAGCAAAGGCTAACCAAAGAGGAAACTGTAACATTGAGAGACTAATTTTATCCTCTGTATCATCAATTATAATGACAGGTAATTTTCCCTGTTTCACCAATCGGTCTGCTTTTTGGGCCAATACCTCTGGCTCTTCAAATAGAGCCACACCTCTATCTGGGCTAAAATCACGGCGGTCAATCCCTAGACAATCTTGTAAACCCCGTCGCCATTCACCTAAACGTTCCGGAGAATTAGCAAGTATCAGAGCGCGTACTCGTGTATCATACAAATCTCTTAATACAGAAACAATTGTCGAAGCAACCAAAATATTTTGCAAGCGACTACCCATAGTTCGTAGGGCACCACGACCACCCTGAGAAAAAAACCAGCTAGAAACTCTTTCTGCATGAATAGGTTCAAATGTACGCCGTAATTTCCAGGGCGGGCCATAATAATCTGGCATTTTCCGATATTCATCAAGAATTTGGCGAATTTGTCTAGCTTGCTCCTCAAAACCCATTTCCGCAAATTGGGGATTTTCAGCATTTCTGACAGACCGAGGAGAATTTTCCATAACAGAAGGCGTTGGAGGTTCCTGCATCTGTGGGGTTAATTCTAACTGTTCGGCAGCAAGAGCTAAATCTTGTAAACTTCCTACTAAATAATCTTTAAATCCCTGAATTCTAATTGCCAAATCCTGAGAAGCACCTGCAAAAGTAGTTCGCATCTCTTTCTGAATACGTTCTTTGCGACGTTCTAGTTTTTCGACTTCTACTTGCAATATTTGTCTACGGGACTCCAACTGATTCAAAGCTTCAGGTAGCAGACGCCCTATGGCCTCAGTTTGCGCCATTACTTCTTGCTGTAATTTGGCCTTGGTTTGTTGTAGAGTAGCTATTTCTTCCTTCAAATTTTCTTCTTGCTGTTGAAGGCCATTAACTGGTGGTGTTAATTCTGTTTCAATTTCTGCAACTGGGGGGGTTGTAGGTTCTTCTTTGATATTAGGAGTATCTGTAGAATTTTCTTCAACTAATGGGGGAGTTGTAGGTTCTTCCTTGATATTAGGAGTATCTGTAGAATTTTCTTCAACTAATGGAACATACTCTGCATCTATTGGTTGAGTCGTGGTAGACTTGTAAGGCTTGACACTTTGTTCATCTGTAGGAATAACTTGAGTCTCAATCTCTTCATCTAAATCCCAAGGTGAAGGAACTATTTCATTTATATTATCTGAAGTTGTTGTTGATTGGTCTTTTTGTTCTTCTGATTGTGTTTCGTCTGGGTACATAATGGAAAAAAATTATCAAGACTTTATGCTATTTTCATTCAGGGTTTTAAACTGAATGGTTTTCATTTTCTACTTTAAGCTTTTGTAGATATTGGCTCAAAGGGAACGATTCATTAATTTCAGCATTCAGCAGTCAGCTATCAGCTATTGTTTTTAGTTTTATATAAAAGCTTTACTAATTGATTCAGAATTAAATCTTACTACAAAAGCTGGCTTTAAAGTCTATATATTAAAATCCCCTCATCAGAGCTGAGAGCTGACAGCTAATAGCTGAATGCTTAGATAGAAATTTACTAAGCTTCTATTGAATTCTGATTTGAGGGTAAGTGTTTTTCTAGACAAATTTTCAGTGTTTTAGGGTCAAAAATAATTGGTAGAAAGTGAATGCTTTTAACTTCCCTAAAATAGAATAAAATTGGGATAGGAGACCAGAATATTTCCCAGTTTAGCCAATCTTGATAAGGAAAGCTTCGTATTAGTTTTTCTGAACGATATACTTCTAGGGTTGTATCAGTAAATTTGAGACGGATAGTTGCTGTTTGAAATAATAGAAATATACCAAATAGAGCGATCGCTAGACTTACCCATGGTTGCCAAAAGGCCAAAGGCAATGCACTAATTATTAGCACCAGAGGAATTTTATAATTAGGGGCAAGTTCGATAGTTTGTTTGGCTTCGGATGTAGAAATAGTAGTCATAGTTTTATTTTATTTGCTCAATACAATTATTTATTGTAAAAGGTAGTGATAGATAGTATAAAAATTTATCAGTTTCAACATCCTCAAAACTCAGAAAAATCTAATTTGCTTAAAATCATCAAAATTATCCTCCTAAAAATCAATTTAAAATGAATGTTTTTAGTTTTTCATTCACAAAGGCTTAGAGATAAGTGACTAATTTTGACTTTTAATTTACAAACAAAATAATAGTTAGCCTGCTCCTAGATTAACAGAAGAAAAGCAAAAATCAAGAATTTAAAAAACCTACTCCCCATCTCCCCATCTCCCCATCTCCCCATCTCCCAATCTCCCAATCTCCCCATCTCCCAATCTCCCAATCTCCCCATCTCCCAATCTCCCAATCTCCCAATCTCCCAATCTCCCAATCTCCCAATCTCCCAATCTCCCAATCTCCCAATCTCCCAATCTCCCAATCTCCCAATCTCCCCACCTCCCAATCTCCCAATCTCCACATCTCCCCATCTCCCCATCCCCCACGCACCCCA
>NZ_JAAHGO010000127.1 GCF_010672455.1 Okeania sp. SIO2C9 | reverse complement strand
TGAAAGTTATGTTGATTTGTTGTAGGAGAATTCCACTGATAAACTTCAATTCCTTTTGTGGAATCTTCATCTTGTAGTTGATAGTCTGGGTTTTGAATTTTATTAGCTAGAGTAGTTTTACCAGCGCTACCTTCTCCAATAATTAGTAATTTTGCTTCATAGAGATAATCTGTTCCTTCTTCTTTTATTTGTTGGAAATATTCTGTAATTGCTGTTATTCCTTGTACAACAATTTCTATTGGTGGAGTTTCTAAGGGATTACCACTTAAATCAAGCCTTGTTAAGTTGGTGAGTTTAGTGATTGATTCCGGCAATGTTGTTAATTGACTACTTCTTAAATAAAGCACTATTAAGTTGGTGAGTTTACTGATTGATTCCGGTAATTTTGTTAATTGATTACTTCTTAAATAAAGCACTATTAAGTTGGTGAGTTTACTGATTGATTCCGGTGATTTTGTTAATTGATTACTTCTTAAATAAAGCACTTTTAAGTTGGTGAGTTTACTGATTGATTCTGGTAACGTTGTTAATTGATTACTTCTTAAATCAAGCTTAGTTAAGTTGGTGAGTTTACTGATTGATTCCGGTAATTTTGTTAATTGATTACTTCTTAAATAAAGCACTTTTAAGTTGGTGAGTTTACTGATTGATTCCGGTAATGTTGTTAATTTATTACCACTCAAATTTAATATTTCTAGTTCTAGCAGTTCTAATTCCAAAATGTTAGTAATAATTTCAGTTAATATTTCATCATCTATACCGAAAATATTATTACTTAAATCTAACTCCTTAAGTTTTTTATCCTTAGCTATCTGTATTTTTTCTTGAACATTTTGTGGTATCTGATTCTGCTTATTTATTTTAGGAGAAGTCATAATTTCATAAAATATTTTTACGCTCACATAATACCTACAAATATAAATATTGATTTTCCATAACTATTTGGGGTTTGCTTATGGAAGTCTTATGGGTGAGGGTAGGAGACAGGAGAATAGAATTAAGAATTTCGAATTAAGAATTTATCAGAATTTAGAAGAGTTAGATAGAATTCAGAATTTAGAATTTCCTACGGAATGCTCCGCAAACAGAATTCAGAATTTATCAGAATTTAGAGGAGTTAGGAGGAAGAAATATCCCTTGATTTTTCTATCCTTATCTACTCAGAATTCTAACTTTTTTAGCTTTTTAGACCGAAAACCTTGCACCTTTTTTCACTCTAAAAATCCTCAAATATTTACAGATAAAGGCTTTGAAATTTAATCAGTAGAGCAATAATTATCCATATTGGTCAATCCTCTACCTAAAAGGGAAAGGTAATTATCCATTATCCATTAATCAACCATGTCTTTTGGTAAGCATTTCCTGCGGAATGCTGCGCAAACAACTATTAGCATTTAGCTAATTCCTTCTTCCAAGATAATGAAACTCATAGCTGATAGCTGACTGCTGACCGCTGAACGCTTACCTCTTAATAAAGCGATATAGCTGCCGCACTTACTCCGCCAACCCTTCAAAATCTTCTATATCTCAAAATCAGTTGAAAACTTAACTTTTACTTATAACTTCTAGTATTTTTCTTTGAATATTTTTAATTTTGTCAGGATTTTATGACAAAAAAGGAGAAAATTTTTCTGATACAGCTAACGAAGTTTCAAGACTTTTAGCCGTTTTCCTCCGTTGTGTGATACTATAAATCGTAGAAAAATCCAAGGGTAAGTATTGCTGAAGAGAATTTGAACGCTGCAAATACCGATTATTTCGTTGTTTTAGAGACAAATAGTCTTGTTTTCCTAAACCAGAAATGACAAATTTTTCTATCCTAACTTTTCCGCAGTTTGATAAATTGACAAATTTGTGGTATGCGGAAGAAAAAAGGACAATTATAACTGATGAGCGATCGCTCCACTCTGATCCAAACACTTTTTTGACCGAAAAAATGGGTCTCAAGCCTCGCCCTTCTAGGGCGACTTTTTAGTTGATTTTTTGAAAAAAATTAGTTACCTTGTTGTTAGTTGAAGAGTCAAATTATGAAAGCTAGATTTAAGTATCGTATCTATCCAACGCTGGGACAAAAATACCGATTAGCCAAGCTATTTGGCTGTGTCCGTGTGGTTTGGAATGATAGTCTAGCTTACTGCCAACAGAGGTATAAATCAGGAGAAAAGAAATCTGACTTATCAGAACTACAAAAGCTTTTTATTACTAAAGCTAAAAAGACTGAAGAAAGAGAATGGTTGTCAGAGGTTTCTAACATACCATTGCAGCAATCATTGAATGATTTAAACCAGGCTTATCAAAACTTTTTTAAATCAACTCAAGGCAAGAGAAAAGGTAGACCTGTTAGACCTCCTAAATTTAAAAGTAGAAAGTCAAAGCAAACTGCTAGGTTTACAAAAGGTGGGTTTAAAGTTAGCCAGCATAAAGTTTATTTAGCTAAGATTGGAAGGCTGAAAACTATTTGGTCAAGAGAGTTGCCTAGTGAGCCTAGCTCCGTAACAGTAATTAAAGATTCAGCTAACAGGTATTTTCTGAGTTTTGTAGTAGAAATACAACCGGAAATCTTACCTAAAACTGATAATTCAGTAGGTATAGATTTAGGTATTAAAACCTTTGCTACATTTAGCGATGGTACGAAGGTTGATGCTCCTAAACCATTGAAAAAACGTATTAAAAAGTACCGAAAGTTAAGTAAGTCATTATCTAAGAAAACTAAGGGGTCTAAAAGGTATGAAAAAGCACGGGCTAGAGTGGCTAAGTTCCATGGTAAACTGAAAGATACAAGGACAGATTTTCTGCATAAATTATCTACTAAAATAATTCGTGAAAACCAAACAGTTGTTTTAGAAGATTTAAACGTTTCTGGTATGATTAAGAACCGTAAATTATCCAGAGCAATATCAGATTTAGGTTGGAGAACTTTCAGAACATTCCTAGAAGGAAAAGCAGAAAAATATGGTCGTGATTTTAGAGTCATTAGTCGTTGGGAGCCAACATCCCAAGTATGCTCATGCTGTGGGTTTAAAGGTGGAAAATTAGACCTTCAGGTGCGAGAATGGGAGTGTCTAAACTGTGGTGCAAAACATGATAGAGACGAGAATGCAGCAATAAATATATTAGTCGCGGGCGGGCAGTCCGAGACACTAAACGGACGTGGAGGCAAGCGTAAGACTACTGCCAAAGTAGCAACAGCCCGTGAGACGTCAACCCGCCGAGGAGCTTCGGCTCGGTAGGAATCTCCGCGCCTTTAGGCCGGAGAGGATGTCAAAGTGCATATTAAATCAGTAGTCAGAAATATTGCTAGAATGACTGAAAATATAGCTTTTGGTAGAATGTGGCAGAGGTAGATTCTGGCAAAAGCTAGAATTAAATATATACAATTAAAAATCTCATGACTTTGGCTCAAGCACTGGAACAAGAGTGGAAAACCAAACTTCAGGAAGACTACCCAAACCATAGCTCAGATATCCACAATAGTATTATTTGCTGGCTATTGGGGAATAATCCTAGTCGCTTAGACGAGCTGACTCCTACTCAAAAGCAAATGGCATCTAAAGGCAGAGAGTTTCTTTATCGAATTCTAAAACAAAGATATTTGGACATTCCCCCAGAGCGAGCTTATCGAAACTTAATGCAGCGCTTGAGTGGCCTAGTCATGCTGCGACAAAAAATACGAGCATGGGTAAATACCAGTCGCGATCGCCAACGAAGTGTAATTGACGTCCTACAGGAAGTGATCCAAGAGATGCTCAATAGCGATCGCTACCTCCAGCAGCAAATGGCCAAAATCAGTGAATGTACAAAAAATCCCAATCTCCGCAACTCTCTATTATTAGCCAGTGTAGAAGAATATTGTATTAGACCGATTCGTAATCAGCCATTGCTGGTATATAGATTTGTTAATTATCTACGTCGAACTCAAAGAGGTGGCCTAACTCAAGTACCTGTAAAAGAATGGGTGAAATTAATCTCGGAAGATATTAGTCCTGGTGATACGGAAGACCGAGTCAGTTTGCTGGATGCTGTAGTGACTTCAGGGTATCAAGATACTGAAGAAATGGAGCAACAACATTTGCTCCGCTCTAAAGTCCAGGAGGAATTTGAGAAATATTTGGTGGAAAAAGTTGATTCCAAGGCAGCAGAATGGTTAAAGCTTTATCTTCGAGGCAATACTCAAGAAGAAATTGCTCAAGCTTTAGATATGCCTATCAGACAAGTATATAGGTTACGAGAAAAGGTCAGTTATCATGCAATTCGTGTTTTTGCAGTTAAACAACAACCAGAATTAGTAGCTAGTTGGTTAGAGATTTCTCTGAATGAGCATGGCTTAGGTTTGACTTCTCATCAATGGCAAGAATATTGGCAAAATCTTAATCCTCAACAACGTCATTTAATTGAAGGCTTAAAATCAGGTGCCAGTGTAGAGGAAATTGCTAAACACTTAAACTTGAGAATTAACCAAGTTGTTAGTGAATGGACGAAACTATACTTATCTGCTCAATCCTTACGAAATAGTTCTTAGCCCCCATCAAGACTAAGATTGTAGCTAGGATAATTTAACCAAGATTATTCAAATATTAATTGAGTCTTTGACTACTCCCCGGACTCAAGTCACAGGGATTCTAAGTAGATACTACGGAACAGGATAAATCCGTGTTACTTCGTCTATTCTTAGCTGACCAAAGATATATTCTTTGGGGACAAGTCAAAGTGCCCCTACACAGTAGGCTAAGGCCAATGCCTAGCGTTCTGCTTACTTTTTGTTGATATAAATAGCACAGGACAACTAAAGTTGTCTAGTCTAAACGACTCCCTTCAACGTCGCTTTTCGGTAATTTTTAGGATAATATAGTCTTAATAAGTAGCGTATCAAGTATTGAAGTTTTTAGATACTTGGACTATGTAATTGGCACATTTAGTGTAATTTTTTTAGAAATCTTTTGCAGATGGTAAAACTACACCAATATATATGGTAACTGCTTTATTATTACCATTTTTCTATTAACTCAGCTTCAATAGCTCTAGTGAAGACGGTTGTTGCCTATTTTAATCCTGATCGTTAAATAGATGATTTCTATTTATTAGTTTCAAACTAACAACTCAATAATGCCCGCATACAACAAAAATAATGGGGAAAAGCAAATGGATCATCCCCAGATATTTGCTTTAATTGACAATATATTACCATTTGAAGCTTGTCTACATTATCAAATTTTACCTCTATCTTTAGAAGGTAGTCGAGTTAGACTTGGTGTAGTTGACATCAAAGATTCTTCTGCTATAAATTATGCTCGCCGATTATTATCTTATTTAAATTGTTCACTGGTAATGGAAGAAATTTCCTCTGAAACTCAGAGGTCAATATTATCATCTTATTTAAACTATATTGGTCATCAAAAATCTGTAACTTCTAGTTATTCTCAACCTAAATTAGCAAAGAATAATCAGACTACTAAAAAAGGAGAAAATCAGCAATTTTCTGATAAAAAGAAGATAACAAATAAAGAGTTTTTCATTAAAAACTACCAGGATTCACAGCAAAAAAAACTTCAACCTGAAATTCAAAATTTATCACAAAATCATTTATGTGATATTCTAGAATTATTTATACCTAAATCTCAACAATCTATCTCTTTAGAAACTATAGCTAATTTAGAGCCTCAAAAGTTATTAAGAGAATTAATGGTAAGAGTTTTAGAGTCAGGAATTGGTAGACTTTATTTTGAGCAACAACAATCACAAGGAAAAATTTTGTGGAGTCAAGATGGAGTTCTAAAATCTGTAGTTGAAAACTTAGAACGAGAAAAAATTGAAGGTGTTATTAACGAGCTTAAAATTCTGACAAAAATGAGTTCAATTCCCATTAAAAAACCTCGGCAAGTAGAGATTGAAAGAATTTATCAAAATAATCATTTACTATTGCGTTTGAGAGTGATGCCAGGATCTTATGGAGAAGAAGCAACACTACAGGTATTAAGAGGAGCTGCTTTAAAATTTTACCAACAACAAAAGCTCTCCTCATTGAGTCAAGATACCTTGAAATTAGGCAAACAACTACAGATAAAAATCAATCAAATTTATTGTCGTCAACATCTAGCTCCATTTCAACTAGATAGCTTGTTAACTTTACAGAAGTTACTGGATAATGTTGAGCATCAGGTTGAATGTATTATTTCTCAACAAAATCATCAAAATTTATAGATATTACCGAATAATTAATAATTAATAATTAATAATTAATAATTAATAATTAGGGTTTGCTGAAAAAGTATGAGTGGTAAGAGTAGGAAGACCGAGTCAGAATCGGTGAATTTCCTACGGAATGCTCCGCAAACAGGAGGAACAGGGAATTATAGAGGAGGTAGTTGGAAGAATCGTCCCTTAATTTTTCTGCCATAATCTACCCAAAATACGCTCCTAAATTGAACCGGAACTACCTAAAAGCTAGAACTTTTTGATACCTAAAAATCTTCAAACCTTTATGTGTAAAGACTTTGAGATTTAATCAGCAAGCCCCAATTAAATAATTCAGCTTTATTAGTCTCCCCTTTCAAAGGAAAAAAAGCGGTCGATCTTCGGAACATTCCGAAGGGTGGGATGGCGAGGAAACCTACGCCATATCCAAATCGACCAAGAGAATAAATTTTTTCCTTAAGGATCAATCCTCTCCCTTTTAAGGAGATGTAATTATCCATTAATGAAATAAGCATTTCCTACGGAATGCTGCGAAACAGTCCATCGATATTTAGCACTCAGCTTTCTTTAGCACGAAGAGGATACGCAACCCATCCTAAAATTAAAATACAAGCTAGAAGTCGAGTATTTCAACCCAAGCTTTTAGCACGCTGAAAGCTGAAAGCTGAATGCTGAAGTGCTGAAGTGCTATCTGACCAACTTTTGAAAAAAACTCTACTACTATACTAAAACAGGCTCTTCTTGTGGCCACCGATTTACTGTTTTGCCAATTACTGCCATTTCCTGCATTAACCGATCAAATTTTTCAGGTGTCAGAGACTGAGGGCCATCAGATAGAGCTTTTGCTGGGTCTGGATGGACTTCAATCATCAGAGAATCTGTCCCTGCTGCAATAGCAGCCATTGCCATTGCCGGTACATATTCAGCCCGACCAGTACCATGACTAGGGTCAATCATAATTGGTAAATGAGTCAGCGATCGCAACACTGGTATTGCTGAGAGGTCCAGGGTATTACGAGCATACTGACGGTCAAATGTACGAATACCCCGCTCACAGAGAATTACATTTGGATTTCCAGCAGCTAAAATATACTCTGCAGCCATTAACCAGTCTTCAATAGTGGCAGCCATTCCCCGCTTCAAAAGTACAGGTTTGTCTTGGGCACCTACCTTTTTTAATAGAGAGAAGTTTTGCATATTACGGGCACCCACTTGTACCACATCAGCAACTTCAATCAATTTTGGTAAGTCAGCAGCATCCATTACTTCTGTGATGATACCCAGACCAGTTTTTTCTTTAGCTGCAGCTAGTAGACCTAAAGCACTTTCACCATGTCCCTGAAAAGAGTAAGGAGAGGTACGAGGTTTATAAGCTCCTCCACGCAAAAACCTAGCACCAGCAGCTTTTACCCGTTGGGCTGTTTCTATAATCATCTCTTCATTTTCTACCGAACAAGGGCCTGCAACTACAACTAAGGGGTGATGAAGACCAAAAGTTACAGGTCCATCAGGAGTAGATACTACTACTTCACTTGCTTCTCCATGGCGATATTCTAAACTTGCTCGCTTATAAGGACGTTCAACCCGCATTACCTGTTCGATCCAAGGACTTAGTTCTTGCAGTTGTAATGGATCTAGGTCTGCAGTATCTCCTACTAAACCTATGACAACTTTATAGCGTCCAACAATTTTTTCTGGTGTTAGACCCCAATTAGTTTTAAGGTCATTACAAAGACGGTCTATCTCGGCTTCTGGAGAACCAATTTTTGTTACTATAATCATTTTTTCTTTTGCAGTTAAGTTAGATGTGAGTTAAACTACGGTTATTTTGACAATACCTTGTTAAGCTTGACTTTTACCTGTTTCTTAACAAATCCGATATAATTTCAAGTTTGCTCTGTGGAGATAATATTTTTGCGTTTCAATCCATAATTTTTTTGGGAAGATTAAAATCATACTAGAGACGAGGTTTTCTCGGGTGCATCTCAATATTTAATATTTGCAAAAATCCTTTTTTCCTATATATTCCCTGTTGCCTGTTGCCAGATGAGCTGTTGCCTAAAAGCGATAAATTTTTGGCTTTATTCATGCATTGAGATGCACCCGTTTTCTCATCTCTATAACTATTAATCATAGATGGAAATTAGCTTTTTTATTTAGCTTCTTTCCTGGCTTCTTTAACCCGTTGAAAGTTAGTTTTTAGTTCTTGCAAACCCAATAAACTACCTTTTCTATCTTCATCCCAAGAAGCGGAAAAAAGACCATAACTCAAACCAATAACACTTAAACCAAAAAAGCCTATACTAACGAGCAAAACTGCTTGGTTTGGTAGTATCAAAATATCATTCGTAATAATAAAGTAGCTAATAACAAAGGTTAATAAAGACAATATTAGAGGTGTACCAGAGAATAACACCATACGACTTATCATCCGCCGACTAACTACTTCTGGGATAGAACTGTCTTCTTTGGGTTGTTGGCGTTTTTGATTACTAATGTTTTTCGGCTGATTTTTTACATTAGAAGACTTTTGCTCATCTACTGTTTTTGTTTTGGGTGAGGGAGATGATTTCTTACCTTGCTTTTTACGATTTTTAGCAGGTTCAAAAGGTAAAGGTTGACGTGATGGTTCTGAGGACATAAGTCAGCTTCTAACCTCTAATACCAAGGCGAGTAATTAATGCTTTATAACGTTCTTGGCTTTGTTTCTGGATATATGCTAATAAGCGCTTACGTCTACCAATCATTTTTAATAGACCTCTTTGGGATGAATAATCTTGCTTATTATTTTTTAAATGAGCGCTTAATTTGCTAATTTTTTCAGTCAGCATAGCTACTTGGACATCTGCTGAACCTGTATCTGTTTCATGGGTTTGGTATTCACCAATAATTTCTTGTTTACGTTGTTGTTTGAGAGCCATATATTTAACTTCTACTAATCTTTCTCAAAATTACTACAATCATTAACTATATCATCAAATACTTATTCTGGACAATATGGAAGAAGATAAGATTTTAATTAGCAGTGAGTCTGAATCTCTTGCTATTGCACTACGCAAATAGGGCGCAGAATTTTATAAATGACCAACTTTGAGCATTTCAGTTATCAGTTATCAGTTATCAATTATTAGTACCTCTCTCTGTCTGAAGTATTGGGTGAAATATTGAACTTGATTTTTTCAGGACTTACCGAAAAATTGGGTTTAAAGCCTCGCCCTTGTAGGGCGACTTTTTATTTTATGTGCAAGTGAATTGAATATGTGGTACAGTTTTATTAGTTGCCGAGGGGCACTCGGAAACTCTAAACGGACGTGGAGGGAAGCGTTAGACTACCGCCAAGGAAGCAGCACCCTGTGAAGCGTCAACCCGCCGAGGAGCTACGGCTCAGTAGGAATCCCCGTGCCTTTAGGCCGGGGAGGATGTCAAGCAGAACCACCAGACCTAGTAGGGGCGTTAACGATAGTTATGCGAAGCAAACGGCCGTTTGCCCCTACAGATGGTGTCTGACCTGATATTTTGCGTAAGTCCTGTTTTTTTCATCTCCTTGAAAGGGGAGGCTATTGACCTTATTTTTTGGTCAGGGATGATTTCTAACTTCTGACTTGCGCGTAGCGCTATAGTATTTTCCTGTATGACCCACATTCCGCTTACTTTTGACTTTTGACTTTTGACTTTTGACTTATATTTTATGGTGCGGAATGTGCTTTTCAAAGTTGAGTGGGACGACTCAACCAACTAATAGCTTCCCTGATCCAATCTTCTGGATTTGTATTTTTGGACATTTTAGCATCTTGACTAACAGCTTGCAATGCCTGTATTACCTCTGGACCTGTATAACCCAAAGCTAACAAAGTCATTTCTACTTCTTCTTGAATAGCGGGCAAAACTCCCACAGGTACTGATGTAGTTAAGCCAGCATCATGTCGCCACTCGGCCAATTTATTTTTTAATTCTAAAGCAATACGTTCTGCAGTTTTCGGGCCTACTCCTGGAGTTTTGGCCAAGACACGAGTATTTCCCCCAACAATAGCTTGGACTAAATCTGGTAATTCTAAAGTATTTAACAAAGCGATCGCCAATTGTGTCCCGATACCACTAACACTTACTAACTGGCGAAATAAATCTCTTTCTGAAGAAGTACCAAAACCATATAATAACATTTGCTCTTCTCGTATTTGTTGGTGAGTAAAAACTTTTATTTCTTCTTCTTGCTGTAAATTTTGAGTTAACCTCGGCAGAATTTGTAGCTCATAACCTACTTGATTAACTTCTAAAATTAGAGTTACACGAATACCACTACCTCTTTGAACATCAGCCACTTTTCCTTTGAGATAATTAATCATAAAAATTTATTTAAAGTTATTACGAAATTACATATTAACAACTGTCGAACCATTATTGAACTTACAACAGTTTTGAGTTAATAAGATATTAATTTTTAGGTAAGCATTTCCTGCATAATTCTGTGCAAACAGCTCTGAGAAGTTAGCGCTTCCCTGCGGGATGCTACGCAAACAGCAAAGAATGAATAATTTTTTCTAAGGTTGAAGGAGCATATCTTGGCAGTAACTTTTAAGTAAGCATTCAGCAGTCAGTTATCAGCTATAGTAATATGGTTTTAGTTGTGAGATATTGGAGATTTTTAGGCAACAGGTAACAGGCAATAGAGAAGAAGAAAAAAACAATATATATGAGTAAGATAACTGCTATACTCTATACTTTAAAGGAACATCTCAATTCTCACATCTGATTCCTGATTGCTATATCAGCTTTATTACCTTTAAAGGAGAAAAAATCAATTTTATCAAAGCTTCAGAGTACGAATCTCTGGTTGAGAATGTAGTAGAAATTAAACGAATGCTTGCTTCATTCATTAGACATCTCCAATCATAAAAAATCAAATCAATTATCTCACAGCAATTATCAATTCTTTCCTCCTACCCACTCTTTTCTGGAGATGTCTATTAAAAAGCTGATAGATGACCGCTAATAGCTGAATGCTTACAATGAGATATTAATTTTTAGGTAAGCATTTCCTGCAAAATGTTGCGCAAACAGCTCTGAGCAGTCAGTACTGAGTGCAAATAATGAATAATTTTTTCTAAAGTTGAAGAAGCATATCTTGGCAGCAACTTTTAATTATCTCTAAATTTTTCAATTATTTTTACCGAAAAATTGTGGTTTAAAGCCTCCTCTTTTAAGGAGATAAAAAGCGGTGGAGGTATGGTGAGGAAACTTGCGCCATATCAAATGAGAATATTCCTTAATCTCAAACCTCCTTATTGCAAGATGTGAGTTAACTTTTGCGTAGCATGAACTAGAAAAATTTCGACCATCGTAGGCTAACTAATAACTGATAACTGAAATAACCTGCTTCTCTCATCAATAGCTAATAGCTGAATGCTTAATGCTTAATTTTTTAGAGCTTTCGGCAACACAGAAAAGAGATTAAGATTAAACTGTATCTTAAATTATTTTAAAAAGTCCGATAATTTTCATGTCATTGCCAAAGTTTAATCTATCTCAATTATTTCCCAACTTAGACCGACAAATTTTAATTCTGGCAATGGGTAGATTATTATCTCAAATTGGTACAGGATTTACTTTATTCTATGCACCAATTTTTTTTGTAAATCAAGTTGGTTTATCTACAACTTTAGTTGGTATTGCTTGAGGCCGCGCTCAAATTTCTGGCATCGTTGCTCGTTTTCTTGGAGATTCTTTCAGTGACTCTAAATTTTTTGGTCGTCGGATAACTCTATTATTATCATTAATTATTTCGGCATTAGCTTCAGTAATAATGGCAATAGCTAATCATTTTTATATTGTAGTGATGGGTAATTTATTACTAGGATTAGGTACAGGATTATATTGGCCGGCAATGGAAGCAATTGTGGCAGATTTAGCAGTACCAACCGAACGTAAAGAGGCTTATGCTATTACCAGATTAGCAGATAATATTGGTTTGCAGTTGGGAATTATTTTTGGTGGAATAGTTGTGAATTTTACTGGTGCTTATAGAGCATTATTTATAGTTGATTCGATTTCATTTTTTATTTTTGCAGGAGTTATATATTTAGCGGTTAAAGAAACTTATAAACCAGTTAAATTAAAGCTGAAAATTGTAACAAAGAGGAAAAAAAATACTAATGGCTGGCTATTAGCTTTTAGCGATCGGAATCTAATTATTTTTGTGATGGTGAATGTTTTTTTTACTTTCTACATTTCTCAAATTCACAGCACAATACCTTTATATTTAAACAATTTTGTTTCCGGCAATTTTTCACCACTAATTATCAGTTCTATATTTACAGGACATACTGCTTTGACTGTTATATTTCAATTACCAGTTGCGAGAAAATTACGAAATTTTAGCCATCCTCAAGCATTAATAATTTCAGCAATATTATGGGGATTAGGATTTATCGTCATCGGTATTGCTGGAATAGTAGAAATAGGTAATATTTTATTGACTACTTCAGCTTTAAGTTTATTTGCTATTGCAATTATTTCTTATGTTCCTTGTGCCTCAGCTTTAGTAGCGGACTTAGCACCAGAATCTTTGCGTGGTATTTATTTAGCAATTAATGCTCAGTGTTGGGCGATCGGATATTTAATCGGACCACTATTAGGAGGATGGGTGTTAGATCGAACACAAATTGTGGTGAAAATATTCTGGTTATCAATGGTAATAACTGTGGGAATTACTGTGGGTATTTTGCAATATCTTGACCGCAGATTGAGGAATGAAAATTTGGCTAATAAGTAAGCATTCAGTATTCAGCAGTCAGTTATCAGCTATTCCTACGGAATGCTGCGCAAACAGCTTTATTACCTTTAGTAGACAATTTAAGCTCGTTGTTCTTGTGCTTCAATTCTTTATTTAAAATGTAGTATAAGTTAAGCAAATACTTGCTTTATTCATTAAAAAGCTGAATACGAGTGCATTACCGGGACTTTAGCAAATTTCAAACCCAAACAAATCCCAAACTCTCTTGATGAGCGATAAATACGTCGATTTTTTCATCTAACCACTTGATAAAACGGTAAGATATCGCTGTACGATCAGGCTTCTAAAGTATCATTAAAAGTCTTTAACGGTTTGTTAGCCCAACGCCTTCTTATACCTCCAGTTAACTGATGCCAGATCATAAATTTATAAGCACGATCAGACTAAAATAAAATTCCTTTTTAAGCTGATTTGATCTGTGAGTTGATATTCTCTTAGCCCTAACCATCCTTTGGCTTCCCTGTAGAAAACTTCCACCCAATTTCTCTGAGAATAAGTAGAACATATCCCCTCTGGAGTTACATATTTGTCTTCGATATTAGTAATATAATAGTTAATCTCAGTGGCATCAGAAAAATTTTTAGCATTGATCACGATAGCTATAGTTTTTTGACCTGACATCGGAGAGAGTTGTACTTCTAATGTGGCTACTCAAACTTCGTGATTCATTTTTTGTGCTTAGTTGAACTAAGTTGAATGCTTGTGAGTATATACTTTCAGCTAACTGGTATAATCTAATTTCCTCTTTAATATTATCCTGTTTTTTGATGATTACTTTTTCCTACGGAATGCTACGCAAACGATTTTTAGCTAATCCTCCTATATAAGTTAAATTTAAGTTAAATTTATTTTTTCTAGTTGATTCAAGAATGATGTATTGTTACCATATCCCCCATCAATTAACACAATTTTTAGCCGATGTCCTCGCTTACAAACATTGGTCAACTAGAGACATTGCTAAGTCCGGTTTCTTAACAAATTCTGGGTCTTTTTTTCCTCAAGGTAAAGAATCTGCTTTTTGATATAAAGCTATATCTAAAGGTAGACTTTTTACTCCATCATCAAGATGAGTATTCAACAATGAATAATTAATAATTAATAATTAATAATTACCTCTCCTTAAAAAGAAGAGGATTGACTAATCATGAAAATTTTTCTTTATTATCCCCTTAAAAGGGGAGGCTTTAAACCACAATTTTGCGGTAAAGCCTCCTTATTGCAGAGGTACTGATAACTGATAACTGATAACTGATAACTGAAATTACCCTGGATCCTGATTGAAAAAAATCAATTCTTGAAGTTGATTAAATTCACAAACCTGTTAAATTAATCAAGATTTAATGAGACAATACATACAATACATTGTACTTGAGTGTCGGGACTGAACAATTTCATTCAACCTCACTCTCACTATATAGAATACCAAATAGAATACCAAGAAGAAAAAATGTTAAAAAAAATTCTGGCCTTATTTTTAGTAGCGATCGCTCTGATACTAACAGGTTGTGTTTCTATTGGAGGTGGACTACAAAGCTTCGTGGATACAACTGATGGTTATGAGTTCCTTTATCCTAATGGTTGGCTCGAAGTCAAAGTATCTGACGGCCCAGATATAGTATTTCATGACTTAGTTGAGGCCACTGAGAATGTTAGTGTGGTTATTAGTCCTGTAGTCGGAGACCAAACTTTGGCTGACTTGGGTACTCCGACTGAAGTAGGATATAAACTGAGTAAAAATGCCATTGCACCAACAGACTCTGGTCGGGAAGCAGAATTAGTAAGTGCAGAGGCACGAGAATATAAAGCTAAAACATATTATAAATTGGAATATGCTGTTCAATTAGCTGATGGGAGAAAGCGTCATAACTTAGCAAGTGTAGGAGTTAGTCGAGGTAAACTTTTTACTATCAATATTTCAACTACTGAAGCACGTTGGCAAAAAGTGCATGGTAAGTTTGAGCAAGTTATTAACTCTTTCTCTATATATTAGTGAGAAAATTTTATATTAGTCAGGACTAGCAATTTTTTAAGTTTTCCTATCTTAAAAAAGATCGTTAAATATAGGTTATAGTCCTGACAAATTATCAATGTTGGTAGTCCTGTATAGTAATGGTGAATGGTGGCTGAAATGCTTGCTATACCGTTACCGAAAAAATTACAATGCACCACTACCTCAATGTTTTATGGAATATTTGTTTGCTTGCTTGAAAATATGAAAACTCCAACGTTCATATTAGCTTCGTCATCATCAGCGAGACTTCGCTTATTACAAACTATTGGTATTCATCCTATAGTTATGCCTAGTAACTTTGATGAATCAACAGTTAAATTAATAGAACCTCGAAAATTGGTAGAAACATTAGCCCAAGCTAAAGCAGAAACAATAGCTAATTCTCTAATCAAAGAAAACTTATCTAAAACACAATCAAATTTAATTTTAGGATGTGATTCAGTATTAGTTATTGACGACGAAATTTATGGTAAACCTGCTGATGCTCAAGAAGCGATCGCTCGATGGCAAAAAATGCGCGGTCGAGTTGGTCAATTGTACACAGGTCATGCTTTAATTGATCTAGTTAAAAATCAAACTCTCGTAATTTGTAGAATGACAAAAGTTCATTTTGCTCTGGTTAACGACCGGGAAATAGAAGCTTATATTGCGACTGGGGAACCTTTAAAATGTGCTGGTTGTTTTGCCATAGAAGGCAAAGGTGGTTTATTTATTGAAAAAATAGAAGGTTGTCATACTAATGTAATTGGTTTAAGTCTACCATTATTGAGAGTTATGCTAAATAGTCTAGGATATCAAGTGAGTAACTTTTGGTAGGTTATAAAATATCCGATTTTTTAATCTAATAATTATTCTAAATTGAAGAGTTTCGACTTAGTTAACAATTTGCGCAATTTATCGACATAATACGATAGTTCTCACAGGCAAGTAGTAACGAGGGTGAAATTTGTATCTTCTGCACTAATCCCTGCTATTCGCATTTCTGGCAG
>NZ_JAAHGO010000126.1 GCF_010672455.1 Okeania sp. SIO2C9 | reverse complement strand
TCCCCCATCTCCCCATCTCCCCATCCCCCCATCTCCCCACCTCCCCATCCCCCCATCTCCCCATCCCCCCATCTCCCCATCTCTCCATCCCCCCATCTCCCCATCTCCCCATCCCCCCATCTCCCCACCTCCCCATCTCCCCATCTCCTCATTCCCCCATCTCCCCATAAATTTTTCTCTAGTGACAATAAATAGACCCTGGGTATTTAGGGGGCGAGTGATGTAGTAAATAGGACTTCTCAGTCCCTACTCCCTATTCCCTTAATTACGGTTGGGATAGTATTTGAATCTAATGTTTCTTCTAATATTTCTAGGTCGATTTTCAAAGTAATTACAATTGCCATAATAGTCGCAATTTCTATTATAAGAATCATAATCTCGGTCATATCTACCACGTCTTCGCCGATAATCATAATCCCGGTCATACCTGTCACGTCTTCGCCGATCATCATAATCTCGGTCGTACCTGCCGCGTCTTTGCCGATAATCATAATCTCGGTCGTATCTGTCGCGTCTTTTTCGTATTCGTACTCGAGAATTTTTTAAAGTATTCCATTTGCGGTCAAGTCTGCGGTCTAGGTCGTCGTGAGCTTCTTGAATAATTCTTTCTTTTTCTGCTTTAGGAAGACTTCGGTTATGAGGTTTATCCATCTCTCGTTTAATCCTGCGATCGATTCTTTCATGGAGTTCATGCCTTTTTCTTTGTTGGTACTCATCTTCCTTTTGGCGTGCTCGAATACGATATTTATCTTTGCGATCGGCTAATATAATTTGATTTTCCTCTAAGCTTTTTTGTTCAGTTTTGATGTTAGTAACATTATTGAAAGCCATTGCTGGATAGTTACAACTAAGGCCAAAATATAAGGGAATAATCACGAGCAAAAATTTATTATTCATATTGAAACAGTAAGTTAATTTGGTAATAATATATCTCTGATAGCTCATAGCTGATGCGCTCACTACCAAAAATATGATTTATGTCTACAATCTGTGAGTTGAAATTTCCGAAAACTTACCGAAAAATTGTGGGTATGCGCCTCCCCTTTTAAGGGGATAATAAGCGGTCGTTTGCGCAGCATGACCTAGGATGGGATGGCGAGGTCAAAGGAGCCATATCCAATCGACTCCTGTGAAGAAAAATTTTCATCTCTTTGTCAATCCTCTTCAATTTATTCTCAAGGAGAGGTAATTATTCATTATTAATTGTTGAACCATTGGCCACTCACCATTAGACCTAGGTGTGAAAAAGATATAGATTTTTGCAGGAGTAGGGAACAGCTCCGGAAGGCAACAGGCAACAGGTAAGATATTTTCACAGGAATTGGCAGGAAAAATGGTTTTTTAGGGTGAATTTTTATTTCCAAAACCTACTCTAATTAAATGGTTGATTTATTTTCTGGAGATGTCTATTTGTTTGATTGGAGTTGCTCATTTCTGATACCATTTATCAAATTATATCCATATTTCGTCTTCTGCTGCACTATCTCAAATTTCTCCTACCAAAGTATAGATCATTACCAATCAGCAAGGCCCAGTTAAAAGTTGAATCGTAAGTGATTAACTGAACATGATATAAAATTTCCAAAATCTTCCTTTAATTCTTAGTAGTGACTCAACTCCCTAAACCCACTGCCAAAACTTCCAACTTTGAAATCACGGCATCTCCCCAATTTGCTGCCTGGCTGGCCAAACACCATCTCAGTCTCGCTTTCACCACCTATCAAACCAACCGTCTATTTTTTATCAGTTGTCAAACCAATGGACGGCTAAAGTTCCATGAACGGTTGTTTGATAAACCGATGGGACTTTATGCAGACGGGGAAAGACTCTACATGAGTACCCGTTACCAATTGTGGCAGTTTGAGAACCTGTTGGACACGGGAGAAAAGTATGGAGAATGCGATCGCCTCTATATTCCTCGTACTGCCTACACGACAGGGGATCTGAATGTCCATGATGTGGTTGTAGATAATGCACAAAACCTGATTTTTGTCAATACCGACTTTAGTTGTCTGGCAACTCTCGACCCCAACTATAGTTTTGTCCCCCTGTGGCAACCGCCGTTTATTTCTAAGCTGGTTCCGGAAGACCGCTGTCACCTGAATGGTTTGGCTATGGTGGAAGGAAAACCAACTTATATGACTGCTTGTAGTGCCACTGATACTGCTACTGGATGGCGGAACCATCGACGGGATGGAGGCGTTGTTATTAATGTTGAACAAAACGAAATTATTACTACAGGTTTATCCATGCCCCATTCTCCCCGTTGGTACAAGGAGAAATTGTGGCTGTTGAATTCTGGAACCGGAGAACTGGGATACATTGACAAGGGCAAATTTGCCCCAATTACCTTTTGTCCAGGGTTTGTGCGGGGGTTGGCATTTTGGGGAGACTTTGCTGTTGTGGGTTTATCTAAGCTGCGTTCTGGGGCTTTTACGGGATTGGCTTTAGAAGAACGGTTGAACGCCCAGGGAAATACGGCCCATTGTGGGGTGATGGTGATTGACCTCAACAGTGGGCAAATTGTGGAATGGGTTCATATTGCAAAGACGATTGAAGAACTTTTCGATATTGTGGTTTTGCCGAATGTTCGTCAACCGGAAGCTTTGGGTTTACAGGGGGATGAAGTCCAACGGTTAGTCACGTTTCCCAATTCCGGGGGTATTGTGACGACGAAACCGACGGTTAAACGTCCCAGTATTGGTCAAGTGCCTCCTGTGGCGGGTTTACCTCAAGCTTTTGAACAACCCAAGCAACCTGTGGCGATTAAATATCAACGGGTTTATCATCTCAACAGCACAAATACCCTTGATTATGATGCTTTGACTTATCCCAGTATCAAACAACGTTGGCAAACTCAACCACCAAAAGGGGAACTATTTGGGATTTCTGCGGCGGTGGAGGGGTCTTTAGTGGGGTTTGTTATTGCTGAACGAGTCAGTAGTGAAACAGCCGACATTATTTCACTGTTGGTATTACCAGAGTGCCGCAGACAGGGAATTGGCACAAAATTGTTGGTTTATCTCGAACGTGAACTGCGACAACAGCAATGTCAACAGTTAACCCTGAGTTATCAAAGTAGTTCTCTGACGGAGGTAGCATTAGAACCCATCTTACAAAAATTACAGTGGCAACCGCCTCAAATTCAATTGGCATGGGGTTCAAATGCTGTGGAAAACCGAGAGTTTCGCCAAACCTGTAAATGGCTGGGTTCAACGCCCCCCTAGTTTCCTAGCCCCCGTGACCCCCAACATTGGGGGGAACTCAAGCCAAAATCCCCTGCCTCTCTAACTCCCAGCCTCTTGGCAGCCCCCCAGCCCCCAAAATTGGGGGAGCATGAACTTCAAAGTCCCCCATCTATCAAAGTCCCAGCCTCTTGGCAGCCCCCCAGCCCCCAAAATTGGGGGAGCATGAACTTCAAAGTCCCCCATCTATCAAAGTCCCCCAGAATTGGGGGATTTAGGGGGCAAGGGATTTAGGGGGCGAAAGGCAGGACTCTGAAATCGAACAAATTTACAGTTTTTCTTTGGAGTGAATTAAATGATGCTGATTAATAACAAATTCAAAGTTTGGACTATCCAACCTCCCTGAGTCCGTTTGGCAATACCTCAGCTGAACCCACAGAACAGTTTGGGGTTGCGTTATCAGACTCAACGGGTGGGTTGAGTAGTATAGCAGTCGCGCCTAGCAATTAGAACATGACAAAAGTCTCAAACTAGACTATAGCAAGAGTTTAACTTCTGACTTCTGATTTCTGAGTTCTGCTATAACTCACCGAGTGGCAACTGATGCCATTCATAATTCGACAATGTTTGTGGAAAAACCTGAAATTTTTTGTATTTGGAGTGATTAAATATCATGACTGATCCGAATTTTTTATCTGGTGTAGCCAACCCCTTTGGACTCACAGAGGTGGGAGGTCGTTCCGCCCCCACTTTTGCTGATATTGATGGGGATGGAGACCTCGATGCTTTTGTGGGGGATGACAATATCAATTTCTTTGAGAACATAGGTGATGCCAATAATCCTAGCTTTGCTACTGTCCAAGTCAATTCCTTCGGATTCGGCGGTATCAACCCCACCTTTGCTGATATTGATGGGGATGGAGATCTTGATGCTTTTGTGGGGAATAGTTCTGGCAATACCTTTTTCTTCGAGAACACAGGTGATGCTAGTAACCCTAGCTTTGCGACTGTCCAAGTCAACCCCTTCGGACTCGCAGATGTGGGTTCTTTTTCCAGTCCCACTTTTGCTGATATTGATGGGGATGGAGACCTCGATGCTTTTGTCGGGCACTATGATGGCAATACCAATTTCTTCGAGAACACCGGTGATGCCAGTAACCCTAGCTTTGCGACTGTCCAAGTCAACCCCTTCGGACTCGCAGATGTGGGTTCTTTCTCCAGTCCCACTTTTGCTGATATTGATGGGGATGGAGACCTCGATGCTTTTGTGGCGGAGGATGGTCCCGTTCAGTTTTTCCGGAACACGGGTGATGCCAGTAACCCTAGCTTTGCTACTGCTGTCGCCAACCCCTTCGGACTAAATGTGTCAAATTTTGCCACCGTCGTCTTTGCTGATATTGATGGAGATGGCGATCTTGATGCCTTTGAGGGGAGTAGTTCTGGCAATACCGTTTTCTTCGAGAACAGTCCGGTTGTTACCAATCAATCTCCTGTTGCCAATAATGACAGTGTGACTACTGATGAAGATAGCGCCACTTCTGGAAATGTTCTCACCAATGACACCGATGCCGATAACGACCCCTTAACGGTAACAGAAGTTAACGGTGTGAGTGCGGATGTGGGAACTGAAATTACTCTCAATTCTGGTGCATTGTTAACAGTTAACAGCGATGGTACATTCGACTACGACCCCAATAGTCAATTTGAAAGTCTGGGTGTTGGAGAAAGTTCAACTGAGAGTTTTACCTATACCATTGATGACGGAAGCGGTACAACTGATACAGCGACTGCCACTATTACTATTGATGGTGTCAATGATGCACCCATCTTAGAACAAGAGATTGATGACCAAATCATCTCAACCAATGAGAACTTATCCTTCGATACCAGCGTCTACTTCAGTGATGCTGATACCAACGACACCCTCACCTATTCCGCTTCTAACTTACCAAGTGGGTTTAGTATTGATGGGAATACTGGGATTATCTCTGGTAGCAGTAGTTATGCTAGCATCACTCCCATCACGGTAACAGCTGATGATGGCAACGGTGGTACAATCAGTGATACCTTTGAGTTAATTCTGGCTAACAACCAAGGTACTCCTAACCCAGATGTGATCCTGATGAGCATGGTCAATGGCAATCGCATCAACGCCAAAGCTAGTGACGATGTAATCTTTGGTAGCGCTGCTAATGAGAAACTCGGAGGTTGGAAAGGTAATGACATCATTGATGGTGATGATGGTCACGATGTAATTTCTGGTGGGTTTGGCCACGATACCCTCACAGGTGGGGATGGTGACGATCGGATCTTCGGAGGTTTTGGTAATGACTTAATTGAGGGTGGCTTAGGTTCAGATACTCTAGTTGGAGGTTTTGGTCACGATACCTTTATTATCGCCAGCGGAGAAGGTACTGATAAAATCAAGTCTTTCCAACTTGGAGTCGATCGGATTGGATTAGCAGGTGGTTTAACCTTCAACGACTTGTCCTTCTCTGGCAACAAGATTATCGAGACTTCCACTTCAGAAGTGTTAGCGAAGTTGCCCTGGTTTAATACCGCTCATCTCGACAGTTCAGATTTTCTCACGGTTTAAGTTGAGTTGAAATCTCAATCCCTGTGTGGCAGTTCATCCCTGTCAGCAGGGATATTTATATCATGTCCGGATAATCTAGTGATAAAAAAGTTTTTGCTCGTAGTTGGGCTTTAGCCCGAACTATAGATAGGGCTAAAGCCCAACTACAAACTTTAATTATAACTATTCAACCGGACAAGTCTATTATTTATTGAGAACGGGAACTCAAACCAAGGTTGTACTGAAGCTTTGAATGCTTGAGTACAACTGTCATTTCAGTTATCATATCAAAATAAATTTACCGTTTTTCCTTGGAGTAAATTAACAAATGCAGATCGAAAACAGATTGAAACCTTGGACTATCCAACCTCCCTAAGTCCATTTGGCAATACCTCGGCTGAACCCACAGAACAGTTTGGGGTCAGTACAAAGCTGAGTTCGACAATAATCTTGATGCCAATACTTTTCAGGAATTCGCACAGGATCTCCTGGGTAAAGACCCAACTAAAACCAAAATCTTCCAGTTCAACGGCGGTACCAATGGTGGGTCTAACAACATCAGGATATTAACCAATGACGAGATTATTTCATTGAACCCTGAATTATCAGATGGTTTACGCACTGTTGACAGCCTTGATTTCAAATGGTCAGGTGCTGATACGCCTGGAACACAGAGTCGCAATAACTTTGATGATTTCATCGGGGAAATGGGCGATTTATTTGGTGGCGACCAGTTGACGAATGCCGATATCCATGTGATTCCCACCTTAAATGAAGCCGAACTTACAGGAACCGAGGTAGCAATTAGCAATGGTCTCGGTGACACAGAAACCTGGAACTTTAACAGCGAGCAGGAAGCACAAAACTTCCTAACTTTCTTTGACAGTACAGTTGACGCTTTCGCTGTTTAGTCGGTTTAGCAAAGACAGGGCTTACGCAAATAAACCTTGAAAACGCTATATGTAGGGGCAAATGGCATTCGCCTTCCCTATATGTAGAGCCTCTGCGTAAGTCCTGATCAAGTCTCATTAATTAGTTATATCAAATCCGGATAATTAATATACCCAAGTCATTGCGAGTGGAACGGAGTGGAAGGAAGCAATCTCATGGATTTACACCAGCTTGATAAATCTTTGCTACAAATACTTAGGTTACTGCTTAGGAGTCAGGAGACAGGAGTCAGGAGTCAGAATGAATGGGTTTGATACCATTTATTATGTAGTAATTTATCCTTTTCCTCCAATAGATATTTCCTACAAATTATTTTAATACTGCTTATTATTTGTAACATTCTTTCTTCAAATTGGTATTATATCATGTTCGGATAATCAGTTACAATAAAATTTAAGGACTGATAGTACCGACAGTACAAAAGAAATACTGAAATTATCAATACTATTCTCCAATATTTCCTATGTATTCCTCCTTTCTTCCCTCCTGACTCCTGACTCGGTCCTCCTGACTCCTCACAACAGTTATTTATAAGTATTTAACCGAACATGATATTACAGCGCTTTTCAAATTGATGAACCACATCTTCACAAACAAAATCTTGTAGGGACGTTCCATGGAACGTCCCTACTGTGGTTTCCCCAAATGAAAACCGCTGTAGGAGATTGCTTCCTATCGTCGCAATGACAACTATTCAACCGGATTTTATATTAGCCAGAAGGCAGAATACAGAGGGGTTTCGCTCAGTTACGCTATCGCTAACACACCCTACCAATAGCTGATAACTGATAATATCATGTTCGGATAATCAGTTATAAATAAAATTAAGGACTGACAATACCGACAGTACCAAATAAATACTGAAATTATCTTGACTTTTCTCCAATATTTCCTCTTTTTCCCCTTTCTTCCCTCCTGACTCCTGACTCGGTCCTCCTGACTCCTCACAACAGTTATTTATAAGTATTCAACCGAACATGATATAACTGATAACTGATAACTGAAATGACTCCTAACAAAATCAAAACTGTACTTCATATTCGACTGATAATACTGCATTATCACTAAAATTACTCCCTCCTCGAACGCGTACTTCATCATTAACTTGATAACGCAGAGAATATTCCGTTGGTTCATTGGCGCCAAAAAGTCTAGTCATGGATACTCCTAATTGATTCGTCACATCAACACCTACCTCCAAACCCCAACCCAAAGAGGAAGCACGTCGCGCTCCACGTTTAGGAATACTTGCAGGAAATATCCGAAATTCACTTAACCCAGTCGCTGCAATAATATCCTGTTGTAAGTTAGCAAGAATGGTGGTACTTGCTACATTAGCTAATGCTAAATTCCTATCTTCACTAAGGGTATCAATGATATTACCGCCCAACAAACTGACTATTTGTACTTCCGATCGCCTTGGAGCACTGGTCAACTCTAGGTTATTTTCTAATTCTGATAGAGGTCCTTTTGCTGTTGCCATAATTCTCACTCTCTGACTACTATTCAAGGTTCCTGGTGATGGAGCGTCTATTGTCTCGGATGATAATGGTGATGATGGGGATGATGAGCGGTTGGTTTCAAAAGCTGATGCTAATAACTGTACATCTACAATGGGGTCAAGTCCATTAATTGGGGAAAAGGTAGCTGTGTTTTTATAATTGGGGTCTAAACGCAATTCTGTAGTAAATAGATTAATTACCCCTGCTACAAGGTCGATCTCACCACTTGGACGAATATCGCTAAGGGTTCCGTTTATCAGTAAACCACCTGCAACTTCAAAGTTAGCTAGTCCTGGACTAATCATCAGTAGGCGATCGCTTAGAGTCACTTGAAAATTATTTAGACCAATTTCTATGCCAAAATCAGGTGCATTTTCTTGATTACCTGCTGCTGCTGCAAAACCTGCTGCTTGATTCAAAAATATTCTACCTTGGGAGACTTCAACGTTACCGCCTATTTCTGGTTGGAAAGCTGCACCTGTAATCAGGACTTTTCCATCAATACCACCTTGAAAAACTCGTTGAAAGTTTACATTCAGTTGGTCTAATGTAATTGTCAGGGGGTTATTTATATCTGGTTCTTGACTGCCAAAGGGTTGAAAAATTGGTAAAACACCAATGACCTCAACTTTACCATCACTAAGAATTCCTTGGAGTTCTTTTACTTCTAAGCGATCGCTCTGAAATAAAACTGTACCTGTTAGGTCTGTGAGTGGTTGGGGAAATGCTGCTGCTGTGATACTGATGTCTGCAAATTTAGCATATCCTTCTGGTTCTGGTTGTTGTAATGTTCCTTTGACCAGCAATAATATATCTCCTTGACCAGAGTTTAATGTCACCTGGTCGGTCAAAATATTCACTATCTGTAATGCATCATTTTTGATATTGACGCTGAGGTTAATTAGATCGCTACCTGCGGAAACTTGAGCAAATGGTAAGTCTATGGGTATATCACCTCTATACAAAATTGGGTCTCCAATTATGGAAAGACCTCCACCAAAACGCAGGCGTCCGGTGTTGTAACTAAATTCTGTTTCTGCTTTTTCAATGGGTGTTTCGTTTAAGGTGCCGTCTACTATATTGATTTTGCCTATAGCTCTGGGGTCTTCAAAATTTCCTCCTATTTCTGTTTCAGCATTCAATTTTCCTGCAATATTAATATTGATATTTGGTGGTATATAATTTTGGGCAAATTTCTGTATTTCTGCTAAATCTATATTTTCTAATTGTAATTTCCCAGTCTGATTTTCTAGACTCAAATCTCCATTAAATGCTAATAATGTTTCTCCTGTTTGCACTTCTAGTGGTTTGACTGTCAGCACTTCGTTTTCATACTGACCCTGTACAAGAAATTTATCGATTTTGTAAGGTCCCCAATTCCAGTCGTTACCATTGATGTCAAATTTGCCGTCAATACCAGACTGCCAAGTTCCTTCTGCTGCAACTTCTCCTGAAAATGTGATATCTAGGTCTGCAAGGGGTGGTATTGGTATGGGAGTATTTGGTTGTTGACTTTCTTGTTGTTGTTTTAGCAAAGCTTTAATTTCGGCAAACCGACGCAGTTGGGAAATTACTGGTGTATTTTCTGGAAAACCTACTGCGACTGGTTGCACATCTGCTGCACTGGCATAATTTGGAGTTGCTATACCCCGCGCAATATCTTCTAAGTTAAACCATTGGAGGGCGGTCAAAATATCTTGAGCTTCACCTTTTTCTATTTTTAGGTTGCCAGAAAATTTGGGGTCGAAATTGGCAGCGGGAGAATTAATATCGACCATTGCTTGTAGGATATATCGACTGTCACCTAATAATAATGTACCGTCATTGAGAGTTCCTATACCTTTGGCAAAATTTATATCTGCGGTGAAACTTTCTGCATCTATATAACCAATACTAGGTTTGGCAACTGCTAAATTTCCGTTTGCGGTGATGGAGTTCAGGTCGAATGTTCTCAGACCAGATATTGCTATTTTGGCGGATGCTTCTCCGGAAACTTGAGCGATATCAAATTGTGCTGCTGGCGCTATATCTAATAATTCGACAGGAAATTGCTCTAATGTTACTAGGAGATTTTCTCCTTCTGTGACTCCTGCGAGTTTTGCTTGGTCGCGTTGAATTAAGAAAGCAGTGGGAAAATAGGTTTGCTCAAATCGATCTAATACTAATTCTAGACGGTCTTGTTCGCCAGCAATTTTAAATGTTACTCCATCAGCTATTCCTGCATTTAATTTTCCAGATAAAACGGAATCAAAATCTACTGAATTTACGGCTAAGTTTTGCAAGACAACATCACCAACTAAACTTAAATCTTCGATAGATTTACCAATAACTTTACCGTCAAAGTTGACTCTACCTGTTAATAACTCTCCTTTTTTTTCTATGGGTAAATTTTGTGCTTGTGCTAATTTTTCTATTGGCAGAGATTCTAAATCAAAATCTGATAAATTGACATTAATATTAATTCCAGAAATTGTCGGTGGTTTTTGCTGTAGAAATTCTACACCTAATACTCCATTAGCATTAACGTTTGGCGGAACAGAAACTTTTTCTATTTCTACTTGTTTACCTTTCCAGTCAAACAGAGAATTAAGAGGTTGTTGAATAACTGGTAATTCTGAAAGTGTTAATTTTGCTTGAGCTGCTATAGCTTCTGGAGTTAAATTTGCTAGGGTTCCGGATAAGTCTATATTTGTATTTAAAAAGCCACCAATTACTGGTAAATTTTCAGCTTGCCCTAATAATTTTTGTACCTGTCTAATACCTGCAACGGTTGATTTTGTTTGTTCTTGTTTTTCCAATGCTGCTGAAAATTGCTCTAAAGGAATTTGCTCTCCTACTACAGCAGTTTGCCATTTTTGACCTACTAATTCTCCAGTAATATTAACAGTTCCACCATCTGCCAAAAGTACTTTTCCTTCCGCTTCAGCAGCAATAGCTTCTGAGTTTAAATTCTCTAAATTTCCAGCAACTTTAGCACTACCGATAATATTCCCATTTATTATTTCTAAATAAGGCAAAAAATCTGGAGGAACTACACCAATATCTTGAGCTATTTTTTTGACAAAACTCAATGGAATAGGTTCAGCGATCGCTGAGGCTGTAAAATTACCATTATCTAATTTTCCTGTGGCATTAATTGTATTATTTCCAATAATTAATTTTCCGGTTCCATCAGCAGCTATTGCTTGAGGATTCAGATTATTTAAGTTGCCAAATATGCTCAGATTACCAAATAATTCTCCTTCAATTCCTGGCGGTAAAGTTGCGCTAGCTGGTATGGAAATTAAACCAGTTTTTCTGATGGTTTCTTCCAAAGGACGTAAAGCAATATTTTCTGTTTCTACATTTGTAAAAAAGTTGCCTCGTTCGAGTCTTCCATCAATATAAACTGCATTACCATCAATAAATAATTTGCTATTAGCATTTCCCGTGATTGCTTCTGGAGATAAATTATTTAAATTTCCAGATAAATTAGCATTAACATCAACTTGACTATTTAAAGTTTTAATGGCAGGAATTTGAGCCTGTAAAACTTGAACTTGATTAGCCTCTACAGGTATTAATCCCGATATTAAAACCGCCTCTCCCAAATCTAAAAGAGGATTTACTGCTAATTTACTGCTATTAACTGAAGCTTGAAAATTACCATTATTTAATTTACCCGTAGCATTAACAATTCCTCCAGCAATAATTACCTTCCCATCCCCATCAACAGTAATTCCTGTAGGAGTTAAATTATTAATATTTCCAGAGACAGTCGCTTCCCCCTGAATATTTCCCTGAGTATCTGTTGGTAAAACATTATTTTTCAGAGAAACAAACTCTGCTTCTGTTAATAACTTTTCCACAGCAGTGAGAGATATTTGATTAGTTTTAACAGTCGTTTGAAAATCACCCGAATTTAAACTACCAGTAGCATTAATTGTACCCTCCTCAATTGTGAGATTTCCAACTAAATCTCCAGCTATATTTTCCGGAGAAGGATTTGCCAGATTTCCTGATAAATTAACCCGACCATTTAGCCTACCATTCAGAGTTTTTAACCTCGGAATATTAGCCCTAATATTATTTAACAGTTCCTGGTCAGTAATAACTCCAGAATTTACAGCAGATAACCCCAAATCCAACAAATAATTAAGTAGTAAATCTTCAGTATCAACTAATGCTTGAAACTTGCCATTATTAACTTTCCCATTAGTATTAACCGTACCATTAGCAATATTAACATTCCCCTGAAAACCAGTGGTTATCCCAGACAAACTTAAATCATTGAAATTAGCTAAAAAAGTCGCTTCACCATTAACCTTTCCATCAGTTTGACCAGACAAAATCGGATTAGCAGTAGTCAAAAAACTTGCATTTCTCCCAATTCTTTCCAAAGCACTCAAACTCAATTGAACAACATTACCCTTACCCTGCAAACCACCATTCTTTGCCCGACCATTAAAATTAACCTGACCACCAGCAACACTTATTACCCCACTCCCATTCCCATCAATACTATTAATAGAAAAATCCCTTGTCAGACCAGAAGAACTAACTTCAGCATTAACAATACCCTCCAACCCAGATGGTAAACCCAATGGTTTTAAAGGTTCTAAATTATCTAAATTAATTTGATTAACAGTAACATTAAGCTGCCAGTTATCCAAATTAGCAGTACCATCAATATTAACCTTTCCCCCACCAACTTCGACAACAGTATTTTTAATATTCGCCTGACTATCAACAATATCAACAGTACCACTCACCGGATAAACAGCTTTTGGTAACCGCCACTGAATTTGCCCTTTCAGACTTTCCAAAGCTCCAGCGATCGCTACTTCAGAAGAAAAGTCACCGAGGGGAAGGGGTGAAGTAAAACCATATTGTTGAGCGAGCGGTTCTAGTGGTAAATTTTCCACCTTCAGGTTTAAGTCAACTACAGGATTAAAATTCCTTTCCTGCTCTTTACTAACTGACTCCCCACTCCCGACTTCTAACTGTTGAATTTTGAGTTGGGAATTTTGAGTTTGTGGAACTGACTCCCCACTCCCAACTTCTAACTTTTGAGTTTGTGGAACTGACTCGCGACTCGCGACTTCTAACTGTTGAATTTTGAGTTGGGAATTTTGAATTTGTAGAACTGACTCCCCACTCCCAACTTCTAACTTTTGAGTTTGTGGAACTGACTCGCGACTCGCGACTTCTAACTGTTGAATTTTGAGTTGGGAATTTTGAGTTTGTGGAACTGACTTCCAACTCCCCACTTCTAATTTTTGAGTTTCTGGAACTGACTGACTCCCAACTTCTAACTTTTGAGTTTTGACTTTTGTTTGCGTTTGCGTAGCATCCCGCAGGGAAGCATTCCGTAGGAAATTTTGACTTTGTTGAACTGACTCCCCACTCGTGACTCCCGACTCCCCACTTCTAAATTCTGAATTCTGAATTCTAAATTCTGAATTACCCGTAATTTTCCCTCCCACCACTGGAGTAATTTGTAAGTCAGAAAAACCAGCAGTTAAATTGAGCAGTTGAAAATCTTGGTTTAACTGCGGACTAATAGTAAAATTTGTCGCAATATCCTGAAATCTTAATCTATCAACTCTAGTAACTTCAGTCGTTTCAACCTTTCCTGATACCACTGGTTGCAGCAAACTACCAACAATATTGAAATTAGTTTTGACACCCCCATCTAATAAAGGTCTAATATCCTGAATTTGACTCCGAATTTGCTGAAGTTGCTGCTTAGTTTCTACTGTTTCAATACGCTGCGAAAGTAAATCAATTTCTGTAGTAACAGTATTAAACAAACTGTCGAAACTGACAGGTAAAACCTCCCCATTCAAATTCAGATTAAGATTTTGAAGGTCTAAGTCTGCCGTTGTTTGTGCCGTACCCTTGAGTTTTAATCCAATATTCCCGTAGTTAGCGTTTAAATTTTCCACCCTAACTTTTGGCCAAGCAACATTAGCAACCGTATTCAAGTTAACAGTGTCGCTCAGGAAACTGCTGTTAGCATTCAACTCCTGCAAACTAACTTTTCCCTGGATATTTTGTACAAAGTCAGCAACTTTATCAGTTAATTTAATCTGAGTCCAGAAGTCCGCATTTAATACCCCACTTTGCACACTTACATCAGGAACATTTTCAAACGCTAATACTAAAGGAACAAATATTGGTAATTGCAATTTTTGCGCTACAACATCAGCTTTAACTTCAGAAGTTTTGAGATTAGCATCAGCATCAACCCGAAAATTACCCCCACCATCAATAACTTTCCCATTCAGGTCTACCAACCAACGTTGCAGTTTGTCTTTAGAAAAAACTTCACTATTACTCAAATCTAACAATATCGGTTCAGAAGACTTTCCTGTTTCAGCAGGCAAAATACTAACATCCAGTTCCGGGAAACGTAGAGCTGTAATATCAACATTAAAAGGAGGAGGTGGTAAATCTGCCAACTCTGGAATTTTAAACAAACCATCAGCTTCCTGTTGTAAATTAGCTTCAGATTTTCCAAAAGTAATATCAAGTTTCAGAGTCTTGAACAACAAAGGTCCAAGAGCATACCTAACCTTAACTATCTCCGTAGAAGCAGCGATCGAGTCAGTTGAAGTTGGAGGTAAAGAAGAAGGACCAAATTCTAGATAACCAATTCTAAATTTTTGCAGTTCGCCCACTTGAACTGGCCTTTGGGTAAGTCTTGTGAGATTATCACTCACCATTGGGGCTAATCTTTCTTGAAACCACCAAGTTCCTACTGCTCCCCCTCCTACAGAGACTGTCCCTAAACCCAGACCACTAATAATTACTATTCTGCGCCAGTTTCTAGACTTGGAGGTATCAGTTTGCTGATTAGAATTATCTGGAATGTTGGTCATAAGTAAGTCAAAAGTTAAATTTTAAAAGTTTTATATTTTAAGCAAATATAATACCATTTTCAAAAAAGAATGTTACGAATAATTTGAGTAATTAAAAGACTTTTTTGGAGATGTCTTTTTTACTAAAAAGATAATTTTCGACCTGAAAAATGATATCGAAGCCATTCATTATGACTCCTGACTTCTGACTCCTGACTCCTAAAAAATAGCCTAGTTATTTGCTACAAATAGTAGAAGTAATAAAGAAAGAAGAAGCAAAAAGGAAGAAGGAATAAATATTGAAAAAAAAGGGAAAACGATAGATATAACCATCTAAAATGAACTGGAGAAGCTATTTTTAAGCATATCTGATCAAGATGCACTTTTTATAGCATTCTTTTTTCAAACTGGTATAACTGGTATAGCAGGGAACAAGGAATAGGCAACAGCGGTGAGACCCCGCAGGGTGCGACAGACCCAAGCGGTCATTTTGCTGGCGCACAATTGTGTTATAGCAGAAGAAAGAAGGAAGAGGGAAGAAGGAACAAGGAAAAGTATTACGTTATCTGAGTTTTAAGCTTTTTATCTGTCCTAACCTTTGCTTCGACTGCTATAACGCTGCGCAATATGTTTGTGGAGCATGACCTAGGAAAAAGCGGGGCTTCTTGTAGTGGACTTTTTCATCTAAAGCTAAAGTAGTGCATTAGGCAGTAGGGGGGTAGGGTAGGGTCAATTTATTGTCACCAGAGACAAAAGGAGGAGAGGGTGGGAAATGTTGGAAGTTTGGGAAGTTTGGGAAGTTTGGGAAGTTTGGGAAGTGTTGGAAGCACAGGAGCTCAAAAAAATATAGGGTTGTAAATATTCTCTGACGACAAAGAATTAGCCCTGGGAGAGTAGGGGGGTAAGGGAGAAAGATTATTGTTGGGTTTATCCTACGGATAAGCTGCGAAGATCGTCCCGATACCAAACCTACATCTATTGCAACATTTAAGATGAAACAATGCACTATTGACACTCCACGGGTTAAAACCGCGTGGATTCTGACGGTTGTAAAAACAGGGGATAAATCCACCTGTTTTTACTTCTCATCAGTTAAGGGACTGTCATTGACCCCTACCTCTGAATCAACCATGCC
>NZ_JAAHGO010000125.1 GCF_010672455.1 Okeania sp. SIO2C9 | reverse complement strand
ATACCAATAAAAGGTAATTTGTGACTCCATCCGTTTAGTTCTATTGGTTTTCCACAATTATCTATTGTGAATGAATCAGACTTACTTTTCTTCTTAAACCGTGGGCGTTTACCTAACCCTTGTTTGCACAGCATTCCGTAGGAAAAAAATCTTTTAAATGCTTCACCTAAGTTCAGGAAAGCATATTGATAAACTCTAGACGACAAGTTTTTCATCCAAGGATAAAGAGGTTTTGTGTGATTGGTAAAAACTTCTCTCAGTCTACGGGCATTAGGTTTATAACCATCTTTATCAGCTGCATTCCACAAACTTAAACCCCAGTTATAGCACCATCTACCATACCCCGCGTGTTGAGCCATCAGAGTTTTTTGCTGATTATTTAATTTAAGTTTGGTTCTAATGGATTTCATCTTATGGTTGAGCACAGCCTGCCTTGCGAGTATGCTTTTTTACGTATTATATCGTTATTCTTTGATTAAGTCAATGCTCTTAGTTTTAATTATAGTAAAAAATACTATATCTGTCCAGGTGATTTTGATAATTGTCCGTAAAACTATTAGTAAATCTTCTACTTATTTCACTTCATAAAGTTATTTCTAGCCAGATAAGGCTGTATATCAAAATTTATTGGCGATAAATATAGTAACTTTAATTATAATTGGTAGCGCATTTAATATTTTTGGAGTCAAAATGTTATACTACAGTTTAAGGATAACATGGGTAATTGTGTGAGTTTTTTTACCTAAGATAATACAAGTTTAAAGTAAATTATTCTAAATATAAAACCTAAATTCTTTACATTTTATATCGATCCCTGTCGGAAGTAGTTGCGAAATAATACAACATCAAAACAAATGTTACAACTATCATCAAGTCAGAGAAGAAGTAGCTAGAATAAAAGTGTTGAGGAAACCAAAGTTTTATTGACAAAAAAGGGGTAACAATTATGAGTATTTTCCAATCTATTGAAAAGGCTGTTGTTTATATATCAGAAGCAATTAGTCGCATTTTTGGTCCTAGCGATGATATGTATCCAATGACTGGTGTAAATCCTTTTGAAGGAGACCCTTATCACGGACCTAATTGGGCAGATTAATAAGCTAAAACGCATTTAAAATACGTCTTATTATTAGCAAGTCAGAAGTTAAAAGTCAGAAGTCAGAAGTAATAAGAGTTGTCCTTTTAATTAGCCATACAACAAATAAGTGGTTTAAATGCGCAACAGCTTACAAAAAGTTCAGTAAAATAGTCAGCTTAGTAAAAAAAATAAGTTCTGTCAGAACTAATAATATCAAGTCAAAATTAATTAACCATAATATAGGGATATTTTATGCAAATTCCCTACAATTTCACTAGAAACAAAATTTATTATGGTTGTTAAATGAGACTTGATTTTATTAGTTTTAAAGACTATCTTTCAGTACCGAATAATTAAGGTTTAAACCCTCTGCTTTCAAGGAGAAACAAGCGGTCGAGGGATGGCGCAATTCGGAGCGGCTCTGATAAGAGCGGGTCTCGGAGCCATATCCAATCGACCGAGAGAAGAAAAAATTTTCATGATTAGTCAATCCTCTTCTTTTCAAGGAGAGGTAATTGTTAATTATTAATTATTAATTGTTGAACTATTCCCTATAACAATTGATTTAGCACAAAGCATAGAGCAGCACTGCCCAGTGGCACAGTTAAATTATCAATACCAATTTTTGATAGGGTCTCCAAAGCAGTAGCAGCTAACGCCACAGGAATAGCAACTACCCAGGTTTGCCAAATATTGCCTTGTACTGCCAAAAGAATCAAACTACAAATAGCATAACTAACCAAACACATAGTTAGAGAACCCTCCCAACTTTTCTTCATCCCCCAAACTTGATAAGGATGTTTGCCAAAATTTTGACCAATAACAGCAGCTAAACCATCACCCCAAGCCATAATTAAAATACCCAGAGCGGCATATTGAGGTTGTTCGATAAACCAAAAGCAACCGATAAGAATGCCAATGCTAACTGCATAGAAAAATGTGCCTAAACTTTTGCGTCCCACACTATTAACACTGGGAAGAATGGGAAGTCTGTAGGAAATTAAAGCGATCGCTGCTGAGAGAATTCCAGCCATAATACCTACCCAGGCCGGAATTTGTAACCACCAAGCTAATAGAATTACATTACCTGTGCCAATGTGAACTACTTTTCGTGATATTTCTGGGTCTACTTTGGCAAAGCGGTTAAGTACTTCAGCAAAAATTAAAATAATTCCTAACCATGCTCCGACTAGAAAAACTTGGATAAAAATATTGGGAAATGTACTGATTATTGCCACTATTAATTATATAAATTATTAACTTAATTCATCAGAAATAATATTACCAAATAATATCAGGACTTATGCAAAATATTGTAAGCATTCAGCTATCAGTAATGTGAGTAGTAGACATCTCCTTAACGAAGTCAGAAGTCAGAAGTCAGTAGGGGCGAATGGCCATTCGCCCCTACTGAAGTTAACCCACCCCTCGCCCCTCCCCCTCCCAGGAGGGGAGGGGAAGTAGGGGATGCGTGAGCAACTCTCCAAAAATATTGCGCCTTAAAAGGCGGGGTTTTAGACCCATGTTATTTTGATAAAAGAGGGAACAGGGAACAGGGAGAAATAATTGACAATTTATGGATAATAATTGATTTTATTTTTAATTTCCACGCCTATTTCTAATCAATAATTACTTCTAAGAGCTGATAGCTGATAGCTGACTGCTGACCGCTGTTTGCGCAGCATTCCGCAGGAAATCCTTACAAATGCAATATTTGATGATAGTTAAAATTATGAAGTAGTTTAGTTGCTTGGTAACTATCCACTGGCTTTGAAAATAAATATCCTTGTCCTTTTTCACATTTAAGTTGCTTTAGTTGTTGCATTTGCTCTTGAGTTTCTATTCCTTCTGCAACTATGTCTAAACCTAAATTATGAGCTAGTGCAGTAATGGCACTGACAATTTTTAACGACTGACCAGTAACATCCGAGTCTAATGGGCTAACAAAAGAGCGATCAATTTTCAAACTATTAATTGGGAATTGGTGTAGATAACTTAATGATGAATAACCTGTACCAAAGTCATCAATTGATAATTTAATATTTCGATTTTTCAATTGATTCAATACTGTGGTTGCTAAAATCACATTTTCCATAATCACTGTTTCGGTAATTTCAAGTTTTAAACAATTAGGTTTACAGTCTGTTGCTTGCAAAATTTCGTCAATTTCTTCTACTAAATTTGGTTGTGAAATTTGGTGACTAGAAAGATTAACACTCATGGTCAAATTGTGGTTAGGAAATTCACAAGCAGAATTAAACGCAGGGCAATTAGTATGACATTTGCCATTGCCATTACCATTGCCATTGCCATTACCATTGCCATTGCCATTGCCATTGCCATTGTTAACTTGGGATAAACAGTTAGATGTTGAGGATATTTCTTGAGTGTTATTAACTATAAACTGACAATTGTTTTCTTGATATTTATGTCCAAAGAACTCTTGCTGCCAAATAGTTAATTGATGACAAGCAGCTCGTAATACCCACATTCCTAGAGGAACAATTAAACCCGTTTCTTCTGCCAGAGGAATAAACTGTCCTGGAGAAATGAAGCCTTTAGTTGGATGATGCCAACGTATCAAAGCTTCAAAACCTGTAATTTTACCTGTAGATAAACAGATAATTGGCTGGTAATTTAAGATAAATTGAGAATTAGCTGGATCTTGTTTAATCATTTCTACAGCTCGTCGGAGGTCATTTTCTAGCTCCAGCAAGGATATAGCTTGGTCGTGCATGATCAAATCAAATACTTCATGCCTGGCTTTACCAGAAGCTTTAGCCCTATACATAGCAATATCTGCATCTCGTAGCAAGTCTTCTGGACTATTGTAGATAGGACAAATAGGGGGATGACTTTTATCGGTATGATTAGCAAAATTGCCGCGACTGTGAACAATACCAATACTAGCTGTAGTAAAAATTTCATGTCCTTCTATATAAATAGGTTTGGCAAGTTTTTGATTAATTTTATGAGCTACTCTAGCAGCATAGCTAATGTCCGGTGGATACTCTAATAATATTGTGAATTCGTCTCCTCCTAATCTTGCCAGAGTATCTGATGCTTTAATACAACTCTGGAGTATCTTGGAGATCGCTATTAATAGTTGATCTCCTATATAATGTCCTAAGCTGTCGTTAATTACTTTAAACCGATCCAAATCTAGAAAAAGAACAACAAACTCATAATCTAAATGTTGTCTAGACCGACGCAGCGCTTGTTCTAATCTATCAAATAATAAGGTACGGTTTGGTAAACCTGTCAGTGCATCATGAAGGGCGTCATGGAGCAGTTTTTGCTGTGCTTGTTTGCGTTGAGTGATATCTCTAATCATTATCTGCACTGCTGCCTTGTCATAATAAGTATAGGGTATTCCAGTTATTTCGACATCTATAATTTCTCTATCCAGGGTGATTAACTTTTCTTCTTCTAAATGTGTTTGTTGTCTTTGGTGCTGAACTTTTTGCAGTCTCTGCTTCTCTAATTCTATGTAGTCTGGGTGAATAAATTTCCAGATCGATTGACCAATAATTTCTTTTGGAGATTTTGCACCAAGTAACTGAGCGCCAGCAGTATTGATATAGACAATTTTTTCCATCCAAATTACTGATATTGCTTCTGGTGAATATTCTACTAAACGACGGTAACGTTTTTCGCTTGCTCGGAGTAACACTTCAGCTTGCTGACGTTCCAACTCTATTTGATGAGCTGTAATAAATCTGCCAATACCTTGAGCCATTAATTCAATAATTTCTTCTTCGTAGTATTCAAATTCTTTAGTTCTTGCTTGGAGAGATAAGAAACATAAAGTACCATAGATTTGATGATTTACAAATATTGGAGTACCAATATATAGTTTTATTGGCATACTTTTTGCTTCCGAGGGGTCTAAATCATAAATACAGATTGTTCTTTGTTCTTTAACTACTCTGTGACATAAAATATCACATAAATTAAATTTTCTTCCTAGTACAAAATAATCCTGTTTTGATTGTACAGCTCTAATCGTATATAATTCATCCTTGATTTCTCCAATAACACCAGTATCCGTGCCAAAAATTTCACAACCAGCTTGGAGATAATCAGCAAAAAGTTCTTCTATATTATCATAATTACAAGTAGCAATTCTATGCAGTTGCTTCAGGCTAGAACTAAATTTTTCTAAAACTTGAGACTTAATAAATAATTCTGTTTCCCAATGTAATCTTTCTGTAATATCTGTTTGAATACCAATAAAATGTGTTAAATGCTGTTGAGAGTTGTAAACTGGTGCAAGGGAGAGTTCATTCCAAAAATCTGTGCCATCTTTCCGTGAATTTTGCAAAATAACATGACATTCTTGACCATGTAAAATAGCATTTCTTAACTTAGAAATTGCTGGCTGATTGTTTGATTTTCCCTGTAAAAATCGACAATTTTTTCCGATTACTTCCTCAGTTTGATAACCTGTGATGCGATTGAAACTATGATTAACATAAATAATGGGATTATCTGACTGAGTAGCATCAGCGATAACGATACCATTATTACTGCCATCAATAGCTCGCTTCATCAATTCCAAATGTTCCTCATTAGCATGACGCTCAATGGCAGTTGCTAGGATATTGGCGATCGCTTCGAGAAAGTATATTTCATCCTGGGTAAATTCTCGATGTTCACAACTATGAACCCCTAAAACACCCCAGGCTTTATGAGTAAGTTCGGGATCGGTTGTTTGATCTGCTTTAATTTTCAAGTTAGGTATGATCACAGTAGCACCACTAACTATGTGATGATTATGTAGGAGAGGAGAACCTGAAAAGCTAGTTTCCACACGAAAATCTTTGATCGTAACTGGTTTGTCAACAAAAAGAGTATAACCAGCTTGAGACTTTTCTCTGGCAGCAGTAATTGTAGCTTTACCAACCAATCCTTTTTTCCAACCTACTCCAGCACGGAGGAGCAGAGCATTATTTCCAGGTAACAACTCTAGAATTTGGCTAAATTTTACATTCAAAGTTTTGGCAACTATGGTGGCAGCTGTATCAAGCAGTGTATGATAATCTGATGTTGCTATAGCTTTTTGCCCTAACCATGCTACTGCTGCTTGTTGACGTTCGCGAGATTTGAGGCGCTCTAAGAGTATATCTTCATTTACTTGTGCTTGCTTTTGCTCTGTAATATCTCGGTTAACTCCTATAGTTGCAACTATGTGATGAGATTTATTTAGCATCGGCACAACTGTAGTTTCGCATACGCCTTCACTACCATCTTTGCGAATAAAGTTTATTTCTCCTGCCCAGCGACCATCTTCCTTCATCTTCTTGAGAATTTCCTGAGTTAACACAGAAGCTTCTTGCGGTTTGTGTAAAATTCCTGGAGTCTTACCCAAAACTTCCGTTTTGCTATAGCCAAATATTCTGGTTGCTGCTGGGTTCCAATCAATAATATGACCATGAATATCCGTAAGAATTACCCCATCGTAGAGATTCTCAAAAGTTAAAGCTTGTCTTTTTAGTGACTGTTGGGCAAATTTGCGTTCTGAGATGTCCAAAAATATTGACAGTATTGCAGTTTCCCCATTAAACCTGATGGAATGCATTGATGTCTTAGCCCAAAATGGTGTGCCATCTGCTTTTTTTAAGTACACTTCGCGGTCTCGCACTACACCTCCTTGATGCAGATTTGCGAACAACAATTCACATTCTTGAGGATTACAGTAAAAACCTGATTTGGGACGACCGATTAATTTTTGACCAGGAAGTCCAAAGGTAAATTCAAAGAGTTTGTTATTGAAAAGTATCACACAATCAACTGCACGGCTAATTACTATTGCTACTGGCATTACTTCCGCAATATTCTTCCACAATTCTTCATTTTTTCTTTTTTTCATAGCTTACTTAAAACCTATATTTTAACTTTTTAATTTATTTATAAAGTTGTATTTTTATTGATTTATTTTAATTTTATTTTGATTGTCTTTTCTGATTTTTTTGCTGACTATGTTACACTATCGATCTGAAATAATTAGCGATCCCTAATCATAAAAGTGGCATTTATTACATTCTCAAATCAAATAGCACCTGAAAAAATTATCACACCCCGATCAAACCTGACAATCATCTTGTGATAGATTATCAATATTGCAACATAAACTTATTTTAATCTGAATAATTAAATATTAAAGTAATTTGTAAATTTTTTTTAATATCTTTTATAAAGATTTATGAATATTAAAGTAGGTAAATAATATGGCAAGATTAGCGATCGTAAGCGATCGCTGCCACAAAAAAGGCAATTGCTCACACAAATAATTTCATATCGGTAGCAATCGAAAATTAGCCATAGCACACAAATATAGTCTAGATAAACTATTTATATAAAGTTTTGATGAAGAAGATAAATAGATCAATAGCACACAAATATAGTCTAGATAAACTATTTATATAAAATTTTGATGAAGAAGGTCAATAGATTTTAGGTAATGGTTTAATGTTCGCCCTCAGATTTAAGCCCTACTAATTCAGGATTTACGCAAATTGACTGTTGAACCACCATCTGTAGGGGCAAATTGTATTTACACTCACTATATGTAGAGTCTCTGCGTAAGTCCTGTAATTGTAAAGATTCTAACCAAGGTCTTCTACAAGAAGAATCTCTGGAGCGTAGCGACAATAATTTTATAGACAATAGTTTCTCGAAAAAAGACAACTGGAAAAGTAATAATGAAGTATTGAAATCCACTGTTTTTTTTAGTTACGTTACCCTTCTATATTGGTGGGATATTGCATCAAATATATCCCTGAAAAAAATATCTAAAATGTAGAATTGAGGATGTAAACCTGGAGGACACCTGAACAATGTTAGACAACTATGAAAATCATGTTAAACAACGGGCAGATTTAGGAATTCCACCACTGCCACTAGATGCCCAACAAACATCAGAATTATGTGAACTTTTGAAAAGTCCACCTGTAGGAACAGAAGAAAAGTTAATGGCATTACTGCGCGATCGCGTACCACCAGGAGTAGATGAAGCAGCTTATGTCAAGGCGGGATTTCTCACAGGTATTGCTAAAGGAGAAATTACCAGTCCCCTAATTACTTCCACCTACGCAGTCGAATTATTAGGCACAATGGTTGGTGGATACAACGTTCAATCCCTCATTGACATCCTCAAATCAGAAAATTCCGAACTGGCAAACATAGCAGCTCAAGCTTTAAGTAAAATTCTGCTAGTCTATGATGCCTTCAACGATGTTATAGAATTGGCAGAAACCAACCCCTACGCCAAACAAGTAGTAGATTCTTGGGCAGCAGCAGAATGGTTTACCACTCGCCCCCAACTCCCAGAAAAAATTACCGTCACTGTCTTCAAAGTTCCTGGGGAAACCAACACCGACGACCTTTCACCAGCTCCCCATGCAACAACCCGTCCTGACATCCCACTCCACGCATTAGCTATGCTAGAGTCAAAAATGCCGGAAGGGTTGAAAACTATTGCGGAATTAAAACAAAAAGGTAATCCAGTTGCCTATGTTGGAGATGTTGTCGGTACTGGTTCATCCCGGAAATCTGCCTGTAACTCTGTGTTATGGCATATTGGAGAAGACATTCCCCATATTCCTAATAAGCGATCGGGTGGATATATTCTCGGTGGTAAAATTGCTCCGATTTTCTTCAATACTGCTGAAGATTCTGGCGCATTACCCATCGAATGCGATGTTACCAAAATGGAAACAGGAATGGTAATAACTATTCATCCCTACAAAGGGGAAATAACCAACGAAGCAGGAGAAATAATTTCCACATTCACCCTCAAACCAGAAACTATCTTCGACGAAGTGCAAGCAGGTGGGCGTATTCCCCTATTAATTGGGCGTACCCTCACTGACAAAACCCGTAATGCTCTGGAATTAGAAACCAGCACTGTATTTACCCGTCCGCAAATGCCAGCAGATACAGGTAAAGGTTTCACCTTGGCACAGAAAATGGTAGGAAAAGCTTGCGGTTTACCAGGTGTTCGTCCGGGAACAGCTTGCGAACCATTGATGACGACCGTCGGTTCTCAAGATACCACCGGACCTATGACGCGAGATGAAATGAAAGAACTCGCCTGCCTTGGTTTCAGTGCCGACTTAGTAATGCAGAGTTTTTGTCATACTGCTGCTTATCCCAAACCAGTTGATATTAAGACTCACAAAGAATTACCTGATTTCTTTTCTGCTCGTGGTGGGGTAGCGTTGCGTCCGGGAGATGGAATTATTCACTCTTGGTTAAACCGGATGTTGTTACCGGATACAGTAGGAACAGGGGGCGACTCTCACACTCGTTTTCCTCTGGGAATTTCTTTTCCTGCGGGTTCTGGTTTGGTAGCTTTTGCAGCAGCTCTGGGTTTGATGCCATTGGATATGCCAGAATCTGTTTTGGTCAGGTTTAAGGGTAAGTTACAACCGGGCGTAACATTACGGGATATTGTGAATGCTATTCCTTATGTGGCGATTCAAAAAGGGTTGTTAACTGTTGCGTTGGAGAATAAGAAAAATGTGTTCTCTGGGCGAATCATGGAAATGGAAGGTTTGCCAGATTTGAAAGTTGAGCAAGCTTTTGAATTGACTGATGCGACTGCGGAACGTTCCTGTGCTGGTTCGACAATTAAGTTGGGTACGGAGACTGTTTCTGAGTATCTGCGTTCTAATATTACGTTGTTGAAAAATATGGTGGCGCGGGGTTATCCAGATGCACGGACTATTATGCGTCGAGTTGCTAAGATGGAGCAATGGTTAGCAAATCCAGAATTAATGTCTGGGGATGCGGATGCAGAATATGCGGAAGTTATTGAGGTAGATTTGAATGAAGTTAAGGAACCTATTGTGGCAGCTCCCAATGACCCGGATAATATTAAATTGATGTCGGAATGTGCGGGGGATAAAATTGATGAAGTGTTTATCGGTTCCTGCATGACGAATATCGGTCATTATCGTGCCGCTGCGAAAGTATTGGAAGGTGCAGGGCGAGTCAAAGGTGTATTGTGGATATGTCCTCCTACTCGCATGGATGAGAAACAGTTGCGCGAGGAAGGAATGTATGGGGTGTTTGCTGCTGCTGGTGCGCGGACGGAAATGCCTGGATGTTCTTTGTGTATGGGAAATCAAGCGCGTGTTGAGGATGGCGTGACTGTGTTCTCGACTTCCACCAGGAATTTTAATAATCGTATGGGTAAAGGCGCTCGTGTTTATTTAGGTTCTGCTGAGTTGGCGGCGGTTTGTGCGCTGTTGGGTCGGATACCTAGTGTGGATGAATATTTGGAGATTATGAAAGAGAAAGTCGATCCGTTTGCTGGCGATTTGTATCGGTATTTGAATTTCGATCAAATTGCTGGTTTTGAGGATGAAGGTCGGGTGATACCGTTGGAAGAGATGCCGAAAATTGAGGAGATTTTGGGGATGCCAGCGTGAAGAAGTCAAAATTCAAAAGTCAAAATTCAAAAGTAAGATGCGAGCAGCTAAAAACTTTGACAATACAATAGTTTCAGGCAATTATTTGATATTTAAAGTTTGAAACTATTTGTGTTGTGACATCCTTTTTCATACAGTAGGGGCGAATGCCATTCGCCCTTACAGGGTTTTGTCGCCCTTACAGGGTTTTGGTTGTGGCAATGTGGTTTATCAATCTGAAAAGTGCTGAGATATACAAGATGATTAGTTTGTTTGTCTCTACTCAAATCTGTGTCTGCCTCAGATTACCTGATTAGTCAGAAGCGGAATAATATCTAACAGGACTTACGCAAAACAAGGCAATTCTGTCATTGCAAGCGGCAGCGTTTGCGGAGCATTCCGTCAGGAAATCAATCTCAAACGTCGATATTTCGTTTCTCATGGGTAAGTCCTGATCTAATCTATTATGGAGGACTTTTATGTGGGAAGCTATAGCAGCGATCGCTAGTTTGTTTACTGCGTGGGTTGCGTGGAAGGAATATAAGGATAAACAAGAAGAACGTCAAAGGCTTAAGTTAGTAAGAGAACGAGTTCCTTATGCAAGACCTAGACAAAGTTCATCATTTATTAGTGGATTATTATGGTGGATTGTATGGTTGTTTGCATGGACTCTAATGTGGGCTATAATATATACTCTAATGGTTGGGATTATAATATTATGGTTGGGGTTCCCCATTGGTATTTATCTTATTGGCTATATTATTGGTTATATTATTGGCGCTTACCCAGCAGGAAGATATTTCCAAAAGAAATTGCACCAGAACAATTATTGGTAGTTTTATCCTTGATTTATGCGATATTATGCTAGGAAAATGATTAGCAATAAAAGTTGTGTTTGTAGTAGCGCTTCAGAGCAAAAATCAATCATCATTCTTGCACTAAAATTCAACTATAAATTTTATTATTGAGCGTTTTACTAGACACTCTATTGAGAGTAAAAAATAGCAAGTTTATTTTGCAAAACTCTAAATATAAAAAGGAAATATTCAATGCCAATAATTTCTTAATTTTATGGCATCATTATTAAGATGTTTTATAACGACCATGCTCCACCCCATTTTTATGCTATTTATGGCGAATACGAATTAGTTGTAGGGATTTCACCTATTACTATAATTGTTGGAAAAGCACCTAATAGAGTTAGTTCAATGATTTTAGAATGGACAGTACTCCATCAACAAGAATTATTAGATAATTGGAACCGTTGTTGGCAAGCTCAAGCACCTTTATCAATTGAACCTTTAGAATAAAATGGGAGTTAATTATGCCTTATATTATTACCAGCTTAATTGCTGAATCTAACTACAAACTGCATCTTATTTATTCTAATGGCAGTGAAATTATTGTAGATTTTTAACCTATTATTAACCAAGGTGGAGTTTTTGCCCCTTTATCCGATACAAACTTTTTTTCACAAGTAAAATTAGGAGAAGGTGGTAGATATATTGAGTGGGATAGAGGAATAGATTTTTGTGAGTTAAGCTTTATGGTTTGAAGCACATCCTAATGATAATATTTTGAATCTTTATACTACCGAATTTGTATAAATTGTTTGAGAATATTTTGAGCTAGTTAGCAAGTGAAGATAAGTAGTTATAGATAGGTAAGGAGAAATATATTGGTCTAAAAATGGTAATCCTAGACGTAAAGTTTATTTAGATAAAAGTAATGGAATTCCCGTGCAATATCTTTGGCTTGATTATCGAGATGGACATAATCAAAATATTAAAATTACAGGATATCCAACAGAGAAAAATCCCGATTTATTGAATCGAATTATCCAAGCTTCATCTAATCCTAATGATAATCTTTTGAATCTTTCTACCACCAAAAATGCTATCTTCTTAAAAGATAAAATATAAAAATATCTAAAGAAAGTTTTGAGTATTATCAGATGAATGATTACCAACATCTACTCCAGTCTATAGCCAAAACTATAGAAGATTATCGACAGGGTGAAATTGCTCCTATGACCTCAGACCATGTAGATAGATGGGTGTGCCAGTTTGAAGAGAGCGATCGCTTAACTATTCTCAGAGAAATGGAGCAGATTTTGAAGAAATACTATGTGTCACGACAAACCGCTAAAAATATTATTACAAGAGCATTAACTTCTAACAAGATATTTGGCTTTAATCCTGGTCAAGTAGTACTTCAAACAAAATTTTTAAACATTCAAAGAAAAGGGGATAGTCAAAATGATTTACTTTTTTTAGCTAATGAAGTCACTCAATCTGAATATGGAATTAGTATTCAAGACTGTGGCAAATCTCCAGTTGCTTATGTTTATCTAGATGATTGTTTGTATTCTGGAAACACTGCATTGTACGATCTAAAAAAGTGGTTGCCAAATGCTATTCGTTGCACAACCCTACACCTAATATTCTTAGCAGCACACACAAGTGGGGTTGATTATCTTAAGCAGAAATTTAACTCTGAAGCTCAAAGGTACGGTTTATCTGTAGACTATAAAAAATGGTATGAATTTCACAATCTACCTTTCCAGCCTGAAAAATTTGATGGCCTCTGGCCTACGGAAGTTCTGGGAAATCAATTAGTTGACGCATACATAGAAAAGGTAATGGCGCTAAGTCAAGAAAAGCAGATTAACCCTAGACTTTTTCGTAAAGTACCTACCCAAAGAGGGATTTTCTCTTCTCTAGCTGCCCGTAAAGTTGTAGAAAGTGCATTTTTGAAAGCAGGTGCTTACATTGTCTCTTTACCAAAAACTCCTAAATTTCAGATGCGTCCATTAGGCTATGAATATTTGGAATCTCTGGGTTTTGGAGCAGTCTTCATCACTTATCGCAATATTGCTAATAATTGCCCTCTAGCATTGTGGTGGGGCGATTCAAGTTTTCCTCAGAATCATCCATTTAGTAAATGGTATCCACTATTTTTAAGGAAAGCTAATGAATCTCAAAACATTTGAGAGAAAATTTCAAAAATTTGAGGTCTAGAAAATGACTACAACTCCAGAATCAAGAACATATCATAGAGAAGATTGTGTAACATTTCGCAAGACATCAGAGCAATTTGGTGGTCTTTCAAATATGGCAGGTGGTTATCGTTTGCTGGTTAATGATGTAGAAATTTTCACCTCTGAAGCACTCTATCAGGCCTGTCGGTTTCCCAACTTACCTGATGTGCAAAGATTAATAATTGCCCAACGTAGTCCGATGACAGCCAAAATGAAATCCAAACCTCATCGCTGGCGATCGCGTTCTGACTGGGAGCAAGTTAAAGTAGCTATTATGGGTTGGTGCTTGCGCGTGAAGTTAGCTCAGAATTGGGAAAATTTTGGTCAGCTTTTGTTATCAACAGAAAATCGGCCTATTGTAGAAGATTCTCGTAAAGATGACTTTTGGGGCGCTATTCCAGTTGATAGCGAAACACTTGTTGGTATTAATGCTCTTGGTAGGTTATTAATGGAACTAAGAGAGTTATTGAAACAACCTGATGCTGATTCTTCTCTACAAGTTGTTGAACCTCCAACTCTTCCCGATTTTTTGCTTTATGAAGAACCAATTGGTGTTATCAATATGAATGCAAATCATCAGATTTTTGCTGAAGTTAATCAGGAAAAACTTGAGCGACCAATACCTAAACTTGTAGGTTCAAAATTCAATGGTAATGGTGAAAAAACTCAAAAGTTAACTGAACAAGGAAAACAATTAGAGCTAAATTTATGGGGAGAATGAGTGTGAGCTACATCCAGTTAAAAGTTGGTTTATTTCTTGGAGATTCTGATGTAATTATCTGAGATTTACAACTTTGCTGATTTTTAATTTTTCTCGATATTTGTACTTATGGGATGATTATAGCACTCTATTAGTAAAATCAATATTTTAACTTCTAACTAATGACAGAAACAACCGCCAACTATGACGAACCCTGGAAAGCAGCAATTGGAGAATATTTGCCATCTTTCCTCAGCTTTTTCTATCCAGAAATTTACAACTCCATAAATTGGGAAAAAACACCAATTTCTCTAGATAAAGAACTAGAACAAATTACAGCTTCAGCCACAACAGAAAAACGTTATGCTGACAAATTATTTCAAGTCTGGTTATTAAACAACCGAAAAAAATGGCTGTTAATTCATATAGAAGTTCAAAGTCAATACGACCGAGAATTTCCCAAACGAATGTTTATCTATAACTATCGAGCATTCGATCTGTATAACCAAAAAGTAATTAGTTTAGCTATACTCGGAGATGACAGCCCATCTTGGCGACCCAGTTCTTATAAATATAAGTTCAAAAAAAGTCGCATGAGATTAGATTTTGATGTCGTGAAACTATTAGATTATAAATGGGAGGAATTATCAGCAAGTAACAATGTTTTTGCTACGATGGTAATGGCACACTTAAGGACTAAGAGTACCACCAGGAATTTCACAGAAAGAGAAAAATGGAAATGGCAATTAGTCAGAAGTTTGTATGAAAAGGGATTAAGCAAGTTTGAGATTATTAACTTGTTTAAATTCATAGATAAAATGATGGCATTGCCCTCGGAATTACAACAGAACCTGGAAAGAAAAATTAATCAATATGAGGAGGAACAAAAAGTGGAATTATTAAGTGCAATGGAAGAACGTGGTATGGAAAAAGGAGCCAAAAAAGCTCGCATACAAGATATTATCGACCTACTGCAAGTACGATTTTTATCAGTGCCAGAAACTCTGGTAGAAACTCTGAATAATATTGAAGATTTAGCTCGTTTAAAACAGTTACATCTAGAAACAATCAGGGTTAATTCTGTGGCAGAGTTTGAGGAGTTAGTTCAAGATAATTCCTCAGAGGAAAATTAGTAAGATCGGGTTGTTAACCTCTGACTTCATAAATAGATTAAAATTGTAGAGGGTTTATTGAACCCTCTACTACTATAAAAAAACTCAATCTAACTATTAATGTGCCTAAAGTTTTTGCTGACTACAAATCCCAAGGTCATAACTGGATTACTTTGGCTACAGGAGAATATTATCCTGATATTTTGAAAGATACTTGTGAACTCTATAAACCAGTTTTAGTTTTATTCGGACAATTACTCAAAACATCAGAATAATCAGAACGTTTATTAATACAAATATCAGAAACTCCTAACCAATGGATGCGAATACAATTAGCTAGAGTATTTCGTAAATATGTTAGCCCTGCAACACCAGTAGAAATCTTAAAAAGAAAAACTAAAACTAATGAGTCTTTCTACTATTGAATATGCGTAGAATTAGTTACGCAAGGTAATTATATTTATTTAGAGACACGAAAAAATAGAACAGAAGACATCCACTGCTCATAAATTCTCTGTTGTCAACTAACTATTTATCTAAACTGACTCTGTTATTTTCTTTTTCCTTTAATTTTTGGCTTTCTCTGTTTTGACTTTTTCTTCTGTGACTTTTTCTTTTTAAGTTTCGCCGTTCTACTAAACTTACCCAAACTTACCCATACGTGATTGCATGAACTTTGGAGCTAGCTTCCTGCTTCTCTGAAGACCACTGACCGCAGTCTGTAACTTATCTTCTCCACAGGCTTAAATTCGCTTGGAACTCAAGCTACTAATACACATAGTTTTTCAAGTTGATAGCAGCATTAAAATCTCTATCAGTTTCAAAACCGCATTCCCTACATTTATAAGTTCTCAAGTGTAAGGGCATTTTCTGTTGATGCCCACAGTTTGAACATATTTGAGAACTTGGATAATATCTATCCGCTATAACTAATTCAATACCGTACCATTCACATTTGTATGTAAGTTGACGTTTAAATTCATAAAATCCACAGTCTGCTATGGCACTGGCTAATTTGTGATTTTTGAGCATTCCACTTACGTTTAAATCCTCAATTACTATGGTGCTGTGGTTTAAAGCTCGCCCATGTTGTGAGTTTATGTAGTGCATCTGCTCTGATATCGGCTACTTTCTTGTGGACTTTGGCTAGTTTTTTTACTGCTTTGCGTCTGTTTTTGGAACCAATAACTTTTTTACTGACTGCTCGTTGATGACGAACTAATTGTTTTTTGGCTTGCCTGTAGGCTTTGACATTGGCAAATTTACTGCCATCAGAA
>NZ_JAAHGO010000124.1 GCF_010672455.1 Okeania sp. SIO2C9 | reverse complement strand
TTTTCGACAAGAAACATAGTCGGTCAATTTCAGGATAAAACCGATGATTTTTTGTATGGGATATGTCTCTCAACTAATTTCATAAATCCAGGAGTTAAAATTATATTAGGATTCGAGGACGCGCGGATTTTTGATGATTATTTAGTCTGGAACTAAGCGTGCCAATTTCATTATACTCTTAAACAGATGACCTTTGAGTTATTAAATTTTGTCAAATATTTAGTAGCTATGCTTGCACAAATCAACGAAGATATTTGACATGATTTGACTATATATGACTATATTTACGTATAACTTTTATTATACCTAAAAACCTGAGCAATTAGGATTTAAAACTCTACTTTGTTCAGGGGATCTAAAACCTTCTTTAATCAAGCTAGACTTCAAAAGTTCCGATCGCTTCTATGGCTATTTTTAATAACGAGTGATGTGAGTATCTTTTTAAAAGAATTAATAATGCTTCATCCAACTTAGCTTCCAAATCTTGATTTTGAATATCCACAATTATTTGATAGAGAAGTTCAAAAGTAATACGTTCATCTTTGATCAAAACAATATATTCGCCATTATCTGTATTTTTAAATTTATCTAATTCTGCCATACTTTTTTCACCACTAACTTGATACCCTCTAGCATCTCGATATAGATAAAACTTGAGGTGATAATTTTTTGCTACTAATTCATTCCAGTTAGTCATCCGAGAAAAAAAGGCGTTACCTCCATCATATAAAAAACCTATAGCATAACCTTGAGTTTCTGTTTGAATAACCAGGTGGTCTGGAATTTTTTTAGGTCTATCAAAGGTGAGAAAATCTAACTTGAGAGATGGTTGAATTATTTTCAAAGATTCAAAAATTTTCTCCAATTTTCCCCGGTCATCACTACTTGTAATAACTTGAGATTCACTATATTCTTCTTCTATTTGCTGATATTTTTGATTCAGGTAATCTCCGATAATTTTATTTGTATCAGTTTGAGTCTCCTGATGAATAAATTTTTGATTATTTTCCTCAATTTTTGCTTCTAGATTCGATTCAATATTCAGTTTTTCAGCTATCTTCAGAACAACTTCTTTAATTTGTTTAATATCTGAGACCAAATTTTGTAAATTGGAATTATTCTGTAGTGCTATTTGACTATTTGTCTCAATTCTCAGATAATCGGGCAGTGGAATATTATGAATTTTATAATTATAGAAATCCGCAGCAGAATTAATAATTGAGCGGATAGAATTTTTACTTAATATCTTCTGAATTTCCTGTGGTTCAAAAAGTTGTTCAATCGTCAGATTAATAGACTTAGATTTTTCATTGAGAATTGTTATTAACTGTTCTTCAGATGGCTTATTTAAGAATACTTGACATTGAGAAATTCTATCGACAATAGAATCATCAAATTCTTGTTTAAACTGTTCCCATCGATCAGGAAATAAATTGAGGATAATCAAGCTATTAGGAACATGAGTAAAAATTTCTTTAATTGCTTCTCCAAAACTGTGTAAAAGATTCTGATTATATTCCCTACCTAAACCTTCTAACTGGTCAAATACAATAATTAAAGGTTCGTCTAAAAGTGATAAATAACCCAATACCTTTAACGCTTCTAAAGATACTTCCTCCCGATTGATACTTTTATTCCAAGGTGCTATTTTAACTTTATCTAATAATTTTTGAGGTACATCATTCATTGCCAACCATTCTCGAATGATGCGACGATAATCTATCGCTCTATACCCACAAAACTTGATAATTCCTTTGAATATTTCTGGTGCATATCCTGCCGTTGAATAATTTGTACTCCACCACATATAAGACCGATTTTCTATATGTTCCCAAAACTCTCGTTTACCTTGAGTATCTGATGATAAAAAAGAGAGTAATTCTAGGTTTCCATTTTTGACTAACTCTATAACTGTCTGGTCTTTTTTACTTTCTTTTTTTGGGTACAAATCTGGATTTTCTACAACAATTTCTTGAAAAATTTTGGCACAACTATTAGCAATCAAATATTCTAGTTGAGTATAGTTAATTTTTGGAATACATCTAATAAGCGATTCAAGTATACGACTATAAATATGATAAATAATAGCATCAGGATTGTTAGGCTGACGGATAAATAAGAGTCGATTAGTTTTTAATCTACTATTTGCTAATCGCATCATTAGGTGAGTTTTGCCAAACCCTGGTTCCCCTACTACAACAACCCCTTTGCTTTGATGATTAATATCTTGTTTAATATCTTTGAGAGTAGATTGTATTCTGTGAAATTCTTGACTAAAAACATTATCTGCATCGCTATGTGTCTGAAAAGGATGATCGACTCGACTACTTCCAAATGGATTTTTTCTTTTTTGTAGTTTAGCTCCAATATTTAAATCGATCATAGGTACTTATAAGCAAAGTTTTGATAATGTGAATTATTATATCTTGTTTTGATACTCAAAAGAAATATTTTGGCCTAAATATGACTTCTAATAATTTCATTTAGCAGAAGTCAGAAGAAAGAGGCATAGAACTTACGCATTTATCAGTCAATGCTTTGATATTTAATCAGCAAACCCTATTTACTCATGTAGAAGCTATGTAGCTACCACATTTGTCCTGCCAACACTATATTAACTATTCAATCCAATTATCATCCTGTGCAGCTCCAAAAAAACGGCAAGGTATTTTCCCTTGCATTCCCAAAAAAATCGTGATAGTATTTTATTATTGGGTGTAACTCGCCCATACACATGATTTTTTATTCAACTCCAAAACAACATATCGCTACTGAATACATATAGAAGGGATACTCACACCATCAAAGCACCATAAAAATTATCATCCTGTGCAGCATTTCAATAAAGAAGTGGTGACACCAAAAAATTTTCACCCCATCAACAATATCGATATTATTTACTCGTTATAGAAGCGATCGCTATATTAACTATTCAATCCAATTATCATCCTGTGAAGCTCAAAAAAAAACGGCAAGGTATTTTCCCTTGCATCCCCGAAAAAATCGTGATAGTATTTTATTATTGGGTGTAACTCGCCCCTACGCATGACTTTTTATTCAACCAAAAAACAGCATCTCGTCACTGAATACATATAGAAGGGATACTCACCCCATCAACAGTATCGATATTTACTCGTTATAGAAGCGATCGCTATATTCACTTTTCAATCTAATTGTCATCCTGTGCAGCTCAAAAAAAACGACAGGGTATTTTCCCTTGCATCCCCGAAAAAATCGTGATAGTATTTTATTATTGGGTGTAACTCGCCCCTACGCATGACTTTTTATTCAACCTCAAAACAGCATTTCCCCACTGAATACATATAGAAGAGATACTCAGACACCAAAGCACCAGAAAATTATCATCCCGTGAAGCATTTCAATAAAGAAATAGAAGCGATCACAAAATTTTTCACCCCATCAGCCAGACAAGGATTTGGTCACAGATACACGGACGATCAATCTGCATCTTGTGAAGCTCCAAAAAAACGGCAAGGATTTTCCCCTTGCATCCCCGAAAAAATTATGATAGTATTTTATTATTGGGTTTAACTCGCTCCTAAACATGACTTTTTATTCAACTCAAAAACAGCATATCGTCACTGAATACATATAGAAGAGATACTCACCCCATCAACAGTATCGATATTTACTCGCCATAGAAGCGATCGCTATATTAACTATTCAATCCAATTGTCATCCTGTGAAGCTCCAAAAAACGACAAGGTATTTCCCCTTGCATCTTCAAAAAAATCGTGATAGTATTTTGTTATTGGGATTCATTCGCCCCTACGCATGACTTTTTATTCAACCAAAAAACAGCATTTCCCCACTGAATACATATAGAAGAGATACTCAGACACCAAAGCACCAGAAAAATTATCATCCTTTGAAGCATTTCAATAAAGAAGTGGCGACACCGAAAAATTTTCACCCCATCAACAATATCGATCTTATTTACTCGTTATAGAAGCGATCGCTATATTAACTGTTCAATCTAGTTGTCATCCTGTGAAGCTTCAAAAAAACGGCAAGGAAAAATACCTTGCATCTTCAAAAAAATCGTGATAGTATTTTGTTATTGGGATTCATTCGCCCCTACGCATGACTTTTTATTCAACCAAAAAACAGCATATCGCCACTGAATACATATAGAAGGAATACTCACACCATCAAAGCACCAGAAAATTATCATCCTGTGCAGCACTCCGAAAAGAAGTAGTGACACCGAAAATTTTTCACCCCCATCAGCCAGACAAGGATTTGGTCGCGGATACACAGATGATTAATCTGCATCTTGTGAAGCTCCAAAAAAACGGCAAGGATTTTCCCCTGGTATCGTCAAAAAAATTATGATAGTATTTTGTTATTGGGAGTCATTCGCCCCTACACATGACTTTTTATTCAACCAAAAAACAGCATATCGCCACTGAATACATATAGAAGGAATACTCACCCCATCAACAGTATCGATATTTACTCTTTATAGAAGCGATCGCTATATTAACTATTCAATCCAATTATCATCCTGTGCAACACTCCGAAAAGAAATAGAAGCGATCGCAAAATTTTTCACCCCATCAGCCAGACAAGGATTTGGTCACAGATACACGGACGATCAATCTGCATCTTGTGAAGCTCCAGAAAAAACGGCAAGGATTTTCCCCTTGCATCCCCGAAAAAATTATGATAGTATGTAACCATTGAGTGCAACTCGCCCCTACGCATGACTTTTTATTCAACCAAAAAACAGCATATCGCCACTGAATACGTATAGAAGGAATACTCACACCATCAAAGCACCAAAAAAATTATTATCCTGTGCAGCACTCCAAAAAGAAATAGAAGCGATCGCTATATTAACTATTCAATCCAATTATCATCTTGTGAAGCTCCAAAAAAACGACAAGGTATTTACCCTTGCATATTCAAAAAAATCGTGATAGTATTTTGTTGTTTGGAGTCGTTCGCCCCTACGCATGACTTTTTATTCAACCAAAAAACAGCATATCGCCACTGAATACATATAGAACCCCTGATCGTATCTTTGTAAGCGATTCAGTGTTTTTACCAGGAAGGCCGAGTCAGGAGGTAGAGAGAAAGTATAATGGAAAAAAGTTGAAAAATACTCCCCATCTCCCCATCTCTTTTCCAGAAATTATCAATTGTTCCTCCCTTTTCCCTACTCCCTACTCCCTACTCCCTCTTCTAATAAGGACTAGAATCAAGTTCTCCATTCTCGACACTAACTTGATAATCAGCAGTTAATGGTCTATGATTCAAATCAAAAGTTTCACCATTTTCTTTTTTCCAGATTTTGAACCTACTAAAAGTTAATGGAGTTTGAGGTTGACATTTTTCTGGTAAATGGTCTCCCAAGACAAAATAAACAAACCCATTTCCAACTACTTTAGCTAAACCACTTTTATCCACAATTAACGAAGTATCTTCATCAATACCAATACCTAGAGCAGTATCAGATATTCCATCTCTGAGTAAACGAGCAACAAACGTCATTAACCGACCCATGCGATCGCGCTCATAGAAATGAGTATCTATAACAGTTCCCTGAAAATTTTGCCTGTGAAATAAACCTTCATCAAGAGTAATATCTTGATATGGGTCTTTTAGTGCAGTTTTACTGGTGACAGTCTCAGAACAAGCATTAAAGACAAAATCACTTTGAATCATTGCACCAGCACTGGTTCCGCCAACTGCCCCACCTTTGGCAATAACAGAATTAACAGCTTTATCAACTTCAGTATTTCGATAATTCCGCAGGTATTGACACTGGTCACCACCTGCAAAAAAAATTACTTCGGCATTCTCAATTTGCTCTATTATATTCTGTTTTTGAGCATTTTTTCGATGAGAAATTATTAGAGTTTCTACTGAGTCTACCCCATCCATAGCCAGAATTGGTTGATTATAGGCATTACTACCTGAGTCGCGAATTACAATTACATCTACTTTCTCAGCACAAGAATTGCATCCTCGGACTTGATTAATCATCCACTGAATTGCAGAGTCTATATCAAGGCCACCACCACCAAAGTTATAAACTGGGCCACTGTACATTAAACTGAGAGGAATAGAATTTTCTAAATAACTGTCGCTTTTTGCTTGGGTAGGAAAAATCAATACAATAGTAATTATTAAACAGAACATTACTATGACTTTAAGTAATTTTCTGGATAGGGAAGTTAATAGCAAATAAAATGAGGAAATAAACTTCATAGATTTAGATAATTGTCCGAATAGTATTGTATAGCAATAGACATCTCCAGAAAAGACGGAGTAGGGACGTTGCATGCAACGTCCCTACAGAGTAAAGGAAAATAATTGATAATTTATGGATAATAATTAATTTTATTTTGGATTTTCACCAGATGTCTAATTAAATAATAGATTAATAGATAATTTTTTTTACTAAAAGATAACCTAAAATTAACCTAAAAGCTCTAATATATATTAGTTTAGTTTTGCTCATAGTTTATAATATAAATGTCTAAAAACAGCGCTATAGAAGTCAAGAATCTTGATAAAAATTTTAAAGGAAAACCTGCTTTGCAGCAAGTTAATATCTGTATTGAACCAGGAGAAATGGTGGGTTTAGTTGGTGCTTCTGGTTCGGGAAAATCTACTTTACTACGACTGATAAATGGTTTAGAGCATGGAGATAAAGGTACTGTTTACATATTTGGTACAGCTTTACAAACAGATGGAGTTTTCCACCCACATATTAGAAAATTACGTTGCGAAATAGGTTGCATTTTTCAGCAATTTAATTTGGTCAAGCGACTAACAGTAATAGACAATGTATTAGTGGGAAACTTGGGGCGAATGTCTATTCTCAATTGGGCACTACTGTCTCTTCTCAATTGGGCACTACGTCCATTTCTAAAAAAGACACTACGTCGATTTCTAAAAAAGAAAAGTCTATTTACAAGAGAGCAAAGTCTATTTACAAAAGAGCAAAAAATACAGGCACTTGCTGCGTTGGAAAGAGTAGGAATTTTAGAACAAGCTTATAAAAAAGCTGCCCAACTTTCTGGAGGACAACAACAACGGGTAGCGATCGCTCGTTGTTTAGTACAGGGAGCTAAAATTATTCTAGCAGATGAACCTATAGCTTCCTTAGACCCGGAGTCTGCTCGGAAGATAATGGAATTATTATGTGAACTCAACCGAGAAAATAATATTACTATTGTTACCTCTCTACATCAAGTTCAAATGGTACGTCGGTATTTTGAACGTACTATTGCTCTGAGAAATGGAGAAGTTGTATTTGACGATCCAACAGTTAATCTTAGCGATCGTAAACTTGATGAACTTTATGGTGCAGCAGCAGAAGAACTAATATTGAAAGGTCATGGAGAATTAGTTTAGTTGAAAAGAAGGAAGAAGGAAGAGGGAAGAAGGAAGAAGGAAGAGGGAAGAGGGAAGAGGAAAGAAGGAAAATAAAGATTAAGGGAGAAAGTTTTTGATGGCTAATTATCCGGAAATAATATTATATCAAGTCTTATTAATTAGCCATAATAAATTAGCTATCTTTAGTCATCTTTAGATGACTTCTGCTTTGAGCCAAGAAATTTATTTCTTGGCGGATGAGATGGCTCGCCAAGATATCATGGTTCGCCAAGTTCGCCAAGTTCGCCAAGGATTGAGGCGTTGCTGAATTGAAGTATGAATGTGCGATTGTTTGGTTCTGGTAAAGCCCCCTAAATCACCCAATTTTGTGGGACTTTTAGAGTTTTATTCCCCCCAATTTTGGGGGGCTAGGGGGGCAAAATTATACCCAGAATCAGCAACGCCTGGATTGAAATCCTTGGCTAATAGTTTAAGTCATCTTAAGATGACTAAAGAAAAAAATAATTCAGAATTTAGAATTTAATTTTCTGTGTAGAAAGATATAAATAAAAATGAACAAAATAACTAATAATTTTCGCTCTATCGATCAAACTATTATCGCTACTCCAGCAGTTATGGAAATGTTAGCCCAAGAAAAAAAACAAGTTACTAAAACTCGCATAACATTTCTATCGGGTGTTGCAATTATTCTGGTTTTTTCTGCTCTACAAAGTGAAATAAATTTTTTAACTTTATTCCAAAAAAGCGGTAATATGGTTGAGTATATTCAATCATATTTTCCCCCAGATTTTTCCGATTGGAAAATTTATTTAGAAGACACAATAATTACTATTTCAATGGGTCTTTGGGGAACTATTTTAGCCGCAATTTTCGCCGTTCCATTTTCCATTTTGGCATCAGAAAATATGAGTCCAATTTGGATAGTACAGCCTATTCGTCGAATTTTAGACGCCATGCGGGCGATTAATGAAGTGGTATTTGCTCTAATATTTGTAGTAGCTGTTGGTTTAGGTCCCTTTGCTGGTGTTTTAGCTTTATTTGTACATACAGCAGGTACTTTAGGAAAACTTTTTTCTGAAGCAGTGGAGTCAATTGAACCTGGTCCCGTTGAAGGTATTCGTGCTACAGGTGCTAGTAAAATTCAGGAAATTATCTTTGGAGTAATTCCTCAAGTAATGCCATTATGGACTTCCTTCGTCTTGTATCGTTTTGAATCAAATGTTCGTTCTGCCTCCGTATTAGGAATAGTAGGTGCAGGAGGTATAGGAGTTTCTCTTTATCAAAGTTTTGGTTCATTTTTGTATCAAAAAGTTTGTGCAATTTTAATTATTTTAATTTTAGCAACTTCAATAATTGATTTATTATCAGCAAAATTAAGAAATTGGCTAGTGTAAATAACAACGGTGTTTGTTTGTAGTTGGGCTTTAGCCCTAATATTAATTGTTTGTAGTTGGGCTTTAGCCCTAATATTAATTGTTTGTAGTTGGGCTTTAGCCCTAATATTAATTGTTTGTAGTTGGGCTTTAGCCCTAATATTAATTGTTTGTAGTTGGGCTTTAGCCCTAATATTAATTGTTTGTAGTTGGGCTTTAGCCCTAATATTAATTGTCTGTAGTTGGGCTTTAGCCCTAATACCAAACATTGTCAGAGTTAAAAAAAACTACGACTCTAATTGTTTGTAGGTTTGCTCTAGCCCTAATACTAAACATGATAAGAGCGAAAAAAACTACGAGCGAGCAGTTTTACTCTTGCTTTTATACTCAGCATTGTTAGGGCTAAAGCCCAACTACGAGCGAGGAGTTTTGCTCTTGCTCTAATACTCAGCATTGTTAGGGCTAAAGCCCAACTACGAGCCTAAGACTAACTTTTGTTTGAATCGTAATTATTAATTATTATATCTCTAGATTTACCAGGAATATTTATTCCATCGCGCATATTCAAATCTCGCTCAACAGTATTAATATTAACATCACGCCCCACTGAAATACTCTCCCGAACTTCTGACTTAACCTCCTCCCACCCACCATCCGGTAAACCTTTACCCCCACACAATAACGCTACCGGAAAATCTTCTGTCTGAGAAAAGTCAAAAATAGGGGTTTGTTTTTTGCCTAGTTGTTTAGCGCTTTCAGGAACAGTTTTTCCCACATAATTCATTAAATTGGAAACCGTGACAAATTTATCTCCTGGTTTATTGCCACCACCATGTAATGCTTCCAGAAAATGGTCTGTGTAGATACTCATTGTTTTATCGGAGCGTATCCATGATGACTCCTCTCCTGTGGATGAGGTGAAAACTGCTCGCCCTGTTCCTTTTCTTAATTCATCTATTAAGTTTTTCGGGAGGGCGGTTTTACTGAAGTTATCGGGTAATTCTAGTTCCTCTGTTTCTTTGGCAGTTGCCATTCCTTGGGCGTGACAACTATCTATAATTACTAATAGTTTTTGGGCGGATATTTGCTGGAGGGCGTTGTTAAATTCTGTTGCTGGTAATGCTGTTTTTTGTGGTTTTACGGGACTGGTGTCGTGGGGAATTAAATAATAGTTTTGGGTGGATTTATCTAGCCAACCATGACCCGAATAATAGACTAATATTGTTGCTTTTGGGTCGTTTACTGCTTGTTGTTGGAGCCAGTTTAAGTTGTCTAAAATGTTTTGTTTTGTTGCTTGTTCATTGCAGAGGAAGCGGAGATAATTTTCATTGTCAATGTAACCACATAAATCGGGTTTTATGAGGAATGATTTGATGGCTTGAACGTCTTTGACTGTGACGGGAAGTGACCAGTTGGGGTATTTGCAGTCGCCGACTCCTATTAGTAGGGCGTAGTTGTGAGAAAGTGTGTTAGACATGGGTATTTTGGGGGTTGGTTTATAGTATTGAAGGCGTTGTTGGATGGTTTGAATGGCGTTGATAATATTAGGTAGCATTTGTTTGACAAAATTGTGATTTTGTAATTTTTTTGTCAACTCAAAAATTGTATTTCCGGAACCTATTTTACCCAGAGCTTCTTCTGCACTCCCACGCACATAAGAGTCAGAGTCTTCTAGGAGTGAAATTAATCCCGGAATTGCCGTTTCCGAACCTATTTTACCCAGAACTTCTGCTGCACTCCCACGCACAGAAGAGTCAGAGTCTTTTAGGAGTGGAATTAATCCCGGAATTGCCGCTTCCGAACCTATTTTACCTAGAGCAGATACCGCACTCCTACGCACATCAGACTCAGAGCTTTCTAGGAGTGGAATTAATCCCGGAATTGTAGTTTCCGAACCTATTTTATCCAGAGCTTGTGCTGCTATCCAACGCACACGATAGTCAGAGTCTTCTAGGAGTGAAATTAATCCCGGAATTGCCGTTTCCGAACCTATTTTACCCAGAGCTTGTGCTGCTATCCAACGCACATCAGAGTCAGAGTCTTCTAGGAGCGAAATTAATCCCGGAATTGCAGTTTCGGAACTAATTTTACACAGAGCTTCTGCTGCACTCCTACGCACATATTTGTCTGAGTCTTCTAGGAGTTTAATTAGTGCAGGTACAGCAGTTTCGGAACCTATTTTACCCAGAGCTTCTGCTGCTATCCAACACATATCTGAGTCTGAATCTTCTAAGAGTTTAATTAGTGCAGGTACAACAGTTTCTGAGTCTGAATCTTCTATGATTAATCCAGGAATCGCAGTTTTTGAGCTAATTTTACCTAGAGCTTCTGCTGCACTTTGACGGACGTAAGAATTTGAGTCTTCTAGGAGTGAAATTAATCCGGGAATCGCAGTTTCGGAACTGATTTCACCTAGAGCTTTTGCTGCTATACTACTTACATCAGAATCTGAGTCTTTTAGAAGCTTAATTAGTGCAGGTACAGCAGTTTCGGAACCTATTTTACCCAGAGATCCTGCTGCTCTCCAGCGCACATAAGAGTCTGATTTTTCTAGGAGTGAAATTAATCGGGGAACAGGAATTTCTGAACTAATTTTACCAAAAGCTTTTACCAACATCCAAAATTTTTGGTAGTTCAAGTTTTCTAGAAGTTTAATTAACCTATGAATTGCAGTTTCGGAACTAATTTTACACAGAGCTTCTGCTGCACTCCTACGCACATATTTGTCTGAGTCTTCTAGGAGTGAAATTAATCCCGGAATTGCCGTTTCGGAACTAATTTTACACAGAGCTTCTGCTGCACTCCTACGCACATATTTGTCTGAGTCTTCTAGGAGTGAAATCAATCCCGGAATTGCCGTTTCGGAACTAATTTTACACAGAGCTTTTGCTGCACTCATACGCACATAAGAGTCAGAGTCTTTTAGGAGTGAAATTAATGCCGGAATTGCAGTTTCGGAACTAATTTTACACAGAGCTTTTGCTGCACTCATACGCACATAAGAGTCAGAGTCTTTTAGGAGTGAAATTAATGCCGGAATTGCAGTTTCGGAACTAATTTTACTCAGAGCTTTTGCTGCACTCATACGCACATAAGAGTCAGAGTCTTCTAGAAGTTTAATTAACCTATGAATTGCAGTTTCGGAACTAATTTTACCCAGAACTTCTACTGCACTCATACGCACATTATAGTCTGAGTCTTCTAGAAGTTTAATTAACCTATGAATTGCAGTTTCGGAACTAATTTTACCCAGAACTTCTACTGCACTCCAACGCACATTATAGTCTGAGTCTTTTAGGAGTGGAATTAGTCCTGGAATTGCAGTTTCGGAACTAATTTTACCCAGAACTTCTGCTGCACTCCAACGCACATTATAGTCTGAGTCTTTTAGGAGTGGAATTAGTCCTGGAATTGCAGTTTCGGAACTAATTTTACTCAGAACTTCTACTGCACTCCTACGCACATTATAGTCTGAGTCTTTTAGGAGTGGCATTAGTCCTGGAATTGCAGTTTCGGAACTAATTTTACCCAGAACTTCTACTGCACTCCTACGCACATTATAGTCTGAGTCTTTTAGGAGTGGCATTAATCCCGGAACAGCTGTTTCCGAACCTATTTGACCCAGAGCATATGCTGCACGACTACGCACATCAGAGTCTGAATCTTCTAACAGTGGAATTAATCCCGGAACAGCTGTTTCCGAACCTATTTGACCTAGAGCATATGCTGCACGACTACGCACATCAGAGTCTGAATCTTCTAACAGTGGAATTAATCCCGGAACAGCAGAACCCGACTTCGTTAACTCTGCCAACTCAACTTTCACCAACCCAGGCAATTCCAACCCCTCAACCTCCACAAACACCCGCTCCTGAAACCTCTCTTTCACCCCTCCCACCAACCTCGCACCCAAAAACCAATCTACCTCCAACCCCAACCTTACAACCCGCACCGCTAACACCTCATCCTCCATCAACCCCAACATCAACCCCACTACTTCCGTCCACTTCAAATAATTCAAATAATCCCACTGCAACTCATAGTCACTCATACCAGACAACTGCCACAACAACCTTTCCGCCACATAATACTCCTGCAACAACTGATGGCGAAACGAAATCTGACCATCATCTCCCACCTGAATCAAATGATGCTCCAATAAATCCTCCAACCAACGCATCGCACAGTCAGTCGGAGCTACCACCTCCCCTTGCAAAAACTCCGTCAATACCGCCTCAGCTTTTTGTCGAGAAATAGCAACCATCATCTCAGTTTTCGACTCCCCATTAGTCATCACCCACGCCAACTCCTGCAATAACCTATCCCACCAACGTCGAGAACTTTCATCAACCGGAACATCTTGCTTGAGGCGACTACTATAAGTCTGAGTAAAGCTCCGAAACACCAACCCCAGATTAGCAGGTATCACTTTCTGATAGCCAAACACCGAACACAACATCAACAAAAACATCGGAGTTTCCCCCAACTCCCGCAACCTCCCCTGCAACTGCTGCCATAATTTTTCACCATGATCCGGCAAATAAGCACTGACAAACTCCCGCATTTGAGATTGAGTCAGAGGCTGCATTTCCAACCTTTTCTCAATCCCCAAATCTCCCCCCAGACTCAAATCTCGCGTGCTAAACACCATAGCAGTTTGGGGGTAGTCTTGCCGAAATGTTCTTACCTCTTGTCGTGCCGCTTCCGACGCCATCTCATTAAACCCATCGAATAGCAGCAAAAATTGACCTTGACGGAGCAAAGTTTCTAGAGTTGCTGTATCTATATTTATGCTGGGGTGGTGTTTGTGGATAAAAGCTTGAATTCTGGAAAGTATGGAAGATTGACTGTAGCGGAGTTCGATGAGGATAGGAATTTTGGGTATATCCCCCCCTGCTCCCCTTGGAAAGGTTTTATCCCCCCCAACTCCCCTTTGTAAGGGGGGAGCTTTTTCTATTTCCTCTTCAGTCTTCCTGAGAAAGGGGGGAGCTTTTTCTATTTCCTCTTCAGTCTTCCTGAGAAAAGAGGGAGTTTCTCTTATTTCCCCCCTTTCCAAGGGGGGACTAAGGGGGGATTCTTCTTTGGGACTAAGGGGGGATATCAACTTTGTTGCCTCCTCCAACAACAATCTGGCCAAAGCAGTAGATTTTCCCGACCCCGGCCGCCCCACCAACAACACATGATTTGGAGCATATTTGCGCAGACCCTCCAAAACGGTCAACCATTCAATTTTCTCTTCTTGTATTTCCCTCTGTTTTTCTTCCGCAACAGTTTGTACCATCAAACCCAAATCCAACAGTGGGGAAATATTTTGCTGCTGCTGAAGAGACTTTTTTCCCCTCACATCCGTCAGAGTATAATACTTCCACCATTCAGCATACTCACAACAAACCGATCTTAGATAGGGTATCCAATTAATCATCAAAGTCAAAAGTCAAAAGTTTTTTAAGTCAAAAGTCAAAAGTCAAAAGTCAAAAGTTTAGAAGTCAGAAATTTACAGGACTTACCCAAATTCACCTTGAAAATACCATATGTAGGGGCGAATGGCATTCGCTCTGATTGGATTTAGTGTTTGTGGATAAGTCCTGATATAATTTTAAATTTATGGCAAATTATATCCTTAAATATCTATAATACCATTTGAAATTATGGCATTGCTGAGGGGCAGGGAAATATCAGGAACGGGCAAGATGCCCATTCCACAAAACTACAAAACTATACTACAAAAGTATTAAAATCATCCCGCATTTATGCAATGCCAAAATTATATCTATAATTATTGCCAATTCTTATTCCCTACTCCCTACTCCCTTTAATTAAAAATGAAAAAACAAGATAAAACCTTACCCTTAACCCTACTAGGTGCAACCGTATTAATGATTATTGGTAGTGTCGCTGGCTACATTATAATAGCTTCCAAAGAAACAGCAGATAATTTGCCAGTAGGTGCTGAAGTTGTACCTAAAGATGCAATGATGACTATTTCTGTCTCTAGTAACCCTAGTCAATGGGAAAAACTGCAACAGTTTGGCACTCCAGAATCTCAAACTGCATTTAAAAATCTATTGGGGCAACTGCGCGATCGCTTCCTCACGACTTATGGTTATAACTATCAACGAGATATTCAACCTTGGGTAGGGGAGGAAATAATGATTGCTTTATTGCGCAAGCAAACTCTAGAAGCAGCTAACTCTACTACTCCTGACTCTCCACCTCCACCTCCTGCTCAACAAGCAACTGTGGTAATATTGCCGATTGCCAACCCTGTCAAGGCCAAACAAATTTTAGACCAACCACGTTCTCTGGAAAAAGGTCAATTAGTTAAACGTACTTATAGAGGTATTGAAATTACAGAAACGGAAGGAGTGCCTAATCAAGATATTTCTGCTGCAGCATTGGGAAATCAGTATTTAGTAATTACTGACTCCCAGACTTCAATAAATCAGGCGATCGATATTTATAAAGGAGACCAGTCTCTGGCAAAAGTTCCTGGTTATACAGCAGCGATCGAGAAATTGGAAACTGCTTCACCCTTTGCCTTCGTATATGTGAATATTCCTGTTGCTGCTGCTTATAGTTCTAGTAAATCTATTACTCCTGTTTCTGAGGAAAATCTCAAACAACTTGAGGATAACCAGGGAGTGGCAGCGAGTGTAAATTTAGTTCCTGAAGGTATAAATTTAAAAGCTATTTCTTGGCTAAAACCTAATAGTCAGAAAAAGTTTACCGTCGAAAACAGAGCTATGGAAATGTTAAATCGAATTCCAGAAAATGCTTTGATGATGGTATCTGGCAGTAATTTACAGAAAATGTGGTCTGATTATGTCAAAGGTGCAGAAGCTAACCCAGTAGCTCCTATTAACCCAGATACATTGCGTAAAGCTGTGAAGAATACAACTAATATGAATTTAGATGAAGATTTTCTCAACTGGATGGCAGGAGAATATTCTTTATCTTTGCTGCCTATTCCTAGAAGTAAGGATGAGTTAAAAGAGTTTGCTGCGGGGTTTGTTTTTATGGTCAAAGCAAGCGATCGCCGTGCTGCGGAGGAGTCACTGAAAAAGTTGGATGAGGCAATGAAAAACCAAGAATTTGAGGTAGGTGAAGCTGTTGCTAGTGGAGAACCTGTTGTTAAGTGGACTTCGCCATTTGGTGGTTTTACCGTAATTCGTGGTTGGTTGAATGGAAATGTGGCATTCTTTACATTGGGAGGGTCTGTGGAGAATCAAATTTTACCTGCACCAACAACTTCTATGGCTGAAAGTGCAGTATTACAAAAAAGTTTACCACCAGAGTCAGAGTCTTTTAACGGTAATTTTTTCCTTGATATTAGTGGGAGTTTCAATCCTCAAAATCTTTCTATTCCGCAACTACCTCCAAATCAAAAAGTTTGGATAGATGGTATGGAGTCTATTGGAGTGACATCTATTGTCAGTAGTAATCGTACAACTAATTATGATGTATTTGTGAAATTGAAAAAGCAGGAGACAAAATAATTGAAGTAAGGAAGAAGGAAGAAGGAAGAAGGAATAAGGGATAAAGTTTTATTATCACTAGACATAGGCGTGATCATAAAAAATAAAATCAATTATCACACAGAAATTATCAATTCTTTCCCCCTACTGCCTACTCCCTCTTTTGGAGGAGATGTCTACTGATTATCCGAACATGATATAGCAGTCGAAGCAAAGGTTAGGACAGATAAAAAGCTTAAAACTCAGATAACGTAATACTTTTCCTTCTTCCTTCTTCCCTCTTCCTTCTTTCTTCTGCTATATTACGCGTTTGCATTTCCTTGCGTGACATGAAAAGCATTTTGGGCTGAAAGCGTTAACGTTTGCGGTAACATTCCGATAGGAAAATTGTGCGCCAGCTAAACAAAAACTTTCTTCTCTTCTTCCTTCTTATATCATGTTCGGATGATCACTTATAATAAAGCCAGAATCATTACAGTAGAAGTCTTCAAATTTTATGGCCCAAAAGATGGCGATCGCCAACTACCTCTATGTTCTGACGATCGCTTATAACTGAACAGCCCTAGTTTGAGGCCACCAATGGAAACAAGTTATATCATGTCCGGATCAGAGCGCTTCGCAAAAAACTTTCTCTTCATTTATAGCTTAAAATTCCCTCCTCATAACTCATTACTCATAACTCATTACTCATAACTCATTACTCCTCCATTTTTATTTATAACTATTCAACCGAACATGATAT
>NZ_JAAHGO010000123.1 GCF_010672455.1 Okeania sp. SIO2C9 | reverse complement strand
TATCCTACAGCAATTATCAATTCTTTCCCCTTTACTCCCTACTCCCTCTTTTCTGGAAATGTCTATTAAAAAGCTGTTTGCGCAGCATGACCTAGGAAGAGCTGACCGCTAATAGCTGAATGCTTACCTTCATTTTAATTTGTATTTATAGCTACCTGCTTAATTTGTGATTATAATTTAAAATTTTTGGTAGTTTAGGGTAAGTATCTTAGTTAAAAAAGGAATATTTAGTTATGCCTAAAACTCGTTTTAGTGTGGGAGAGCATGAATTAGAGTTAATTTGTGAATCGAGTGGTAAAGAATATATCATTTACGATAATCAAATAGTTTCTGAGCAAAGAAATGTACTAAATGTACTAGCTGTATCTTCTATTCATAATTTTGAAGTTAGTGAAAGTGCCGAAGTAGCCAACTATAGTGTCAGTTTTAAAAGTACTCTTTCAGGTTTAATAAAATACAATGTGAACCGGAATAATATACAAATAAAAAAGGGTTTAATGAGTTCAATGACACTGGGTTCGCTGAGAAGCTGTTTTTTAGGCATAGGTTTACTTTTTATAATAGTTATAATAGGTAATTTAGGGTTATTTATTAATATAGAATATCTAAGCTCGATATATAGCCCTGAGGAGTTAATCGGTTTCTATATCGATCAGGGAATTACTTTAATTTTTGGAGTTTTCTTTCTGATATTTGCTTTTTGGTTAAAGAGAATTCTTTTGAAACTACCAAAACTGATAACTACAGTATTATGGATACGAATAGGAATGATGCTAGTTACAACACCTTTTGTATTCTGGAATTTTATACAATAGCAGACTTTTTCGTCTTGGTTAATATTGAGAATTTTATTTATTTGGCTGTATTGGTTTCTGTTAGAAAATTGTAAAGCTATGTCTCAAGAACTTAAATTACAACCATAGTTGCACAGTAAAAAATTAATCTAGCTAGTATAGCAAATACTTTTTTTTATCAAAATCTTGAATGCTATAGCAATCCTAAATAGGTTGTAAAATCTTATCGTATTTTGGTCTTCAAACCCAAGCAAAAATGGGATTGATATGACCAAACTCCCGACAGTTTTTTTTCAGGAATCATTTCATATTGCTACAGAACGGAAAATTTAATTTTTTTCTGTTACTGTAAGGATAAAATTATTTTAAATATTTAGCTATAATTGCTTCTCTCAAAAATTTTAGTATCACCCCAGAAGAGTATCTTCAAATGGAAGAAAAAAGCCAGATTAAACATGAATATATTGATGGAGAAATTTATGCAATGGCTGGAGCTAGTGATGCTCATGTCACAATATCTCTTAATTTAGCAGCATTGCTTCGTAGTCATGTTAGAGGTCGTGGTTGTCGAGTTTATATTTCTGACATGAAAGCCAGAATTGAAACTAAAAATAAGAATAAATTCTATTATCCTGATGTGATGGTAACTTGTGACAAACGAGACCAAGAAACTACTAATTATAAAAGTTTTTCTTGTTTCATTGTAGAAGTTATTTCTGATTCTACAGAAGCTTTTGATAGAGGAGATAAATTTGCTGATTATCAAACTTTAGATAGTTTACAAGAGTACGTTTTAATTAATCCAAAATGGCAGAGAGTAGAATGTTTTCGGCCTGGGGATAATGGGTTGTAGATATTGGGATTTTACACGGCACGGCATAAAAATTTATATTTCAACTGAAAAGTATTGGATTTGAAGGTAGTTTAGCCGACCTTTATGAAGATGTATCTTTTGAATTAGAGTCGGAAACTTAGGCATAAATAATCCTGAAGCTAATTAACTTAATTAACTACTCATAAAATTAGGCGATCGCTACTAAATTCAAAGCATTAAAATTTATTTATCAACATAACTTAGAAAGAAAAAATACATCTCTAATCTCGTTCTTGATTTTTTGCTTGTGATTGAACAATGTTGAGCATCTTAGTAAAAAAAAAGGAAGCTTTAGTTATGCCTAAAACTCGCTTTAGTGTTGATGTTTCTTGAGAATCATAGAAAGTTTATTTCTATATTTTATAAAGGCGATCCTAACTCAGGGCAAAATTTTTCAGGGTACTAAATGTCGTCAGCGATCGCGGACTTCCTCTGTCGGATTAAATATATTTTTCTACTTCTATTTATTTACCGAATAATTAATAATTAATAATTAGGGTTTGCGCTCAAAAGTCTTATGGGTAAGGGTAGGAGATAGGAGACAGGAGACAACCCACCCCTAGCACCTCCCCCGACCGTGGAGGGGAGGGGAAGACAGGAGTCAGGGGAATTATAGAGGAGGTAGAAGGAAGAATAATCAAGGGATTATTCTGCGCAACTATGCGCCTAAAATGCTAATTTTTTGAACCATTACGACCTAAAAGCTTGGACTTTTTTTTACTAAAAAATGCGCTCAACCTTTATATGTCAATGCTTTTAGATTTAATCAGCAAACCCTAATTAAATAATTCAGGTTAAAACGCGGACCCAATAAAGGTGAAAAAAAGAAATAATATTTCCTTATACTCAATTCCGTTACGGTTTTAACCAGAGGTAATTATCCATTATCCATTAATGAATAATCTTCTAGGGTAATTCCTAAAATAGATTCATCCCAATAATCTTTAAATTTAGAGCGAGACATTTTTTTTGTATATAGGTCATTGAAACGTTGATTTTGTTTATCTGTAAAATAATTACGCCAGTCTCCTACTATTCCTTTTCTTAAATGTGGAGCTTCATTTTGATTAATTATCATCCAATTACAATTAGCTTTATCATTTTTTTTCATCTCATCTAATCTACTGCCAATTGCTACTTTATCTATAACTTCTTCTGAAACTTTAATTTCCAAAAAAGCTGCTAATTTACGCAGACAAGTTTTGATATTTTTCTGCAATTCTTCGTATGTAAGGTATAAGACTTGTTGACGAGATGATAAAAATTTTTCCCAATGCAAGTGAAAATCAAACCAACTTCCATAATGTATCTGACCTGATAAATATAATTCAAAAAATTCATCCCAATTTCCCTGATAAGATATGCTCTTTTTTCCTCTCAAATGATGATACATAGAAACAGCAACATCTTTAGGATTTCTGATTAAAAATATGTATTTTGTATTCGGAAGTCCTTCGGGTATTAAATGAGGCCAGCCATGAAAAGTTAAGATTCGAGGGGATGGGAGAGATTCAAAATACTCGTAAGAATGTTCTCTAGCAGGATCTGGAGATGGAGGTAAACAAAGTTCTAGCCAGGGAAAAGCCTCCATCATAGTTAAATTAGGTTGATTGCCGTCATGAGTTAAAAGTAACAAAATCTGCTTTAGCCAAGTATTGCCAGATTTTATGTAAGAAACAAAAAAAATATCTTCATTTCTGGTTTTGAAGCGAGTCAGCATAGTATTTACTTTTTCTTCAGTAACAAATTGAGGATATACTATGCCATCTACCATGCAATACCAAGAATAATCTTGAGTTTTCATTTGAACGACCTGAATAAGTGAATTTTTTGATAGTAAAAAAAATGCTCAATTTTATAGCTTTAAGATGAATAAAAAACAAATGTTAGCCCTTGGTTTACATCGACTTTCAGTAGCTATGGTAGCTAGAGGTTTATCTCCTCTATTACCAATATATGCAATATATTTAGATGCTAATTCCCAATTAGTAGGTTACTATATGTCTTTTTTGCAAATTGCTTTAATTACTGGGAATTTTTTTGGCGGTTGGTTAGGGGATAAACTCGGAAACAAAAAAATCTTGCTTATTGCTAGTACCGTAGCTAGTATTCCAGCTATCTGGTTAATAGGTCAAGTTAATAATATTTGGCAACTAGCTACATTGACAAGTATTGTTTGGTGTTTTTATCTAGGTATTGGTATTAATCTTAATATTACTCTAGTCGGTTTATTGAGCGTACCAGAGGAAAGAGGAAAAGTATTTGGCATATTTTCTGTTATAGCAGCTTTGGCTGGATTATTAGCAGGTTTAACATTTGGTCCTATTGCCGATCTATGGGGTTATTCAACTATGTTTAAATTTGTTTGTTTGTTTTCTTGCATTTTTGCTTTATCGGAATTATTTTTGGAGGATAAACCTCTCTCTAATACTTCCTTAACAGAGAAAAGAACTGAACAGTTCACAAAAAAATGGTCGAAAGAATTTTTATCAATGCTAATAGCTACTGTTATAATGGGGTCGGTTTCTTTTGGGGGTAATTTAGGTATTTCTTTGGCTATGAACCAGCAAGGTTTTCTGTTGAGACATATTTCTTTTGTGATGGGTTTCAGTGCTAGTATTTCTTTTTTATTTTCCCCTCTAAGTGGTTGGATGAGCGATAAATTTGGTCATAAACCAATACTAATTTCATGTTATTTAATAGGTGCATTGGGCATTTTTTCTCTTGCAAGTGCAGTATCTCTATGGCAATTTTATTTAGCTGCTTGTGGAATATCTTTTTTGTCTTATGTTGCTTTAGGTCCTAGTTCTGCTCTAATAACAGATTTAGTTGCTCCAGATTTTTTGGGAAGAGGTATTTCTTTGTTTAGAACTGCACTCCGAGCAGGAGGAATTCTTGGCTTTACTTTTACTGGTAGTCTGATTGAAAAAATGGGAATAAGTTTAATATTTGCTTTGGAAGGATTAATTTTAATTTTTGCAGTTGGTTTGTTAATTCCTCAGCAATACTGGAGACAAAAATTCTAGTTTCTGTTATTCTAGGGCGACCTCTACAAATGTTTGATATTGAGACAATTAATGTGCCAATATTTCTCATAAGTAGAGAGAGACAAAAAAATGGGCGTTGCTGAATAAAAGTATGATTTTACAGGAGTAGGAATTAGGAGCTAGAAAGGATTCCTTTTTCCTTCACTATTTTATTGCCACTAATGTCATGTCTAACTCTTGGACAAGATTATTGTATAGAGAACTTTGTTGCAAAAGATATTCTGTATCATCAATCCGATTTCTCTCACGTTCATACCAAAGTTCACTAGGGATATAGCGAGTTTCTACCAACTCAAAATTCACACCCAAATATATACCCAGTGGCGTAGTAGGATATCCTTTTTCCTGTCGCTCTTTGTTTAGTTTTTGAGAAAACATACTTAAACCATAGGGAGTAATTGGACGTACATGAGTAGGGTCATGTAGGAGGTTATCGTGGCGATGGTGGGGAACTTTGATATGCACCTTTGCCCCTGGTTTACATATTCTGTATATTTCCTGAATAATTTTCAGATAGATTTCTGTCTGTTGTCCCAGATGTTCTAATACATGACTCATTTCAATTTCTGCCACGCTATTATTTTCCCACGGCCAAGGAAATGTTTCTAAATCTAATCTAATGTCAGGATCTCCAAACTTGTCTACATTGATATAACCATCTAGATGTCTCGCTCCGCACCCTAAATTTAAGCATAGGTCAGATTTAAATTTGCGCGGGTTCCATTGAGAACGTTGCTCTTCAATATGGGTATTTTTTCTATCTTTCTTGAGATGTCGCGGACTACTTTCAAAAGATAAAGAGGAGGGAAGCGCATCTGGTTCGTATTTTTCTCGAATAAAAGATTCTATATCTATATATGAAGGAGAAAAGATAGCTGGATTAGATACTATTGATTGGTAACTATTAATTTCAGTAGAAAATATTCTCGACTGATAACTTCTCAATGCAGCAGAAAATAGACCAGTACCATCATCAAAAAATCGCTCAGTTGTAGCTCCATAATTTTCGTATGGATAAAAAGCTAGGTCAGCAGGAGCTTTTGCTGCTACCCATGAAATGTAACACCAATATTCACTAAAGGTTTCAAATTGATTAGCAGAGCGCATCATCAATAATAACCAGTTTTCGTCTGATTGAAAATAGCTTTTTATTTGGTTTTTAAATGATTTTAGATGTTCTTGTTTGAACCACATATGATGGGGAATAAATGTACCTTCATGGTCTGTAAGTGGCTCAACCCCAAGTACCGAGGTAATCCATTTAGCCCATTTTGATACGATATGAGGATTACCATATTTATTGTGTTGTAAAAGTGCAAATTTGTGTTGTGTAGTTTCTTGATGAGTACTTATGAGTTGCCAAGTATTAACAGGAAGTAGGTCGCTATCCCAAACAACAAACCATTCGCTTAGGTTATCAATACCTTCATAAGCACCAAGTTTTAATAACTGCTGATAAAACCAACCAGGATTATAAAGTGATTTACCTAAATCAAGTTCTGAACAAATTGCTTCTTTTGTCAGACCATTATTTTGAAAAAAGTATTCTTCCTTGTGGGTATAAAGTGAAGTAACTTGCCATTCTTTAGCTTTTTGTTCTAATAATTGTGCCTCAGTTTCTGGAGCTATTATGTGGATAGTTCGAGGTTTGTAGTGGTGAGTAATTCCTTCTATAACAGCTTGGGTATTCCAACGCACTTTGTAAAGGGGGATAACAAAATCGAATGTTTCTTTTGACATAATTTTAGACAATTTTCTCTCCATACTTCAGATAAGTTGACTTGCTGAGTTTTTCCACTCAGAATACCTTTGATTCTTAGTGAGTATTTAACCAGGAAGGATAATATTCTATTCATAAAAATTCTGTTTTGTCAAATGTTAATAGTAAGCATTTCCTGCGGACTGCTGCGCAAACAGCTATTAGCATTCAGCTTTTCCTGGATCATGCCTTCGCAAACAGCTTTTGAACGTAATAACTTACTAAGGTTAGCTAAGGATCAATTTGATTCATATTTAACTTCTTGGAGACTAATTCCTATTTCCTGGATAATGAGTTAATAATTCATAGCTTATAACTGATAACGCGGTTCCTATGTAAGAGTCTAGCTGATGGCTAAATCTTTATTGTTAATCTATTTTTATTTGTGATTTTATTGCGAACTAAAATAATATAGTTACAGTAAACAAGGGGGGAAAAGGGAGTAGGGAATGGGAAAAATTATGCTTATATTTTTCTAATTTGTCAAACCCACGGGGTAAGCATTCAGATATTAGTTTTAGCTTTTCCTAGGGAATGCGCTCGCATTCAGCTTTGGAACGTAATAATAATACTAATTTCATAAAATATTGCTATAGTGGCTTTGTTTTTAGGAGTCAACCCACCCCTCGCCCCTCCCCCTCCCAGGAGGGGAACTCAGAACTCAGGAGGTAAGAATTTATAATATTTATTTTTTCTGAGAGTAAAACAGTTCCATGATTGACTCAAAATAATTATTAAACTATAAGAAATTGTTTTTTATCAAGGGATAATTTGATTTTTTTTCCCGATGTCTTCAGCAAATTTACTAACTGTTTTGTCATCATTTTACTGTAACTATCTATGCATTCATTTAGTATAACTTACTAAGGTTAGCTAACGTTCAATTTCATTTATATTTCACTCTTTGGAGACTAATTCATCTTTCCAATATATGAGTTAATAACTCATAAATTATAGCTGATAGCTAACGACTGAATGTTTACCCCACGGCTTATTTACTTGAGGGGGTAAGCAAAGTTTCAATATTTTAAATTTATACAAATAAAATCAATGAAAATATCCTCTATTCCACGAGTAATAAAATTTTTTATTTTAATGATATTCGTGCTAATTGTTATTATTTTTTCTTCGAGAGCAGCTTTTAAGGGAATAAATATTCAACCTAAACTGCCGGAGTTTACGTCAGCTAATACATTACAACCTGAACGTAGTGAAAGTATATTAAATCTACCTGTAAAAATTCCTTTGACTGATATTGAGAAAGCATTGAATCTGAATATTCCTCAGACATTTGTGGGTACAGAATCTGACCCTACAGATTTGCTCTCTAATGATAATCTTACTTACGAAATTAATCGCAAATATTTGAGTATTGGCACTAAAAGTAATCTGATAACTTTTTCAGTTCCAATATCAGGAACTGCAAGAATAAAAGGTAAAATTAATTTACTTTTTGATAAGATTCCAGTTAGTGCGCGGACAAATATTGCAGGTACAATTTTTGGTGATCTTTCTTTAGGAATAGATAATGAATGGAATATTCAACCGAATCTAAATGTATCGACTAATTTAACTAAAGCAGAAGTACCAATAAAAAATATTGGTACTATTAGTATTCGTAGTATTCTGAAAAAACAGGTGGATAAAGCTATTAATAAAGAGAAGCCTAAATTAATCGCAGAAATTGTTAAAAATTTAAACCTAAAAGCAGAAGTAACAAAACAATGGAATAATTTGCATTTGTCAGAAAAGGTAAATCAAGACCCTTCAATTTGGATTAAAACTGAACCACAAAGTGTTAGCTTTAAAGAGTTTGATTTGAGCGATGGTGAAAATGTTCAATCTGGAATTGGAATTAAAATGTTTGTAGATACTTGTATTTGTCAAGAAGTTTCTGCTATTAATTTTAAGCCGTTGCCTAATCTGACTTTCCAAGAGCAGATAATAGATAAATTTTTAATAAATTTGCCTGTGCAAGTTTCCCTTGATGAACTGAATAATACTCTTCAATCTAAAGTCAGAGGTAAATCTTTGTCTATTGATGAAAATCTGAAACTCATTGTTAATGAAATTAATTTATCTGCATCAGGTGAAAAAATTCTTGTTAAGGTTGATTTTAAGACTGATAAAGGCAGTTTGCTTCAGGGAGCAAAAGGAGTATTATATCTTTGGGGTAAAATTTTCTATGACCAAGCGTCTAATAATCTTAAAGTAGTTGAACTTGATTATGATATTGATACAAAAAATACTTTAATTTCAACAGCAGATTTCCTTTTGCAACCTGTTTTGCTTCAGCAAATTGAAGAACGTCTTTCTTTTCCTTTAAACCAAGAATTGAATCGAGCTAAAGATGAAGCTAATGAATATATTCAGAAAATAAAGTTGCCTTCTGAAATTGATGCAAATATTGAAGTTAAAACAATAGAAGTTGAAAAGGTTGTTGTGATAAATAATGATATTTTTCTTGTTTTAGTAGCAGATGGAAATATGTCTGCTCTTTTGAATTTGGGAGAGTAATTAATAAGATGAGAAAGTATATGGAAATTTTGACTAATTATTCCTGATAATGTCTGATGAATAAAAATTAGTTGACAAAAAAAACTTTCTATGGTTAGAATAAGTATAATGGAAAAGGTGCGCTCATATATACTCAGCTTAGGCCACTGAAAAATATGGTGTTGAGGGTATTTTGGTGTTTTCTCTAGCTCCTCTTCAATGAAAAAAGATAGTTTCAGGTTTTTCTGGCTTCTGATACTCAACTTTTCTACTATTGCGGATAGAGAAATAGTAGTTTCATTCTCTGAAGCACTCCGACTCAGAGGTTCGTTCTAAATTTCCGACTATTGCGGATGGAGAAATAGAATCTTCATTTTTGGAAGCACTCCACCTTGGAGGTGAGTTGTAAATTTCTGACTATTGCGGATAGAGAAATAGTAGTTTCATTCTCTGAAGCACTCCGACTCAGAGGTTCGTTCTAAATTTCCGACTATTGCGGATGGAGAAATAGAATCTTCATTTTATCAAGCACTCGCTCGGAAGGTTCGTTGGGAAATTTCTGACTATTGCCTCTAGTAAATATGAGCTTCAGGGAATGAAAAATTCCACATCAGAGGTTCGTTGGGAAATTTCCGACTATTGCCTCTAGTAAATATGAGCTTCAGGGAATGAAAAATTCCACATCAGAGGTTCGTTGGGAAATTTCCGACTATTGCGTATAGGGAAATAGTTGATTCATTTTATTAAGCACTCGACTCGGAAGGTTCGTTGGGAAATTTCTGACTATTGCCTCTAGTAAATATGAGCTTCAGGGAATGAAAAATTCCACATCAGAGGTTCGTTGGGAAATTTCCGACTATTGCGTATAGGGAAATAGTTGATTCATTTTCTGAAGCACTCGACTCGGAAGGTTCGTTGGGAAATTTCTGACTATTGCGTATAGGGAAATAGTTGATTCATTTTCTGAAGCACTCGGCTCGGAAGGTTCGTTGGGAAATTTCTGACTATTGCGTATAGGGAAATAGTTAATTCATTTTCTGAAGCACTCGGCTCGGAAGGTTAGTTGGAAAATTTCTGACTATTGCCTCTAGTAAATATGAGCTTCAGGGAATGAAAAATTCCACATCAGAGGTTCGTTGGGAAATTTCCGACTATTGCGGATAGAGAAATAGAAGTTTCATTTTCTGAAGCACTAGACTCGGAAGGTTAGTTGGGAAATTTCTGACTATTGCCTCTAGTAAATAGGAGCTTCAGGGAATGAAAAATTCCACATCAGAGGTTCGTTGGGAAATTTCCGACTATTGCGTATAGGGAAATAGTTGATTCATTTTCTGAAGCACTCGGCTCGGAAGGTTCGTTGGGAAATTTCTGACTATTGCCTCTAGTAAATATGAGCTTCAGGGAATGAAAAATTCCACATCAGAGGTTCGTTGGGAAATTTCCGACTATTGCGGATAGAGAAATAGAAGTTTCATTTTCTTAAGCACTAGACTCGGAAGGTTCGTTGGGAAATTTCTGACTATTGCGTATAGGGAAATAGTTGATTCATTTTATTAAGCACTCAGGAGGAAATTATCAAGACTACTTTTCACCTATATATATTATAGATGTAGTAGTCACAAAGAAATAAAAATATCAACGCTTTTCTTAATGCAATACATAGCACTACCTATTTAAGGTTTCTGTAGGAAAAACCTAGTTAAAAATACCTTTAGCTTTTGACTTTTGACTTACAGGTAATAGTTGAACTAGCGATCGCTTTATTAGTTAAAAAAAAAGATAAAAGCTACGAGGATGGCAAATCAAATTCCCAATTTCTGTCTAATTCGACTAACAAAAATATCAACCTCTGGCAAATTCATTTTCATTACTATCAAACCAAAAATACCTAACCCCGAAAAACTTGCTAAACCAAGCTCCAATAACTGTACAAAAAATCCCTCACTTCCCAACACCAACTGACTACCCCAAAGCACACTCCAACAAACCAAACCAGTTGCAAAAGCTCCAGCAATTAAACCAGTAAAAGGTCTTAACCATTCTCCCCAAGGCAACCCATTAATTTTCCTATTTAATAACCATAAAAAAATTACCATTGAAATTAAATTAACCCCCACCGTTGCCAAAACCAAACCAGGAGCACCAAAAGCATTAACTAACAAATAATCCAACACCACATTCAGAAAAATATTAATAACACTAATCTTAAAAGGAGTCTCTCCATCTCCCAAAGCATAAAAAACCCTAACCAAAACATCCCTTCCCAGATAAACAAACATTCCCAACGCATAAGCCATCAACACAGAAGCCACAAAATTTGATGCCGATAAATCAAAAGCATAACGTTCATAAACCACCCTCACAATAGGCAAAGCTAATGTAACCATAATCGCACTTAAAGGCAACATTGTAATTCCCGTTAATACCAAAGCTTGCCTAATTCTATATTTTAATTCATCCCAACTTTCCGGTTCCGCCAATCGAGAAAATATCGGTAAAAAAGGTACCAAAATAACATTAGAAATAATCCCCAAAGGAGTCTGTACTAACAAACCAGAATAAGCCAACGAAGCAGCAGCTTGAGGAATATAAGAAGCAAAAAATAAATCCGTATAAACATTAATATGTAACATTCCAGAAGACAAAGTAGCAGGTATCATTACTTTCGTAACTTGCCGTACTCCTGGATGTCGAAAATTAAATCTGAAACGTAACCTTCCTAAACCATTTCGCCATAACGCCGGAACTTGAATCAACCATTGTAATATTGCCCCGATCAGGGTGCCCCAGGCTAAAACTAAACCTCCAATCATGGCATATTTCGGTTGAATAATTTTTTCCCCTAACTGTAAGGCTAAAATAAAAAGTCCTCCTATTAAAGCCACACTAGAAAATAAGGGGCTAATAGAAGGCAACCAATACATATCCGCAGCATTAAGCGCTCCAAAACCAATACCAATTAATCCTGCCAGTAAAGCCATTGGGGCCATAATCTGGAATTGTTGGATAGCGATCGCCCGAATCTCTAGACCTTTTGAGGTTTGACTTAACCCTGGAGCTACTAGGTCAATTAATGGGTCGGCAAAAATAATCAGGCCAATTGTGACTAACAATAATACTCCACCAACTAAAGTGGTTATAGTTTCTACCAGTGGAGCAGCTTCTGACTTATGGCGCTTTGCTAAGACACTAACGATGGCACTATGAAAGGGTCCGTTGATGCCTCCTAATAAGACTAATAAAAACCCGGGTATGACATAAGCGTAGTTATAGGCGTCTACTGCAGCACCTACTCCGAAGGCGGCGGCGATGGCCTGTTGACGTACTAGGCCAAATATTTTACTAATTAATGTGGCCACTGCTACGATGCCAGCTATTCCTGCTAGGGAACGAGGGGATTTTTGTGATTCTGATTTAGACACGACTACAAATAGTGATGTTGCTTAAAGTTAAGTTTAATCACGATTCGGTATTGAGCGATAGGAAACCGGAGATTTGTTTTTTTCTTCTTTGTCATTAGTTTATGGGTTACATTCTCTTGGTTTGGGAACTTGTTGTCTAAATTGGAGTGTTAAAAATAAACAGGATAAGCAACTAAAAATGACTGCTGGAATTCCTGATTATGATTTAGTAATTATGATGATTGCAGTTGGTTATTTACCTGAAGAATTTAAGGTAGCACAGTCTCCCTGAAAACCTCTCAAGGAAGTATTGATAATTGAGAACAATTAGACAAAATATACATAATTTCCAAAAATTATTAAACTCTTTCTGAATCTTGTTCATATCTGAAAAATATTCAAGACAATTCTTTTTGAGAACTATTATGAGTGATTTATTGCTTGCCATTTTGCTACCAATATCTTCTTTATTAATCTCCACTTATGCTTTATTGCTGTGGATTATTCGTATATTGGGTTTTGTTCATCCCATTGTTTAGCTAGAGAAATTAAAGCAATAGTTAAACATATAGATTGTGTACTTACTGGCAGGATGCACTTAGGCATTGCTTGTCTAGGACAAGGTACTTCAATTGCTTGTATTACTTATCAGGGAAAATTTGAAGGTCTCTACTAATACTTTAACCTTGAGCCTTTATTTATCGAACCGAAAAAACTATTCGTTCCTAATCAAAATGAACTGGTAGAATTAGTACATAAATTAATCGTTCAAAGACAAAGTTTGCACGAAAAAATCATTACGGCTTACCGATCTAATCTAAAAGTATTGACATATAAAGACAAGTGCCTTTTTGGGGTCGAATTGCAGTGCCTGGGTAAGCATTCAGCTATTAGCCATCGGCTATCAGCAATAATACCTTATGCTTAAGGACGAGGTTTAAATAAATATAGACTTTGGAGTTGACTTTTAGCCAGATTTTTCTAGCTTAATTAAATATTGCTTTTAGTGAGTGATAAAAGCAATAGCTGATAGCTGACGGCTGAATGCTTACGTGCCTGGTATCATGTCTAAAACCCTCAAAAAGTTAGTATTTTAGGCGCATAGTTGGGCAGAAAAATCATTCTTATAGTTGTTACTCCTACCTCCTCTAAGTACCCCGTTCCTCCTGTCTCCTGTCTCCTGTCTTCCCCTCCTGGGAGGGGCTAGGGGTGGGTTGTCTCCTACCCTCACCCATAAGGCTTTTTCAGCAAACCCTAATTACTAAACTTGATGGTGTCAAATAACTTTCCCAAGCAAATTTTACTTCGATTATCTAATTTTTTCTAGCTGAACGAACTTTCAACTTAATTTAATTTTAGGAAAAATTCAAGCTTAGAAAGAGAAACTCAACTCTCTAAAAGGATATAAGCTGATAAAATGTCGTGCTTTTTTTCTTATAAAAAACCTCAATCTAGATTTGTAAGCATTCAGCCGTTAGCTATCAGCTATGAGTTATTAGCTCATTATCAGCTCAAAAAAGGAATTAGTCTCCAAGAAGAATTAAAATTTATAAAAAAAATTCTTCAGCTAACCTTAGTAATTTCTTGATTATTTCAAAAGCTGAATGCTGAATGCTGATAGCTGAATGCTTACCTAGATTTACATCTCAAATAAAAACACTATAGCAATTCCCTAAATGCCAAAAATGATATTTGGAGATTTGTAATTTTTTTATTATCATTATGTATATGAGTTCGCAAACCGTTAATCTCAGACATTTCAATTAATTTGAAAAAATATTATTTTTAAGACTAACTTGACTAATGTTTTAGTAAATAAAAATTAACTAAATCATATCTTGAAAATTTCAATTAGAAAAGGAACAGATTTTTTGGAAAAAATATTGTTCCTGCATTAGTTTTATTTTATTGAAATTAAATTTCATATCCAATTTGTTTTAGTTGATTTCCGGCAATTTGATTAAACTTATTTATATTGATTTTATCTGAAGTTAATTCTTGTTTATATCTATTTATTCTGGAACTATTAATTGGTTTAGATAGTTGAGCAAATTCTGGTCTTTTGCTGTTAGTAATTGTATTTTGAGAATATTGATTTGGATCTAATTGGCTAGGATGATAATCTTCTCCCAGAAAATTCATAGTTTGCTTAATTACTGTTTCTGGGTATAAGGTGAATTCTTCATACTTAACATCTAAAATATTTGGATTACTTCCTTGATTTAGCCTAGCATCTACACACTTTTTCCAATATTTAGCATATCTTTCAATGCTTTTTCCTTGAACTACGTTTACATGATTACGAGCTGAACAATAACAGTCTCGACCATCCCGATACATATTGATAAATTGTGCATTAGGAAAATATTTAGCTAAAAAATCTATTCTCAATACATGGGGTGGTGTTTTTTCAAGAAATCTTGTTCCGCCAACTTTTTTTAAGGTACATTCAGCCAATCTGTCAAAATAATCTACAATATCCTGCGATTGTTTCTGAATATCTTTTATTTCTGATTTAGTAAGTTCAGAAAATGGCAGACTAAATAATTCTTTATACATAAATATACCTGTTTCATAACCAGGACCGGTTAAATTTGGATGAACTCCTAGTATTAATTTCATGAGAGTAGTTCCAGTTCTAGGAGCGCCAAAAACAAATATATGTCTTTGATGAGATTTTGACTTAGGAAAACGCCAGATAACATTTTTAGGTAGGCGAGAAGGATTTTTTAGCAATTGACCAATTGTTTTTGTTAAAGTCATGTTAAACTCATAAAAAAATTATCAAAGTCTATAATTATCATTTTACTCAACTCTAATAAATATTATCAATAATCTATTTGTTTGATTTTCAAAGTAATTTTACCGATCATTTTTAATCAACTTTTTTTCAATTAATTTAAAAGTCACATCGTTTGTTGTCAAATAGTTATGAATAACCCTCCTAAATTCTCTTATAATTATCCCACTCTTGAGTCTGGAATTTTGATTAAACGTTATAAAAGGTTTCTGGCAGATATAGAGTTAAAATCTGGGGAAATTATTACTGCTCACTGTGCAAATACTGGCCCGATGAAAGGAGTTTGTGCTTCTGGTAGTCCTGTGATGGTTTCTCATAGTAATAATCCTAAACGAAAGTTGGCTTATACTTGGGAATTAATTCAAGTAACAGATAATGAACCGACTTGGGTGGGAATTAATACAGCTTTACCTAATCGAATTATTAAGTTAGCTTTGGCAGAATATTTATTTCCTGAATTGGGAGATTATTGTGAAGTTAAACCAGAAGTTGTTTATGGGAAAGACAAAAAAAGTAGGGTAGATTTTAAGTTAATTAGTCAGAGTCAAAATATTTATCTTGAGGTGAAAAATACGACTTGGGCAAATCAACGAATTGCTTTATTTCCAGATACAGTTACAGAAAGAGGGCAAAAGCATTTGCGAGAATTAATTGAAGTAGTTAAAAAAGGGGAAAGAGCAGTATGTTTATTTTTTATAAATCGTGGAGATTGTTATCAGTTTTCCCCAGGAGATATTGCTGATCCTAATTATGGTGAACTCTTGAGAGAAGCTGTTAAAGAAGGGGTAGAAATTTTGCCCTGTAGATTTGAAGTTACTCCTCAAGAAATTCGCTATTTAGGTATGGCGGAATTTATTAATTAGGGTGTTTTATATTGATTAATTAATTAATCTTTTCTTTTGTGGGTTTAATTCCCCACTGTCATTTCAGTTAACAGTTATCAGTTGTCAACGGGGGTGTTTAAAATTGTTTGGGCTTTGTAGATACGAAGTGGCCTGTCGAATACTATCCATAAGCAATTTTCCCTTCTGCCTTCTTCTCTATTCCCTTTTCCTTCTTCAATTATGAATCAAAACATTTCAATGTTGATTAAAGCCTTTCAACAATTAACAATTAATAATTAATAATTAATAATTACCTCTTCTTTTCAAGGAGAGGATTGACTCAAAGGAAATTGTTTTATTTTTTCTCCTTTAAAGGAGAGACTTTAAACCTTAATTATTCGGTAATAATCTAGGCTATGAATATGAAATCCTAGATGAATCTGGAAATTTAGTAGTTGTCAAAAATCGAGGCAAATCTCATGTATTTGTGAATTGGGCAGCACCGCTCAACTCATCATCAGTTCCTCATTTATGCCGTGACAAAGAATACTTTTATCAATATTTTAAATCTCATATTAATATTCCCAAAACTAAGGGTTACTTAAATCCTAATTGTAATGAGTTATATTCTAGTTATGTGAAAGATTCTAATGTAGAATAAATAGCAGATAATATTGAGCAAAACTTTGATTATCCTGTTGTATTGAAAAAAAACAAAGGCTCAAAGGGAAGAAATGTATTTAAGTGCAATGAGAGAAGTCAAGTCATAAATTCCCTTGATAAAATTTATGATTTAAGCAATTACAAATACGATTATATTGCTATTAGTCAAGAATATATTCAGATTCAGAAATAATTTAGAGCTTTGTTTCTAGAAAGTAATTTACATTGTGTATATGAGAAAAGTATTACTGGAGCAAAATTTGTCGGAAATTTAAGTAGACTGCATTGGGAAGGAGCAAAAGCTAAGATTGTATTAGATCCCACATTCCGCACTTCACAATGTAGTACGAAAAGATACATGAACGATAATCAAAATTTTAGCCAACAAATTAATAGATAGAACATAAAAAAGTGAGTGGCACAACTATTGTTGGTGAACCAGGGAG
>NZ_JAAHGO010000122.1 GCF_010672455.1 Okeania sp. SIO2C9 | reverse complement strand
TGAAGCGCATAACTTGAGAGTGTGTAGTAGGAAAATATCTACTTTCCTCTCTATTACCTATGTCGCAATAGTCATTTGCATTTTCTGAAGCGCATAACTTGAGAGTGTGTAGTAGGAAAATATCTACATATTTTATTTAATTTTGGAAAAGAGAGAATTTGGAAAGCAAAACCTCTTCCTTTTTCTCTCTCTTAGATAATTAAAGTCTTCTTCCCAATCTTTTCTGTAGCTGGTTTAATACCCGATCTTCAACGGGAGTGCTTAAAATTACTTGGGGTTATAAGATACGGAGTCGGGTGTAGAAGACTATCCATAAGCAATTTTCCCTTCTGCCTTCTGCCTTCTGCCTTCTGCCTTCTGCCTTATGGCCTATGACTGCGACGAATTTTAGTAATTTGGTCTGCCATCTCCAAAATTCCCTCTGGCATATCTGGGCCTGTCAAAATTACATCTACATGACCAGGACGTTTTTCTAGAAGCTCTATTACTTCAATGTCTGGAATTAAGCCAAAATTAATAGCTACGCTTAATTCATCAAGAACTACTAACTCATACTTTCCTTCATCTACAACCCTTTGAGTATAGTCCCACAAGTCCAGTAATGAATTTTTCTGACTTTCATCTATATCCGGCGTATCAATACAACCACGAAGACCACAACGAACCCAATCCAGATTTTGTCCTAGTTGCATTGGATGCTCATGTCCCTGGTGAATTCCTCCTTTGAGAAACTGTACAATCAACACAGGAGTTCCTTGGCCAGCTATCCTCAAAGCTTGAGCCATAACATCAGTAAAGAAATTGCGCTGACCACTTGTGAATACTTGGACCAGACCAGGAACAGTGTATGGTAAATCGCTAGGAATATTTAGAGAAGGGGTTTGTAGTTGTGCAACCATTATGAAAATTAAAATTGAGAAATCTATTTTTAGTAATATACTGATTTTTTCCAGTTTGTAAACTGGACTGAAACATTGCCCAAGGACAATACTTGTTTTACAATATATAGTGCTTTTTGTGATTTTACTACAAATTTAACACTATATATATGTCCAATTTAAAGAAATGGTTCAACAATTAATAATTAATAATTAATAATTAATAATTACCTCTCCTTGAAAACGGATAGGATTGACAAATTCATGAAAATTTTTTCTCTCTTGGTCGATTGGATATGGCTCCGAGGCCTCGCCATCCCTCGACCGCTTGTTTCTCCTTTAAAGGAGAGGCTTTAAACCTTAATTATTCGGTAATAGGGAACACAAGAGTTACGGAACAGTTCTGATATCCTCATCAAAAATAGGGCGGTAGGGCATTTCGTCCTTAAAGCTCGCGCTTGCCCGACGGAATACCGGGGCTACGAAACGAGAAGCCCACACTATAGCGCAAGCTTAGTGTGGGAGTATGTCACATATATAAAATAATCAAGTATTATATTTTGACTAATTAAGTTGAGGGACTGTGAGGCTAATAATTTTAGGTGGTCCAGGTGCCGGGAAAGGAACTCAAGCACAATGGTTATGTAATCATTTACAGATTCCTTTAATTTCTATTGGCGATTTACTCAGAGAAGCGATCGCCACTCAAACAAAATTAGGCCAGGTGGCCCAAATTTATGTAGAAAAGGGGGAGTTAGTACCAGATAAGACAATGATCCAGTTTGTTCGTCAACGACTTTTACAGCCTGATGTTAGCCAGAGTTGGTTAATAGATGGTTATCCTAGAACTGCTTTTCAAGCGGAGGAACTAGATTTTTTGCTAGATGATTTAGGGCAAAAGCTAGATTGGGCTATTTATTTACAGGTATCTGAGGAGATACTTATGAATAGATGTCTACAGCGATCGCGTGCTGATGATGACCCAGAAATTGTGCGACGTCGGGTAGAGTTATTCTATGAGCGTACTATTCCTATTTTGGAATATTATGGATATCGTCAAAGATTACTCACTATTGATGGGGAACAACAAATTACCCAAGTCCAACAACAAATATTACAGCAATTTCAATAATTTAGAATTTAGAATTTAGAATTTAGAATTTAGAATTACCTCTTCTTATAAATAAGAGGATTGGATCAAAGGATTTTTTTTCTTTTTTCTCCATGAATGGAGAGGCTTTATACCAGAATTTTTCGGTAATTCTCAATAGTTTATTAATTAATCAATTTTTAAGATATCTATGACTTGGCAACGTCCTGATGGTAGACAACCAGAGCAATTACGTCCTATCAATTTTGAGTTAGATTATACTAAATTTGCCACCAGTTCTGTTTTAACTAAGTGTGGCGAGACAAAGGTACTTTGCACTGTCACTATCCAACCAGGAGTACCTAAATTTTTGGCAGATACGGGACAAGGTTGGTTAACTGCAGAATATAGAATGTTACCTGGTGCTACTCCCCAACGCCAACAAAGAGAATTTATGAAACTTTCTGGACGCACTCAAGAAATTCAAAGGTTGATCGGACGTAGTTTGAGAGCTTCTCTGGATATGAATTTATTAGGGGAACGCACTATTATTGTAGATGCTGATGTTTTGCAAGCAGATGCGGGTACTCGTACTACTTCTATTACTGGGGGGTTTGTGGCGGTGGCGAATGCTATTAACAAGTTGATCCAGCAGGGAGAGTTGGAGCGATCGCCTATTTTGCATCAGGTTGCTGCTGTGTCAGTGGGGTTATTGGAGGGGAAAGAATTTTTGGATTTGAATTACACTGAAGATGTAGCTGCAGAAATTGATTTTAATGTAGTGATGAACGATAAACCTGCTTTAATTGAAGTTCAGGGAACGGCAGAAACAGGTAGCTTTAGTCGTACTCAACTTAATCAAATTTTAGATTTAGCAGAAGCAGGAATTCAAGAGTTATTTGTAGCTCAACGTCAAGTTATTTCAAGTTCGGTAGTATAGGTATTATAGATATCTGGTGAAAAAAAATAGACTTTTTGCAGAAGTAGGCAACAGTTCCGGAAGGCAACAGCTCATCTGGGAAGAAAAAAACACAAAATCTGTAATATAGAATCCGGTTATATAGTATATGTTTATAACTATGCTTCAAGTCTTCAATATCCCCTACTCCTCCCAACAACTCTAATAAGCGTTCAACCGGATTTGATTTAATTTCCGGAGATGTCTCATAAATAGTGCGAGCATCTTGCTCGCAATTAATGAAGAGGGAATAATATCATCTCCGCATTTAAAGCATCCAAGGTGGAGCTTCTTCCAATTCCATTTCTATTTGAGCTTCATCTCGAGTTTCATCAATATTAAGTATAACTAACTCGTTATCTGGGGTGCGGATTTTTATATTTAGCGATCTTAAACCTACCGTTGAATTAATATAGCCTTCGTATTTAGACCCTATAGGTAATTGTGATAAAATTTCGTCAATTTTTTCAATTAATTTTTCTGAATTACGATAATACTTAGTTGCATCTGCAACTATTTTGTTCACCTTTTCCTGACTAATTTTTAGAGTACTAGCTAATTCCAGCACAAAACTATTTTCTTCTTCTGTTACTTTATCATCTGCTATTGCTATTTTTACTGCTAAATCAAAAGCATTTTCTATTTCTTTTTCATCTTGAAGTGCTTGTTTCGCCGCTGAAAATAATGCTTCGTTTTTTTCTGTACGAATAATTCTTAAAACTTTTTCTCTAGCTGCATCAACTTCTTTAGCGTTAAATCCTTTTCTTAGTAAAAAACCCTCTAAAATTTCTACTTCATTCATATCAATATCACCATCAACTGCCATGACCATTAAACCAATAGCAAAGATGGCTTCATTAGGGGTTAATTCCTCCGAACATTTTACTTTACTGTTAAAAATATGTTCATACGACATAGATTTTCTTGAGACTATAAAATTTTAATTATATATGGATATATTTAACAATTAACAATTAATAATTAATAATTAATAATTAATAATTAGGGTTTGCTGAAAAAGTCTTATGGGTAAGGTTAGGAGACAGGAGACAGGAGACAGGAGACAGGATAAATGTGAATTATAGAGGAGGTAGGAGGAAGAATAATCCCTTGATTATTCTGCGTAACTATGAGCCTAAAATGCTAATTTTTTGAACCATTACGACCATTAAGCTTGGACTTTTTTTAACTAAAAAATACTAAAACCAATATAAGTCAATGCTTTTAGATTTAATCAGCAAACCCTAATTAATAATTACCTCTCCTTGAAAAGAAGAGGATCGACTTAAAGGAAAATTTTTTCTCTCTTGGTCGATTGGATATGGCGAGGTCTCCTCGCCATCCCTCGACCTCTTGTTTCTCCTTTAAAGGAGAGGATTTAAACCTTAATTATTCGGTAATCAGTAAAGAATTTGTCATTTCAGTTATTCAGTACCGACCGCTAAAGTCAGAGCCTTGAAATAGTAAAGTTTACTTTTTTTCAGAGCTTGGAAAAGAGAGATTAGAAACCATATTTTTTGGTCAAAAATTTCAAATTTATAGATAACTAATTAAAGTCTAAAACTATTAGCACTTTTACTTACTCCGATATTAATTCCAAAATATTTTTTACACAATCAAAATAGACTACAATAGACTTCTATAAATAAACTAATTTTTAACTTTTAGACAAACGTTCCACTGGATTTCCTCCTAATAGTTTATGAGTATCTTGAAGAATATCCGGAATTTTTTCGGCATGGGGACTATTGGCAAGACATTTGCTCAGGTCATATTTTTCTAATTCTTCAGCATTTGCACCAGGAAACCAGTGGCTACCATTACCCAATAAGTTATAGCGCATTTTACTGTATTCCAGCATATCGTAGGCGATCGCTAGATTTCTTAACCATAAAATCACAGGGATATTGATATTTCCAGGAGTCTCTTCTAGAGAGGGCAAACCAATGTCCCAGGTTTTGAACCAATTTTCTCCTAGTTGAGCGATCGCTTCTTGCTCTAGTCTTGCCAATATTGGTGGTAATATCTCATCAGCTCGATCTAACAATTCGATTGTTTTGAGATGTTCGTCAAAATCTGTTGGTTGTGATGCACCCAAACTCAATGTATGCACTTGAGGGTGGCTCAAACAAAATAGATTGTTAAATACCATCGGGCTGAGTGGATAGCATAAATCGACTAATTTCTGTGGTGCTTGATACAGTTTACCTCCTTTATCAGAGGGGCTGATAATAAATACTCCCATATCAAAATGATGAGCAGCCTCTATAGCTGGCCAATTATTTTGATTAATGTAGTACCAGTGTAAGTTAACATAGTCAAATTCATTTGTTTCTATAGTTTTAACTATGACATCAGTCGGCCCGTGAGTGGAAAAACCAACAAATCTTATTTGACCTTGTATTTGTAATTTTCTCGCCACATCTAGACAACCTCCTGGCCTAATTGAGTCATGGAGTATTTCTAATGTGTTAATCCCATGTATGCCTAGCAAATCAACGTATTCTAGTTGTAAAAATTCGAGGGACTGCTGAAAGTTACTTTGGAATTCTTGAGGATCGGCGCTTGGGCTAACTTTTGTCTGGACAATCAGTTTTTCCCTTGGTAACTTGGGTAAAATTTCTCCAAGCTGCATCTCGGATGTACCATAACCACGAGCGGTTTCTATGTGGTTAATTCCACATTCTAGGGAGCGACGAATTGTATTTTCTAAGTTTTGTTGATTATTTGGTGGGATTTGATTTTTTGGAACATCTTGCCATTTATAGTGATACCTCATTCCACCGCAGGAAAATATTGGCATTGGTAATTCTGTTCGCCCAAAGCGTCGATACTGCATGATTATTAATAATCTTTCTGAACTTACATTGAGGGATCTTCTACTACTTCTATATTATTCATAGTAAAATTAGTTCTGGCTAGGGACCCGTAATATTTTCTTGCTGCTTCGTCATAAGCAACAGCAGCATCTTTTTCTACATCAAAGCGACCTAAACGTATTTGTTTTTTGTAGACTTTGATTTCAGCAATCCATTTTCGTTTATCTTTACACCAGTACACTCCCCGATATTTAGATGAATGTTTGACGCTAGGTCTCCTGTGCATTCGCGCACTTCCTTTGACTAGGCGTAAATTCTCTCGTCGATTATCTAGTTTGTTGTGATTAATATGATAAACAGATACACCCATAGGAGCGTCCATAATCACTCTGTGCATATAAACTGTGGTTCTTTTGCCATCTTTCTTGATTGTTCTGGCAGCAAAACCGTCTATCAAATACCATTTATGTTTTGATAATTCCTCATAGTCTTGTTCATCAACTATTACTACCTGCCCTCTGGTAATCAAGATTTCTTTTGACATTTTTCTGGCCTTCTTGTTACATTAATAAAGTTACTATTCTCCCTTGTTTATCTGGATTAAGAGAGTAGAATACAAAACATTTGAGGTCAGTACGGAGTCTGTATGTTTTTTAGAACATTTTATTTTACTTTTTATCTCTCTAGCTACAGCTAGATTATTTTGTCTGACTGCACCCCATTTGTCATTAATAAATCAATTTGTGTTGATTTATTTTTTTTATTGCCTATGTGTCTATGTCTATAAGTTGATAAGTTTAAGTTATGACTCTTATGGTCAATTTTTTTGTTTAGTGAATCTTTATTGTATTTATTCTTTAGTAGGTGTAGTTTGATTTTCTTTGTTAATCACCCCCCGAGTTATACCTACTTTTAACCTGTCTATAAGTTTGTGCTACTAATTAGACTTCATCTATAAATCAATGATAATCCCACCTTAAGTTTTTTGCCACTTTCTAGAAATAAATTAAGTAAATTAGCGGAGTCATAGAGTGATATTTCACGAAAGTAGAAGTATCTTAACTTCTATTGATAGTGTCTATAGCCTTTCTTGATTGATGTTCAATCAAAAGGAGTTTAAAGTTGGCTACTGTCCATTAGGTTGCATAAATTATTCTTCAGATACTATAGCACAGATAAGGAGGATGAAGCATGGTTAAGTCTATTACTTTATGAGTAATTAAAGCATCTATAACCCCTTTTTCCTGAAGTTTTTGACTGTTAAATTTTTTTTTAAAAAAACATAGATTTATTATAAATGTAGAACATGGTAAATTTTGGGCGCTATGTATTAAATTGTAAATTAGCTCAAAAGTTTATATTGATTACTTTTAGGGTTTTTTTTGATTAAAAATGCAACATCTTTTTTCTAGCTTGCTCTACTTAGGTAAGAATAAAAAGTTATTAATTTGAAAAAAATCATTTCATAAAGTTATATGGAACAGCAGAATGCAAATAAATATTCTCAAAAACAAGAACTTTCAAAACCCATAGGAAAGTTATTACAACAAGCAGGTTTAATCACAGGAAACTAAGTAGAATAAATTTTGCCATATCAACGTAGTAACTATCACCTAAGATTGGGATAAATTGCTGTAATGTGGAGAATAACTAATTAATAAACTGTAGATTTATAAGTCTTTTTGTGGAGGGTCGGAGTCAGGAGTAAGGAGTCAGGAGTCGTATGGGAATGGGAATTACAGAGAAGGCAGTCGAAAGAATTGTCGCTCAATTTTTCTGCCGTTGTCTGCTTGAAATGTGAGTATTTTGGGAAATTCGGAGCTAAAAGCTGACACTTTTTTCGCAGCAAAAAGGCACTTACCTTTATCTGTAAATGCTTTTAGAATTAATCAGCAATCCCTAATTACAGATAATCATAAAAAACAGTTGGTTAGTATCTGAAATTAGCAAAATTATTGAATGAGAAACAAATATATTTTATCTTGGTAGAACAGAGTCAAACAAATTTACGTTTTGGAGGGGTTGCAGTACAAAAAGGATGAGTGAGGCAAGAAATAATTGATTTTGTATTGCAGTACATTGAAGATGAATTTACTCCTGCTGTAGAAAGCTAATGCCAAACTAATGCATTTTGGCTACATCTTCTTGAGAGCAGGGAGTAGAGAGTAGTTGGATGTAACGTTCTTATGTCCTAGGCAAATAACGAACAATATATCTTGGCTTCATACAAATAATTGCTAAAAACATTACTGAATCTTACTTATTACTTAATAACTGAAGTCTTCAATATGTATAGGATTATTGTTAGGAATTGGTATAAGTACAGAGATTGAAGGAAGAGAGATTAAAATATTAATTGCCCACATAATATATACAGTTTTTTGATTCAGTGAAGTACATAACTTCTGCTTTTTGCTTTTAAATCAAGCTATCTGTACTCTACTCTAAATAGACATATGGCGACAAAAATAGACTTTTTGTAGAAGTAGACAACAACTCATCTGCTCCAGAAGGCAACAGGAAAGAAACTTTATGAGATAAAAACACGAAAAATGCTATCCATATATAATTTCCGGAGATGTCTAATAAACACTTTTGATCTGCTCAATGTCCTCCAACTACTACATTTTTAATCATCAAGTGGGGACTGCCAATACTTACAGGCAAAGGTGCTTGACCTGCTTTACCACAACTACCACTATTGTAAGTAGAATCATTACTGATCGCTCCAATATCTTTGAGAGTTTGAAATACATTCCCTGTCAAAGTAACATTACTGACAGCTTCAGCAATTTTTCCATTACGAATCATATAACCTTCTGCCGCAGCAAATGTAAACATTTCTCCATTAGTTTGGCCACCGAGAGTTCCTATGGCATAAACCCCTAGATCTATATCTTTAATGATTTCCTCAACAGGGCGATCGCCTGTTTCAATAGCTGTATTAGTCATTCTGACAATAGGTGGATACATTGGATTTATCGCCCTAGCATTTCCTGTAGGTGCTTCTCTCATTTTTCCAGAAGTTTCTCGATTATGCAGACGAGTTGTTAATACTCCATTTTTAATTAAATATTTGCGCTGTCCAGGAACACCTTCATCATCATATTTTATAGAACCACTTAAACCATCAATAGTGGCATCATCTACTACATTCAACTTTTCTATACCTATTGGTTTACCTAATTTTAGTAACTCTTCCATCTGGGGGTTCTCATAAATAGAGTCTGCCTCAGAAAGATGACCAAAAGCTTCGTGAATAAATACACCTGCCATATAAGGATCTAACAAGACCGTATATTGTCCACCTTTAACGGGTTTTGCCTCTAGTTGACGGATGGCCTGTTCTGCTGTCCCGATAACTTGCTTGTCAATGTCGCAGAGAGTGTTATAATCTGTACGAGAACTGATAGATTTGATGCCCTGTTTAACTAAACTGCCTTCTCCACAAGTCATGGCTCTAAACTTGCCATTGACATCTAGGCGCTCCTGTGCTATGCAACTGCCGATAGAATTGACAAAATAAGTAATGACAAAGCGATCGCTATAACTGACATTTGTGGCCTGGATTCTAGGATCGAAGTCCAGTAACAACTGATTGTAGACTTCAATTAATTGTCGCTTTTCTTCTAAAGATATGCCACGGGGGTCACGGCCAAATTTGACTGCTACATAATCTTGAATAGGTTGAATGGGAGCTAGTTGAGTACTTTCTTTTCCTATTAAATAAGCATGAGAAATTGCTTCTTCGATTCTATTTGATAGTTCTGAAATATTGTTGAAAGTAACGAAACTCCAGCCTCCTTTGTGGCAAGCACGAATACCTCCGGTAAGGGAAAAATGAGAATTAATTGTATTTAACTGTAGGCCAGAAAATGAAATAGCAGTTGATTCACTTTGTTCTAGGCGAATTTCTAGATAATCGACATGATTACAGTAATTATAAATTTTATCTAGTAATTGCTCTTGAAGAGAATTATTTTTTGTGAGTTTTGTAGCCATTATCTATTTTTATGCTGATATTAGTTGTTCTAGAATAAAAGAATTTTATGAAAATTTGTAGTTATTATTCGCTTTCTTACTTGGAAATGTTACTTCTGGCTTATAGTCACTAGTTTGGCTATTATTTATAATAATAAATGTTTGTATGGAACACCAGTGGAACCTAATTAGAGAATACCTTAAAATCTTAATTTCATCTTAGTTAGAATTGTAGAATACTTGTACATAAATTTTTGAGTTATGAATGAAAGCTGAAATAATCAATGTAATAAACACAGCTTGGCAATTTCTAGAAGGTAATAGCAGATTCATGTCTTGGAATCTATTTTTAGCTTTATTTCCTTTGGCCATGAGTTTTTGGTTGTTTTCCAAACCTCGCTCCATTTTTATACGATGGGGAGTTTTATTACTATTGGGCGTAACTTTATTGCCAAATCTAAAAAGAGTTGTGGTCTATGGCAGTAAATTGAATATTGAGGTGGCGATCGCTATTACTCTAATATTAATAATTTTAGGTATATGTTTACTACGTCGTCCCCAGTCTTTTTCTTTATTGTGGTGGTTTGGTTTCTTAATTTTTATCGCTTTTTTACCTAATGCTCCTTATGTACTAACTGATATTATTCATTTATATCAAGATATTCGTCAAAGTAATTCTGTATGGGTTTTGACTTTAGCAGTAGTTCCCCAATATTTGTTATTTATGTTTATTGGGTTTGAAGCTTATGTTCTTTCTTTAATTAATTTGGGCGACTATTTACAGCGACAAGGTTGGAGTAATTTTATTCTGGGAATAGAGTTAATTATTCATTGTCTTTCTGCTATTGGTATTTATCTGGGAAGGTTCAAACGTTTTAATAGTTGGGATGTAGTTACTAATCCTGATGCTTTGGTAAAAAGTATTTATAATGATATGTTTGATCGACGTCCTATTTTAGTAATATTTATTACTTTTATAGTTATTTTTAGTTTATATTGGCTAATGAAATTAGTAACTTTAACTCTACTGCAACAATATCAAATAAATCAAGAAGAGTCAGAAAAAATTTCTAGAGCTTCAGCAAAATTTTAGTCAGGCATTTCAGTCTTGAGATTGACTAGCGATATTTCTAGAAAATTCAAAGAAAGTCAATGTAGAGGAATACTTTAAACCTTCTTCTATTAATTTTCATTTTTTTGGGGAGAGGAAGTTAAACCAAAAATCTAGGGAATAAGTATCCAAGCAAGACTAAATTTTAGGGGTTGCACATTATGGAATGATATTACCAAAAATTAGTTTAGACTTTGACTAAAAAAAACCATTAATTAGTCATTCTAGCAATTATCAAATCCAAAATTATGTTCATCAAAAATATAAAATTATTCGTCACTGTGCAACGCCAAATTTTATGTTTGTTTTTATTTATTCCCTATATTGAAGTAATACCAGATTCAAGAAAGATTGTGACAGTAAAATACGAGTGCCCAAGGGAATTGGAACATTTGCACTTATTCTCTTTTATACCTAAAACCTAATGCCGCTACGCGGAGAAGTTAAAAGTCAAAAGTTAAAAGCGAGTGCGTAATTATGAGTTTTCCTCATAATTTAAGACGCACTCAAGACAGTCAAAAGTATTGATTGGTAAAGCCTTTAGAATTTTGTAACTGGTCATTTATTTCCGCCATCTTGCACTAAAACCTCGAATAACCAATGTAGCAATATTTTTTCAAAAAGTTGATATTCATTACCTTTAGGTTTTTTTTGATTAAAAATGCAACGTCTTTTTTTGAGGTCGCCCTACTTAAAAATATTTATCAGCTTTTAGAAAATTTAATTACTTATATTAGTGAATATTCAGTAGCTTGAATTAGCAATATATACTCAGGATGAAAATCCTCAATTTTACTGCTTTTTTCTATGCATAATACCGTATATTTACATATCAAAAATAATAGGTTATGATTAATATTAGTTAATTTTTCAAAAATTCAAGAATGAATAAATTTAACAGTAAACTTTGGAATAGTTTTTTGCAGATTGCTCAACCATATTTTTATCCACTAGAACCGGGAGGAAACAAAGTATTTTTAGGATTATTATTTCTGCTTTTGATATTTTTATTGGCTGCTGTTTTTTTAGTTGTTAGTTTGATTTGTTTGGTTAATGAAGCTATATTTGGTGAGTCATTTAATAGTATTGCTCCTGGTTTAGTCGATACAATTCAAAATATTATTAATTCGCACTGGATATTTGTTATTGCTTTAATGATTGTAGTTCCTGCCATTGGTTTTTGGTACTATAAAAGACAACTTATCCCACGTTGGCAACCTTGGGCATTGTTAAGTTTGTTGCTATTATTATCTCTATCAGTTAGTGGTTTAAATGTAATTATTAGCTATGTAGGCAACTTTTTTACAACTGCATTATCTGAAAAAGACCAGCCTACGTTTTGGCGGTTCTTATTTGTTTATGCCGGGGTTTTTGTTATTGGTACTCCTATAGTTGTTATTTACACATATACAAGGCAAAAACTAGGGTTGTACTGGCGAGAGTGGATGACAAATAAGTTTCTAAATAACTACTTACAAAATAGATCATATTATGAAATAAACTCAAAGGGCGCAATCGATAATCCAGACCAAAGAATTGCAGAGGATATAAAATCTTTCACTAACCAAAGTTTATTTTTTCTCCTCACAATTCTCAACTCAATAATTGACGTTATTTCCTTCACAGGAATTCTGTGGTCAATATCAATACCACTCTCAATTTTTCTGATAATTTATGCTGTGGCGGGAACATTAGTAGCAGTAATTTTTGGCAGAAAATTAATTCCTTTAAATTTCTACCAACTCAAACGAGAAGCAGACTTTCGTTATGGATTAGTTCATATCCGCGACCATGCCGAATCAATTGCTTTTTACCGAGGAGAAGAGCAAGAATTATCTCAAATTAGACAAAGATTTACTCAGGTTTTTAATAATTTTAATTTGCTGATTGGGTGGCAAAGAAATGTAGATTACTTTACCACAGGTTATCGATATGCAGTAATTATTTTGCCTTCCTTAATTATGGCTCCTATTTATTTTGCAGGTGACATTAAATTTGGAGATATTAGTCAGGCAGGTTTTGCTTTTAGTCAGGTTTTAGGAGCTTTTTCTTTAGTAGTTAGTCAAATCGACAACTTAAGTAATTTTGCGGCTGGTATTAATCGTTTGGATAAATTTAGAGAAACATTAGAAGAGACCACAAAAATATCAGAGGTAGGAACTAGGGAAATTGATATAACGGAAAGTTCTAGATTAGCGTTAGAAAACATTACTTTAAATACTCCTTTAAATCACGAAGAAATTAATGAAAGTCAAAAGACTCTGGTGAAAAATTTATCAGTAGCAGTAAAGTCAGGCCAAGGATTATTAATTGTTGGAAAAAGTGGAGCAGGTAAAAGTTCTTTATTAAGAGCAATAGCAGGTCTATGGACATCGGGTACAGGTCGTTTAGTACGTCCTAATTTGGAGGAAATATTATTTCTACCTCAGCGTCCTTATATGATTTTAGGAAGTTTACGAGAACAGTTGTTATATCCTCAAGTTAACCAAGAGTTTGATGAGTATGAATTAAGAAAAATTTTGAAATTGGTTAATTTAGAAGATTTACCAGATAGATTAGATGGTTTTGATGTGGAGTTACCATGGGAAAATGTTTTATCTTTGGGAGAGCAACAACGTTTAGCCTTTGCAAGACTATTATTAATTAAGCCCAATTATGCAATTTTAGATGAAGCTACCAGTGCTTTAGACCTACAAAATGAAGCGGAACTTTATCAAAAATTACAAACAACTCAAACAACATTTGTGAGTGTAGGACATCGTTTAAGTTTGTTGAAATATCATCAACAAGTTTTAGAATTAACTGGTGGTGCTAATTGGCGAGTATTATCAGCAGAAGATTATCAAGTAGAAGCAAGTTCATTTAATTAATAATTAATAATTAATAATTAATAATTAAGAGGGTATCTGTAAATAAAATATTAAATCCTGGTGTAGGGTGGATTGTGCAGATTACATGATAAAAGTTAATAGTTAGCTTTGTGATTCACCGTAACCCAGTAAAACGTAAACTTTGGAGCATCTCTTAAGATTTATTTTACAGATACTTTCTAATAATTAATAATTAAACAATTCAGGTTTAAAGCTTCCCCTTTTAAGGGGATAAAATCAAAAATTTTCCTTTTAGTCAATCCCCTTCTTTGGGGAGTAAAGGAGTAGGGGAGTAGGGGAGAATAGAATTTATAGAGGAGGTAGTCGGATATATTTATTCCTTGATTTTCCTGTAATTATTATGCCTTTTATACTAACTTTTTGAGGGTTTTCAAAAGAAAATAAGGCACTTTTTTCGATCTTTTAAAGGCACTTATCTTTATCAAAATAGTGCTTTCAGCTTTATTCAGCAAGCCCTAAATATTGAATAAACAAAAGGCAAAATGATAGATATAGCTATCTAAAAGGAATTGGATAAGCTCTTCTTAAAGCGTCAATCCTCTTTTTTTCAAGTAGAGGTAATTATTAATTAGGGTTTGCTGAAAAAGTCTTATGGGTGAGGGTAGGAGTCAACCCACCCCTAGCCCCTCCCAGGAGGGGGAGTCGGGAGGAACGGGGAATTATAGAGGAAATAGTAGGAAAAATAGTCCCTTGATTTTTTTGCCCAATTCTTGACCAAAATCCGCTCCTAAATTGAACTATTACTACCTAAAAACTCGCACTTTTTGATACTTAAAAAGGCTAAAACCTTTATATACAAATACTTTTATATTTATTCAGCAAGCCCTAATTATTAATTATTAATTATTAATTATTAATTATTAATTATTGAAAATACTTATCCTTTGACAGCTCCTGCAGTAATACCTTGAACAATTCGACGTTGAGCTATCAATACCAAAATTAACAAAGGAAATGTGCCTATTACTGTTGCAGCAGCAATTGGTCCGTAGGGAATTTCAAATACAGAAGTACCCCCTATTTGAGCCACTGCAACGGGAATAGTATACATTTCGGAACGAGTAATAAAAGTCAGGGCAAAAATAAACTCATTCCAGGCAAAAATAAAGGTTAAAATTCCCGTGGTTACTAATGCTGGAATTGTTAGAGGTAAAATGATATTCCACAACATAGAAATTGTGTTGTAACCATCTATTTTAGCTGAGTCTTCTAAATCTTTTGGTAACTGTTGGAAAAAGCTTCTTAAGACCAGAATTGTCAGAGGTAAATTTATCCCCGTGTAAGGAATAATTAGGGAGATGTAGTTATTACCTAAACCAAGAGATTTGATAATTTCTAACAGACCCAAAAATAATAATACATAGGGAAACAGACTGACTATTAAAATGCAGGCAAGAATTATATTTTCTCCAGGGAGTTTTAACCGTGCCAAAGTATAAGCAGCAGGCGCTCCTATTCCTAAACAAATAACTGTGGAAATAATAGACACAAAAGCACTATTAAAAACATAGCGGAGAAAACCCAAACCCAAACTAAGATAGTGGTCAAAAGTTAGTTGCTTGGGAGCTGGGAAATAGATATTAGGAACTGCCGATATTGCCTCATTAGTTTTGAAAGAAGTGAGTAATTGCCATAACACAGGAGCTAGGAAAAATATGACAATTAACACCACACTTATCCACAGAATAATTCTGCCTATTTTGATTGACGATCGATTTTTTGATGATGATTTTTCAGCTATAGACATTTTTTATTCCTTATTTAAATAGCTCAGAGCTAACAGCTTTTAATTTAGGGTTACATATTATGGAATGATATTGCCAAAAATAGTTTATGCCAAATTAATAAATGTTTGCTACAAAGAACTAGAGTATTTCTTAGAAGTCAGGATAACCGAGTCATAATGAATAGTTTCAATAACAATTTTCAGGTCGGAAATTCTCTTTTTTGTCAAAGGAATATCTCCTACACTTGTCTTTTAATCACACTTCTTATTCGTAACATTCTTTTTTCATGCATGGTATTTGACTTTTACTAAAAAAAACCTAATATCAATTATTCTAGCAATTTTCAAATCCCAAATTATTTTCATCATAAATTTAAAATCATTCGTCACTGTACAACCCCTTCAGTTTTGGTTCAAATCCCGAGCTAATACCAAATATTACACATTTTTGCTACATTTTCTTGGAAGTAGGGAGTAGGTCATTTTAGTTATAAGTTATCAGTGGTTAGTTATCAGTATGAATAAGATATCTTGACTTCATACAAATCATTGCTAAAAATATCAATGAACTATGATTATTACCGAATAACTGAACTGTTCAATAAGTATCCCATTATTTTTAGGAATTGTGATGAGAGGCAAGATTCTGGATAATTGAAGAGCAGTTGAAATTTCCTTTGAAATTGAAGGCTAAAATTAGGGATTAGGGATGAGGAGTCAGGGAGTAGATAAATCACTAATAATATCTCTTGACTCCATACAAATCATTACTAAAAATATCAATGAACCATGATTATTGCTTGATAGCTGAAGTCTTTAATAAGTATGGCATTATTTTTATGAATTGTGATGATAGACGAGATTCTGGATAATTGAAGAGCAGTTGAAATTTCCTTTGAAATTGAAGGCTGAAATTAGGGATTAAGGATGAGAAGTCAGGGAGTAGATAAATCACTAATAATATCTCTTGACTTCATAATCAATGAACCATGATTATTGCTTCATAGCTGAAGTCTTAAATAAGTATCCCGTTATTTTTAGGAATTATTATGAGAGGCGAGATTCTGGATAATTGAAGAGCAGTTGAAATTTCCTTTGAAATTGAAGGCTGAAATTAGGGATTAAGGATGAGAAGTCAGGGAGTAGATAAATCACTAATAATATCTCTTGACTTCATAATCAATGAACCATGATTATTGCTTCATAGCTGAAGTCTTAAATAAGTATCCCGTTATTTTTAGGAATTATTATGAGAGGCGAGATTCTGGATAATTTAAGGTAAGTTGAAATTTCCTTTGAAATTGAAGGCTGAAATTAGGGATTAGGGATAAGGAGTCAGGGAGTAGATAAATAACTAATAATATCTCTTCACTTGATAATCAATGAACCATGATTATTGCTTCATAGCTGAAGTCTTAAATAACTATCCCATTATTTTTAGGAATTGTGATGATAGACGAGATTCTGGATAATTGAAGAGCAGTTGAAATTTCCTTTGAAATTGAAAGCTGAAATTAGGGATTAGGGATGAGAAGTAAGGGAGTAGGTAAATAACTAATAATATCTCTTCACTTGATAATCAATGAACCATGATTATTGCTTCATAGCTGAAGTCTTAAATAAGTATCCCGTTATTTTTAGGAATTATTATGAGAGGCGAGATTCTGGATAATTTAAGGTAAGTTGAAATTTCCTTTGAAAT
>NZ_JAAHGO010000121.1 GCF_010672455.1 Okeania sp. SIO2C9 | reverse complement strand
AGAATACCCCAAATCCCATGGGACGAACCACTCATAAGTAGCATGGCGACTAAACACTGGACGTAAGTTGGTCAAAATTTGCTCTATTCGACGGATTAGGTGCATCCCGAGAGATTAGCTGTTCAACTTGGCAGTCACAATAAAGTCATCCGCATATCTGATGATGCCTAAGTTTGGATTAACTGTTTTTATATATTCTTCTAATCCTTGCAATCCAATATTTGCAAGTAATGAACTTATGACACCACCTTGCGGAGTACCTGTTTGAGTTGGGTTTAATTCACCTCTATCGACAAATCCTGCTTTTAACCATTGTCTGATTAATTCACCATTTGGAAATGAATCAATTTCTTTGAGTATGGATTCATGGGCAATATTGTCAAAAAAGCCTTTGATATCAGCGTCTAGAATCCTGGTGTCTTTATTATAATGCCCGTGTCTATTTTTTCCTCTGCTTAACCTAATGAAGCTTTGACTAATGGCATCGTGACAACTTCTTCCCGGCCTGAAACCATAAGAATTGGCTTCAAATTGGGATTCCCATTCGGGTTCTAGTGCGTTTTTGACTATTGCTTGTGCGACTCTATCTCTGACGGTTGGGACTCCGAGAGGACGTTTCTTACCGTTTGCTTTGGGTATGTATACCCTTTTGGTGGGTTGGGCTTTTGGCATTTCCCACTCATTGACAAGTTTTACTCGCTGTGCAGGAGTATTAACTACCTCCTTATCAATTCCTGCTGTTTGCTGTCCGGTTTTCACCTGAGTAATTTGTCTGACACTAAGCAATAGGTTCGCTCGACTTTTGATTAACAATTTCTGCAACCTTCGCCCGTTGCTTCCATTGACCAAGTTTTCGGGCACGAAAGATTCTGTGACGTAAATTCCTAACAATTTGCCGGGCTTTTTTCCAGTTGACCTGTGACCAGTCCGTTAATTGTCCGTTGACTCCATTTATCGCGCCTTGTGCTTGACATCTAACTTATATCCTCGTTTGGTTTCTACTTGTACTGTTTTATCGGGTAAGGTTCGGGAGTCGCCTCTCTCCCCTCCCCGCGCGAACCGTGCAGTCGGGTAGGTCGGGAAGATCACTATTCCTTTCCCCCCTCAGAACCGTGCATACAAGTTACCCTGTACACGGCTCAAGCAAATCATAAGAGCGTATCGTGATGAATTTGTTGGTGACACATCAAATGGACATGAACAAGATTCGAGTATGTGTCCCTTCCTCCCATAGATTTAGGGATTTTATGGTGTACATGGGTTAATTCTCCGTTAAAGAGAGATTCATTACACACGGGACATACGTATTTTTGATTTTTAGCTATTTTTTGCCATGATTCATTTTTGTCCCTAGATTGTCTTGCACCTTTTTCCCTGAACCATTGTTGAACTTCTGGGTTGGGGTCATCGGGGCAATGTAATCCAGGTATCAATCGGTGGCGTTCTATCTTGAACCAGGAGAATTTATTAATATATGCTCCAGTCTCTTTTTTGCCAAAAACCCAGTTATCTCCTCTCTTCAAGTCAAATCTTCCGAAATATTTGTTTTTACGCCAGGTGCTGTTTTTGTTAGGGTGTTTGTGTTTGGCATATCGCTGTTCCCTCCAATACATCCAGCTATCAAGGTTTTTGAAAGTTTCGCTGGCTACCATTTTACGATGATAATTTGCCCATCCTCTAATAATGGGGTTGATCTCTTTGATAACTGCACCAACTTCACGTCCTCGATTTTTGAGCCAGACTTCTTTTAGTCGCAGCTTAATTGCCCTTACGGATTCCTTACTGGGTTTTATTAGGAGTTTATATCCGGTTTTTTTTGTCGATACTTTGTAGTGTCGAAAGTTCCACCCTAGAAAGTCGAATCCTTCGGTTACATGGACAATTTTTGTTTTTTCTTCGGAGAGACTTAATCCTCTAACTGAGAGCCATTGTGAAATTTCTTTCTTGGCTTCCTTGGCATCTTCCTTAGTTTCACATAGAATTAGGAAATCATCCGCATAACGGACTACTATCCTCTTTCCACGTGAGTCGCCCCTGTAATCATATTTAACTCCGACTGCTGTTTCCATTCCATGTAATGCTATATTTGCCAAAAGTGGCGAAATACATCCGCCTTGAGGCGTTCCAGCTTCTGTGGGATGAAAGGTATTATTATCCACGTATCCAGCTTTTAGCCAGTGTTTAATCAGCTTTCTTGCTGGGAAGTTGCCTATTTGTTTTAACAGGTATTCGTGATTAATATTGTCGAAGCACCCTCTTATATCCGCGTCCAATACCCATTTTTTCTTTCCTTGCGGTCGGATACTGCGGAAAATTTTTTCGGCAGCATCATGGGTACATCTTCCTGGGCGGAAACCAGAGCTTGTGCGCTCGAATTGAGCTTCCCAGCAAGGCAAAGAGTGCATTCATCACTATTGTTTGTAGGCATCTATCTATGATTGTCGGTATTCCGAGAGGACGTTTTTTTCCATTGGATTTTGGGATATAGACCCTTTTGGTTGGTAGTGGTTTCCAGGGGATAAATTCTCTCAGGCTATCTGTTAGAATTCCTCTACTATTAGGGTCAAGGATTACCCAACCGTCTATTCCTGGCGTTTTCTTTCCCTGGTTCTGTTGTGTACACCTCCTTACAGCCAGGAGAATATTGCTTTTTGACTTCATCAAAAGCCTTTGTAAGTTTCGGACTGTTTTCCAGCGTTTCTCACGAGTTGCCCTAAAAATTCGTTGTCTCAAGTTCTTAACAATACGATAGGTTTTACGCCAATCTATAGATTGCCATTTCGTTTTGTTCTTATTAGTTACGTTTACGACTGATGAGGTCATATCTAACTTTTCCTGATAAGTTCAGTTCCATTACTCACGATTTTTTAGGAGATTCACCAGTTCTCTGTCTGCACTCTTTCAAGTTGGGTATTTCGGTTTTGAGCTCCGCCCTATCCGTCGAGTTATACCTATAAATTGGCTTTCCTCTGAGGTTTCCCTCCGACGGCTTTCGCTTTTGAGAACTTCCCTCACCCGCTTGGGAGTTGATAGTTATCTTGCGATTTCTCTACTTCTTGCGTGGAAAATAGCTAGAAGACCCAATCGGGGTTACTTTGTTCCGCACGAGGTTGAGATACAACTAAATTGGATTCCTCTCACCACTCCGAGGACTAGGCATTCTCATTATCTGCCTATCATTTCAGATAATCTATTGTCCTAACACTCCCGTATCATCTGCATTTCGGAAGCCAAGGATAACGAAGCATCAAGGTTCACTTGTTGTTAATCCAATTTAATTTTGCCCTTGCCCCCCTTTCCATAGCAGTTTTGGTACTTAGGTTAGGCTTTTCTTGTCTGCTTTAAGACTCTGGGATTACTCCCAACGCCCCGACAAGATGGACACTGGTTTTGAATGCTAACCAGGAGGTTTATGGAGTCCTCACTCCCCCGTGCGACTTCAAATCGCACTGACAGTTTCCTATCACACGGCTCAAGCCTTACTTCAAACCTTTAACTTAGATTTGGAATGTACCTGCTTATGACACGCTTTGTGCAAGTGGATTAGATTCTCGGTGTCGTCCGAGCCACCATCTTTCACAGGCACTATGTGATGGGTTTCTATTTCCTCACCATTGAATAGGCTGTCTCCACATATCGGGCATTTCCAACTTTGGATTTTGGCCACTTGCTCGTATTTCGAGCCTTATTACAAGGTGACATTCGCTTTTTCTCTCATCTTCTGCCCTCCAGAGAGTTCTGTCTTTGTTACCGAAAAATTCTGGGTATGCGCCTCCCCTTTTAAGGGGATAAAAAAAGAGAATATTTCAGATTTCAAGCCTCTTGCTTTAGCTAGAGGTACTGATAACTGATAACTGATAACTGAAATGACCTCGGACTTACTCATCGGTTCGACCTTCCGAACGAGACTCTGTAGGGTTTACCCTGTCGTATCACTTGAAGTTTCTTTTGAGATAGTGAGGATGGTTGTCTCTTCTGCGGGGAGAGTTTTGTTCCCACGTTTAGATGATAAACGAACATCTAAACCTACTCCCTTACCTTTTTGGTTACAGCCTTTGAGGGATAATTTGGCTGTTTCCACTATCACGCAGTTTAGTCAACAACTTAGCTTTGTTCATCCTTCTACTGCTTCATAAAACTGATACAAAGCGTCACATAACGTGACAAATTGATGTGTACGGACGTTGCATGCAACGTCCCTACCTGCTTCTTGTGAGGCCGTCGGCGGTTACTCATCCACAGGCATTAACGGTCAAGCCAACCGCATCTCTACACTCTATACTTACATTTAAGTCTTTGTCAATTAACATAACTAAAAAAGTCCTCAAACCCTTACTACGCCGTTTTAGCGTAGGGAGCGGGATTTCCGGATAGGTCTACGTCTATATAGATAGACTGCCAGAAATGCGAATAGCAGGGATTTAGTGCAGAAGATACAAATTTCACCCTCGTTACTACTTGCCTGTGAGAACTAGCGTATTATGTCAATAAATTGCGCAAATTGTTAACTAAGTCGAAACTCTTTTCCCTCTTGCTCCTGGCCACATAATCCCTTGTAGCTTCGGTTACTTTCAGGGTCTGCATTCTGTCAACTTCATTACTTACTTTTGATATGAGCGGACTCATAGAGTCTTTTCTGTGAGGGCTAGGGGTGGAAATCCCTAGAGAACATGGTGTTCCAGTTCAAGTGACCTTTCAGGTCGCGCCGTCTAACAGTGGGAATGAATCGTTGGTACAACAAACAGATATCAACTATTAAAGAAAATCAGCCTCAAGGATTTTGGTCAAATAGACTAGCTGCCATTACAGAAAAGCGTAACCGCCAAATCCGATTTGGGTATTAACAAAGCAGCTAGAGTAGTAATTAATCATTGCTTAAAAAATCAGATTGGTACAATAGTTTTTGGTTGGAATCAAGGTCAGAAAAATCAAATCAAATTAGGAAAAAAAAGTAATTCAGAATTTGTACCAATTCCTACTGCTAGACTGAAAAAAAGTATTGCTCAATTATGTGAAGAGTATGGAATTATATTTATAGAAACTGAGGAAAGTTATACAAGTCTAGCTTCGTTTTTAGATGGTGACAATCTACCTAATTATGGTGATAAACCCGATGATTGGAAACCATTAGGGAAAAGAATCAAGCGTGGTTTGTATAGAACTGGTAATAATTGGTTGATTAATGCAGACTGTAATGGGGCTGCAAATATAATCGCAAAAGTAAGCAGAAAGCTAGGGTTAAACTTAAGCCGACTGTGTAGGGCCACAATGAAATTGTCTCCAGAGAGTGTATCTTTGGTCAGCGCTCGAAAAAACGAAGCAACATGGATTTATCCTGTTGCGTAGTATCAACTTAGAATCCCCGTGACTGACCTCCGGGGAGTAGTCAACATGATGTTTATCTACTACTATTTGATAACTAATAGATAAACCTAATCCAGTACCTTTTCCAATAGGTTTAGTTGTGTAGAATGGGTCAAAAATTTTATCAATATTTTTTTTACTAATACCCACACTATTATCAATTATCCGAATTTGCACTCTATTAGCTTTGTTAAGCGTAGTACTAATTGTGATTGTGCTTAGATTAGCTTGAATTTCTGTTTTTTTACGCCCTTTGTCTCGCTCTTCTAAAGCATAAATAGCATTAGCAATAATATTCATAAATACTTGAATTCATCAATGGCTTCATAGCATTTATCATATTCAAGCAAGTTATGGAACTATATATATAGAATAGTTCGTTATCAGTTAAAAGCCAAACTTAAGGTGCCAGGTCCAGTTAATATTAAACAAGGAAAATAGCCAGTAAATAACTTTAAAAAAAACTCCCAGAATTAATTCAATATATTTTAGAAAAAAATCAAGATTTGGTGAAAAATGGTCAAAGAATTCGTGATTGGTGTCAGGATGAAAGTCTTCAACAATTAATAATGAATAATGAATAATTACCTCTCCATGAATTGAAGAGGATTGACAAATTCATGAAAATTGTTCTTTATTATCCCCTATCCAAGGGGAGGCGCATACCCACAATTTTTCGGTAATAGAAGAGAAAACTATTTCGAGGCGAAAAATCACCTCTAAAGAAGTAAAGCCAGTGGGAAAAGAGCAATGGCGTTTTTATGATCGATGGTTATATGGCTGAGTAGAACCATCAACTGGTGAGAGCTTTTTTTGGGAATTTACTCATCTAAATAGTGTTTGCGCGCGAGAAATTTTGAGAATTATTTGTACAAAAGTAACAGTAATGAATTTCAGCTCATTCAACTAGATAATGGTGGTCTACATAAAGCTTTAAGCTTAAATATTCCTGAGAATGTTATTTTACTATTTCAACCTGGTTATAGTCCCCAAGTTAATCCAATCGAAAGGTTATGACAATACATTAAAGAAGATTTTAAGTGGATTAATTTTGACAACATAGAGGAGTTACAAAATGCTCTGACTAAAAGTTTAAACAAGTTAACCCAAAAAGTAGTAGCTCGAATAACTGGATGGGAATTTATTGTTAATGCTTGATAAATGGCCAATATTTAGGTAGCGTTGGCGGAGCGTTGCGTCAGCAAATCCCCTGTCAGTATCCAATATTTCAAAAGTGATCCCATCCAAGTATTTGTAACATTCTTTTTTCACGCTTGGTATAACCATAGATTTTGATTTTCATAAAAATCATTTCTGTGACGACTATATATATTTTCTACAGCTTGATTAATAGACATCTCCAAAAATACTCAAACGCCTATCCTAACTACCTTTTTCCAGAGCGATCGCCATAGAGAAAAGTAGCCAATTTCTACCGTGTAATCAGCTCTTAGAGTTATTTGTTGTTACTAATCAACTTTTTGATTACACTTTTTTCCTCATTTTTTTTGTGTTCAATCCGAATTTATACTAATATTAATTTTCCAATTCTTAACCTAACTAAACCACATATTGACGGAATGCTGCGCAAACAGCTATTAGCTGTCAGAACTCAGCAATAAGACTATCCACTTAAGGACAGTGGATAAATGAATATCAACTTTAAAGTCAAGGAAGCCGACTTTCATATTAAGGTTTAATTATAGCTCAATTAATTAACCTTTTATCGCACGCCAAAAACAATAGCTGATAGCTGACAGCTGAATGCTTACAATTTGACTAATTAAATTTAATACTTCACCCATGTCTAGAATTGTTACATATAGTCCTGCTTATACAATAGTTCCTACTTATGAATGCTTTAATCATTGCACCTACTGTAATTTTCGCTCAGATCCAAGCAAAAGTTCATGGCTGAGTCTATCAGAAGCAGAAGCAAAATTACTATCCCTAAAAAATCAAGGTGTAATTGAAATTTTAATTCTGAGTGGTGAAGTACATCCAAACAGTAAAAATAGAGCAAATTGGTTCCAATTAATCTATGACTTATGTAAACTAGCTCTATCTTTAGGATTTTTACCTCATACTAATGTTGGGCCACTTAGTAGAGCAGAAATGGAAGAGTTAAAACAAGTCAATGTGTCAATGGGATTAATGTTGGAGCAGATGACACCTAAATTATTACAAACAGTTCATAAAAATGCCCCTAGTAAAATACCACATTTACGCTTACAACAATTAGAATTAGCTGGCGAATTAAGAATTCCATTTACTACTGGTTTATTATTAGGAATTGGAGAAACTGTAACTGACTGGAAAGAAACATTAATAGCGATCGCTAATGTTCAGAAAAAATGGGGTCATATTCAAGAAGTTATTATACAACCCTACAGTCCTGGCGAGCAACAAATATGGAATGGTGAAGCTTTCGACATCAATTTGTTGCCAGATATTGTAGCGATCGCTCGTCAAATTTTGCCCTCAACTATTACGTTACAAATTCCTCCTAATTTAGTTACAAAACCGGAAATATTATTAGCTTGCATAGAAACTGGTGCGAGTGACTTAGGAGGAATTGGACCCCATGATGAAGTAAACCCTGATTATCCTCATCCCCATTATCAAGCTTTAGCAAAAGTGTTGCACTCTGGAGGATGGCAGCTAATTAAAAGATTACCTGTTTATTCTCAATATGATGCTTGGTTGCCAACAAATTTAGGTAATGTTGTGAGTAAATGGCGCATGAGATTGTTAATAGATGGTTGAAGAAGGAAGAAAGAGGAGTGTGGAGAAATGGAACATTTTTTTAGACCGAATGGCAGCTAATTTGATATTAAACCCAAAACAAAAGGATAATCTATCTTTACTGTAGAATTAATATAAATCTGGTGGAAACTAAATTTTTGCTCAGTCATTACAAAGGTTTAATATCAAATCCGGTTAAATACTCTCACAATCAATAGCTTAAAACCATGACTATTACGTTATTGGATCTATGTGCAATTAGGCGGATTTGATCTAAGATTAATGATCGCCAGATGTCTGAAGTTTAAAAATTGACATTTATTTGTTTAAATCTCAAGAGTTATACAAAATCCGGCTATCAAAAATACTTTATTAAGATGTAAGATTAAATCATCTTCCAGATTTAGTATCAAATAGTTGATTTTTGAGATTTAAATTTTACTTGAAAAAGATTTACGCAAAAGTAACTTTCGAGGTTGCCCAAATAGCAGAGAACCGAAAGTCCACTCAACCTCTTGTAATTGATAACCAGCTTTATCGTAAAGTCTTCGAGCAGTATAATTATTTTCTAATACATGAAGGTATAACTCACAAAAACCCCATCCTAATACCTTATGCTCACAGGAACTTAACAATTTTTGAGCAACTCCTAATTTTCTATAGTTAGCATCAACAGCTAAATTTGATAAATAAGCATACTCAAAATTATCTAAATTATCTAATTGCCAAGAGTTTAATAAGAGGACATCCATCCCACTTCGCGAACGCACATCAATTTCCACAGTTCCTACCAAATCTCGTTTTCTAGTATTAGATACATTCCTGCTAGACTCAGTATTTTCGACAACCATAGCAACAAGACATAAATAATGCTCAGTTTTTGAACGGATGCGATTGCGTAAATCTTCGTAAATACCTAGTCGTAAAAAAGGGCGAACATAGCCCATAATTCCTTGACAGGAGTAAAAACTATTAGTCAAAACTTCGGTAATACTGTTGATATCTTTTGGTTGAGCAATCCGGATGAAAAAACTAAATTCATTAGACAATTTTTTTTGGGCTTGAGGTTCCAGAAACTTTGTTGACATCCTCCCGACGCTGCTCTACGAGACAGCGCGGGATTCCTTAACATCACTGTTAGGGGTTTTCTGTTTCAATGCACCCGCCTTCCGAGATTTACTCTCTTTGGGTCTAAAGGCGCGCTCCACAGACAAGCCAGCGCCGCCAAAGGGGGTCTCCCCCATGAGCGACTGGCGCTGACACTGTGAGTCCCGCAGCCTTCGAGCGTGGGCGTTCCCTCTCTTGGTGCGCGTTCCCTCTCTTGGTCAGCATTCCGCAAGCGAGCTGGCGTCGTCGCGGGGTCTGACCGCTTGCGACTATCGTCGTCGCGGGGTTGTACCGCTTGCATCTGACGCCGACGCGGGTTCCCATCCGCAAAATATTTATTGCAGCGTTAATATCACGGTCATGGTGAGCTGCACATCCTGGACATTCCCACTCTCTAATATTTAGAGGTAATTTCTCCACTACATGACCATAATTAGAGCAACGCTTAGAACTAGGGAAATATCTGTCAATTTTAATTAATTGACGACCATACCAATCAGCTTTGTATTCTAATTGCCTGACTAACTCGGACCAGTTGGCATCACGACCCGCCCCTCTTGCTCCCCTCCCGGGAGGGGATGGGGGTGGGTTATGATTCTTGACCATGTTTTTTACTGCCAAATTCTCAACCACTATCGTTTGGTATCTTTTGATTAGTTGAGTAGTCAGCTTATGGGTATAGTCTAGTCTTGAATCTTTAATTTTTGCGTGTATCCTAGCTACTTTAAGCCTAGCTTTTTGATAGTTACTTGAACCTTTAGTTTTGCTAGATAGAGATTTCTGAGCTAACCTCAGTTTCTTGTGTAATTTGTTTATATTTTTAGGGTTAGTAACTTTTTCTCCATCACTGGTAGTCAGTAAGCTGGTAATTCCTAAATCAATACCAACTTGTTTAGTTACTGGGTTCAGCTTTAAACTTCTAGTGTCATTGATTGTCAGTGTCTCTGAGAATCTGCCGGATGGGTCAAGTTTTACGGTAATTGTACTTGGTACACAGTTTTGGGGTAGTTGCCTACTCCATCTGATAGGTAATGGTTCAGCACATTTGGCTAGATAGACTTGACCATCTTTCCACTTGAACGCTGATTTTGTGAATTCAGCATTACCACCATTACGCTTTTTCTTAAAGTTGAGATATTTGGCACGTCCACTAAAGAAGTTGGTAAAAGCTTTTTGTAGATGTCTTAAACCTTGCTGTAATGGAACACTGCTAACTTCTGTGAGAAAATCTAAATCTTCCTGCTTTTTCCAGTTGGTAACCATGGTAGAAGTTTGCTTATACCCTACTCGCTCTTTGTTTTCATGCCAAGCTTGAGTCCTGGCTGCCAAGGCTTTGTTGTAGATTAGTCGTACACAGCCCAAAGTCTTCCGCAACAAGTTTTCTTGCTCTGGAGTTGGGTAGAACCTAAATTTGTACGCTTTTTCGACCATCTACTGTTTACTTGTTTAAGACTTAGATTTTAGCATATCATGTGTGAAACCGCAACATTGATTGGTTTTCCCATCCCTCCGCTCCCCTGCGGGAGAGCGCGGGTCTTCAAACAACGTTGAGATAAATTCACTAGCTATATATAAATTCTATATAAAAGCCTAGAATATTATGTAGCAGTTGTCTTGAGGTTGTTTGACATTCTCCCCTCTCCTTTAGCTGAATTGCCGAGAAGCCTCACGCCATAATATTTGATTTGGTGTGAGATGAATCGGCAGCAAATTGAATGAGTTCGATGCCCATTAAATTTGCAAATATCCTACCAGAAGCTTTCGCCCTAGTTGAAAAACTTGTATTATGATATTGCAATAACCCCGGAAATTTTCCACCATGCGGACTGCCTACCAATATAAATTAAGGCCAAATAAAGAACAGTTAGCCACAATAGAAATGTGGTTGGAATTGTTGCGTCGGCAGTACAACTATAGGTTGGGTGAAAGATTCTCATGGTGGTCAGAAAACCGTTGTCCAGTTAATGCTTGGCCCAAGGTGCATGCCAATTCCTCAACTAAGAGATAATCCAGATTATTACTCTCAAAAAAAAGATTTGGTCAATACCAAAGAAAAGTTTCCTGAGTACAAGTTGATTCATTCTCAGGTTTTACAGGACTGCATAAAACTGGTAAAACTTGCCTTTGATAGATGGTTCAAGGCAGACAAAAATGGACATAAATTAGGGAAACCAAGGTTTAAGGGAAAAGGGCGTTATCGCAGTTTTACTTATCCTCAAATCAAGCAAGACTGCATAGAAGGAAACAAGATAAACTTGCCAAAAATCGGCAATATCAAGTTGATTCAACATCGGCCGTTACCTAATGGTTTTCAAATAAAAACTGTTACTATTACTCGTAAAGCTGATGGTTATTATGTGACTTTATCCCTAGAAGACAAATCAGTTCCAGCTTTGACAACTAAAGTAGAACCTACATTAAAAAACACTCTGGGAATTGATATGGGACTGAAGGAATTCTTAGTAACTAGTGTTGGAGAATCTGTCCCCATCCCTCAATACTATCGAAAATCTCAGCAGCGATTAAAGACTCTACAAAAACGTTTATCCCGTAAAAAGAAAGGCAGCAAAAGATGGTTAAAATCTGTCAAAGCTGTAGCTAAACAACATAAAAAAGCGGATGCGACCCCGCGACGACGACAGCTCGCTTGCGGAATGCGCACCAAGCAGTAGCTGACAAGCGTAAAGACTTTCACTTCAAAACAGCCAATGAATTGTTATTAAAAGCTGAAGTTATCGCCTATGTAGACGCGGAGCGGCGTGCCGGAGGCAAACTTAAATATTAAAGGGTTAGCAAAGACCCGTTTGAGTAAATCAATTAATGATGCTGGATGGGGTCAGTTCTTGTCTATTCTTGCTGTCAAAGCCGTTAGGGCAGCTCCTCCGCAGGAGGCAAATGCTGGACAGAAAACTATAGCTGTGAATCCTCAAAATATCAGCCAAGATTGCTCGAATTGCGGTGAAAAAGTCCCGAAAGAATTAAACATACGAACTCATTCTTGCCCACACTGCGGTATAGTCATGGACCGCGACTTAAATGCAGCAATAAATATAAAAAATAGGGCGGTGGGGCATCCCGTCTTTAAAGCACGCGCTTGTCCGATGCAGTGGCAGGACTGCGAAACGAGAAGCTCACACTAAGCTAACGCTATAGTGTGGGAGTATGTCACTTATGTACAACAAGAAGCAAAAGCCCAAATAATTAAAATTTTCTTAAATTCAGAAAACTTTCTATTGTAGGTAAAAATTGTTTTGATCCTGAATCAAAATCGCTAATTATAACATTTTAAGCAACTGTATATTATTGAATATCAACTACAAGATCGAGATTATTCAATTAATTTAATTTAATTCACTTGATTATGAGTAAATTATTGATAATAAGCACTGTAATTGAAGCAGCTTTTTTCAGTGAAGCAAGTACCAAAATTGTTGATTTGCTTTTTGGTTGATGATACAGGTGTAAATGGACATTTAGCATTCGGTTGTCCAACAGAATGAAATCCTATCTATAAAACTGTAACTTGCTAAATAATAATCGATCCTTACTGCCTTGAAAGCACGGAGAGCTGTGCATGAGTTCTAGAAAAAAACTTAAACCGAAAATTTTGATTGTCGATGACGAATCAGACAACTTAGACCTTCTTTACCGTACTTTCTACAGAGATTACAAGGTGTTGCGAGCTCAAAGTGGACCGGAAGCTCTAGAAATTCTAGAAACATCTGAGGAAGTAGCTGTAATTATTTCAGACCAGCGAATGCCCAAAATGAGTGGTACAGAATTCTTGAGTCTAACTGCCAAGCAATACCCCGATACTATTCGGATTCTTTTAACTGGGTTTACTGATGTAGAAGACCTTGTAGAAGCAATTAACTCTGGTAAAGTCTTTAAGTATTTGACTAAACCTTGGAATGCAGAGGAACTGAAAGGATTAGTTAAACAGGCAGTTGACACTCACAATGTCCTCAAATCTCACACTGAGGAATTAAGACGTGCTCTTCAACAAGAGTCTCTGCTATATGCAGTTACCAATACTATTCGCTCTGCTCCTAATTATCGGCAGATGCTTCAAAGGATAGTAGAAACTATTGGCCAAATGTTTGAGGTAAGTTTAGCTGTTTGTCGCCCTTTTCAAGATAGTTATAGAGAAGACGAATGGTTTATTTATCAAAATCAAGAAGAGAACTCTCAAAAATTAGCCAACACTGATTCTACGGATGTACCAGAAGAAATTTTTGCTCATATTCTCTGGGAAACGACTGACGTGGAAATCATTTCAGATGTCCAAACCGATGAAAGGTTCCAGGGAGAAAGTAGAGAACTGCAACAACGCCAACAAGCTTACCAAGTGGCGAATATTCGTTCTAGTTTAATGGTACCTCTATTTTCCCGATTAGACTTAATTGCAGTTTTGGCGCTGCACCAGTGTGGGGAGATCCGAAACTGGCAAGACCATGAAGTACAACTCCTAATTACGGTGGCAGATCAAGCTGCTCTAGCTCTATCACAAGCTCTTGCTTATGAGCAACTGAGCAGTATTGCTCAAAGAGAAGCTCTGGTTAATACCATTACAACTGCCATTCGCTCTAGTTTAAATCCCCAAGATATTTTTGCGGCTATTACTCAAGAGTTAGGCAAAGCGTTGAAAGTAGATGGTTGTGTTCTCTCTTTGTGGACGGAAACTGATGAATATGTTCAATGTGTGGGATTATATGATGCCCAAACTCAACCTTCTATTAGTACTACCAATGAAGCTTCTACTGTTATAGATAATTATGCTCGCAGGACAGAAATTTCTGATAACGATCGATCGTCAACTGCAAGAGAATTACCTCAGTCATTTGTTCCCATTCGTAGTAATCCTATTTTAATGGAATTGCTAAAAACAAAAAAAACAATAGCAGTTTGCGATCTAAATATAAATCTGGAATTTAATGAATATCAACTTCCCTTACGCTCTAATGCTCGTGCTTTGATGGTAGTACCCCTAACTGTTGATGGTCAAATTATTGGTAGTATTTCTCTACGTCACAATGACAACATACATCAATGGCAAGCTGCTGAAATTGAACTAGCTGAGGCAGTAGCTTCCCAAGCAGCGATCGCCGTGCAACAATCTAGTCTATATCAAACAACCAGGCAACAAGCTGAACGACTAATAGAAGCAGACCGCCTCAAAACAGAATTTTTCCAAAATATCTCCCATGAATTTCGCACCCCTCTAACTTTAACGATCGGTTTGTTAGAAGAAGCAGTTAATTCCAGCAGAGATTTACCTCTGGAACAAGGAGCGATCGCGCTGCGTAATTCTCGTCGTCTTTTGAGATTAGTTAATCAATTATTAGACTTGCAAAGAATTGATGCTGGAAGAATGCAGCCTTCTTTTCAACCCTGTAATCTTGTAGCTTTCTGTCGCAATATTGTGGAATCATTTACCCCCTACTGTCAGAAAAAGCAACTTCATTTAGTTACAGAATTTAGTGAAAATTGCCCATCAGTTTATCTGGATATAGAAAAGTTTGATAAGGTTATCTATAATTTGCTATCAAATGCGATGAAATTTACTCCCGCTGGAGGAACAATTACTATTTCAGTTGAACCAGTTGGGGAAAATTGTCTATTAAAAGTTCAAGATTCTGGAATTGGTATTCGTCAAGAACAAATTCCGTTTTTATTTGAACGATTTCGACAAGCAGAAGGGTCGGCAAATCGTTCTTATGAAGGAAGTGGTATAGGTTTGGCATTAGTCAAAGAATTAGTAGAACTTCATAATGGCCAAGTAAATGTAGAATCAGTTTATGGTCAAGGTGCTACTTTTGAAGTTTGGCTACAAACAGGAAATAGTCATTTACCTAAAGATCGAGTTGTAGAGAAAACTGCTGAATTTAATGCTTCTAAGTTAGCTGTGGAGTTTGCAGATGTAGAAGCAGAATTAGAAGAAGCAGAAGAATTACAAGCAGTAGACCAAGCAGAAAATATTCCTCAAGTTAATAGTAATGATGTGGCAGTAGGGGCGATTCGCGAATCGCCCCCTACTATTTTAGTGGTGGATGATAACCCTGATTTGAGAAGCTATGTGTCAAGAATTATGCGGAAATCTAACTTTAATGTAATATTAGCTAGGAATGGAGCTGAGGGATTTGAAATTGCACAAACTTATCATCCTCATCTGATTATCACAGATTTAATGATGCCAATTGTATCTGGTCTCGATTTAATCAAAATGATTAGAGAAGAAAAAGAACTGCGAGGAACTCCAATTATTTTGTTAACAGCAAAAGCAGATGAAGATACCCGAATTAAAGGGGTAGAAAGAGGAGCTGATGCTTATTTATCAAAACCTTTTAACGAGCGAGAACTTTTGGCAGAAGTCAATAATTTATTAGCTTTGAAAGAGAATGAGCGAAGAGTGCAAGAGTTGAATTCCTATTTAACGGAGTCAGTGCTAAGGCGGTTTTTGCCACCGGAAATGGTACAACGTGCAGCACAGGGAGATTTAGCTTTAGATTTAAGACCAGAACCAAAATTGGTGACAGTTTTGTTTAGTGATATTGTGGGTTTTACTCAGATGTCGAATATTTTGCAAGCGCGTAGAATAGCTGAGTTGTTGAATGAATATTTAGCAGAGATGACAAAAGCCATTTTTGCTAATGGTGGTACTGTGGATAAGTTTGTTGGGGATGCTGTGATGGCAATTTATGGTTCTCCTGAAGAGTTGACAGCAGATGAGCAGGTGCAACGAGCAGTGGCCTCAGCCAGGGCGATGTTAAAAGCTTTAGATAAATTAAATGAACGGTGGCAAAATCTGGGGTTCATTGGCCAGAATGGGGCCTCACCAGTGAGGTTTCGTTGTGGTATTCATCAGGGTAATGCTGTGGTGGGAATGTTTGGTGGTGCAGAGCGGTCTGATTATACAGCTATTGGCCCATCAGTAAATATTGCAGCTAGGCTACAGGAAGCAGCAGAGCCAAATACAATTTTGGTATCCCAGACTGTTGCTAACTATGTGGATAGTCTAGAGGTGAAAAAGTATGGTTATCTGAAGTTGAAAGGTATAGATGAAGAGATTTTAGGTTTTGTAGTTAGTCAAGACTCTATAATTTAAAGCTCAGATGGCAGTAAATATAATCTAAAAATTTTTTCTACTGAACTTGTTGCAATTCTAGAAAAGTGTGTTATATTAAATAAATAAGTGCGGGTATAGTTTAGTGGTAAAACCTTAGCCTTCCAAGCTAATGATGGGGGTTCGATTCCCCCTACCCGCTTTTACTTAAATTAACGACTCCTTAAGCTTTGAGACTTATTTTTTCAGAGTAAAGTGGACAACAAGTTGAATTGAAAAGTGTATTTCAATGAGCCGAATAAAAACAGGAAATTTAAACTGTAATAAAAATTTACATTAAGAGAGGGTCATATATTTTATTTGTATTTGTCCAATAATCAGGATTTTGTGTAAATCTTCTGGTAGTGCAGAGCGCAAAGTGTGGGATAAGTAATTAGGTCGTTCCAACTCCAAGGAGCGATACAGAGTAACGCAACGCTGGGCGAACGCCAACTCAGCTCTTTGTGCAGCAGTATAATCTTGTGCGACGGGCGAACCCAAATCCAATTGAAGTACGCGTACGCTAACCTAACCGTTATCTCTGTCTGTGTCCAGACCTTACCAAATTTATTCTGGGGTGCGATGCCACCGACTTATCTGCTGTCTGACAATCCCGTTAGGAAAGCTCTAATATCATGTTCGGTTGAATAGTTATAAATAAAAATGGAGGAGTAATGAGTTATGAGTAATGAGTTATGAGTAATGAGTTATGAGGAGGGAATTTTAAGCTATAAATGAAGAGAAAGTTTTTTGCGAAGCGCTCTTATCCGGACATGATATAACTTGTTTCCATTGGTGGCCTCAAACTAGGGCTGTTCAGTTATAAGCGATCGTCAGAACATAGAGGTAGTTGGCGAACGCCATCTTTTGGGCCATAAAATTTGAAGACTTCTACTGTAATGATTCTGGCTTTATTATAAGTGATCATCCGAACATGATAT
>NZ_JAAHGO010000120.1 GCF_010672455.1 Okeania sp. SIO2C9 | reverse complement strand
TGAGGAGTGGTACTGACTCACTCATGTCCTTAGTTTAGCGTAGTTTGATGTTTTGTCAACCTGTCCCAGATTTCCTGAAGTTATAGACCAAGACCTGTTAAGCGATCGCTCTCACCTGAATCCTTACCTTTTTATATAGTATAATTATAACAATTCCTATTAAAAATATCAGGTTTTGTGGAGAGCGTTCGCAATACATTTAGGAGGAATTTTGTATGGGTGAAGCAAAACGTAGAAAACAGTTAGATCCTAATTTTGGTATAATACCGAAACAAAGAAATACAGGGTATGAGCAAATTACTGATAGTGTGTTTATGTCGAAGGATATAGACAACAATAAAGATTTTGTGACCGCTCTTGTTATGGGAGGCAGCATTGAATATATACAGACACAATTAGAAGTAATTATTAACAATAATAATCAAGCAAAACAATGGATGTTAGGATGTGATCAACCAGTTTTTGATAATTTAGTTGCTGCTGCTAAAAATATATGTCAGGAGAAAGATTTTAAGTATACTGCAAATAAAGATACACCTGAAGATTTAGCAGGTGTAGTCATATTTTCCCCCGCTGGTATACCTAAAGATGCTATTTGCAAAGGTGGCTATGAGATTAAAATTTAGCAATATTACTCTGGGAGTTTTCTGATTTTCAAGTTATTAAAAGAAGGGGATTGAATAAAAGGAAAATTTTTGATTTATCCCCTTAAAAGGGGAGGCTTTGAACCTGAATTGTTGAATTAATAATTAATTTACTATCAACTCTTAATTATTAATTATTAACTATTAATTATTAATTATTCGGTGACTATAAAATACTATTATATTAGTTTATTAGCATAATTTATGTTGATTTTTAACAGTGAGAAATTAATTATTAAAAAATATTATGGGAAGAAAAAGAAATCATAAAAAGAAAACTACTTTTGGCTATAACAAAATTTTTGCTAGTCTTGAAAAGTATCTTCAAGTTTTTTTTGAAGCTAAACAATTAAGAGGGAATATTGGGTATACCTTACCACTATTTTCTCTTAACAAAACAGAAAACGAAATAAATAATGTCGGATTTAAAATTGATGTATTACTAAGTAATGGAGTGAGTATCACACCTTGTGGTCATAGTGGTTCAGTCTGGATAACTCCCGTATTTATAGTAGAGATATTAGCTTCAACCATAGATAATAATGAATTAGAAATTTTCTATGAATTCTTGTTTGAGATAGTAAAAAGTATTGATTCGGAATTCTTTGTTTATCCACAGACGCAAAGTGATGCTGAAATAAATTTGACTTGTAATGGTGGATATTACGCCGACGATAAAAATGCTCAAACTTTTGGCTATATTGTTTTCAAAAAAAGACTGAGTAAAGTTGAAATGATTAAGATAGGAGAATTTGTTGATGCTGATTTTCGAGATTATCTATCTGTCAAATCAACAAATTTAATCAAAAATATTTTTGAAACGCCATAGCTCCACCCTGCCTACTTGGGGAGTAGGTTAATTTTTTTATAAAATCTCAATCAAACCCAACACCAACTATTCAGGTGGCCCCAAAGCCAACTGCAGCCTCTCAAAAAACTCAAAAGGCATCACCCCCAACAACCCACTCAACAAACCAACAAGCGTATCAACAGACACAAAATCCAGGATTTTTCGGCCAAAAATCTTAACTACCTCAGCCACTTCATGAGCTAATTCCTCCGCTGTCATGGCTTGATCTCTCAAATCCTGCAACAGAGCAGGTATCCAAATTTCCAAAAAAGTAAAAGATTCCTCAAACTCAGTATCCACAACAGTTTCACAGATGTGCATTTTGTTATTATCTAATAAAGAATATATAACAGTTTTGCACATTTGCTCAATTCGCTTAAACCCACCTGGAGTAAGAGTTTTTCCCTTTCGCCCCACCCCAGTTCTTTCAATACCAATTATTTCCCCCACCTTAGCTTGAGTTACCTTTTCACCATCTTTGACTAGACTAAACACAGCCTCAACCAACCGACGGTTAACCTGCTCACCTTTAGGAGCCGCTTGTGGACAAATATCAAAACTACTCACCACATTAACTGTTGCCCCCGGATAATTCTTCTTAATTTCAGCAATTTCCATTTCATTGAAAGGAGCAACATGGTAAATAGTTAATTTCTCATTCTGACGACGGTTCGCCCTTAGACGAGCATAAGTCTGAATAGTCTCATTCATATTCTGGCGAACCACCCACTCCCCATACCTACCTGTCAACTTATTAGGCACAACAGCACATCCTGTAGTTGCTTGCCATTGAGCCGCCATAGCAGACAAATTACGAGTCTGCTTACCCACACAAATCAATAAATCATCCTTTTGAGATTGATTACTAGCACGGTTATCCCGGAAATGATACCCCAAACGCCCAATATTTTCTATATCCTGATATTGCTCAATATGTCCCTGGAAATCAAACAAAGTAGACGAATTAGGTTTATTCTCAAATTCAGCGATCGCCTGCACCAAAAACTTAATTCGATTACCATTAGCATACCGAGAATCATAACGACGTTGAGTACCACAAGCACCCATATCCGTAATTAAGTTAATAGTAAGATTACTATAGTCAGGCAATTCCATCTCCACCACCAAAATATACTTACCTGCCTCATCAAACTTAGCCTGCTCTAACTCTTCACGAAGGGTCTCAACAGTTCTAGATAAATCTTGATACTCTTCATCCTCAACAGTTCCTGGCCAATGAATAAGTAAACCCTCAGCAATAGCCAACTCTTCAGTAAGTAATGAAACTTTTTCAGGTGATGGTTTACCTAAACCAGTAAGTCGCCGTAAGTCCTTCACATCAGCAGTAGCATCAATATAAATATTAAAAGCCGAATTCTTAACTAACTGTTGTGGATGACGACTAGGACGAGTAAATGTCAACTCCTTATGTGGTGTAATTCCCAAACTAATTTTTTTGTAACCGCAAAATACATCAAGCAGAGGGGAAAGCCAATTGAGATGGACTTTTTGTTGAATCAGCATTTGTTTCTCTGCTGGAGTTTGAGTAGCAGAGAGCATAGATAAACTTTTCTCCAACCATGAATATACTTCATCTCTGATATCCTCAAGACTAGGAATAACCCATTGATTTTTACATCCAACAACTATGGGGTCTCCATCTTCATCAAACTCATTAGTATAAAGCCATTCATTTTTTCCCCAAATATCACTTCCAGAGCGCTTGACATTTGTAGTTGTATTTGTATTTTCAGGCCGTGAGATTTTTTCTATTTTCTGGGAAAGAATTTTCTGATAATTCACCTGGTTTGTTGTATCCCAATAAGAATAATGGGAAACTGAACCTGTGATCAAATCGAATGATTCTAGTAGTAAGTTATTTGGTTTTTGTAGTAGAAATTGTTTGTGTAAAGAAAATTGACCATCTATGATTGGAGATGTAGCTAAACAATCCTTAGAATATTTTTTGAGAATTTTTTTGTCTAGTTTATATCTGTCTGAATTTTTCAATGGGAGAGAGAGTGTCAACCACATTTGAGAATAAGCTTCAAATATTGCCCCATCTAATTCGGTGCGAGTAGGTAATTTGGCCATCACATCAATATGAGAATCACCATATTTTTTATTCTCTGCATTAATAGAAGAAATAGCCTTCTGAAAAGGAACTAATATGGCCTTTAATGCCAATTTCAACTCATCAGGCAAACCAGCACCATCAACTTTATCTGCGACAAACTTCTGAATTTCAGTCAAACTTACCTTCAGAGTTTCAAACGGAACAATATTAGCCTCAGCTTCTTCAATTACCAAAATATCCGAACCCCGAGATTTACCAAAACCAGGCACAGATGAACTGATATAATTTTCCTCTTCTTGAATGCGTTGCCTTTCAAGAATTAGAGGACAGCCAATATTCCCTGAGTGATCGTACAGCAAAGGGCAAGTTGTGCAAATAGGTGAATCTTTGCCTGCAAAGACTTGCATACCTTTTTTCTTGGTTTCCAGAAAAGTATATGTTTCAGGGCAATTTGGTGGTATGTCAGGTATTTCATCTTTTTTGACTCGGGTTAAATGAGGATTTCCTAGTGCTGTGAACCTATTCTCATCTTTTTTCAATCCTAAATGTTTACCAGGAAGAGGTATAAATTTACGTTCAATACCAACGACAGAGGGGTTTCGATAATTAGCATCTAAGTAAATAATTCTTGGGTATTTGGCATCAATGACATTACCCATTTCATCAAATTCGATATCGGGTTCAATGCCAAACAAGGATAAGTCTAATTTATCTACACTCCAAGACTTACCACCTCCGGCGTAGATATTCCACAGAATATTTCTGAACCCGTTCAAATAAGCTTCAGCAGTGAGAAGTGGTAAATCTGCACTACTGCTGATAATTATTTTTGGACAACCCATCTCTACCCATTTCTGAAACTCTGGCAAATGTCCTGGTTCATATTTTATTGTGTTTTTCTCCAGATTGCCTTTTTTGTCAGTGCTTTCCGTTACCGATTTTAGTTTAGACTGTTTGAGTGGACCAAATAACTTCCTGGTTTTACCTGCAACCCAGTTAGCAAAACTTATGCCCGCTTTAGTTTCTCCGATTTTATCCCACCATTGCTTTTTTGTTATTGGCTTTGATTTATGTTGTGGTTTTGATTTATGTTGTGGTTTCCACTCCGGTAGTTCTACACCAGCGTCATTAGCTAACTCTTCAACTATCTCTATAAAATCCTTGCCTTTAGGTGTACCATGCCCGCCGTTGGCAAAATGTCGATATTGTACTGCGTGGCCTCCTTCTTGACAGCTATGACAATACCAAGAGTTATCGGTAGGGTTAACTTGAAAAGCTGTACCGCTACTACCTCCATGCTGAGGACAGAAGCCAACCAACTTCTTACCATGTTTTTTGAAGTTGTGGCCACCCCAATCATAAATATCTTCAGTGGACAAACGAGGCAAAATGTCCAGCTCTAGGATATCGGCTAAAGAGTCAGCAGTGCTGAGGCTAGGGTGAGCTTGTCTCTCTAGCTTACGTTGCTCTAAGTATCGTTCTCGTTCCGCTTTCTTCTCCTCAGCTTCAGTGGTGGCCTTTGCTTCTTTGTCTGCTAGTTCTAGGAGTACATCTAGGATAGGTTGTGGGGTGATCGCTACCTCTGTATCTGCTGGGAAATTTACCCAGCTATATCTACCAGTTGTTGGATGGTAGGAAGGCGACAGAACGGACTGACAATAGTTATAACGAAATTCTAAAAGTTCGTCTGTGTCAGTTTTTAAGCCCTCCCACTCTCGGACTACAGCTCGGGTAAAGTTGGCTAATTTTTCCCTATACTCCGGCGGTATTTGAAATGCTATTTGATATCGTCCAGGTTTTCCTGATGTCCAACTTACAGATTTAGGTAAATCTGGACAAATAGCCTTGAGAATAGGTTCGGCACTAGCACCATCTATATCTATGGCCAGTAATCCATCGGATATTTCTCCTAGCCTTACCCCATATCCAGAATCAAAAGCTGTATATGGTTTACCTTTTTTGCTGACTAAATCTTGCCCTTGGGTTATGGCAGTAGCGATCGCTTCCCTACTAACTGGCTCTTCATGTTGCCAGTTACTTCTATAGGGGCGTTTCTCGCGCACTGGTGTTAGTGCCCAGTTGTAGGGGATATTTTTTAAGCCGTCAGCTATCTCAGTAGCGCGTGGGTGGCGGTTAAATATTTTCCATTCCATTTTACAACACTTTCACTAGAGAAGTTTGGACAGCGGATATTAGGGAAGTAGTTGCAGAATTTTGATGTTTGTGTAATAATTGGTTCATAATTTTTTATAAAGAAATATTTAAATCTACAGGACTGTTAATTCTGTGGGTTTTTTTCTTTTCAAGCCTTATCTTCTCACACAATGGCCAAAAATCATCTTCATGTGGTGTTCGACCCACCCTATGCACTGACCGTCAGCTTTCATTAGGCGGAGTAAATATTTTTGATACGCAACTTTGTCAGCCACAGTAGGTTGCGTACCAAATATGGCATCGTGCATCCATTTGTAGGGAGGCCAGTATCCATAATGTATTTGGTATTGTTTGTCTGCCCAATTAGGTTTTAAACCGCGATGATAAGCTTCTGTGAGCAATTCGTGGTAATGGCGATATTGCTTGACCTTATCTGCCGTGCAGCGCAGTAGTTTAAATGTTGTGTCTGTGGTAGGGGAAAGCTTGGAAATAGGAAACTGATAACCACAACAGCCACAAACCTTATCAAAATTGCGATTAACTGCACTGCATTGAGGGCAGATTTTTGTAGGAGCTTCACTTGGTAATGAATGTTTTGATTGACCGAGAGTAAATGTTGTTATATCCTCAATGAATCCAAATTGTTTAATTAATCCTGCTTGGTCTAAAATTAGGCAATCATATTTTCCTGGGAATATTCTTAACCCACGCCCTATCTGTTGCCATGCCTTAGCCTTAGATTTAGTGGGGCGACAGAGGAGAACGCAAGAAATGGCAGGGACATCAAAACCTTCTCCCAATGCCTCACAACTTGCTAAGACTTTGATGAGTCCTGATTGTAATTGTGAATAAATTACTTCTCGCATTTTTGTGGGCATGGTGCCGTCTACACTAGCTGCAGCGATTCCAGCTTGATTGAAGGCAGTGGCGATCGCTTTTGCGTGTGCTACATTTACAGCAAAGCCAATGGTTAATCTACCGTTGGCTAATCGTTTCCATTCGGAGACTAGAGTTTCGACGACCTTTGGCACATTGCAACGTACTACTAACTCAGAGTTATCATAATCTCCTGCTACAGTCCGCACTCCTTTGAGGTCAGCACCATCTACGCTGTAGTAAATTGGGGGCGCTAAGTATCCTTTGAGAATGAGTTCTCCTGGAGTGGGAGCTGCTATGAGGGTGTCGAATAGGTCAGACATTGCTTCTCGTTTTGAGAGTCGCCAGGGGGTGGCAGTTAAGCCAATAAATGTGGTGTCGTTAGATTCAAAATTTTCTAGTTGTCTCTGTACTACTTTGTTCCAGGCAGTTTGATGTGCCTCATCGATGAATACAATGCCAGGAGTAAACCAGCTATCAATTTTCCTTCGACTGAGAGTTTGAGCGCTGGCTATTTGAACTGGGGCCAAGCGAGTTTCTTTGTAACCTCCAGCAATGACTCCACATTCAATGCCAAAGTTAGCAAATTTATTTAGTGTTTGCTTGATTAAAACGTCTCTGTGAACTATGAATAGTATTGTTTTGCCACTTGAATACTCTTGATATATGAAGGAAGCAGCAATTATAGTTTTTCCAGCTCCAGTAGGGGCGACAATAAGTATTCGGCGGTGGTTGTGCTTGATGAGTTTGTATAGATCGTCAATAACTTGGAGTTGGTAATCTCTGAGCTGAGGAATATTTGATGGTGCTATAATTAGGCTCAGAGATAATTGTTTATCTTCTTCCACGTTTTTTTGAGTATGCTGCTGTAACAATGAGGGTTGCAGCAGTTTTGTTTTTGTTATAGATGCTACTGATGGTGTCATGTTATTTTGCTCCAAATAAAAAATAATTTGTTTGAGTGGTGGGGACGGTTTTTAATGTAGTGAGCTACTTTATGTAGGAGGAGGTGCAGATTTATCTTCTACGATGAAATTGTAAATTTCTTTATGTGTTAAATTTGCAGCGATCGCTCTTTCTACTGCACGGACTTTCTTGATTGGACATCCAATAGACTCAATCTTCTTAGAGCCTTTAGAGCGCCAGCAATATTTCCAATACCAATGCTTGAGTTCGTTCGTCCCCCACGTTTCTTCTTTAATTCGGGGATACTCTACATAACCATTTTGGGTGGACTTCCAGCTTGTATATTTATTAAGCCATCCACTGCCCCCCACTGGCTTATACTGAAATTTTCCGGTAGCATTTGCTATCGGAAGCCTAGACTCTTTGTTGGGCCTTTCTCCTGGAGTTTGAGTATTGTTGTTTCTTTGATGGCGTTTGTTTGGTGGTAAGTTACCACTACTGTTACCAGTTGCACATTGATGTGGTGTGGTGTGGGCAGTTCGGGGTATAGCTCTCTGTTGTAGTTTCATGATTTAGAAAAGGATGTAATTTATTTATTAGCCGAATTGAGAAGTTTTAGTTGAGATTTAACTCAAAAAACGTTTGCTTCGTTGTCGTTTGATTTGGGAGAGTCTGGTTTTTTTCCAGTCTCTCAACCAGTCTGGGGCTTTTTTACCTCCAACTCTCCTTGCTCTGAGCTAGAAGATTGAGTATGATCGCCGGATGATTTTGGTCTGAGGTGATAGAACTTATAAGAGATTTCAGCGCTGACTAAAAATGCTTCTAAGTTAAAGTCATATTTAGCTAGTTCGCCAATTAATTTTTGTTCTATTTCTAGTTCGTATTTCTCGTTGTGGTGAATACTGCCTACAACTGTGCCGTAATGAGTTACAGTGAGGTCTACTTCATCATGCGTAACTTTAAAGCCTTCAAGTTTTTCGATTTCTGCTTTGATGACATCCATCCAGGTAGGATCGTCGTCATCTACTTCACTGAAGAAGTTAAAGTCGTCTTCTTCCTCAAGATAAGGTTCATTTGCTACAAGTGTATTGCTATCAACAAACTTCTCTTCACTTGGTTTCATAAATTGTTGATTTTTCACGTCATTCAGTTTGTTCCAAGCAGGAGAGCAATAGAAAAGTTCACTGAGTAGTCGTTCGGCAATTTCAAACTCTTTATCGTCCCAATTTTCTTTGGTAATTAATTCTTTGATGTTTTGATTAGAGATGATATAATCTTCTGGATTATCTTCATATTTGTTATTAAAAATATCCGTAATTAAATCATCTGCTAATATTGAATATTTTTCAAATAATAGATGATTTAATTGTTCATCTATCACTATGTCTGAAGAATCAATAACCTTGATAGTTCCTAAGTCATCACCGAGCCAATCTTCCAATCGTTCATCATTATAAAATTTGAATATTTTTTCCTGACGAACTATCACTAAATCATTCATATTTGATAGGGAGTGTAGAGCATTTTGGATAATATCTGCTTTGTTGAATTCCACTCCTAATTTACCTATGCCCATTAGGTAATCATTGGGATTTATTTCTCCTTGAGATTGAATATCTTCTATTAAGTTGTCAATATCGATACTGTATGAATCTCTGAGTAGTTGTTTTTCCCGTTCTGGTAGTTCCAATCTTTCATCATCCTTAAAAAATACTGTGCCAAATAATTCTTTGTCTTGGTGTATATATGCTGTAGTAGAATTATTTCTGGTGGCAATTAAGTCGGTATTATACCCGTTCAGGATATCAATAAAATACTCTAAACTATCAATGATGTCTTGATTAAACCACCATTCGGCTCTTTCTACAGCCTCTTCTATGGTTTTTGCATGGTTGGAAAATGCTGTTTCATGGCTTATGAAGAATAGACCTTGACTTTCGTATAGGTCGGTAATTTTCACCCAGTCACTACTGTTTTTATCATCTGTTTCATAGAGCATTACTTGGCTATCATCAATAGCTTCTAATACCCATTTTTCTGATACTAATGATTCGATTTTTTTGATTAGTGGCAAAGTAGTTTCAACTTCTGTGGATTGACTATTTGTTGAAGTTTTTACTTCTCCATATTTGCTAAAAACTTCATTAAATTTGTCTGTGTTTTTTCCCCAATAAACTAGACAATGGGATTGTCGTGCGGGTAGTTTTGGTTGGTAGTTCGTATCTAAGAATTTGATGCGTCCTTTCCAAAAACAGATGGGTTGATTCCATAGTGGGGCAAACCATTTTGTGTCTGTTGATGCTGGCAAGAGAGCGATCGCTTCTGTGACGTTACTGTCATTAACTTCTGAAATCAGTTTCTCTATCCATTTACCAGGACAGCTATAGGGTGGGTTGATGAATACTTTCCCAAACCATACACAAGCAAGTCCATCTTCTCTTATGGTTTTGTGGTATTTTGCTGGTATGTGTTTTCCGTCGTCAGAACAGGGGTCTAGGTCTATTTTTCCTAACACAAGTTCTACTAATTCAACAATCTCTGGTGGTGTGTACCAACAGTCTGAGGATTTAATAGAAATAGAAAGTGCTTTTTCTTTGCTCTTTTTACCATAGTTGGGAACATTAGGGCTCCGCCAAACCGCATCTATCAATAGTTTGTTTATTGGAGTATCATCTTTGCACCATCTATGAGAGGATTCAGATGTTTTAAGCCGGATTCTGTAATCTCCTTGGTTGCCGTCCCAAAGGAATTGAAAGTAACGTGTAACCGTCCCTCTGCTTACTTCTCCACTATTAGAGTCGTGCCAGGTAACAGTGGTGTTGTTATCTAGTTTCGCTTCAGCAGTTTCTATTTGGGTGATTGCTGCTGTCTTATGTTGAGGAGTTACGCGATCGCTTGATTTCTGTGACTCTAAAACTATATCTGTCTTTAAGCCTTTCAATATTTCAGTAAACGCATGAATATTTCCAGAACAGTAAACTTTGTTGCGACCAGGACGGATATACCACCAACTACCGTCGTTATAGCCTAGTTCAATTACTTCTACACCCTCTTCACCGAAATACTCCTCTTTCCAGTTAGGAGTAAATATACCTAATTTACCTACATTACTGCCTATTTCTTCAGTGAATCTACCTCCCACTTCCTCTGCTGCTTTGCACAGTTTCTGTAGAATAATTTCTGTCTCGTCGGGTTTTCCTGCTTTGAATTCTTGCCATACCGCATCTATCAAGGGTTGAGTTGTGGAATTGATATCTTTACTCCACCTCTTAGCGGATTCAGATTTTTTGAGACCTACTTGATGTTGATTTTGTTTGTTGTTCCAAAGTAAACGGAAATACCTTTTCTCTGAACCTGCACTTACTTTTCCACTGATGGAGTTGTACCAAGTTACATCAACATCTTTTGATGCGTTCTCTGTTGCAGGCAGTTCTGTCTGATTGTCTAGACTATTATCATCTAGACAATTATTACTTTCGGCATATTTTGAGGGTTTTGTGTCCGAGACTACATTTTTTTGTTCGTCTTTTCGATAATCGCCATCAACTATTTCAATTACTCGCAGTGTTGGTGACGGTAATGTTGGTAAGATTAATCCGAGTTGTTCGGCAACTTCGGATCGATATACGGGATACTTTTCAAGTATTGGAGCCAATTCTCCTGTTAATGCAGAAATTTTTGTATCCGCATTTCTCATGTCTGAGAGACGTTCTTGTTCTTGTTGTAACTGGTTTTGAAGGAGACGCACCAGCTCTTGCTGGTTTTGTAGATGTATCATAATGAATTTTTAAGATATCGTTTACAGAATTTCCTGGTTGCAGACAGTGGGAATTCCGTGTACATCAGAGAGTGGTGGGTTGCGGGGGTTAATTGAAAATCTTGTATATACGATTCGCGATCTGAAATAACACAACTGCAGCTATATAAAATATATTGAGTTTTTCTGCTATCAATCGATCAGTAGTTCAAGATTTTTAACATGGATGCAATATCACTATGATGCAACGGAGGTACGGATGGAGTGATGCTCGGCTAAAGTGTAGTTAGTTGCACTTGATTACACGAAGGAGCGATCGCTACATCCTATCCGGTTAATACAACCCATTTTTGATTTAACTGATACGCTAAACGGCGTACTTTACGGGATGGTTTGTTATGGCCATTAATCCAGTGGCCAATAGCTCTAACCGAAACTCCTAGAGCCTCAGCTAATGTATCTCTGGAAATATTAAATTTTTTGAGCAGTTGTAGCGGGTCCAATTCTGCTGTTTCGATTTTGGGAGGGAACGGCAGTGGCCACTTATTCAAAATCTGTAAAAGTTCCCAGGCTAGTCGTTGAATAGTCCGGCTTGGTTTTGTTGCGCCACACATCCATCTCGATACGGCAGATGGATTGACTCCTAATATCTTTGCTAGTTGCGTTTGGGATAGCCACGAAAACTGTAAAAGGAGGGAGACTGGATTTATCTCCTCGAAATGTGCTATACTCATAATTCAAAAGTTTTAAAACAATAGATTTTAGCTATAGGGAAGCTTGTAACTTCCTTGTAGCTTTTTATTTTGTGAAAAGGTAGAACCTTTTCAAGTTTTTTGTTCAGGATTGTCCATAGAAATAATAGTATCTATGACATCTATTTTAGGCAAGAGATGTTTATATTTGTTTACAAACATGGTTAACTCATTTGCCATATCCCCATAATCCAAAAGCTTTAAAATATAGGTGCTATCCGTCTCTAAATCTTTGCCCCACCCTTTAATAGAGTTGGGAGAAAGTCCGGTAACACGGCTGATTTCTGCTATGGCTTTTTGTCTGTACCCCCAGTCTTCTGGCTTCAGGCCGTACAGTGTGAGCATCCATTTTTTGAGGTATGCGCTAACTTTCATCTAAATATCTAACGACTACCAATCTATGATGGCCTTGAATTGTCGTTTCCTCTGTTAACAATACAATTTCACACTGTAAAAAATAGTAGGTGATACATACAAGTATCCGGTTTTGACTTCAAAGCTTCAGTAAGATTTTTTTGTCAGCCTTAAATCATTATGATGCAATTAAAGATATTTTGTCAATCTTTACATCAGAGTAGTGTATCAAATAGTATTGGAATTGCATCATAATAGTTTGTAGGTCTAATATTCAGAAAACTTTAAAATGGGAAGAGCAGCTCAAAAACCAAATCGAATCAACGTAGAAGTTGGAGATATACGCCATTTTATAGAGATTTTGGCTGATGGAAATTCATTGGCCATTTACGGTAATCAGCTATTCAAAGAGGCTCTTCACCACAAGTTTTTCAATATGACCATTGCTGAAATAGTCAATAAACTCAATCCTGAAACATTAAGTGAACTTACGGGTATTGAGTTTGAGCGAATAGCAGATATAGCAGTAGGTCAATCTCCACCTACTAATTCAGAGTTGGTTTTGTTGGCTAAGGAATTGAAATCTATTGGATTAGACGCTCAAAAGCTCAAGCAGATGAGAGACAGAGATTATCCAGATTGATAATTGAGCGATCGCTACAACTTTTTTCAAAAATTAAACTTACTCATGGAATTGCTACAGGAGGGATACAGGATTAATCTCCTCGAAAAATGCTATACTCATAATTCAAGAAATTTTTAAAAGACATTGATTGTAGCTATAGGGAAGCTTGTAACTTCCTTGTAGCTTTTTATTTAGCTTAATGGTAACTAAATATTACTATTAAGTCAAGTACCATCAATAAAGTGTTTTTTGAATAACTGACGGAATTCGTTGATAATGTTGGCCTGTTTTAGTATGACCTTGACATAGTCTGGATGCCCTTTGAAATCAGCTCCCCAGTTTTTTATAGATTGCTCGGTAAAGCCTGTGACTTTTGCTAGCTCTTCGATACAACGAGCTTTATAGCCTCGCTGTTCAGGTAAAGTGTTGTAAAGTACAGGGACCCATATTTGACAATACTCTTCAGGACTCATGCCAGTTTTAATATATGAATTATTTTCTACATGGCATTTTGTTATAGGCATTGTCTAGGGTGAATTTGAACTACATCTATATCTATGGTAATCAATAGTTACCTTTAGTTCATATCTGGCGATCGCTACAAACCTCAACTCATTTTCTTAAAACAGCTTTTGAAAACTATTTTCTAGAACGAATTTGTTCCGCTTTGAGGAGTTGCAATTCTGACAATAAACTATGTATAGCCTCTAAATGTTCTACTTGAAACACAATTACAAACCCTTTTCCGTCTCTGCTGTAACCAGGACAGTTCAAGGCTACCCCCTCCTCACCATCTTCATAAGTCGTTTTAGCTGAAAATAGCCAGTCGTCGGGAGTTAAGGCGTAGTGAGTGTCCGTCCACGTTTTATGGTTTGAGTCGGAAAATTGAGTAGTTTTGTTCATCAAGTACCTCCGTAGAGACCCATACGGGCAACCCTAAAATGAGTTTGTCTGTATCTGGTTAAGATACAGTTGTTACGCCGTGGCTTTGGTAAGTCACGGGTTTTGCTTTGTTATAAGTTTGTTGAGGTACTAGCTACGGTGCTTGAGCGCTCTGGCTTGCTCCTGCGTTCTCTCTTTTGTTAATCTAAGTATACGGCAAGAAGGTATTTACCGTCAAGAGTAAATAAAGAAAAAGTATAACCTAGATGTAAAGATAATAGGTAAATACAGATATGTAGATAAAAAGAAATATTAAGCAGGATGGCCAATGATGACAGAAAAATTAAGACCTCCATTGTATTATCTCAATGGGTAAAGCAGATGATAAAGCGGGTTGCGGCTAGTGAAGATGTAGCTATGAGCGATTGGATCGAACAAGCTTGCAGAGAAAAATTGATGGATTTAGGCATTTTGCCAGTTCACGATTACAAAGATTTGGCCGACTTGGTTGATACACACTACGATTTACTCAGGGAGCAAACGCAAATACCTACATCAAATCTTAACAACATTCGTCGAGGAGGCAGTTGCTCTGAAATTGATTTGCTAAGAGTAGCGATGTGTTTGGACATCAGTGAAACTGATATCCGGAATTTAGCTACAAAATCCGTTACTAACTTAACTCAATATTGCGGTGATGGAGTTTAACCGTCAAGAAAGTAGTTTAACCAGGGATTACAAGCCTCAATTTTGGGCAAATTTGGAAACTTTAAACCGAAATCTGTTGGCTGAACCAACTACTACTTCTAGTGATGTGAGGTTGCCTGTGGCATAGATTGACTTTTGTGGGAAGCGATCGCCTTTATCCAAAAGTAAGCGATCGCTCCAGCTTTAAGATTAAGTCCGACATTTTCCGATAGCATTTGCTATCGGAAAGACTCAATAATAAAAAGATGTGATAAAAATGGCCTTAACTCTTCCTGATACAATTTCTTCAGCCAGCAGAGGCATTTGCTTTTTCTGGCATCCTTTACCCTCTGAGTGATGATGTAGTCGATTTCTTGTCCGCACTGTGGCATAGTAATAGACCGCGATGTGAACGCGGCGATAAATGTAAAAAATAGGGTGGCAGGGTATTCCGTCCTTAAAGCATAGCTTAAAGCACGCACTTGCCCGACGGGATACCGGGGCTACGAAACGAGAAGCCCACACTATAGCGTCAGCTTAGTGTGGGAGTATGTCACAAGTTCAGGCTCATTCTGTAATTTCTAGGAGTAATACCAAAATGCTTTTTAAAAGCATCACAGAACCGACTTGGACTTTTATAACCAACGGTTTGAGCTACTCTAGCAACAGTTAACATTTGCTCTGCTAAGAGATTTTTCCCCCGCTCCATTCGGATTTTTTGCAAGTATCCAAATGTAGTTGTACCAAAAACTTCCTTAAAGCCTCGTTTAAGTTTATAATCATTAAGTTGTACTTTTCTAGCTAATTCCATTAGTGATGGTGGATTTTCTAAATTTGCCTCTAAAATTGATTTTGCTAGATGAATTCTCTCAATATCATCCGGTTGTAAACATCCAGATGAACTAGATGAAATAATTCCTGACTGACTTTGTATTAATTGTGTTAACTGTAAACTTATTAATTCTAGTGTCTTACTTTCTAGATAAATTTGTCTGGCTATACCTTGATATGGGCAACTAATAATTTGCTGTAACGCTTGCTGCATTGCTGGAGTTATAGCTCCAACATTCCGATGAAAAATTTGCCGTGAATTATTGGAAATTAATGCTTTTAATTCAGTAGGTATTAGCTCGAGTTTACTACTAAAACTTCTGAAAATATCGGGTTCTACAATAATTCTAATTCTCTGTAAATCTACTCCGGTTGGTATTTCTTCTATTTCTTTTGTGCCAGGAAGAAAAAATAAATAATTTTCTCCACTTTTTTCATAATAGTAGTCATCTCCAATTCCTTCTGTCCATACTCGGTAAGTTCCCGAAAGTTGGAAACCTAATATTAATGGCATGGCAGCATGATGTTGAATTTCTCTAGCAATAGTATATTTTGCTTTTCCACCACTAATCTTTATTTTTAGTCCAGGGCGTAGTTTGATTGTTCTATTGTATCTTACTCCTAAGTCCTCTTCTGCTTGAATTTTGAGAAAAGTTTCAAAATCATTAGAGTAGGAAACAATTTTTCCTTTTTCTAAATATTCTTGATATACTGCTTTGTATTCTGTTGTTGTTAAATATTTGATCATTTATTGTTTTTCTTTTAGTAATCAGTAGTCAGTAGTCAGTAGTCAGTAGATAGTTTTTATTTTAGTAGTCAGTAGAAAGAAATTAAATATCATTTATTTTACATTTCAGGATTATGAGTCACGTTTTCTAACAAAAAAAACTCCTAGGAATTTTCATGTATTATTTTTTAACGCTATATATCCACTAATACTAAATCTCAAAAAAAATTAGCTATGACAGAGTTGGGGTTACTAAACTATTACAAGTATTAAGTATTACGATATTTGAGAAAATAGCAAAATATAAAATAATATCATATTAAGTTAAATACTTATAATAAAAAGTTGGCAAATTGTCGGCTTGGTTAAGCAGTAGCGCCACAAAAAAACTATTATTTGTTTTGTTTTAGACTTCAATCAAATCTACAGTATTATTAGTGATTATTAGAACTACAGCTAACAAAATAAGTATCAAAAATGCTCGTCAACTTACTTTCACCATAGAACTCACATGATATTGCTTAACTGGTGTTAATTTCATATCATCACTCGAACGCAAAGCACTCATCACCTGACCATTAACTTCCACTTTTGCTTCATAAGCTTTTTTCAAATTACTATCATCACCAACAATAAATTCCAGTTGCACCAATGCCCAATTTGCTTCTACCTTTGCTTCCTCTAGACTGAGATGCTTTAATCTTTCTTCATCAAATGCCAACACTTTACCCGTTTTGGGGTACTTTAACCAACTCCAACCTTCTTGCATCCACATTTCCCGTTCGGCAATTTGTGCAAAAGAGTTTAAACCTGCCCAACCTCGGTAAAACTTACGCAGACCTGATACTGAACCATTTCTCAATACCAATAGATCGAGCATTTCTGGTTCTAAGTGTCCCCAATAACGACCATCAGGCAGATCGACTAATGTTGGTGCAAACTGATGTCCGCCAAAATGACTACATCTCCAAACTCGTAAATTTCCTTGAGAAGTAGCAGCATATTCAGAACGCAACTTTTTATAAATAGGATAGCCAAACCTACCACAAGCTACATCAACATTGGCATGAGTACAAACTAGCATTTCTCTAATTTGGCTAGTTTGTTGTTGATATTGCTGAAAGTTTTCCAGTTCATTTGGTTGCTGCTGTAGTTCCTTGAGCAAGGAAATTAGTAACCCACATTCCGCACTTCAATTTGAATTACAACATACCACAAAAAAACTTGTCTATTTAATTAAGTAGAATTACTTATGGTATTTAGTGACTTCAAGTGAGATCATAAAGCTGATGATCCCATGA
>NZ_JAAHGO010000012.1:839420-855354 GCF_010672455.1 Okeania sp. SIO2C9 | reverse complement strand
GAAAAGCACATGGGAACAATAGTACACCAGACCAACCTACAAATACGAAGCGATCGCGTTTCAGCCAGTCATCCAGGACATCAAATGGTCCTCGTTGACTCTGCGGGCGTCCGACTGCTACAGTCATTACGGAATTCTCCAAATAATTATGATAACTACGGGTAATGTTTTACTTCAACCTTCTCTAAATAATTATTGCTCTGCCATAGCAGAATATGAGAGATTTTGTAAACATTGTTTAAATTTCTTTACCGTATTTATCATTATAAAGGTAATTTCCCCTTGGAGCAACCCAAAAAAATAGTTTTTAGGGACAATGTGCTTGTTAGATTTTAGATTTAGATTTTGAAGTTAAGTATTATCAATTGCTATGGGGCAAGCTAAAATGACTTTGTTTGAATCTTCTAGGGAGTAGATCGAGAGCTGTCCCAAAAGTATTAAAGTACAGATTGGCAGTTGGATAACTATTTAAGATGAATAATGTTAATAGTTGATAAAAATATAGTTACCGAAAAATTGGGTTTAAAGCCTCGCCCTTGTAGGGCGACTTTTTATTTGAGCATGCAAGTGAATTGAATATATGCTATTGTGTCATTAGTTGCCGGGGGGCACTCGGAAACTCGTGCGCGGACGTGGAGGGAAGCGTTAGACTACCGCCAAGGAAGCAGCACCCTGTGAAGCGTCAACCCGCCGAGGAGCTACGGCTTAGTAGGAATCCCCGTGCCTAACAGCCGGGGAGGATGTCAAATCAGACATATTCTTCGGATCGCAGGTGTCACCCTGACCCTTGTGAACTACAACACCCTCTATCCAATAGTCAAAGACAAAAGGGAGCTGCTTTTTTGATTATATTAACAGACCCCTTAACGCACCTTATTGATTAATCCTTTGCTGGCGGTACGATACAAACCTACTGGACTGACGCACCTTAAATGGTGCATTAGATTCAATTCAAAAGTCAAAAGTAAGAATTTTCAAGTTAAAAGCTAATGCACAGTTTTAGCTGTGTCAGTCCACTACTGTTGTGTCAAGCTTAAAATAGGGTAATAGGAAAATGGCAAAATCTAAGCTATATATTGTTTTTGTCCAAAACCCTAGGGCGTGTCATCAATTAAAATTTTGACAAAATGGGTATTGTATGGTTTGTGGAGATGGCGATCGCTATGCCAATAAAATGACTGATTCTACCTGTAGGAATTCCTCCCAGAAAGTTTACTGAACGTTTATCTTATCTAGTAGCGATCGCTCTATATTGTTTGAGAAGGCGCGAAAAAATTTTCAATTCATAGACTGCTTGATACAATATATAATCGTAATTACGAAGTTCACGCGCAGTTTTTTTTTCGGAGGAATCACTACTTCTATTCCTCTGTAGGTCAAAGGCTCTACTTTATCACCTGCTCCTCGGCATCATTTGTGATTCCTGATAGTTATTCTTGATAATCATACTATACTTTTAATGTCATAATGTCAATCTCTTTAATTGATGACACGCCCTAATACAACATTTAAGGCTTAACAGGCCACTACGCAAGATTCTGTGATGGTAATTTAGCCTTGAATTCTCAGCCTACTTGATTAGGGCATGAAACTTATGGCCGAGAGTTATTAAATTTTGTCAAATACTTAGTCGCTCTTTTGTACAAATTCACGAACATATTTGACATTGTTTGAATATATATGACTATATTTATGTATAACGTTTATTATACTTATCTAACTAAGAAATGTTCACTATTGACATTATTGTGAAGTATACCCCCGCACCATTTTCAGTACAACGTAAGTTAGCGGAGGATGCTGAAGCTGTTTATCAACAAGTCCTTGAATCTATTCGTTCTGGTAATCCTCAAGTTATAGAACTTACTTGTGAGAAAATGCCTGAGAAAAAGATTGCTGTACTTGCCAGTGAAATTTCTGGTGTCCAGATTTCCCAAAAATCTGGTGCTGCAGCTACTGGAAGACCACCTGGTTTTGTTGCTCTGACACAATGAACCCTAGGGATAACAGTATTCAAATTACTCGTCCAGCGATTGTAGTACAAGACCTTTGTTTTGATTGGCCTAATGGTAGTCAGGTTTTACGTTCTTGTTCTCTAAAAGTACCTAAAGGAGAATTCTGGATGCTCTTGGGTACTAATGGTAGTGGTAAATCAACTTTGTTAAGGGTATTGGCAGGACTTTTGTCTCCTCAGTCTGGAAAAATTCATTTTCAAGGGCGAATGGGTTTTGTTTTCCAAAATCCTGACCATCAATTGGTGATGCCTACTGTGGGAGCAGATGTGGCTTTTGGACTGGTTGAAGAGAGACTTTCTCAACTTCAAATTCGTCATCGGGTAGAAGATGCTTTAACAGCAGTAAATCTTTTAGACCTACAAAGGCGTCCTATATATGCTTTAAGCGGGGGTCAAAAACAAAGGATAGCGATCGCTGGAGCTATTGCTCGTAATTGTGACATCTTGCTGTTGGATGAGCCTACTGCTTTACTTGACCCAGACAGTCAATTAGATTTGGTCACTCAAGTTCAAAGCTTGGTTAAAAAGCGAGGTATTACTGCTCTGTGGGTTACTCATCGTTTAAATGAGTTGGATTATTGTGATGGAGCATTTGTATTAGATCGAGGTCAAGCAGTAATACGCAAACCCGAGACTGTTGAAGAAAAGTTTGATTAAATATTGAGCTTAAGCTAGGACTTCCTCATCTACATTCTCAAATATGCAAAGTAGAAGTAGGGGGAATGGCAGACACGGGCGATCATAGAAGAAAATCAAACTAGGCAGATAGTGATTTGATGTTCTCTGAGATAAAGTTCTCATCTCCAAATAGGTTAAGAGGAGTAAATGTCCTCAAATTTAGCGGAGTGTATTGAAGTAAATCTTAATCAATAGGAGATTTATATCACAGCAAAATTTCAGATCCTTAAACTCTCAAGTTTTGAAAGTTTAGGGATTATTTTTTTTGACCACGACAGAATCTGAATAAATGTTATATTACATTAGTATTTGTTAACATTCTGTGGAGAATTATCCCTTTGAATCATGTCACGCTCTTTAAGACGAAAGGTTATGCTCGTAGATGGCTATAATGTGATTGGTATCTGGCCTCGCCTCCAAGAAAGCTTTAGGATTCATGGTTTGGAAACAGCGAGACGAGATTTGATAGAAGCAATGGTAAATTATAGTGCTAGTCAAGACTTGAATACTTCTATAGTATTTGATTCTCAATATCAGTATACTCCTACAGTTAAAGAGGTTATTACTGATCGTTTATCTGTTTATTATACAGAATTCGGCCAGACAGCAGATACATATATAGAGAAAGCTTGTGCTAATCTTCGTCAAGAGATGCACCTCTCTAAGAGTAGGTTAATTGTTGCGACTTCAGATCGAGTTCAACAACTTACTGTGGTAGGTTATGGTGCAGAATGGATATCTTCTCAACAGCTTGCCCATGACATTGAAAGTGTAGCAAGTAGCGTTCGGCGTAGATGTCAACGAAGCAAAAAAACATCAGGCCGTTTTTTGGCTAATTACCTAGACCTAGAGTCTCAAAAGCGCCTAGCTGAACTAAGAATGGGTAAATAACTTTTCCTTATTACCATAATAATACCTGAAAGTCAAATTAGTTTAATAAAACTACATTATTATAACTATTAATAAAAAAAATATAAAAAAGGGTTGCAAAATATGTTGAGTTAGGGTTAAGATTAGTAATCGTAGCTCAGAAATAAAGTTACACATTCCTCGGTAGCTCAGCGGTAGAGCGGTCGGCTGTTAACCGATTGGTCGCAGGTTCGAATCCCGCCCGGGGAGTTTAAAAATTTTAGGTTATTGACCTAGGCCGTGTAATCAATTAAGGAGGTTGACATTAAGAGTATAGTATGCTGATGAAGAATAACTACAGGAATCATAAAAAAGGACTACTCTAAATGACTAAACGTTATGGCTTGCGTATGGGACCAATGGGAACGGATTCAAAATCTACTACCAGGCCGTGAAGGAACTTTAGGGAGGACTGCCACAGACAACCGCCTCTTTGTGGAAGCTGTTTGATACAGATATAGAGCGGGAATTCCAAGGACCGACTTACCAGAAAGATTTGGGGACTTCCGGGTGATCCATACCCCCTTTAGTCGTTGGAGCCATTGCTGGGAGCTGGGAAAGAGTATTTCATGCTTTAGCTGAGGATGCAGATCATGAATATGCCATGATCGATGCCACTATTGTTCGTGCTCATCAACATAGTGCCGGGACTAAGAATAGTACTGCACAACAGGAAGATATTGGCCTAAGCATTGGGGGATTGAGCAGTAAAATACATGGGGTAGTAGATGCTCTAGGTAATCCAACTCTTTTTTTTAACTACTCCTCAAACTTCAATTTTGGATGGAGCAGATGTCCTATTACCGAAAAATTGTGGGTATGCACCTCCCCTTTTAAGGGGATAATAAATAAAAATTTTCATGATTAGTAAATCCTCTTCAATTCATGGAGAGGTAATTATTAATTATTCATTATTAATTATTCATTATTGAACGATGGTAGAAGCAGAAGCAGTATTAGGGGATAAAGCTGACGATGCTCAGGAGCGGGTGATTTAACTTATGACCCACACAGGGATAGAAGTAGTGATTCCCCCGAAAAAAAACCGCACGTGAACTCCTTCATTATGATGAAATATTGTATAAAGCACCTGTAGTGATCGAAAATTTCTTCGCGCCTTCTCAAACAGTACCCTCGTGATCGCTACTAGATACGATCAACGTTCAGTTAACTGTCTAGAAGGAATTCCTACAGTTAGCCTCAGTCGTTTTATGAGCATAGCGTATGCCATTGACCTAGATTATACAACACCCATTTTGTCAAATTTTTAATTGATGACACACCCTAGAGATAGTTAGTAGTTCTATTTTTCTACTAAAATCTTAAGTTCAAGATTCTAGAACTAATACAGCGCTTTTCAAATTGATGAACCACATCTTCACAAGCAAAACTTTGTAGGGACGTTCCATGGAACGTCCCTACTGTGGTCTACCCAAATGAAAACCGCTGTAAGTTAATGTTTCAGTACGAACATACCAATAACTGCTCTCTATATTAGTCTCTTAACCCAAATGTTACTTTTCTCAATCATGGGTCTTTTGGAGCATATCCATTGCAGGTATTGACAGCCAAGATGAGACTGCAGGAAAAGTTGGAAACAGAACCAGTACATTTTTTTGTCCGAGAGTTTGAAACTCTACTGGATGAAGCTAGAGAAAAGTTAGCAAAATTTGTAGCTACAAAGTCAGAGAAGTTAGTATTTGTTCAAAATGCAACCACTGGGGTAAATGCACTATTACGCTCACTCAACTTTTCCCCCACCGATGAGTTATTAACCACAGACCAAGAATACAACACCTGTCGTCATGTCCTGAATTTTGTTAGCGATCGCACAGGTGCAAAAGTGATAGTCGCATCCCTACCTTTTCCAGTAGAGTCTCCGCAACAAATAATTGAAGCAGTTATCAAACATATTTCACCAAGAACAAAACTCGCATTGCTTAACCACATTAGACATCTCCAAAATAAAATTTAATGTAAAATTGTAGTAGCCAATTATATATACGCTGTGGCCAATGAACCAAGTATTAGAATATATTTATAACCATCCACTCATAAACAAAGAGAATTATTGGCATTACAGACAAACAACTAATAAAATTAATAGAAAATGCTCAAAAAATTTAATAAAAGAAAAGACAAGCGATGGCCAGCCTACGAAAAAAGATTAATCAAACAAGGAGGAGGAAGGAAAAAATCTTTAAATCATAGGGAAGAAATAATTTTGACCTTGTATTATTTGCATCATATGCCTACCTTGAAATTACTAGGGATAATTTTTGGAGTAAGTGAATCAACAGCAAATAATATATGTAAGCATTCAGCTGAATGCTGACAAAAATATTACTCAGGGAAACAAAAAAAACATACTTTGAAAAATCAAATAATTACCACAGAAAAAGCGAGTGCTTAATTCGCCGTCCCACGGCGAATGTAAGAAGCACTCAAGACAGGACAAGAAATAGTAGATGTAATAGTGGGAGAAAGAAGGCCAGAAAGTGAGATTAATTTACTGAAGAAACAACAAAAAAATTTTGATGATGAACAAAAATTCCAAGGAGATAAAGGTGATCAAGGTGGAGCAAGAGTTTCTACACAAAAAAAACTAAAAACCCAAAAATGTCACCAGAAACTAAAGAAGAGAATAAACGGAAAGCCCAAAAAAGAATATTTGTAGAACAGGTAATAAGGTTGATAAAAATATGCGCGTGTGGCGCGAGAAAGATTGAGATTAAAAGAGAAAAATTACGAAAAAGTAATTCTAACAATATGTGGTTTAGTTAGGTTAAGAATTGGAAAATTAATATAAGTATAAATTCGGATTGAACACAAAAAAAATGAGGAAAAAAGTGTAATCAAAAAGTTGATTAGTAACAACAAATAACTCTAAGAGCTGATGACACGGTAGAAATTGGCTACTTTTCTCTATGGCGATAGCTCTGGAAAAAGGTAGTTAGGATAGGCGTTTGAGTATTTTTGGAGATGTCTAATGGAAGTACGCGTACGCTAACCTAACCGTTATCTCTGTCTGTGTCCAGACCTTACCAAATTTATTCTGGGGTGCGATGCCACCAAATCAGCTTGTAGAACCATGGGCATTTTTTCTGGTTCAATTTGCCGACGATAGTATAGAGTGTCAAAAGTTGAGCCTGTTTGCTCCCCATTCCCCAGGAAAAGTTTGTCCGGATTCGGGACAATAGTATGCTTGAGTTCCTTTACCGAAAAATTGTGGGTATGCGCCTCCCCTTGGATAGGGGATAATCAGCGGTCGTTTGCGGAGCAGTCCGTTAGGATGGGATGGCGAGGTCTTTTCGCTGTCCGACCATCGACTCCTGTGAAGAAAAATTTTCATTTCATTGTCAATCCTCTTCAATTCATGGAGAGGTAATTATTCATTATTCATTATTCATTATTCATTATTCATTGTTGAATGGTTTTTCCGTGTTTATGGGGTTTATGATCACCAGACAGAGGACATTCCATAATTATTTTCACGATTTAGGGACTATATTCATCAAATTATTCCCACACTTTGCGCTCTGCACTACCGACCTTTATTCCTAAAGTTTCTATTGTAATGACTGTATGTTTTATTGTCAACAGTTATATTGAAGTGATTATGAAAAATGATTTTTTATCAAGTGGTAGAGCAGTTTCTAACATGAAAGCTCATTTAGTCTTGGTAACTAAATAAAAAGTAATCAACTAGGAGATGCTCAGGCGGTTAGGAGAAATAGTAGACAATTCTCAACCTTTTTTTGGTTATTACTCTGTATCTAAAACTCTTAATTTTTGGTTATGAAGTTATTGAAGTCCTGAACTGAGACAAAAAAAATTAACAAAACAATTGCATTCTCAAATTTTTGTGCTACTATTATTAATAGTAAAGATTATTAAAAACCGCTTAGGGATATAAGGAGGTGATGCCCATGCAAGATAGTAGTAAACGCTTGGGTCACCAGATTGGAAAATACCAGCTGTGTGCTGGGGCTGGACTCTAGTATCTAGCTTATGTCCCCCTCTGGGGGGTTAAAATAAACTTTAACTAAGCTGATCTGGGGTTTCTCTCAGCAGTTAGGTTCCAATCAAGGTGACCCGCTAGACCGCTCTTATCTTGAAGTAGTACTAAAGTATTTGCTAACATACTACTTTTTTATGATAAGAGCGGATAGTTTTTGGAGAATTTTATGAGTGAATTGCTGAGTGCAGAAGAAATTAGTCAACGTGTTAGTCAATTATCAGACTGGAAGCTAGAAGGAAATAAACTTCAGTGCGTAAAAATATTTAAAAATTTTGTCGAAGCAATTAGTTTTGTTAATCAATTAGTAGATCCAGCCGAGGCATCACAGCATCATCCTGATATAGAGATATCTTATAATAAAGTAATAATTAATTTAACGACCCATGATGCAGGCGGTTTAACAGAAAAAGATTTTAGCATGGCTAAACAAATATCTGCTTTAGACTAAGCTAGTTTTTGTAGTTCGATATAAATTTAAGGTAACAGCTCAATAATCCGGAGTGAATCGGTAAAAGATCAACCTCAAATTACGTAAAATCTTTTCTCAACTGGTAGTATACCCCCATTTCTTGAGTGGATACAATTTAAGTTAGTCTAGTACGGATTAGCTGACCGAGTATTTATAATAGAGTTATTAGTTAATAAATTTTCTAATTAAAACTGAAATTAAGCAAGCAAAAACTGGAATTTTGATGCCTTTAAATTAAAAATAATTTTCTTTAACTATATTACTACCCGAAAGTTAAGTGTATTAATTAGTAATTAAGTTTGTTCAGGATAAAGGCTAGTTAATAGCCCTAAATTATGTTCCAACTAAATATTCTCAAGTGGATGCAAGAATCCGCTACCGAGAGCACAGAATTATTGATAGAGCAGCTACTAGATATTGGTGCTGCCCTTTCAGATACTTACGATTTGGGCGATATTTTACATTTAATTTTATCCAAAAGTCGGGAGATAACTTGTAGTGATGCAGGTAGCGTCTATCTAGTAGAAAAAAAAGAAAATCAACCTACTAGGTTATTGTTCAAGGTAGCCCAAAACAATTCGTTGCCAGACTTTTCTTTCCACGAACTGGCCATAAATATGACACCGAAAAGCTTGGCTGGATATGTTGCTCTTACAGGTGAAAGTTTAAACTTATCAGATGCCTATAATTTACCTTTAAGTGTACCTTATAAATTTGACAAAAGCTTCGACAAAAATACTGGTTATCGTACCTGTTCTGTGTTAGTTTTACCTATGCAAAATAGGTCTCAAGAAATAATTGGAGTGATCCAGTTAATTAATCGCAAAATTAACTCAAATGCAGTATTGACAGCGAATAATTTTCAAGAATTAACTCAGCCATACTCACAATGGGAAGAACGAATAGTCAGTTCTCTTGCTTCTCAAGCAGCTATATCAATAGAAAGAAATCATTTACAAGAAAATATTGAAAATCTATTTGAGGGTTTTGTCAAAGCATCAGTACAAGCAATAGAAGCTAGAGATATATGTACATCAGGTCATTCAGAGCGAGTAGCAAAATTAACAGTGAGTTTGTGTCAAGAAGTTAATACTATTACTAGCGGGCCTTTATTGGGCATATCCTTTGACGACAGGCAAATTAAAGAAGTTCGGTATGCTGCTTTGCTGCATGATTTCGGTAAAATTGGAGTCCCAGAGGCAATATTAACAAAACGTAAAAAACTTTATGAAGAACAATTAGAGCTGATTGAGCAAAGGTTTTCTGTTGCTCAACGTACCCTGGAAATGGAATATGCTCAAACCAAGTACAAACAGTTACTAGGACATTTATCTGACATATCTCAACAACATACTCAAGAAAATTGTCCTCTATGCCAAAAAATGGAAAATCTGGATTTAGAACTAGAAACAGCGATCGCCCAGCTTAATAACTATTGGCAAATAGTATTAACCGCTAACGAGCCAACTATAACAACAGAAGAACCACTGAAACAACTGAAGCAAGTATTGCTTTACACCTACAAAGACATAGATGGTCAAATTAAATCACTAATTACACCGGAGGAAATGGCTCAACTAGCAGTCCCTAGAGGTAACTTGACTTTTGAAGAAAGAAAAGCTATGGAGTCTCATGTAACTCATTCTTACGAATTTTTGAAGCGGATTCCCTGGACAAATAACTTACAGCAAATTCCAGAAATTGCTTATGGACACCATGAAAAATTGGACGGTAGTGGTTATCCCAGGGGACTAAAGCAAAAAGATATTCCTATTCAAGCCCAGATTATGGTTATTGCAGATATATATGATGCTTTAACAGCAGGCGATCGCCCCTACAAACAAGGTTTGCCTGTAGAAGCTGCTCTCAGAATTATGCGTCATGAAGCAGCCCAGAATAAAATTAATAGCAACTTCTTGGAACTATTTGAACAACGAGAAGTCTTCTCGATACTAGGGCACAGCATTTAAAGAAGTCAGAAGTCAGAAGTCAGAAGTCAGAAGTCAGAATTTATAGTCATTCTGGTTTAGATTGAGACGAGTTTTTCTTGCTGTGAAAGGGTTTTATCTGAAAAAGTGCCCCATTCTTATTCAAAATAACTATATTTTTGTAACAGGGATTTGAGCTTCGCTCCAAAAATATTTGGCCTTTAAAGCCGGGGTTTTAGACCCAATTATTTTGATAAAGTACACTCGAAAAAGCAAAAATTTATACTAGAGACGCAAATATCAAAAATTATTTAGGCCATGATTAACAGAATAAAAAAATTCTGTATAGAGGTTGTTGATAAAAAAAAATTGTGATAACCTTTCACTCAACTACATACTAATATATTTATGTAGTTAAGCTGGTGGTTTAATAATCCTCAGTTTAGCTAAACCGTCGAGAAGCCTCACACCATAATTTTCGATTTGGTGTGAAATTAATTGGCGGTAAATGAATGAGGATCGATGTCCCATTCATCAAAAAATTTTATGTTATAGTAGCACCAAATTTGATGTCGGCAAGGGGTCTCCCGTTATACAAATTTTAACGGAAGGGGAATTGCAGACCAACAAATAAACCGCGTAGCGTCCGCTTATTTCTTCATTGTGTGCTTTTTTTGTGTTCTGATTATATCAGGAGTAGCGGTAATACGCACCTGAGAGAACCATGAAAACAAATAGCGAGTATGGGGTTCAATTGGTGAAGTTCACCCTCAACCCGTGAAAAGGGACAACTCTTGAGGGAACTTTCCGGAGTACAGAATTGTTTAGTACAAAAAGGCGGTGGGTCTTATCGTCTCTGTCTGCTGAGGGTTAAGTGGTTACACTCCCTGTGAAACAGAAAACCCTATCCGTGAGGTTGGGAAGCCTACATCATAATATTTGATTTGATGTAGGAGAACGTCACACAGTCTTTCTTTAATTGGTGTGAGGATGAGAGGGAAAATGTCAAAAAAATTCTGGAATTGTCTACTATTTAGTCCAGCAGTCTTGGGAGCAACCCTTGTTGCATCCTCAGCCGCTGTAGCTACTGAAAGTCAATCAGCTAATCTGGTTGCTCAATCTCAAGATACAAGCATAGAAATACAGGAAACTGAACTATTAGCTCAAGTCCCTGGAACAAATTCAGCTAATTCCGTTGCTAATGCACCAGCAACGACTATACGACAAATAAACCGCTACGGAAGAGAAGGACGTAATCTTCGTCAACCAAGTCTTCGTAATCTTAATAGAGCAAGAAGAAAAACAAAAGGTCAAGTTACTTCTGTATCTCAACTTTCTGATGTTCAACCTACAGACTGGGCATTTCAAGCACTACAATCCTTAGTTGAACGTTATGGATGTATTGTTGGATATCCGGATGGTACTTATAGAGGCAACCGTGCTTTGACCCGTTTTGAATTTGCGGCTGGTGTTAATGCTTGTTTAGATAGAATTACAGAACTTTTACAAGCTGCCATAGCAGATACAGTAAGTAGAGAAGACCTGGCAATTTTACAAAGATTACAAGAAGAATTTTCTGCTGAGTTAGCTATTTTACGGGGTCGTGTTGATGCTCTAGAAGCTCGTGCTGCAGAATTAGAGGCCAATCAATTTTCGACAACTACCAAACTTAGAGGTGAGGTAATTTTTGCCTTTGTTGATAATTTTGAAGACCAAGGGCAATACGGAACGTACAATGATAATACACAAGACGAAGACCAAACAGTATTTCAATACAGGGTACGTTTAGATTTCAACACTAGCTTTTCTGGTGAGGACTTATTATTTACAAGGTTACAAGCAGGTAATGCTCAAGCATTTAACCAGAAAATAGCTGAAGCTGAGGGACAGCAAACTTTCAATATTCTTAACCGCACAGATGATACGGTTGAGCTAGATAAACTTTTCTATAAGTTCCCAGTCAGGGATAATATTAGAGTAACAATAGCTGCTAATAAAGTAAGTTGGTACGACTTTGTTCCTACTCTCAACCCTTATATGGAAGATTATGATGGAGGAAGTGGTTCTTTAAGTGCTTTTGGTCAAAGGAGTCCAATCTATCGTTTAGGGGGTGGTAAAGGACTTGGTATTGAGTATGATTTTGGTTGCAAAGACCAATATGCTTGTGTTTATAGTCCATTTTCTGTATCTTTTGGTTACTTAGCAGCGGAAGGTGAAGACCCTCGCGAAGGAAGAGGTTTGTTTAATGGAGATTATGCTGCACTAGCACAACTAACCTTTACTCCAATTAAAAATTTCCAAATTGGACTGACTTATAACAAAGGCTATTTTGGACCAGGAAATTTTGGATATGATGATGGTGCAGCTACAGGTCTAGGGGATAATGGCAGTTTAAACAGTGGCTTTGTGGGTACTGGTGTTGCCAATACTATCTTTGGTTTAAATGCGGAACTTAATGATCGCCGACCAGGTTCAGTTAATATTGCTCAACCAGTTTCGACTAATGCTTATGGTGTACAAATGTCCTGGAGAGCAGCTGATTGGGTAACTATTAATGGCTTTGGTATGTATCTTGATGGGAAACTAATTGGTTTAGGTGATTTTGAACAATGGAGTTATGGAGCAAATATTGCTTTCCCCGATCTGTTTAAGGAAGGTAGTTTAGGTGGTATTGTTGTAGGTCGGGAACCCTATATGAATGAACTAGATGTTCCTAATGGGTTGTCATCAGGATTACGACAAGATATGTCATGGCACATAGAAGCATTCTACAAGTATCAAGTTACAGATAATATCTCGATTACTCCTGGTGTGACTGTAATTACAAATGCTAACCAAGATGATGATAATGATGAATTAATTATTGGTACTATTAGAACTACATTTCAGTTCTAGTGGTTAGTTAAAATTATGAGGGTGGCTATTCCACCCTCATAATTTAAAAAGTTATTAATTGCAATTTATCTCGGATTACTCAAACTACATACATATAATTCTGAGAGTTAAAAATTCTATACTTGAATTATCAAATAATCCTGATAGATATAGCAGAAAAAAGAAGCAAGGAGGAAAAAGTTAGTTATCTAGGAGAGAAGGCGTTTAGTTATTTAGGCGATTAGTTATCTAGAAGAAAAACAATCTTGTGTTGCCTGAGTTTTAATCTTTTGATATGTCTGCCCTCTTTGCTTCGACTGCTATTAATAATTAAGACTTATTTGAAAACAGATTCCTCTACATTTCTCTTCCCTGTTTCTTCTTTTGATAATTAACATCAGTAAACTAAATTTATTTTTCACTCTTTTTATTGACAGATATTAAATGAGATTTGATTTTGGTTTGAATTCAAAATTTATAAATATAAAAATTAGCAAGCAATATATACTATCTCCTTCAGGGTTACTCAAAGAGGTTGTAGAATTACAATTTTTGTATTGAAAATTTAGTAAATTATTCAACTAAATATATGTGAAAACTAATTTATAGCAGTTGCCAAGGTGCTGAGGACATAAAGGAGAAATATAGGGTTGGTGGAGCCTAGCCACAGCTATATCGCCTCTATGAAATGGTCTAATAATTTTGATTTTTCTCTGTCCTAATCGCCCTGGCAGTTACTATAACTTATGTTTCGAGGTAAATAAAAGTTAACAACAGCATATCTGCCTTGAACACAGCTCCAAAGGATCGAGAGAGAATAGAGAAACTTAGTCATATCCGTATATCCAATTGACTAAGAAAGAGAATAGAAAATATATTTGATTGAAAATAAACTTATTATTTAGTAGTAAGTATACAAACTTATAAATTAGTTTTAAGGTTTTTTAAGATATAAAAATTGACTCAATAATTTTGATTAAAGAATATACTCAGAAGAACATAAAGAAAAAGAAAAAATATATAAATCTGCAAGATTCAGTACATAAGATATATAGAAACCCAAGCAATCATAGCTAATATTGGGTATACTTATCAAAATAAAATAGAAAATAAGTTAGTATAAATTTATTTTAGACTTTTGGTAATAATGTGAATTCCTGAAAAAGTAGAAAGTATTTTTACAGAAATCAACAATACTTTACTTTAGCTGAAAATAAACTTAAAGTTTAGCATAAAAAAATATTTTCTATCAAGTTATTAAGTAGCCCTCAGTATACCATACCATTTAGGATAAATATATCATGCGTATTGCTCATAATATTACGGAATTAGTAGGTCGCACACCTCTAGTACAATTGAATCGTATTCCTCAAGCAGAAGGATGTGTAGCCAGAATAGTAGTAAAGCTAGAAGGAATGAACCCTGCCGCCTCTGTCAAAGACCGCATCGGTGTGAATATGATAAATGCAGCAGAGCGTGAGGGTTTAATTACACCCGGTCAAACAGTATTAGTTGAACCAACATCTGGAAATACGGGTATTGCTCTGGCAATGGTAGCTGCCGCTAGGGGTTACAAGTTAATTTTAACAATGCCAGAAACCATGAGTTTAGAGCGTCGCTCTATGTTACGCGCTTATGGCTCGGAACTGGTGTTGACCCCAGGTAGTGAAGGTATGAAGGGTTGTATCACAAAAGCGCAGGAGATAGTAGATTCAACGCCTAATGCATATATGTTACAACAATTCGATAACCCGGCTAATCCACAAATTCATCGCCAGACTACAGCATTGGAAATATGGGAAGATACAAATGGCCAAGTTGATATTCTAGTTGCTGGTATTGGTACTGGTGGAACCATTACAGGTATTGCAGAGACTATTAAGCAACGAAAGTCTGATTTTCAAGCGATCGCTGTGGAGCCTTCAAATAGTCCAGTCTTATCTGGTGGACAACCTGGACCTCATAAAATTCAGGGAATAGGAGCAGGTTTTGTCCCATCTGTTCTGAATGTGGATATCATAGATGAAGTGGTTCAGGTTGCTGATAGTGAAGCAATTAGTTATGGTCGTCGTATAGCTAAAGAGGAAGGTATCTTGTCAGGTATTTCTACAGGAGCAATTCTTTGTGCAGCAATAAAAGTAGGTCAGCGACCAGAAAATCAAGGTAAATTAATAGTAATGATTCAGCCTAGTTTTGGGGAACGTTATTTAAGTACGCCACTGTTTCAAGAACCAGAACAAACTCTAGCTACGGCAGTCAGCTAGTGCCGCTACGCGGAAGTTAAAAGTCAAAATTCATGCATCGAGTGCTAATTGGCGAGGTGTCCTCAGAATGAATGTAAGACGCACATCTGACAGTCAATCATTTTTGATTTGTAATTGTTTTGGGATTTTGTAACTGGTCAGTTATTTCCGCCATCCTGCACTAGATATATTTCAGTGTGGGACTTACACATTCACGTTACACTAGATTTTTGACAAATTTAAGCGATCGGGAAAAAGTAACAGGAATACTTAGTTTCTGGATATTAGTTGATTTTAATTTCAGTTTGACAAAATGTCTCAATATATATGCGAAAAACTATAGTGCTATATATAGCAATCATAAATTGATTGTGAGAATTTTTTTTATAATAGTTAATTTGAACTGAAAACCTTTAAAATTCCGTATGTCGCCAATCCGACTGCTCCCCTACCTGACTCCTGTAGGGTCAAATGGCCATTCGCCCCTACCATCAAAATATTACAACTTAAATAGGATTGTTATATTTGTCTAGTAGTGTTTGATGAGGATAAATGTGTAAGTACTTGACTAATTTGAGATTATTTAAAGCTTTGCAAAGACTAAGTATTTTGATGAGAAAATATAATTAGTATCTACATTACGGAAAGTCAAATTTAAGCCATGTTCAAAATTTAGCAAAAGTCATATTTATGGGAAATTAAAATATCTGATATAATTTTCTACTCACTATTGCTATCTAGAATCTAAAATATTTAATCTACAATTATAAATTTAAAGGTTTGCTTATTTAATTGGCA
>NZ_JAAHGO010000012.1:694420-834420 GCF_010672455.1 Okeania sp. SIO2C9 | reverse complement strand
ACTCCTGTGTGACCGATAGTGAACCAGTACCGCGAGGGAAAGGTGAAAAGAACCCCGGAAGGGGAGTGAAATAGAACATGAAACCGTCAGCTTACAAGCAATGGGAGCTCGATTAAACGAGTGACCGTGTGCCTGTTGAAGCATGAGCCGGCGAGTTATAGGCAGTGGCAGGTTAAAACCAGAAAGGTTGAAGCCAAAGCGAAAGCGAGTCTGAACAGGGCGTAAGTCACAGTTTATAGACCCGAACCCTGGTGATCTAACCATGTCCAGGATGAAGCTTGGGTAACACCAAGTGGAGGTCCGAACCGACTTCTGTTGAAAAAGGAGCGGATGAGGTGTGGTTAGGGGTGAAATGCCAATCGAACCAGGAGCTAGCTGGTTCTCCCCGAAATGTGTTGAGGCGCAGCGGTGAGAGTAAAAGTCTGGGGGTAAAGCACTGTTTCGGTGCGGGCTGCGAGAGCGGTACCAAATCGAGACAAACTCTGAATACCAGATGGTAATCTCACCAGTGAGACGGTGGGGGATAAGCTTCATCGTCGAAAGGGAAACAGCCCAGACCACCAGCTAAGGTCCCCAAATTACCACTAAGTGAGAAAGGAGGTTGGAGTCCATAGACAACCAGGAGGTTGGCTTAGAAGCAGCCACCCTTGAAAGAGTGCGTAATAGCTCACTGGTCAAGGACTCTGGCACCGAAAATGAACGGGGCTAAGTGGTATACCGAAGCTGTGGAATACAAATTGTATTGGTAGGGGAGCGTTCCGTGGTAGTAAGAAGCACTAGCGAAAGCAGGTGTGGACGAAACGGAAGTGAGAATGTCGGCTTGAGTAGCGAAAATATGTGTGAGAATCACATACCCCGAAACCCTAAGGGTTCCTCCGGACGGCTCGTCCGCGGAGGGTGAGTCAGGACCTAAGGCGAGGCCGAAAGGCGTAGTCGATGGACAACGGGTGAAAATTCCCGTACCGTGATTGGTTGGTGCAGAGGGACGGAGAAGGCGTGAGCTAGCCGGAAGATGGTTACCGGTGTAAGCGTTCGAGGTGTTGCGGAGCGGAGAAAACGTTCCAAGCTGAGGCGTGAGTCCGAGCTCCTACGGGAGCGAAGTAGTATCTGTCAGGCTTCCAAGAAAAGCTCTAAACACCATAAACCAATGATGCCTGTACCCGAAACCGACACAGGTAGGGTGGTTGAGAATACTCAGGGGCGCGAGATAACTCTCTCTAAGGAACTCGGCAAAATGGCCCCGTAACTTCGGGAGAAGGGGTGCCAGCGAGAGCTGGCCACAGTGAAGAGTCCCAGGCGACTGTTTACCAAAAACACAGGTCTCCGCAAAGTCGAAAGACGCAGTATGGGGGCTGACGCCTGCCCAGTGCCGGAAGGTTAAAGAAGTTGGTCAGCGAAAGTGAAGCTAGCGACTGAAGCCCCGGTGAACGGCGGCCGTAACTATAACGGTCCTAAGGTAGCGAAATTCCTTGTCGGGTAAGTTCCGACCCGCACGAAAGGCGTAACGATCTGGGAGCTGTCTCGGAGAGAGACTCGGCGAAATAGAAATGTCTGTGAAGATACGGACTACCTGCACTTGGACAGAAAGACCCTATGAAGCTTTACTGTAGCCTGGAATTGGGTTCGGGCTTCTCTTGCGCAGGATAGGTGGGAGGCGATGAATAGTTTCTTGTGGGGAACTAGGAGCCATCGGTGAGATACCACTCTAGAGAGGCTAGAATTCTAACTTGGAGCTCAATCAAGCCCAGAGACAGTTTCAGGGGGGCAGTTTGACTGGGGCGGTCGCCTCCTAAAAGGTAACGGAGGCGCGCAAAGGTTCCCTCAGGCTGGTTGGAAATCAGCCGGAGAGTGTAAAGGCACAAGGGAGCTTGACTGTAAGAGAGACAACTCGAGCAGGTAGGAAACTAGGCCTTAGTGATCCGACGGTACTGCGTGGAAAGGCCGTCGCTCAACGGATAAAAGTTACTCTAGGGATAACAGGCTGATCTCCCCCAAGAGTTCACATCGACGGGGAGGTTTGGCACCTCGATGTCGGCTCATCGCAACCTGGGGCGGAAGTACGTCCCAAGGGTTGGGCTGTTCGCCCATTAAAGCGGTACGTGAGCTGGGTTCAGAACGTCGTGAGACAGTTCGGTCCATATCCGGTGTAGGCGCAAGAGCATTGAGAGGAGTTCTCCCTAGTACGAGAGGACCGGGAGGAACGCACCGCTGGTGTACCTGTTATCGTGCCAACGGTAGACGCAGGGTAGCCAAGTGCGGAGCGGATAACCGCTGAAAGCATCTAAGTGGGAAGCCCACCTCAAGATGAGTGCTCTCACTACTTTAATAAGTAGGTAAGGTCACGGGAAGACTACCCGTTTATAGGTGTTCGGTGGAAATGCAGTAATGTATGCAGCCTAGACACACTAACAGACCGAGGACTTGACCTCATTTCAATCTTTACTTCTGACTATGCAGCCTTCTTTGTTTCTTCATGGGATCATCAGCTTTATGATCTCACTTGAAGTCACTAAATACCATAAGTAATTCTACTTAATTAAATAGACAAGTTTTTTTGTGGTATGTTGTAATTCAAATTGAAGTGCGGAATGTGGGTTATTTCTTTTCTTGGTCGATGGTCGGACAGCTCCGAGACCCGCTCTTATCAGAGCCGCTCCGAATGGCGCCATCCCATCCTACGGAATGCTGCGCAAACGACCGCTATCTTGGTCGATTGGATATGGCGAGGGGACCTCGCCATCCCATCCTAAGGTCATGCTGCGCAAACGACCGCTTTTTTTCCCTATCCAAGGGGAGGCTTCAAGGCGCGAATTATTTAATTATTAATTATTACAGCGGTTTTCATTTGGGTAGACCACAGTAGGGGCGATTTCCTACGGAATGCTCCGCAAACGCGAATCGCCCCTACAAAGTTTTGCTTGTGAAGATGTGGTTCATCAAGAGCGAAAAGCGCTGTAATTATTAATTATTCGGTAAAAAAAAAGCGATCGGGGACAACTCTAATAATTATTGATTCACTTATCTGTAAAAAATACTTGTAATGCTGGTATCAAGTCAATCATGATTTTGTTTTGACAAAGCTACCAACGGCATTAAAAGACCGGAGTGCAGTTTTATTGTCTCGGTTTTCCTTCTTGCTCCGTCCTTACTCTAAGGAAACCGAGAGAGCAGGCGGTGCGCTTTTTTTACCCATTGTCAAATGGCATCAGTATGGGATGATGTCGGAAGTATAGAAATGTGATCAGACAATATTGACTACTTTAAATCAATTCCAGTAAACATTCCTAAAATCACTATTTTACTTGATAATGGATACCAAGAGCGAAAAAATCATACAGGAGTTAAAAAAAATCTATCCTGGGATTATGACCAAAATTCGGATTGTATCTATCACCAAAACAATCATTGGCACAGAAAAAACAGGAAGGAAAAACAGGGTAAGTTCGGGTCAAAGCAAGGTTGGTCATTGAAAGAACCAATTCCTGGATCACCAGATGTAAAAGCTTGACCAAAAATTTGATGCGAACCCTGGAAAATGCTACTGCTAAGATTAATATGCCGTTTTCTTCGACTGATGCTTAAGAGGTTAGCGATCGCCTAATTTTTTAGAGATACCATTCAGGGGTTCTATAAGGTTGGTGTAAAGAATTGTTATATTTTGTATAAATTACTATCATCTGAAGATAAAATGCAGGTAAAGCTACGGACAAGTGGGATAAATTGTTTTGTCTGTGGTTTAGGTATAAACACTATTCTGGGGCTAATTTCGATTGGACTGGGAATAGCTGGAATGATTAGTAATCAGGTGCAGATAGTTCAGGGAGCGATTTCTTAATCAGGGGAGCGCCAGTTTTGCACCGGACAAAAAGTATTTCTAATTAGTTCAAGTTAAGGAAAATTTTGGGCAAAAAAGCTGATAAATATCTATAGAGAGGTGAATAATATGATAAATAATAATTATTTATGGCAAGGTGGACGTAAAATTGCGATCGAGCATACCGAAAGAGATATTACGTTACAGGCACCAAATATAGAAGCAGCAAAGGCTGAAGCAAGTAAGGCCAGACTTTCCCTCGAGAATATGGCTCAGGTTAGCTCTAATTTGGTTCGGGCTACTGCAGGAACAGATCGCAATGGTTTAATGGATCAATTACGCCAATCTGGAACTGTAGTGCATCATGTCTATCGAACTCCGGGTCAACCTGATTCCCAATACCTCATCAGTGACACTTTTTTTGTGAAGTTTAAGCCAGAAACAACGGCGCAAACTATTGAGCAGTACACCCAAGATGAGAACCTAGAGGTTGTCCAAGATTTGGGAAAAAATACCCTATTGCTGCGAGTAACTACTGCAACAGGGCGCAACCCGATCAAGACAGCTAATTTGGCCGCCGCCCGTAGCGATGTCGAATACGCTGAACCGAATTTAGTTCGATCACTACAAAGGTTTGACTTTATTCCCGCAGATGAGTTATTTCCCCAGCAATGGCATCTCCATGCTCCGGTAGATGGAGCGGAATTAGTCGCTGGAGCTGGAATTTTGGCTCCCGATGCTTGGGAAATCACCCAAGGTTCACGGGATATCGTAATCTGTGTGGCGGATGACGGGTTTGACTTAACCCATCCTGATTTTCAGGGACAGGGAAAAGTGGTTGGTCGCTTGAATGCCTTTGAGAGAAACGGAAAGGTCTTTTATAACGATAATGTGCTCCCTCAAGGAAATGACTATCATGGAACCCCCTGTGCTGGAGTTGCTTTGGCAGAGATCAATGGACAAGGGACAGTTGGACTAGCACCAGGTTGTGCATTGCTAGCAGTGCGATTTCCTCTTGCTTTTAATGATGCTGAGATGATTCAACTATTCCAACGGATTTCCCGAGAGGCAGATATTGTTTCTTGTTCTTGGGGATTTGGACCAGCTAATGCACCTCTTAGTCAAGCATTTTTTGATGTGATTTCTGATTTAGTTAGGAATGGAGGACGGCGTGGGAAAGGTTTGGTAATCTGCGTAGCTGCCGGGAATAATAATTGTCCAGTTAAGGATCTTGATAATACGCTTACTTACGAGTATTCTCATCCCAGGTTTGGTATTATGAGCTACAGTGGTCCAATTGATCGCTGGATTGCAGCTCACCCTGATGTGATTACCGTTAGTGGCTGTACTTCTCTCAAAACCAGAGCGGCTTATTCATCTTGGGGAAGGGAAATTTCTGTTTGTGCCCCCACCAATAACTTTCACGACCTAACCAATGAAAAATTGCCTGGTCGTGGGATAGTGACAACGGATAATGAAAACATGGGGGCAGATTTTACGCTAGACTCCAGCTATACTGACCGTTTCGGCGGTACATCTAGTGCAACTCCTACCGTCGCTGGGGTATGTGGACTTATGCTTTCCGCCAATCCCCAACTGACAGCATTACAAGTTAAGCAAATTGTTCAGCAGACTGCGGACAAGGATTTGAAGATTGAGTCAGATACGCCTGTGAATCAGCCTGGTGATTTCGTTGATGGCTTTAGTCTCTGGTTCGGTCATGGCAAAGTCAATGCTTTCAAAGCCGTCAAAGAAGCTATTGATGACATAATCATCATCGATCAGATGGTTCAATCAGGCTTGGACATTCCTGATGTGGGTAACCCAGTTGAGAGCAAACTAGAAGTCTCTCGAAGTGGATTAATTCGGGAAATTCGGTTCAGAATTGACCTCACTCACACCTATATCGGCGATTTACGGATTGATATCATTGCCCCAGATGGGACTGCGGTGACACTTCACAATCACACAGGAGGTTCTACAGACGATATTCAGGAAGTTTATACAGTATCCCAATTGCCTGCCTTAGCTGCTTTTGAAGGTAAACAGATCCAAGGAAGCTGGAGTGTGCGGGTGGTAGATACTTGGAGGATGGATGTCGGTCGGCTCAATTTCTGGCGATTAATTGCCAAAGTCACAAAATCTTGATCTGACAACTAAAAACAAAGGCGATCGCACCTTTTCTTTTCCCATACTTTAGGTGCTCGCTGGAGCGGCACAGTCTTGAATTTGAATCCTTGAAAACACATAGATTTAATCAGATTAGGGACCGTTTTAGCATGTCAACATCTCAACTGGTGCAAGCTCAAGCCATAGAATACTTAAGGTCACTTTACGCATCGATTGAAGTAGATCATCATGGAAATGCTGTTAAAGTTTGTTGGGGACACCACTGTGAAGTGACTGATACAGGGTCTTCAAATAATCTACTCAGAAGGAAGGAAAACTTGAAACTCCGCAACCAAAGCTTAATATGTGGTTTGGGTATCTAATAGGGGTTTGAGTTAATTTCACTAATTTCCCTATCTCCCTGAGCAAGTTTCAGGCCAGCTATAAATTAGTCTAAACTCCAGTTGCTTATTTTCTAGACCCTGTACTCCCCAGCATCCCCACACTATTATTTTGCTCACGAAACCCAACTTACTCAATAGGAAACCTAGCTACACATTGCTTTGAGCTGAGGTAGTAATACTTGAAAAGCTTGACCACGATGAGAGAGCGATCGCTTCGCTTCAGCAGACATTTCCGCAAAAGTCTTTTCTTGTGAAGGAACATAAAAAATGGGGTCGTAACCAAACCCATCATTCCCACGGAGACTATACAGAATTTCTCCACGGCAAATACCTTCTGTTTCTAAGGCAATTGTGCCATCTGGTCTAGCAATGGCAAGAGCGCAGACAAACTGTGCCTGACGATTCGAGTTATCTCCCAATTCTGTTAATACTCGCTCTATTTGTTCCGCAACAGTAGGAGCATAACGAGCAGAATAAATACCTGGTCTGCCATCCAAAGCATCTACTGCCAATCCGGAATCATCAGCGATCGCCCATTTTCCAGTAGCTTTGGCCACAACACTAGCTTTGAGGCGAGCATTAGCGAGAAAAGTTTCCCCAGTTTCCTCAACTTCTAAATCTTTTGGTTTTAGTTGTAATTGTAAATTCAAATCTGCTAGATATTCTTGTATTTCTTGAACTTTCCCCGGATTACCAGTAGCTACAACTAGCAATTTAGGAGTAGTTTCTGCGGGAGTAATGTTTGTCATTCTTTTATATAAATATTTATTTTGTCTTAAATAGAATACCATGTCATTTCAGTTATCAGTTATCAGTTATCAGTTATCAGTACCTCTAGTTAAAGTAAGAGGCTTGAAATATTGAATTTTATGTTTTTTTATCCCCTTGAAAGGGGAGGGTTGAGACCTTATTTTTTGGTCAATCGATTCTAACTAGACTGAAGTATCCACACAAAAAAATCCCAAATTATCGTTAGTAAAAAGAAATATAAACTGAGTTATAGTTCATATTTTTATGTAGTAATTTATCTTTTTTGTCCAATAGATATTTCCTATAAATTATTTTAATACTGCTTATTATTTGTAACATTCTTTTTTCACGCTTGGTATTATAGCCGTCGAAGGAAAGGTTCAGGAGATATCAAAAGCTGAAAACTCAGATAACACAAGCTTTTTTCTTCTTCTTTCTTCTTTCTTCCTTCTACTATAATTATCGCCGTAGATGGGTTTAGTAAAATAGGAGAGAGGAGAGTAGATAGAGTAGGAATTTAATCATCTATGCAATATCCGGAATGTGTCATCAAATATACTTCCCTACTGTGTTAATATAGCGTTTCCCAAACTAATGAGGTACAGTTGTTTTTCTTCTTTATCGATTCCTACGGAACCAGAACTACTACTCCCTACTCCCTACTCCCTACTCCCTACTCCCTAAAACCAAGGAATTTTGTACCTCACGCTTTTTGGGAATTGCTATATTATTTTCCAAGAGTACACAAATACCTGAAATCTAGTTTTAAATCTTCAATTCATTAAACCAAGTATTATATGTTCCGAAAGTTCTTCTCTCCTAAGAGCAAATACAAAGCTAGTATAAAAATTTTTTGGTTGATTCTTTCCCTGATTATTATGCTTAGTTTTAATTCAGACAAAATCCTTTCTGAAGACATCAATGTAAGTCCGACAGACCGATACAATATGAGTTCTAATCTGACTATATCGGAAAAAGTTATGAACATGGAACAAAGGCTGGAAAAAGAATTTGAAGATTATTTTGATCGAGAAATTTCAGAAGTTTCAAAAACTGGTAATGACATTGCTCAAAAATTGTTAGAAATTAGCCGAAAAAGTAATATAAGACCTGCGGTATTTTGGGCAATTCCTGAATCAGAATATTTACATTTAGTTTTGATTTCTCCTGGAAAAAAACCTCTAGTTCAAGATATTGACTCCCTCAAACGCGAAAATCTCATTCGTAAAGTCAAATTATTTCAGAATGAAATTACCAATCCTCAGACGCTTTTCACAAATTCTTACTTAAGTCTGGCTCAACAACTTTATCAATCGATAATTAAACCCTTTGAAGCCAATCTTCAAGAAGAAAGAATAGACACAATATTGTTTTGTTTAGGAACAGGTTTGCGTACTCTACCAATAGCAGCATTACATGATGGAAAACAATTTTTAGTAGAGAAATATAGTCTAGCAATTATTCCTGCATTTAATTTAATTGACTCCAATTATACTCCCATTCAAAAAGCCAGAGTTTTGGCAATGGGTGCTTCAGAATTTCCTACCCAAAATCCTTTACCTGCTGTTCCAATTGAACTATCAACAATTGTTAATAGAAACCTCATAGAAAATATCTCAGCTAAAAATATTTCTAGAGGTTGGCCTGGAAAATTATTTCTTAATCAGGACTTCACGTTAAAAAACTTAAAAAATCAACTTTATTCTCAATCTTTTAATATTATTCACTTAGCAACTCATGCAGAATTTAAACCCGGAAAACCTGAACAGTCTTACATTCAATTTTGGGATATTAAACTCCATTTAGACGAAATTAAAGAGATTAATTGGAACAATCCTCCGGCTGAATTATTAGTTTTAAGTGCTTGTAAAACTGCCGTGGGAGATAGAGATGTGGAGTTAGGTTTTGCAGGATTAGCTTTACAAGCGGGGGTTCAATCTGCATTAGCAAGTTTGTGGTATGTTAATGATCTTGGTACTTTAGCTTTAATGAGTGAATTTTATGAACAGTTAAAAACAGCATCAACTAAGGCCGAAACAATCAGACAAGCTCAAATTAAAATGATTCATGGAGATGTGTATTTAGCGAGGGAAAAATTGAAATTTTCTAGAGGAGAAATTACTTTACCTAAGAGTTTACAAATATTGGGAGAAACAGACTTTTCTCATCCTTTCTATTGGTCAGGATTCACTCTTATTAGTAGTCCTTGGTAAATATTTTTTCATGGGCTTTGAGAATTTGAAGTAATTCAAAAATGAATCATACAAGCACAAGTAAATCGCCGAAATTGAGAGAATTAATTAAAGGCTTTAGTCATAGATATTGGTAATTATTTTAATCCTTGTTATTGCAACTAAGCATCTAATAAAATTACATCATTTTTTTATGTCAGTGGGATATAACACTTATACGATAGTTACTGAATAATTAATAATTAATAATTAAATAATTCGCGCCTTGAAGCCTCCCCTTTCAAGGGGAAAATCAAGAAATAATATTTCCTTACATTCAATCAAGAACGGTTTTAACCAGAGGTAATTATCAATTATCAATTAATGAAAACTTCCTTATTTGCTACTCTTTTAATTCCCAAATATCCTTCACGAATTAGTTATAGGTATTGTTCAACAATTAATAATTAATAATTAATAATTAACAATTACCTATCCTTGAAAAGAAGAGGATTGACAAAGAGATGAAAATTATTTTCTTCTCTTGGTCGATTGGATATGGCGCAGGTTTCGGAGCCATCCCACCCTACGGTTCGCTTTGAAGATCGACCGCTGTTTCTCCACGGCGAGTGAGAGGCTTTAAACCTTAATTAGGGTTTGCTGAAAAAGTCTTATGGGTGAGGGTAGGAGACAGGAGACAAGAGACAGGAGGAACGGGGAATTTAGAGTAGGTAGGAGTAAGAATTGTAAGAATGATTTCTCTGCCCAACTTTTGCCTAAAATACGCTCCATGCATGAGCATGAAGAGCTGAAAACCAAGGTATTTCAGACCTCAAAAAGGCACTTGTCTTTATATGTCAATGCTTTTAGATTTAATCAGCAAGCCCTAATTATTCGGTAAATTGATTTTTGTAGATTTTGTAGGAGTTGCTGTGACTACAACTTAAGATTCTGTAAAATTTGATCCTTAATTTGGCTTTTTTTTACAGCACTGAAACATCAGGAATACCAACAAGTAAACATTCTGTATAGTTAATTTCATACATTCTTATACCAAATATCAAAAGTATTGCTAAATATCTTTGAGGTTTAGGGAGTAGGGAGTAGGGAGTAGGGTTCAAAGACATAAGATATTTTGGTTTAGTATCGGTAATTGTTACAAACATTGCTGAAGCATTATTATTACTTAATAACTGAAGTTTTCATGAAGTATAGCATTATTTTTGGGAATTGGTATTATTTACTGCTAGTTCATCATTAGCACATTTAGAACTATACCTCTGGTGGCTGGAAAAAGACTAACGTCCAGAGTAGGTCTGAAGATAGTGGCCAAGTTTTAGCATAACAAATAGCAGCTACATCAAGACCCAACCAAGAGTCAAAAATTTACGAACCTAGTTATACCAATTTGAAAATAGAATGCTACAAAAAAAAAGGCTGAAAATTATGCTTAAAAAGAACCTCTCCAATCCTTTAAGCTACCTATTTCGATTTTTTACGATTTGTTGATTACTTCTTCCTTCTTCTTTGACAATACTATTTGTCACAAACACTTATCAAATTGGTATTAGGTCTCTGACTGTGGCCTTTATGCTTCGACGGCTGTTTTGGGACTTGAAGAAAAATTGTTATAGATTGAACCAAATTAACTTTTAACTTACTAGAGTAAAGACATTATAAAGTCTTAGCTCTAAATAGTTGGTAAATGTAAAACTATACTTATCAAGAAATAGTATTAATTCTAGTCGCTTTGGAATTAGTCATGGCGGGTTTTAAATATAACTAATTTGGTGTAATAATTTTCATCCCAGTTATGAAACTTGCCTAAACCTTTTGAATAATTCCAATGTTAACTGAAACAATATAATTGGTAACCTGAAATTAGTGATAAATTATGGATAATTTAAAAGGACGAAATTTATTAAGTTTAGCAGATTTGAGTTCTGATGAATTAAAAGAACTTTTACAACTGGCAGCCAAACTTAAATCAGGTAAAATAAATCTCAAATGTAATAAAGTCTTAGGGCTATTATTTTCTAAAGCTTCGACACGAACTAGGGTAAGTTTTACCGTGGCAATGTATCAATTGGGAGGTCAAGTTATTGATTTGAATCCTAATGTTACTCAAGTTAGTCGTGGAGAACCTTTGGTTGACACTGCTAGAGTTTTAGACCGATATTTAGATATTTTAGCTATTCGGACTTTTGAGCAAAAAGATTTAGAAACTTTTGCAAGTTATACTCAAATTCCTGTCATTAATGCTCTGACAGATAGGGAACATCCTTGTCAGGTAATGGCTGATTTATTGACGATTCAAGAATGTTTTGGGAAACTAGATGGATTAACTTTAAGTTATTTTGGCGATGGTAATAATATGGCAAATTCTTTACTGTTAGGTTGTGCAATGGTAGGGATGAATGTCAGGATAGCAACTCCACCAAATTATCTACCAAATGTGGAAATTGTGGAGCAAGCAAAGGCTATTACTAATGGTAAGAGTGAAGTTATAGTTACTCAAGATCCCCAAGTGGCAGTTAAGGGTGCTCAGGTGCTTTATACTGATGTTTGGGCAAGTATGGGACAAGAAGAGGAGGCTAATAATCGAATACCTATTTTTCAACCCTATCAGGTTAATGAAAAGTTGGTAGAAAGTGCAGCAGATGATGTGATAGTGTTGCATTGTTTACCAGCTCATCGGGATGAAGAAATTACTGATGGAGTGATAGAAGGAGAGCGATCGCGAGTTTGGGACCAAGCAGAAAACCGGATGCACGCTCAAAAAGCTTTATTAGTCAGTCTTTTGGGTAGTGATTAGAGTTTACCCACTGGCAAAGTAGTAGGGACTTTCTATGAAAAGTCTCTGCCAGTTTTAGGGATGGAGGTTCTCGTAAAAAGCTTGCCAGTAGAGAAATTTGAATCAGTTATCTTAAGTGTAGAAAAACCAAAAATAGTTTAGGCCACCAAATTTAGAGCATAGATTTCATGCCTTGAAGGAGAAAGAACTTTTACAGAATAATTAAGGTTTAAAGCCTCTCCTTTAAAGGAGAAACAAGCGGTCGATCTTCGGAGCTTCCCGTAGGGTGGGATGGCGAGGTCTCCTCGCTGACCGACCATCGACCAAGAGAAGAAAAAATTTTCATCTCTTTGTCAATCCTATCCGTTTTCAAGGAGAGGTAATAATTAATAATTCATAATTAATAATGAATTGTTGAATATCCTTATGAATGCCAGTTCTGTAGAAGAGGGAACAGAAATTGATTATTTTATCGCCAATATTGAGAATTAAAAAGTGACATTTGAGTGGATAGTAAATACTTACTCAAACAGAAATTGGATAGAGGTTTTTTACCGAGAAGCCAAAGGGTGCTTGGGATTAAAAGAATATCAACTTAGAGATAAATGGAGCCTGGAACGCCATTTTTTCTTGGTATTTTGTGCTTATACTTTCATCATTTGGCATAGGTTAACTGGAGAGTTAAAAAGACAATTTTTACTCCGATTCCCTGTTGCTTTGATCGAGATAGAAATAAGCAGCTTTATCTTGATGGTTTAAATTAATAATTTCCTGAAATATTTGAGTAGCTTGCTCCATTTGCTGAGAGTAATAACTAATAACTCCTGCTTCAAATAATGTTTTAGTTTGTTTTTTAAGTTCGATTATTTCTGGGGGGTCTGCATCAAAAAATTCAAACAAAGATACAACATCTTTTTTTCCTTTGACTTTAACTTTACCAAGAAATCTGTAGTTATATTTTGTATAATCCTTAAGCTCAATAAAGGTCTTTTGACTAATAATTAAAGAAGCACCATATACTTTGGTTAAATCTTGCAGGCGAGAAGCTAAATTTACAGCATCACTAATGACAGTAGTATCCATTCTGTTTGTACCACCCACTGTTCCTAACATCAAGGAACCAGTATTAATTCCGATACCAATAGTAATAGGTGATTTCTGATATTTATTACGAAAAATATTGTATTGATTAAGTTCTAAAAGCATCCCTAAAGCAGCTTGGACAGCATCATCAGGACACCGACCAAATAGTGCCATAATAGCATCACCAATATATTTATCGATAAAACCATAATTAGCAGTAATTAATGGTTCCATACGAGAAAGATAAGCATTAATAAATTTAAAATTTTCTGTTAAAGTCATACTTTCTGAAAGAGTGGTAAAAGCACGAATATCAGAAAATAAAATTGACATCTTCTTTTGGACAGATTCGCCCAAAGAAACTTCTACAATACTTTCATGTCCTAAAAACCGGAGAAACTGTTTCGGAACAAATCGACTATAGCTTTGATTAAGTTTAGATAATTCAATATTTTTGAGTTCTAATTGTTGGGTAAACTGAATTCTTTCTGCTTCTGCTTTTTTTCTTTCTGTAATGTCTTGAAAAGTGGCGATCGCATAGATTAGTTGACCAGTATCATCAAAAATTGGACTTGCTGATACTTCTACAGGTATTATTTTTTCTCCTTGACGAATTTCCATATTATCAACTGTAGAATTTTCTCCTTTCAAAGCTTTGAAAATTGGCTGTTGTTCAACAGGGTAAAATTCTTCTGTTCCTGCTAAGTAAATTTGATAAATTTTAGGAATTTGCTCTGGAGTAGTTTCAGCTACTATACCTTTCGCAAAAATATTTTTTGCAGCTTGATTAGTATAGAAAGGTTTACCATCAGCATCAACTACAAATACTCCTACTGGCAAAGTTTCTAAGAATTTTTCTAGTCTTTTTTCACTTTCATATAATTGTTGAGCTGCTTCTATTAAATGTTCCTGTTTTAGTGCATCTTTTAACTGTTGAATATGATTTATAGTTTTGTTAATTGTAATTTCTAAATCATCTAAGTTGATAGGTTTAGTTAAAAAATCAAATGCTCCTAAATTCATCGCTTTTCTCACAAGAGTCAGATCGCTAGAAGCAGAAATAATTACTGTTTTAAGTGTAGGATGATTAATATCACAAAGAGTAGATAGTAGAGTAATACCATCCATTTCTGGCATGGTAATATCAGTCAATATCATATCTATATCTGGTTCAGATTGTAACTTTTCCAAAGCTTTTAAACCGTTAGAAGCAAAAATAAATTGGAGGTCTTTTTTCCTAATTTTTTTTCTAAATTTTTGGTTTATGATTGATTTAAAGGATGGTTCATCATCCACAACCAGTATTTTTGCTCGCATAACTTCATTTTAGTTGGAATTATTGTTTTACCAATATAGTCACAAAACTAAGTGGGATAGATTTAATTTTACCATATTTTAGCTGCTGCAATTAAATTAGTAGCTTGCGAACTGTTAACAGGTCTAGAAAAGAAATATCCTTGTCCATATTTACACTTAAGTTGTCTCAGCAAAGCCAGTTGAGTAGCTGTTTCTACACCTTCAGCAATGACATCTATTTCTAAATTTTTTGCCATACTAATAATTGCTTTAGTAATCTCCAAGTTTTCTGGTTCAGTATCCATTGTCATCACAAAAGAACGGTCAATTTTTAAAGTATCAATGGGAAAATTTCGTAGGCGACTTAATGAAGAATAACCAGTACCAAAATCGTCAATATTTAACTGTATATCCATCCCTTTTAACTTGGATAATATTTCCATAACAATTTTCTCATTTTCCATAATTGTAGTTTCAGTAATTTCTAATCTAAGGCTATGATAATCTAACCAAGTACCAGATAATATTTCATCAATTTGTTCTACCAGTTGAGCTTGAGAAAATTGTTTACCAGAAAGATTAACACTAATAGTTAAAGGCTGGAGAGAAAATTGTTTTTGCCAATTATAAGTTTGTTGACAAGCTTGTTCTAGTGTCCACCAACCAATGGGTATAATTAATCCTGTTTCTTCTGCAATAGGAATAAACTCATTTGGAGAAATTATTCCTCGCTGGGGATGTTTCCATCTTAGTAATGCTTCAAAGCCACAAAGTAAACCTGTTTCTAATAAAATAATTGGTTGATAATATAACTCTAATTCATTAAATCTCAAGGCTTGTCGAAGGTCTATTTCTAACTTAAGTTGTGCTAAATTATCGGCATACATTGATGCATTAAATACTTCCTGACGAGCTTTTCCTAGAGTTTTAGCACGATACATAGCTGTATCTGCATCTCTGAGAATATCTGTAGGATTTTGATAATCTTGATTGGAGAAGGCAATACCAATACTGGCGCTGGTATAAACTTCTTGATTATTGATTTTAAATGATAATTGTAGCAATTTTTGAATTCTTTGGGCTATATATTTAGCATTCTCTTCAGATTGAATATATTCTAATAATATAGCAAATTCATCTCCTCCCATTCTAGCTACAGTATCATCATAATGCATCTCTTTTGTGAGTCTATTTGCTACTTCAATAATTAGTTGGTCTCCAGCTAAATGCCCTAAGCTATCATTAACTATTTTAAACCTATCTAAATCTATAAAAATAACTGCAAATTTATATTTATGAGACCTCTTATATCTAGAAAAAGCATGAGATAATCTATCCATAAACAATGCTCTATTAGGTAATTGAGTTAAGGAATCATGAAAAGCATCATGGAGTAATTTTTCTTCTGCTATTTTTATTTCTGTAATATTATGACAATTAACTACTATCCCTGTTATATGATCGTCCAACATTAAGTTAGTAAATACTGCTTCAAATATTTGTAATTCTTGTCGTTTGTTTATGATTTTAAGTTCATTAATATACTGTTTTTCTAATGGATTGTTAACTATTTTTTGCAAGATATGTTTGATTAATTGACGGTCGTTAGCATGAATAATGTTGAAAATTGATATATTCAAATTATTGTAATTAAAATCATCTAAAAATCTTTGGGCTGATGGGCTAAAATAAATAACTTTTCCATTGGAGCTTAAAATCATAATTAGATCTACAGAATTTTCAATTAATGCTTTAAATCTTTTTTCACTTTTACGTAATGCCTGTTGTTTTAATAATTCTGCATGAGCTTTTTCTGCTAATTTTTTCTGCTTTCGTGCTTCTTTCTCCTGTTGCACAGATTTGAGTGTTTTACTTAGAGTAATTTCTAAATCATGTAAATCTAAGGGTTTAGTTAAAAAATCAAAAGCTCCTAAATTCATAGCTTTTCTAATAGTTTTCAAATCCCCATAAGCAGAAATAATGACTGTTTTAATTGTTTGATTTGGTTTTTCTGAGAGCTTTGTTAATAAAGTTATTCCATCCATTTTAGGCATATTAATATCAGTAAGCATTAAATCTATATCAGTTTCATTTTTAATGACTTCTAGAGCTTCTATTCCATTATGAACAAACACGAACTTAAATTTTTTTTGCATAATTTGCTTCCGGAATTTTTGGCAAATTAATGATTGTAGATCTGGTTCGTCATCAACTACAAGTATTTTTGATAACATAATTTTTATGATTTATTTTTTAGACTATAAGTCAAGTATTTTTTGTTTGATTTCTTCAAAGTTAATTGGTTTGACTAGATAATCATCTGTCCCATATTCTTTGGCAATTTTGTAGTGTTCATCATAGCCGTGGGCAGTTAACATAAAAACTTTTATTTTCTTGTATTTTTCTTTAATTTTTTTGAGCATTTCTAAGCCATTTATTGTAGACAAATTAATATCAGATATAATTAAATCTATGGAATAATTTTCTTGAGAATTCAGGTATGATAGTACCTCAATTGCTGAGGTAAAAAAAATAAATGTGAGAGAACCTGATTTAATTTCTTTTCTAAATTTTTTAGTAAATAAATACTCCATATCAGGCTCATTATCTACAATTATTATTCTTTTCATTTAACTAATTTCAATCAAGTAATAATATTATCTACATAGTAAGCTCATTATTTTGAAAATTATTACTTGTGTAGATACTCTTTAACAATGATACCATAAATGAGTTAATATTTTTAGAGTATTTTCACTATCAATATGTATAAACAAAGGTTTAACACTAAATTAATGTAAAGTGGCATAAAATAATATTTTAATCAGAGTTGACTATAGCTCAAGGTAGACAAGTTAATAAATTTCATAATTCTTTACAGCCTCATATAAAATCGATATAAAGTTATTTTATACTTATAAAAATGTCGCTTTACTGACCATCAAATTAGGTCAATAGTCTCTCCTTTAAAAGGGATAAAAAAGAAAATTCACTATTTTCTTGCCTCCTTATTGCAAAAGGTACTGTTAACTATTTCGCTACGCGACATATTTGCGTTTAATATGCACAGCAAAACATTCCGAAGGAAAAAGCGTAGCTCGGACTTAGGAAATTTTTCATGTGCGTAGCAAACTGATAACTGAAATGACATTCTGTTTTTTTAATATAAATTTTTCCTACTGAGCAGTATATTCATAAGTACCTACACAAAGTTAATTGTATATTTTGAACTCAAATTAATTAGAACATCTTCTACTGCTTTGATTCAGTTCAAGTAGCTTTCATAAACAGTAGGCTATAACAATTTATATAACAGTCGAAGCAAAGGTTAGGACAGATCAAAAACTTAAAACTCAGACAAGGTAATACTTTTCCTTCTTCCTTCTTCCTTCTTCCTTCTTTCTTCTGCTATATTTGATAAATATCCACAATATAGCAATCCTATTTAAGTTGTAATATTTGAGTGGCAGTTAGGAGTCAGGAGTCAGGAGTTATTTTTAAAGGTTTTTAGCTCAAATTAACTATTATAAAAATTGTCACAACCAATGAGCGGATTGCTATATTTATATTTGATTTAATCGTGGTGAGTAAGTAGATAAAAATAATATTATTCATCCTTTTTTTTCTATTATGTTTATCGCTTCCAGAGTTTTTAATTATGCTAAACAGAAGCATTATTTATTGCTAATAATGTTAATTTTTATAGGTTATTATTTAATTTATCTATACCGACTATCATCAGATTTTTATTAAAATAACTGTAAGCATTCAGCTATCAGCAGTCAGCGCTTCCCTACGGGATGCTACCCAAACAGCAATTAGTAATGAATAATTACTTCTCAGGTTTTGTTCTGGGACTTTGGCAGTAATTTTTGATTCTTTTTCAATTTAAAAGGTTGCTTTTACGCGGACCCAAAATTAATAGCTGTTAACGCAGTTCCGACCTAGGAGGCTAGCTAATAGCTGACGGCTGTTTGCGCAGCATTCCGCAGGAAATGCTTACAAATAACCTTCAAATACATAACTTTTCAATTGATTATTTCTTTTCAGAAATCCTAAGATATTTAACCTTCTACTCATATTACTTTATACTTCTATTTTTTCTCCTTTTTTTTGCTGTGGTTAAAGTAAATATAAAACTAAACTAAATCCGCTTTCATCCACATAATATAAATCTATTATTTCCTTAATTGCATTTTTTTTTACTCATATAGCAGTCGAAGCAAAGGGCGCAGACATATAAAAAGCTTAAAACTCAGACAAAGCAAAATTTTTCCTTATTTCTTCTGCTATATAATTTAGGTTCAGCTTGGCTTTTTACCATTTTTTTTATATGATACCAACCCCTTCCTTTTTTTCTAATCTTTTTATTTTTGTTTTACTTATCTCTCTGGCCTATTCACCTTGAGTTTTTTCCTGTACTATTTTCAAAATTTTGGAAGTTTTTTTTAATCTATTCTTTTACTTTTTCTTCTTTTGCTTCTGCTGAATTTTTTCTGCCTCTATCTTAACCCTCATATCACCAAATAAAGTCATATTTTTCCTGATTATTTAACCAATTAAATATAGTGTTTTTACTGATTTTTAAGATTCTGATTATAATACTATAGCTAAGATTTTTATTCCCCCTATTGCCTATTGCCTATTGCCTGCGCGCAGCGCTATAATTGCATCACCTTTATTACTTAATTGAATACCTAAACGCTCTTTAACACACTTGATTATATTTACCTTTTTACTCGATTCTTTTTAACAGTTTTTCTATTTCAGGTGCTAGTCCAGTTACAAACCGCATTTTTTTGTTGATTATGTAATTTTTACCTGATAATAAGATGATTTTTTTCCACAAAAAAAATGTTAATTATTCAGCATTAATCTGATTTTTAGAAATTATCAAATATATAGCAGGGAACAGTAGAAAAAACATTGCCTAGTTTAAGATTCATTATGACTGATAAATCCTAACGGCTCTGGCTATTTCTATACAATTAATTTTGCTTACCGAAAAATTGTGGTTTAAAGCCTCCCCTTTTAAGGGGATAATAAAAAAAAATTTCATTATTAGTCAATCCTCTTCTTTTCAAGGAGAGGTAATTATTCATTATTCATTATTCATTATTCATTGTTGAACTATTTACTAAAAAGCTTGACAGAGAAAAATCTTAATATTTTGTTTGCTGACTTTGGATAAAAAAATTAGATATATAGCAGTATGAAATGATTCTTCATTAATGGATAATTGATAATGGATAATTGATAATTACCTCTGGTTAAAACCGTTACGGAATTGAATGTAAGGAAATATTATTTCTTTTCTTGGTCGATTGGATATGGCGAGGAGACATCGCCATCCCATCCTAACGGACTGCTCCGCAAACGACCGCTTTTTTTCCCCTTCAAAGGGGAGGCTTCAAGGCGCGAATTATTTAATTATTAATTAGTTAATTATTCGGTAAAAAATCTCAGGATATATAAAAACTATGAAACTTTTAACCCTGTTCCCTACTCCCTACTCCCTAATCCATAAAGATATTTTTGCCCGCAACTGAAATAGGATTGCTATAAATAATATAAACAGTAAATTCATCTATAAAATCCATGATATTCTTAAGTTTGAAACTATATGCTCAAAAAACATTCACAAACACACAGACTCCTAATTAAACACAAATTTATGCAACTAATTGATTGGCTAATTGTTTTAATATACCTCATCTTAACAATGTGGATGGGACTATATCTTTCTCGCAAAGGTTCAAAAAGTTTAGCAGACTTCTTTGTTTCTGGGCGATCGCTTCCTTGGTGGTTAGCTGGTACGAGTATGGCAGCTACAACTTTCTCTATAGATACTCCTCTCTATATTACTGGAGTTGTAGCTAACCGAGGAATTGCTGGTAACTGGGAATGGTGGATTTTTGGTATTTCCCATGTAATAATGATCTATATTTTTGCCAGAATGTGGCGACGTTCCGAAGTTATTACTGATGCAGAATTAACTGAACTTCGTTACGGTGGAAATATGGCTGCTATTCTCCGGGGAGTTAAAGCTTTTATTTTTGCTATTCCCATGAATTGTATTGCCATTGGTTATGCTATGTTAGCTATGGTTAAAGTAGTCGAAGCATTAGAAATTTGGCAAAATTTAGGCATTGATGCTAGTGAAAATAATCTGAAATTACTAAGCGTTATTGGTGTCAGTATTTTTGTATTAATTTATGCTGGTTTATCTGGTTTATGGGGAGTAGTTGCCACAGACTTTTTCCAATTTTTCTTAGCACTATTTGGAGCAATTATTGTCGCCTTTTTTGCTGTTAACAGTGTCGGTGGTATCCAAGAATTAATAACAAAAGTTCCTCCAGTAATGCCAGATAAAGATATTTTATCCCTTTCACCTTTAACTATTGGTAAAAATGGCAATGCTTTGATTAATTTTAGTAAAACAGCAGGCATAACTGCCAGTACATTTTTTGCTTATATTGCCCTTCAATGGTGGTCTTGGCGACGGAGTGATGGAGGTGGAGAATTTGTACAAAGATTTGCCGCAGCTAAAAATGAAACAGAAGCAGAAAAAGCAGCCTGGTTATTTAATATTATGCACTATGTTATTAGAACCTGGCCTTGGATTTTAGTAGCTCTAGCATCCATTGTAATTTACCCTAATTTAGAAGACAGAGAATTGGGTTATCCCAAATTAATGATTGACTTTCTTTCCCCAGGAATTTTAGGTATAGTTGTTGCCTCCTTAGTCGCAGCATTTATGAGTACAGTTTCTACCTCAATTAACTGGGGAGCTTCCTTTATTACTAACGACCTATATAGAAGATTTATTAAACCCGATGCGACTCAACCACAATTAGTTTTAGTAGGGCGACTTTCCTCTCTATTAGTAACAGTTTTAGGAGCAATTGCAGCATTTTTAGCAACAGATGTAGCCACAGTATTTAGATTAGTAATAGCCATTGGTACAGGTTCAGGATTAGTATTAATATTACGTTGGTTTTGGTGTCGAGTGAATGCAGCAGCAGAATTAACCGCTATTGTCGCTAGTTTCTTTGTAGGGATGACAACAAGTTTAGTTCCTGCTTTCAAAATAGAAGACTTTGGTTTGCGAATTATGTTTATTACTGGCACCGTAACATTACTCTGGGTAACAGCAATGTTTCTAACCCCACGAGAGTCTGATGCAACTTTAGAGGAATTTTATCGACGAACACTTCCCGGTGGCCCTGGTTGGAAACAGCAAAGGATGAAAACAGGTTTATCTCCAGCACAGGATTTAGGTAAAGATTTACAAAAAGTACTCGCATCTATACTATTATTATTTGGGGCACTCTTGGCAACTGGTGGTTTTCTGTTGCTCAAACCAAACATTGGCTGGATATTCCTAATTATTGGAGTTCTCGGTTGGGTTTGCTTGCGACAGCTCAATAAATCAAAAATTTTGCCAATGCCAAGACCAGGATTAGATGATGACGATTTTTTCTAAGGAGGAGTGTAGGGGCGAATGGCATTCTCCCGCACAGGAGTCAGGATATGTAGGGGCGAATGGCATTCGCCCTCACTAGATTTAGTATCCGTGCATAAGTCCTGATAATATTATGTCTAGGGAGGAGTCATACCAAATCCGGGTTAAGAAAAAGGTGTATACATACTATATTAGTTAACACCTTTTATTACATGCGGATTTGGTATCAGGAGTCAGGAGGAAAGAAACAAGAGGAGGAGAAGGAGAAAGTTTTTGTCGCTCCGCGACAGGTCAAGCGCAGTTACTGCCTACTGCCTCTTTTACAGAAATTATCAATTCTTTTGCCCTACTCCCTACTCCCTACTGCCTGCTCCCTACTCCCTCTTACAAAAATCATCAATTCTTTTCCCTTACTGCCTACTCCCTACTACCTATTTAATACAAAAACCATGCAAATTTTTCGTCAATATATTGCTCCATTCATAGTTGTAGTCATATTTTTAATCGCTATGGTAGCAGTCAGCGCTCGTATCTTTTTACCAGGGGATCTAGCAGCACCCGCTCCCACAGAGGAATTAAATTATCCTCAAGAAGAAGCAATGCTATCCATACCCAATGTTCATTTCTGGTAATATTCAGTGGTTAGCAAGTTAATTTCAAATTACCAACTTCGTAAGGGTTCCGGTATAGATCGAGCAATGCTGGTTAAATTTATGCATCGGACTTATCAAGAACTTTTCCCAGAGCAAAATTTTAGTCATCTTGCCAAAACAGTCGATCGCTACTTGTCAACTCAAACTCCTATTTGGTGGGTTGAGGTCATAGATAAACCAGCAACTTCACCAATAGGTTGTCTGTGGTTGGGGAATGCTATAGATCAGGTAGAGGGCAATCGGGTAACTCACATATTTCTTTTGTATGTGTCCCCACCCCATCGACGACTTGGTATCGGTTCAGCATTAGTTACCCATGCCGAAAATTGGGCAAAAGCTAGGGGCGATCGGCAAATTGGTTTGCAAGTGTTTGTCTCTAACCAACCCGCTCTTAATCTTTATCAGAAGTTAGGTTTTCAGTCTGAGTCTGTGTTGATGGTAAAATCTTTAAGAATTTAGAATTTAGAATTTAGAATTATATCATGTCCGTTGGGGCGCGTTTGTGTATAAAGTTGGGAAAATATCTACCGTTATATAAGGTTTTTCCTTGTCTTGTAGAGGCGTTAACGGAATTTAGAATTTAAAATTATATCATGTCCGTTGGGGCGCGTTTATGTAAAACCAAGGGTGAATATCTACAGGAAATTTACGTTTTTTCAAGCTTTTAAGCCTTCTTTCGTCTTCCTTCTTCACTTACCTTCTCTATACAATACCGATACTACCGGACATGATATGAACCACATTTTTAGACATCAAACCTTGTAAAGACCTTCTATGGAAAGTCCCTACTGTGGTCTACCCAAATGAAAACCTTTGTAGTTCTGATTAAAACTATTTTTTGACCAACAGGACTTACGCAGAAACCGGGTTTACGAACTAAGAATTTCAGAAATTCTTACTTTTGACTTTTGAATTTTGACTTAAATTCTTACTTTTGACTTTTGAATTTTGACTTAAATTCTTACTTTTGAATTTTGACTTTTGACTTGAACTCTTACTTTTGACTTTTGAATTTTGAATTTTGAATTCAATTGTGACTTTTGACTTAAATTCTTACTTTTGACTTTTGAATTTTGACTTAAATTCTTACTTTTGACTTTTGACTTTTGAATTTTGAATTCAATTGTGAATTTTGACTTAAATTCTTACTTTTGACTTTTGAATTTTGACTTAAATTCTTACTTTTGAATTTTGACTTTTGACTTGAACTCTTACTTTTGACTTTTGACTTTTGAATTTTGAATTCAATTGTGACTTTTGACTTAAATTCTTACTTTTGACTTTTGAATTTTGACTTAAATTCTTACTTTTGACTTTTGACTTTTGAATTTTGAATTCAATTGTGAATTTTGACTTAAATTCTTACTTTTGACTTTTGACTTTTGACTTAAATTCTTACTTTTGACTTTTGAATTTTGACTTAAATTCTTACTTTTGAATTTTGAATTTTGACTTGAACTCTTACTTTTGACTTTTGACTTTTGACTTTTGAATTCAATTGTGACTTTTGACTTAAATTCTTACTTTTGACTTTTGGCTTTTGACTTAAATTCTTACTTTTGAATTTTGAATTTTGACTTGAACTCTTACTTTTGACTTTTGACTTTTGAATTTTGAATTCAATTGTGACTTTTGACTTAAATTCTTACTTTTGACTTTTGAATTTTGACTTAAATTCTTACTTTTGAATTTTGACTTTTGACTTTTGAATTTAATTTTGACTTTTGACTTAAATTCTTACTTTTGACTTTTGACTTTTGACTTTTGAATTTAATTTTGACTTGAATGAGGTATCAATAATGACTCAAATTGAACACAAAAACCCCCCGTCTCTCATCAAAATAGCGACCTTATTGGTCTCTTTATATCGTCAAGTGCATTTTTTTCCAGACAAAACCTACGAATATAACTATAGTTATCTACCGCCCTTGGCAATGACCAATGTGCCAGAATTCTTAGGATTTCCCGTTTTACCAAAGGGAGCTTTTCCAAATATCATCTGGATATTTAAGAGCTGATTTATAAAGTAAACATTAAGAGGATAAATACTTTACATTGTAAGGGTTTGACACTATCTAAGCCCTAAGGGCATAACTTTTGAAAAACCCATGCTAGAAAGGGATTTCAGCTCAGTTTACAAATCAGCTCTAAGGTTCTATATTACCTGATTATAATTGTTATTAATAACTATCTTTATAAGCGGGAAAATTCTTGGAAGCAATTCCAGAATGATTGGGCTGAACTCAGTCGAGATATAGAATCTCTGGACAGTGATATTAGTCAACCGAAAACTCAAGAAAGTCTTCAAGCTTTAGTTGAAAAATTAGAAGCAAATTTACAAAAAACTTTCCCTACTTTGAAGGAAAAACACAGCAAATATGATCAAGATGTACAAGAATCTTTGCAAAACTTTGATAGTACAATTACTCAATTATTTGGAATTAAGCAACCGGAAAAATCAATTGCTTTTGATGAGACATCAATTATTAACCGTCTAGAAAATATCGTCAAGTTCGTTGCGAAAATATATGAGGAAAAAAATACAGAGACATCAGAATCTCTCACTCTTGATGACTACAATAAGTTGTACCAGATTATCAAAAAACCTGCTATTTCCGATCGCTTTACCGAAGACCTGATTTTTGCCTATTTACAAGTTGCTGGACCCAACCCTCTTGTTTTAGAGCAATTTACTCAAATGGATTCTCGTTTACCAATTACTCCAGAACAGTATCAAGCGATCGCCAAAAAATTTGGAGTCACAGATTCTTTATCTAAAGCTTTAACAGAGGGGCGGCTTTATGCTTCTGATTATAAATTACTAGATGGTTTACCCAATGGCAATTTCATCAACGACAATCTTACCCAACAAAAGTATATTTCTGCTCCCATTGCTTTGTTTAATGCTTCGGTGCGTTACGCTTTTCTGCGGAATGCTGCGCAAACGCTAACACACCCTACTGGACTACTAATGGTAGAGACAAAAATAGTAAAGGAGAAATTTATATCATGGCACTTTCAAGAAGGCTAAAGACTTTAAGGAAATATTTTCTGGTTTTGCCAGCAGTGATAATAGCAGTTGCGATGCTTGTTGTACTGATACAAACACTCAATAGTCCTTTGTAGTAGAGTTGAAGCTCTGCTACGAGCTTTAATAATAAGTGATAATTATAATGACTGAACAATCTGATACTAACTCCCCAACACCTAATTCTGAACAGTCCGCTCAACCGACTGAAGATGTAAAAACAGAATCAAAAACAGACTCTTGGCAACATCGTATTGGTGGAATTTGGCATGATACCAGTAACCGTTTAACTAAATTTTTTCCTGTAGATCGGGCAGCACAAACAATAAAGCAATGGTTTATGGTCGATGAAGCTCAAGTTGCTGAAATATTGGCAAAAGTACGCGCAGAACTTCCCACCACTGAAGCACTATTAATAGGTAAACCCCAAGCAGGTAAAAGTTCCATCGTGCGTGCTTTAACAGGAGTTTCCCCAGAAATAGTCGGTCAAGGATTTCGCCCTCATACCCAACATACCCAACGTTATGCTTATCCCTCCGACGATTTGCCCTTATTGATTTTCACTGATACTGTGGGGTTGGGAGATGTCAAACAGGAAACACCAGTTATTATTGACGAACTCCTCGGAGAGTTACAGCAAGAAAGTAACCGCGCCAGAATCTTGATTTTGACCGTAAAAATCAATGATTTTGCTACCGATACATTACGACAGATAGCAGAACAGTTGCGACAAGAATATCCAAATATTCCCTGTCTTTTAGCAATAACTTGTCTCCATGAACTTTATCCAAACCCTACTGATAACCATCCCGAATACCCTCCAGAATATGAAGAAATTAACCGTGCTTTTACTGCTATTCAGGAAAATTTTGAGAAATTGAGCGATCGCTCTACACTTATCGATTTTACCCTAGAAGAGGATGACTATAATCCTGTATTTTATGGTTTAGAAGCCTTTCGAGATAGTTTAGCAGAATTACTTCCAGAAGCAGAAGCACAAACAATTTATCAATTATTAGACGAACAAGCAAGCAAACAACTGGGCAATATTTATCGAGACGTGGGGCGACGTTATATTTTATCATTTACTATTATGGCAGCCACCGCGGCAGCAGTACCTCTACCTTTTGCCACAATGCCAGTATTAACAGCTTTGCAAGTGTCCATGGTAGGTTTATTAGGAAATTTGTATGGGCAAACAATATCGCCATCTCAAGCAGGAGGAGTTGTTAGTGTTATTGGTGGCGGTTTTGTTGCTCAAGCAGTGGGGAGAGAGTTAGTGAAATTTATACCAGGATTTGGTAGCGCGATCGCAGCTTCTTGGGCCGCTGCATATACTTGGGCGTTAGGTGAAAGTGCTTGTGTTTATTTCGGAGATTTGATGGGAGGGAAAAAGCCAGACCCAGAGAAAATTCAAGGTGTGATGCAGGAAGCGTTTGAGTCAGCGAAGGAGAGATTTAAAGGGATGAAAAGTTGAGTAGAAATTGCACTTAGTATCACGCCCGATCGGGTAGTGCGTTCATCAAGTTCTTAGGTGGTAGGTTTCAACAATTAATAATGAATAATGAATAATGAATAATTACCTCTCCTTTTCAAGGAGAGGATTGACAAAGAGATGAAAATTTTTCTTCACAGGAGTCGATTGGATATGGCTCCGAGACCTCGCCATCCCTCGACCAAGAGAAGAAAAAAATTCCTTTTAATCCAATCCTCTTCTTTTCAAGGAGAGGTAATTCTAAATTCGCGCATTCTTAATTCTAAATTCTTGAAGAGGGGAGTGCGACCGTAACACATCTTCTAGGAAACTGAATGGATGCGAACAGCTAACAGGGAGGGTTTTGCGCCTAAATTTATCATGATATCATGTCCGTTGGTATCGTTTGTGTAAAAGTTGGCGTGGATATTTGCAGGAAATTTAAGTTTTTTTCTTGCCTGTTGCCTGTTGCCTGTTGCCTGTTGCCTATTTACTATACAAGACCGATGCTACCGGACATGATATGACTTACGCAAATACACTATATATAGCGCCTACTAATTCAGGCGATTGCTGACGCAAAGCTCTGCTAACGCTTGAAAATTTATAGCGATCGCCTGAATGAAAAAATTATCATAACTTATATAGAACCCCTAAGCGTATCTTCATAAATATACGCGTTAGCTAGGAGTCAGGAGACAGGAGACAGGAGACAGGAGATCAGGAGACAGGAGGTAAGAGGAAAGAGGGAAGATGTGGGGAGAAATAATAAAAAAAAATTCAACACTCTTTCAGATGATTTTCGGTCAAAATTGATGCACGAAAAGACTTGACTAGCATAATTATATAGATCTCAAATGGGTTCTATAAAGACACGCTAATATAGTTGATTTTCAGGCGTTGCTGATTTGAGGTATGATATCATTCAGGATCAGAGGGCGAGCAAAAAACTTTCTCTTCTACTACTGTTCCTTCTTATTTCTTCCCTCCTACAGCGCTTTTCAAATTGATGAACCACATCTTCACAAGCAAAACTTTGTAGGGACGTTCCATGGAACGTCCCTACTGTGGTCTACCCAAATGAAAACCGCTGTAATATCAAATCCGTTTTATTGGAGATAAAAAAATTCTCCAATCGTCATAACTACACTCATCTTTGTAATTCTCTCTCCTCCTGACTCAGTCCTCCCCCTCCTGGGAGGGGCGCGCGGGTGGGTTGACTCCTAAGTAATTAGGATTAATATCATACACGTGCTTCAGCAACGCCGAGAAAAGTAGCCTAGTTTGATGAAGATTTGATGAAGATATAGCCTAGTTTAATGAAGCTTTGATGAATATTTGATTAAAATTCTAATTTCCTATTGCTTTTATTTTTTTTTAAGATTATCGTTGTGATTAAAGATACTCCAATAAAAAGAAACAACCATGAAAAGTCTTAACTATAGCCAACTCAACCCAGAGCAAAAACAACAAGTCAGCAATTTAATTGCGCAGATCGAAGGGCAACAACAAAATAGCAACTCTGCTGTTCGCTTCGTTGCTCGCGGTGAGACTATCGTGAACCCGGGTTCTGGCGGTTCTATGGGCGGTGAGTTTGGCGGCCGATAATTTATAATTTAAGAAATGTCGCTGGTTCAACCATTAATACCTATGAATAAGTAACCCAGTCAAACAATAGGGACGTTGTATACAACGTCCCATATTAAAATTTGATCTCTAAATTCCTACCATGAATATCAGTAAATTTTCGGATATAGTAAGCTAGTTTTATGAAGATTGGGTGAAGATTCTCATTTCCTATTGCTTTTGTATTTTTCTGAGATTATAGTCGTCATTAAAAATACCCAAATCAAAGGAAATAATGATCAACAGCATTAACTATAGCCAACTCAACCAAGAGCAAAAAGAGCAAGTCAGTAATTTAATTGCGCAGATGGAAGGGCAACAACAAAATAGCAACTCTGCTGTTCGCTTCGTTGCTCGCGGTGGTGGTGGCCTGGCTGGTTACAGCTATGGTGGTGAGATGGGTAGCTATTCTTAGGATTAGACTTCTCCCAAATAGACCGAGATTAAAATGGCTCAATTAATTTGACAAATGAAGTTGCTTCAACCATGAATAACTATGGATAAGTAATCCACTCAAAGAGTAGGGACGTTGTATACAAAGTCGCTTATTAAAATCTCGGATCAAATCCGGATGATTAGTGATTAATATAGAATCCGGTTGAACACTCGTCATTGCGACGATAGGAAGCAATCTCAGGTGTTGACGAGATTGCTTCCTTCCACTCCGTTCCAGTCGCAATGACAACTTTAGTGATTAAGTCATTGCGACGATAGGAAGCAATCTCAGGGGTTGACGAGATTGCTTCCTTCCACTCCGTTCCAGTCGCAATGACAACTTTAGTGATTAAGTCATTGCGACGATAGGAAGCAATCTCAGGGGTTGACGAGATTGCTATCCATTCCGGAATGCTCCGCAAACCTTCCACGGAGTAACCGTCGCAATGACAACTTTTTAGCCGGATTATATATCATCCAATAGGGACGTTGTATACAACGTTCCTATAATATTAAAATGTAAAAGTAAAGTCATTCTATCAATTTTATGGAGCTGTAATGTCAATCAACACAGAGCTAGACCTAAAAATAAGTGAAGAACAATATAAATTTGATCAATCAAGTTTTTTTTGGACTGACCCTAAACTTTTTGATGATCGCCAACAGCAAAATATTAATACCCTGATCGCCATACAACAAGTCCTGATGCGTCACCCTAAATTTGCGGATTCTCAGGAAGACACTTCAGAGATTAAAGAATTTTTAGAAGTTTATCATAAAATCGCTACAGAAGCATCAGAAAAGTTTAGCTTAATCTGGTCCGATCCTTTTGCCAATCATTGGTGTCTATTAGCATTCGATTTAGTTACAGCAACCATAACTAAGAAACCTTTACCCCTCGTTACTCAGGAATATTGTCAGGCAATTCAACAAAAAATACCTCTTCAAGCACTAATCCTTCACCTCAATCAATTTAAGCTCTTTGCGATCGCCTACGGTTTTCTGTCTCAGCAAAGCTATCAATTTAAAACCCCTTTAATTTGTCATTTACCAGTAGCGATTCCAGGTACATCTCTTTACCTAGAAGGGAATGGAACAATAGAAATTTACGGTATTAATTCAGAAAAATTAGAAGTTGTAGTTGCAAACAACAAACAAACCCTAGAATTAACCCCAAATACCACATTAGCTGATGAGAATTTGAAAGTAGGCAAATGCCCAACCATTCAACTTTCCAGTCGGGAATTACGATTTCAACCTTATTGTTTTAATTCTCCAGCTTTTCCAGATGGTCAAGCAGTTGTTGAGGCAGGAATGAAGTATCAGGGGCAATATGTCACCCTGGTTAAAGACGGATTAGCATTGATTGAGCAATATCATCCTCAGACTTTCGAGCAATTGCATTATTTTATGCAGGTATTAGCTCTCAAACCAATAGATGTAGGAAATTTCACCAACCTCAGTAGCTCAGATTTTTCTGGCGCTCTAATTTGTAGCGTGATTGAAAATCCCTATAGATTAGCTGATAACTTTATTCACGAGTTTCACCACAACCGCTTATTCTTAATTGAACAAAATAGCCCTCTTTTGTTAGATTCAGTCGAAGATGCTCAAGCTAACAATTTGTATTATTCGCCTTGGCGTTTGGATTTGCGTCCCCTACGAGGGATTTTCCATGCCATATATGTTTATACACCCGTTGCTCAGTTCTGGTTAAATGTTTATCGAGCAAATCCTACAGGCGAACTTTTAGACTTTACCAAAAGTCAACTTATTAAGATTCCTTTGCAACTGCAAATCGGACTTGAGCAATTGCGCAAATATGCCAAATTCACCCCTGTAGGTCAGGATCTTTTTAATGAATTAGCAAGACAACTTGCTGAAATTAACCAAGAAATTGCTCAACTGCAAATTCCTAAAGATGTTCCTGACCTAGACTTTCAACGAAATGGGTCTTTTCTTTATAATCTACGACCAGGAACTGCTCAATTTTTGACAGTTAAAGAAGCAACGTTAAATCACATCAAGCGTTGTGATTATTTTAAACAAATTGACACTCAATTACAAACCAGTTTAGGTTTAGATGGGTTCTCTAAGAATGGAATAGAAGAAAAAGCAGCAGCGATCGCCTACGGGGAAAAAGTGACGGGAACTGTTGAGTTCGTATCCTCCCTAGCAGAAACCTTAAAACAAAAAATCGACCGCTTTTCTGAAAGTAAACTTATTGATTTGAGGGAAAATCAAGGATTAACCCGAACTTATGGTGAGCTTTGGCAACAGTCTACAACCTTACTCGGTTACTTACAAGAACAAGGTTTATCTCCTGGAGACTTTGTTCTCATTCATCTTGAACATTGTCATGATTTTGTAGCAGCGGTTTGGAGTTGTTTTTTAGGTGGTTTTGTCGCTGTACCTGCGGCAATTTCTCCCAATAGTTCTAACGCAACTTCTCAAAATGCTAAACTGCAACAGGTTTGGCAAGGGTTAGATGATCCTGTAATTTTGACCACCAAGAATCTGACAGAAACAATTAACGATATTCTCAAAGATTCTACCCCTAACCTACTAACTATCGAAAAATCTCAAGAATTTGCTCCCAGTCAGAATTTCCATTCCAACCAACCTGAAGATTTAGCTCTATTGCTCACCAGTTCCGGTACAACAGGTACTCCAAAACTGATTTCTTTTGATGCTGTCACAGTTATTAGCCAATTTTTGTCAGGAAATGAAAAATCCGATCCGTCTTATTGCTCCTTGACTTGGGTTCCTTTTGATAATGCTTCAGGATTTGGTATAGTTAACCCGAAATCAGGTCAAACCCTTTATCTTCCTGCAGAACGCTTTTTCCGAAACCCTCTGCTTTGGTTAGGTATTGTCGATCGATACAAAGTGAATGGCAGCGTATTAACAAACTTTGCCATGACACAGATTATGGAGCAAATTCAGCAAATTTCCGAACCTCACTGGGATTTGACTTCAATCGAAACCATTGGTTTAGGGGCAGAAAAAATTGTGCCTCAAACTTGCCGTTCTTTTTTACAGACGTTACAACCATTGGGATTGGGTGCGGATGTCCTGAATGTTGGTTATGGTCTTTCTGAAACGGGGGTTGTTGCCAGTAACCGTGAGTGGATAGCAATGGGTTATAACCAGCGTGGCGAACAATTTGTACAAATTGGTAAACCTTTACCGGGTTGTGGAATTCGTATTGTTGATGATCAGAATAATTTACTCAATGAGGGTGAGGTTGGTCGTATTCAGATTTGGGGTGTAAACAGAACTGGTGTATATTACAATAATCCAACATTGAATAGAACACTTTTTACAGAAGATGGTTGGTTCAATACAGGAGATTTAGGATTTCTCAATCAGAATTACCTCACGGTGACAGGACGAGAAAAAGATATCCTCATTATCAATGGTAAGAATTATTCCTGTCAGGAAATTGAATTAGTAGTCGAAGCAGTTGAAGGGGTTGAACCTTCTTATACTGTTGCCTGTAATATTCGACAACAAGAAAGTGATACTGATGAGTTAGCTATTTTCTTCAATACACTAATTACGGAAGAAAGTCAATTAGCCAAATTAGCTAAAGAAATTCGGGGAAAAGTAACTCAAACCTTGGGTATAAATCCCAATTATATAGTTTTAACTGAAAAATCAGCGATTCCGAGAACAGCAACGGGTAAAATTAAACGTTTACAACTTAAACAGAGTTTGGAAGATGGTGAATTTGATGCCATCATCAAATGGATGGATGCACTCATTCAGCAAACGTTAGAACATACCTATGTTGCTCCTCGCAACGAATTAGAACGCCAACTGACTCAGATTTGGGAAAAAGTTTTGGGAGTCCAACCTATCGGAATCTATAATAATTTCTTCGATTTAGGAGGACAGTCTATCTTGGCAGTTAAACTATTGGCTGAAATTGAAAAAACTGTTCAGAAAGATTTACCTTTAGCTGCTCTGTTTCAAGCTCCAACAGTTGAAAAACTAGCGAAGATTTTATCTGAAGAGAAATGGTCATCATCTTGGCAATCATTAGTACCTATTCAACCACTGGGGGATAAAACACCCTTATTCGCTATTCATCTTCTCGGTGAAGGTTTAAGTTTTTACCGACCTTTGGCAAGTTATTTGGGTCAAAGACAACCCTTTTATGGGTTAAATTATGGATTAGCGGCAAAAAAAGGGAAAGAAGAAAAAGTTTCTCTACCTCCTATGAAGGATTTAGCAGCTCACTACATTCAAGAAATGCAAGCTTTTCAACCCCAAGGACCTTACATATTATTAGGTGTATCTAATGGAGGAAATGTAGCTTTTGAAATGGCAAAACAGCTTCATGCACAGGGTGAAACGGTTGCCAAGTTAATTTTGTTTGATACTGTACATCCAAATGTTAAGCTTCCCCCAAACTGGAACAATATTTCTCGTTTCCAGAGATTAATTTTAAATGTGATACGAAATATCGATATTCATTGGGGTAATTTTCTATTATTTGAACCTCAAGAGAGACTGCCTTACTTATTTGACAAGGTCAAAAAATTGTTAACTAAGTTGTTTACCAAATTTCCTAAAAAATTATATCTATCTATGAGGTCATCAACTTCTAATGTTACTAAAAAGCATCACAAAATAAATTCTCCGTCTGTATCTCCTCAATGCTATACACCACATTCATATCCGGGTAAAATAACTCTATTTAAAGCTAAACATACAACTATAACATCTTCCGATCCTACAAATGGATGGGAAGGTATAGCTGAAGAAGGACTAGAGGTTTATAACATTCATGGCGCTCATAGTAAGATTCTCTCAGAACCCAGTGTGCGCATCTTAGCTGAAAAAATGAAGGCTTGTCTGCAAAGCGCTCTAGACATTGACTCATGAAAAAGATATAGACTTTTTGCACATAGCAGGCAACAGGCAACAGGGACAAGCGATTGATTTTATACTAATTTTCATGTTATATCAAATCCGGTAGCATCGGTGTTATTCAGTATTAAAGAACTGTAGGGGCGAATGGCCATTCGCCCTTACACATTGTATGACGATCAACAGAATTATATTACTCCGAAGCCAACGGATTTGATATTACAAATTGAAGTGCGGAATGTGGGTTTTCCCCTCCTGGGAGGGGTTATATAAAATCCGGTTATACAGTAATCGCATTCAATAATCCTCCTCCTAACTCCTAACTCATTACTCATTACTCATTACTCATTACTCCTAACTCCTAACTCATTACTCATTACTCCTAACTCAATAGAAACCCTGGCTTAAATCAACGCGTGTAATCTCAGCTAGCTTTGCGTCTTCAACGTTAATGCCTAAAAGAAGTTGCTTGGTGTTTGTTATGTGTTCGTATGCCTGAATTAGAGATGTGACTTCTGGGTCTAGATTATTCGCAGACTTGCTGTCACACCACAGAGCAAAGTTGCGTGGTTGATTGCAGGTGAAAGCAATTTGTGTACCAAAAGGAAACATATCAGCCACAATGCGCTTCTGAAGGAACTGTTCGCCATCACAGAAATGAGTTTGAGCTGACTTTAAGATATGCTCCAGAGTAGTTAAGCGGCTTTGGAACAGATTTTGGATGAAATTTATATTCTGACTTTGCATTTTCGTGACTCCTCAAGACTTATTTCAACAAGTGTAGTAGACTGACACAGCTAAAACTGTGCACTCTTATTTTTGTTTCTAGGTGTCTTTTTCTCCCTACCCTCCCCACACTTCCCACACTTCCCACCCTCCCCACACTCCCCATCTAATGCACCATTTTAGCTGTGTCGGTTCAGTAGCTGTATTTAGGGCAGTGTGCAGTCTGATCTCATGTCCGTCTGCTCGTGACCGAAGGGAACAAGGGTATAATATAGAATCCGGTTATACAGTGTATGTTTATAACTCTATAATTACTTCAATTTCCCCATCTTTCCCAACTTTATAATAACTATTCAACCGGATTTGATATGAGTTAGTACACTATTAAAAAATTTCCACAGCCTAAATTCTTACTTGTTCCTTCTTCCTTCTTCCTTCCTCATAAAACCCCACCGTCACTCGCGTTGCCTATAATTGGTTGAAGTTAGAAACCCCATCCAGTTCTTCTGCTCTCTTCCTTCTTACTTGTTCCTTCTTCCTTCTTCCTTCCTCATAAAACCCCACCGTCACTCGCGTTGCCTATAATTGGTTGAAGTCAGAAACCCCATCCAGTTCTTCTGCTCTCTTCCTTCTTACTTGTTCCTTCTTCCTTCTTCCTTCCTCATGTTGATATATAACGACTGGTAAACAACATAGTCTCAATGTCACCCACCATAGGTAAGACATCAGAGGACTTAAAAAATCTTCATCATCCAGCAAACCATGAGCCATACGGTTTCTCAAATTAGAGCCTGAATTTTCAACAAGTAAACCTCTAAGGTCAAAAAGTGTGTCTTCGTCGAAAATATCAGCCATCTCAGGGAGGTAAAGAATTTTGTTCAAGTTATATTCGTTTTGAATTCCTTTATCCTCATAACTCGAAGGTAATGCACCTTGTTTCCAAAGTAGATAACGGATGGCATTTTCAATTTGGGGAATGAGGATGTGAGTAGATGTATAAAAATCTCCAGTTAAACCAGCATATAATCCTTTTGCAAACAGATATTTTCGCTTTGGTGGTACAAAAGGGTTATTTGAAACAATAGGAAAAAAGTCTTTAAGTTGTACAGAATGTTCTAAATTTATTTGTTCTCTGGCTGGATCTATTAATACTTGGGCTTGAATACTTTGGTAGGATGCACTTGTATGATACATTTCAAATTCCATTGCTGCTTTAAGTTCCTCAAATTGTGTAGCTTCCACTTTTTGTCTAGCTACAACTTTACCCGTATGATTTATTTTCTCTTTTTTAATCAGAGGAAACACAGGAAAATCATAAACTATCTGCTCTATTTGTTTTTTAAGTTGAGAGACTTCTGTAAAATTTGTTGATAAAGCTAAGGAAAAAAGAGCATCTTCTAATTTTTCACCTCTAACAATTGCCCTAGCTTTCTCTAATGCTTCGGTAAAGTCAACTGAATCGGAATAATTAGTAATCCATTCCTTCCTAGATTTTTCTTGGTACTGAAGTAGAAGTTTATGAGCTTTTTCCGCTCTTGCTCTTGCCACTACAGTCTCTTCCTTTGTGCCAGGAATATTTCTAAAGGCTTCAATAGCTTTCTGAAGATTCTTTGATGCTGCTAAATAAAAAATTTGATTGTTTTTTATGGCTTTGTCAACCTGTTTAAAATAGGTGTCAGCAGCAAGCATTAAAGTCGCACGCTCCTTTTCTTTATCCTTTTCTATTTGATGCCATTTTGCTTTTATTTCCCAATAATTTCTTGCCCTATCCCAGTCATAAGATGATTCTGAGAGAAGGGCAGCTTTTTCAGCTAGAGCAGCATATTTTTTGGGGCAGCCAAGTTGATTTTTTTGTAAAAGTTCCATTAGTTTTGCTGATAACCAAAGAGGGTCTTCTCCTTGGTAGCGTTCGAGAACTTTTTCTATATGTTCAACTACTTTTTCAACTTGATAGTTGATTTTTTTTGCTAGTTGAAATGCTCTTTCTATTCGGTCATAGCAACCTATCCATTTTGTAGGTATTCCTAATTTTATGGCAGTAAAATATTCTAATTCTATAGCAGATTTTATGTAAGCATTAACTGCAAGTTTAGCCATCGAATAGTTACGTTGTTTGCTCCACAGAATATTTGCAATTCTTGCCTGAAGTTCGGGGTCTGATATCTCAGGAGCAATTTCAACCAGAAAGTTTAAATGTTCCTCTGTCAAGTCGATTTTAGCGAAGTCCTCCTCGTTTAATTGTCGGTGAGTTCGCCGAATATCAACTAGAGTTACTCTTGCTAATATTTTAAATATAGTTTGTTCCCTAATATCTTCTGCTTCTTCTGCCTCCTGCGCTTTTTGACAGAAGCCTTTAATGTAGGCAAAACACTCTTTTTTTTCACTAGCATTAACTACATCCTGCCAGCCTGATTTGATAAAATCTTTCTTGGTAATAGATAGCATATTCTTACTTTTATTCTAAAAAAATATTAGTTATACCGCAAATTATATTTGATGATTTTTATGTTTTTTTAGTTATGGAATTAAGTCGATCAAAAGGCAGTTTTCAGACATGCCTTACAGCAAATTTAAAAAAGAATGAATAATAAGGCTGATTCAAAGAATCTACAGGAGATGCTCCTTAGACTAAAAAGATAAGTTACGACTAAAAAAATGGCATCAAAGCTATTCATTTTGTACATCGCCAATCTGACCTGACGGCTCCACTACCTGATTCCTGTACCTCGCCAATCCGGCGGCTCCCCTACCTGACTCCTAAGAAATAGCCTAGCTATTTGTAGCAAACAGTTGTAAAATTTTTATTATACCAAATCATAAAATACCTGTAACAATCCCGAATTGTAATTTTTTATTTTCTTAAACTTTAGTTTCGTCTTCAGATTTTTATCTTTAACAATCAAAGGAATACCATCCCCTAAAATAATTGGATGAATCGCCAAAATTAATTCATCAAGAAAACCATACTTGATCGAATATTGAATTATCTCTGCACCGCCAACTAGCCAAATATCATTACCACTAGATTGACGGAGATTATTAACAAACTCCAGCAAATTTTCTCCAATAAATTCTACATTTTCATCTCTTTGACCGTGGTGAGTTTTGGAAAAGACAAAACCCTGTTTTCCAATATATGGATATTCTCCACATTCCAGAACTTTCTCATAAGTTTTTCTACCCATTAATACAGTATCCACCTCAGCAAAAAAATCATCATATCCGTAATCTTGGTCAGTAAATAACCAATCAACTTCTCCCGATATTCTGGCAATATATCCATCCAGACTAGCAGCAATAAATAACCGAATTTTTCTCATGATCTTTAAATAATATTTCTTCAAAAACATAGAAGATTATTTATAGCAATAAATAGCGGTGCGACCCCGCATTGGTGACAGACACACCTGGTAGCACACCAAGAGAGCTCAAAGTGGGAAAAACATTTTCCTTTATTTGGTTCATCATCAGCAGAAGTAAAACACTAACTAGTTTCTTGCTATACAAATAATTAATCTATATCAAACAAAATCAAAATTATAGAGAAAATGCCATTAAAATTTTCTGGATTCTTAAAGAAAATGTAGTAAGTATAATCTCCTACAATAATGTTAGTATTTTGAATAATATTCTTTCAATAAACTAATTGAGTGTGATAAAGTAGTGGATATTTAAGCTTAGAGTTAAGACTGTTACTCATATTTTTTTATAGTTATAATATTCTTCAAAGTTTTACTAAACTGTATAGCATTTAAGAAGGAAGAAGGAAGGAGGAAAAAGTGGATGGGGATAGTCAACGACCTTCCACTCCGTGTCTACAAACCCTAACAAATTGTAAACACCGTTTCAACAATTAATAATTAATTATTAATAATTACCTCTTCTTTTCAAGGAGAGGATTGACGTGGTAGGGAAATTTTTTTCTTGTTTCTCCTTGCTCATGAGAGGCTTTAAACCTTAATTATTCGGTAAACGGCGGGGTATTAAACCCAAAAGAATAAAGATAAACGTCTTTATAGCATCAAAAATCTTGCTATAGTCGGGAATAGCTCCAGAAGACAACAGTGGGAAAAATATTTCCGGCGTTGGTAATTTGAGGTATGATATCATGTCCGGATAAGAGCGCTATAGAACTCCGTGACCTTTACGCGACTAAAAAACTTTCTCCTTCTATTTGGGGTTTCTTCTTGTTTATTCCCTCCTGACTCCTGACTCCCCCTCCTGGGAGGGGGAGGGGCGAGGGGTGGATTGACTCCTAAGTAATTTAAGATTAATATCATACACTAATTTACCAACGCCAAATATTTCCTTGTCTAAGGTACATCATCAGTCGATGTCTGAAGCAACTCTTCAAGGAAGTATTACTTTCAATAATTAATTATTGATTATTATCTCTCCTGAAAATAAAAGGATTTATTTTCTTTATTTTTTCTTCAAACAAGAAGCTTTAAGCCTTAATTATTCTGTAAAAAATCAAGATTAATCTTTATAATTAATCTTCCTATTGTTGAAGTAAAAATAATAGATATTTCAATTGCTTAAATACTCTAAAACTGTAAGCATTCAGCTATTAGCTTTCAGCTATCAGCAACAAGACTCTCTCCTTAAAGACAGTGTTTAAATTAATATAGATTTTAAGGGCAAGGGAGCAAATTTTTCTAGTAGGATAATTAATAAAGCTTTGATCGTCAACTAAAAACAATAGCTGATAGCTGATAGCTGACGGCTGAATGCTTACCTAAAACTTTATTATTAGGGAGTTAAAAAGTAGCGATCGCAACCCTTATACAGATACAAAATTTTATTCATAACTGGCACTAATAATGATTTGAATTACAACATTAAAATCAAAAAAAAATATTATCTAATACTTCATGAAATATAGCAATCAGGAATCAGTTGTGAGAATTCAAGTGTTCCTTAAAAGTATAGAATATAGCAATTATTACATTCATATGATACGTTTTTTTCTTCTTCTCTGTTGCCTGTTGCCAGATGAGCTGTTGCCTAAAAGTTTCCAATATCTCACAACTCAAATCATATTGCTATATTTACATTTAGAAAATATTACTAAAAGTTTCAGAAATTTTTTCGCTAACTATAATATTAATATTTCCATTGCGGCCGGCTCTATTCACGCTATTATCGGAGAAAATGGTGCAGGAAAAACCACATTAATGAACATATTATCAGGACTATATCAACCAGATTATGGTCAAATTTATCTAGAAGATAAACCAATCAAAATTTCCTCGCCTGGTGTAGCAATAAATTATGGTATTGGCATGATTCATCAGCATTTTATGTTAGTACCAACATTAACAGTAACAGAAAATATTATCTTGGGAAATAGTGGAAAATTTCATCTGAATTTCAACAGAAAATCCGCAGAAATTAACGCTATGGCAAAAGCCTATAATTTAGAAATACCAGTGAATAGCAAAGTAGCAGATTTACCAATAGGTATTCAACAGCGGGTAGAAATTCTCAAGGTACTTTATCGTCAAGCAAAAATTTTAATTTTAGATGAACCTACAGCAGTTTTAACTCCAGCAGAAGTACATTCCTTACTGAATATTTTGCGAAAATTAGCAGCAAATAATCACAAAATTATTTTTATCAGTCATAAACTAGAAGAAGTAATAAATGTTTGTGATACTGTCACAGTTTTACGTCGGGGAAAAGTAGTAGATACTATCAAAACAGCAGCAACTACTACCCATAAATTAGCTGAAATGATGGTAGGTCGAGAAGTCAATTTAATTTCTCATAAAATTCCTGCCGAAAAAGGCAAAATTATTCTAGAAGTGAAAAATATAGAAGTCAAAAATGACCGAGGTTTATCCGCAGTAAATGATTTATCTTTTCAATTACATAGTGGTGAAATTTTAGGAGTAGCAGGAGTCGATGGCAATGGTCAAAGAGAATTAGCTGATGCTATTAACGGTTTGCGTTTTGTGGAGAAAGGAAAGATCGAATTTGTAGATAATTTAAAAGTGGGATATATTCCCGAAGACCGCCAGAAAATGGGGTTAATTATGAATTTTAGTATTGCTCGGAATTTGATTTTGAAATTATTTAGGTTTTTGCCTTTTTGTCGTTATGGTTTTTGCAGTCCGAAGTAATAAATAATCACGGGAAAAATGCCATAGAAAAATTTGATATTCGTACCAGTCATCCACAGTTAAAAGTCAATCAACTTTCTGGAGGAAATCAACAAAAAATTATCCTAGCGCGGGAGCTTTCTGGGGAACCAAAATTAATCGTTGCTATGCAACCTACCCGTGGTTTAGATATCGGTGCCACCGAATATGTACAACAAGCTTTACTTGCTCAAAAACAACAAGGGGCAGCTATCTTATATATTTCCACAGAATTAGAAGAAATCATGGCAATGAGCGATCATATTGCCATTATATATGAAGGTAAGTTTGTGGATATTCTAGACGCTGCCACCGCTACAGTCGAAGAAGTTGGTTTATTAATGACATCCGGTAAAAAATCATCATTAGACCTCTTCGGAAAATAGGGAATGGGGGAGTGGGGGGAGTGGGGGAGATTAGAGTAATTATAGAATTAGAGCTGATTTATCAAGTAAATATTAAGAGGCTGAATTCCTTCCTATATTTAGGGTTTGCGCTTCACTAGTCTTTTAGTAGGGGTAGGAGACAGTAGACAGCAGAGGTACACCTATCTTTAATTTCTTTTCTATTCCCTATTCCCTGTTCCCTAAAACCCAGAATTTTGTACCTCACTCTTCTTGGGAATTGCTATAATATCATGTCCGGATAATTAGTTATAAAAAAACTTTCTCCTTCAACTCCAGTTCTTCTTCTTTCTTCCCTCTTTCCTCCTGACTCCTGACTTCCCCTCCTGGGAGGGAGAGGGGCGAGGGGTGGGTTGACTCCTGAGGACTCCGTAGTTATTTATTTATCACTGTTCAACCGGACATGATATAACTTTCTGGTTCACCAACTACATTTTTTCACAAAGATGAGCCCATCCTGCTTGTCTTCCAGAGTTGCTCAAAGCTCCCATCATATTGTAGGAGTAATGTAGGTTTTCTCCTTTTTTCATGTTATTTGGTGTGTTCCTGTCATAACCCCAGTTATACCATTCACCATAGGGATCATTGACCCAGAATCCTGTTTCATCATATCCACGCAAAACAATGATATGGCCTGATTTAGTAAACTTGCCAGAATAAATGACAGGATTTCCCCGATCAAGATGATGCTTAATTTTGCTGAAACGTGTGGTTGTACTAAAGGTACTCTTAACGTTCCAGTGTTTTAGGGTATCGACAATACGATGGTGATAATAAATGGAGTTATAGCCATAATTCCTGACACAATATTCAGTCAGACTATCTTCTAGTTGGCCTGGGGTATTCCTATTAGTACCAGGATAGAAGTATTCTACAACCATGGCCGCACAGGTCATATTGCAGGTTTGAAGATAACGTATTATGTTGTCATTTTGAGGAAAGTAAGGGACATCAAGAATTCTGGTTGGGGAAATAATTACGTCTCCCTCATCATCATAAATATCAACGTGATCTTGGAAGGCGTACCAGTTATATCGATCATTAATGGGTTCTTCAAGTTCAAACTTGTAATGGTACTCAATAGTATCAAACCAATTAATTTCTAGGCGTTGAGGTTCAGCTAGTTCAAACTTAAGATTAGGATCGCTAATCTCAGACGCTTGATATTCAGGAGAATACTTAATCGTCGTATTATCTAGCCCGGGTTTTAGACGAGCGGAAAAATTACCTGCACGTACAATGGTGTTTACCATGATATTAACGCTCCAAATAAGTTGATAGTGATTTTGAAATCTCCTCACATCAATAGGGTTATGCTTGAATATTGAGGGCATTATTTCAGGATGCCAGGCGATATCCAAGAAGACGATACCTTGTATTTCCTCGATATCCATCTTTAGGATAGAGGGAATAATTAACAGAGTCAGATTGGTTACCGCCAAAGACTATGACTTCATTCCCATTTTCCCCTGCATAAAAACCAACATGACCACCACTACTTTGAGGACTTTGGCGATCAAAGACCACAATACAGCCCCGTTGAGGTTGTTCAATGGGTTTTCCCCAATGCAGCCAACTTTTAGCCCAGGCACTATCGGTTCCTGCATAACCAGCTTTTTCCACACACCAATTGACAAAACAACTGCACCAAGCGGTTTCATCGCTAGAAGCGTAAGGCTCTTCTAAAGTGGTGCTTTTGAGGTATTCGACAATTCTGGTATTCTCACCCGGATCTTTTTCTCGCACCCCCTCTTCAGCTAAGGCAATGGTAAACCAAGGAAACGCTTCTAATACTGCACCTATGGGGTCTAGATATTTTCGAGAAGCATAACCTGCTAAATCACCATTAATTTGCGCTATATTCAGCCAGTAAGCTTCTGAGTTGTGATCACGAAGTTCTACAATTTCATCCCGTTTTAACGTACCGAGAATGGTAGAATCTTGCAAAGAAGGACGATCTCGAACATTCAACAAATCGGCTATAACCCGATAACGTTGTTTCTGCTGTTGAACAGGACGAAGAAACCGCATAGATACCCATCCACTCAGGTTAGATAAAGTTACTTTCATCCAAGTTCGCTCACCATCTGATTGTTTGGGTGCATCGGGAATGATTTTATCCTTCACTATAGTCCCTAGAATAGCTGCATCCAAAGAAGGGTCTTCTCGAATATTCAAACGTTCCGCCGTGACTTGATAAGATTCTATAGCAGTTTCTGCGAGTTCCACTGGACCGATGGGAACCCTTTGATCTTTGAGATAACAAATTTCTATGTGAGAGTTGTTGTCGGTTCCTAACCAAGCATGAACCTCCCTGGTAACTCCACCCAGAAATTCTTGAGTTCCAGGTCCAGTTTCATATCCGGCGACAACGACAATGTGTCGATTATTAGCACTGAGGAGAAATTTTGTGCCTGGTGAGGGCTTTTCATTAGCATTCGCCCACATCATAGTCATAAACCACATCTCTTCTACCACAGTTGGTTTTAAATTACCCACTGAACCTTGACCATGAAGTCCTCCTTCGGGGGGAGTCCAAACCGTTTGCCAGTTGGTTTGATACAAGGTATCAACATCACTATTTTGGTCATATTGTTGATAAAGTTGCGCCGATCGTCTCAAATGTTCGTCAATTCCCTCGGTGGCTGATTCGGGAAAGTTGGGATTGCCATTGCCTGGAAAATTATCTTGCTTGGTAGCATAATGACTCTCTTCCACAAATCTTCCTTGTATGGGCAAGGTTACGGTTCTTTGCCAAGCACCTCCTGGCCCTCTGTGGCGAATCACTTTGGTTTCAAAATCAGAAGGAATAATAGGTAGTTGTGACATGGTTAAAGTCCTCCAAATAGTTCATCATTTATTGGCTAGAATTGCAATATTCTTCAGTGGAGAAAACTCGTTTAACTTCTAGAGAAGAAGATAATGAGTCTTGAGAAGGTAAGAAGATGACAAATTCACAATCCAACTTCGCTTTTTTTTCAGCTTTTGCTCCCCAGTCACAGGTATATCCTAATCCCGTCCAAGGGTAACGTTATGGGTGTAGCATTGACATTAATTATGCTTAAACACCAACACAGAAAAATTAATAAACTGAGTTTGAGGAAGACTGTAATCGGTTTTTAAAACTTAGCTTAACGATTTCACTTAGAACCGATTGAGCGATCGCCTCCAGTGTAAGTTTTGGTCTATTAATTGTTTATTCTCAACTTGAAATATCTTTCTCTAAACTTGCCATGGTAAACCTCTCAAATCTTCAAAGGTTTCAAAGTCAATGCACTCTGTATCGATAGACCTCTCCAGAAATTAAGATTTAACACAGGCGTTCAAGTGAATTGTCGGAGATGTCTAATGCCATCATTCTGTTCCGTATATATTATTATCTTACTAATTAAAAATTTCAATTACATACATTTTGACAAGTAATTTTACTTAAGTACATTTATCTTAATTTTTATAGAAAATGATGATAATAGTGGCGAATTGGAACTGGATCTAGACCTATAGATATGTGTTAGGTTTCGTTCCTCAACCCAACCTACGCAAACTCAAATACAAATCTTTAACCGAAAATGATATTAGTCTTTATGAAAAATCAAAGACAAATTATTTGCAGGCATTTCTACCATCTCCACAAACCTTAACTCCTCCTTCTCCGCTACTGCCATAACATCCTCTAAATTTCTCACTCCCCACTCAGGATCTTGAGAACGCAAAGACTCATCAAAACTCTGGTTACTTGGTGTAGTATGTTTCCCACCTTGTTTGTATGGACCATACAAATATAGCACCCCATCCTTCGGCAACAAACGCCCTGCACCTGCCATTAATCCCAAACAAGTTGACCAGGGACTAATATGAATCATATTAATATTGACAATAGCAGCAATCTCAATACCTTCTTTTTCCACCGCCCAAACTGACTCCCGCACATCAATATCAAGAGGAGAATGCAGATTATCTGACGGACTATGTTGTTGCCAAGCTACAATACTATCGCGCAACATTGGGTTGGGGTCAGAAGGAAACCACTGACGAGGTTTCAGGTAGGGAGAAAAGAAAATAGAATGTTCTCCCGTACCACTAGCAATTTCTAGAATATTTCCCGTTGGAGGCAAAACTCGCTGTAGCACTTCCAAAATAAATGAGCGGTTGCGCTCAGTTGCGGGAGCATATTGCCGAGCATCGCTAAAAGAAGTCATAGTTCAAGAATTTAGAATTTAGAATTTAGAATTTAGAATTACTTCTTCTTACAAATAAGAGGATTGACTAATCATCAAAATTTTTCTTTATTATCCTCGTTCAAGAATTAAGAATTTAGAATTACTTTTTCTGATAAATTAAGAGGATTGACTAATCATCAAAATTTTTCTTTATTATCTCCTTCAAAGGCTATGCCTTAAACCACAATTTTTCGGTAATGATTAAATTTTTTAACTAGCTATTAGCTTTTAGCATTCAGCTTGTAGGGGCGAATGGCCATTCGCCCCTACTTGGGTTAAAACCCCCGGTTTCTATACCGGAAGCTGAGGGGTTAAAATCCCCTTCTAAACATTTCTCCTGACTGCTGACTGCTGAGTGCCGAACGCTTATCTAACGGGACTGGCGCGATTCGAACGCGCGACCTAGCGCTTCAGATTTGTGTAAGTTTCCCCACTCTCTGGACTATCCCTTCACCATAGCTCTAAAATAGCTTTAGGTGGTGGCCTAGTTTAAAAAGAATTTTATTTCTCCTTAAAACTCTAGTCTCTGCACCTTCTTTACCAATAATTAGGTAAAGCTTGGCTCAAGATTACCATATCTACAAAATAATAGACTTAGGCTTCCTTGAGTTTGACCACATTCACTCACGGAGTTTCCTCACATGGTGCCCGATACTTCAGGAGGCGCTTGCTCTATCCATCTGAGCCACAGCCCCATATTTTTTAGTTGTTAGTAGAATATTTAACTTTTATGCAAAACACTCTACATATAAACCTTAAAATCCCGCAGCAATATTCCGCAGGATTTTAATATTAACTTAATTAACTTTGTACTTTAACACATCTAGCGCAGGATGGCGGAAATAACTGACCAGTTACAAAATCCTAAAACAATTACAAATCAAAAATGATTGACTCTCTTGAGTCTGTCTTACATTCTGAGGAAACCTCAGAATTACGCACTCGCTTTTGTAGGGGCGAATGGCATTCGCCCCTACTGACTTTTAACTTCCGCGTAGCGGCACTAGGGTGCTAAAGCATTGCCCCGGAGAAGACTACCAATAGTTTTAGCAGTAATCTTCATTTGCGTTAAAGGATTAGCAGGTACGACAGTCTTGTACAAATAACTATCAAAAGTTAGCTTCTGCACATCCAAGTCAGCACACATTTCTACAAAAGCTTCGCGAGTAGCATCAGAACGATAGAATACTCTCTGTAAAATATCTAATACTGTATAAGTCATGCCATACTTCTTATCCCACCGCTTCAGATAAAGTTTTAAATCTGCTTCAGTAGGAATAGTCGCACCATTATTAGAAGTCTCCACAATAGTTTCAGCACACATCCGAGCAGACTTAGCCGCAAAATAAATACCTTCACCAGAAGACTTAGTTACAGTACCAGCAGCATCTCCGACGAGAGCAACTCTACCACGAACCCGACGAGGACGAGGATGTTCAGGAATTGGGTGAGCTTCTACCTTAATAATTTCTCCACCTTCCAGACGCTTTGCAGCACGAGCGCGAATACCTGCTTGTAACTGTTTAATTCTGGCCTGGTTAGGTTTCATTGTGCCAGTACCCACAGCAACGTGGTCATGTTTGGGGAATACCCAAGCATAGAAGTCTGGGGAAACATCATCACCTACATACATCTCTGCTAGGTCTTCATAATATGCCATGAGATGTTCGGGGAGACGAATACGCTCTTGGAAAGCGATCGCGTAATTATAATCTCCAGCATCAATGGCCTTAGCTATACGGGAGTTGGCCCCATCAGCTCCAATAACTAAATCTACTTTTAAGGTCTTAGCTGTCCCTTGGACATTACCTTCTGAATGGTCAGAGTAATGAAGAGTGTAGGGGTCTCTATCATTAGAAGGAATATCCAGTTTATAAACCGTGCCATTAATCAGGTTAGCTCCGAGAGAAGCTGCCCGGTCTCTAAGGAAGCCATCTAAAACTTCCCGACGACACATACCTATATATTCATCTTGTTTTTGTATATGGATATCCACCTCAACATTAGAGGGAGATATCATTTTCATATTTCTAACGCGGCGATCGATAATTTCTGCTGGTAGGTCAAATTCACTCACCATGCACAGAGGAATAGCTCCACCGCAAGGTTTAGCATTATCTAGTTTACGTTCAAATAAATAAGTTTCAATACCTGCTTTTACTAAAGTTTCAGCAGCAGATGAACCTGCTGGGCCAGAACCAACTACAGCAACTCTTAGAGTCAAAGGTCTTCTCCCAATCTTTTTTTTATACTTACAAGTTGGGATGGTATCACGGACTTGGGTGTCGTGGTTGATTCTCTGAGGGTATGTGAAGAAATTGCAACAGACCTTAATACTTTGATACTTTTTCTGAAAATGGACTTCTGTAATTTTTGAAGAAGGAAGAAGCAAGAAGGAAGAAGAAAGAAGGAAGGAAGAAAAATGGATAGGGACTCAAACCCCAACCAATTGTAAACACCCTGTAGACGGCGGAGTATTAAACCCAAAATAAAAAGATAAAAATAGGCAATAGAGATATGTATTAGGAAATGAGGGTTTAATTTTTGTAGTATAAATTGGCCTGAATTAATATCTTCTTTGTTATGAATAAAATTGCTGTTGCTTTGATTGACGGATATCAACAGTACATTTCGCCGAGAAAAGGATTTTCTTGTGCCCATAGAATATTGTACGATGATGAATCTTGTTCTCAATATATAAAGCGTATGTTTATGGAGCAAGATTTTTTGACAGCTATTCAAGCTGCGCGTCAAAGGTTTAAAGCTTGCAAAGAGGCTAATCAGATTTTGAAGTTACAAGCAGTTAGTCACGAAAAGAAATCCAAAAAAAAACAAGGTTCTGAGTTCATTAATTGTTGCGGTGATGTAGCGGAAGAAAGCTGTGAGTCTGCTTTGCCAGACTGTAATTGTGATAGCTGTGATTTTCCAGAATTAGATTGTGGTAGCTGTGAGTTAGATTGTAGCCCAGACTTTGGCAGTTGTGGTTCGTAATTAGGGTTTGCGCTTCACTAGTCTTTTAGTAGGGGGAGGATACAGGAGACAACCCACCCCTCGCCCCTCCCCTCCTGGGAGGGGAAGACAGGAGACAGAAGAAATGGGAATGAGCGAGGAAGTAGGAGTAAGAATTGTAAGAGTGATTATTCTGCCAAACTATGCGCCTAAAATACTAACTTTTTGAGCGTTTTAGCCCACAGTGGGAGCATCTTGCTCCCTTGCTTCGAGGATACCCTAACTCGCGGGAAGGATGCCCGCACTAGCTTATTCCTATCAGGACTTATACCAAATTGATAAATGTTTGCTACAAATAGTTAGGCTATTTATTAGGAGTCAGGAGTCAGGAGTCGTATGGGAATTGCTTCAATACCAGTTTTTAGGCCGTAAATTATCTTTTTCTCTTGGTGCGCGTTCCGCAAGCGAGCTGGCGTCGTCGCGGGGTCGCACCGCTTTGTCAAAGGAACAGCTCCTGTAAAGTATTTTTATCGCTCTTACTATTCATAACATTCTTTTTTCAAATTGGTATTACGCATAAAAACTATATTGACTGAGGGCGTTAGCGGCAGCTCTGCGCTAGCCTGCCATTCGCCCCTACATATGGCGCTTTCAAGCTGAATCTGCCTAAGTCCTGCCTATTTACCATTACTATGCAGGACTACCAAATTTTCAATTACTTTGTCAATCAAATCGCAACCTTGTTCCACGGTTTCCACTTTTGCCAATTGACCCCGCAACTCCCCTGCTCCAGGAAAACCCTTTGCATACCAAGTCATGTGTTTGCGAGCTTGACGAATACCGCGATCGCCTTTATATTCCCATAGTGCTTGTAAATGTTCTTTAGCACATTCGAGTTTTTCTACTGCAGTAGGCGCTACTTTTTCTGCTCCATTTTTCAAGAAATAATCAATTTCTCCCACCAAAAAAGGATAACCCAAAGTACCACGGGAACACATTACCCCATCAGCACCAGTTTCCTCCAAACAACGTATTGCAGCATCCACAGAAAAAATATCCCCATTAGCAATAACTGGAATTGAAAGTATTTCCTTTACTTTTGTAATCCACTCCCATTTTGCCGGGCCATTATATCCTTGAGCACGAGTCCGACCATGTAAAGTTAACATTTGTGCACCAGCATCTTCCATTCTTTTAGCAAATTCAAGGATATTAATTTCTTTATTACTCCAACCAATTCTTGTTTTTACAGTAACAGGAACAGGCACAGCTTTTACGACTTTACTAACAATTTCTCCAGCTAATTCTGGCTGTCTTAATAATGAAGAACCCCCACCATTTTTTGTGATTTTATTAACAGGACAACCCATATTAATATCAACAGTATCTGCTCCTTCTTTTACAGCCATTTCTGCTGCTTCTGCCAAAAAATCTGGGCGACAATCAAATAATTGAATACTTATTGGTCGTTCATTATTATCAACCTCCATTATTTGAGGTAATTCTTTCACATAATGTAATCCTGTGGCGTTTACCATTTCAGTGTACATCATCGACTCTGGAGCATGACGACGTACTAGACGACGAAAGACTAAATCTGTTACACCAGATAATGGTGATTGAAGCACGCGACTTTTTACTTCAAAATTACCAATTTTGAGTGGAGTAGCTAATTTTTGTTTTAATTCAGGAGATAGAACAGTCATTTCAGTTATCAGTTATCAGTTATCAGTTATCAGTACCTCTGCAATAATAAGGAGGTTTGACCTTGGCGAATATTCTCTTTCTCTTGGTCGATTAGAGATGGCGAGGAAACCTCGCCATCTCTCGACCGCTTTTTATCCCCTTAAAAGAGCGAGACTTGAGACCAAAGTTTTTCGGTCATAGTTAATTACAGATAATTTTTAAGATAATTAATTATATTATATTGATTCTGGAAATTGTGGTAAATTAATTTTATCTATAACTTGTCTGTGCCTAGCCTAATAGCAGCTATAGAACAAGCAAATATCAACCATATTGTAATATGTATGTTATGTATTCTCTGGTTGTAAATTTCTAAATTGTTATTACATTTTGGAGCAGTATCATGGAATTTTTTCAGAAAGTAATATCTGTATTAGCTTTTTTATCCATAGGATTTTCTCTTGCAGAAGTCTACTTAACAATGAATCCAATCTGGAAAAGAAAACATGAGCGTGTAGTTGCAGAAAGTCAATCTGTTACTGGCAATCTACTTTCTTTTACTATTGGAACTATTTTTGCAATTAACTCTCTTTTCACTAAAGAATATGTAAGTTTTATAGACAACATATTATTTAATGGTTTGGCATTTTTCTATATTCTTGTAGGAATGTCATTATGGGTACCAGGAGAAAGAAAAAAAGGCTTCTGGACTTTAATCAAAGAAACTCTTAATTTTGAAAGAAAAGAAGCTGGAGATTTAGCCAAGTCATTTTTAAAACCTTCGGGAGCTAAAAAAATTATCAATATTTTAAGCCAGGTAGCTATGATTGATGAAGTAATTGACCCCAGAGAAAAAGAGTTTATTCAATCATTTGCTGACCATTGGGACATCCATTTTCCTGGGAAAATTTCACAAACAATCAAACAGAAAATAGTTCTGTAAATTTGATAAGTTTACGTCAGGATGTAAATGATTATTTGACAACTTCTCCACCACAGAAGCAAGTATCAGAATTAAAAGATATTATCAATGCTCTGGTGAATATTGATGAAGAAGTTTCTGAAAAAGAAAGGCTAATTATGGGAGAATTAGATGGCTTACTTTCTGAATACATTAGTCAAGAGTCAAATGCTGCTAGATATCATGTAATAGTAGCGCCACAAAACGAACGGCAGATTCAAGTAGTGACTACTTCACTACCAGAATTAACAAGATATCAAGTAGGAGAAGGATTTGCTTATAATAACGGTCCATTTTATTCAAAAGAATATGCAGATATTATATCTGATGGTTATCGCAGTCTTAATCTTTTCAGCATTGTGACTTTAACTCTTCCTACAGAAATAAATTCTATAAATTCTGAGGATGATTCAACAATTAATAATGAATAATGAATAATTAATAATTAATAATTACCTCTTCTTTTCAAGGATAGGATTGACTAATAATGAAATTTTTTCTTCTCTTGGTCGATTGGATATGGCGAGGAGACCTCGCCATCCCTCGACCGCTTATTATCCCCTTAAAAGGGGAGGCTTTAAACCACAATTTTTCGGTAAGCAAATTAATCAATTTTTATGAAGAAGGAAGAAGGAAGAAGGAAGAAGGAAGAAGGAAGAGGGATTTTTTTTGCAGTTCTGTAATCTGAAGAGATACCAATCATGCTTCCATCTTCCATACCTTATGAGTTTTGGTACTATTGTGAACCATATTGGACTATAATACCACTTTGAAAAAAGAATATTACGAATAATAAGCGTGATTAAAAGGCTTTAAAGGAGATGTCTAATAGACATCTCCAATAATAAAAAATCAAATCAATTATCACACAGAAACTATCAATTATTTCCCCCTACTCCCTACTCCCTACTCCCTCTATAATAAGGAAGAAGGAAGAAGGAAGAGGGAAGAGGGATTTTTTTGCAGTTCTGTAATCTGAAGAGATACCAATCATGCTTCCATCTTCCATACCTTATGAGTTTTGGTACTATTGTGAACCATATTGGACTATAATACCATTTTGAAAAAAGAATATTACGAATAATAAGCGTGATTAAAAGGCTTTAAAGGAGATGTCTAATAGACATCTCCAATAATAAAAAATCAAATCAATTATCACACAGAAACTATCAATTATTTCCCCCTACTCCCTACTCCCTACTCCCTCTATAATAAGGAAGAAGGAAGAAGGAAGAGGGAAGAGGGATTTTTTTGCAGTTCTGTAATCTGAAGAGATACCAATCATGCTTCCATCTTCCATACCTTATGAGTTTTGGTACTATTGTGAACCATATTGGACTATAATACCATTTTGAAAAAAGAATATTACGAATAATAAGCGTGATTAAAAGGCTTTAAAGGAGATGTCTAATAGACATCTCCAATAATAAAAAATCAAATCAATTATCACACAGAAACTATCAATTATTTCCCCCTACTCCCTACTCCCTACTCCCTACTCCCTCTATTCAATTATCGCACAGAAACTATCAATTATTTTCCCCTACTCCCTACTCCCTACTCCCTACTCCCTCTATAATTGTGAAATATTTGACTAAAGAATAGAAACTGTATGATTGAAAACGAAAAAAATAATGAAACGGTTGGTATTGCAACAATTGGTTATTATATTCCTTCAGGAGTTATGACTAGCGAAGCGATCGCTAAACTAGCAGATATTCCCCTGTGGGTTTTGACAGAAAAATTAGGCATGGAAAAAAAACCAATTGCTGCTGAAGACGAGCATCCTAGCGATATGGGAATTAAAGCAGCAATATCGGCGATCGAGAAAGCTCAAATTCAACCAGAAAAAATAGATTTAATTGTTTATTGTGGTGGGGGAGATTACGATTACAGATTTTGGTCTCCCGCAGCCAAAATTCAAGCTGCTATTGGTGCTGAAAATGCTCATGCTTTTGAAGTTAGAAATTTTTGCAACAGTGGCAATTTAGGCATTCATATTTGCCGGAATATGTTGTTGGCAGATTCGAGCTTAAATTATGCTTTAGTTGTTTGTAGCGATAAATTATCCCAGTTGCTTAATTACTCGGATAAAAATACAAACTCCCTACTTTTTTACGCCGACGGTGCCGCTGCAGCGCTGTTAAAAAAAGGAGAGTCTAGTAACAGAATTCTCTCCTATCATGGCATGACTGATGGGAAATTAGCTGATTTTATTCGAGTACCTTTGGGCGGTACTAAGTTACCTGTAAAAGGTGAAAATATAGACTTAAAACTTAATTATGTCAAAGTAGAAGACCGTGAAAAATTAGACGAAATTTTATCGGAAATTTATTTAAAAAATTATAAAAAAGTCATAATGACTGCATTACAAAAAAGTGGTTTTTCCATAGAAGAAATAGATTTTTTATTTACTAATCAAATTAAAAAAAGCTTATTATCATCAATTTTTGAATCTCTGAAATTAACCGAAAAAAATACATTTATTTCTTTAAAAGAAAGCGGTCATTTGGGAGCAGCAGATACTTTATTTGGTTTAGCTAAAACTATAGAATTAGAGAAAATAAAACCTGGTAATTTAGTAGTTTTAGCCAGTAGCGCTGCTGGGTTTTCTTGGGGAGCAACTGTGATTAAATATTAAACTGTATTGAAGAAGGAAGAAGGAAGAAGAAAGAAGGAAGAAGGAAGAAGGAAGAAGGAAGAAGGAAGAAAAAATGGATCGGGATAAGTCAAGGACTGACCACTCCGTGTCTTATAACCTCAACCAATTGTTAACACCCTGTAGACGGTGGAGTATTAAACCCAAAATAATAGGTGTTAGGTGTTAGGTGTTAGGTGGATTATTAGTTATTTACTAGCCAGTTTATTTGTAACATTCTTTTTTCAATTTGGTATAATCTCATGTGCAATCACTACTGAATACTAGCAAAGTTGATGGTTAACAAATATTAATAAATCAAATTTCAGAAACAGGGAGAAAATTGAAAAAGGGTCTCACAATTAATGTTCGGACTGTTGGTCGAGATAGGAACTCCTGCTAAAACTCCTAAATCCCGTGGAAAATCCACTGGTGGGAAAACAGTTAATTAATGGATAATGGATAATGGATAATTACCTCTGGTTAAAACCTTTCTTGATTGAATATAAGGAGATATTATTTCTTTTTTTTCCCCGATCAAGGGGAGGATTTTTACCAGAATTATTTAATAATTAATAATTAATAATTAATAATTAATAATTAATAATTAGGTAAAATTAAGAAGTAAAAGAACCTGTTATCCTGTAGTAAAAAAACGAAAAATTTCCCCCAAAAAAGCCAAAAATTATAAAAATATAGACTCAATTTTTGGGTTAATTTGCCTTCTTTTTTCACCCAAAACAATCTTGGGAAATTTTTTCGTAGTCTAAACTCCAGTTCTTTTCAAGGAGAAGTAATGAGGGTTTGTGCTCAAAAGTCTTTTAGTAGGGATAGAAGACAGGAGACAGGAGACAACCCACCCCTCGCCCCTCCCCCGACCGTGGAGGAGAAGACAGGAGATAGGAGAAATGGGGATGAGTGAGGAGGTAGAAGTAAGAATTGTAAGAATGATTTTTCTGCTCAACTCTTGACTAAAATCCGCTCCTAATTGAACCATTACCACCTAAAACCTCACAGATTTTGATACTTAAAAAGACTAAAACCTTTATCTGTAAATACTTTTAGATTTAACTAGCAAGTCCTAATTATTAATTATTAATTGTTAATTATTAATTGTTGAACAGGTTTCCGTTTTGTAGCCTTCTTTTTTTTATTGAACTATTGAAGAGGCGATCGCTAGACGGCAAACACAACACATAACTTACGGTTTGCCACAATGGCAACAAAGCCCTCAAGGAGCGTAAATTAGTAAAGAGTAAAGGAGCAAAATTATAAAAGTTCCTCAAAGTCCAATATTCCCTGATGTTCGGTAAACACGCCTTCATGGAATTGTCTAAATAATCGCAGTATAGATATAAGTAACTTAATCTTAAAGACTGTATAAAAAATGGACAAGCCCTGGACTAAATCCAGAAGGCTTAAATATTAGTCCTTAAGTCAACCGAAAAAAACAAAAACTAAGGTTGACAAAAAGTAAAAAATTTTGTAGTAATTTGGAGCAAAAAAACTCTTATGGCAAAAGTAGTCGGAATTGACTTAGGTACAACAAACTCCTGTGTTGCAGTTATGGAAGGTGGTAAACCCACAGTAATTGCTAATGCAGAAGGTTTCCGTACAACCCCTTCTGTAGTTGCCTACGGTAAAAAAGGAGAGCAACTCGTAGGGCAAATCGCCAAACGTCAAGCTGTGATGAACACCCAAAACACCTTTTACTCAGTAAAGAGGTTCATTGGGCGTAGATTTGATGAAGTAACCAATGAAACTACTGAAGTTTCTTATAAAGTTCTCAATGTTAATGGTAACGTTAAATTAGATTGCCCAGCATTAGAAAAACAATTTGCCCCCGAAGAAATTTCAGCCCAGGTTCTGCGTAAACTGGTTGATGATGCTAGTAAATATCTTAACGAAACAGTAACACAAGCAGTAATTACCGTACCAGCTTATTTCAACGACTCCCAAAGACAGGCAACCAAAGATGCAGGTAGAATCGCTGGTGTAGAAGTATTGCGGATCATCAACGAACCGACAGCAGCTTCTTTAGCTTATGGGTTAGATAAGAAAAGTAACGAAACTATCTTAGTATTTGACCTTGGTGGTGGTACATTTGACGTTTCCATCCTAGAAGTAGGTGATGGTGTATTTGAAGTATTAGCTACTTCCGGCGATACACACCTTGGTGGTGACGACTTTGATAAGAAAATTGTTGATTTCCTCGCTAAGGAATTTGAAAAAGCAGAAGGAATAGACCTACGGAAAGATAAGCAAGCACTGCAACGTTTAACAGAAGCAGCAGAAAAAGCTAAGATTGAACTTTCTAGTGTTACTCAGACAGAGATTAACCTGCCATTTATTACCGCTACCCAAGATGGACCTAAGCACTTAGATACCACCTTAACTAGAGGTAAATTTGAAGAACTCTGTGCTGACCTGATTGACCGCTGTCGCATTCCTGTAGAAAACGCCATTAGAGATGCTAAGTTAGATAAAAGCGCCATTGATGAAGTGGTATTAGTTGGTGGATCTACTCGGATTCCCGCAGTCCATGATATTGTCAAGAAAGTTCTCGGTAAAGATCCAAACCAAAGTGTTAACCCTGATGAAGTGGTAGCTGTTGGTGCTGCAATTCAAGCAGGTGTATTAGCAGGTGAAGTTAAAGACATTCTGTTGTTAGACGTTACTCCTCTATCTCTAGGTGTAGAAACTTTGGGTGGCGTAATGACCAAAATTATTCCTCGTAACACTACTATCCCTACGAAAAAGTCAGAAGTGTTCTCAACTGCTGTAGACGGTCAGACAAATGTAGAAATTCATGTACTACAGGGCGAGCGGGAAATGTCTAATGACAACAAGAGTTTAGGAACTTTCCGCCTAGATGGTATCCCCGCAGCACCTCGTGGTGTACCTCAAATTGAAGTTACCTTCGATATTGATGCTAATGGTATTCTGAATGTAGCTGCGAAGGATAAAGGTACTGGTAAGGAGCAGTCTATCAGTATTACAGGTGCTTCTACTTTACCAGATTCTGAAGTAGATCGGATGGTGAAAGAAGCAGAAGCTAATGCTGCTGCTGACCAAGAGCGTCGTGAAAAAATTGACCGCAAAAACCAAGCAGACTCTTTAGCATATCAAGCTGAGAAGCAAATTCAGGAGTTGGGAGATAAAGTTCCTGAAGCTGATAAAACTAAGATTGAAGGGTTGATTAAAGATTTGCGTGATGCTGTTTCTCAAGAAGATGACGAACGTATTCAGTCTCTGACTACTGAGTTGCAACAAGCTCTCTACACTGTTAGCAGCAATATTTATCAACAAGGTTCTCCTGATGGAGCAACTCCTCCTCCTAATGGTGATGGTTCTGCTGAATCTTCCTCAAGCTCTGCTAGTGGAGATGATGTAATTGATGCTGACTTTACTGAAACTAAAAAGTAAGTAGTCAGGAGTCAGGCGTCAGGAGTCAGGAGTCAGGAGGGAAGAAAGAAGGGTGTTGCTGAATTGAAGTATGAATGCGCGATTGTTTGGTTCTCGCCTTCGCCCCCGCGCATCCCCCGCGCATTGGGGGAATTTTAGAGTTTTATTCCCCCCCAAATTGGGTGGTTAGGGGGGCTTGCATCATACCCAGAATCAGCAACGCCGAAAGAAGATAAATGAGGAGTATGCTCCCCCTCTGAATCCGAACATGATCACCTCAAATCAGCAACGCTGTAGTCTTTAAGCATAAAGTGTAAGTTCAGTAGGGTGTGAGTGATGTGACCGAATAATGAATAATTAATAATGAATAATTAATAATTAAGAGTTGATAGTTAATAATTATTCATTCAACAATTAACGCCTTGAAGCCGACCCTTTTAAGGGGATAAAGCGGTCGAGGGATGGCGAGGTTTCCTCGCCATATCCAATCGACCAAGAGAATTAAAAAAAATCCTTTTAATCAATCCTATCCGTTTTAAAAAGAGGTAATTATTAATTGTTAATTGTTAATTGTTAATTGCTGAAACCCTACTGAACTTACACATTTATTGAATTTTACTCACATAACTTCCAATGGCAAAACCATCTCCCACTACCTCTGGCGATCGCTCTCAAGCAGCTAAGGTCAGACAACTGCGTAAAATTAGCGATTTACTGGATAATGCTATTTGTGTTCCTGGTACTTCTTATGGCGTTGGTATTGACCCACTTCTAGGATTGATTCCTGGGGGTGGTGATTTTTTAGGAGGACTTATTTCTGTTTATATTGTATTTTCAGCAGCAATGATGGGTTTGCCCAGGGAAACTCTGATGCGAATGGCGTCTAATATTGTATTTGATTCTTTGGCAGGAATTGTACCTGTTTTTGGAGATTTATTTGATGTTGCTTGGAAGGCAAATTCTAAAAATATGGATATTTTGGAGGCTCATTTAGAGTCTCCTAAAGTTAGTAAAAGTGCCGATCGCGGGTTTGTTTTTTTGCTGTTGGGCGGTTTAATTTTATTTGTTATTGTTATTGCTACTTTGGGTTTTTTAGTTATTAGTTTATTGGTGAAGATTTTACAGTTTATTGTGTCAGGTTAGGTTGAGAAAAATGGTTCAGAAAATTGCACTTTTCAACCATAAAGGTGGGGTTAGTAAAACAACAACAACATTTAATTTGGGTTGGATGTTAGCATCAAAGGGAAAAAGAGTAATTCTAGTAGATACAGATCCACAATGCGATTTAACCGGTATGGTATTGGGGTTTTCTAGTAAACAAGAATTAGAAGAAATTTACAGTAAAAAACAAGATATTAAATCTGCTTTAGCACCTGCATTCGAGTCTCAGCCAAGATTAGTAGAAGCAGTTGATTGTATTCCCATTGAATGACAAGATGGTTTGTTTCTGTTACCCGGTCATGTGGGATTAGCAGAATATGAGGTAACTCTAGGAATAGCTCAAGAATTAAGTGGTTCTATTCAAACTCTTCAAAACCTTCCCGGTTCAATTTCTTATCTATTGAAAAAAACAGCAGAAAAATTTTCTGCCGACTATATTTTAATTGATATGAATCCTAGCTTAAGTTCAGTAAATCAGAACTTACTGATGACTAGCGATTTTTTTATTGTGCCTACTGTTCCTGACTTTTTTTCCATAATGGCAATTGATTCACTAGCTAGAATAATGCCAAAATGGCATATTTGGGCAGAAAAAGCTAGTGACTTAAAAGTTTTGAAAGAAGCTACTTATCCTTTTCCGAAAGTAACACCTCTTTTTCTAGGAACAATTATCCAAAACTATCAAATTATAAATCAAAAACCTTCTGATAGTTTTCAGGAATGGATAGATAGAATTCAAAAAGCTGTTTCAGATGAATTATATCATGTCCGGATAAGAGCGTGATCAAAAAACTTTCTCTTCATTTATAGCTTAAAATTCCCTCCTCATAACTCATTACTCATTACTCATAACTCATTACTCATAACTCATTACTCATAAATTATATCATGTCCGGATAAGAGCGTGATCAAAAAACTTTCTCTTCATTTATAGCTTAAAATTCCCTCCTCATAACTCATTACTCATAACTCATTACTCATAACTCATTACTCCTCCATTTTTATTTATAACTATTCAACCGGACATCATATTAGTTCCATCATTAAAAGAGCAAAATATGTTATTACCTAATAAAGTTTACTCTTCTCAAGATATGAATGACTATTGTTTGATAAAAATGTCTGATTTTAGCAGTCTTATTGCCATATCTCAGAACTGTAAAACACCTGTTTTTGCATTGACAAAAGAGCAAATTAGACAAGGTGGGCAAGTGTTAGAAAATACCTTAAAAGCACAAGATACTTTCAGAGATCGTTTTTCAACCCTAGCTGATCGAATCATTAATTTAACCTCAAATGCAGTCTGCGCTTGACCAGTTTCATATCAGTATTAATCGTGTTAGAGATTTGATAGCTGTTCATAACTCTGTTAAAGCGCAGTCTACCCCAGCTCTCGATCTTTCTGATATATTAAGAGCTGCCTTGGTTCTAGCTGTAAGTGCCTTAGACTATTATATACATGAAGTTGTTAAACTAGGAATGCTAGAAATATATCAAGGTTTGCGTTCTGAACCCCCTGCATTTTCTCGTTTTCAAATTTCGACGTTGCTGATTCTGGGTATGATGCAAGCCCCCCTAACCCCCCAATGCAAGGGGGGAATAAAACTCTAAAAGTCCCCCAATGCGTGGGGGATGCGCGGGGGCGAAGGCGAGAACCAAACAATCGCGCATTCATACTTCAATTCAGCAATGCCCAAATTTCTTTAGGTACTGCAAGGGAGGGGTTAAAAAATCCTCCAAATTTTGCATCTTATTTAGAAGATTAAATTCGACAGCGAAATAGTTATAAAAGTTTTCAACAACCAGATAGTATAGCAGATGCAATTAGGCTAATTTCAGATAAAAAATTGTGGCAAGAAGTTGGAAATATTATGGGTAGAACAGATAAGGATATTAAGCAAGAATTAAAAATTATTATTGACCGTCGAAATAAGATTGCTCACGAGGCGGATATAGACCCTACTTTAAGTTTAGGCAATAGATGGGGAATTGACGAAATTATGGTGGGCGATGCAGTTGACTTTATTGAAGAGGTTGTTGATAGTATTCATTCAATTATTTGATAATTTTTTTATACTGAAATGTTGCGTTCCGATTCCAAATTTAACAAATAACCTTACGTCAATCTCCTCTTCAGGTAAATCGAAAAAAAACTCGGTTTTGAGTGTTTTGATTATTAGTTTATTGGTACAAATTATAAAATTTATTAAATCGGGTTAAGGATTAATATCAAGCAAATTCGCAATTATTCTTTAGGAGTAGAACAACTCAAATAACCACCTCAATATTAGGGTGGTTATTAACTGTTATAAAAACGAGATTAGCAAGTGTTATTGGTATTAGCGTTTAACTTAACCTTGCGCTAACTAGACTTTAATTATTACAGATTTATAGATTATAAATCAAGAGGACTATTGCTATAACCCAAAATTTTTTCTATCGCAAAGCTGCTACTAATGCCCCTACAATATAGGGCGAATGCCATTCGCCCCTACTCTTATCTTTAAATACTGAATAACACCGATGCTACCGGATTTGATATTATCAATTATTTCTCCCTGTTGCCAGATGAGCTGTTGCCTCTTTTGGTGGAGATGTCTAGTTCAAAAGTTTAAAACTCAGACAACGTAAAACTTTTCCTTCTGACTCCCCCCTTTCAAAGGGGGGTAGGGGGGATGCCTTCTTCCTTCTTCCTTCTTCCTTCTTCCTTCTGCTATATCACTTAGTCTGAAAAATATTTTGTACCATTTTCTTATCTGTTCTCGCCGCAGCATTATCTAATTCCGTAACTTCACCAGAATCTAATTCCCAACCCAATGCACCAATATTTTGTTCTGCCTGTGCTAGATTTTTTGCCCCCGGAATAGGAATTGTACCTTTACAAATACACCAGTTAATTGCTACTTGCGACATCGTTTTATTTCTTGACTTTGCCACTGCTTCTAAACATGATAGTAGGGGGCGAACTCCTGATAATATTTGCTTAAACAAAAAACCTCGAATACCTTGAGGAAGAGAGCCGTTTTCTGAATATTTTCCTGTTAATATTCCCAATGCTAAAGGACTATATGCAATTAATTTAATTCCCAATTCATCACAGATTTCTTTCACTCCTAATTCTGTAACAGGATAGGTTGATAATAGAGAATATTGAACCTGTAGAGTAGTTATAGGAATATGGCGATCACGAAGTCTTTCATACACTTTCATTAACCGTTTAGGCCCATAGTTCGATAGTCCCACACCTTTTACCTTGCCTTGTTCGTATAAGTCAGCCAAACCATCTAAAAGCCCCCATTCCTGCCAGGGTAGATAATTTGCTGTAGACCAGTGCATCTGTACCAAATCGACATTTTTTCCGAGGCGTTGGGCCGATGCTTCCCCAGCAGAAATCATTGCTTGACGACCCCATCGCCAGGGATAAGCAGCAAGTTTTGTGGCAATGCAAATATTCTCTTGATTTGCCCCCGTGTATGCTTGGGAAAACTGTCCCAATAGCATTTCACTACGTCCGTTTAATTTACCTGTACCGTAGGAGTCCCCTGTATCAAATAAAGTCACACCATTAGCAACACAAAGATTGAAGACATTTTGCAACTCATTATCCATACTTTCATCATATCCCCAGAGGAGGCGGTTGCCCCATGCCCATGTACCACAGCCCATTTTTGGTAGCATAAGTTTTTCTTTAGTTTGCATCCTGACTATTTCTCAATATTAGACATCTATATATTTTCTCACTATAGCGCTACGCGGCAGGGAATAGGGAACAGGGAATAGCAAACTGTCAAACAGAAATACGCTAACTGTCGTTAGTCTACAACTATGGGTTATATCATGTTCCCCCTCCGGGGGAGCTACGAATTGCGGATAATTACTTATAATAAAATTTTTGTTTGTAGTTGGGCTTTAGCCCTTACAATACTTACTATTAGGGCTAAAGCCCAACTACGATCCTAATTATAACTATTCTACCGAACATGATATTAAAGCTCCACATTGTTAGAACTGTTGCTTGAGGTTTCGTTAAGTTGGGCAAGTTTTGGGTAACGATTCTTACCCATCCCCCCATCTCCCCATCCCCCCATCTCCCCATCTCCCCATCTCCTCATCCCCCCATCTAATAAGGTGTGTCAGTCCACTACGAAACTACTAAACGAAACCCAATATGAGTTGTTCCGGTATCAGGAGCTTGAGACTCTCTGGCAGCAGGTCGATAACGACTACAATAATTTTTAGCACAGAGGTAAGAACCACCTTTAATAACGTGCAAAGCTCCTTCCTGGGGTTTGATGGGATCGAAACTGGCGGTTTTGTCAGGTCCGAGGGGGTTTACACTATGGTCTTTGCCAGAATGTCCGACTTGATACCAGTCTGATGTCAGTTCCCAAACGTTTCCGGTCATTTCATAAAGTCCGTAACCGTTGGGAGGAAAAGATTCTACTGGTGCAGTTCCTAAATAGTTATCTTCTTTGGTATTGAAAAAGGGAAACATCCCTTGCCAAGTGTTGGCTTTCTTTGCAGAATATTGATTTCCCCAAGTAAATTCTTGTTCCTGAAGACCACCCCGCGCTGCATATTCCCATTGAGCTTCTGTGGGGAGAGATTTACCCGCCCAATTAGCATAAGCAACAGCATCTTCATAAGCGATGTGAACCACAGGATAATTATCTTTGCCTCTGATGTTGCTATGAGGACCGTAGGGATGTTGCCAATTAGCACCCACTGTCCAATGCCACCAGCTTAAGTAAGCAACTTGTTGAATACCTTCAGAGGGAGGTTGAAAGACGAGGGAACCAGGTTGTCGTTGCTTGTCGGTTAGATTGGGGAATTGTGATTTTGAGAGGGGGCGTTCGGCAATGGTTTTATAGCCTGTTGCCTTGACAAATTTGCGGAATTCGGCGTTGGTGATTTCGTGGCGATCAATGCAAAAACTATCTACAGTGACGTCTTCAGCAGAAATTTCTGATGGATAATGAGAATCCGATCCCATTCTAAAAGTGCCTCCAGGAATAAATACCATTCCCCTTGGACAACTATTATTTGTAGAAGATGCTTGTGCTGGTGTGGAGAAAGGGAGAATAAGGGATATTGTTAGGAAAAATATAATAAGTGATTTTAAGCAAAAAGTTTTCATAAAATGCTTGATATTTCGATAATACAATATTCTCTGTTCAAGGTGCAGAATGGCTTTGAACAGAGAATTCTCATTGTTGGCAAAAATCCTACGGACTTTTGCGTAATCGATAGCTCCCAAAGGGAGAGGATCACAACCCTTGGGAGGCTATTATTTTAAGACGGAGGAAAATTGATTTGAGACAGTTGAGGCGATGATTCTGGCAAATAATCGTCAGGTGTCGCGTCCAGAGGAGCACCTGCAGGAATCAACGGTTCCTTTTCCACACTTTCCTGGAAGTCACCCAATATGCTGAATACGTGATATGATGCCCAATAGTAGCGAGGATTATTTGGGATGCGTTCCTTGGGATCTTCTTTCAAATTGATCAGATTGGGAATTGGCAGTTTCAAAGCCGGATCGAACATGTATTTCTGATCGACGAACTTAGCCTTATAGTGATGCCACTTGATACCATAAAGGTCGGGGCCGTTCCAGTAGGGGAAGCCCTCTCTGGCTGACTCCTCTGTCTTATCCTCGAAGAAATCTCGCTGATCTTGCCCATCAATTATCCGATCGTCGGGGATTTCCGCCCCTGCCCAGCGAATTAAAGTCGTGAACATATCGGTGATATGAACGATCTCATCACTCTCACGATTTGACGGCACTTTGCCTGGATAGCGAATGATGCAGGGGGTACGCAGATTCCCTTCGCTGCCAGCAAAGTAAGAACCTTCAAAGAACCCCGGGTTGCCACGCCACTCTATGGCTTCCTCCGGACCGTTTTCGCCTGCGAACACGACGATTGTATTATCGGCAAGGCCGAGTTGCTCCAAATAGTCGAGCATTTCACCGAAATCGCTATCCAACTCCATGAGACTATCAGCGTTGTCGCCGTACCCTGTCGCGCCTTTGAACTCCTCTCGGGGAACAATAGGCATGTGCATCAGGCTGTGGTTGAAATACATGAAGAAGGGTTTACCAGCATCCTTGCTTTCCTGCATCCATTTCTTGGCGTGCGTCATGTATTCGAGATCCAGGTTGCGTTTGACATCGACAGTCAGGAGAGCGTGTTCTGTTAACTCTCCTCCCTGGACTGATTCTACCACATGAGAGCCGGGGTCGCGTTCGGGATCGTAGAAGGGGTCTTCAAAATACAAACTTTCGTCATAGCTGCGGGGAATACCATACCAGTGCAGGAAGCCGTGATCTGTGGGAAACCGACCTGGTGTGTCACCAATGTGCCACTTCCCTACAATGTAGTTGTTATATCCGGCTGCCGACAGCACGTCGCCCATAGTTTTTTCCCAGGCAACGATTCCATTAGGCAATCCTGGTAATGCAACAGTGTGCGTTCCAGAACGAATGGAGTAGCGACCAGTCATGATAGCCGAGCGCGAGGGCGTGCATTGGGACTCGGGTGCAAAATTCAGTAGCTTGAATCCTTCTGTGGCAAACTGATCGATACGGGGTGTTGCAGTGCCGCGCAGGATGCCACCACCGTAGGTACCAATTTCGCCAAACCCCAGGTTGTCAACCTGGAAATACAGGATGTTGGGGCGAGAAGGGGCCTCTTCTGCCATGACTCGCAGGATCGTCGTGCTGAGGAAGAGAGAGATTGCGATCGCACCCCCCACAATCCCTTTCCAAATCAATAAAACCTCATAAACAAAACTTTGTACTTGGGTAGATCCCTAGAACGGGTATTGCCCACCTAACTCCTTCCTTCGCTATTAGGAATGATCAAACAAGAACCTCAGATTTGGGCTGTATAAAACAGCTAGTGAGTTCCTTGCATCAGTTGAGGCGGGCTTTGCCATTCTTATAAACCTATGATTATCTATATAAATCTATGATTTTCTATAAATCAGACCTTCAAGTTTTTGCAGGTCTGGTATCTGGGTCTGGTGCCTCGAATTTACGACGCAACTGGATCGTGTATGTTTCCGGCTGCTCATACCAGCCATTTTCCTTAATGGCTCCTTTGGGAACATCGGTATAGGGAAGAGGAATATCTTCCTCCTCCGCTACCTCTGGATTAATGAAGGAGTAATAAGGAGCCCGATGAATATACATGCGGATATCCAACGACTGACTGCCATCAGTGAAGCCGAGCCATCGGCTCAAGGGCACACCTGCGGAATAGTAATGAGTCAGACCCCCCACCTGAAGGAAGGTGACACCCCAACGTTTTGCAGTCATCCCTTTGCCATTAACAACTTCTCCTGGATAGCTATGGGAATGAGCACCCAGCCACAGGTCGATGGCGGGTTCTCCGTGCTCCTGATAATAATCCTCAAGATATTGCTCGAAAGGCCCGAGACCGATGATTTCCTCACAGGGGTAGTCGGGGTCCTCAAGCCCAGGCGAGTCAGTGTATACCGTACACTGGAATTCCTCTGGATTCTCGTTCTCGATAATGTAAGCCAGATAGCCTCCAATCCCATCGCCTGGGTGAATACTGGGGTCATCGAAACCTGATGTCGTGGTTGTGCCCTTGAGAGCGTGATGGTGCGCGGTGATAATGATCTTTTCTGGGTTATCTTCAATTTGTTGCTTCCACCAGTTAAATGTATCACGTGTCACAGCACCAGAGGGGAATCCTCCAAACTCATGGTCTTCACTGTTGCCCCGACCGACTGGATTGGACACATCGTTTCGGTCAGCTAGCATCAGAAACAGGACATTACCTGCTTCAAACTTGTAATGTTCCCAAGTTCCTGTAACTGGAAAGCGACGCAGCTCAGGATTGACACCCGAAAATTCTGTGTTCTCACCCAGGGGATCGATCCATTTGCTGAACCAGGAACCAGGGCCTTGGTCGTAATAGTTGGCATCATGGTTGCCGATGACGCTATAAACGTCTTCACGGTAGTGCTTTGTCAAGGCCTTGTACTGGTCTACAACCATGCGACCCTCCTCATCGTTGGGGAAGAACCCCGAAGAACTATAGTCGCCAAGGTTGAGCATGATGTCCCAATTGATGGCGGGAACCGGGAGAAACACCCCGTCTTTCTCTTCTTCTACAAAGAAGGGCGACCAGTAACCTTCCGACTGTCGTAAGGCCAGCTTCAGGGATTCAATGCCATACAGGCTGTCCGTAGTTATGTGTGCGTCGCCGGCAACCCACACGTTGAACGTCTCTGGTTCGGCAGTTTGGGCTATTGCCGATGAAATGGCAGTATTAAGGAAGAGGGAGAGTGCGATCGCAAACACCGCAAACATCCTGCAAATCTGGTTAAAAATACTGTTGAAAAACATCGATAAAACCTCATAAAAGGGGTTAGAAACATCAGGAATTAGGCAGCTACACTAAATGTATTGGGTATATCCAGAGTTACTACCAATTTATAAGCTATATATAGCGGCACTGCGTAAGTCCTGAACACTTTTGAGCACCTCCCAAAACACAATCTGGATGGCCTTGGGAGGGGTTGTAGAGTCCCGATCGCTGCATCGGAACCCTATCACCTGGACTGAATTGGACTTCTTTGAATTTATTAATCGAAAATCTAATTAGGATATTTCATACCCACTCCGTAGCACAACAGAGTAATTCAAAGACTTGAAGATTAGTTTAGTGGTAGTCTATCTCTGTGGATAATCAAAAATTGAAACTTTCTCAGTTATACAAATTAAATAACTAAGTTGAAGTTGATATTAGTTTTACTTATATTTTCTTTGATTGTTTTTTTTTGATGGAGTGATGTAAAAGTAAGTTGATTGATGAATATAAAAAATAGTAAAACTACCCAGACTCAAGATGATCCTGGGATAGGCAATCCGAAGATTATCTCCAAATCATTTACATATGTGGAGCATTTCAAAGAGTTTTCTAACTATAAAAATAAGGAAATAATACAACTCACTCCCGGTTCTGTTCAAGCTGAGTTTTTGTCGATTCAGGTTGGTGACATATTTTTCGTATGTAATCAGGTGAACCAAGGGATTCAATTTTCGGGTGATGGTACAAAGGGATGCATCTCTTTTGCGATAGTTTGGTCTGAGAATGAAAAGGAATATTACTCCTTCCGTCACCCTATAAAACCTAAAAGGACTGTTTTTGCTTTGAATAACATCGAAGCAGACATAATATTTCCTCAAGGTGGAACGGTGACACAAATTTCTATACCTATTCAAACTTTTCATACTTATGCAGACCAACTACAGCGCCACGATCTAGACGATAATTTCCGGAGAAAAAATCATGTGAATTTACCTCTAACTGGGATTCAAGAAATTAAAGATTATCTGAAACAAGTATTTTGGTTAGCAGTACACCAACCGACTTGGTTTCAAAACCCTCATATTGAGAAACTCATTACTGATGATTTAGTTCCTTTGTTGATTAGTCACATTCCCATCAAGTTAAATTCCAAGTCTTTCCTCAAACCTTCCCGAAGAGCAAAGTTGATTGCCCAAGCAGAGCAAAAAATGTTAGCACACTTGGAAACACCTTTGACTTTAAAACAACTAGCTGAAAATTTAGGATCTAGCAGTCGTGCCTTATCTTATGGTTTTCAGGACTTATTTGGCTTGAGTCCGATGCGTTATCTCAAGGTGCAACGACTCAATGCAGTGCGACGACACCTGAAGGCAAGCGATCCAGAAAGTTGTACGATCGCTATCCTCGCCAGTGAATTTGGCTTTTACAGTCCATGTCATTTTACTAGAGATTACAAAACCATGTTTGGGGAGTTGCCTTCAGAGACGTTGGGAAAGAAGGCATAGATAGTGAAAAATCAGGGGAGATGACAGTCGTCCGTTGTGTTACTTTAGCTAAACTTTTAAAGAAAAAATGTGATAGTTTTTCTGTTGATGTTGGGAAAGTTCATAATTTATTTACACACTTGGAAAATAGGTCGAATTATTCTTGAGAGAAACTGTATAACCCCGGATTCTATATAACCACAAAATATAGTAGGGGTTAACGGCCGTTAACCCCTACAAATGGTGTATAATTTTTCAAATGCAACGCAAGTGTAGCGACAGTAAACTCCTTCGCGTAGACATTAACTAGCTATTAGCTTTTCCGTTCCGGAATGTTCCGCAAACAGCATTTAGCTGGAGCGCTAAAATTTCAAGGGTTTAAGTACCCCACGCTTATTTGAAAAGGCGCGCCAGAGAAGCCGATAGCTGATTGCTGACCGCTGAGGTGCTTCTTTAAATCTGAGTCAAAATGTAAAGCAAAGTGAATAAAACAATCCAGATAATATCAACAAAGTGCCAATATATTTCTGCCATCTCAATACCAACGTGCTTTTCTCCATTGTAATGACCAGCACGACGAGAACGCCACAATACACCGAGAATAAGTAGAACGCCAACAAAAACGTGTAGACCGTGGAAACCAGTCATCACATAAAAACAATTGGAAAACACATTAGTAGTCAGGCCATAACCTAGAGTCATGTACTCATAAACCTGACCGCCTAAAAAGATAATACCCATGGCGGCGGTAACTATATACCATAGACGCATTCCTGAGAGATCGTTCTTTTTGATTGCAGTATCGCCTTTGTGAATCACAAAACTACTAGAAACCAGAATAATAGTGTTGATGGTTGGCAGTAACAACTCTACCTCTGTTTCTTCAGGAGGCCAAACCCCGGCATTTGCTCGGTAAATTAAATAAGCAGCAAATAGTCCCCCAAACATCAAAGATTCAGAAGCAAGAAATGTGATTAATCCAAAAACTCGTAAATCCTGATGTTCTTCGTGATGGCCTGCCTCTGCTGACGCAGATTGGACGGAAGTATCAACTAAATTATTAGTTGTTTCAATTGTTGAACCTTGCATAATTTCTTGTACCTAAAATAAACAAAAATAATTTCTGAAAGTTTATATCTCAGGACTTATATAAAATCCGGTTGAACAGTCGTCATTGCGACGATAGGAAGCAATCTCAGGGGTTGAGGAGATTGCTTCCTTCCACTCCGTTACAGTCGCAATGACTTGGGTATAGTAATTATCCGGATTTGATATTGCCCATGAACTGCTTCATAAAACCGATATAAAACGTCACATAGCGTGATATTTTAATGTTTACTTCCTGCTTCCACCGGAACTGTCGGCAGCACTCCGTCCACAGGCATCAACGGTCAAGCCGACCGCATGTCTTGAGTGCGTCTTACATTCTGAGGAAACCTCGCCAATTAGCACTCGCTTTCTTAAATTAATACTTGCATCTCATACGCGGTCTATAGATATGCCACAATCAGGGCAATCAAAAGTTCTGAGATTTAATGGCATATCTTGTACATGACCACAACTAGAGGTGGGATGGCGAGGAGACCTCGCCATATCTAATCGACCAAGAGAAAAGAAATAATATTTCCTTAAGTAGGTAGGCGTGAATAAACGTCACTATGTAACAAAATGTTTATGCCGTCAAAACCCTTGAGATTGCTTCCTTCCACGCTGTTACCGTCGCAATGACATAGTTGTAAATTTTCTCACCTACCTACTTATATTCAATTCCGTAGCTGATAGCTGATAGCTAGTTAATTCTGAGAATCATCGTTAAAGGATGAAGACTCAGCTTCAGATACAGGTACCCCTGTTTCCTTTACTTTAGAACTTCCTTGTGAAATTAGCTTGAAGCGCTCTCGAATACCAAGAGTCTTCTTAGAGCCAAAATCATAAGGACCATAAGTAACTACTGGCAACACTTCCCAGTTTTCGATTATAGGAGGTGAGCTAGTTGTCCACTCCAAGGATAAACCGCCCCAAGGATTACCATCAGCTTTTGGTCCGTACATCCAACTCCAAACCATGTTGATGAAGAATGGAATTACAGACAGGCCAAGAATAATTGATCCATAAGTACAGATGTGGTTAATAGCTTCAAACTGAGGGTCATACATAGCAATACGACGTGGCATTCCTTGTAAACCCAATTGGTGCATGGGTAAGAAAGTGAGGTTTGTACCAATTAAAGTCAGGACAAAGTGAACCCGACCCCAGGTTTCGTTGTACATCCGACCTGTCATTTTGGGGAACCAGTGATAGATACCTGCATATAGACCAAATACTGAACCACCAAATAAAACGTAATGGAAGTGAGCTACTACATAATAACTGTCATGGACATGAACGTCGAAGGGAGCTGTTCCCATAGTTACACCACTTAGTCCACCCATAACGAACATTGCTAATAGACCAATGGCAAACAGCATCCCACTTGTATAGCGGATTTTTCCGCCCCAGAGAGTGGCTACCCAACTAAAGATTTTGACTCCGGTGGGAACTGCCACAATTAGAGTTGAGATGGTGAAGAACATCCGCATCCAAGGAGGAGTTCCACTGGTGAACATATGGTGTACCCATACAAACAAACCTACTACGCAAATAGCGAGACTGGAGTAGGCGATCGCTTTATAACCAAATATGCCTTTGCGTGCATGAACGGGAATAACCTCTGAAAGAATGCCAAAAATTGGCAGAATCATCAGATAAACTGCAGGGTGAGAATAGAACCAGAATAAGTGCTGGTAGATGACCACATCACCGCCCATCTCTGGTTTAAAGAAGCCGGTGCCAAAGTTGATATCAAATAATAAAAGTACTAAACCTGCTGCTAAGACAGGAGTTGAGCATAGTGCCAAAACGGAAGTAGCTAAGATTGCCCAGCAGAATAGAGGTAGTTGTTCCCACTTCATACTAGGAACTTTCATTTTGAGGATGGTGACGATAAAGTTTAGCGCACCCATTATGGAGGAAGTTCCCACTAATACGATGCAGAGAATCCAAAAAGTTTGTCCGATGTTATTAGTAATAAGGCTGAGTGGTGGATAAGCTGTCCATCCGCTTTGTGCCCCTCCAAAAGCCAAACTAGCAATTAAGAATACTCCAGCAACTGGGTTGAGCCAGAAGGCGATCGCATTGAGGTTAGGAAATGCCATGTCTCTAGCTCCCACCATTAGGGGGACCAGATAGTTGCCAAAACCTCCAATGGCAGCAGGCACGATCCATAGGAAAATCATAATCGTGCCGTGATTTGTCAGGAAGGAGTTGTAAACATTTGGGTCGAGAAAGTCTGCATCTGGCGTGTAGAGTTCCGCACGCATAGCCATGGCCATGAGACCACCGACGAGATAAAAGATGAAGGCGGTAACCAGATATTGAATGCCGATTACCTTGTGGTCTATGTTATAGCCGAAGTAGTGATACCATTTCCATGCCTCCGGATGTGCTTTTTCCGGTTGTGGTTTGGTTTCTAAAGGAATTTGTGTTTGTGTCATCTGTAAATTCTTTTGACAATTACGAATTAATTAGTGAAGTTCTCCTACATCAAATCAAAGATTATGATGTAGGTTTCCCAACCTCACGGATAGGGCTTTCTGTTTTGCTGGCGCAACGCTGCGCGTTACATGTCGCGGAGCGAAACATAGGGAGTGCAACCACTTAACCCTCTGCAGACAGAGACGATGAGACCCACCGCCTTTTTGTAAAGTTGGGGAGGTTGAACTCATTTTTTTTTACCTTTGGAGCTGACTCCTCCCCAACTCTTCCGTTCTTAGAAACCTACGATTATCTATATAAATCTATGATTTTCTCTAAACAATCTGTTCTATTCCTGCTTCAACCTGGCAACGTCGGCGTTATCCAGTCCACAGGCTGTCACGGACGTTCGCGCTAGCGTTGCGGAGCAAACTGCCCGCCATAGCTAATAGTAGTTCTAGTCTAGTTTGGGTGAATTTGATTTAATGTTTCGGAATCGATACCCATTTCATTAGCATAAGGGCTAAGATACTCCGATTCTGATAAATCAGCAGTATTTACTGCTACAGCTTGATTCAACTGTGGTTGCTCGGCAAAAGTATTTTCTTTTATCCAAGCTTCATACTCTTCTTGAGTTTCAACAATTACTTGTGTTCTCATCGCTCCGTGGTAAGCACCGCAAAGTTCTGCACAATATACTGGATATTCTCCAGTTTTAGTAGCTACGAACCGGAGTTGGGTCTTTTTACCAGGAATTGCATCTTGCTTCAAACGGAAAGCAGGTATCCAGAAAGCATGAATAACATCATCAGCAGAAAGGTTGATTTGTATATCCTTGTTGACAGGAATATGGAGTTCCCCTGCTAAAACACCACTTTCGGGATAGGTCATCAGCCATCCATACTGAATTCCTGTGATATCAACGACTACATCTGCCGGGTTTGCTCCTGCTTCAGGAGCTGCTCCAAAGCCATATTTGCTCCCTTCTTTTGTAGCTACTTCTTCTGACTCCATTCCTTCAGCGTCTGCTATTAGGGGAGCTGCCAGAGCTGAACCTGGCTTCACTGTTTGAAGTTCGGATGAAGAAACATGAGCTACTTTTGTTCCTGCTGGGTCGAATCCACCCATCTGTCTATATACATCTACACTGTAGATACCAAGACCAATCACAATTATGGATGGAATTGCCGTCCAAAATATTTCTAATGGTAAATTTTCCCTAAAGGGAGCGCCATCACTATCATCTCCTTCACGTCTACGAAATTTAATTGCAGAGAAGACGATTGTTCCTTCTACCACTAGAAATAAAGCTGCTGCTATAGTAAACATGACATCAAAAAAACCATCCACCAGAGGAGCTTGTACTGATGCTTGCTCTGGTAATAGACCATGATTTTGACCTAACCACACGCTAATTATGGTAACTATTATACCAACTACTAGGGTGATTACTGAGACTGGTATTTTTTCTTTTTCTTCCATATATATATTACCTCTTTAACTTAGTCTTTCTCCCGTTCTACTAAACTTATCCAAACTTACCCACACCGGAATTGCATGAGCTTTGGAGCTAGCTTCCTGCTTCCCAGAAGACCACTGACCGCAGTCTGCAACTTATCTTCAAGAGCAGGCTTAAATTCGCTTGAAACTCAAGCTACTGATACAAACAGTTATTTGAAGTTGACAGCAGCGTTAAAATCTCTGTCAGCTTGAAAAACCCTAGTCTACCTAGAGGATTGTTTGACTTTTTGTCATACTCAACTATATAAGTTAAACTAAGTGCCTACTCATAATTTAGATACAATTGTTACTGTTTATAAAAATTATAGATTATCTTAGTTTTTCCTACATTTCTCTGGAGAAAGTTTATACTATTTTAACTATTTTCCTCAAAAATTACCCCACAGTTTGTATAAATAAAGTTACATTGAATATGTACTCTTAAATTGCATACTTTGAATTTATTAATTTATTAGAAATTAAAGAAAAAGTTAAGAATGAAATTTCGGGAAAATTAGTAACAAATAGAACAGTAAACTGTAAAGAAAATTAAAATCAGAAAACTTTCTAAAGCACAACAAATCTTCAGATAGTATCCCTTATAGTAACAAAAATCAGACGCATTAATAATTGTCAGATGTTAACTAGCTATCAGCATTTAGCATTTCCGTACCGGAATGCTCCGCAAACAGCTATCAGCTAAAAATTTGAGGGTTTAATTCACCTAACTACCTAACTATATGTTAAAAAGCCCGTGCTGCCTGTTAATAGGGATTTTATCCTCCATCAGACAAGCAACTAGAAGCTGATTGCTAATAGCTGAGTGCTGACTGCTACTTCAATAATTTAGCAAGATTTTAGATTCAAGCCAATAAAAATCCTATGGCCAATTCTGTTTTAAATAACAATACAATTATTCCCTCTCAGTCTCCAGCACGCGATCGCATTCGTGGGTTGGTTTGGAAACTATGTATAGCGACCCTACTACTAATGGCTATTGGCAGTGCTACCAGGGTTATGAATGCTGGTTTAGCCTGTCCTGACTGGCCCTTGTGTTATGGTAAATTAGTACCAATGGCACAGATGAATCTACAAGTATTTTTAGAGTGGTTTCATCGACTAGATGCCAGCTTAATTGGCTTTGGCGCGATCGCTCTTATGGGCTTATCATGGTGGCATAGACAAGAATTACCAGGTTGGCTACCTTGGGCATCCACCTTTGCTCTAGGACTAATAGTTTTTCAAGGCGTACTCGGTGGATTAACTGTTACAGAACTGTTACGCTTTGATATTGTCACCGCTCACCTTGGTACTGCTTTGCTATATTTTATGACTCTATTAGTTATAGGTATATCAATGATGCCATACACAGGTACGGGCAATGTTGGTAAACTACCTTGGATAGGATTAACTGCTGCAATTTTAGTTTATTTACAAAGTTTACTCGGTGGGTTAGTTGCTTCTCAGTGGGCGTTGCATCAATGTTTTGGAGTGGCGGAACTTTGTAAAATAATGAATAGTCATATTGCTGGTGTTGTTCCTCCGACTTTAGCAACATTAATATTGGTAGTAATGGCGTGGCGCACCTCTGCCTTACATCCGCTGCTGCGAAAGTTAGCAAACTGGGCTGGTTTATTAGTATTAGCTCAGATAGGTTTGGGAGTTATGACCTTCCGGTTACGTCTACAAATTGAGTTATTAACCGTATCTCATCAAGCCGTAGGAGCAGCATTACTGGGAACTTTAGTAGCGTTTACTGTTATTGCTTTACGCGATCGACAATTTGCAAAAGCTTAAAAAAGCGGTCAGCACTCAGTACTCAGCAGTCAGGAGTAAACGTTTAGAAGGGGATTGAAACCCTTTTCTAAACCTTACGGTTTATAGACTGGGGATTTAAACCCAGACCTATAAAAGCTGATAGCTGTTTGCGGAGCATTCCGTCAGGAAATGCTAAAAGCTAGTTAATTGTTAACATGGATACAGTAATATACCCCTCTTTTATGAGTTATTAGATTACAGGACTTACGCAAATTCACCTTGAAAACTATGTAGGGGCGAATGGCATTGGCTAGCGCCAAGCTCCGAATTGTGTCCTCACTGTATTTAGTGTCCGTTTACAACACTGTCAGCTATCGGTGAGGAACATAACTAGCGGGCAAGATGCCGGACCTACAATAACTTTACCATTTGTGAGCTGTAGATTGTTTGCCCGAAATGTGCTGTATAAATATTCAACCGGACTAAATTTTTCAAACTGACTAACACCACAAATTAACTGGTACTAATATCCGTTTTTATTTGCTCATAAACTTTAGACTACGGAAACAAAAATCAGTTAAAACACAAAATTAACAAACTAAGAATCTATGCAAGAAGTTATTTCTCATCGTCTTCCACGACGCCATGATAATATCTTACAAGTACTCAAAAGCTATTATCAACTAACAAAACCTAGAATTATTCTACTGCTACTGATTACAACAGCAGCCGGAATGTGGTTGGGAGCAAAAGGAGAAGTCTCTCCCCTTCTATTATTCGTGACATTAATAGGTGGTGCATTAGCTTCTGGTTCAGCTAACGCTATCAACTGCATCTATGACAGCGATATTGACTATATTATGGAGCGTACTCGCTGGCGTCCTATTCCTTCTGGGAGAGTCAAACCTCGCGATGCTTTAATTTTTGCATTCATTCTAGCAGCTACATCATTTACTTTGCTCACAGTATTTGCTAATTTACTAGCAGCACTGTTGGCAATGTCTGGAATAGTTTTTTATGTTGGTATTTACACCCATTGGTTAAAACGTCACAGCGTACAAAATATTGTAATTGGCGGTGCTGCTGGTGCTATTCCCCCATTAGTAGGTTGGGCCGCGGTGACAGGGGAGCTGAGTTGGGCAGCTTGGTTGTTGTTTGCCATCATCTTTATTTGGACTCCACCTCATTTTTGGGCTTTGGCAATCTATATTCGCGATGAATATAAAGAAGTTGGCGTGCCAATGTTACCTGTGATTGAAGGAGATGAGGAAACAGCCAAACAAATTTGGGTTTACACTCTGATTTTGGTTCCGATGACTTTGTTGCTAGTTTATCCGTTGCACGCGAGTGGAGCTGTTTATGCAATATTAGCAACTCTCCTTGGTGGAGTCTTTATCCAGAAAGCTTGGCTATTATTAAAAGAGCCTTCTAATAGAGATGTAGCGCGATCGCTATTCAAATATTCCATCTACTACATGATGTTATTGTGTTTAGTAATGGTGATTGACAGTTTACCTTTTACTCGTGGAATTACTACTGTTGTTGCGGATAATTTTCAGACTTTGATTAGTAGTGCTATGGCAATATTATCTTAGTTGTAATTAAACAGTAATTAAACAATAAAATCTTGTTTGAGGTAGGCATTTTGCCTGCCTTTTAGTTTGACAATTTGTAGTTTGATAAAGACCAATAATTAAGTTATAATAGTAAGTTTAGGACTTACACAGTAGAACCTATTTCCGTCATTGCGACCCATAGGGAAGCAATCTCAAATGCTACTTTTTCGTACCTCGTGCGTAAGTCTTGATAAATTGACGATAATATCAGACTTTTAGCTATTGGACACCTCCTGCAATTTGTAAAAAGGAGAGCAACTTAAATATTTAGATCAACAACTTCAATCTTGGTATGATATGTCAATAGAATATGCTTTAGAAATTTACGATCAAAAAAGGCAATACATTTCTATTATATTATCTGTAATAGTTGTTTTGATGTTCAATATTGACACAGTAAACATTATCGATAATTTATCAAAAAGCGAAATTACCTCAACTCTAAGTAATAAAATAACGGAAGTAATAGTCTCAAATTCTGAATCAAATTCATGTTCGCAGGTCAATGAGGATACCGAATTTCAAACTTGTATTCAAGAACAATTCGCTACAACTTTTATGGCTTTGGATGGAATTGATAATTTGCCAATTGGATGGAATTTTTCACAACCACTCAAAGAACAGTTTACACCCTTGAGTTTTTCTTATATTATTAAAGCCGTTACAGGATGGATTATAAGTATTATTGCGATTTCTCAGGGAGCGCCTTTTTGGTTTGGAATTCTGAATAATTTAATTAATTTTAAATCAAATAGATCGGCAAAAAATTAATGTAGTGTTAGCAACTTACCTCAGTGCAATTTTTATATCATGTGCCCCCTTCGGGGGAGCTACGCTTACGGTAAAACAGTTATAATAGGGCTTCGTAGTTTTGCTCATGCCCTAATATCAAACCCGGTAGCATCGGTGTTATATCATGTCCGAAGGCAATCGTTTGTGTAAAAGTTAGCGTGGATATCTACAGGGAATTTAAGTTTTTTTCTTGTCTTAAGCCTTCCTGCCTTCCGGAGCTGTTGCCTACCTTTGCTATACAATACCGATGCTACCGGACATGATATTATTCAGTGTTAAAGATAAGAGTCTATATTGTAGGGGCGCCATTCGGAGCTTTGCGGAACGCAAATGGCCATATAGCCTGACGGAAAAAGTAGCAGCACAGCTAAGTTTAGATTTAGCCAAGGTTGCTAGGGAAGTGTTGATGCTTCCACAGCGATATGGGTTGGATAATCTGACTAAAAAATATCGTAAGCAGTGTTTTGCGTGGCAATAGCGTCCGCACCCATCACATCCACTTAGAATCCAGGGTGTTTTAACCCCTGGAGACATTAAAGGCGTTGCATAATCTATAGGGGAGTGCTTTCAGACCGCAGAGGATGTCAATTAGATGATATTGCTAAGTTTGTATATAAAATTCTTCTGGATAAATTCCCCAATTTACCCAACTAATAGCTTCTTTCGCCGAGTGTATATCAGGAGGTACCCTTAAAGTATGAATATTTCCCGTGCTTGGACAAATCATTTTTAAGATTAATATTGGCTCAATATCGGCATCATCATCTATTCTTAAGAGAGTATATTCTTGCCATGTATCTATTTCTAAAGTTTGTAAATCTTGGCAAATTTTCTCATAACCAATTTCTTGAATTAAGACTCGTCTGAGTTCAGCATTTTTTGTAGACAAAAGCCATTTTGCTTCCCATTTTTGGGGAGATAATATTCCATATTCTTCTGGTAGTCTCACACCATGATTAGCATATAAACTATAACCATCAGCAAATTCAATTGCTGGTTTGCCTTCAGCGTGGGGGCGATATTCATCATCCAAGAATAACTTTCTAGGGCGATCGCAAATAATACACAGATGTCTCAAAGGATATATCCAACCACAGTTTCTGACAATAGACTCTAATACTTGCCAGTCATTTGAATTATAATCACAATTAATAACAGAAATACAAAAATCTATCCAAGCGACATAACTACTCCATAATTCTGTGGGAATAGGATAACTCCACAAGCACAACAACTTAATGGAAATTTCAGAAATTATTTCTTGCCATTTTTCTTCTATTTGAGAGTAAAGAATATGACTCCAAAGTTCCTCTGGTTTTAATGACTCTTCTGTTAATGAACTATCAGTATCTTCCCGAATTTTGCTATCTATTTCTTCACATAATTTATCGGTAATTTGCAACTTTAGTTGTTCTCTCAAAAGTTGCCATCTATCTCCGAAAATGTGACGATGACCATAGTCATCTTTGCTTTCCCATCGCTGCCAAATTACACTAAGCAGAGTGTTAAAAGCTGCATAGGGGCTTTCACAAAAAAGAATCTCTGGATTTGGATCGCCCATTAAATTGTAGGCTAACTGAATCGCTTTAGTAGCTTTTTGACGATTAATAGGTTGGGTAGAATGTGCTATTGTATGCCACTTTTTTCGATACACTCGAATCAGAGCTTCTTGCTCAGGTGTTAGTGTAGTAATCAGTTTTTTCATCAAAAATAATTAGGTATTGGTGAATTAGTATATGATACTAATCTTAATTATTGAGTCTTCACTCCTCACTCCTCAGTCCTCAGGAGGGAAGAAAGAAGAACAAACAGTAGTAGAAGGAGAAAGTTTTTTGTTCGCGCTTTTATTTTTGATAGATTAAATTCTAGATTTATCCAAAGTCATTATTATTGAGTCCTCACTCCTCACTCCTCAGTCCTCAGGAGGGAAGAAAGAAGAACAAACAGTAGTAGAAGGAAAAAGTTTTTTGTTCGCGCTTTTATTTTTGATAGATTAAATTCTAGATTTATCCAAAGTCATTAGACATCTCTAATAATAAAAAATAAAATCAATTATTTCCCCCTACTCTCTATTCCTTACTCCCTACTCCCTCATTTGGTGGAGATGTCTATTAATATTATTCACAATTTCAATGTATCATACCAAATTTAAAAAAGAATATTACAAATAAACTGGCTCTTCTACAATTAATAATTATAGTCATTATGAATAAGAGTGGTACAATATAAAGAGTAAAATATAAACCAGAATAAATCATTTAAAGAATGTCTTACAGTCTAGATTTACGAACAAGAGTCATTGATTATATTGAACACGGAGGAAGTATTTTATCGGCTGCCAGAATCTATAAAGTGGGACGTTCTACAATATATCGGTGGCTAGCAAGAGTGGATTTAAAACCGACAAAAGTCACAAGACGTCGGCGAAAACTAGATTGGCAGGCATTAGAACAAGATGTGAAAGAAAATCCAGATTTTAGATTGTGCGATCGCGCTGTTAAGTTTGGAGTTAATATTAGTTCAATTGGTTATGCGTTGCATCAAATGAAAATCACACAAAAAAAAAGAATTAAGGTATCGACAAAGAAATAGACTTGAAAGAATAAAGTACTATAAATTACTGAGAGAATCGATCAAAAATTATGGTATATAAAGCCTTGTATATATTGACGAGAGTGGATTTGAGTCAGTTCAAGAATGTCTAGCAAGCCTGGTCAAAAAGAGGGAAAAAAGTCAGAGGGGACAAACAAGGCAAAAGAAAAAAAAGAGAAAACTTGGTGGCAGGAAGAAGAAAAATAAAAAAAGTATAAATAGCCCCAATGATTTTTGAAGGAAGCTTAAATGCTGTTGGATTCTCCGGATGGCTAGAACAATATTTATTACCATCACTTGAGCAAAAATCAGTCCTAATAATGGACAATGCACCAATTCACAGAAAAACGCTGATTAGGGAATTAGTCAATAGCCAAGGACATGAAGTTATATTTCTCCCTAAATACTCTCCAGATTTAAATGATATAGAACACGACTTTGGTGCATTAAAAAAGAAAAGAATGTACGAAGGAAAAGATAAATCCATTGATGATATTATTCGAGATTATTGCGTCTCTTAGTGTCCCAATATTATTCAGAATAACTATAATAATTAATAATTAATAATTACCTTTCCTTCAAAACGGATAGGATTGACTCAAAGGAAAATTTTTCTTTATTTTCTCCTTAAAAGGGGAAGCTTTAAACCACAATTTTTCGGTAAATAATTAATAATTAATAACTAACAATTAATAATTTACCTAATACTTAACCCCTACCACCGACCACCGACCACCGACCAANTCACCCCCAGCATCAGTAGTTCGCACAGTAATATTATGATTCGCATCACTTTCAAAATCCAATCCAGAACTATCAGAAACAACTATTTGGTCTCCATCTAAACCAAAACGACCATCAGCATCATCTAACAATTGATAACTGTGAGTATCCCCAGCATCAGGGTCATCAGTAGTTAAATTACCTACCACTGTATTATTAACACTATTTTCAGCAATAGAATTGTTATCTATTTGTACTGCGGTGGGAGGATTATTGGTGGGAGTAGATGGAGGTAAGTTGTCGCTAACTACATCTTGTTTAACGTTTTCGGAACCAACAGTAACTTGATAAGTTGCTGTATCATCTGCCTGACCATCCCCATCAAGATCCCCAGAGAAGGTAACATCGTAAGTCGCATTTGGACTTACATCTAAACTATAACCACCTGCATCCCAAGTAGTAGTTGTGAAAGTATTAGCACTATTGGCAGTATCAACTGCTGTAACTGTTATGCCGCCTATTCCTTCACCAACTGTATAGAAATCGTCATTATTAACTGCATCAGTGTAGGCAACACCTGTAATAAATGGGCCGCCCGCGTCAGAATAGGCAAAGTTTTGGGCACTCATCACTGCGTTAAAAGTTCTGCCACCAGAAGTAAACAGGCCTTGTAGTGAAGAAATTCCTATTTCCTGGAAGTTAGGGTTCATCAGACTTACACGATGACCTCTATTAGGGTAGTCTTTGTCAATAAACAAGTTTTCGTAGTTTTTCCTCACAAATCCGGTGAAGTCTACAAAACCTGTTGTTCCAAACCAAGCAAGGTTTTCCCCATTACCAGAGGGGTTTGTGAATGTATACCCCGCAGCTTGCATACGTTGTCTGGAGTTTGTACCACCTTCTCCTGAGTGTTGAAATTTGTTCTCATCTAGTAACCATTGAGCGTGACCTTCAGCAGCAGTATTCAGGTTCAGATTAAATGCTAAAGGTTGTTTTGCATCAGTGGAGATTGTATCTTGTTCGGGAACTCCTTGATTTAGGTCTCCATCTCTTCCATTTATTCCATCTAGATAACGATCTGCTGCTGCTTGAGGAGCTGCTCGATCTCTGTTGATCAATTCGAGCATATATTGGTCTTGAGCAGAAGGAAGTGTAGTAGCCATGGTTTGTTGTGTTGTAAATTTAAACGACAGTAGTTGAAAAATAGGGATAATTTCCCTTGTCAACTCCAGTTTTTAGTAATTAAATATTGCTCGAAAAGTTAGCCTAATCATGTAGTTAAAATTCAGAATTAATTGAAATAATTTAACTACTTGATTTGTGTTTTAAGAACAAGCAATTATTTAATTTACTATCTAGCTCTACATGGAACTTTGTAAAGTTCCGGGAGTAATTTTGTAATATCAAAAAGTTAGTATTTTTGTCTTAAGTGAAAACACTAATTATTGATTTTTTTCAACCTAAAAATCGTATTTTAAGCAATATTACCGTGGGATATCCTTAAGGAAATTGTTAGTCGATATATTTAATGAACAAAAAAAAATATTCTTAATAAAAAAAGTAATTTTTTCTAATGAGGTTGCACTCAAAAAAGGAGTAATTACTTAAGATAGAATATTTAATTGAAAAAAATTAGGATTATAACTAAAATTAAATCAGTAAAATATCAAGGTAAGTTAGGTTTTGAAAGAGAAAAGTAGTAGTCTTAGAAATGAGAGAAAAGCTTAAATTATCATTCCTGATCCTATAGGATTAACCCTTTCCTAATTAACATCCTAGAAAATACTTACATTTTTACTTCCAAAGCTCTCAGTTTTAGGAACTCAGTATTAACTCCAGACTCACGAGTTAAAGCAATTTTACCTGTCCTAGCAATTTCACGGATAGCATATTTAGCAAGCATTTGGACAATGGCAAATTTTTTCTGGGTCTCTTACTACTTCAATAGTTAATGAGTCCTCACCTAAGTCTACTACCCGCGCCCGAAAAATATTTGCAATCTCAACCACTTCCGATCGCATATTTGTAGTAGCATTAATCTTGAGTAACATTAACTCTCGTTCCACACAGGGAATGGCAGTAATATATTGTACTTTCAAAGCATTACAGCGCTTTTCAAGTTGATGAACCACATCTTCACAAACAAAACCTTGTAGGGACGTTCCATGGAACGTCCCTACTGTGGTCTACCCAAATGAAAACCGCTGTAACTAGCTATCAGCGCTTCAGCTATCAGCGCTTCAGCCTAAAAATTTGCGCATACATATAATTCTGTTTGTAGAGCACTCCGGACCGAAAAGCTTGGGTTCAAATCCCCGCGCGAGCTTGTAGCTTAATTTTAGGAGGGTTCATTAATTGATAATTGATAATGGATAATTGATAATTGATAATTACCTCTGGTTAAAACCGCTCTTGATTGAATATAAGGAGATATTATTTCTTTATTTTCCCCTTAAAAGGGGAAGCTTTAAACCAGAATCATTTAATGATTAATAATTAATAATTAATAATTCGGTAATATCAAATCCGGTAGCATCGGTTTCAACAATGAATAATGAATAATGAATAATGAATAATGAATAATGAATAATGAATAATGAATAATGAATAATGAATAATGAATAATGAATAATGAATAATGAATAATGAATAATGAATAATGAATAATGAATAATTACCTCTCCTTGAAAAGAAGAGGATTGACAAAGAGATGAAAATTTTTTTTATTATCCCCTTAAAAGGGGAGGCGCATACCCACAACTTTTCGGTCATTAGATCAAGAGGGTAGGGAGTGTGGGAAGGGTGGAAAGTTTGGGGAGATGGGGAGATCAAGAAATATTTGGTAATGGTTGAAGATGGAACATTTTTTTATACCGAATTAAACGGATTTGATATAAAACATCCCCAGATCCTAAATAGACATCTCCAATAATAAAAAATAAAATCAATTATCCCACATAAATTCTCAATTCTTTCCCCCTACTCCCTACTCCCTTTTTTCTGGAGATGTTTAATAGACATCTCCAAAATAAAATTTAATGTAAAATTGTAGTAGCCAATTATATATACGCTGTGGCCAATGAACCAAGTATTAGAATATATTTATAACCATCCACTCATAAACAAAGAGAATTATTGGCATTACAGACAAACAACTAATAAAATTAATAGAAAATGCTCAAAAAATTGAATAAAAGAAAAGACAAGGGATGATGCTCCGCAACGCTAGCGCGAACGCCAGCCTACGAAAAAAGATTAATCAAACAAGGAGGAGGAAGGAAAAAATCTTTAAATCATAGGGAAGAAATAATTTTGACCTTGTATTATTTGCATCATATGCCTACCTTGAAATTACTAGGGATAATTTTTGGAGTAAGTGAATCAACAGCAAATAATATATTTCATTATTGGATAGATATTTTTCGGGAATTATTACCAGCAAGTTTATGAGAACAAGCTTAGGAAAAAACAATCAGAATATTTATGGATTAAAGAAATATTAACAGAACTAGAATTGATTGTAGATAGTACAGCAACATTGTAGAGAAAGACCTGGTGAGGACCACAAACAAAAAAAATATTACTCAGGGAAACAAAAAAAACATACTTTGAAAAATCAAATAATTACCACAGAAAAAGCGAGTGCTTAATTCGCCGTCCCACGGCGAATGTAAGAAGCACTCAAGACAGGACAAGAAATAGTAGATGTAATAGTGGGAGAAAGAAGGCCAGAAAGTGAGATTAATTTACTGAAGAAACAACAAAAAAATTTTGATGATGAACAAAAATTCCAAGGAGATAAAGGTGATCAAGGTGGAGCAAGAGTTTCTACACAAAAAAAACTAAAAACCCAAAAATGTCACCAGAAACTAAAGAAGAGAATAAACGGAAAGCCCAAAAAAGAATATTTGTAGAACAGGTAATAAGGTTGATAAAAATATGCGCGTGTGGCGCGAGAAAGATTGAGATTAAAAGAGAAAAATTACGAAAAAGTAATTCTAACAATATGTGGTTTAGTTAGGTTAAGAATTGGAAAATTAATATAAGTATAAATTCGGATTGAACACAAAAAAAATGAGGAAAAAAGTGTAATCAAAAAGTTGATTAGTAACAACAAATAACTCTAAGAGCTGATGACACCGTAAAAATTGGCTACTTTTCTCTATGGCGATAGCTCTGGAAAAAGGTAGTTAGGATAGGCGTTTGAGTATTTTTGGAGATGTCTAATATAGAATCCGGTTATACAGTATATGTTTATAATTCTATCCACACTTTCTCGCCTTCAATCTCTCAACCTCCCCCTTCTCCCCATGCTTCCCACACTCTCCACCCCCAAATATATGATAAGTATTCAACCGGATTTGATATAACGGGTTCTATAGTAGTGGTGGATGGTGGCTAAAATGCTCACCATACCTTTACCCAAATCATACAATGCACCACTACCATAAAATCAATTCAGACCAAACTAGTGCCGCTACGCGGAAGTCAAAAGTCAAAAGTCATGTATCGAGTGTGTAATTCTGAGGTCTCCTCAGAATGTAATACACACTCAAGACAGTCAAAATTATTGATTGGTAAGGCTTTTAGGATTTTGTAACTGGTTAGTTATTTCTGCTATCCTGCACTAGAGGTTTATACAAAAGAAAAATCACTGCTATTCAAATCCATATTTCTAACATTATTGACAATACCAACCAAATCATCATTATTGTAAATAGCAGTTCCTTTTGGCAATCCAGGAACATTTTCTTCTAATGTATAGTCACCACTACTTCCAGATAGTTGAATTCGATCGCCTTGACCGCTATTGAAAGTATCAATCCGAGCATAATCGTTTATACCATTTCCAGTGTAGTAAACTTGACTACTATCGCCTAAGATAAATAGATCGGCATCAGCATTGCCCCGCAAAATATCTATCTCATTATAACCAGGTTGAGCAGAAGTTATGTCTACTCCTGTAAGAGTATCCATACCTCTTCCACCATTGAGGAGATCGTTACCAGAACCACCATTGAGGAGATCGTTACCAGAACCACCATTAATTTCGTCATTTCCACTGTCGCCATTGAGCAGATCGTCACCTTTCCGTCCAATAATTAAATCATTGCCACCTTCACCGTAGATCGCATCATTATCTACTGTGCCACTTAGATTATCGTTGTTGTCACTTCCATAGATAGTATTGAAGTTATCTGGTTCAGTGGGAGTATCATCCACATCAGTTACATTAATCGTCAACTGTTGCTCGAAACTTTCACCCCCAGCATCAGTAGTTCGCACAGTAATATTATGATTCGCAATACTTTCAAAATCCAACCCAGAACCATCAGTAACGACTATTTGGTCTCCATCTAAACCAAAACGACCATCAGCATCATCTACCAATTGATAACTGTGAGTATCCCCAGCATCAGGGTCATCAGTAGTTAAATTACCTACCACTGTATTATTAACACTATTTTCAGCAATAGAATTGTTATCTATTTCTACTGCGGTGGGAGCACTATTGGTGGGAGTAGATGGAGGTAAATTGTCGCTAACTACATCTTGTTTAACGTTTTCGGAACCAACAGTAACTTGATAAGTTGCTGTATCATCTGCCTGACCATCCCCATCAAGATCCCCAGAGAAGGTAACATCGTAAGTCGCATTTGGACTTACATCTAAACTATAACCACCTGAATCCCAAGTTGTTGTCGTAAAAGTATTAGCACCATTTGCTGTATCAACTGCTGTAACTGTTATTCCGCCTATTCCTTCACCAACTGTGTAGAAGTCGTCATTATTAACTGCATCAGTGTAAGCAACACCTGTAATAAATGGACCATCGTTATTACGGCCAAACTTTTGGGTAGTCATCACTACATCAGTGTAAGTTGTCCCGTTCCAAATATACGTCGTTGCTTGTAATGAAGAAACTCCGATTGCCTCAAAGCTTGCATTCATAAGATTTTCACGATGACCTGGACTTATGAATAGATCTTTGTGGTTTTCCTCCACAAGACCGGTGAAGTCGGAAATACCGGAAGCTAGTGGTGAATCAAAACTGATATTTTCCCCAGCACCAAACCATTGGTACCCCGCATTCGTCATACGTTCCCAGAATTGTGTACCATTTTCTCCTGTGTGGCTAAATTCGTTGTTATCTAGCATCCATTGACTGTGTTCGTTAGCAGCAGTATTGAGGTTGAGATTAAATGCTAGAGGTTGTTTGGCATCAGTGGAGATTGTATCTTGTGCGAGTCCTTCATTTAGATCAATATTATAGTGATCTGCTTCTGCAGCAGGGTCTTGGCGACCTCTATTGATCAATTCGAGCATATATTGGTCTTGGGCGGAAGGAAGTGTAGTAGCCATAGTTTGTTGTATTGTAAATTTAAAGGACAGTAGTTGAAAAATAGGGATGATTTCCCTTGTGAATTCAGGTTTTTCGTAATTAAATATTGTCCGAAAAATCAGCCAAATCATGTAGTTAAAATTCAGAATTAATTGAAATAATTTAACTACTTGCTTTGTGTTTTAAGAACAAGCAATGATTTAATTTACTACCTAGCTCTACATGGAACTTTGTAGAGTTCCGGGAGTAATTTTGCAATATCAAAAAGTTAGTATATTTGTCTTAAATAAAAACACTTATATTGATTTTTTTTAAGCTAAAAATCGTATTTTAATCGGTCTTACCCTGGGATATCCTTAAAGAAATTGTTAGTCGATCTATTTAATGAACAAAAAAAATAATTATTAATAAAAAAAAGTAATTACTTTATAATGAGTTTGCACTCAAAAAAGGGGTAATTACTTAAGATAGAATATTTAATTGAAAATAACTAGGATTAGGATAAAAATGAAATCAGTAAAATATCAAGGAAAATTAGGTCTTGAAAGAGACAAGTAGTATTATTAAAACTTAGATAAAAGCTTAAATCACCATTCCCTCTCCTATAGGATTAACCCTTTCCTAATTAACATCCTAGAAAATACTTACATTTTTACTTCCAAAGCCCTCAATTTTAGGAACTCAGTATTAACTCCAGACTCACGAGTTAAAGCAATTTTACCTGTCCTAGCAATTTCACGGATACCATATTTAGCAAGCATTTGGACAATGGCAACCATTTTGCCTGGGTCTCCTACTACTTCAATAGTTAATGAGTCCTCACCTAAATCTACTACCCGCGCCCGAAAAATATTTGCAATCTCAACCACTTCTGAGCGCATATTTGTAGTAGCATTAATCTTGAGTAACATTAACTCTCGTTCCACACAAGGAATAGCAGTAATATCTTGTACTTTCAAAACATTAATCAACTTATATAGTTGTTTGGTCAACTGTTCGATCACATGGTCGTCCCCAGGCACCACCATTGTAATTCGAGAAACACCAGATTGTTCTGCTGGGCCAACCGCCAGACTTTCAATATTAAAACCACGACGGGCAAACAAACCAGCAATACGGGTCAAAACTCCCGCTTCGTCTTCAACTAAAACAGAAAGAGTATGTTTCATTCTCTAAATCAGTAGCTATCTTGGCCAACCGATAGCGCTACGCGCATAGGAGAGCCATCGGATTGGCGACGTACAGAAGTTAGTAGGGGCGAATGGCCATTCGCCCCTACAGAAGTCACAAGTAATCCCTGACTAACTTTGAGCATTTATAAATGTCCGCTCCCTATTTGCGTAGTGCTATATTTGATATTTTGTTATTTTATACTTAAGTTTAGGTTTAATCGGGTTTTTATCCCACTAACAATTTTTACAAGTTATGGCTGATGAAGGTTCAATAATTTTAGAAGTAAAGAGTAAGGGTGAATTTGTCAAGCAAATAAGTCAGCGTTTGGATGTCTGGATATCTGAACAAATGACCGATATCTCGCGATCGCATATTCAAAAGTTAATATCCCAAGGTAATGTGAAAGTAAATGACCAACTCTGCACTTCTAAAAAAGTAGTAGTACAGCATGGCGATCAGATTATTTTAACTATTCCCCCACCAGTACCTTTAGAAATAGAAGCTAATGATATTCCTCTGGATATTCTCTACGAAGATGATGCTTTATTAATTATCAACAAACCAGCAGGTTTAGTCGTACATCCAGCTCCCGGACATTCTGATGGTACTTTGGTGAATGCACTTTTAGCTCATTGTGATTCTTTGGCAGGCATTGGTGGAGTGCAACGACCAGGTATTGTGCATCGCTTAGATAAGGATACGACCGGTGCAATAATGGTCGCGAAAACAGACCAAGCGTATCAACATTTGCAAGCACAGTTACAGGCGAAAACGGCGAGGCGGGAATATTTAGGAGTGGTTTATGGTACTCCGAAAACAGATAGTGGCAAAATAGATTTACCTATCGGTCGTCATCGGGTAGACCGCAAAAAAATGGCAGTGACACCAGTGGAGAAAGGCGGAAAAGTCGCTGTTACTCATTGGGAGGTTAAGGAACGTTTGGGGAATTTTTCCATGATGTTATTTCGGTTAGAGACTGGCAGGACTCATCAAATTCGGGTTCACAGTGCTAAAATAGGGTATCCTATCGTGGGGGATACTATTTATGGGAAAGGTCGTTCAGTAGGAGTGAATTTAACTGGTCAAGCACTTCATGCTTGGCGACTAGAGTTACAACATCCGGTTTCTGGAGAATTAATTTCAGCGATCGCTCCTTTGCCAGAAGATTTTCTCACCTTGGTTGAGGTTTTGCGTAGACGTTCTGGATTAGAAGTCAAAAGTCACAAGTCAAAAGTCAAAAGTTAGAAGTTAGAAGTCAGAAGTTATATCATGTCCCGTTCAATACTTACACTTTGGAGGAGGTAAGGCAGAAGGCAGAGAGAGGGAGCTGGAGGCGGAAGCGGTGCGACCCCGCGTCGCCGTCAGGCGCAAGCGGTCAGACCCCGCGACGACGCCAGCTCGCTTGCGGAACGCTGACCAAGAGAGGGAATGCTGACCATAGAGAGGGAATGCGCACTCCTGTTAGGAAAGAAAAGGTTAGAAGGGAAAAGGTTTTTTGGTCGCGTCAGCGGAACAGAGTTCTATCGTTGATTATCCAAACATGATATTAGGAGAAAAATCTGAAAATACAGCTTCTACCCAGGAGGCAGTTGAGGAAATATTTCTTTCCTACTACCAGTTCTGAAATTTTATTGCTTACCCCCTGAAGAAGACTTTATATTATGGTTAATTAATGTAACTTCATATCAGGAGTAGAAAATTATGGATCGTGGAAAAATTGTGGCTATTATTACTGGAGCGATATCTATAGCTTTGGCGATCGCCTATTTAATTATAGTACAACTACTAGATTTTAGAGGTAGTGAAATGATACCTGCCCCCACTTCAATATTGCCTTTTGTCTTTTGACATACTCCCGACGTTGCGCATAGCGCGACAACGTGGGATTCTTACATTATGAAAAAAATGACCGCTGTTTCGTGTGAGGTGATGTCCTCCCCCTGTATTGACCTTGATGATAACATGCATACCTCCTAGCTTGTCAAGGGTATAGGAAGGTTTTATTTGTGGAGGTATCCGACTATTGGCCCAGGCTTGACCATACGACGCTCCCCTTCGGGAGAGCGCGGGACTTCCCGCCAGGGAAGTTAAAAAAAAGGTAGTCTAGTAGAAGTAGTGATATTAGTTCAGTAAATCCTTTTAATTGTCAGGAAGTAAACTAAAAAATCACTACTTAATCTATAATTAAATTTAATTAGGGCTTGCTGATTAAATGTCAAAACATTTACTGATATTGGTTTGCTGCCTTTTTTCGTCGGAAAAAGTGCAAGCTTTTCGGTCTAAACAGCTGCATAAAGCTAGTATTTTGGGATAATTATCGCAGAACAATCTTGGGACAATTTTTACGACTACCTCGTCTATAATTTCCATTTCTCCTGTCTTCCCCTCCACCGGAGGGGGAGGGGCGAGGGGTAGGTTGTCTCCTGTCTCCTGTCTCGTCCCCCTACCACTCATACTTTATTCAGCAAACCCTAATTATTTTTTTTAATAAAAATCATGCGAGTGCTGATAGGAATACCTGTAGTTGGAGAAGTCCAACCTGCTATAAAATAATCTTCAGTTGCATTTTCAATTGTAATTTTTGAATGGTCGTAAACTGGCACAACACAATTTTTAATATACTCCTCATTTGTCTCATCAAGACTAATTAAAATAGCCTGACGAGCTATTCGATAAATATGTTCAATTGCTGTTTGAGTATCTTCGACAAATAACAATGAACCCAGACAAAAAACCAAATCGTAGGAATTTCTATCAATTTCCGGCAAAGCTGTTTCAATTGATTTGTGGATAGTTTTATAACCTCTTTTAGCTGCATAATCTAGGATTTTACTAGAAACATCAATTCCTGTGTATTCAAAATTTCCCTGTAATAATTCACTTAGAAAACCTGTGCCACAACCAATATCTAAAATACTACCTTGATGGTAATTATATTTATGGAATATTTTAGCTGCCTTATTGAGGTGTTGTACATTACACTTAGGATCTTTTAGCAGATCATCATAATTGGCAGCCAAATCATCATAAAATTCTTCAGCAGAAATTTTATTTACCATAATTTATACTTCAAAATTGACTTAAATTTACCGAGAAACTGTGGTCTAAAACCTCCCCTTTTAAGGGGATAAAAAGCGGTCGAGGGATGGCTCCGAAACCTGCGCCATATCCAATCGACCAAGAGAAAAGAGAATTCCGTATTTTCGTAGCCTCCTTATTGCAGAGGTACTGATAACTGTTAACTGATAACTGATAACTGATAACTGAAATGACCTTAGTTTTTTTGCTGAATGTACGCCACGCGAGTTCGGATATCAACACCTTGGTTTGAAGAAGTCCAACCTACAATAAAATAATCTTCAATTGCATTTTCAATTACTATTTTTGAATGGTCGTAACTTTGTATAATAGAACTTTTAATATATTCCTCTGTCATTTCATCAAGGGTTATTAAAATAGCTTGACAAGCAATTCTATAAATATGCTCCATAGCTGTTTTAGCATCTTCAAGGAACAGTAATGAACTTAAAGATAAAACAAAATCGTAGGACTGGGAATCAATCTCAGGCAAAGCCTTTTCTATTTGTTTATGAATGGTTTTATAGCCTCTTTTAGCTGCATAGTCCAGCATCTTAGCTGAAATATCAATACCTGTATATTCAAAATTTCCCTCTAATAACTCACTAATAAACCCTGTGCCACAACCAATATCTAAAATGGTGCCTTGATGATGATTGTATTGATGAAAAATTTTAACTGCCTCATTATGAAACTTTAGATTACTCCTAGCTTTTGCTATGTCATCATACTTGAGAGCAAAATTATCATAAAACTCTTCGGTAGAAATTTTGTTTGTCATAATTTATAGTTCAAATTTGACTTATATTTACCATCTCTCACAGCATGATTAATAGGTAAAATTCAATGTTAAATCTGATGAAAGTATTACCGAAAAATTCAGGTATAAAGCCTCTCCATTCATGGATAAAAAAAATCTTTTGATCCAATCCTCTTAATTTATAAGAAGAGGTAATTTTAAATTCTAAATTCTCAATTCTTGAACTTAGTTTTTTTTGTTCAATGTAAATCATCCGAGTTCTGATATCAATACCTTAGCTTGAAGAAGTCCAGCCTATAATAAAATAATCTTCAATGGCACTTTTAATCGCAACTTTTGAATGGTCATAAACCGGAACAACACAGTTTTTAATATATTCCTCTGTCATCTCATCAAGACTGATGATAATAGCTTTGCGGGAAATCCGATAAATATGTTCAATCGCAGTTTTAGCATCTTCAAGAAAATACAATGAACCTAAACAAAAAACAAAATGATACGACTGGGAATCAATTTCAGCCAAAGCAGTTTCTATGGGTTTATGGATAGTTTTATAACCTCTTTGAGCTGCATAATCTAGCATATTAGCTGAAATATCAATTCCTGTATATTCAAAATCTCCCTGCAATAATCCACTTAGAAACCCTGTACCACAACCTATATCTAAAATCTTACCTTGATGATAATTGTGTCGATGGAATATTTTTACCGCCTCATTCAAATGCTGTGCATTACACTTACCCTTAAACACAACATGATCATATTTGATGGCATAATTATCATAAAATTCTTCAGCGGAAATTTTGTTTGCCATAGTTTCTATTTCAAGATTTACTGATACTTAAGTCTATCCCTCCAACCCAACTTTATTGTCAGAAAAAATAAGACAAGAATAAAATAGTTGAAAAATAAGTATTAGACCTCTTGCCAAACTTTTAATTAAATCAATTCAAGACCTGAAATAAATAATTTAATCTCCCTATTCTCTATTCCCTATTCCCTGACTTCTGCAAGAAGTTTATTGAAAAATATTAGTAGCCTTAATCATATGATAAGCAACAAGTAACTGAGTCAAAGCTAAAGGATAACTCTGAAGCAACTCCCCAGTCGTACCAACTAACTTACCAAGATCTGGGTCTCCTTTCGGCGAACAAAAATCCTTTAAGTAAGGTGTATCCTCACATAAAATCATCTCTAATTCATTTACCTGTTCTTTCGTTGCATGACTATCAATTTCCAAAACATCAACTGGTTTGCCCATATCCCGGTCTAACCCCAAACGCACTGCTGGCTGAAAACTAGGGCTACCTTGGCCAATAATCTCTAGAAAATCTGGGTGAGGAATAGTTGGCCTAAGCACCAATCGTACATGAAGTTGAGAGCTATTTTCATCATTTGAAGGAGGATAGAAAGTAACTACCACATCTGCCCATTTTCTCTGGGGGCGAATAAACTCCTCCGAATCTGGTTCCCGTTTTTCCATCTCCTTGAGAACCTGTTCTTCACTATATCCCCTCTTCATCGTATCCCGTTTTACTTTCCACTTCGCCCTTAAATCCTCTGGTGGTGCAAGGTACACCTTCACATCGTAACAATCTCTCGCCCCCCTAGTCGAATAACCCAGTAGTCCCTCAACAATCACAAACTTGCTAGGCTTAATATATTCTGGTGGGTCAAATTTTCCCGTTGAGTGATTATAAATAGGCTTCAGAATTGCTTGTCCAGTACGCAGCAGAGTCAAATGTTGCTGCATTATATCAAGATGGTTACAATCTGGGTGTAGGGCTGTAATACCTATTTCCGCCCTTTGTTTGCGGTCATAGCGATGGTAGTCATCTGTACAAATCACAGTCACATTTTCTGGCCCTAAGACTTGAGCAATTCCTCTAGTCAAAGTAGTTTTACCCGCAGCGCTATCACCTACAATTCCTAGAATGATTGGACGATAATTCATAATTTCATTTCTCCCTACTACCGGACAACGGCTTACCATAAAATTGGGTTTAAAGCCTCGCCCTTCTACCGCGACTTTTCATATTATGACTTTTTATGTTATAGTAAAATTGGTTGAAAAACCCGCCTTGTCTCATAAATACTGTAGAAAAGAAGATTAGGTCGAAACTCCTTCAGTTGAGAGCAGAACAAGGGAAGCTTTCAGGTCAATGAGCAGTTCAAACTTGAAAGCACAAATAAACACCCATAAAAATTTTTGATAAGTCGCGGGAGGGCATTCCGAGACTATAAATGGACGTGGAGGCAAGCGTAAGACTAGCGCCAAGGTAGCAGCAGCCTGTGAGACGTCAACTCGCTGAAGAGCTACGGCTCGATAGGAATCCCCCCGCCTTTAGGCCAGGGAGGATGTCAAATAACACAACCGGAAATTTATAATTATTTCTTAATTTTACGATTTATTTGAAACTGGAGCAAGATTTTTGAGAGAAGGAAGAAGGAAAAATCTTGTGCTGTCTGAGTTTTCAGCTCTCGATATGTCCATGCCCTCTCATTTGACTGCTATACCATTGCTGATGCTATTGTATACAGCGTGAGGTTTCACGCCTAAGATCTAACTTCAGCGATCGCCCACTCAACTAATAGCACCCTTCAAACTTCGACAAAACTGCCCGATCGCCTCCAAACCCTCATCCGGCGTTCCCTCTGCCAAACGCTTCACCACCGCACTACCCACAATAACCGCATCAGACCCCCAATTTTTTACTTGCACAGCGTGTTCCGGTTGAGAAATGCCAAAACCAACACCAATAGGTTTATCTGTCACCCCTCGCATTTCTACCAACAAATCTTCAACCCGCCTCTGTACTTGATTACGCATTCCCGTCACCCCAGTCACACTCACCAGATAAATAAATCCTTGAGACTGACGAGCGATCGCCTCTATTCTCTCTTTTGGGCTAGTAGGAGCCACCAACAAAGTCAACTCAACCCCAATATCCCCAGCAGGTTTTAACAAAATATCCGCCTCTTCCAAAGGCAAGTCCGGCACAACCAAACCCCTAGCACCAGCATCATAAATTTTTTTCAGGAAGCTCTCCACCCCTCGAGACAAAATCGGATTATAGTAAGTAAACAAAATAATAGGCGATCGCAACTTCTTACTCGTCGTCTGCACCACCTCCAACACCGACTCCAAAGTAGTCCCCCGCCCCAAAGAGCGAGTAGCAGCAGCCTGAATTACTGGACCATCAGCCAAAGGATCAGAATAAGGCACGCCCAACTCAATCAAATCGGCCCCACTATTATCCAATACCTCCAAAGCTTTGGCCGTAGTTTCCAAATCTGGATCGCCTGCCGTAATAAAAGGAATAAAAGCACACTGGCGACCATTTTCTGAATTGCGTAGAGATTCAAAGCGATGAGAAACTGAAATCATTTTTAATTTTCAATATTGGATAAATAATTTATTCTGTTACGGGTTTAATACCCCACCGTCAATAGGGGTACTTAAAATTGCTTGGGGTTATAAGACACGAAAAAGTCCACTTTTAATTTATGATTAAAAGCCTCTATCCCCGTGTCTCCCTGTCTGGTGCGTCCCCGTGTCTCCGCGTCCCCGTGTCTATCGAGAATGAAACAGCCCTGATTATTCCTGCTTATTCTGAGCTGCCCTTTCTTGTTCAACTTCTGCCTGCAACTGAGCTAACTCCTCTGGAGTCATTTCTTCCAGACGCTTTTGGATCACTGCTTCCTCATAATCCTTTAACTGTTGGTTATAGGTCATATTACTATTAGTAACCCGAAACAAATAAGTCAGTAGCCAGACAACCAAGCCACCGACCAAAACTGCTTGTGTCCAGATACCAGCGTCTATTCCATCTACTCCTACTACCTGAAATATAAAGTAAAGGATACCACCAGCAGCAAAAATACCGACACTTATTCCAATGGCCTCAATTCGTCGCATTAACCTTCAATTTGTCGCCGTCTGGGGCGAAAGTTCAAAAATGGGGACAAAACTAACATACCAGGGAAGAAGAAGAACATCAAGAAATACATAAAGCCCCGTTCAAAGGAACTAACAACATACCAACGCATATTCAAGTAAGCATAGACTATAGCTGGCATTACCAAAAGGTAAGTTCCTGCTAGGACTGCATAAATAATTAGGATTATCAGGTTCCCGTCTAGTTCTAAGTTCATAAACAATATTTATTTAGAAATTGCAATAGTTAATCGTATTCTGTTTAATATATTATTAGTTTAATAGCTATTTTTCCCTCAACCCTCCAAATCATTGCATATTTTGTTTACTACTCCCCTGGCTAAAGCCGAGGGGATTCTAAGCAGATACTGCGCAACACGGATTTATCGGTGTTGCTCCGTTTCTTCTTAGCTGACCAAAGATATACTCTTTGGGGACAAGTCAAAGTGCCCCTACACAGTCGGCTTAAGTTTAACCTTAGCTTTGCGGCTTACTTTTGTGATTATATTTGCAGCGACCTTATAGTCTGCATTAATTAACCAATTATTACCACTTCTATACAAACCACGCTGTCTTGATGCAGTCGCTCATGGGGGAAACCCCCTTTGGCGGCGCTGCATCGCTTTATTCTTTTCGGTGACGGTTTCCAATCATTGGGTTTTTCACCATAAATAAATAGGTAGATTGTTACCATCTAAAAATGAAGCGACATTTGTATAACTGGCGTTGTTTCTATAAATATTATTCCATACTCTTGACATAATTGAGCTATTCTTTTCGGTAAAATAAAATACATCGGATTAAAATCCGACTCCTGGCCTTTCATCCATCGCTTAAAAGACGATGGCTTTCATGCTCCTGTGTTATTTAGGTAATTCCTGCTGTTATCCTCCCTCTTTGACAAAAAAGGTCTCAAGTCTCTCCTTGGCTGCGCAGCGAGCTGTAGAGCGACAGCTCTACAAAGGAATGAAAAAAAATAAACTTCAGTATTTTGGTGTCTCTGGCTTCAGCAGTCGATACTGATAACTGATAACTGAAATGACCAACTCCTATTCCCAACGTGAACAAGAAATTTGAAATTTTTTTTCCAAAATACTTGCCAAAAAATTGAACATTGTGATTTAATAAAGGAATGAGCTTTTTATGCAAATGCAGTGAGTTCAACACTCGACATAAAAACGGGGGTGTGGCGGAATGGTAGACGCTACGGACTTAAAATCCGTTGACCTTAACAGTCGTGTGGGTTCAAGTCCCACCACCCCCATCCGCAAACATCAATCAAATTTGGCCATCCGAAAAAAATTTTCAAACCTAAAACCAAATAAATCAAATGCCACTTCTAAGTTTATTCCCCTGGGGTGCTTCACAAAATGAATATTCCCTAAGATTTACTATTCACCTCTAACCGAGGAGCATCATCACATCTAGTACAGGATGGCAGAAATAACTGGTTACAAAATCCTCAAACCATTACAAATAAATACTTTTGAATTTTATACGGGCGAATATCATTCGCCCCTACTGACTTTTGACTTCCGCGTAGTGGCACTAGGAATTTCATAACTCAGAAAATCATAAGCCATATCAGTATTAGGGAAAATAGCACGCGCCTCCTGTAGCAAATCATCCAACAAAATCGGATTCCCAGGAGCATATCTAGGACTAAAATGAGTCATCATCAAACGTTTAGCACCTGCGGCCAAAGCCACCTGTGCAGCCATAGTCGAAGTAGAATGTAATCTTTGAAAAGCCATATCAGCATCGCGATGAGAAAAAGTAGCCTCGTGAACAAGTAAATCAGCATCCTGTGCCAATTCCACCGCCCCATCACAAAAAACAGTATCAGTACAATAAACAAACTTCCGGCCAATCTGAGGTGCCCCACATAAATCTGCCCCACTAATTCTGCGTCCATCAGACAAAGTAATCCACTCACCCCGTTTTAACTTGCCATATATAGGACCAGGAGGAATACCCAAAGCCTTAGCCTTTTCCACATCAAAATGTCCCGGTCGGTCTTTTTCCGTTACCCGATAACCAACAGCAGGAACCCGATGTTTTAAATAACCACAGCTAACAACATATTCATCATCCTCATAAATTACACCAGGTCTAGACTGGTAAACCTTCATAGGATAAGCCAAACGAGTTTGAGAATATTTAATACAACCTTGCAAGTAATTCTCCAGCTCCGGGGGGCCATATATATCGATACTTTTAACATTCCCCCCCAAACCACAACTAGCTAATAACCCCATCAGACCGAAAATATGGTCGCCGTGCATATGAGTAATAAAAATACGAGTCAGTTGACTAACCTTAAGTTCACTGCGGAGAAACTGATGTTGAGTTCCTTCCCCACAGTCGAATAACCATAATTCTCCCCGTTGAGGTAAGCGTAAAGCAACACTCGAAACATTACGCGATCGCGTCGGGACACCAGAGCTAGTTCCTAGAAAAGTTACCTGCAAAACTTCAAAATTCCTCAGTAAACTCAAAAAATATGATAATTATATCCACAAGTGATAATTATTCTTTAATTTTACCCTGTGAAATTTATTATCAAAATAATGTGGGTCGAAAACCCCGCCTTTTAAGGCGCAATATTTTTGGAGGTTTGCTCAAATCCCCGTTACAAAAATAACTTCTGACTTCTAACTTGTGACTTCTGACTTCGTTAAGGCTTTTGCCTACATTTAGTTAACCTTAAAGTTAAATATAAAATCTAAAATCTGATGAGTTCTGGATTGCTATTTATTTCTGTTATTAATCGTTCCATTAAACCACTAAAACACTATTTTTGGACATCCATTCTATTCTGGTTACTAGCGATCGCCCCTGCTCAAGCTTCTCTAGTCTTGCGAATTGCCATTCAAGAAGGAGCAAAAGAAGTTAAAGTTGGTAGTTCCACAAGCGCCGTAATTAGAGATGGTGCTGGTAGAGCTATTGGCGAACTACAGCCGACGAAAGGCTTTACCGCCGAATTAAAATCGGGAAAAGTTGCTTTGTCCAACTGGGTATCTGGTCAAATGTGGATCGAACCCAAAGGGGAAGGTTATGTATGGATAGGCGATCGCTGGTATCGTGGACGTACTCACATTATTCCTAGCAAATCAGGAATTACAGCTATCAATTACGTTGATATAGAACAATATCTATATAGTGTTATTGGAGCAGAAATGAATGGCAACTGGCCTCAAGCAGCTTTGAAGGCCCAAGCAGTGGCTGCCCGCTCCTATGCTCTGAATAAGCGTCAAGAAAATAGTAATAATTTCTACGACTTAGGCAATGACCAATTATGGCAAGTATACCAAGGAATTAAAACAGAGTCTCCAGGTACTTATGCTGCTGTTGATGCTACAAAAGGTCAAGTGCTTACGTACAATGGTCAAATTATTTTAGCTCTATTTCATTCATCTTCTGGAGGCCACACGGAAAATGTAGAGGATGTTTGGTCAAACCCACTTCCTTACCTCCGTGCGGTTCCGGACTTCGATCAAGATGCTCCAGTTTATGAATGGACAGAATCATTTACTCAAGCAGAATTGAAACAGCGAATATCAGGTGTAGGAAATATCATATCTATGACACCTCAGACTACTACTCCTCACAACAGTGTGATTACGATAAAAGTTTTAGGGGATGCAGGCGTTAAAACTCTTCAAGGTACGGATATTACAGCAGCTCTGGGATTAAAAAGTACCAGGTTTATAGTTACTCCTAATAAAGATGGAGGCCAACAAATTCCCAGCAGTTTCAAAATTACTGGAAAAGGTTTTGGTCACGCTGTAGGAATGAGTCAATGGGGAGCTTATAATTTAGCTCGGAACGGATATAATTACCAGCAGATTTTGTTGTACTATTACCAAGGTGCAAATTTAGCTAGAATAGATGTACGCTAAAACTAAAATTTAGGTATTCTTTCTAAATCTAAGTAAATAAATCCTACTGTTAACTAAATAAATTTCAAAAAGTCAGATTTTACTAAAAATAAAAGAGTTAGATTGGTTTAATTAAAGCTGTTGAAATACAAAAATACTCCTGATTTAGGTAGAACTAGAATTTTATTGATTAGCTCATTTTAAAACAACTTTTTTTCAGATTAGGTTTAGATGATAATTCTTATGATAATTCTATAGTCACAGGGATTTTTAGTTTAATGAAGTATATAACTTCTTCCTTTAAACCAAAGTTTCTTTACTCTCTCTATATAGAATATATTTTGGAGCTATATAAGCATATCCTCCAAAAGAGGGAGTAAGCGGTAGGGACGTTGTACGTCCATACAGAATAGGTGGAAAGAATTGATGAATAAGAGTACAAAAATTGATTTTATTTTTGATGATTGGAGATTTCTATTTATGTACTTACAGCAAATTCAGTGATATATAAAGTACAGATATTAATAATTAGACGTTCCCAGTGCGGGCATCTTTGTACCCCAAACCTGGTTGAATTCGCTGTAAATTAAGAGAGATGGGTAGATGGTGAATATGAGGGTAAATTTAAACTTTTTTACCTTATTCTATTTTTCGAGTTCTTGACAATTAAAGGGATATACAGCAATCCTAAATAAGTTGCGGGTAATCAAAAAGTAGATAAAAAAACTGAAACTCCAACCTGTTGCCAGATGAGCTGTTGCCTGTTCCCTAAAAGCGTTCAATAATGAATAATGAATAATGAATAATTAATAATTAATAATGAATAATTAATAATTAATAATTAATAATTAATAATTACCTCTCCTTGAAAAGAAGAGGATTGACTCAAAAGAAAATTTTTCTTCTCTTGGTCGATTGGATATGGCGAGGTCTCCTCGCCATCTCATCCTAACGGACTGCTCCGCAAACGACCGCTTATTATCCCCTTAAAAGGGGAGGTTTTAAACCACAATTTTTCGGTAAGATTTTTATACACAAATAAAATAGGATTGCTATAGTGGCTAACATCCTGACATCTTTAGGAATATCTAAAATAATACTAAGTTTTATAGAAAAAAAGAGATGATGATTTTCACCTATTTCCCTGTACCTTCTTTTCATAAGAAACATCAGTAAACCTGATTTATAATGTTAATTCTGCCCTCAAACCTCTAGACAGTTCTCGCAGAAAAAAATGGTTCTATAATTTTATATTTTTAGATAACAAATGCAAAAATGGGAATATATATTAGTAGATGCTAGTCCTTATCCTTTTGGAGATAAATTGATTAGCATATATATCAATGGTCAAGAATGGCGAGACTGGAAAGACAGAGAATTACACGAGTTAGTTAATCATTTGGGTAATGAAGGATGGGAATTAGTAGCTATTCGCCATGACTCAAAAAATGATAATAATTACTTCATATTCAAACGCCCTAAAATTACACCAAATTACAGCACTTTTGAGGATAGTGAGGTACAGCTATAAGACTATTTATTCCTATATTCCCTGTTGCCTGTTGCCTGTTGCCTGTTGCCTAGAGCAATAAAACTTTGTACCTCATCAACTAGAAAACTGCTGTAAGACTTTGTTGCATAGAATAATATCTCGATCGGGGTTAACTGTATATCGAGATAGACAAGTTAATAAATTTGATAATCCTGTGTCGCCTCAGATAAAATTGGTATAAAACTTAAAACCTACATTACGCAATACAAAATGTAGCATAGAAAAAGGAGTCAGGAGACAGGAGACAGGAGACAGGAGACAGAATTTTAGAAGAAAATCATAGCTGTCGCGATCAAGTACATGATCGAGCAAGTATTTATGCGTAAATTTTTTACTCGGAATTTGATGAACGAAAAAAGTAATTCAGATGATTTGCATATAGCAATGAGCGTGGTATATTTACAAATTTCAGGAGAGGCCAAATAGCTAAAATTCTTATACTATCGGCAATTTATTCCCTCTGTTGCCTGTTGCCTCACAGGAGTTAGCATTCCGCAAGCGAGCTGGCGTCGTCGCGGGGTCTGACCGCTGTTGCCTGTTGCCAGATGAGCTGCGCACAGCGCTATAGTATAAATACTTACCAAGCTACGGGTTCATATACTACTTTTAATGTTACGCTCTTGACGTGCGGAATGTGGGCTAAAACCTAAAACCTACCGCCTATCGCCTAACACCATTTTAAGAACTTCAGCTAATATTTTAAGTATCTGATTGATTCAATCTTTTTTGCCATTCAGCATCAATTTTATCTGTTTGTTCAGCTTCCTGTTCTAGGATACTCTTTTCCGTTGTATATGCTAAACTTTCACGACCAATAATAGTTTCACTAGCAAATTTTTTAGCATATTCAATCTTCTGTTTTAACTGACTATCTGCTTGATTCAAAGTAATAACTCTTTTTTGTCTTTGTTGATTCCGTGTCTCAACTTTACCATTACGCCATTGTACCCAAAAATAACGAATTAAAGGTAAAACTAAAAAACCAACACCATAAATCAGTAGAAGAGGATAAATAACTTCAACAAAAGAAATAAATCCTCCTATCTGAGCTGCTACCGTACCATCTTTTAGCAAAGAACCCAAAACTAAAGCACCAACAAAATTTACAGCACCCAACCCAGTTGCTAACATTATTTGACCAGAAGTTGCCTCGCTAAACCGCCAAAGTTTTTCCTTTAAAAATGCAGAAATAGGTTGAGAATTCCACCCTTTTGCCGTTGCTTGTAACTCAGGAAAATGATAAACAATTTGACCTTCAGGACTAACCTCCGGACGACCATTAAAACGAATTAATACCGGTAAAACATACTCTTCATATTCCAAAGCATAACCTTTACCCAAATCATCTAAATAAGGAGCAATTTGTTCAGCAACTACCGCCCCTTGATTATTCTTAATCACAGTAGCGATCGCCTGCCAACGTCGTTCATCTAAATTGTAATTTGGGTTGCCATCTCCAAACAAAAAAGAAAACACAGCTTCAAAAAAATTCATCCCATTTTTTTCACCTTGGGAATCATATTCTTGTCTTTGACGTTGATATCTGTAGGGTCGGTCATAATAACCCCAATCAAACAACAAAAACCAATTAGGATTAAACCAAAACCCAGGGAAAAACATCATTCCGCCACCGGAATTATTACTCCTACCACCTGAATCATTTCTATCACCACTAGAGTTAAGAGAAATCACAATAATCGCAATAGCCACCAGTATAATTACAAGAGAAAGTATCAACAAAATACCAAAAGAAATTCGGATTAAATAAAACAATACTCGCCAAACTTTCTCCCACCATTCTCGCCATCTTAACCGCCAGAATTTATTCCTTAAAATACCCCTAAAATTCTTAGGAAATAAATAAGCAATTTCTCCCGCTTCTGATACTTGTAAATGACCACCAGCATCTGTAGCTAAAGCTAATAATCCTTGTTCTGCCACTTTCAAATCTAATCCAGCCTTAGCCGCCACATCTCCCACAGTAACACGGTAGTCCAAATTCTCCACGGCTGTCATTATTGCAGGATTTGGAGTCATAACATTACCTCTGACCTAATTTACTTATCTATTAAAATTATAGACAAAAAATAATATATCTAGGAGTAAGCATTTAGCTATCAGTTATTAGTAGTGAGCTATCAAAACGCTATACTAATTAGGGTTTGCTGAAAAAGTCTTTTAGTAGGGGTAGGAGACAGGAGACAGGAGACAGGAGACAGGAGAAATGGGAATTTAGAGCAGGTAGGAGTAACAATTGTAAGAATGATTTTTCTGCCCAACTATGAGCCTAAAATACGCTCCTTTTTGAGCATGAATATCTGAAGATTTTGCACTTTTTTCGACCCCAAAAAGGAAATTTTATTTATCTTTCAATGCTGTTATATTTAATCAGCAAGCCCTAATTATTAATTATTAATTATTAATTTTTGAAGAGCCATCAGGAGTCAGGAGATGGAGAGAAAGCACAAGAGAAAAAGGTTTAAAAATACGCCCCAACTCCCTATCTCCCCACGTCTCCATCTCTGTTTAAATATATCTCAAATAGGTTCTATATTAAGACCGGAAATTATTTGTAAAAAAATCTATTCTAGTTTAAAAATTTGAATAAAAATACTAAATGATGGATGAGATTTATTTTCTTAACTTGATTCTAGTTTCTGCATAACTCATCTTGCTAAAGACATACTAATTGATATCTCTTGCAATCCTATTTTAATTGTAATTTTTTAGGGAAGGAGTTAGTAGTTACAGCAGATTCCTTGCATAAGAAGTACAGAAATTAACAATTGAATTTTCCCAGTGCGGGCATCTTGCCCGGGATGGGTGTACCTCATAACTTCGGAAACTTCTGTAAGTCATAAACTTTGAATTTATAGTACCATTTTGAAGTAATTATCAGTATAGAGAAATAATTGAAAAGGATAATTCCACTTAGTTAGTGTGAAATTTCCGACAATAAACCCAATGTCAATTGTTTCTCAAATTAAAATCAATCGTGATTGAGAAGCTAAGAAAATCTAAATAATTCTTCACTCATAAACAATTACTAGAGTTATTAATTGATATTCTACTAACAAAAAAATCAAAAAAAAATCATCTCTAATCCAATTAAACCTTAATGTATTCTTCTAATTATATATAGCAATCCTAAATAATTTGTGAGAATTTTTATAATAGTTAAGATTGACGAAAAACCTTGAAAATTCTGACTCCTGACTCCTGACTCCTGACTCCTAACTACCACAGAAATATTACAATTGAAATAGGATTGCTATATTATAATTTTATCTTGAATATCTCCAAGAAAATAGAGGATTTGCTGGCATAATTTTAGTCAGAGATTCAAGCCATAAACTCAAAAATAATTTTTGACCGAAGCAGGATAAAAGTAAAGTGCAAACATTTAATCTTCACTTCTTCCTTCTTCCTTCTTCCTTCTTTCTTCTTCCTTCTTCCTTGAATAAATGCTTATATCCCTTCGCATTAACAACTTTGCTCTTATAGACCATCTAGACCTAGAATTAAGTCCAGGTTTAAATGTATTCACAGGAGAAACAGGTGCTGGTAAATCCATTATCCTAGATGCTCTTGATGCAACTCTAGGCGGAAAAGTAGACCGTCGCGTAATCCGAACAGGAACTAAACGAGCTATCTTAGAAGCAACCTTTGAACTCAACTCATCCCTGGCCAAATGGTTAGGAAATCAAGAAATAGATCCAGTAGATGGTACATTAGTAGTCTGTAGTCGTGAAATTACTTGTGCCCAAACCTCTCTCCGTACTAGGTCTCGTCTCAATGGTATTCTGGTCAATCGCAAAATAATGGACCAACTGCGCGATCGCCTATTAGAAATTACGGCCCAAGGCCAAACTCTACAATTAGGAAATCCCAATCTCCAAAGGGAATGGCTCGATCTATATGGTAGTCATCCCCTACTAGAATGCCGAGAAGCAGTAAGTATTGCCTACCAAAAAGCTCAAAAAGCCAAAGCAGCATTAGAAAATCGTCGTCAGTCAGAGCAGAAACGTTTACAAAGAATAGATTTATTAGAATACCAAGTACAAGAATTAGATAAATCTAATCTTACTGAACCTCAAGAATTAGAACAACTAACACAAGAAAGTCAACGCCTTAGTCATGCAGTTGAACTTCAACATCAAAGCTATCAAATATATCAAGCTTTATATCAAAATGAAGGAGATAATTCAGCAGCAGCAGACCTCCTGGGAGAAGCAGAAACCATATTAAACGATATGGTAAACTACGACTCCACATTACAACCTGTATTAGAAATGATTAATGAAGCTTTATCTCAAGTTGTTGAAGCTAGCCGACAAATTAGTAGTTATGGCGAAGAATTAGAAGCCGACCCCCAAAGATTACAGGATGTAGAAGAAAGAATTCAACAGCTTAAACAAATTTGTCGCAAGTATGGTCCAACTCTAGAAGAAGCTATTAATTATTATTACAAAATACAAGCAGAACTTAAAGAACTACAAGATGGTGGAGAGTCTGTTGAAGCACTCGAAAAAGTATACTTAGAAACTCAAAAACAATTACAAGATAAATGTAGCGAACTTAGCTTAAAACGTCATAGTGCCGCTGCTAAATTAGAGACACATTTAGTAGAGGAATTAAAACCCCTCGCTATGGAAAAAGTGAAATTTCAGGTAGAGATTACTCCCACTAACCCAACAATTACAGGAGCTGACCAGATTACATTCTGCTTCAGTCCAAACCCTGGTGAACCACTACAACCTCTAAATTCAATAGCTTCTGGAGGAGAAATGAGTCGATTTTTATTGGCATTAAAAGCTTGTTTTTCTCAAATAGAAGGCTCTGGTACTCTAGTATTTGATGAAATAGATGTTGGAGTCTCAGGAAGAGTAGCAGCAGCCATTTCAGAAAAACTACATCAACTGAGTCGGAAACATCAAGTCCTCTGCGTAACCCATCAACCGATAGTAGCTGCAATGGCCGATAATCACTTTAATGTTAGTAAACAAGTAGTTGAGGAAATACCTAATCATAACTCTGAAGTACGGACTATAGTTAGAGTTAAAAATCTCAATAATTATCAACGGCGCGAGGAGTTGGCACAATTAGCTAGTGGTAGGCCAGCTCAAGAAGCTATAGCTTTTGCAGAATCTCTTTTAACTGAAGCTGCTACTAAACGTAGTCAAAATTTGACTATACCTATTTCTAGTTCTGGAGGAGAATAGTAGTATAATCTAGAATTGACACTGACCTTTTCAATCTCGCAATTATACTTGTTATTCTTTAACTAGCTATCAGCTTTTCCGTTCCGGAATGCTCCGCAAACAGCATTTAGCTGTCAGCCCTCAAATTCAAGGGTTTAAGTCCCCCACTATATTTGAAAAAGTGCGTGGTGCGTGTTAATGGGGGATTAAAACCCCAATTATACACTCCAGAGAAGCTAATCGCTGAAGCGCTGAGTGCTGAGTGCTACTTCAATAAATCAATGGAAAATGGAAGAGTTCGCAGTTTTTATGGTTCCGTATCTCAATACAATTTAACAAAGAACTCAATCAAACTACTGGCAAGTATTCATCGACTAATTTTTCAAATTCTGATAAGAGTCGATCAGGGACTAAAAAAATCATCTTGAGCCGAAAATTTACAGGTCTGTCCTCAATTTTCATAAATTTTGGTGGCAGATGAGATTTACTTTTATCCTTAGGTTTAACAAAAGCAAAGCATGAAAACCCAATGGATTTTATGAATTTCAGAAGCTTTAAACTGGGAAAAAGTTCTGATAGAACTAAAGGTTGGTCTCGGATTAGAAGATTTTTCCCTCCTAATAGAATTTGAAAGTCTGCTCCTTCAGCATCTGTTTTAATACATGACACATTTAGTGATGGATACTCTGACATCAAGTTATCCAGGGTATTAACCTTAACTACTACCTTATCATCTTTGGGACTTTTTCTTACCAGTGAATTGATCTCGGGCGTAGAACTTAGGTTAAATTCCATTTTACCAGACTCAGAATAAAGAGCTTCTCTAAGAATATGAATGTTTTGAAACTGAGAAAGATTTTCTTCTAAATCTTTAATTATTCTTGGATCGGGTTCAAAGGTATAAACTTTGTCAGATAAGGGAGCGGCGAGCAAGCTATAATATCCAATGTTTGCTCCGACATCAATAAAGCTTTTCCCCTTATCTAAAAATTGAGTTAATAAAACCTCGCTTCCCCAATCTAGTTTACTTCCCTTGAGAAAAACTTCTGTACCAAATTGACTCTTCCAAGGTAGCGTCATTTTTACATGATTAAAGAGCACAATCTTTTGGTTTACTTGGATCAGCTTATAGAATCTTCTTAACAAATAGCGGTATGCAAAATTCAGATAACCGATTTCACGAGCCAAAGGACGAAAAGAGCTAAATTGCTGGAAAAAGCTTGAGAGTAACATTTTATCTTTAACCTAAAGTATATTTAAGGATGTTTTTACCGTTGACAAATAGTGTAATCATTTAGATGTCAGCCATGAGCTTTATTGCCTCGATAGTCTCAATCAGTTAAGCATCTATCTACTTTTTGTGCCTAGTTTGAAGGTCAAATAATAGGCCATTCTTTCAATTGTAAAAATATAAGAATAAATTATAAACAGAGCAGTGAAAAATCCATTATGTTAGACTACACTACAGTTATAGTTATAAATATTTAAAAATTGTTCTGTGCTTAATATTAATTAACAAACTGAATCTTGAACTACTGAAAAGCCTTAACAGTAAAGAGCATCCAAATATATTTAATTAAAGCGTTATGACATCTGCATCTCCAAACCAAATAGCAACAGAGTACACAATCCCAAAAGAGGATGTGGAAGTTATAGAGGGTGCCAGCCATGAGGTGTCTCACCCTCAAAATTACTCTGATCAAAAAACTTATAATAATCCAGAAATTAATCCTAGTAATAGAGATAACCCCAAAAGTTATTCAAAAATCAACGAAAGTAGTGCATTAGTTCATCCTGGGTCTAGCTTTTCAAGCTATCTAGCTCCCCTTACAAAAGAAAACTTTGTTGAAGCAGTTAAAGATGTTGAAGAAAAGTTAAAGACAGTTAATCGAACCCTGGGAATGCTCAACAATTTGTTAGAAGCTCAAGGGTTTGATGCAATTCTACACGAAATGTTGCGCTCAATTACTCTCAAAACAGGAGAATTATTGAACGCAGACCGGACAACAATTTGGTTATTAGATGAAGAAAAAAGTGAACTTTGGTCAACAGTAGCTAAAGGAGCTGATGGAAAACTATTAGAGTTAAGAATTTCAGCCAATGTAGGAATAGCAGGAGAATCAGCTCAAGAGAAAAAAGTAATCAATATACCCTACGATTTCTATAACGATCCACGTTCAGCTTCAGCACAAAAATTCGACAAACAGAATGGATATCGTACCTACACTATGGTAGTAATGCCATTACTACAAGAAGAAACAGGGGATTTAATCGCAGTTGTCCAACTCCTAAACAAGTTCAAACCAGACCACGAAAAATATGAACAACTAGGAGACAAAATAGATGTCAACGGATTTACTGAAGAAGATGAAAGAGTATTTCGTGAATTTGCCCCTTCCATTAGTCTAATTCTAGAATCTTCTAAGTCATTTTATGCCGCAACTCAAAGACAGAGAGCAGCAGAAGCTTTAATGAAAGCTGTAGACTCCCTCAGCAAAAGTAGTCTAGACTTAGAAGATACTCTAGGAAAAGTTATGGAGCAGGCCAAGGAACTGATGAATGCAGACCGCAGTACCTTATGGCTCATAGATAACGAGAAAAATCAACTATGGACAAAAATTCCGATTAATGGACAGCTAACAGAAATCAGGATTGCTAAAGATAAAGGCTTTGCTGGTATGGTGGCCACGTCTGGCGAACCACTACTCATTCCTTTTGACGTTTATAAAGATACCCACTCAGTTACAGCTAAGGAAACAGATGAAAAAACAGGTTATCGTACCTGTAGTTTGTTGTGTATGCCTGTTTTTAATGCTGATAATGAATTAATTGGTGTAACTCAGCTAATTAATAAAAAGAAACAGGGAGATTATCTACCCTATAACCATGCAAACTGGCCTGAAGCACCAGAGCAGTGGAAAGCCAGTTTTAACCGCAACGATTTAGAATTTATGAAGGCCTTTAATATTCAAGCAGGTGTGGCCCTCCAAAATGCTAAATTATTTGATACAGTCAAACAAGAGCAACAAAGACAAAGGGATATTCTACGGAGTCTCACCAACGGAGTAATATCTACAGATCAAAAAGGAAAAGTTATTGCTACAAATGAAAGTGCTAGACATTTACTAGGCATCAGCGAAACAGATATACTAGAAGGAAAATCTGTAAGTGAATTAGTACGCCTCAAGGAAGGTGAGTTTTCTAAGTGGCTAGATTTAGCCCTTTCTCCAAATTATAGCAAGGAGTACCAACAGTATTATCCAGATCGAAGTTTGTTACCCCTGGGAAATTTGCCTCCTCAAAGTATTAATTTGTCAATTAACTCTATGATTGATGTTTGCGACCCTCAGAAAGTTAATGGCGTTTTAGTAGTGATGGAGGACATTAGTGGAGAAAAAAAAGTGAAAAACTTGATGTATCGCTACATGACACCAGAAGTTGCTGAACAATTATTAGCAAGTGGCGATACTAATTTAGGAGGAAAGCGTCAACAGGTTTCTGTGCTTTTCAGTGATATTCGTAGCTACACAACTTTGACAGAAGGTATGGAGGCTGAAGAGGTTGTCACTATGCTGAACGAATACTTTGAAGAGATGGTAGATGCTGTATTTAAATACAAAGGCACTCTTGACAAATACATAGGAGATGCCCTTATGGCAGTATTTGGTTCTCCAGCTCCTCTAGAACATCATCCTTTGTGTGCCATGCAAAGTGCTGTAGAAATGCGTCAACGCCTGGAAAAATTCAATAAAGAGCGTGTAGAGCAGAACAAAATGGCCATTAAGATTGGTATGGGCATTCACTCAGACGAAGTAGTTAGTGGTAATATTGGCTCTAGCAAGCGTATGGAGCTAACTTCTATTGGAGATGGTGTTAATCTCGCTTCTCGCCTTGAAGGTACAAGCAAGCAGTATGGTACAGATCTGGTCATCAGTGATAATACTTATCAGCCTTACAAGGATATGCTTTGGGTTCGGGAACTAGACCTTATTACTGTGAAGGGAAAAAGTAAGCCTGTTAGAATATATGAATTGTTAGGGTTTAAGGAAGGGGAACTCAAGCAAGAGCTAACTGAGGAACAACACCATATCGTGGAACATTATCATCAAGGACGAGAGTATTACTCAAGACCATCTAAAGAAAAAAATTTAACAGACAAATCTAGAAGAGAAGCTTTTGAAATGGCTGAAGCTCAGTTTAAAGAAGTCTTAAAAATAGATCCAAACAACAAAGCAGCTAAGATGCACCTTACTCGTTGTCAGCTATATATTCAGGACAAGCTTCCTCCACAAGATTGGGATGGAGTCTGGAATTTAACTGAAAAGTAAACAATTTCTATCTAAACAAGAATAGAATGTTAGTTCTCATTTTGAAACAAAATAGCCCTAGTTATGACTAATTTAAATTCCCACTACTCAGATACAGAGTGGATAGACCAGGTTCATCAATTATTGCTTGAGATTGTCCGTAATTCCTTGTCGGATCAGCCTAAACTACCAGAAGAACTTGCAGAAAGAGCTCTACCACTAGCACAAAAAGCAAAAATTATTCAAGAAAACACTGATGGCCAAGTTATTCCTCCAGATTCCTTAGAATGGGTAGGAAAAGTCCGTGAACTTTTGTTGGATTTATCTCGTGCTTCTTTGGCAGATATACCTAGACTACCTGTAAGTATGGGTCAAAGATCTCTGGTGCTGGCACAAACAGCTAAAGAGATTAAGGACAAAGTTACTGAAAAAAATCATAGTTCTTAACAATAAAAGTTTAGGGCTATCCCCAATAAATCATAATACAGCTTGTATTGCTACTAAGCATTACTACTAACAATTTTAAGTTTTTTAGAAGCTTTCTCAATATGGAATCAGATAGTCAACCTGCCAGTTACTCAGACGATGAACCTCCTCAAAGGATTGCAAATATTTTGGGATGTGCGATCGCTGTACTGACTCTGGCACTACCTTTATTGGCCATTACTCGTTATTCTGATCGTAATATAAATGTAATTCCTCAAACCTCTTATGAATTGTCTGAGTATGAATGATTTCCAACAAAATTTCTAGGAACTTTAGTTTCAATTTTTATCAATTTTTCTAGGATACTGCGACATGGTAGATTCTTGCATCAAGCAGTAGGTAAGGTTATCTATGGGAAAATTTGTAATTTATTTTTGTATGATTTTCGATGATAATATAGTTTGTCTTAAACCTACCTAATAGTCAATTTTATAGCAGAAGGAAGAAGGAAAGGAGCGAACAATTTTTAGTTGTCTGAGTTTTAAGCTTTTGATATATCCTAACCTTTCTTTTGACTGCTATATAGTTTATTGAGACTTGAAAAAAAAATTTATATTTATATGAAATCAACAATTCCCTATTCCCTGACAACTGCTGCGAAGTCTAATAATTTGAAGCTACTACAACTCGGTTACGTCCCTCATACTTAGCCTGATAAAGAGCAGCATCAGCAGCTTGAATGACCTTTTCCCCTGTTTTGCCATGTTTAGGAAAGCAAGCAACTCCTAAAGAAATAGTAATAGAACTTAGCAGTATACCATCATATTCTACACATAATTGTTGGACTTCTTTCCGTATTTGTTCAGCTCTTCTCTCGGTATTTTCTAAAGAACTTCCTGATAATATCATAATCAATTCTTCCCCACCGTAACGACAAGCTATATCATAATCTCGAACTTTCTGTTTTAAAAAAGCTCCTAAATTTTTGAGAATCAGATCTCCAGCAGCATGACCAAATTCATCATTAAACTTTTTAAAATGATCTACATCAATCATAATTATACCAATAGGCTTTTCAGTTCTAATCGCTCGATCAGTTTCTCGATTCAGAAATTCTTCTAAGTAACGCCGATTAAATAATCCGGTCAGAGGGTCACGAATGCTTTGAATTTTCAAAGTTTCCTGTAATTTTAGATTTGCCAAAGCTAGTCCAAATTGTTTAGCTAATGTTATTGCTAATTGATGTTCTTCTTTTGTAATTTTTGTTTTTTCTTGATAATAAAATGAAATAACTCCAATTGCCTGGCCTTGTGCCATAATTGGAATACATAATGTTGTCTTGGGTAATGGTTCTGGCAAATGTTGACAAGTTAAAGCTGTTTGGGTATCCTCTACAAAATGAACTTCTCCCCGACGTAAAGCAATACATTCATGGGGAGCAAAAAGAGTTTCTTCTGATAGTTTTTCTCCCCAATTTGCAATTGCTTCAACTAACATTCTTGAATCACTAATCTTAAAGACCGACCCATAAGTATTGGGAAATAAATTTTGAATTAATGGTAGAATAACTTGACAAGCTTCCTCAACAGTAAAGCAAGCTTGAAGTAAGTCAATCATGTCATTTAGTAAAGTAATTTCTCGATTCCGACTTTCTAAAGCTTTGACCCAATTTGTTAATTTTTTATTAGCTTCTTGGGATTGATTTTGTGCTTGCTCTCTTTCCTGAATTTCTTGAGCGATCGCTTCATTCATTTCTCGTAACGTTTTTTCTGTACGTTTTCGTTCAGTAATATCTCTAAAAGAGGCAAGATAAGCTTCTTTTCCTTCCCAAATTATATTGCCAAGTCTCATTTCAGCCATTCCTATTTCTACGCGCAATTCATTTAATGGTCTGACTATATCTATTTCAACTCTTTCTCCTACCACTAAAGGAAACCCAAAAGCTTTTCCAATTAATTCATCTTCTGTACGTCCAAAAAGCAATGCTCCCGCAGGATTAACAAATTGAATTACACCTTCCGTATCAACAATGAAAATTCCATCAGGATTCATTGTAGTCAACATTTGCATAACTTTTTTTTGTCTTTTCAGCTCATTTTCTGTTTCTTGGCGAACTGTCACATTTTCAAATAATATACCCACACAATTATTAAGCAAAGGAAAGGCTTTTACTGCAAAAATACTATGGGGAATTCGTTGTTCAAAATATTCAATTTCACCCAGGTCTCTATTTTTTCCCGAATGAATAACCTCAGCATAAATTTCTGGTAAATCAGTCTTTAATAAGTGAGGAAAACATTCACTAATTCGCTTACCCATTATTTCTTTTTCTTCATATCCAGTCAAATGAGTAACAGCAGGATTAGTAGCTTTTAATCTAAAACTACTAACATCATTAACGTCTTCCATCTGCCAAACATGCAAACCAACTTGCATATTTTTAACGATATCTGCGTATATTTTATTTTCTGTAAGTTTTGCTTGTAATTGTTTATTAACTTGTTTTAGTTTCGTTTGTGCCTGCTGACGTTGCTTCAATTCTTGTTGCAGTTGTTGATAAAGTTCTGCTTGTCGAATAGCAATTGCCATTTGCACTGATAGTTGTTGTAATAATTCAATTTCTGAATTTTGCCATTCCCTAGCATTAATACAGTGATGAGCAATTAATAATCCCCATAGATCGTCTCCTTGTAAAATAGGTACTACTAATATAGACCGTACTTGAAATCTGAGTAATAATTCTACATAACAAGTTGGTAGATTACTGTTAGTAATATCTGTAGCTGAACTCACACGACCATTTTTATAAAGATTGATTAAATCTTCTTTAAAACATGGATCGTATAGAACTTCATTAATTATTGTTCTTGATTGATAGCTAACTGATTCTACCTCAACAATACCACTACCATCTGGTTGAAATTTATATATAAAAACACGGTCAACATTGAGTAAATCTCGTACTACTGCTACAGCAGTATTGAGGATATAGTCTAACTCCAATGATTGGCGAATTTTGAGAGATATTTCGGCCAAAATTTTAGAAAATTTCTTTTCAGATATTAATTCTGAGTCAGATAAAGAATTTGTTTGCATAATATCAACATCTCTTAAATTTATAATCCTTTTTTATGATTTATTTATCCCAGTTAACAATAACTAAATATATATTTTTTTGTCAAAAATACCTATTATTTTTGCATATAAAATATTGATATGTTTAGGATTTAGCAAAGTCTTACATTAATAAAACAAATATTTTAAATTTCATATATATAGTAATCCTCAACTATAAATTATATTTTCTTAAATCAAATATACTACGCGTAAAAATACTTATACAACTAAAAATGATTAAATTAATTCAAGTCATTTTAATATATATAGCAATCTTATTTGATACCAAATTGAAATGAAGCTGCATAGAATAATACTTAAAGCACAATTGACTGTAGATAGGCATAGATAAATATAGATTAACGAATGAATTTCGTAATTCTATGCAACCTCATATAAAATTGGTATGAGTTGTGAGATATTATAGATTTTTAGGGAACACCAGATTTGGGAACAGCGGTGCGACCCTGCGGGGTGCTAAAGACGCAAGCAGTAGGAACCCGGCATTTTGTTCTATAACATGACGCAGTATTCCGTTTGCGTAGCATTCTGCACCGAAAGGAAAAAGCGGAAGCTCTGCGAAGTGCGAAGTGCAAAACGCCATGAGAACGCCGACTGTTGTGAGACAATGGGCACTCGATGTGAGGGAACAGGGAATGGGAAACACCGAAGCAAGAAAATTATCACGAATGATTTAGAATTGCGATAAAAAATTAGATTTGAGTTATCTTATGTTCAGAAAAACTAAGATACTTAACCATAATTAAAATTGGCAATATTTGCAGTTAAAATTTGAGTATATAACTAACAGACTATCAGACTTAATCTCAACACCACAGGCTAAATTTACCTGCGAAATTAGTCTATAAAAAAAGAGCTATTTGCACTAAGAGCTGATTTATTAACTGAGCTGTTTGCGCAGCATTCCGCAGGAAAACTCTTATGCTATCTAGGTCTCATAAATTTCTACTTTACTGCCCTACAATCGGTAAAACCTTTGTCCTTTCATTAATTGATAATTGATAATGGATAATGGATAATTACCTCGGGTTTTAACCGTTACGGAATTGAATGTAAGGAAATATTATTTCTTTATTTTCCCCTTGAAAGGGGAGGCTTCAAGGCGCGAATTATTTAATTATTAATTATTAATTATTAATTATTAATTATTCGGTAAGAATTCAGCCTCTTAATATTTACTTTATAAATCAGCTCTAAGATAGAATTCAGCTACTAATAGTTATTTTACTCAACTATATAATTATCTAAAACTTCTAGTAAATCTTCAATACTAGCATTATGATCTATAAAAGAAAACAAATGTTTATAGCTAAGTCTACCTTGTTTATCTAATACAAATTGTCCTGGAAGAGGTGCTCCCAAAGCTTGACCGACTTGATAATTTTTAAATACCTGACAACTAGAATCACTGAGTAAAGGCATTTTTAAACTTAGATCGCTCACAACAGTCTTACTTTGTTCCCTATCTGTACTCGTAATCATTAATATTTCTATTCCCCGCTCTAAAAATTTTTCATAATTATTATTTAAAGCTAAGATATGAGGAAAACAAAATGGACAATACTGTTTCTCAGTAAAGATACGAGTCAAAGCAAGTATGACAGGTTTTACCCCCCAATAGTCTGATAAACGAACTAATTTACCATTCGTGATATCTGGTAATTCAAAATCTGGTGTTCTTTTTCCGTTATCCAAACTATTAATAGGTGGAATAGGTAATAAATTTTGAAAAAAACGTTGATTTATTAAACCTCTAAAATCATAGGAAGTTAGCATAATCTTGATATAATTTAAAAGCTAAAACTAAAAAAATTAATGCGTTGAAATCTCTTCTAAATTTACAACTCCAACACTTTTTATATCTAGAATATCTACGAAAGTGTTGGAGTTGACATTGTTTTTAATTATTAGGTACTTTATAGAACCCCTGATCGTATCTTTGTCCGCGATTCAGTTTTTTGCCAGGAGTCAGGATTCAAAAGTCAGGAGTCAATAGGTATAGGTAAGGTATAAGCGAAAAAAGGTTGAAAAATACTTCCCATCTCCCCATCTCCCCATCTCCCCATCTCCCCATCTCCCCATCTCCCCATCTCGATATCAAATAGGTTCTATAGACTGCTTAAATCAATTTATTTAACAGCGGCAAAGAATTCCTTAGATTTAATTGGGTCGGGATTCATAGTTTTATCTCCTGGTTTCCAACCTGCAGGGCAAACTTCATCTGGGTTAGTTTGTACATACTGAATAGCTTGTAGAGTACGCAAGGTTTCATCCACGTTACGACCAAAAGCAAGATTATTAATCGTGGCGTGTTGAATAGTACCTTCTCTATCAATAATGAACAAACCCCGCAGAGCAATACCTGCTTCTGGGTCTAAGACGTTATAAGCAGAACTAATCTCTTTCTTAATGTCAGATAATAGCGGATAGTTAAGGTCTCCAACTCCACCAGACTTACGATCTGTTTGAATCCAAGCTAAATGCGAAAATTCACTATCTACTGAAACTCCTAGAATTTCTGTGTTAAGTGACTCAAACTCTTTGTAGCGATCGCTAAATGCTGTAATTTCTGTTGGACAAACAAAAGTAAAGTCCAGGGGATAGAAGAATAAAACTATATACTTACCACGATAATCAGACAGTTTAATTGTCTCGAATTCCTGATCCACTACAGCTGTAGCAGTGAAATCTGGGGCTTCCTGGCCCACACGCAGGCATTCGTCTGTCATGATTTAATTCTCCTTAAAATAACTTGTTGACACTCAAAACTCAAAGAAAACTTATGGTTTGAGATTCTTTATTCTTCCATATTACCTCTTCATACTAGACCTTAAGTATAAACAAAACCCTAGAATATCTCCTTTGATACTTCCCTAGACCAACTTAGCAGATCGAATATTTTCAGACTTGGTTTCTCATTCCATTCTGATTCTCAAATATCTAGGTGGACTTACAAATCAAAGTTTTTTTAGACAGTTAATCAGTTGCTAATTAAATCTGTTTTTATCCACCTTATTTAGTTTCGGTGTTCATTTTATTTGAATGTTTCCTCCTACTAAACTACAGAAGATTTTCAGTATTTGGACTAGAAAAGACTCACGGAACTCAACCTTGATTTATACTTAGTTCAATTGATGGTACCACAGAAAAGCTAAACCTGTCTAGCTTTAGCAGACCCCTCATTATATAGAAGTCTAAGATCAAACATTTTTGGTTTACCCCGACACTAAAAAAATAAATTTGGTGCAGGTTAACAACTATTAAGTAAAATTGGATTATCCACAACAGTATACGAAGAGTTCTTTCAGGCTTTAAATTCCTCAAAATTGATAAATAGAAGGATACTCAAGTAATAGAAACAAGTTAGAGAAAGCAGTATAAAAGTAATTCTCGATCCAATTTTTGAGAGAATAATCAAATGTACCGTCCAGTCATCATTGGATTGACCAGTAAGAATCAATCAACTATTTTAGTTTTTAAAGTTTAGTTCTAAGGGTATAAAAGATATTATCAGTCATATCTGTTATAGTCATCAGTTAATATTTTTAACCGGTTCGTAATTGACCCCCACTATTTCAGTTATCAGTTAACTGTTTCCAACTCCAGTTGATGGTAAAAATTGAACCGGAACTCAACTCAGGCCTATTGAGATTTTGTATTTCCTGTGTCCTCACACCGAGTGCTGATTCCCTTTCTGGGTCGATTGGATATAGCGTTTTTGCGCTGTGCAAGGCGTCCTGTAGGCAAAAGAACCTTGATATCCCTCGATAGCTTGTCTAGTCTCTTACCGAAAAATTGTGGGTATGCGCCTCCCCTTGGATAGGGGATAATAAGCGGTCGATCTTCGGAGCTTCCCCGTTGGGTGGGATGGCGAGGTCTCGGAGCTGTCCGACCATCGACTCCTGTGAAGAAAAATTTTCATGAATTTGTCAATCCTCTTCAATTCATGGAGAGGTAATTATTCATTATTCATTATTCATTATTCATTGTTGAAAGAGGAGCTAACATGCTTCGCTGACCCAGGGTACACAGCTGTTCCCATATCCATTGTTTCCTTAGAGTTGTCCCTAAATAGAGGGAAAAAATCGCTCCAACCTAGACAGAGCAATAATTCTAAGTATTTTTAATTTCTAATATCTAGAATTCTTACAGAACAAGGTTTTTGGGGATTTTTTAAGTTATAAAGCGACAAGTCTCTTAGATCCAATTGGGATATATAGTCATTTTAGATAAGAATGAAACACTTTTTCGGCTGAAACTCTATTCTATGCAAGAAATGCTTATCTCAATCTCAACTGAAATGACTATAGAGTTTAAATGCCGAACCACTATACTCATAATTGTTTAACTGCCCAATCATACACCTGGGGTAGTGGTGCATTGTAATTTTTTCGGTAACGGTATAGCAAGCATTTCAGCCACCATTCACCATTACTATACAGGACTACCCACCTGGTTCCTCCTTTGGAGGCTAACGATTCAATAAATAACCAAATACTTTAACTTAAACCCTAGTTGTTGACTAAGCTTAGACTATCGTGAGCTATTGCAATAAATCAAAAAAACAATTACTTATTCATATATATGGCTCAGGCGGGATTTGAACCTGCGACCTTGGGCTTATGAGTCCCCTGCTCTAACCACTGAGCTACTGAGCCTAAATTTTTAACCATTAATAATCATAGCACAGAATATTGTAATTTATTCAATCCTTTACTATTTTTTTCTTAAAAAAACCAAACTAGATTGAATTTGCACCCTAAATTTATTTATATCTCTGTCCCCATTTTAACTTAAAAGAATGGGGATATTAACATTTTTCAAGTTGGAGGCGTTGTACTGAAAATAGGAAGATTTTCAGATGGGATTAGGGAGTTAGAATAAGTTCTGAGTACTAGGAGGTTTTGATTTCTTCCCATTACATATTTATATGTATTGGAATAAAAATAACTGTACCATATAAAATCATCCCAATTTTGACACTCCACGGGATAAATCAGCGTGGATTCGTGACTAGGAGTTGTAAATCGGGTAAAAACCACGATTTTCACATTGCTCTAACTACATTGCCAGTACTGTACCGTAGTACGTATACAGCAGTAATTAACTAGGGGGCATCAATTGCCACTACTCTCTCCGGCCAAAATACCATTGAGGCTACTTGTTAAGTTTTTGGTTAATTATAACAAATTTTTTTGACTACGGATAAAAATTTATTGAATCCTTTGCATCGAGCCGTTCAAACTGGCACTTTTCCCACTTACCGAAATTTTACGATGATTATGCAATACCTAACCTAATTATATGCCACTCCCGAACGTAAAAGAGCCATTGGATTAACAGCTCCATTTCCTGTTGGATGGATTTCAAAATGTAAGTGTGGGCCGGTACTACGTCCAGTGCTTCCCATTTTAGCAATTAGCTCACCCTGAGCAACTTTTTGACCTTCTCTCACTAGAATTTGACTGTTATGAGCATAGACGGTCAGACTACCATTGGGATGTTTAATTTCCACTAAATTACCATACCCTCCACTATTCCAATTAGCATAGGTGACAACACCAGGAGCAGCAGCAACAATAGGAGTACCTGTCGGTGCAGCTATATCAATACCACGGTGCATTCTTCCCCACCGCCAACCATAACCTGATGTTAAAGTACCCTTACTAGGCCATGTATACCCAGTAAATTGCATTGAACCACCAGGTAAATAGGTATCAGCTTTACCCAAAGGTGGCAAGTCTGGAGAAACCATTTTTCCTAGTGAAGGATTATTCAGAATCTCATTAAAATTAGCTCCTGTTGGTGCTGTGGCCATGACTGATGACCCTTGAGATGGAACAATCTCTCTTTCTAGGGGTAGTTCTTTAACAACTGTAGCAGGATTTCTGATTTCAGGTCTGTTAGTTCCCATTTCTTCAGACCATTGTCTAGTTTGGCTGCGACTTACTTCTTCCTGATAAGTTGGTTGTAAGTATCTACTACTATTGTTCTCGTTAATAACTTGAGAATTATTCGTTAAATTCTGTTCTGAAGACCACGGTTCAGGTACTGGAATATTTATTGCTTCTGAGGTAATTTTTTGAGAATCTTCAAGTTCTTTTTGATTGTTATATTCCTCTCTTAACCTGCTTATTTCTGACCTCAAACGGTTAGCATAAGGATTGTTTTGACCTTCGGATTTTGCTGTTGGTAGTAACTCACCACTCTCAGTATTTATGTCCACTGGTAGTGGTTGAATGGGTTGACTATTACTAAAAGAATTCTGTCTAGATTCCCTTGTACCTAGATTATCAGGCCATACTTTATTAACTAAGGGATTTTTCGGGCTATCTGTAGCAACCAACTGTGTTGAAGTTGAAGATTCTTTTGGTTTCTTGTGTATTTGATGTTCTTCATCGTCTAGACCTTCAGACCAAGAAACTAGTTGTACACTTCTGTGTGGTTCAACTTCAGCTCCAGTCACATCTGGTACGCTGTCAGATAAATAATTAGATTTTATATTAGGAAACTTGGCTTCAGGAATATTGAGTTGGTTAGCTGTAGTTTTCAAAGAAGGTTGACTAAATTCCTCTTTTGTAGAATGGCTACTTGTAGAACTTACCAGTTTTAATGATTCAGAAAATGGTTGCTGAGGAATTTTAAGTAATTTAGCTGCTTCAATTACATCTAGATTTTTGATATTATTAGCTTTAGCTAATACCTCGACAGATACATTGTTTTCCTTGGCAATTAAACTTAGCGTGTCTCCCACACGGACCTTATATACCAATGAAACTGGTGTAGATGTCATATCAGAATCAATAACCACTGCCCCTTCTAGTTTAGTCCCTTCAGCCTTGATTGACTCTTGAGCAATATCTATTTGACTATCAGCTACTGGTTTAGCTGTGGAACTATTGTCTAATTCAGAGGATGTGGCCATCTGTAGAGCTGGTTCTTCAACAACTAAATTTTCTGATTTGCCATCTCTATTTTCTAGGAATTTTTCCTTCGATTTATCAAATGACTTTCCTACGGACTCAGAAATATACTGCTCATACCTCAACTCCAGAGAACTTTTTGCCGAGAGGTTTTCTTCTTTTTGGACAGGATTAGTTCCTACTTTTAATCGGTCAATTAGCTTACTATTACTGCCTGTTGGCTCCTTGCCCTGCACTTTGGCTAGAGATCCCAGAGGAGGCAACTCATTAGTTTCTAATTTATTAATTTTCGGTTCAGAAAAAACTAAAGTCTCTTCTTCAGATTTTCTGGCTTTAGTCTGGCTATATTTCTGTTGAAGTTCTATAGGAAAAAAGGATTGTTCTCCTAGTGTATGTTCTGAGGGCAGGACAGTCTCAGGTTGAGTTGCTTCAACTTCAGAATCAGTATTTTCTTCTACCTCTACATACCCTTGGGTTAATTTCTGAAGTAGTAGACCTTTTGGCCTATTAACTCCAGTAACATTTAACTCTCTAGTTGAAAGTTCATGTTTGTTACTGTCCACTCCAGGAAGTTCGGCTGCTACTGCCATATCGCCTTTCCCAGACAACAGGATGCCTGATGCACCCATAGTGGTTGAAATGGCAGCAAGTCCAATCATGGCAGCAGCGGAAGAAGTTTTTTTGCTACCAACTATACTTATTTGTTTTGACTGCTCAATAGTTGCTTCTGTGTGAAGTTCACAGGCAGCGGCAGAATTTCCTTTACTTGGAAATGTTCGTTTCAAAGAACGACCTCCTATCGACAAGGGTTTAACTCTCCTTAATTTTTCTTCGTCAATGACCTAATTCACTCTATTTTAGAGATCAAGATCACTGACAAACATCAAACTTAGGCTAGGTTATCTTGCTTTCATCAAAAAAGCAAGGATAATTTTAATTGGATTTTTTTTGATTTAATGGCCAAAAATAGAGCCAAAATAAAGTAACTAACTTTTAAGACTATAAATATTACAACATTCTTGCTAGTAGTTTGTTTTTGCCATGTTATTTGAAAATAATCCAATTGTATTTTTCTCTGAATTATTTAGTCCTTTAGTAAATACCCTCTAGACTAACAAAAGGATTTCAGGAGAAAATATAATCTAAATTTTGGTATACACTAACTTGGCAGTCGTGGCAATTATTAGAGCTATAGAAATTTCTTATATATTAAGATAGAATTACAGACTGCATGCGTCATACTTATACAGAGCAAAATGACCCATTAAATACTTATAATTGGAATATTTCAGAACTTAAAGATTTTTGAGCGATCAAAACTATATTTAGTGTGGCACTATAGTTTTAATTAGGGATATATGATGTTTTTCATCAGTATTAATACATATCTGTAAATAGTAAATAAATATTATAGATTTATAGATATTATCAGAATAATGATTTTAACTCAGATAATCCAATTGACGCCTGGCTTCAAATAAACCCAAGGCAGCACTAACAGAAAGATTTAAACTACGAACCTTTGGCTGTGTCATTGGTATATAGAGAGTTGCTACACAATACTCTAGGACATCTTGTGGTAGTCCATTAGTTTCTGAACCAAACAATAGCCAATCATTTGTTTGGTATTGAAATTTAGTATAATTAGAAGCCCCTTTTGCACTAAAACCTACCAGTCTTCCACCTCGTTGCTGATGATAGGTTTGAAACTCTTTGAAGTTATCGTGGTCATATAGTTTAACATAAGGCCAGTAATCTAAACCGGCCCGTTTCAAATAGCGGTCGCTAATTTCAAAACCCAAAGGTTTTACTAGATGTAATTCTGTATTAGTAGCAGCACAAGTACGAGCAACATTTCCTGTATTTGGGGGAATTTGCGGATATACTAGAACAATCTGAGGCATTAAATCAATTGATTTTGATATTGAGAACATTAAAGTTGTTAGCTAGAATATCCTACCTTTAAGTTTTAGGATTTCTCTGAAAATTCAATAATTCAATACAATATAGGCATAATAAAAACTTAACTATATGCCTAATATAGCAATTAGGTTTTTTCCCCTAGCCTGATCTTAGTTTTGTTAGTTTTACTTTCTAGACTAGTGTCGTGTCTCACCATTCTGATCCTAGAAACACTATATTTTGATTTCCTAGTTCGGTAGTCTTGCATAGTAATGATGAGGATATATAATATATTTTCTAATTTCTCCCCATCTCCCAATCTCCCCATCTCCCAATCTCCCCATCTCCCCATCTCCCCATCTCCCAATCTCCCCATCTCCCCATCTCCCCATCTCCCAATCTCCCCATCTCCCCATCTCCCAATCTCCCCCTCTCCCCATCTCCCCATCCCCCCATCACCCCATCTCCCCATCACAAGGATATGTAGCAAAACTTTTGAGATTTGGTATAACTCCTAATTCCTGACTCCTTTCAACCTATGTAGCTGAACTAAATGAAATGGTATTAAGTTAGGCTACCATTGATTGACATAATTGATCTTCTAGCTCTTCTTCTTGTTGTGCCATTTCCAAGATTGCTGCTTTAATTACGCTTCGACTGTCAAGACCACTGTTATATAGATCTAACCATTTTTGTGCTGTATTCCCTTCCCGAATAATTTTTTTAATTGGAGAAAGAAAGCAACTAAAGCCAAGTTTTTTGGCATAAGGTAAAACCTGTTGATAAATTTCCTCAATCCAATTTTTCGCTAAAATAGTTCTACCATCTTCCCAATGGGAAAGTTGAGCTTCAAGGCTATGATGAGCTGCGGCTATTTCGTTATTATCTGCTAAAGCTACTAAATCTTCCAAACGGTTAGTTGCAGATAAGTTACTTTTTTCTAAGGGGTCTAGACTAGGATCGTCAAATAATTGCCATAAACGAGCTTCTAATAAAGCTACCAAGGCTAGCTGCATAACTGGGTTACTGACAAAGTCACAAATTCTTAATTCTAGACGATTAAGATTATAGGGACGGCGATCGCCGTTAGGCCGCACAGAACACCACAGATGACGGACATTTTGCATAATACCTGTAGCAACTTTCTCTTCAGTCCATTTGATGAAATGACTATGACTTTCAAATAGAGGGACATAAGCTGGAGTTTTCGGAAAAGTAGCCCAACGAGTAGAGTGAAACCCTGTAGCTTGACCATCTAGAAAAGGAGAAGAAGCACTGATAGCCAAATATAAAGGTGCTTCCATCCGGATCAGTCTAATAGCACGCATCAATAATTCTGGGTCACTAATACCAACATTTATATGAATACTGGTTGTTACAACTTTTGCACCGTAAGTTTGTTGTATATATGTGTGATATGGGTTGTTAGGGTCAGAGCGTTCAAACCTATCACTACCTCCTAAAGATAAGGTGCTTCCTGGAATTATTGTGTAATCCCCTAAAGTGTTTAAATAACTTCTCAATTTCAGTCTAGGCTTTACTAGAGCACATAAAAGTTGAGCGTAGCTACACAATGGTGCAGTTGTGTATTCTACATTTCTACTATCTGGCTCCCTAACAAACCCCTCTACTTTGGCCACAATTTGGTCTGACAGGCCAACAGTATTACCTTGGGGTGTGCCAGTGTACATTTCTACTTCAAATCCTTTCGATAGCAGCACAACAGGCTCCTAAATTTGGTTTATCTATATTTTTAATGGTATCAGTATATTTAACATCTTTGGTCTATGTCCTAGAGCTTAGATTATCAGGAGATTATTACTTTATTGAGGTATAGCATTTACATTTTAACTGTGAGATATTGTAGATATTTAGGGTTTAATAAACATAAAGTAATCAATAATTATTTAGGATTGCTATATCCTAACTAGTCTGAAAATACTGTAGATCAAAGCAGCTAAATATTTAATTATTTAATATATTTCTAACAGAGATATTTGCAGGATTCTCTTCTAATTAACTAGAGACTCAAATTCTAGAGGAAAAATTTCTTCTTCCTCTTGCTGTTGGAATATATAATCATAATCAAATTTTAAAGCTTTAATATGGCGAGCGATCGCAAAACCACACTTAGTAACTTTATCAGTCGTAAAAGTTGCTATTACTAAAGTCACTAACTTTTTTGGAGATAGTTCAGGTATTTGCACATAATAATCTCTTTTTGCAAAAAATATTCCTTTATCTTTAGGTACAATTATGCCATTAATTTGATGAGCGTGCTGAATTGGTTTGATATATGTTTTAAGAAAATTATCTTGATTTGTTTGAAGACGAGCTAGTTTCTCATGTTGTAGCCAACTCATTGTGAACATAATCTTAATCAATTCAAATCCCAAAATATAGTTAAATATTTGATTTCTTTCTTCTGTATTAATGACTAGTTTTAATGCCGATTCTAAATATTGTTGAGTTTGACAGCGTACATCTTGAGCAGAATGAATATAATATTGTCTAATATAATTTCTGAGTACATTTTCATTTATTTTTGTTTGAGTACGAAACCGTCTTAGATATTTGTTTACCCTGTTAATTGTATCTATATCTTGTAGCATTTTTACTGCTAAACCATCAGCTATATAATCATCTAAAAATTCTGCTTGTTTTTCTGGAGAAGAGCCACATAAAATATAAGAAAAAGATAAAACATAACGGCGTTGATGCCAAGGCAAGCTAGCCGCCCATTGTTTAACTTCTTGAGGTAGTTTATTAAAAATACTATCTTCAGAGTTAGGTTCAAAAAATATATTTTGATATTTATTTTTGCGATTTTTCATTATTACTATTTTGATTTTTACGGATGTTAATATAATATTTTTTTCTTATTGTGATTCAAATCACGTTAGTTATTTTTTACTATCACAACTAATAGTAGATGTTAATCACTGACAAATCGAGATTAAATTACATATAATAGTTATTAAAAAATTTACTATCAAGTTTTTAAGTATATTGTCAATTAAATTATAGTTATTAATTATAGTTATTATAATTATTTGAAAAGAATATTAACCATAATTATAATCTTCAATCACAGGACGGGACTAGAATTTTATTTTCGTACTTTTACAGTTAAATCAAGCTATCTCAAATATAGAATGGTAAACTTAATGTGTCAATAGTAAATAACACCGAAATATGTGGCATTTACATTTTAGCTGTAAATATTATTTTGAGGAAAAAGTAGGAAAAAATTAAGTGCCTAGATTTTTTTTTGCCATTGCAAATATATTTTTTTTTGCTAAATAACTTCAAGAATCAATAGAGCATTTTGTGTAAAGCTTACAAAAAACAATCAATATATACATATTTTTCACAGTATTAAGCTGTGATAGTTTTTATTTTATTATAAGCTGAAAAATATTTTTACAATTATAAAAAAAAAAGTAATGTATAAAATCAATATTTAAAATATCAATATAGAATAAAATATTTGAGAGAGAAGTTGCAGGTTTCACAGAACTCTTTGTAAAATAAAAGATGACAATATAGTTTGAGATATGAAATGGAAAAACTATTACAAAATGATTAATAGATAATCTTCCACCTTAAACTTTGGATAGCATCTAAGTATTCAATCAATGTAGATATAGCAATCCTAAATCATTCGTGAGGATTTTATTGCTTAGGTGTTTCTCATTCCCTGTTCCCTGTTCTCTAAAAGCCTAGGATATCTCACAAATAAAATAAAATTGCTATATCATTGAAACCTGAAATTAACTTTTTCACTATGGCTAAAAATAATAATAAGTAGTACAGAGGAATGAAAAAAAGAAAATGAAGTGAGATAATTTGTTTATGATGGTAAATAAAAAAGTGTATCAGTTCATTGAACTGAAATTCAGTGAAATAGAAAATTTAAATTAGGAGACTGCAGATGTTTAACTCCACAGAACTTTTAATTGATGCCTTCATAAAACGGCTGACTAATGGCTATCGTCATACTTATGGTGGATATAAAGCAGATTATGCTGATATTATTGCCTGGGCGGCCGGAATGGCATTAGAAAATATTGCTAATAGTGATGCCCTGTATCACAATGTAGAACATACTATTCTTGTAACTTTAGTGGGACAAGAAATTTTACGCGGCAAGCATATCCGTGAGGGTGGAGTTTCTTGTGAAGATTGGCTACACTACCACATTTCCTTACTTTGTCACGATATTGGGTATGTCAAAGGTGTATGTCGTCAAGATAGAGGAGATTTAAGATTGTATGCTACAGGTATAGATGATACGAGTGTATCTTTACCTAGAGGCGCTACGGATGCGAATCTAACCCCTTATCATGTTGACCGAGGTAAACTGTTTATTGAGGAACGCTTTGGAGGTCATAAGTTAATTGATGCAGAAGTGATTAAGCGTAATATAGAGCTGACTCGTTTCCCTGTACCAGCAGATGAAGATCATCAGGATAAGGAAAACTATCCTGGTTTAGTGAGGGCAGCAGATTTAATTGGTCAGTTAAGTGACCCCCGGTATTTACAAAAAATCAGTGCCTTATTCTATGAATTTGAGGAAACAGGCCAGAACAAAATATTAGGGTATAATAACCCTGGTGATTTACGTCAGGGCTATCCTAAATTTTACTGGAACGTGGTTTATAGTTATGTTAAGGATGCGGTGGCTTATCTAAACCTTACTCAACAAGGAAAACAGATAGTAGCGAACCTAAGTGCGAATGTTTTCCGAGTAGAGCATGATAATGCTGTCGATGAAGCGTTAGCTGTAATTTACTGACCTGGTAAGTAAAAACTAATTGTTAGTAGATAGACCGGGTTTTTATTAACCTAAATTAGAAATCCGGGTTTTTATTAATAGGAAAATATTGGTCATTTTTTGAAAGTATGATTTTCCCAAAAATTGAGTGATTATATACTAGAGCTATTGAGAGATTGATACATCATTAATAATCCGACTATTCCTACTTAATTATTTATTACTAAATAGGTGGATTTAGTTATCCGTAAAATAGTGATGGAGGTTAAAAACGGTGAAAAATTTTTGAACACTGGCTTCATCTTCATATTTTTCGTTTTAACCTTCATTTATACCCACCTATTTACATAAAATTATCCTGACTATTTTTACTAAAATTAGTTAGCATTTTCTCATAACTTTTATTTTCAAAATTAACTTTGCATAGAATTATCAACAATTATAAGTGTGGCTAAAATGATCGAGTTTGTTGCAATTAATAAGTAAAATATTTGAGTTTTATAGCAGAAGGAAGAAAGCTTTAGTTATCTAGGAGAGAAGGAAAAATTTTATGTTGTCTGAATTTTAAGCTTTTGATCTGTCCTAACCTTTAGTTCGACATATAATATTAACTCATCCTATTTAGCTAACTATCAAGATAGTTCAATAATGAATAATTAATAATGAATAATTAATAATTACCTCTCCTTGAAAAGAAGAGGATTGACTAATTATGAAAATTTTTATTTATTATCCCCTTAAAAGGGGAGGCTTTAAACCACAATTTTTCGGTAATATCATGTCCGTTTAATTAGCGATAGAACTCCGTTCCGCACTCCGCGTTACATGTCGCGTTTGTGTTTTGCTGGCGCACAACTGCGTTAACGCTGCGGGACATGTTTGCGCAGCATGACCTAGGAAAGCGTTAACGTTTGCGCTCTTCATTCCGTAAGGAAAGTTGTGCGTCAGCTAAACAAAAGCTTTCTTCTCTTCTTCCTTCTTCTTCCCTCCTGACTCCTGATATTATGTCCGGATAATTAGTGATAAAAAAACTTTCTCCAACTTCATTCTACCCTCCTGTCTCCTGTCTCCTGTCTCCTGACTCCTTCGTCGTTTATTTATAACTGTTCAACCGGACATGATATGACTCGGTCCTCCTGAGTCCTGAGGACTCCCTCGTTATTTATAAGTAGGACTTGCTGATTAAATATCAAAGCATTGACTGATATTGGTTGTAGCATTTTTTTGTCTAAAAAAGTGTCAGCTTTTCGGTGGATACGAGCTGCATAAAGCTAGTATTTTGGGACGATTATGGCAGAAAAATCACTCTTACAATTTTTCCGACTACCTCCTCTATAATTCCCATTTCTCCTGACTCCCCCTCCTGGGAGGGGTTAGGACTGACTCCTACCTCTACCACTCATACTTTATTCAGCAAACCCTAAGTATTCAACCGGACATGATATAAGACTTAAAAACCAACCGATAGGTTACAATATTTTTTTGATTTGAGTTGATATTATGAATTTATCTAATAGTAACTAACTGAGAAGATTTTGTCTGATTTTCTCCAGATATTGCTGGAAAAACTCGTAAATTATCTTTAGCAACAGATACTTTGACCTTAATTCCAATTGGCAATGCCACTTGTGGAGTAGTGCGAGCAATTAATTCTTTTCCAGACTCAGTTTGTAAACAATAACGAAACTCACGTCCTAAAAACTGACGATCGCGAATCACTACAGACCCCGCATCATCATGTTTCAACATCAAATCTTCCTGACGGATCATCAGATCGATCCGGTCGAACTCATCTAAACTATCAACTTTTCCACAAAACAAATGATTATCCGTTAACTCAAAACCACCAAGCTCCGTTTCCCAAACCTGACCGCGACGACGCGCAGGCAAAAAATTAGCCTGAGTCACAAATTCCGCCACAAAATGAGAAGCAGGTTCAGTATAAATATCTTCTGGAGTACCAAACTGTTCCACACGTCCGGAGCGCATCACTGCCACCTGGTCAGAAATCGCCATTGCCTCCTCTTGATCGTGGGTGACAAAAATTCCAGAGGCACCAGCACTCTTGAGAATATCTCGTAACTCTTGTCTTAATCTGATGCGGACTTGTACATCCAAATTACTCAAAGGTTCATCCAATAATACTAAAGCAGGACTGGGTGCTAAAGCGCGCGCTAAAGCTACTCGTTGCTGTTGACCCCCAGAAAGTTCGTGGGGATAGCGACTTTCCAGACCAGATAAACCAACTAATTCTAGAGCATCAGTCACCTGATGATTAATTTGCGTGCTTGACTTTTTGCCAGAATTATGTAGTCCGAATGCAATATTTTTTGCTACTGTCAGATGGGGAAATAAAGCGTAATCTTGAAAGACCATGCCAACATCTCGCTTTTCTGGTGGTACCCAATTATGTAGGCCAGCAACTACTCGCTCATTGATAGTAATAATACCTGACTGTGGTTGTTCAAATCCAGCAATCATTCTCAATAAAGTTGTTTTACCACAGCCTGAAGGTCCTAATAACCCCAGTATATCCCCTTGATATAGTGTTAAATTTACATTTTGCACTGCAGGGGTAACAGTGCCAGAAAATTGCTTGCTGACACTCTCCAGATGGAGAATTACAGATTGGGCCATTTATTACTTAACCTCCCTAGTAGTAAGTAAAAAGTTATCAAAATAATTAATAATTAATAATTAATAATTAATAATTAATAATTAAGAGTTGATAGTTAATAGTTATTAATTTAACAATTCACGCCTTGAAGCCTCGCCTTTTAAGGGGATAAAAGCGATCGTTAGCGGAGCTTCCCGGAGGGTGGGATGGCGAGGAAACCTGCGCTATATCCAATCGACCAAGATAATCAAAAAAAATCCTTTTAGTCAATCCTCTTCTTTTAAGAAGAGGTAATTATTAATTATTAATTGTTGAATAATCAATACTTTTGACTGTCAGATGTGTGTCTTACATTCTGAGGAAACCTCAGAATTACACTACTCGATGCATGACTTTTGACTTCCGTGTAGTGGCACTAGCTCCTAGTCCGAAACCTGATGGGGTTTCAATCCCCACTGTTATTTGCTGTGCCTAAAATTGGGGTCAAATCTTTATCCTATTGATTCTGCCTCCAGAATTGCTTTATCCTGACTCCTTCTTTAAGAATTTCAGAATGTCTTTAGTACATTTACCGCTATAGTTCTTAAAGTTGTCCATAACATTAATTATTGCTTGAATTATCTTAACCTACTTTTTAGGAAATGTTCTCATTTAAAGTAATATAAGTTTTTGTAATTTATAATATAAAAATGTTTAATATGAAAAAATTTAACTGCCTCAACTGGAATGCTTGGACAATATTTGTCATAGCGATCGCAGCCTTAATCTCAGCTCCTGTAGTATTTATTCTCAGCAGTATTTTCTCGGATACAGGAGAAATTTGGAGTCATTTAGCTTCTACAGTTTTACCTCGTTATCTCCTAAACTCTTTTATCTTAATGGTAGGGGTAGGTTGCGGAGTTGTGGTCATCGGAGTAGGGGCAGCATGGTTAGTCACAATGTGTCGCTTTCCTGGTAGTCGCATCTTTGAATGGGCAATGTTGTTACCGTTGGCAACTCCTGCTTATATTCTTGCCTACACTTATACAGAATTATTAGAATTTTATGGACCTGTACAAATGTGGTTGCGAGAGGTATTTGGTTGGGGAAGTGTCAATGATTATTGGTTCCCGGAGATCCGTTCCATTGGAGGAGCGATCGCCTTATTAACCCTGACCCTATATCCTTATGTTTACTTACTAACACGAGTCGCTTTTTTAGAACAATCAACCTGTACTTTGGAAGCCAGTCGTTCCCTGGGATGCAACCCTTGGCATAGCTTTTATAAAATAGCTTTCCCCCTAGCTCGACCAGCAATAATGGCAGGTTTAGCACTAGCACTGATGGAGACTCTCAATGATTTTGGTACAGTGCAATATTTTGGAGTAGAAACATTTACTACTGGGATATATCGGACTTGGTTTGGTATGGGAGAGAGAGTTGCTGCAGCACAGTTAGCAGCAGTATTGATGTTATTTATTTTATGGTTAATTTTGCTGGAATTATGGTCGCGTCGGCAAGCAAAATATTATCAAACTAGCAGTCAGTATCAAAAGTTGCAGCAGTTTCGCTTAGGTAGAATACGTGCAATTGTCAGTTTATTTAGTTGTTTGCTGCCAGTTTTATTAGGTTTTCTGTTGCCAGCAGGATTATTATTGGAAATGACTATTGCTGAAAGTGGGGAAAGTTTTCGGGGACAGTTTTGGAATTATGCTTCCCATAGTTTGATTTTGGCAGGAGTTACTGCTATTTTTGCTGTGGCGATCGCTTTAATTATGGCTTATGGAGTGCGGTTAAATCGGAATTTGGGAATGCGTTTATCAACTCGCATTGCTGCAATGGGTTATGCTGTACCTGGTTCAGTTATTGCAGTGGGAATTTTGATTCCTATAGGTGCGGTTGACAATATTATTGATAGTTTCATGCGTTCAATATTTGGCATATCAACTGGTTTATTATTTAGTGGAACTATTACAGCATTAGTGTTTGCTTATTTGGTGAGGTTTATGGCGGTAGCATTTGGTGCTGTGGAGTCAAGTTTGCTCAAAATTAAACCTAGTTTAGATGATGCTTCCCGAAGTTTAGGTTATGGACCTACGAAAACTCTGGTGAAAGTTCATGCACCGATGATGTGGGGAGGGTTATTAACTGGAGCAATGTTAACTTTTGTGGATGTGATGAAAGAGTTGCCTGCAACAATGGTAATTCGTCCGTTTAATTTTGATACCTTAGCAGTGAGGGTTTATAATTTGGCTTCTGATGAGCGGTTAACGGAGGCAGCAGGTCCAGCTCTAGCAATTGTTTTGGTAGGGATTATACCAGTAATTTTGCTAAGTTTGAAAATTGCTAAATCGCGTCAATATTAAAGATAGGGGGATGGAGAGATAGGGGGATGGAGAGATGGGGGGATGGGGGGATGGGGAGATGGGGAGATGGGGAGATGGGGAGATGGGGAGATGGGGAGAGGGGGAGGTGGGGAGATGGGGAGTGGGGGAGAGGGGGAGAGGGGGAGATGGGGAGATGGGGAGATGGGTAGATGGGGAGATGGGGAGCTGGGGAGCACAAAATGATTTGACTATTGTGGCATCCGCAATAAATAGAGGAAGTAGATATTTCCCTACTACAGACTCTGAAGTTATGCGCTTCACAAAATGATTTGACTATTGTGGCATCCGCAATAAATAGAGAGGAAGTAGATATTTTTCCCTCCACATTATCCGTATTATTTATTATTCAAAAATCTCTTCCCTTTTACCTTCTAGCTTTAATTATAGTAGTCGAAAGAAAGGGCGCAAACATATTAACAGCTTAAAACTCAGACAACACCAGATTTTTCCCTCTCTCCTAGATCGCTAAACATCTTCTTCCTTATCTACTTCTTTCTTATTTCTTCATCCTTCATTTTTTAACACAAACCTTATCTCGACCACCTTCTGTACAATCTTCAAACTTCAGTTTTCCAGCCAATATTTGTTGCTGAACTTCTTCAACTTTTTGCTGAACTTCCTCTGGCAAAACATCATTAAAACGACCCAACTTAGTAATATCTGGATTTTCAATTCCTAAAATATACTTTTCTCCCTTAAGTTGATTATTTTTAACAAGATTAGCAATATAAGCGATCGCTCCTCCAACATCCTGCACTGCACTGGTCAGCACCGCTTTTGGCGCAACATCAAGCTGGTCAGTTGTATTACCCACCGCATAAATTCCTTTTTCTTGTGCCGTTTTCAAAACTGCTGGAGCAGCATTATCTAATAAGTGATAAATTACATCAACCCCAGTAGAAATTAAAGCCAAAGCTGCTTCTTTTCCTTTAGCAATATCATTAAAATCTCCAGTGTAACTAATTACAACTTCAACACTGTCATTTACTGACTTAGCACCTAACTCAAATGCCTTACCTTGTAAGTTAGTTCCTTTAAAAGATAAACCTGTAAGATAAGCAACTTTATTAGTCTTAGTCATCAAACCAGCAATTAAACCAGCAAGATCACCCATTTGGAAATAATTTGTTGTCACCGAAGCGTAATTTTCACCAGCAATATTACCATTAACTCCCAAAAAAAATGTATTGGGAAATTGACTAGCTACTTGTTGAATAGCAGCATCAAATTGTCCGCCATGACCTACCACTAAATCATAATCTTTCCTAGCAAAATCAGAAAGGGTTTCTACCTGGTCTGGTTGAGCAATATTTTCCACATAAATCATCTCACCATTGAGAATTTATGCTGTTTTTTTTACCCCTTCATAACCAGATTGATTCCATCCTCCATCGGTAATAACTCCAGGTAAAGCAATGGCTATTTTAAAAGTTGTAGAATTATCTATAGAATCATTACTAGGATTTTCTGTCAGAATAGTTATAGAGGGAGAATCAGCACAAGCTTTTAATAATAAGCTCGTTACTAAAGTTGCTGTACCATAGGAAAGAAATTAACGTCGATTTAATTTTTTAGTCATATTAAGGTAGTCCTATAAATGTAGTAATTTACTCTAGAGTCAAAGAGTATAAAATATCTCTAATTAAAATTTTAAAAGCAATAGTATTTATCAACGCAGAAGGAAAAAGTAAGAAGGAAGAAGAAAGAAGAAGGAAAAATATTGAATTGTCTGAGTTTTCAGCTTTTGATATTTCCGCGCCCTTTCCTTCGACTGCTGTATCTACCAATATTTAGCAATTAACAATTAACAATTAATAATTACCTCTTCTTAAAACGGAATTGATTGACTAAAAGGACTTTTTTTGATCTCTTGGTCGATTGGATATGGCGAGGTTTCGTCGCCATCCCACCCTTCGGGAAGCTGCGCTTTATATGTTGCGTAGCAAAACGACCGCTTTTATCCCCTTAAAAGGGTCGGCTTCAAGGCGTGAATTGTTGAATGAATAATTATTAACTATCAACTCTTAATTATTAATTATTCATTATTAATTATTAATTGTTGAAGTCTCCCTCTTCTCAAATTTGGAGTTGCCTTTCAGCAGCAATAAAATTATTAATTGATTTCGGCGGGTACACAAAATGGTCATAAGCGAGAGCCATTTGTCTAGCAGCTTCTTGGTAAGAAACTTTTCCTATTCCTGTACCTAAACCTGGACAGACAACATTTTTAATTTGTTGCTTTTGCTGACGGTTGTGGTGTCGCACTGCTAGTAACATTGCCCACATTGCGATATAAGGAATATCGGTGCCAGCAATGGACATAGGTACACGCATAGTGGGGGTATGAGCAAGAAAAGGATGTTGAGGATGACCAGTTTCGACAATAGTAGATGTGCCAACTGATTGTTCCGATACTATTTTGCTAACAATTGTTAACAATGCACAGCAAGATCAACCTGCTGAGGGGGTATCTCCCAATGCGGTAGAAAATTTTTCTACCACGCTTTTGATCAAAATTCCACGCGGGACCTTTAAGTCGCGATCGAGGCGAAAACCATCGTTACCAGTAACAACTTTTTTACCACCTAAATTATTCAGCATTTCACCAGTCCAGCTAACGGTTTTGCTAGTATAAGCTTCACAAACATCTCAGACGATTTTGTTATATTCAGCACCTAGATATTCATCTAATATTTTTTGTTGAACCGAAGTCATTAAAAAATCACCAAAATATTTGACGATCGCTGCATCCATACCACCATCCATAAGTCCAAAAGAATTTCCTGGACTTACTAAACAGTCATATTCTGGTACGGTCTCGAAATAATTATTGATAATTTCTAGATTGGGTAAATAATGGAAATGTTCTTGAAAAGCATCATATAGTAATTTATTTGGAGCAACTAAAATCAGTTTCATATTAGTTTCTATTCTGGTAGTTTTAGAATTATCAAGAATCCCAATATATTTTCAATTTGAATAAGGAAAAATATCAGCCTTAAAAAATATTTTTGGAAATAATTTGCGTTCTTTGAATTGAGTCTCAAATATATTTTCTGTTTTCTCCTCAACAAATTGTTAAATCATTTATTTTATTTAATCATGATTTATGCATAACCACCAAATATAGTAGGGGGGTTAACAGCCGTTAACCCCTACAAATGGCGTATATTTTTGTCTTTTGCGTAAGTTTTATCAATCTTGAATCTACCACTTTGAATAAAGAGTGAAACATAACTCGCACAACTTTTCAACCAGAAATGGATTCAGTAAATAAATTAACTCAGAATATTTTTCATTTCTATTTTAAAAATATTGTCAATGGTTTTTCCGGCAGTTTTTTCCTCCCAGTTAAGGATATTGAGAAAAGTTTCTGCTGAGTGAGTTTCTACAACATCAATACCCCATTCTCCTGTTTGGAGAGTATCAGGAGAATCACTTAATGGAGGTGTTTTTTTCAAACCTCCCAGAATCAAGACATCAACAATTAAATCTTTGTCATTTTTTTGAATTATTCGTTTTTCTATTAAAGCTTCAGCACATTTTTCACCAACTTGAGGTGGGGAAAAAACTTGATGTTCAAATAAAATTTCTACCATCCAATGAGGATGATTTAATTGCCGACATTTCAGTTGTGGATATTTGCTTAAACCATCAATAAAAACTTGAGCAAATTCTTCCCTATTTAATTCAGGCAGGGTATTTTCTGAGAGTTCAAAATTGTGGGAAAGCAACATTCGTCCAGTTTTAGATTCAGTCATTATTTTATTTATCCTATGTTCTAGAAATTTTAATTCATAATTTTATAGCAGAAGGAAGAAGGAAAAAGGAAGAAGGAGGAAGGAAAAATCTTACGTTGTCTGAGTTTTAAGCTTTTGATATTTCCAGTCCTTTTCCTTCGACTGCTATATATTCTATTAGACCATAAATCAAGACCATAGATAAAATTGATATCTCTATAAATTTCGGCATTGCTGAATTAAGGTATGAAAGTAGGTTTGTAGGGAATAGGGAATAGGGAACAGTTAATATTAACAAGTAGTTCAAACCATCCAAAATACAAAATTCAAAATATAAAATTATCAAATCATACCCAGAATCAGCAACGGCTAAATTTCAAATAAAAACAGCATAAATCACAGGAATTTATATTAGACAAAAATTATTAGTTATTCAGACAATATTTTGATTTTAGATGAATTTTTGTAGGAATGTTTCATAGAAAATTTATACATTATTTTTCATATCTATATTTACTATTTACGTCAAGGAAGCTTAGATAAAAATTATCAAAATAATTGGGTCGCGCAACCCCGCTTTTTAAGGCGAAATATTTTTGGAGCGAAGCTCAAATCCACGTTACAAAAATAACTTCTGACTTCGTTAAGATTTTCCATTTTTTTCTGGAGGAGCAAATTCAACATAAATTAGACTTATTTTGTTTTGATTGCGGATAAATGATGCTCCTAAATTTAAGTCAGTTAAGTTTTGTAGTAATCCTTCTGCTAGTCCTATTTTTCCCGAAATAGAATAAGAATCATCATTAGTTAATTCAATGGAAGCTGTTAAACATTTTCCGTATAAACGACTATGAGCAACTGCTGTCCATGCTGGTTCATAAGGAAGCCAACTATAATTTTTTTCATCAAATTTTTCTACTATTTCCGAACTCCAGGGTTTTCCTCCAAGTGATAAATTTCTGATTGATTCATCTGATTTATTAATATCTCCTTCTATTTTTCCTTCTACTCCACCTGCTCCGGTAAGTTTAGCATTTGCTTCTATTTCTGTTGCTGTTTTACCGACTTTTTTTTCTTTAATTGTAATTTGAGTTGCTCCTAAATCGACCAATAAGCGAATTAGTTCCGCTTCTCTTTCTGCATAAAGCAAAGAGTCAAATACTTCTATAGGAATATATTTATTAATTTTAGATTTTAAGGGATGCGCTCTATATAATTTTCCTGGTAATGGATGACCAGGAGGAAAATCAAAATCTTCTGGTATATCTGAGTAGGGAGTTTCTGTAATAAATTCTGACCAACCTTCTAAATTAAATTCATTTAAAGCTAATTTTGTATTTTCGTCGAGTTTTGCTTGTTCGCTACCTTCAGTATTTTTTTGATTATCAATCAGTTTTTTTAGTATTGACTTGTAAAGAGAATAATAAGGAGTAAAAACTGAAAAAATTATATCTATATAAGCTTCATTTTCTAATGCATTCAATAAACTTGATTTGAAACTATTTGACCGATCATCATCTTGTTCAGTAGTTACAGTAGTAATTGCTGAAGATAGAGATTGTTGTAAACTAGATTTATCATTAGGGGTAATGTAAAGTAGTGGTTTATATTTTTTGACTTGTTGAATTTCTGAAGATTGATTCATAACAAATCCTCCTGTAAAACTTTGAACAAAAATATTAGAGATTGATTGATGATTAGATAGTAATAATTTACAGATATTACAATCAAGCAAACTATAAGTACAAACTCATACTTACTTTTGCTTTACCTCTTAAAAAAACTTCAATAGAGAATTTACTATTTCCGGATTTTCGCCTCTGAGCATTAAAAAATTTTCAGAGGAACTCATAATTACTCTTGCTTTCTCTTCTCTACAAATTTGCATAAGGCAAAATCTGAGAAACCCACTGATGGAAAATTTACTACTTCCAGATTTTCCTTTTTAACCATCAATAAATTTTCAGAGAAACCATACTTACCCTGACTTTAGCTCCTGAAAAAATGTCAATCGACCAAAATTTAAAAAATACACTGATGGAAAATTTACTACTTCCAGATTTTCCTTTTTAACCATCAATAAATTTTCAGAGAAACCATACTTACCCTGACTTTAGCTCCTGAAAAAATGTCAATCGACCAAAATTTAAAAAATACACTGATGGAAAATTTACTACTTCCAGATTTTCCTTTTTAACCATCAATAAATTTTCAGAGAAACCATACTTACCCTGACTTTAGCTCCTGAAAAAATGTCAATCGACCAAAATTTAAAAAATACACTGATGGAAAATTTACTACTCCTGAAATTTCCTTTTTAAGCATCAAGAAATCTTCAGAGAAAATCAGACTTACTCTGACTTTAGCTCCTGAAAAAATGTCAATCGACCAAAATTTAAAAAATACACTGATGGAAAATTTACTACTCCTGAAATTTCCTTTTTAAGCATCAAGAAATCTTCAGAGAAAATCAGACTTACTCTGACTTTAGCTCCTGAAAAAATGTCAATCGACCAAAATTTAAAAAATACACTGATGGAAAATTTACGACTTTCAGATTTTCCCCTCTAACCATCAAGAAATCTTCAGAGAAAATCAGACTTACTCTGACTTTAGCTCCTGAAAAAATGTCAATCGACCAAAATTTAAAAAATCCAATGATGGAAAATTTACGACTTTCAGATTTTCCCCTCTAACCATCAAGAAATCTTCAGAGAAAATCAGACTTACTCTGACTTTAGCTCCTGAAAAAATGTCAATCGACCAAAATTTAAAAAATCCAATGATGGAAAATTTACGACTTTCAGATTTTCCCCTCTAATCATCAAGAAATCTTCAGAGAAAATTAGACTTACTCTGACTTTAGCTCCTGAAAAAATGTCAATCGACCAAAATTTAAGAAATCCACTGATGGAAAATTTACTACTCCTGAAATTTCTCCTTTGAGCATCAAGAAATCTTCAGAGAAAATCAGACTTACTCTGACTTTAGCTCCTGAAAAAATGTCAATCGACCAAAATTTAAGAAATCCATTGATGGAAAATCTACTACTTCTGAAATTTACCCTTCTACCATCAAAAAAATTCTAGACTCATCTATACTTACCCTGAATTTAGCTTCAGAAAAAATTGACAGTTTGGCAAAATCAGAGAAACCCATTGATGAAAAATCTACTACTTCTGAAATTTACCCTTCTACCATCAAAAAATTTCCAGACTCACCTATACTTACTCTGAATTTATCTCCTGAAAAAATTGGCAGTTCGGTAAAATCTGAAAAACCCACT
>NZ_JAAHGO010000012.1:507101-694320 GCF_010672455.1 Okeania sp. SIO2C9 | reverse complement strand
TGATGAAAAATCTACTACTTCTGAAATTTACCCTTCTACCATCAAAAAATTTCCAGACTCACCTATACTTACTCTGAATTTATCTCCTGAAAAAATTGGCAGTTCGGTAAAATCTGAAAAACCCACTGATGAAAAATCTACTACTTCTGAAATTTACCCTCCAAGCATCAAAAAATTTCCAGACTCACCTATACTTACTCTGAATTTATCTCCTGAAAAAATTGGCAGTTCGGTAAAATCTGAAAAACCCACTGATGAAAAATCTACTACTTCTGAAATTTACCCTTCTACCATCAAAAAATTTCCAGACTCACCTATACTTACTCTGAATTTATCTCCTGAAAAAATTGGCAGTTCGGTAAAATCTGAAAAACCCACTGATGAAAAATCTACTACTTCTGAAATTTACCCTCCAAGCATCAAAAAATTTCCAGACTCACCTATACTTACTCTGAATTTATCTCCTGAAAAAATTGGCAGTTCGGTAAAATCTGAAAAACCCACTGATGAAAAATCTACTACTTCTGAAATTTACCCTTCTACCATCAAAAAATTCCTAGAGAAAATCAGACTTAATCTGACTTTAGCTCCTGAAAAAATGTCAATCGACCAAAATTTAAAAAATCCATTGATGGAAAATTTAGTAGTCAGGATTTTTAGCTTTAATAATCAACTAAAATCCAGACTACAAACTATAGTCATTCTGACTTTTCAATTATCCCTCCACCTAACAAAATATCTCCGTCATACCAAACAGCAGCTTGCCCAGGAGTTATGCCAAAAACTGCCTCTTCAAACATTAACTTAACTCGAAAACCATCCCGTGGTTTCTCCTCATTAATACCCAAAGGAATAATATTTGCTGCTACAGGTAAACTACGATATCTCACTTGCACCTCCCCTCGTATAGGTATAGTCGGTGGGACAATAGAAACCCAATTAACTAACTTTACAGTGGACTCCATTTTTGACGCACTGTGGCGATCGCCCACTATTACCCGATTCATTACTGGGTCCAAATCAATTACATATAAAGGATGAGGGGCCGAAACTCCTAAACCTTTTCTTTGGCCAATTGTATAATGATGGACACCATCGTGGAGTCCTAAAACTCGCCCCTCTTGGTCAACTATTTCACCTTGATTGGGAGTAATATATTTATCCAAAAATGCCCGCATTGAACCGCTAGCTTCCACTAGACATAAATCCTGACTTTCCGGTTTATCAGCAGTTTTCAAACCATATTCTGCTGCAATGCGTCGGGTTTCACTTTTCACCATTTTTCCTAGAGGAAATACGGAACCAGCTAATAAGTCCTGTGTTAAATCGTACAGAAAATAAGACTGGTCTTTGTTACGGTCAATGGCACGTTTTAATTGATAGCGATCGCTTTCTGAATCATAATCAATTTGTGCGTAGTGCCCCGTGGCAATTTTGTCAATACCCAATTTTTCACGGCCATAAGCCAACATCGGGCCAAATTTCACAGCTTTATTACATTGAGAACAAGGTAGTGGAGTAATTCCAGCACTGTATCCTGTTACTAAATAATCAACAATATTTGCTTGAAATAAATCGCGACTATCCACAATATGATGGGGAATACCTAACTGTTCACAAATATGAGCAGCATCGACCATTCCTTCGGAACAACATTGACCTTTTCCTTTCATTAACCAAAGAGTTAAACCTTCAACTTGATATCCTTGATGATGTAGTATTGCTGCTGTTGTGGAACTATCAACTCCACCGGAAAGACCGACTATAATTTTATTCATTGAATTTGAGTATAAAATCAAAACTATATGTATTTATTTTGATTATAGATTTTTTGAAGAAGGAAGAGGGAACAAGGAAAAGGGAAGAGGGAAAAATATTACTTTCTGTGAGTTTTAAGCTCTCGATATTTCCTAACCTTTCCTTCCACTGCTATATATGAGACTGTAGATAATTCTGAAATTTATTAATTTGTCTGTCTTAATCTTAAGTAAGAAAGAAAGAAGAAGTAACCAGGAAAAGGGAAGCAGGAAAATATTACTTTCTGTGAGTTTTAAGCTCTCGATATTTCCTAACCTTTCCTTCCACTGCTATATATGAGACTGCACAAAATTATCAAATTTATTAATTTGTCTGTCTTAATCTTAAGTCAACTCTGATTAAAATATTGTTCTATGCAATTTAGAAATGAATTTGGCATTAGACTTTTAGGGAAAAGTAAATAGGAAATGGCAAATAGCAACCAATAAAATTTTCACTATTGAAGAAGAAAGAAAGAAGAAGGAACCAGGAAAAGGGAAGCAGGAAAATATTACTTTCTCTGAGTTTTAAGCTCTTGATATTTCCTCACCTTTCCTTCCACTGCTATATATGAGACTGCACAGAATTATCAAATTTATTAATTTGTCTGTCTTAATTTCAAGTCAACTCTGATTAAAATATTGTTCTATGCAATTTAGAAATGAATTTGGCATTAGACTTTTAGGGAAAAGTAAATAGGAAATGGCAAATAGCAACCAATAAAATTTTCACTATTGAAGAAGAAAGAAGAAGGAAGAAAAAATGGATGGGGACTCAAACCCCAACCAATTGTTAATATCGTGTAGACGGTGGGGTATTAAACCCAAAATAAAAAGATAATTTAGGACTGCTATATAGTGTTTCTCAAGTTGCTGATGTACAGTTATTTTTCTTTTTTTCTACTCCCTACTCCCTACTCTCTACTCCCTAAAGCAAAATAATTTTGTACCTCACGCTTTTTGGGAATTGCTATATATAATTTCACTTTGTTTTACCCATGTAATAAACTATGTTCAAACCCCTGCTAAAAATCATCATTTATTGGATCGACTCACCATGCCAAACCAAGTATTTTTAATATTAGACTACAGAGTTTTAAAAATCTCATTCTTATCAATCATATTAGGAGGATTTTTAGCTATAAATCACCAAACTATTGCTCAGGGTAAAGTCATTGTAACTCAAACTTTAGCCACCAATCAAAGTCAAAGCAAAACCACAAATTTTAGTTCCAATAGCAATACAAAAAAACAGACACCATTAATAATAGAAATTTCCAGCTTCCCCAAAGATTTTGAAGTATTACCTCCATCAACAGTAAGACCATCAATTAGACAACAAGAACCAATATTTAATCCCATCGAAGTAAATCCATTTCCCAATTTACGATATGTTGTCTATATTGAATCAGACAGTGCTTTATTGTTAGGAATTATTCGGCGAAAAATCGAACCAAGAGCAGTATTGCGCTCTTTTGCAGGAAACACTGTAATTCAAGTAGGAAGTTTTTCTCAGCTATTTTTCGCTTTAGATTTGTTAGATTATTTAGAAGAAAGAGGAATTAATGCCCAACTAGAAAAACTTGATTCAAATGAAGCTTTTGGTGAACCTGTAAAACCTACAATTTTAGCATCTAGGGTATATCCTCCAGTTAGACGCTCAATTGCTTATGGACTAAGTAATAGTAAATCTTATTATTTATTAATTCCTAGTAAGTCAACAGATTTAGCTTTAATTACATATAAATTGCGATTATTAGGAGTTCCCGACCAAGGTATTCAGGTGACAGAAATTCCCGAAAATGTAGCTATAGGACCTTTTGAAAAAGAAGAAATAGCAGAAAAGTGGCAACGCTATTTATTAGATTCGGGGTTTGTTAATGTGGTTATTTACTTTGGTCGTTAAAAGTAAGTAATTTCAGTTATCAGTTATCAGCACCAATGAATAATGAATAATGAATAATTACCTCTCCTTGAAAGAAGAGGATTGACAAATTCATGAAAATTTTTCTTCACAGGAGTCGATTGGATATGGCGAGGAGACCTCGCCATCCCATCCTAACGGACTGCTCCGCAAACGACCGCTTATTATCCCCTTAAAAGGGGAGGCTTTAAACCACAATTTTTCGGTAATAAGGAGGCTTTAAATCTGGAATATTATCTTTTTTTATCCCCTTAAAAGGGTAGGGTATTAACCAAAAAAATTCGGGAAGATACAGCAAAAATGCGTGAATTTTGGTCTTATACCAATTATCATGTATGAATGCTACAAAAAAGAAAGCTCAAATTTTTCGCCTAAGCTATTGAAAATTTAAACTATAGCAATCAGGAATCAGTTGTGAGAATTGAAATGTTCCTTAAAAGTATAGAATATAGCAATTATTATATTCATATGATACGTTTTTTTCTTCTTCTCTGTTCCCTGTTTCCTAAAAGTTTCCAACGTCTCACAACTCAAATCATATTGCTATATATATAACTTTTTTTTCAAAGAGAACCGAAAACAGAAAACATATACAATTAAGGCTTTTAAGTAAACAAATTATTTCCTAACCGTAAGCATTCAGCAGTCAGCTATCAGCTATCAGCTTCATTACCTTAAGTTAGCAACTAAAACTCGTTATCATTGTGTTTCAATTCTCTAGTTGAAAATGTAGTAAAAGTTAAGCGAATGCTTGCTTCATTCATTAAAAAGCTGTTTGCGTAGCATTCCGCAGGAAGAGCTGACTACTAATAGCTGTTTGCGCAGCATTCCGCAGGAAATGCTTACTCCTAACCTACCTTGGTAATGCGATAAAATATAAGTGGGTCTTAGCTTAAAATTAGCTACTTATAGCAGTCGCTATTACGTAAGCATTCAGCAGTCAGCTATCAGCTATCAGCTATGAGTTATTAATTCATTATCTTGGAAGAAGGAATTAGTATTCAAGGAGAATGAAAAATTATGTTTGCGCAGCATTCCACAGGAAATGAAATAGTACTTTCAGCTAACCTTGGTCATTGCTTAATTCTTTCTTTCAAATGCTGATAGTTAAATGCTTACGCTATTACTGTATTTGACATATCAAAAGCTTAAAATTCAGACAACACCAGATTTTTCCTTGTTGCTTTTTGCTTTTTGCTTGTTCCTTCTTCTTTCTGCTATATCTCTATCATTATTTCTGTTTTTTCTTCTTCCAACTTCAGTTCTTCCTTACCTTTCCTTTTTCTAGTGAATTAAATTAGAATAATATATCAGTAAAAATGTGTCTTAGCTTAGAAGTAGCTGATAGGATTGGAGAATCTACTTATCTCTATCATTATTTTTGTTTTTTTTCTTCCAACTTCAGTTATTCCCTCTTTCTTAGCTTTACTTTTTTCTAGTGAAGAGAATTAAATTAGAATAATAGATCGGCAAAAATGAACAATACTAAAGAAAAGTTTGTAGTTACTGCTGCACAAATGCGACAAATAGAAGAACGAATATTTGTTGCCGGAATGCCAGTAGCAGCATTAATGGAAAAAGTGGCAGGATTAGTAACACGAAAAATCGTAAAATTATTAAATCCTAATATTAGTAAAATTGGTATATTAGTAGGTCCTGGTCATAATGGCGGAGATGCTTTGGTTATAGCCAGAGAATTATATTTCCAAGGTTATGAAATAATAGTTTACTGCCCGATACCAAAACTTAAAGAATTAACAAATGCTCATAGTAAATATCTGCAATCTTTAGGAGTTAATTTTGTTGATAATATTTCTCTGCTCAAAAATTGCGATTTGCTAATAGACGGTTTATTTGGCTTTGGTCTAGAACGAGAAATTACCGGAGATTTAGCTAAAGCAATCAATGAAATTAATAGTTGGAAAAAACAGATATTTAGTATCGACTTACCTTCTGGAATTCATACAGATACAGGAGAAGTTTTAGGAACGGCAATTTCTGCTAATCACACATTTTGTTTGGGTATGTGGAAACAAGCATTTTTACAAGACCAAGCCTTAGAATATATAGGTACATCCGAACTAATAGATTTTGATATTCCTCTGACAGATATTACAGAAATTTTAGGAGAATTTCCCACTATTGAAAGAATCACAAAAACATCTGCCACAGCAAATTTTCCTTTACCTTTTTCTCCAACAACCTATAAATATAAAAATGGTAATTTATTATTAATTGTAGGTTCCCATCGTTATAGTGGAGCAGCAATTTTAACAGGATTAGGTGCCAGAGCAACAGGTGTAGGAATGTTATCAATTGCCGTACCAAAATCAATTAAATCCATACTAAATAATCACTTACCAGAAGCACTAATTATTGGTTGTCCCGAAACAGAAACCGGAACAATAAAACAATTACCAGAAGATATAGATTTAAGTAAATTTGAAGTGATCGCCTGCGGACCTGGTTTAACCACAGAACCTAAATCTATAGTAGAAGCAATATTATCTGTAAATTGTCCGATAGTTCTAGATGCTGATGCTTTAAATATTTGTGATAATTTAGAAAAAAATTATTTAGTCAGTCAGCGTCAAACACCAACAATTATTACACCCCACCCAGGAGAATTTAAACGTCTATTTCCCCACCTAAAAAATCAACTCAATAATCGGATATTAGCAGCTCAAAAAGTAACTAAAAATAGTAACCTGATTTTAGTTTTCAAAGGAGCAAAAACAATTATTGCCAATAGTCAAAAAATATTGATTAATCCAGAAAGTACTCCCGCATTAGCAAGAGGAGGTAGTGGAGATGTATTAACAGGTTTAGTCGGAGGTTTATTAGCTATTACTTCAACTCAAACTCCACCACTCGAAGCTGTTAAAACAGCAGTTTGGTGGCACGCTCAAACAGCAATATTAGCAGCAAAAAAACGAACCGAATTAGGAGTAGATGCTTTTACCTTAACTCAATATTTAATCCCCACACTAGAAAAAATATAACCTTTCTTAGTGGGTGCATCTCAATTTTAGGGAACAGGGAACAGGGAACAGAGAATGGGGAATGGGGAATGGGGAATGAGGAATTAGGAATGAGGAATAGGAAAAAAGTATTGTTGCAAATATTGAGATGCGCCCTTCTTAGTTTGATAAAAAAAACAAAAATCTGGAAACATAAATACCTCCTTATCTATCCCTCAAAATTCTATCCGTACTTATTAATTAGGTAGGCTTCAACAATTAATGATTATTAATTATTAATTATTAATTATTAACAATTACCTCTCCTTTAAAAGAAGAGGATTGACTCAAAGGAAAAGTTTTTCTTGTTTCTCTTTTAAAGGAGAGGCTTTAAACCTTAATTATTCGGTAAAAATATGTATAAAACTTGGATATAATTTTAGGTTTTGAGGAGTTAGGATGATCCTTTTTCTCTTTATATATTGGCAAAAAAATCCCGTCTCAATCCTCCTCTTTTAAAGGGATAAAAAAAATGTTACGAATAATAAGTGTGATTAATATAAAATCCGGTTATATAATATATACTGATAATTCTATAATTACTTCAATATTCAATCTCCCCCCACTCCTTTGAGAAGTTAGAAGTTAGAAGTCAGAAGTTAGAAATTATATAGAATCTGGTTATATATTATATGTATATGTTGATAATTTCTTAAATTACTTCAACTTCCCCCCACTTTCCTACTCCCCTACTCCCCTACCCCCAACTATTTTATCTAGAGGAAAACTATCAATGGCAGCTGCTAAACTTAATACAAATTTATGGTTCGCTGAACAAATTACACCTTGGGATATTTATAAACATGGCATAGATCGGGTACTGGTTTATCAAAAAACTAAATATCAGGAAATGTATATTGTTGAAGGTATTTATGGCAAAGCTTTAATACTAGATAATAAGTGGCAGTCTTGCACCGAAGAAGAATTTCTCTACCATGAATGCTTAGTACATCCACCAATGATTTTTCATGGGACACCACGCAAAGTCTTAGTGCTTGGAGGTGCAGAAGGAGCAACATTACGAGAAGTATTACGCTGGAAAACTGTAGAAAAATTAGTTATGGTTGATATAGATGGGGAAGTAGTAGATGCCTGCAAAAAGTATTTGCCAGAAATGCACCAAAATTCTTTTGAAGACCCCCGCGTAGAATTAATTATTGATGATGCCCAGAATTTTTTAAACTCTTCTTCAGAAACTTGGGACGTCATTATTTCCGATCTGACAGACCCTATTGAGTATGGTCCATCTTTTCCCTTATTTACTCAGGAATACTTTCAAAAAATTCGTCAAATTTTGTCTCCTAATGGAGTTTTTATTATACAAGGAGGTTCAATTTCTCCTGCCGAAATGTATCTTCATGTCCGTGTAGTTAAAACTTTACAGACTGTGTTTAATTATGCTCATTCTGTAGAGCCTTATTCTACTAGTTATGGATGTCCATTAGGATTTGTTGTTGCTTCTCAGCAAGAAATTTCCTCTACACCAAACCCAGAAAAAGTAGACCTTTTGTTAGCAGAAAAAACTATCGGTGGTTTGAAAGTTATGGATGGTATTTCTTTATTGGGAATGTTGCAAATACCTTTGAATTTACGACAGGCGATCGCTAGAGAAACTAATATATATACTTTGAAAGCTCCACCAAAATATCTTCAGATTTCAGGTTGAAAACTAACAAGAAAATTACTACTCAATCAAGCAGTTGTAAATAATTTCATAAATTAAATTTTATCAGATAAAGCCGTTGGAAGAAAAACATACAGGAGTCAGAATGAATAGCTTTTATAGGATTTCTTAATTCGGAACTTATCTATCTTTTTAGTCAAAGAGATATCTACTGCAAGGTCTTTTAATCGCCAAAATTAATTCGTAACATTCTTGATTCTACGTTTGCTATTAGATATCTTCAAGTTAGAGTATTAAGTACATTTGTACTCCTAAATTATACCATTTTGAAAAAAGAATGTTACGAATAATAAGCGTGATTAAAATACTTTAAAGGAGGCCTCCCTTTGATAAAAAAGATTATTTACTGGCTAAAAAATGGTATTGAAGCAATTCATTCTAACTCCTGACTTCTGACTCCTGACTCCTAATTCCTGACTCCTAAGAAATATCCTAGCTATTTGTAGCAAAAAAATTATCAATTTGGTATTAGCTAGGTTTTAAAATGTTAAAACCTTAAAATTCAGACAACACCAAATTTTTCCAACTTCCTTCTTCCTTCTGCTATATTTATCCTTCATATCATAAATAAAATCTAGTTTTAATTATTGAAGTAATTTGATTAGAAAAATGTGTAAAAGTTTAGCCAAAAATTTTGCAATTATTCCAGAAAATACACCAACTGGTGAAAAGATTAACAATTGATATCAAATTATTTCGATATTTGAGTGCGTAGTTACACTTTATATATCTTTCAACAGCACTTTAGAGAGTGTTTGTCAAATAAATATAAGACCGCGTAGGGTGCCAAGGGTCTTACGTAATGCACTATCCAACAGCACGCTGTTCGTGAGGTGTCAAACCGACCATTATTCCATAAATTAGTAAGCGTACCGTCACACACCCTACTTAATCTTTTGTTTACAAACAGCTTCTTATACCAAATTGAAATGAAGCGGCATAGAATAATACTTAAAGCACAATTGACTGTAGATAGGCATAGATAAATATAGATTAATGAATGAATTTCGTAATTCTATGCAACCTCATATAAAATTGGTATTAGGGCAACTTTCAATTTATTATAGATAAGTAAAAAACCACATAGAATAATCTTCTAACAATTCAGCATTCTCAGAATCTTCCATAACAGCTTCTAATTCAGCTAGTGGCAATATAAATTTTTGACTATCTGTAGTGCGCTCCAATTCTGCTAAAATTCCAGACTCTAAATCTAATTTATCGTCTAATTTTAGCAGATTAAACACATCTGTATAGGATGGTTTTTTCTTCTTCAGCTTTTGATATTCTTTTTTACTTCCAGGACCAATCGTATAATGTTCTTCCCACTCAAATTCTTCTATTCCTGTCACTAAACAGGGAAAATCAATATTTTGCTTGAGATATTTAAAATATTTTTTTAAATTACTTTGATTAACTTTTAAATTACTTGTATTGAAAATTTCCTCTAACTTTTGCTCAAAAACTTCTAAATTAATTTGTTCTGCTTCATCTTCTACTTCCATACCTTGAAAAGCACCGATATGCTGTAAAAAATCCTCAATAGGTACACTAATAGTTATATTTTCTCCATTATTCAGCTTACCAGTTTTTCCTGATATAATAGTCTCATCAATTTCAATTGGTTTGAGTTTTCTGGTATCAGGTTGAGACTTATTTTTATTTTGACTTTGATTAGATTTTGGCATGAAGTTCTCCCCTTATCCAGGTTTATGATTTAAAGAATATCTATAAGTTAAAAAAATCAGTCGATCTATATTTCTTTAGGAGTAAATTATGACACAAATACTACAATCTCCAGAACCGATAGTTTATCAAGGACATTTTGGAGAATTTACCATCACAGAAAGCGATCGCCTTAGTGTCATTATTTACCGTAGTGGCCTGATGATAGCTGCCCTTAGTTTTGCATTAGGCAGTACCTTAGTGCTATGGCAAGGTGACAACCCAACCGTGATTAAAGCACTGACACCTATCTATGGCTGTTTTTGTCTAGCTTTAGGTCTAAGTTTAGCCACTATTCATATCTATATGGCCATTTTACACCGACTACTCCAGCTATTTTGGATGATAGGGACTATTACTACAGTAATCTTAGCAATTAACAGTAGTCAGCCCCTGCTGTTAGTAGTTTACACTAATCCAATTACCATTTTGGGTGTTGGTTTTACCTTTGCGGCCTTGACTGGTATTTATTTCAAAGAAGCTTTTTGTTTTAACCGCCTAGAAACAAAATTCCTCACACCTTTAGTACCTTTCTTGCTCCTATCTCATCTAGCTGGCTTTTTATTACTTGAAGTCAAAGAGTTTTTATTGGGAATTTGGGCGTTTCTTTTTATAGTTTTTGCTATCCGAAAGGTATTTCAAGCAATACCTCCAGATATTGGAGATAAGAGTGTTTTTGAGTATTTACACAAAAAACAGGAAGAAGTAGCTCATAGCTAGAAAGAGCTATTAACAGTAAATATTACTGGAGTTAAATCAAGAAGATTGAGTCTTTTTGAATAGATAAGTAGTTATACCAAATCTAAAAAATGGGTTCAACAATTAATAATGAATAATGAATAATGAATAATTACCTCTTCTTTTCAAGGAGAGGTAATAATTAATAATTAATACTTAATTATTAATTTTTGAAAACCCTAGTTTATAACAAGTAAAGGGCAAGTTTATTTTCTGGAGATGTCTAGTAGTCAGGAAAAAAATACAGAATAATAACATTTACAGCATATTCGGTCCTATATGAAGTAATTATATTAACAATTAAATGCTCCCAGTACAGGCATCTTGCCCGCTATTGGTGTGCCTCAACCCTGATGGAATTTGCGGTATCATATCATGTCTGCACTTGATCGTGTGTATAAACCCAAGGGTGAATATCTACAGAAAATTTAAGTTTTTTTCAGGCTTTTATTCCTTCTTCCTTCTTCCTTGATTTTGCAAACTTATAAAGCACTCAAGTATAGCAAGATTTTTAGTAATTGATATTATCTAAAATTTAGTTTAAATAAATTACTTATGAAGGTCAAGAGTAAAGAACAGAAAAAAATTATAAATCTGTTTTATTAAACGGATTTAGTGTGATATTAAATCTGTTAATTCCTTTATTCTTTACTTCTTAGTTGATTACTTAAATGTATCCAAAAAACATTTTATTACAATGGCAGCAAAAATTAATTTTAACAATCCAGGTATGGATATTAATTATCGGATTAATCATCTTTCTAATTGCGATTTGCTGCTTTAATATTTATTCATTCTTAGCACTAACCTCCCCCATAGAAGCAGATATACTAATAGTTGAGGGTTGGATGTCTGACTATGCAGTAAAATTAGCGATCGCTGAATTTCAGCAAGGTGCTTATCAAAAATTAATTACCACAGGTTCGCCCATAGGTAAGGGATATTATCTATCAGAATACAATAACTTTGCCGAACTAACAGCCGCAACTTTAATTGCCTTGGGTGTCGATCCAGACCGAGTTGTTGCAATACCTACTCCTCAAGTTGTTAAGTATCGCACTGCTGCCTCTGCTATTGCGGTTAAAGAATGGCTCGCAACTTCTCATCTCAAAGTAGACTCTATCAATATCTATACTTTAGGACCTCACGCTCGCCGTAGCTGGATGATTTATCGAAATATTTTCAGTCCAGATATGCAGGTAGGTGTGATTGCTCTTGAACCTAAAGGTTATAATCCTGACAGATGGTGGCAGTCTAGTGCAGGTATGCGGACTGTTGTTGGAGAGGCGATCGCTTATTTTTATACCCGTTTTGTCAATTGGAAATCTTGAAGAAGGACTTAGGAGTTAGTAGAAAGGAAAAATAACTAATGAGTGGGCACTTAAAACCCATCACCCATTAAATACTAACAAACATTAAGATTTGGTAGGGGGTCTTCAATGCACTTCCAAAACTTGAAGAAGGAAGAAGGAAGAAAAAATGGATGGGGATTTAAACCTCAACCAATTGTCAACACCGTGTAGACTGTGGGGTATTAAACCCAAAATAAAAATATAAAAATTTTACAGAATTCAATTCAAAATTCTGCACTTTGTTAATCCCATGTTTCCGTTCTACTAAACTTACCCAAACTTGCCCAAAAGCATATGAGTAGCTCTGGAGCTAGTTTCCTGTGTCCATGAGAACCACTGACCGCAGTCTGTAACCTTATTCTCTCCACAGGCTTAAAATCGGCGGGAACTCCACCTAGTCATTCAAGTATATAACAGAAGCTTTGCCATTCACCACTAAGAAATTTGAAAAAAAGTAAGTTTGAGGATATTTAGGTAGAATTTCAGCTTCTGTTTTTACCCCCTACCTGAATTCTTTCTGGTGTTGCTGAATCAAGGTATGAAAAGAAAAACAGAATAATCTTAAATATTTGTCATTCAACAGTTTAGCAACCGTCAAAAAATACAAATCATACCCACGCATCAGCAACGCCTTCTTTCTTGATAATTATAGGAGCTAAACACTAAGTGCAACATTTAACCTTATCAAATCTATTCATCACTGAACATCTCTAATAATAGTATGGCATTACCGTAACGGTAAAGGCTGTTGCCCGCAAAGCTAATCCTTAAAGGACTAGCGCGTCCGAGACCTTTCTTCTACGAGTGATAACAGAAGAATTGTTTTCAGAAGGGTAGTGCTGGTATCCGAGCTAACTTCGCCTGGCAGCTAAAATCTACCGAACTGTTTCCAAAAGGCATTGTTTCCTACATTGTACCAGATTTAGGACTATTTTTGAGATTTTGGGCACTCAAAAATCAAGGAAATGGATAGGTTTAACAAGGTTTTTGGTTAATAGTTGCGTCTCCTATAATTAGGTTTTAATGAAAATTAATTAAATTAGTAGCGACGAGAGTTGTTTCTGCGACCACCACCAAAGGAAGGTCTTTCCTCCCGTGGCTTGGCTTTATTAACTTTTATTTCGCGATCCATCCATTCAGCACCATCAAGTGCCGCAATGGCCGCTTCTTCTTCTGCCTCAGTATCCATTTCCACGAATCCAAAACCACGAATGCGTCCTGTTTCACGGTCAGTTGGTAAATGAACCCGTTTAACAGAACCATATTCCTGAAAAACTTCAGATAGGTCATCCGTCGTGACCTCGTAGGATAAGTTGCCTACATAAATTGACATAGATATTCTCCAAAATTAAGATTTTTGTAGAGATTTAGATTTCGGAGAGAAGCTTGTCAATAACGACAGGAAAGTAGCCCTCAATATAAACAAACATTATAACCGAATTTATTCTCGCCTTCTATAATAGCACAATAGATATTTATATTCAGAGACTTTTTTGAAAATATTGAAAATCTTTAAGACGAGAAAATGACCAACTAAGTTCGTTTCACTAAAGTCAGAAGTCAAAAGTCAGAAGTCAAAAGTGATATTTTAGACACTTATATAAAATCCGGTTATACAGTTATCGCACTTTCTACTTCCATTCAATGCAGACATAAAATGCCGGAATATCCCCAGATAATTCCAACTCTCATCCTTTCTTCTTACCGAAAAATTGTGGTTATGCGCCTCCCCTTTTAAGGGGATAATAAGCGGTCGTTTGTGCAGCATTCCGTAGGATGGAATGGCGAGGTCTCGGAGCCATATCCAATCGACTCCTGTGAAAAAAAATTTTCATGAATTTGTCAATCCTCTTCAATTCATGGAGAGGTAATTATTCATTATTCATTATTCATTATTAATTTTTGAATGACTCCTGAATTCTGAGTTCTGACTCCTCCCATCATACAATCACTAATTATCCGGAACTATATTAAAACCTCTACTCTACAGTAATTTTAGCTTATTATTTGACTTCATCAGTTACCAACTATTTGTGACATTTTTTAAGTGAATTGGTATAAGTTCGTGTAGTCTTCTGTAAGGAATAACAAGAGCAAACAAAATAATGAAAAATAATTTGCTCTGGAAAACTTAAAACGAGCATTGCTCAATGAACAATGCTCAGTATAAATGAGTTAGAGGTAAGCGCCTTGAGACAAATATTAGACGCTTACCAAAGCTAAATCTAATTTTAAAGTTGCTTAACCTCAGAAACCAACTTAGCAACCATATCCTTAGCACTGCCAAATAGCATCATAGTTTTATCCTTGTAGAACAAGTCATTGTCTACACCAGCAAAACCAGTGCTAAGACCGCGCTTAATCACAATAGTATGCTTTGCCTTATCAACATCGAGAATAGGCATTCCATAAATTGGACTATTCTGATCCGCACGCGCCGCTGGGTTGACAACATCATTCGCTCCAATTACCAAAGCTACATCTGCCTGGTCAAACTGAGGATTAATGTCATCCATATCATACAATTGAGGATAAGGCACATTAGCTTCTGCCAACAATACGTTCATGTGTCCAGGCATCCGTCCTGCAACTGGGTGAATAGCATACTTAACCTCAACACCCAATCCTTCCAACTGGTCTGTCAACTCACGGACAGAATGTTGTGCTTGAGCAACAGCCATACCATAACCAGGTACAATTACCACAGAACGCGCATAACCCAACATCATTGCACCCTCTTCAGGGTCAATACTGCGAACAGACTTATCAGTTGTGCCACCAGCAGCAGCAGGACCGCCACCTTCACCAGTACCAAATGCAGCAAACAGTACATTAGTCAAGGAACGGTTCATACCCTTACACATAATTACTGTGAGGATAATTCCAGAAGCACCAACCAATGCACCAGCAATGATCAACATATTGTTCATCACCACAAAACCAGCAGCACTAGCAGCTAGTCCAGAGAATGAGTTCAACAAAGAAATCACAACTGGCATATCGCCACCACCGATGGGGATGACAAACATTATACCCAATATTAGGGATACGCCTACCAATGCTAAAAATATGGGTAAGTTGAATGGTGTGACGCATAGATAAACGCTACCAACAATAAACCCACCAAATAGGAGAGCATTAACAGGTTGTTGCAATGGGAAAGTGATCGGAGAACCACTCATAATTCCCTGTAGTTTAGCAAAAGCAATTACAGAACCTGTAAAAGTTACGCCACCAATTAATACGCCCAATAAAGCTGTAATAGTAGTAGGCAATGGAGGAGACTGAGCAACAGCCAAATACCGCCAAAACTCACCTACTGCCACCATAGCAGAAGCAGCACCACCCAAACCGTTGAATAAACCAACCATTTGAGGCATATCAGTCATTTCTACTTTGTAAGCACCGATCGCTCCAATAATTGAACCGACAACAATTGCTACCAAAATCATCTCATAGTTGATTACTTCTTTTTCTAGCAGGGTTGCTACAATAGCAATCAACATTCCCACTGATGCCAACAAATTACCATTACGAGCTGTTGCTGGAGAACCCAACTTTTTCAGCCCCACGAAAAATAGAGATACTGCTACTAGGTAGCTTAATTGGATTCCGGTAGGTATAAAATCGCTCATTATGCAGCCTCCTTCTTCTTGAACATTTGCAACATCCGGTCTGTAACCAAAAATCCACCAACTACGTTAATGGTGGCAAATACTACGGCAATTAAACCTAAAATTACAGTGACATTCCAATCTTTGTCACCAGCGATAATTAGTGCGCCCAAAACTGCAATTCCTGAAATAGCATTAGCTCCAGACATCAGGGGTGTATGCAGAGTTGGAGGCACTTTATTAATTACTTCAAATCCGGCAAATGATGCCAAGACGAATACAAATAAAGCTGCAATTAATGTTTCACTCATAGTCCTTTTACAGTTGATTTTTGACTTTATTTATAGGACATCAGCAAGACTTTAAATTCCTTAAAAAAATACTCCTGCTGAACGCTAAATGATTTCTCAACAAGAAAAAACTCTTGCTGAATGCTGACTGCTGAGTGCTGACTGCTAACTAACAGCAACACCTAAAGCATTTTTGACTCTTTGATTGCGAATTTCACCACCATGAGCAACACAAGCACCAGCAATGATGTCATCCTCAAAGTCAAGATTTAGCTCTCCATCTTTAATCATCAACTTGAGCAAAGCAGAGATATTTTTGGCATACAACTCACTAGCATGAACTGGCATAGTTGCTGGTAAGTTGACCGGACCGATAATAGTCACACCATTCCACTGTACATCTTTGCCTGCTTCAGTACATTCACAGTTTCCACCCTGTGATGCTGCCATATCAACTATCACTGCTCCTGGTTTCATTTGGTCTACCATTTCCTTAGTTACCAGCAATGGTGCTTTTTTACCAGGAACTTGAGCAGTAGTAATTACAATATCTGAAGCAGCAACGTGCTGTGTGAGAACTTCACGAGTGTGTTGTTTAGCTTGCTCAGAAAGCTCTTTGGCATAACCACCCTCAGCAACAGTATCTTCCTGGAGAGTCACGTCTACAAACTTTGCTCCCAAACTTTGCACTTGCTCTTTAACTTCTGGACGAATATCAAATGCTTCTACTACAGCACCTAGACGACGAGCAGTCGCGATCGCCTGTAAACCTGCAACCCCCGCACCCATTACTAACACTTTGGCAGGTTTAATTGTACCTGCAGCAGTAGTTAACATTGGGAAAAACTTGGGTAAAGCAGCAGAGGCAAGCAAAACTGCTTTATATCCACCAATATTAGCTTGGGAAGATAAAGCATCCATAACTTGCGCTCTACTGGTACGAGGAATCAACTCCATACTGAATGCAGTTATTTTCCGTTCCGCTAAACGTTGCACGATAGCAGGGTTACCTAAAGGATCGAGGAAACTAATTAAAACAGTACCCTCTGGTAATTTATCAATTTCTGATTCCTGTAGTACCCCAATTTTTAGAAGTACCTCAGTTTCACGCCACAGGGCGTCACTATCAGAAATTATTTTTGCTCCAGCTTGTTCGTAAGCTCCATCAAAGAAGAAAGACTTTTCTCCCGCACCTGCTTCTACCTGGATTTCTAATCCTTGTTTGACTAATCGTGCTATAACATCGGGAACTAAAGCCACACGGGATTCATTGACCAGAGTTTCCTTAGCTACTGCTATTCTCATAAATTCTCCTTGTCTAGTGACATATTCCAACACTAACCATTCGGTATAATGTGGGCTTCTCGCTTCGCAGTCCTGCTATTGCATCGGACAAGCGCGTGCTTTAAGGACGGGATGCCCCGCCGCCCTTTTTGCAGAGCAAAAAACTAAGCGCCTAGCTCCGCAATCAGATTTTACGCTTACTGCCGATTCATCTCACACCAAATTTAAAATTTCGCGCGCAGGCTTCTCGACGGTTTAGCTAAAGTTTGATTTTCTTACCTAGGAACCGTACCTAAAATAATTGGCCTGAGTTAGCTAGCAATTTTATTGTTCTTTTTAGCTGTTATCTAATTATTATTAGATTAGGCTGATATTTAGTTGCTTGTTGCTATCTTTAAACTTGTCTTATGAATTCAAGGTGGCCATCAAGAAGTTATGTAATTTTTAATACTAAATATTGGTTATTATTGAAGCTGTAACAAATTCAAAAAAATTGCTAAAGAGGATATTAAAATTGTGGAGATCGCTCTCAAAGTAAATATTTTTTTGTCAGCTTGAATAGAGATACTATTCCTTACTGCTTCATAAAACTGATACAAAGCGTCACATAACGTGACAAATTAATGTGTACGGACGTTGCATGCAACGTCTCTTCCTGCTTCTTGTGAGGCCGTCGGCGGTTACTCATCCACAGGCATTGACGGTTAAGCCAACCGCATCTCTATACTTACATTTAAGTCTTTGTCAATCAACATCAGAAAAAAGTCCTCAAACCCTTGCTGCGCCGTTTTAGCGTAGGGAGCGGGATTTCTTCTGAGGTCTATGTCTATATAGATAAACTGCCAGAAATGTTTAAGCAGCGATTAGTGCAGAAGATACAAAGCGTCACCCTCGTTACTACTTGCGTGTGAGAACTAGCGTATTATGTCGCGCTCCGTATCGCAAATTGTTAACTAAGTCGAAACTCCCTACTCCTTCCTTTGGTGGAAATTTCTAATAGACATCTGGTCATTTCAGTTATCAGTTATCAGTTATCAGTTATCAGTGAACCTCCGACTGAAGTCGGAGGCTTGAAATACTGAACTAAATATTTTTTTCATCCCCTTAAAAGGGGAGGCACATACCCTCATTTTTTGGTAAAAATCAAAAATAAAATCAATTATTATCTATAAATTCTCAATTGTTCCTCCCTTTTCCCTGTTCCCTCTTTTAGACATCTAGTAAAAATCAAAAATAAAATCAATTTTAGCACATAAATCATCAATTATTTCCCCCTACTCCCTACTCCCTACTCCCTACTCCCTACTCCCTCAGATGTTGATTGTAAAAATCCTGTGCTGTACTTATAAAATATTGATAAAGTTTTAGTGAAGAGATTTTGAAGTTAGAGGAAATTTTATGAAACGTATACTTTCTACTTTGCTAGTTAGTAGTTGCTTATTAACAGGTGTGCCAATTGCTAGCTTGGCTCAAGGGATGCCAGGATTTACATTATTTGGTGGCCCAGAACAAAAAAATCAGTTAAACTTCCGTTTAGATTCTGGTAAGTCCGGGACTTGGGATCGTTATCGACTACGGATACCAGCAAACAAATTAAATTTAGCAGTTGCCCAATTATCTATTTTTTATCCTAATTACTACAAAGGTTCATTTGATACTGAGAAAATAGAAATTCGTGTTGGGGGAGGAAGTTCAGAAAAACCAGAATCAATACCTATCGATGAAATAGTATGGGACAAAGAAAATAATTTTGTCGAAATTTACCCTGCTGAACCTATTCCTGCGGGTAATAAAATTGAAGTAGTTTTCAGCAATGTCAGAAATCCAAGATTTGGTGGAATGTATCACTTTAATGCCAATATTAGGACTCCTGGTGATGTGCCTTTACTGCGTTATATTGGCACATGGCTTTTGACCATAGAATAGGATATTTGATTGAAAAATAGACGATAGATTTGCCATGTTTTACTTGATATGATATATGTGTTAATATAAGAGATTGTGACTTTAAATTGTGATTAGATTAGTGGCTAAGGAGTAGAAAAAATGACTCAAAGGACTTTACATGGTACAAGTAGAAAAAGAAGAAGAGTATCTGGCTTTAGAACAAGAATGCGTACTAGAAATGGCCGAGCAGTAATTAAAGCACGTCGGCAAAAAGGGCGGGAGCGTCTAGCAGTCTATTAGAAATAGAAAAATAAAATTAGAAATACAGCAGATTGAAGATAAATGAGATACACATAAGAATGGTCAAGTGTTTGTAGGGCGGGCATCTTGCCCGCTACTGGTGTACCTCAATAATATGAAATACTCTATAATTCTGATGATTATCATTTCCCCTATGGGTTTAATACCCCACTGTCACCCGCGGTGTTCAAAATTGTTTGGGGTTGGAATCCATACAATTTTCTCTCCTGACTCCTGACTCCTGACTCCTGACTCCTTCTTCAAAGACAAATTTTAAATAATCTCACTATGTTGCCTATCGAAAACAGGCTGCGTCATTATAAAGATTTTGGTGCTGTATATCAAAAAGGAATTCGCAAGAATAGTTCTTATCTGACATTAAAGGCTCTGCGTTATCAGCAAGAGCCTAATTTACCTCAAGGTGCAGATAATTTAGAATCTCTGTGGCCTACTCGCATAGGCATTACTATTAGCAAAAAAGTGAGCAAAGGAGCAGTAGTCCGAAATCGAATTAAACGCCAAATTAGAGCAGCTTTACGTCAAATGTTGCCATTTATCTCCAAAGGATGGGATATAGTGATTGTAGTTAAACCAACAGCTCAACAGTGCAATTATTCTCAATTTCTGCAACAATTAGAAGAGTTATTGACACAAGTGGAGGTGTTGGATGGGTATTCGAGAGGAAGCCTTTTATGAAGGTGGTCCCCACATAGGAGATTTAATTCTTAACTTATTAATTGGTTTAACAATTATTGGCCTACCTCTAACTGTTGCTGCTATTGTTAGGGCTTTATGGCTACGCTATAGGATTACTAATCGTCGAGTTTCCGTAATAGGAGGCTGGATGGGACAAGATAGAACAGATATTGTTTACTCAGAAATTGTCAAAATAGCAAAAGTACCCAGGGGATTAGGAGCTTGGGGGGACTTGGTAGTTACTCTCAGAAATGGTACTCGTTTAGAACTCAGGGCAATACCAAGATTTAGAGAAATTGAATCTTACATAACTGAAAAGATGACTGCAAAAGCTCAAAAAACTAATAGTTCTACTAATTGATAGTTATTTAACTATTATTTTTCAAAGCTATATGTCTTTCAATTAGCTACTACTATAATATCGACCTAGTAAATGTTCTTATAAATGACTAAATTTATATGTATTAAACTAGATACCTTTATTATATAGTAATTAAAAATTAAAAATAGTCGAAATTAGAAATATCACCAGCCCCAAGGTTGACATAAAATAATGGATTTTGGTATAGGGTTTCTTTCCAACAATATAATGCTGCCGATCCTAGATTTTTTCTACGGGATCGTACCAAGTTATGGTCTAGCGATCGTAGCTTTAACTCTTGTAATTCGCGCAAGTCTCTACCCGTTAAATGCGGGGTCAATTAGGAATATGCGTAAAATGAAAGTTACGCAACCTTTGATGAAAAAGCGACAAGAGGAGATTCAAAAACGCTATAAAGACGATCCACAAAAACAGCAGGAAGAAATGGGTAAACTGATGAAAGAGTTTAATCCATTGGCAGGATGTTTGCCACTGCTATTTCAAATGCCTATACTGTTTGCCTTATTTGCAACTCTGCGTGGATCGCCCTTTACTAATATTAACTACACTGTAGATGTACAAATATTTCCTCAAGAACAACTAGAGCGAATTCAGCCACAAGCTTATACAACTTCACCTCAAAATATATATGTTAATGATGGTGTCCACTTTCCGATTTTGGCCTTGATGCCTAGTGGTAATAAGTTAGTTGTTGGAGATCAAACTCAGGTCGAATTTCAAACAGTAGAGGGCAAATCTCTAGAAACTCTGAAAAAGGAATATAATCAAACTGAAGTTAAACCTACATGGACTATAACTAAAGGCTCAGAAAGAGTTCAAATTGATGGAGACGGTAACTTAGTAGCTTTACAACCAGGGGACGCTACAATTCAAGGTACTATCCCAGGAATTGCAGCAAATAAAGGATTTCTATTTATTAAAGCTCTAGGTCGTGTCGGTGCATTTGATGACGATGGGACTATTCACTGGGATATATTAATTATGGTGATTGGTTTTGGAGTTAGTATTTATGCTAGTCAGACAATATCAGGTAAAGGACCTGGTGCTAACAATGCTAATCCTAATCAAGACTCCATCAACAAAATCACTCCCATTTTATTTTCAGGAATATTTTTGTTTACTCCTTTACCAGCAGGTGTGCTACTTTATATGCTCATCGCTAATATATTTCAAACGGTTCAGGCTTTTATTTTATCTAAAGAACCATTACCTGAAAACCTACAGAAATTAGTAGAAGAGTCACAACCAAAAACAACAAAAACAGGAAAGGGAAGAGAAGCACTACCCTTTGAACCAGGACGTTCTAAGAAGAAAGCTTAATGCTAGTAATGAACGATAGTTATATAGATCAAGAACCAGACCAAGGAAAGCGATGGCTAGAGACACTGCTAAACTTAGCAGAAATTCCAGCAAAAGTCATAGCTCAAGAGCAAGAAGACGGCTATTGGTTAATAATAGATGAGACTAATCTGACACAAGAACAAATTTCTACTCTACTAGGATTTGATGGCAAAGTAATTGATGCAATTCAGTATCTTGTTAATACAATTCTGAATATAGGTAACGATTCAGAACAACATTTGTCCTACACTGTGGAAATAGCAGGTTATCGAGTTCGCCGTCAAGAAGAACTGTTATTAATAGCAGAGTATGCAGCAAAAAAAGTACGTTTGACTGGTGAAGAGCATGAGTTAACATCTCTATCTTCTGCCGAACGTCGTCAAATACATACTATGCTTCAAGACTGTGAAGATTTAGAAACTTACAGTCATGGACAGGAACCAGACCGCCGTTTAGTAGTGAAAATTAGAAGCTAACTACCAATAGAAAATATATAGAAAATATTTGGAGAAAATAATGAGTTGTAGAGATTAAAATCATTAGTTATATAAAGCAAATTCAGAATTCTATATTCAGAATTCTGAATAGCTGATATGGAATAAGTGAGGTAAAGGAAGATGGAAGTAATACATATTCCCAGTCTACTAAAAAAAACTGAGCAGACTGAGACTATTAAGTTTGAAGAATTTATATCAGACTTGGAAACACTGACTCCAGTTAGAGGCTATTTACAAGTAACTCATCATGGCAATTATCTGGAAGTCAAAGGAGAATTAGAAACAATTATTACTCTCACTTGCGATAGATGTTTAAAACAGTACAACTATAAATTGCCGATCGCTCCAAAAGAATTAATTTGGCTTCAAGAAATTAAAGAGCAAAAGGATTTATTTGACATAGAAGTAGAGAATTCTGTAGAAGATTTGGTGGAAACTTTACCTCCAGATGGATATTTTAATCCTAAAGAATGGGTATATGAACAATTGTGTTTGGCAGTTCCTCCTAGAAAGGTATGCGATAAAGATTGTCAGGGAATTAAATTATCTGAGAAAAATGGCTCTTCATTAATGATCGACCGGCGATGGGCTGGTTTAGAATCTATAAAGAAACAACTAAATAGAAATAATAATTAAGATTTTAATCATAAAGTTCGCTGTTAAATATTGTTAAATATTAAGTAGAAAAAAATGTTTTTTACTGGCAATAAACTGAAAATTATAAAAGTGGCAACTGTTAACGAAGTCAGAAGTCAGAAGTCAGAAGCGGTGCGACCCCGCGATGACGCCAGCTCGCTTGCGGAACGCGCACTCCTGTGAGTCAGAAGTTATTTTTGTAACGGGGATTTGAGAAAAGCTCCAAAAATATTGCGCCTTAAAAGGCGGGGTTTTAGACCCATGTTATTTTGATCAAAAAATATAGCCAGAACTTACGCACAGACACTAAATAGAGTGAGAGCGAATACAATTCGCCCCTACATCTGGCGTTTTCAATGTTGATTTGCGTAAGTCCTGATAGCGTTTCTCAGGCTAGTGAGGTACGCTCTTATCTTTACTTCACTATTATCTTTTGCCTGTTACCTGTTGCCTGTTGCCTGTTGCCTAAAGCATAGAGTTTTGTACCTTAACAGTATGGGAATTGCTATATGAGTTTTAAAGAAGAATTTGAACTACTACTCCGCTCGCGCTACTCAATAATTTATATTCAGACTAGAGAAGAAGAACGAATAGAAATTGCCATTACTGAATCAGCAAAAAAACAAGGTAATAGAGCAGTTTATATATGGGATTTTGTTGAAGGATATCAAAATAATCCTAATGATACAGGTTGGGGAAAAAGAAATCCTCTCCAAGGTTTAGAGCTTGTAGAAAAGTTACCAGAATCTGCTCCAGCGGTCTTTATTTTGCGTGATTTTCAAAGATTTTTGGAAGATATTTCTATTTCGAGAAAACTACGAAATTTGGCAAAGAAATTAAAATCTCAACCTAAAAATATAGTTATTCTTGCTCCTCAAATATCTGTTCCAGAAGATTTAACTGAAGTTATCACGATCGTAGAATTTCCACTGCCAAATAGTCAAGAAATTTCCCAAGAGGTAGAACGTTTATTAGTGGCAATGGGTCAATCTTTAGATAAACGTTTATTAGATGAAGTTGTTCGAGCAGCTCAAGGATTATCTATTGAAAGAATTAGAAGAGTTTTGGCTAAGGCAATTGCTACTCACGGAGAACTACAGCTTAATGATGTTGATTTAATATTAGAAGAAAAACGTCAAAATATCCGCCAAACTCAAATATTAGATTTCTATCCTGCTCGTGAAAATATTTCTGATATTGGGGGTTTAGATAACCTCAAAGATTGGTTATTGCGACGTGGAGGAGCATTTTCTGAAAGGGCGAGACAATATGGTTTACCTCATCCGAGAGGTTTACTTTTGGTAGGAATACAAGGTACTGGTAAATCTCTTACTGCTAAAGCGATCGCTCATCATTGGCATTTGCCTCTATTACGTTTGGATGTGGGACGTTTGTTTGGAGGGTTGGTGGGAGAGTCGGAGTCTCGTACCCGACAGATGATTTCTATTGCGGAAGCTTTAGCACCTTGTGTTCTCTGGATCGATGAAATTGATAAGGGTTTTGCAGGGTTGAAAAGTCAAGGAGATGCTGGTACTACCAGTCGTGTTTTTGGTACATTTATTACTTGGTTAGCTGAGAAAACTTCTCCTGTATTTGTGGTAGCTACTGCTAATAATATTCAATCTTTACCTCCTGAGATATTAAGAAAGGGCAGGTTTGATGAAATATTTTTTGTCGGTTTGCCTAATCAAGAAGAAAGAAGGGCTATTTTTGAGGTACATTTATCTCGGTTAAGACCTCACAATATCAAAAATTATGATATAAATCGTCTAGCTTATGAAACTCCTGATTTTTCTGGTGCAGAAATAGAACAATCTTTAATTGAAGCTATGCACATTGGATTTAGTCAAAATCGTGAATTTACTACTGAGGATATTTTAGAGTCTGCTAGTCAAATTATCCCTCTAGCTAGAACTGCAGAGGAACAAATTAAGTTTTTACAAGATTGGGCAGCAGCAGGTAGAGCGCGTCTTGCTTCTAGATATGGTAGCTTAAAAAGTAATTTTTAGTATTATAAATAATAATTCTATAGGATTATAAGTTTAGCAACTTTAATCTTGGTTATATATATCCAATTTTTTTGATTTCAATCTTGGAAAAAAGTCTGAAAATTATGAATTTTTATAGCTTATTCAAATTTTTAATAGGGTTTATTTTAGCAATACTATTGCTAGCTGGTGCTAGTGCAGCATCAGTTCTCTACTTTGCAGCAAAACTAACGAAAATGCCTGAAAAACCAATATTTACTAATGAAAAACCCGTCGCCCAAAAAGTGAGTACGTCTTCTTCAGAAACTACAAATAAAAATTTATCTAATGAATTAGACCCAGGAGCTTATAGAGCTATTGTAGTTGAGCCTATTGGTTTAATTTTGCGGGATACTCCTAGTAGAAATGCTAATCGTATTGGTGGTGTTTCTTATCAAGAGAAAGTTATAGTTTTGGAAGAAAGTTCAGATAAAAGATGGCAAAAAGTTCGAGTGGATGATGGTAGTAATCGTACAGGATGGGTATCAGGTGGTAATACTGAAAAATTGGAGTAGATTCTCTATTCTTTAATATCATTGAAGACTTACCTAATAAATATAAATTTTGAGTATAAAAACATATTTCTAGGTAATTATTTAATTTTTTTATTTTCTCTGCCACCTTTTCCCAACTTCTGCAAAAAATTTATCATTAAATATTCTTGATTTGTTAAGAAATTTAGAGAAATTTTAATCTTAATTGCAAAACCAGGATAATTCCCATCTTAATTATTAATTCAGTGATAGGTTGAGACAACGTTGTTAGTTATGAATTTTTTCAAAAGTCTATCTGGGATAAATAATTATGTACAAAAATCGTTCAAACCGCGATCCATTAGTTGCTGCCGTTACTGCTGCTCTAGGAGCTGGTGTAGTGACTTCCTTTGCTGTTACTCAAGGTCAAAATCCTTTAACTGCTTTAGGAATAACTATTTTTGCCGCTTTAGTAGCTCTAATTTTTGACCGTGCAGGTTTAGTTTAAGCGTTTTATAGTACAACAAAATGATAGAATTTAGATAGGAAAGTTTAAATTAAATTAATCTATAGATGTTCTTTCAGTAAGTTATTGTACTCACAATTTGATACCCTAATAGTAGTAGTTGAATAATGAACAAAGACATAAACTCAAATAGAGAAGTCTTTAAAGGAGAGAAAACTACCTCTCTGTTAATGGGGAAAGTTGTTTGAATATTTGAATCTATAACTTCAAATATTTCCCTCTCCTGATGAGCTAGAGATTTTATTATACATAAAGTCTCCATCTCTGTTCATAATAATTGAATTATTATACTCTGTTAAGAATTGCTTTAATACCAAATTCATCATAAAGTTGTATAGAATAATATTTTGATCGGGGTTGACTGTAGATCGAGACAGACAAGTAGTAATAAATTTCATAATTTTGTGCATCCTCACATAAAATTGGTATAACTTCTTTAAGATAACAAGCTCAATCAATTTAGCTTGTTACTATTAAAATTTTAGAGTCCCCCAGGAAAATTTATGGAATCTCTTGCATATATAGAATTTTTTCTGGTTAATGAAGGAAACAAAGACTTCAAACTTATTGAAGGACTTAACTGGAAAAAACTGTCTAGCTTCGCTTACATAAACTTTTTATCAATAATGATTATTAATTTAATTATTATTGATTCTAGTTGGGCTAGAAGGCCAGAAATTCCCAGTCCTGAAACAAATAGTTATTTTAATATTAGCCAAACACAGGATAGCCAAACATACCAAAGACAAATAGCAACAAACTCTTTTTTTTCTGGATCTTCTAACTCTAGACCAGAAAGTGATGCAATTCTTTCCCCTAATAGTGCAGTCTATCTAAGACGTGGAGATAAGGCCGCAACAGTGACTGCAGTTCAAAGAAAACTGAGAGAGTTAGGCTATTTTTCTGCCAATCTAACTGGTTATTATGGTCCTATTACAGAAAGAGCTGTAAGACAGTTCCAGCAAGACAATGGTATTACAGTAACAGGCCAAATTGAACCTACTACTTGGTCATTACTATTTGCAGGTAAGAGGTCTAATCAAATTCATTCTTCCCTATTAAATTCTTCAACAAGACCATTATCTTTTGGACAAGTTAGCCCTCAAGTAGCAATTATTCAAAGAAGGTTAGCAGAATTAGGCTTTTACAAAAGTCCGATCAATAGCATTTATGACCAAAATACTAGAGCTGCAGTCATCAGATTTCAAAACTCTCACAGAATTACGCCTACGGGTCAGGTAGGTATTACCACTAGAGAATATTTGTTTGGTACTAGACCTTTTCCTGTGGAGAGAGTATTTCTTCGACCTGGAGAAACAGGTGTAGAGATAGGAAGATTACAACAACGTTTGAAAAATTTAGGTTATTATCAAGGACTAATAACTAACTATTTCGATCAAAGTACTGAGATAGCAGTAATTGAATTTCAAAAGAGAAATAGAATTACTCCTACAGGTATAGTCGGACCAACAACTCAATCATTTCTATTTAATCCTAGTCAAGTTCTGCCCCCAGGTCCTGTATCTGACTCCAGGCAAAACTACACCACTAGGCAATACTCCTACTCAAGTTCTCTCAGACGGGGCGATCGAGGTTTGGGTGTAAAACAACTCCAGATTTTGTTGACAAGATTGGGTTATTATCCTGGTGTCATTGATGGTGTTTTTGGACCTGCGACTGAGTTTGCTGTCAGACGTTTTCAGGAAGATGTGGGAACAAACGCCAGTGGAGTAGCTACAAGAAATACATTACAAGCTTTAAGACATCCTATGATTGTTACTCTAAGCGCTTCCAAAGGGCGAGCTACTTATATAGGTAGTCAAGCAAATGTCTTAGAATTGCAAAAGAGACTTCGGCTACAAGGATTTTATTTTGGTCCATTAAATGGAGTTTACAACTCAGAAACAAGAGTAGCAGTGGCGAAAGCTCATCTGCGTTATGGTTTAAGTGCTAAAGATATTGGAAACTAATTATTAGATTTATAAATCTTTTTTTGATCAAAATAACATGGGTCGCGCAACCCCGCCTTTTAAGGCGAAATGTTTTTAGAGGGGGGCTCAAATCCCCGTTACAAAAACAACTTCTGACTTCTAACTTCTGACTTCTGACTTCGTTAATTACCCCACTCAGAGATTAAGTGGGGTTGTTTATTTTATTCAGAGTTTTTTTATTCAGAATTTTCTGCATCTGCAAGTGCTCGTGGACAAGACCATTCACAAGATACGAGAGAAGGCCAGCCCATTCTTAGGGCTTCATAACAAATTGTATGAATAGTTAATTGACAATCTAATAGATGTAACCCAGATTTTTCTGTCTGCTTAAGACCAATTTTTAAAATAGAATCATTCTTAAATTCAACAGTTTTATTGCATTGTACGCAGACAAGATGGTGGTGATGATGGGGATAAGGTTGATTTATCTCATAATGTTTATGTCCCTCCGCTAGTTCTAGTTCTCTTAAAATTCCCATCCTTGCCATTAACTTTAAAGTTCTGTAAATGGTAGATAGACTAATTCTTTCACCCCGATTTTGTAGCATATTATAAAGATCTTCGGCACTCAGATGATTGCCTTTAGGAAGATTTTGAAAAACGTGCAAAATGGTCTCCCGTTGGGGAGTCATTCGCCAACCTTTGTCATTTAGTTCTGCTTTAAATGAAGATGGTGTGTAAAGGGCCACGGTACTTTATCAAAAATGTACGCCTATTGATAATCATACACAATAACTAAACGATTGTCAAAAAAAGATATTATTGAAAATTGCCTGAAAATTTTTGGGAGCTTGAGAGTAATATCATGTCCGGTTGAATACTTATAAATCAGGGAGTAGGGAGCGGGAAGCAGCGATAATAGAGAGATTTGCCGTGTTTCAACAATTAATAATGAATAATGAATAATGAATAATTACCTCTCCTTGAAAAGAAGAGGATTGACAAAGAGATGAAAATTTTTTTTTCTCTTGGTCGATTGGATATGGCGAGGAGACCTCGCCATCCCTCGACCGCTTATTATCCCCTTAAAAGGGGAGGCGCATACCCACAATTTTTCGGTAAGAGGATAGGTTTTTTTATAACTAATTATCCGGACTTAATATCATAGACAGTAGATATAAATACCGAATACACTTTATCCTACAGGCAAAAAAAGATTATTTAGAGTTTGCAGAAAAACCCTTCAGAGTTTTAAAACAATAGACTTGCCGCTAAATAAAACCCTAAAAGTGGCAAAACAAAATTGTAAAATTGTGGGTTAGACCTATCAAAATTAAGCGACAAGTCTAAGGATCGATCTTCGTAATTTTGGATTAAAGGTTGAAAAACTTCTAGTTGAGGGCTTTTTATAGTATTAAAAGTAATATCTTTTTTGAAGATAAAGCAGTAAAATTCTGGGGTTGTAACAAGAAAAATTTCCCTACTTTCAGTTCCTTAAGCTAAAACTTAGGACTTTTGAGGATACCCTAATTATTAGTATTTAACCATACAATACATAGTTTAATTTTCATTAAAACTCATTAGGTAATCCTCTGTAACTATTCCAAACTTTCCACAGGAACAGGTTCCCAAACTTCACCATATTTTTCTTTCAACCCTTGCCAAGATTCTACCTGTCCAGGTTCATATTCTCCTGGTTTTCCCCATTGTAAAAATGCACTCAAAGCAATTTTATCTTCACTATCTAAGAAACGAATTGCATAAGTAGTAAAATTTCCTCTTTTTGCCTCTCCACTCTCAAACTTTACCTGTTTAATCATATCCATGTTTAGATGAAACTCAACAATATCGGTGTGCATATTGGCATACTTGCCTTTAGGAAGTTCAGCATAAAATAACTTTTGAATTTTGCCCCTAACTTCCAACACTGCAGCACTACTTGTCACAATTAAACGTAAAGTTCCCAATTGTTCACAAGCTTCTAAAAAATCTTTTAGGTTAGTAGTCATTTCAGTTATCAGTTATCAGTTATCAGTTATCAGTTGTCATAAGATATAAATATTATGTAATTATTGGCGTTGGTCAATTAGTGTATGACATTAATCTTAATTACTTAGGAGTCAGAACTCAAGAGTCAGGAGTCAGGAGAGAAGAAAGGGGAATAAAAAGAGAAAGTTTTTTGTTTGCTGGCGCACAACACAGGTTAACGCGGGGCGCGGAACAGAGTTTTATTCCTAATTATTTCGACATAGTATCATATCATGTCCGGATAATCAGTTATAAAAAAAACTTCTGGCCTTGAACCTTTCTTTCCCTTTTGCCTTCTGCCTTATTCAATTTTCATACTGCTCGTAAGCAGCAACTATTCTCTGTACTAGAGGATGTCGTACCACATCTGCTTGGGATAGTTCACAAATAGCAATACCCTCTACATTTCGCAGAATTTTCATAGCAACTGTTAAACCAGATTTTTGACTTAGGGGTAAATCTGTTTGAGTAATATCTCCCGTTACCACCATTCTTGAGCGGAAACCCAAGCGAGTTAATACCATTTTCATCTGAGCAGGGGTGGTATTTTGAGCTTCATCAAGAATTACAAAAGAGTTATTCAGAGTTCGACCCCTCATATATGCTAAAGGCGCAACTTCAATAGTGCCTTTCTCCATCAAAGTAGTTACCTTTTCTGGTTCTATTAATTCATAAAGAGCATCATATAGAGGTCGTAAATAGGGATTAATTTTCTGTTGCAAATCACCTGGTAAAAATCCCAATTTTTCTCCAGCTTCTACAGCAGGTCTAGTTAAAATCAAACGTTCATATTGATTATCTAAAAGTGCTTTAACTGCTAGAAGTGCTGCCAAAAATGTTTTACCTGTACCAGCAGGACCCACACAAAAAGTCATATCGCGGGTGCGGATAGCTTGTACATATTTTCGTTGACGGAAAGTTTTAGCACGAATTTCTAACCCACGACGGGTTTTAACTAGAACGTCTTGTTGAAGTTCTTGTAGGTCATCTTGACGGTTAGTCTCAATAGCATGGCGAGCAGTGAGAATTTCTACTCCAGTAATGGTTTTACCATGTTTCCAGAGGCTTTCGAGCGATCGCACAATTTGTTGGCATCGTTCTATTTGAGTTGCCGTGCCACTGATAAATAATTCTTGTCCACGCAGTACAACATTTGCCCCTGTGTGTCGTGCCAGTAGTTTAATATTTTCTTCCTGATAACCAGAAAGATTGATAGCGCTATCAATACTAGGCAACTCTACTCTTACTGTCTCTGTCATGCCAACATGGTTCTCCATTCCATATTTGCTAAGACTCCCTAACAAATACTTTCTGTTTTTTTATCCAAGTGCTAGCACTAGATAACCCAAAGGCTGTCACAGTTGTTGGCAGTAGCAAAGCAAGTTGCTCAATGACCGCCCAACGCAAATTTATCTTATCGGTTTTTAAACTAGGAAACCATCTATATATTTTTACCAATAAATAGTCCTCCAATCTTAGAATAATTAAAGTAATGCCCCACTATTCCTAATAAAAGTTTTAGTGGTGGCATTCTGATAATTTTTACCTCATTCCACGATCGTCTCGTTTATATATAATTGGACTTGGAGTTGTACTACGACTACGAGATACTCTTTGTCTGTTGTAGGATGGGCGACTAATTGGCATAGTCTTTCTATCATAAGTCCCTTCTTCTCGATCGTTATAAGAGTAAGAAGGAGAAGGACGTGGTGTCTCTGAATGGTCTTCGTATATCTCCAAATGCACAGATTGACCTGCTGTTTGAGCTAATGCTGCTAACACAGTACGAACTGCTTGGATATTACGTCCTCCACGACCATATACTCGTCCTTTTTCGAGTTCGTCAAAAGCTAAACGAATCCAGGCTTTTGCTTGCCGAGGATTTACTTCACAGTCTACTCGTAAAGACTCTGGTGATTCTAGAAATGGCTCAATTAAACATCTCACTATTTCTGCATAATCAGGATTGGATGACTGAGAATTATTCCTCAGACTCGGTAGCTGCTGTTTCAGTTGACTCACTGTCACTGGTTTGGCTGGCTTCGGTATTGGCAGTTTCTTCGCTTGGTTGGGTATTGGCAACGGCTTCTGTCGATTCTGCATGGGAAACTGATACATTCTCTTGGGTGTTAATTCCGGTTCTTGGTGATTCAAGGACATTAGCTTTTCTCAATATGTCACGCACTGTTTGTGTTGGTTGAGCGCCTTGTTCAAGACGTCTGGTAATTCCTGGTACATCTAGTCTAGTTTCATCTGTTCTGGGATTGTAAAAGCCGAGCTCTTCTAATGGACGGCCATCACGTCGGGAACTGCTATTCATTGCTACTATCCGGTAGCTAGTCTCCCGTTTTTTTCCATATTTCTTTAATCGCAGTTTGATCATTTCGAGTGATTATACTCCTGTTTGGAATTTTAAGCTATTATGTTTCATGGTAACGAAGAAAGTATTGGGTATCTTTTGTCAAATTTACAGTTTGCCACCATATATTTTAGGACTCTTACTACCTGCTACCGTATTCTTAAAGTTGCCCAAAGCCCTTTTTCTTTTTCTGCTTCTTTTTCTTTTTGCTACCACCCATACCGGGGTAGTTTGGCAATCCTGGAGGTGTTCTCCCTCCTAGCATTCCTGGCATTCCCATACCTGGCATTCCTGGCATCCCCATACCTGGCATTCCTCCTTGGCCCATTTGTTGCATGAGCGATCGCATTTTTTGGAAGTCACTTACCAGTTTACTAACATCTTTTTCAGCATAACCTGAACCACGAGCAATACGTTTTCGTCGAGAAGGAGATTTTGCTAAAAGTTCTGGGGTTTGGCGCTCTTGCTTTGTCATTGAATTAATCATTGACTCACAGCGTTTGAGTTGAGTTTCTCCCTGCTGCAACTGATCATCACTCAATTTATTCATTCCAGGAATTAATTTCATAATTCCTCCCAGAGAACCCATGTTCTTCATCAGTCGCGTTTGCTTCAGGAAGTCAGTAAAGTCAAACTTAGCTGAGAGAATTTTCTCTTGCATTTTTTCTGCATCAGCTATGTCAAACTCTTCCTGAGCTTTTTCTACTAGGGTAAGTACATCTCCCATGCCCAGAATGCGAGAAGCCATCCTCTCTGGGTAAAAAGGTTGTAGGGCTTCTACTTTTTCTCCCACCCCCACAAATTTTATTGGCTGACCAGAAATTCGACGTACTGATAAAGCTGCCCCACCTCTTGTATCCCCGTCCATTTTCGTAAGGATTGCCCCTGTAATCCCAATTTGATCGTTGAAGGTACGGGTCAATGTTGCCGCCTCTTGACCTGTCATTGCATCCACTACTAGCAATGTTTCTTGGGGCTTAACTGCTGCTTTAATTTTGGCGAGTTCCGCCATCATATCTTGGTCAATCTGCAGCCGACCTGCTGTATCTATAATTACAGTATCTATGCCCTCTTTTTTGGCCTTTTCAACCCCTTTTTCAGCAATTTCTACAGGGTCTATATCTGTGCCTAATTCAAATACGGATACATCTATCTGCTTACCTAGAGTAACTAATTGGTCTATAGCAGCAGGTCTATAGATATCGGTAGCAACTAGCAAGGTACTTCTGTCTTGCTTTCGTAGATGTAAGGCCAGTTTAGCTGAGGCAGTGGTTTTACCTGTCCCTTGTAAACCTGCCATCAGAACAATAGTTGGTGCTTGTTCAGCTTTTGCTAGGGGAGCATTGGTTTCTCCCATGACGCGCACTAGCTCATCATGGACTATTTTGATGAACTGTTGATCTGGCCTTACTCCTGTTAATACATCTGCCCCTTTAGCTTTAGTGCTAACCTCGGCTATAAAGTCTTTCACAACCTGTAAGTTAACATCTGCCTCTAATAGAGCACGACGGACTTCTCGTAGGGCTTCTTGAATATTGGAGTCTGTAATTTTATCTTGACCCCTTAGTTTTTTCCAGGCGACTTCTAAGCGGTCGGCAAGGGCTTCAAACATAAAGCAATTTCAGCTAGCTAGTAGTAGTTGTTTATTATATATCATCTGAAAGGTTTTTTCTTTATTTTTGCCTAATTTTTTTTCCAATTGTGAAATTCAAAGGGTTCTGAATATAGACAGTTAGCTTCTGTTTAAATTTTATTTATTTCTTCTTTAAAGTTTTAAAAAAAAATTTCGTTAAATCATTTTTTTCTCTTTTACAACAATGTAATCTTTTATTCCTCACCTAATGTACTATTCCCATAATCTATAACTATTTTAGTTTTTTATTCAACTATTCATAGATATATAGCAAATTGAGTGCATATTCTTTTTTTCACATCTGCAATGTTGAATATCTTTCAATATTTTTAGTACAAAATATGTCTAGGCATTTCTTGTAGCAAAACAACAATTATATAATTTGCTTCTTCAAAACCACATAAATCACGATTTTCTAACTTTAAGTCTACTCAATATTCAAGCAAATCGTAAATATTAATCTATATTTTTATATTCTATTAAAAATATCATAATGTATATATTCTGTCAATAGTTTCCATTTTATGGGGTTTGACCCATAATATTATTAACCTATCAGTAAATATTTGTCCAGTATCAAGCTTACTTGTCCAGATATATAGCTTTGATCTTGGATTTTATGGCCTATTATTAAAAACTCGGCCTAGTTTAAGATCGTAGTATAGAACCCATTTGAGAGTTATCTAATTTATATAGTTTAAAGATGGGGAGATAGGGAGATGGGAGCATTTTTCTACCTGCTTGGTGCGCGTTCCCGAAAAGGAGTCAGCATTCCTATGGCGAGGAAACCTCGCCGGGGTCTGATCGCTTTGCCGTGCGACGGTGAGTGCAGTGCGCCCTTGCGGGTTCCCCGACAGTCACGCAACTGTCGTACGCAAAGCGTCTCTGTTAGCGTAGCTCCTCCGGAGGAGGAAACAGATACCCGAAGGGCGCGGTGTCCCATCCGCTTTTTCCCCTATTCTATTTCTGAATTTTCTGACTTCACCAGGACTGAGTTCTGAATTCTATGCCAAAAACACATACTGCGTGCAAAGATACCAAATGGGTTATATAGATACATAAAATAAATATTCAAAACATCAGGTGTAAAACATATGCATACTTCCAAACAAAAAATTACAGATAAACATAACAAATATTATACAAAAGCTTTACCAGGGAAAACTTCTTCCATCCCAAACCATCAAAACAGTGAGGAGATCAATATAGAGCAACTATTGCAAGCTCTAGCATCTCAACTATCCAATCACCATAATCAAGTCGATCAACTAAAAATTTGGAGACAAATAATAGAGCGACTTGAAAATTTTCCACATCAAAGCAGAATATTAACAGCAATTGTAGAACCAAGTAACCTCAGCATTAAATATGCTAATCGTGCTTTTTGCGAGCTAATGGGAATCAATCAGATCGATGAAATAGAATCAAAGCAAAACATTAAGCTGAATGAGTTGGTAAGTGATTGGGAGAAAACAGAACTAGAAAAAATTTACCGCCTGCAAATTTTGCACTGGATACTCAAAGAACTTTATCAAATAGACACAGCAAATCTACAATTTCAACATTATTCAATCATATCAACCATTAATTGCCCACAAAACTCAGAACCACAGTATATAGAATTCTGGTTTTGTTCCTCACAACAAAAAGTACAAAGAGTTGAGAAAACTGTAGACGATTTTACAGATATCAATTTCCAATCAATGTCAACATCTGAACAAATAGCTTGGTTGATACAACCGGGAAATATAGAAATTTTAGCCCAACAGTTAAAATTGGAAAATTTCCAACTAGAGGGTTTGTTTTTACTTGAAGGATTGGATGTAACTGTTAAAGAACAAAAACGAAGACTAACTCAACTGTTATTAGAACCAGAATCATTGATGCAGCAAGAAAAATTTCAGCAAATTGACAAACAAATGCGGTCGCTATTCCGGGCAGATGATATGATTCTACTGCGCAATGAAGGAGAAAAACAAATAAAATTATTTATCAGCAGTGAGTATTTAACAACAAGCAACTATCCTGGACTATATTCCACGCAGAGTCTACAGGATTCTCCAATCTTCAAAACTGCTAAAGATAATCAAATTCAGAATATTCCCGACCTGAAGATACATTGTCAAACTGAGTGTGAACAAAATCTATATCAAAAAGGAGTTCGCTCCTTGCTACTAATTCCTCTAGTAATTAAAGCTGCCTGTCCACAAGATAGTTCTGGACTTCAAGCAGTTTTGGGAATAGTAGGATTAACCAGCAAGCTCCCCAACAATTTTTATACCTCTGATTACAAACACGCTCAGGATCTGATTCCAGCTTTGACCACTGCGGTTCGTCAAACAATTCAACAACGGTTCACAAATATTCGTAATATTCACCCCGCAGTTGAATGGCGATTTTTGCAAGAAGCAGAACGCCGTAGTTGGGGATTACCGCCAGAAATAATCGTTTTTGAAGATGTCTATCCTCTTTATGGCATCTGTGATATTCGTGGATCTTCCACCGAACGCAATCGAGCAATTCAAACCGATCTGCTGACACAATTTTGCTTGGGGTTAACAATTGTCGAAACTGTTTGTAAAATAAAAGATAGTGCTTTTTGTCAGCAACTACGGCAAGATATATTGGAATATATTAAGTCTCTAGAAGCAAAAGTATCAGTGGATAGTGAAATTACAGCGAGAGACTATCTACATTTACATTTAGAAATCTACTTTGATTATTTTGTGGAATGTGGAGATGCCGTCAAAACTGCTGTAGAAGCTTATCGAGCTGCTTGTAGCAACGAACATCATAGCGTATATCAAGCTCGCGATCGCTACGACCAGATGTTGCACAAAATTAACTACCATCTTCAAAACACTTGGGAAAAGTGGCAAAGTCAGATGCAGCAAATTATACCCCATCATTGCGATTTTGAGGCTACCGATGGTATAGACCACATGATGTATCTGGGGAAATCTATTAATCCTAAATTTAGTCAATTTCATCTCTGTAGTTTACGTTATGAGCAACTACGAGCAATCTGCGATTGTGCTAGAACAATTTTGCGCCTGAAAGCTGAATCTGAGGAAGTTACTTTGGGAGTTGTGCATCTGATCTTAGTGCAGAATTCTACAATTGATATTTATCACAATGAAAGTACAGAAAGATTATTTGATGTCAAAGGTAGTCGTGATATTCGTTATGAAATTGTTAAAAAGCGAATTGACAAAGGTGTGGATCAGGAAACAAAGGAGCGGATAACTCAGCCAGGGATGCTGACTGTGGTTTATTCTACTGATGAAGAGTGGCAAGAATATCAACAATATTTCCGTTATTTAGTTCGTGAAGGTTGGGTGGAGGATAAATTTGAGAGTGGTTTGGTTGAGCCTCTACAGGGAGTAAGTGGTTTACGGTTTGTTCGAGCAAAAGTACTGTTGCCTGAAGAAGCTACATCTACTAAGTAGGTCGATAAAGTTATTATTATGATAGCAGGAGTCGGGGGTTGGGGAAAATCAGTTCAACAATTAATAATGAATAATGAATAATGAATAATTACCTCTTCTTTTCAAGGAGAGGATTGACAAAGAGATGAAAATTTTTCTTCACAGGAGTCGATTGGATATGGCGCAGGTTTCGGAGCCATCCCATCCTAACGGACTGCTCCGCAAACGACCGCTTATTATCCCCTTACAGCGCTTTTCATATGGATGAACCACAAAAGTGTAAAATGTAATTCAAGAGAAAATAGTTATCTAGAGCGATACGGCTGACGCCACGCTCCGCGAACGCCAAAGGCAAAAATGGCCAGACCATACTCACGCTTATTTACGTATTCGTGTCATTAGAGCCTATCAAAATCAAGAAGGTTCTCAACGTCAAATAGCACAAAGATTTCAAGTTAGCTTGAGTTTTGTCCGTAATTTCACAGCGGCATTATAGAACCACAGGAACTGTGAATCCAAAGGAACATGGAGGAGGGCCAAAGATTAAAATTGATGGCAATTTTGATTCTTTAATGAGCGCAGAAAATCCAACAAAAACCAGATATGCATGCTTTGTGAGTTATGCGAATATGAGCGAAATTAGAACCGGAGTGAAAGTAAGTGTATCAACAATGTATCGAATTTTAAAAAAATTCAATATAAGTAGAAAAAAAAGTCTTTATGATCCGCGAACAAGACAGAGAAGATATAAAACAAAAACGCTATGACTATCGAAAATGGTTGGATTTAGTAGACATAAATAATTTGGTTTTTGTTGACTCTTCAGGAGTTAATCTAGGGATGACTCGTCTTTATGGTCCAGCAAAAGTAGGACAGAGAGTAGTCAGCAATGCCCCTAGAAATAAAGGTAAGAATACAAGTGTTTTAGGAGCTTTAAGTTTGGATGGTTTAATTGCATCAATGACCGTAATTGGTAGTACAAATAAAAATGTATTTGAAACATATATAGAGCAGATTTTAGTACCTCAACTATGGCGCTTGGGCAATTGTACTGATGGATAATTTAAGTGTCCACAAAGGTTCTAGAATTCAAGAGTTAATTTCCTCCACAGGAGCCAAGTTAATCTTCTTACCTGCGTACTCACCTGATTTGTCACCCATCGAACTATGTTGGTCAAAATTCAAAGAGTTTCTCCGCTCTCGTCAAGCTCTTTCCTCAAGAGCAATTAGATCGAGATATAGCGCGAAGCGTACGCTCTTGCTTACTGAAGATGATGTCATAGATTGGTTTGAACCGCAGTGGTTTATTCATATGAAAACCGCTGTAAAAGGGGAGGCGCATACCCACAATTTTTCGTTAAGAAAGGTATTTCTACTGAACTCGTCAATCTGATAGTTTTATAGATTGTGTATTATCCGGACATGATATAATATCAAGTTCGGTTTAACAACCTCACTTCAACAGGACTTACGCAGAGACTCTACATATAGTGAGGGCGCCATTCGGAGCTTTGCGGAACGCAAATACCATTCACCGGTACAAATGGTGCTTTAAAAGTCAATTTGCGTAAGTCCTGTTGAATTTAGTAGTCATATCATGTCCGCTGGGGCGCGTTTGTGTAAAACCAAGGGTGAATATCTACAGGAAATTTACTTTTTTTCAAGCTTTTAAGCCTTGTGATGTAGTCGATGGGGATATCACTATCCCTCACCTCTACTCCAAAACCGTACATGAGAGTTTCCAGCTCATACCGCTCCTGAGCACAAGGATTTCGCTGGTTAGGTACCCATACGACCTTCTTCCCACCTTTGTTTCAAGGGTTCTAGGGTTAGACACTTAATTTGAGCCTATTTTCTACTTCTATTTTGTGTAAGTCCGATTAGTAGTCAGTGCGCGGATGCTAAACCCTTAAATGTTAATTATTGCTAAAAATTTTACTATTCCCTCACACCAAGTGCGCAACAGCGGTGCGTCTGTCGCCCCCCGCGAGGTCGCACCGCTATTCCCTATGACCAAAAAAGAGGGTCTCAAGCCTCCCCTTTCAAGGGGATGAAAAAAAATCAGTTTCAATATTTCAAGCCTCTGACTTCAGGCAGAGGTACTGATAACTGATAACTGATAACTGATAACTGAAATGACCTATCGGTCTCGCATTGAATCTATTTGCAATTAAACGGATTTGATATAATTACTAAATTTAGTCTCATGTGTAATAATAGTATCGGCCATATTCCCTCAGATTATTTATATAAATATGACATCCCTATCAACACAGAAGCAATATTAAAAACCCGTCAAGAAAAACACAAAAAATTATTTGAAACCTCTACTCAAAAGTATTGCGAAGCAGTACAAACAGTTGCAGATATCAAAAGTAATTTTTTCGACTTTTCCGGTGCAGCGATAAAAGTCGGTCGTGCTGAGGAACTCTCTCCAGAGCAACAACAACTGTTCCGGAACAGTTTGCAAACATTTTGTCCTTGGAAAAAAGGTCCGTTTGAACTATTTGGTATAAACATTGATGCTGAATGGCGTTCTGATTGGAAATGGGAACGCATTTTGCCACATATTAGTTCTCTGAAAAATCGTAGAGTCGCCGATATTGGTTGCCACAATGGTTATTTTATGTTCCGCATGGCAGCTCAACAACCGGAGTTAGTGATTGGTTTTGAACCTTATGCCAAACATTTTTGGAATTTTCAACTTATTCAAAATATTGCGCAACAAAAAATGCTGATGTTTGAATTGTTGGGAGTCGAACATATCCACTATTACCCCCAATTTTTTGACACCATTTTCTGCTTGGGTATTCTCTATCATCACACTGACCCCATTGCTTTATTACGCAAAATGCGAGAAGCTTTAGCGCCCAAAGGAGAAATTATTATTGACTGTCAAGGCATTCCTGGAGATTTACCAGTAGCTCTCACACCTCGGAAACGTTATGCTCAAGCACGAGGTATTTGGTTCCTCCCCACTAAGTCTTGTTTAGAGAATTGGATAGGGAGAGCAGGGTTTAGTAATATTAATTGTTTCTTTGCCGAACCTTTGTCAGTGGCAGAACAACGGCGCACTTCTTGGGCCAATATTGATAGTTTGTCAGAATTTCTCAATCCTGAAGACCCTTCCTTGACAGTTGAAGGTTATCCTGCACCTTGGCGTTATTATGCGATCGCTCGTAAATAATGAGATGGGGTGATGGGGAGATGGGGTGATGGGGAGATGGGGAGATGGGGAGATGGGGTGATGGGGAGATGGGGTGATGGGGAGATGGGGAGATGGGGAGATGGGGAGATGGGGAGATGGGGCAAAAGGCCGTTTGCTTGCCCATATTCCGCAGGTGCTTGTACAGAGAAGTAAACATAAGAATAATTAGGGTTTTCTGAATAAAGTCTTTTGGTAAGGGTAGGAGACAGGAGACAGGAGACAGGAGACAACCCACCCCTCGCCCCTCCCCCTCCCTGGAGGGGAAGACAGGAGGAACGGGGAATGAGCGAGGAGGTAGTCGGAAAAATTGTAAGAGTGATTTTTCTGCCATAATCATCCCAGAACACTAGCTTTTTGAGCTTTTTCCGCTGAAAAGCTGGCACTTTTTTAGACAAAAAAAATGCTAAAATCTTTATCTGTCAATGCTTTGATATTTAATCAGCAAGCCCTAATTAACATTAACTGGGCTGCTATTAGCAAACACCTTAATGAGACTTGATATTAAGCCTTCCTGCCTCTTCTTTCTTCCTTCTTCCCTCTTCCTTCTTCCTTGTGCTATAACAGCCTGATTTTTATTTTTTCGACTTACGAATTTTTTTGAGTGTTGAAGCTCGAGTCGCTAACCGAATTAACTTATAAGGAGATGTGCGACTACCAACTGTAATTCGAGAAATGCGGAACTTATTTTTGAGATAATTTACTTTCAAATATTTATCATCGTAAATAAATCCAGTCAGATGATATTTAGGTAACTTTTTTTCTACCTTTCTATTGATGGCACCATAGGGATAAGCAATATGAGCAGCAACAATTTTATTCCTGTCTAAATCATTAGTACATTTTCTCAAAGCCAACTTCGCAAAATATAGTTCTACTTCTAATTCCTTGGAGCTAATTTTAGTTAAATTTTTATGGGTAAATCCATGAGATTGAATATCATAAAAATCTTTTTGATATCCTTCTCTTAAATCTTGACAGCTAAGATGTGGTAAATCTTTTCCATTATCAACTCCCAGAGTTTTAGGATTAATAAACAGAACAAATCTTACTTTTTCACCATATTTTTCTTCCATCCTTTCTAAGATGGGCATTCCATTTTTATGCACTCCTTCATAGCCATCATCAAAAGTAAGCATTACAGGTTTTTGACCTATATGTTTACTTGGTATAGGTTGAGATTTATTAATAAAATATACGAATAAATCTTGAGAGGATAACAACCAGTAATTTTTCTGTACTAAATACTCTACAAACTTTTCTAAATCTTGCTTAGTATAATCCATATCATAAAGAGGGCGATATGGTGGTAAATCAGCTTTATTCTGTAAATCAATAATGTCATGGAAACCAAAAATCGGAATTTTGACAGTCGGAGATTTAATAGCTGCAGCAGTCAAACCTAAACTGACGATAAATATTATTGAAAGGTATACAAGTTTACTTATCCACTTTGGTAAAAACTTAATTAAAAAGCAATTTTTGTACAAATGTATAATAGTTAAATTTAACTTCTCTACAGTGGAAAATAAAGATAAAATTACATTCCTACTTAGTAGCTTAATCGGATATTGAATCCATTTTTGATTAATCATATCTTTCCCTAATATTCAATCGCAAATCTGTGAATTATTGCTAGTTATTGATGATACTATCACTATTTTTTCCTGACTAATATAAAAAATTTGTTTTGTTTCGTAGGAGTGGACGATCGCCACTGAAGTTCTTGAAGAAGGAAGAAGGAAGAAGGAAAAAGGAAAAAGTTGATGGGGACTCAAACCCCAACCAATTGTAAACACCGTATAGACGGCGGTGTATTCAACCTAAAAGAAAAAGATAAACAATCCCCCCTAATAAATTGAGGTATTATTTTCCTGAATTAGTATCAAGGTGAATGAAATTTACATCTATAAGAGTTAAATTTGTGTAATACTATTCAATCAAAAAATGCTAAGGCTGAGAAAGTGGGAAATTATTTTTACTTGTATAGTTGTATAGATAGATTTTCCTCAATATCAAAAATCTGAAATTCTGAGTGATATAATGGCCGTAGTCTGATAAGTTAAGAAAAATTAAGCATATTCTCAAGCAGGAGGTGAGTCCCGTGTTTAAGCAAGATCATCAAAATCTGAAAGTAGTTCAACTAGAGGAAGGAATATTGGTTCATACTCAACTCAGAAGCGCTTATATTCCTGCATTGCGTTCTGGGTTTGCCGGATACCCAGTTAACCCTCGTTGGAGTGGAGTCAAATATTATGCTTGGAAGACAGGAAAACAATGGCGACAGGCGCTTTTGAATGGAGAGATGGTAGTGCGTTTGAGTGATTCAATGTTGGTATCTATATGATCAAATTAAAGACTTAGAACAAAAGTCTTATGTGGTATGGTGGGACTACCAAAAATCATTGCCCAAGAGTAATTGGGAATTTGAATGCCCTGTCTTTCAGGGATGAAAAACTACTTATACTACACTTGGTTTAAAGTCTGTTAGTAATCAAGGGAGGCAACAAGGAGTATGAATAATTTATAAATTTCTTTTACTTATAGAACTTACGCAAAAACATTACATAAATTTAGTTGAAACTATAGTGCTATACTAAATACAATGTTTATAACTAAAAAATGCAATGCGTAAGTTCTAACTTATATATGTTACCTAATAATGAAGGTTTAAAGTCTCTGATTGACTGCGCCACGGACTGTCGCCCTACAAGCACCAAACAAGAAAAATTTTTCCTTTTCATCAATCCTCATTCTTTTCAAGGAAAGGTAATTGTTAATAATTAATTATTAATTCTTGAAGTAGTCTTATAACAATTCCTAAAAATAATGCCATACTTATTGAAGACTTCAGTTATTAAGTAATAAGTCACGTTCAGTAATGTTTTTAGCAATTATTTGCATGAAGTAAATATATCTGATTCGTTATTGACCGAATAATTAGGGCTTGCTGAATAAATCTAAAAAACTTACACAGTAAGGATTTAAGGAACTTTTAATCATAAACTGTATCTGATTTTGAGCTAAAATACACCAAAAACCAGGTATCTATACTGCACAGACCATGTACAGAAAAGTAGGCCAACGTCACATGGCACCAGAAAATTTTGAACTGCCGTTCAATGGCCAATTATCCCCAGAAAATCGCTCTCGTTGTGATGGCTAGTTTAATTCCTTGGTCTGAAGAGCGAAGATAAATATGCAATTAATTTCTCAGAAGAAAGAGGAGCGCCTGCCTTAAATTTTAGAATTGCACCCTTGGGCGTTAATTATTAAGGAAAAACTAGGGATAAGCGATCGCGCGCGCAGTAGAACAAATCAAGGAAAACCCTTATTTACAATACTTTATCGGTCTTGATTGTTATAGCAATGAAGCGACCTTCGATTCCTCAACGTTGGTTCATTTTAGAGAAAGAATAGGCGCTGATTTAATCAATCAAATTAATTCAGATATGGTCAAAATTCAGGGTGAAAAGAAGGAAGACGAAAGGAAAAAAAACACAGCAGAAGAAATCAAGGAGCGTAAAAAATCAAGGTAAACTAATCATAGATGCCACCTGCGCTCCTGCTGATATCAGCTATCCTACAGACTTAAATCTATTAAATCAAGGCCGAAAATTCGCAGAAAAAATCATCGATATTCTGTATGAATCATTTCAATTGCCAATTTAATAAAAAACCAATTACTCACCGTCAAACAGCGAGAAAAGAATATTTAAAGGTGGCAAAAAAAAGACGACCTACTCGCATGTGAAATCAAGAAAGCTCTGAAAAAACAACTGAAATATGTTTGTAAAAATTTAACCACCATAGGGCTGCTAATAGAGAATGGTGCTAGCCTAGAAAGTCTGAGTAAGAGACAATATAAAACTTTGTTGGTAGTGAGTGAAGTATATCGCCAACAACAATGGATGTGGTCAAACAAAAAAATACGAATAGATGACAGAATAGTAAGCTTAAATCAACCTCATATACCTCCAATAGTAAGAGGAAAAGCAGGAATTAATACATAATTTGGAGCAAAACTATCTGCGAGTTATATAGATGGATATGTATTTTGACACCGGATCAGCTGGGATAATTATAATGAATCAGGAGATTTAAGAGCTCAAGTAGAAGAATTTAAAAACTACACAGGCCATTACCCAGAGTCGGTTCATGCAGACCAAATTTACAGAACAAGAGAAAATCGAAAATTCTGTACTGAAAGAGGTATTAGAATGAGCGGTCCTCCTTTGGGAAGACCACCAAAAAGTATTGATAAAGAACAGAAGAAACAAACTCAGTTAGATGAAAGGTTACGGAACTATATCGAGGGTAAATTTGGTCAAGCAAAAAGAGGATTTAGTCTAGGAAAAGTGATGGCCAAACTTTCTGAAACTTCCGAAACTGCGATAGAACTCCGTTGCGCTGCGCGATCGCAATTACTTTCTTAGTAATTAACCTTTCCACCCTCTTAAAGGAGGCTTTTTCTCTTTTTTTTGTACTTTTTTGCAGAAAAAACTGTTTTTGCGGTCTGTTTAATCATTTAAACCTATAGTTGAATGAATGATGATAATAAAAAATTATCATCAATTTGTTTTGAATAACAAGTCAACTGTTTTCAGATTTATTCAGCAAACCCTAATTATTTAATTATTTAATAATTAATGATTATTAATTATTAATTATTAATTGTTGAACTACTCCCTACTCTCTGCTTTCAAGAAAATGTAACAAAAATGCGTGATATTTGGTACTAGACTAATATATTTCACAGCGAGAATATATTAAAAACAATAAAACCAACTGTACCGAAACAGATAAATCGACTAGGCCATCTAGCCAACCTTAAATTTAGTAGGTGGTGTAAATATTCTATATATTGTTTCCAGGTAACTTTACTTTCCCCTTCTAGACGTTCATTAAATATATAGCCCACTTCTCCCACCCAACAAATACTGCCTCGACCTAAAACTTCAATCAAAATTTTGTACCCTACTGGCCTAAGAATTTTTTCTGCGATCGCCTTTCGGCGGACCATAAAATAGCCACTCATGGGATCTGAGACTCTCCCTACGACTCCAGGTAAAATAATTAATCCCAAAACTTGAGCGCCACGAGACAATAATCTTCTAATAATATTCCACTCACTGACACCTCCTTCCTCAAAGTGACGACTAGCCACTGCTAAGTCAGCACCTTGCTCCATTTTTGTCAATAGTTTTAAGAGAGTTTCTGGGGGATGTTGTAAGTCTGCATCTATTACTCCTAATATTTCTCCTTTTGCCACTTGCCAACCACGAATGACTGCAGTGGAAAGTCCTCTTTCTTTTTCCCTACGCATTACCTGGAGTTGAGGATATTCTGGTGTCATATTCTGAGCCGTCTCCCAAGTTAAGTCGGGACTATTGTCGTCTACCACAATTAATTCATAAGCATCGGGAATTTGAGCATCTAGTAACTGAGTTAGTCTTTGGACAATCTTTGGAATATTTTGACTTTCTTTAAATGTGGGAATAACCAGAGAAAGTTTAATTTCTGGACTATCTGGTTTTATAGTATTTTTTACTACAGTAGGAACTTGTAATAAACCTGTTGGTACTGTTAGTAGTGAATTTGGTTTAGTTGCACTCATTATCAATTTTCTCTATCTGAGGTATTAGTTAATTGTGGATTTAACAGAATTCAGAATATAGTCAGGTTTATATTTACCGAATAATTAATAATTAATTATTAATTATTAATTATTAATTATTAAATAATTCGCGCCTTGAAGCCTCCTCTTTTAAGGGGAAAAAAGCGGTCGATCTTCGTAGCTTCCCGAAGGGTGGGATGGCTCCGAAACCTGCGCTATATCCATGAGACCAAGAGAAGAAATAGTACTTCCTTATATTCAATCAAGAGCGGTTTTAACCAGAGGTAATTATCAATTATCAATTATCCATTATCCATTAATGAAAGCAGATTCGGTGATATATGAGGTGCAAATTTTAAAGATCGAGTGCGGGCATCTTGCCCGCCATGGTAGGACATCTTACCCACCACAGATGTACCTCACTGATATGAAATATGCTGTATATCAAGTTGCCAATTATTACTTACTGTACTTTATTAATTTAATTTGTCAGTGTATATTTTTCTTTAGCTATTAATGCAATATTGAGACGATTTTTCATTTCAAAAAAATATGTATAATATTTTAATGGAGGTAAAATATCTCATTAACAATTATTGCTAAGACTTATGAAATAGTTGTTTGCGTAGGACTCAGCAGGAAAAGCCAAAGAATATGAATAATTTTATGCCCCAAGTATAGCTACATTTTTTGATACATGATACTTTATTTTTCCTGTTGTCTATTCCCTATAATTTAAAATTTTGTACTTAATCAAAGAAATAAACGTTATCAAGTATTTACTAAGATTTTTTACTCTTAAATATCTATGAATAATAATGATCATCAACTAACTTAATTTTACCAATTTGAAGAAAGTCAAATATCTGATTAATTTGATGTTGTTCTTCATCTGTTATGTTTTTACCACATAATATTGCCGAAGTAAGTTGTAGGTGTTCCCGGCGACTAAGTTTGCCTGATGTAATAACTCGGTTCACCATTTGATTAATTGTCACATTTGGTTGATTTTGCTCACTCCATAACATAATCTTTTATCTCCTCTATATAAATTTTGGTATTGATTATATGTTCAGTAATATACCCGATCAAAGTAGTCTCAGAAATAAATATTACCTTTGTTCTCATTCCTAAGTTATTTTAATAGTTAAGAGGGCAATAATATCCCTAAGTGAAAATTTTGTATATAAGGCATTAATTTAGTTTCTATGAAGATTTATCGACTGCCAGCACTTTCAGACAACTATATCTTTTTACTACATGACCCAAATCAAAAGATTGCGGCTGTAGTCGATCCAGCAGAAGTTAGGCCAGTGACCGAAAAACTAGAATCATTGGGTGCTCAGTTAGTGGCTATTTTCAACACCCACCACCATTCAGACCATGTAGGAGCTAATCAAAAGTTAATTCAGAAGTTTCCTCAACTTACAGTCTATGGAGGAGTTGAAGACCGAGGAAGAATTCCTGGACAAAAGGTATTTTTACAGGAAGGCGATCAAGTCCAATTTTCTGACCGACAGGGAGAGGTTCTATTTGTGCCCGGTCATACAAGTGGCCATATTGCTTATTACTTTCCTCCTGTAGTTGCTGGAGAAGCGGGGGAATTATTTTGTGGTGATACTTTATTTGCTGGTGGTTGTGGCCGCTTATTTGAAGGAACACCAGCTCAGATGGTACAGTCTTTGAGTAAACTGCGTAATTTGCCTGACAATACACGAATATGGTGTGCCCATGAATACACTTTAAAGAATTTGCAGTTTGCTATAACGGTTGATGAGCAAAACTTAGACTTACAAACTCGTTTTGCTGAAGTTAAGGCAGCACGCAGTCGGAATGAGGCTACTGTGCCATCAATGATTGGTGTAGAAAAATGCACAAATCCTTTTCTGCGTTGGGATCAACCTAATCTACAGTTAGCGGTTAAAAGCCAAGATCCAGTACAAACTTTTGCCCGTTTACGAGGAAAGAAAGACCAATTTTAATTATATTCTACTTTTTCATCTAATCTAGTTAAGTTTATGAGTACTTAAGGTGCTAAAGCTCTAATACCATGTTCGCTTCATTAGTGATAATTAAAGTTCTTAGGTGGTAGGTGTAAATTCAAGAGGGAACACTGGAAACGGAGCACAAATTTGGGATATTCCTTCAATATCGAGTATTTATAGCAACTGCCAGAGCAGTTAGGAATAGCTTTCAAAGGGGGGTGATATCATGTCCGGTAGCATCGGTCTTGTATAGTAAATAGGCAACAGGCAACAGGCAACAGGCAACAGGCAAGAAAAAACTTAAATTTCCTGTAGATATCCACGCTAACTTTTACACAAACGATACCAACGGACATGATATGAGGGGGGATGGAGAGCGCGGGTCTTCAACCAACGTTGAGAGAAAACCCGATTATACAGTGATCACACTCTCTACTTCCATTCAATGCAGACATAAAATGCCGGAATATCCCCAGATAACTCCCACTCTGATCCTTTCTTATGACTCCTGGCTCCTGACTCCTGACTCCTAATTTAGGACTCCTGGCTCCTGAATTATATGATAACTAATTATCCGGATACTATATAAGTTACTTTTACACTTTAAAAGGCCCGTAAAGAATATCAGAATTACACCCTTGGTGCATTAATTTCGCAAAGCGATTGACTAAATTTACAATAATTTTTGTCAGCAATAGCATTTTTTGTACTTTTAATCTGTATAAATTAATCAGATTTTTGGGAAAAGATCATTATCAAAGGTGACTGGCTTTGGCTCTAAAATCCTTACTCCTTTAGTTTTCAAATCTCAAGCTCCCTGAGAAAACATTTATTAAGTAAAATGTTAAAAAGTGTAAAGAGTGTTAAGATAAAATCTATAATAAGAAATTAATTTAGAAAAATGCTAAATCCAAGACTGCCCGAAGCAGATTTACTTAAAGCAGTACTGAAACCCTTGTTAGAGGATTTTCAGTATTGGTTTGAGCGTTCCCGTCAGTTATTGGAGAGAGAAAAAATTCCTTTTCTTAGTAGCACTGAACAATTCGACCTACTTAACAGAGTTAAGCAAGCTCAACAGGAAGTGAGTACAGCACAAACTCTTTTTAATGCAACTGAAGGTCAAGTTGGGGTAGAAACTACAGTGCTTATGCCCTGGCATCACTTACTAACGGAATGCTGGCAAGTTTCAATGCGATTTCGCAAAGAACAATCTAGATAGAATTGCTCATTACGCTCAAACTTAAGTATCAAGCAATAAATTAAAAAATAAAATTTAGTTAACTTTTAAATATAACAGTTTTGGAATTTATAACTATTAATTTACGCTAAAAGCACTATCTTCTCTGGAAATTGATGATGACTGACCCAGATAATTTATGGGGATAAAACTCATCCAGAGTTAAGTAGATATAAAATAAGAAAAACTGTTTAAACTTTTTTAAAATTTGCTGAGTGCCTATATGGCCCTGGAGAAAACCATGTTACATTTGCTTTATATCCTAGCCTTTACTACTGTTGCCGTTTTGGCTGTTCGTAATTTAATCCGTAGTCTATTAACTGTGGGCCTTGAGTCTCAATCTTTACCCTCAAACCGAGAATGGTCTTCTGGTGATTCTTATTCTAAGTCTCGTAGAATTCCACATCCGGAACTATTAGATGAATCTGGGAATTTTATTGATGAACCTTTGTTGGTGATGCGTTCCGTTAATGTACAAGAAGCTCGTCAACAGTTGGATGCTATTTATAATTCTGAGCTTGGATCTAGTAGTGAAACTAGAGAGGAGAAGGATAAATAAAGACGACAACAAATAATGTAAGATTTGTAAAAATTACCGAAAAATTGGGTTTAAAGCCTCGCCCTTGTAGGGCGACTTTTTATTTTTATGTTAAGTCAATTGAATATATGATATAGTGTTATTAGTTGCCGGGGGGCACTCGGAAACTCGTGCGCGGACGTGGAGGGAAGCGTTAGACTACCGCCAAGGAAGCAGCACCCTGTGTTAGCGGCAGCTATGCGAAGCAAAGCGTCAACCCGCCGAGGAGCTACGGCTCAGTAGTAATTCCCGTGCCTTTAGGTCGGGGAGGATGTCAAAAGATATACATAAAAAGTCTAAAGTCCTTAATTCTCTAATTATCAGGTATTTTCTGTACAATCAAATTCATAATTGCTGTAGCAGAAAATTGATAAAAACTTAAAAACTTGCTATTGCTTTGTTTCAAAAAAACTGATAATAGCAAGTTATTTTTATAACTTTAAAATGCTAAATATTTGAGATAAAATAATTTCTACTTATACCAAATACCCGATTATAAATCAGGGATCAGACAAAACTAAAGAATAAAAGCCTCTGCAGTGTTCACACTAACAATGTATATTTAATATTAGTAGTGCAGTAGGGTAAAGATTAACCGCCAGATGACCATCCCTAAGTCCGTATTGGCAGAACTGGTGCAAGAGATTCCGCAGTTGAGACCACAAATTTACTTTAAGTCATCCCTGACTGCTCTATCTCATGCAATGGAAGACCAGGTTTTAGCAAGCTCTGATCAACCTCTGGTAATTGCAACTTTTCAGCAAGAGCGTTTTTATCGCCAGGAAGCTCATCGTTATCGACGAATTGCTAACCTAACATCCCAAGTATATGTACTAGCAGCACCAGAAACAGCATTTAAAAATTCTTCTGAGTATTACGAAACAATAGCTTTTAATACTAAAGAGACTCTAAGTAAGGAATGGAATTTACTGGTACTTGGTCAACAGTATTCAAGTTGTTTGATTTGTAATGAGCGTTTTAATTCTGGTAAAAGTGATGAAACATCTAAGTTGATTGCCATGGATCAGGCACGTCGATTTGAAGGTATTTGGACTTTTGACCGTCAGGTATGTGTCCAAGCTGCTGAATTATTACTGAATAGAATACTCAGATATAGGCCACAGTTAGAAGAAAAAGTACAAGCAGCACGAGAAGTTTATAGCATCAATCTTGATGTAGAGATGGGAAGAAAATCTGCAAAAAGAAAATCTAGCTCTAATCGTCGTTACCAAAAGAAAGCTTCAGAAGTAGTTACTCAAAATCCTCAATTTAACGATCCTTTTGCCCAACGTTTGGTGACTTATTTACAGGCAAGTCAATATAAGTTACTTAAAGCATATCGCTCGATCGCTGTTCAGGAACAAAAACAGCGCCTGATTAATATTATTTCTAATGCCATGAGGCGATCGCTAGACTCTGATGAGATTATTAAAGTAGCAGTGCAAGAATTGGGAGAAGCACTTTTAGTTTGCCGATGCTTAATTTATCAATGTCGAGCTTTAGATGTCACAGCAACTATTACACATGAATATTTAAGTTCGTCAGTTACATCTGTGGTTAATCAAGCATGGCCTTTACAAGATAATCCTTTATTTCAAAAGGTTGTTCAAACTCAAGAGCAAGTCTATATAGAAGATACAAGCTTACTGCCTAATTATTGTTTGACAGAAGCGCCACAAGGCTCTAAAATTCAAGGCAAAAGTTGTCTCCAAACATTAATATCTCAATGGGAAATTAAGAGCTGGTTAATGGTACCTTTGCTTTATCAGGGAAGACTTTTAGGTATGGTGGAGTTACACCACTGTGGTTCATGTCCCCATCACTGGTCTGATGACAAAATAGATTTAGTAGAAGCGATCGCTACTCAATTAGGTATAACTTTGATCCAGGCGGAAACTTATGCCCACTTAGAAGAATTAAATCAACAATTAGAAGCTCTGGACCGGACTCGTAGTAATTTAATTGCAATTACTGGCCATGAGCTACGGACACCTTTATCAACTATTCAAGTTTGCCTTGAAAGTTTGAGTCAAGAACCAGATATGCCTGCAGAGTTACGTCAAGTTATGTTGGAAACTGCATTAGCAGATGCAGATAGAATGCGTCATCTTGTGCAAGATTTCTTAACATTGTCTCATTTAGAAAGTGGTACGGTTGAGTGGAATGTAGAATATCTGCCTCTATTAGAATGTGTTGATTTGGCTCTGAGTAGTATTCGTGCCCATCATTTACAAAGAGATTTACCGAATATTACTACTGAGGTATCGACAGAATTACCTTTAGTTTTAGCTGATGGAGAATGGTTAGTAGAGGTATTGTCAAAACTCCTGGATAATGCTTGTAAGTTTACTCAGTCTGAAGGAACAGTAATGATTGGGGCTACTTCTAATGGAGATAATATGTTGGAAGTGACAGTCTCTGATACTGGTCGTGGGATTGAACCTAAGCGCTTAGAAGCTGTATTTGATCGTTTTTATCAAGAGGAAGGTGCTTTACGGCGCAGTGTTGGTGGTACAGGTTTAGGTTTAGCCATTTGTCGGCAGATTATTACTCGCTTGGGAGGAAAAATTTGGGCAGAGTCAGCGGGTAAAAATCGTGGTAGTCAGTTTCACTTTACAATTCCAATTGTTAGTAATAGTGAAAAAATGGAGAGGGAAAATCAAACAAAAAGAAAGGAATCTAATTCATAAACTTAGCAGCTAGCAAAGTAGTAGTTTAGGTTTTAATGAATAGAGAAATGATTCGTCTTCTAAAAAATGAAATTCTTGGTCTAATCCAGTTAATTGAAAAACCAATTGAATATCATCTTGGATATTAAACAGATATAATAGACATCCTCTTTTTTCAGAAATTTTTCGGACAATAACTAAAGTAGTTAATCCAAAATTATTAATTTTGTTTACTAATCCCATATCTATTATCCAGTATAAATTTCGTGTTTTGTCGATTAGTTTGTCTACTATGTGCTTAAGTTGATAACTTCTCTTTAAATCTAAGTTGCCTTGAGGGCGAAATAAAATTGCTTTCATATAGTCCGATATATTTCAATAAATGAAGGTGAAAAATAGCTGTTCCTTATATAGTGTTAAAAATGCCTAATAAAGATAATAAAGAGTAATTAGTAATGATCGGCTTTAACCAAAAGTTAGTTACTATAGTATTTTCAGTAAACAAAAAAAAATTGCGTTTTTTATTCGATAAAAAATATCTATAGCAATTTTCTTTCGGTTATGTCAAAATCTTCTGAAAAAAGCAAAAAGTAACAATACTCAAAAAATGCTATATGTAGCAATCTTATTTGAGCTGTAAGATATTGTAGACTTTTAGAGAACAGGTTAACTAGGAGTCGAAAGTCACTAATTTCTCACAAATAATTTAGGGTTACTCTATTGACAGTAATTAACAATATAGTTTTATTATTCGATTATTTATCTAGACTAAAATCAAGTCATAGTAAAATTCAAGAGGACTATTGCAATTACCCTCTTTTTTTTAACTTCAACCATAACCGAACTCTCTTTAGTCGATGGCAATTAGTAATTAATGGCCTAAAGTCTGGCCAGAGTCCTAAATATCCTTTTGTAACAGAACCTTACAATTTCTTAAACCTGGGTAACTGTGGTGATAGGATTCCATAAAAAGGTTCATATAAAAAATCTATGGCAGACGAACTAACAGGTCAACCTCCTATTTTCGGTGGCAGTACTGGTGGCTTACTGACCAAAGCCGAAGTTGAAGAAAAGTACGCTATTACCTGGACTAGCTCAAAAGAGCAGGTATTTGAAATGCCTACAGGTGGTGCAGCTATTATGAATGAAGGTGAAAACCTACTATACTTGGCTCGCAAAGAGCAATGCTTGGCCCTCGGCACTCAACTAAGGACTAAATTTAAGCCCAAAATTGAGGACTTCAAAATCTATCGGATTTTCCCTGATGGTTCCACCGAGTACCTACATCCGAAAGATGGAGTCTTCCCTGAAAAGGTTAATGAAGGACGTCCTTATGTAGGTAAGATCGACCGCAACATTGGCAGTAACCCAGAACCTGCTGCTCTCAAGTTTACTGGTAAAAAACCCTATGACGCATAGGATCGGATCTACCAGTTATTTTATGGGATAGAATAAGTAGTAAATAATATAGGCTTTTAAGAGTAGCAATATTTTTTGCATTTTCTATCGTTTGATGATTAACACCTCGGCTTTCAGATATTTTATCTGAGGCTGAGGTGTTAATTTGATGAAGTGAAGAAGGAAGAAAAAAATTATATAAATTGTAGATTTTATTATACCAACTACCAAAAATAATTCTAAATACTTCAAGGATTAAGTAATTTAGTGGTACTTAGACATTTTCAGGTAGAAAAAATGCGTCAAAGTAAGTCTAGACAAAGGAATTAGGTCGATAGCCTAAAAATAGCTAGAACACTTGCTGACTAAGAATTTATACCTTCTTGATGTAAAAACCTATAGCTGTTTATCAAAATAATGTGGGTCGCGCAACCCCGCCTTTTAAGGCGTAATATTTTTGGAGCGAAGCTCAAATTCCCGTTACAAAAATAACTTCTGACTCTCTTGGTGCGCTACCAGATACGTCTGTCGCACCCCGCGGGGTCGCACCGCTTCTGACTTCTGACTTCTGACTTCGTTAATTTCTACCAGTTCATCGCAGGTGGTTTTTGTTCAGCCGTCCAGTGACAAAGAAATTCTTGAAAGCTGACAATGTGCTCGTTTTCCACTTTGAATACATGGGCCCATCGATTTTGGAATGGCTCACCTGAAGCTTTACATACACCTGTTTCCTCGCCAAGCACAACGACTGTCACATCATCCTCAAAAAAGCTCCGTGGTTCAAAAGAATTAAACTCCCAACTGTCTGCGAGTATATCCAAGAATTTACGCACACCACTGATGCCATGAAACGCTTGGCACTTCTCTAATGTCGATGGTCCGTTGACAACCCACTCAATATCTTCTGAGCAAAGTTTCACAAACCCATCAAGATCGCCTCTTGTAAAACACTTATAAACCTTTTTCACTACCTCAAGGGCCATCGCCATTTTTCACTCCTGATATTTTTCAAAGACGTTTAAAGTATTGATTTGTAATTGTTTTAGGATTTTGTAACTGGTCGGTTATTTCCGCCATCCTTCACTAGGATCAGTATCAACATTATTAATGCTCTCACCATCTCCTGTAGCTACAGACGCTTAATCAGTCAGCATACCTTAATATTGAGAATTGCACAATTTAATGAAAGAAAATAACAACATAATCAAGAGTATCTTTGTTGTGATATTGGGTGGGTCATTTCAGTTATCAGTACCTCTCTGTACCTGAAGTAAAGTGAATTGAAATATTGAACTTGATTTTTTTTCATCCCCTTGAAAGGGCGAGACCTTATTTTTTGGTCATCAATTAAAAAATTGACAAAATAGCCATTCTATGCTTAATGGAGATGATGATAACTATGCCAATAAAATGACTGAAGCTACCAAATAAATTCCTCCCAGAAGGTATTGGTTACTGAATCTCAAATCTAAAACCTCAAAATTTATGATATTTCCAGACTTCTCCCAATTTTCCCAACTAGCAAAACAAGGTAACTTTGTTCCTGTCTACCAAGAATTGGTAGCAGACCTCGATACTCCTGTTTCTGCTTGGTATCGTGTCTGCGCTGGTCAACCATACAGTTTTTTACTAGAGTCAGTTGAAGGTGGGGAGAAAATCGGACGGTATAGTTTTCTTGGCTGTGATCCATTGTGGACATTGGAAGCAAGAGGCGATCGCACTACCCAAACTTACCGGGATGGCACAGTTAAAATTTTTGAAGGCGACCCATTTGATACTCTAGATAACTGTCTGCGAAACTATCAACCTGTCAAACTACCTCAACTACCACCTGATATTGGTGGCTTATTTGGTTTTTGGGGTTATGAGTTGATTCGGTGGATCGAACCTCGTGTACCTGTTTACCCATCTCCTGAAAATGATTTGCCTGATGGTTTATGGATGCAGGTTGATAATCTTTTGGTTTTTGACCAGGTAAAACGGAAGATTTGGGCGATCGCCTATGCAGACCTCCGCTCTCCAGAAATAAATTTAGAGGCAGCTTATCAACAAGCGTGCGATCGTGTTTCTCAGTTAGTAGATAAATTACAATCTCCTCTATCACAACAAGATACTTTATTAGAATGGCAGCCACCTGGTGGAAAAAATCGAGAAGTTGGAGACATCTATAGTAGTAATACACCCCGCGAACAATTTTGTGCCAACGTTGAAAAAGCTAAAGACTACATTAAAGCAGGAGATATTTTTCAGGTAGTTATTTCGCAACAACTTTCAACGGAATATACAGGGGAGCCATTTGCTCTTTATCGTTCTCTAAGATTAATTAACCCTTCTCCCTACATGGCTTATTTTAATTTTGGTGATTGGCAAATTATTGGTTCGAGTCCGGAAGTTATGGTGAAAGCAGAAAATACCCCTGATGGCAAACGTCTTGCTACGGTGAGACCAATTGCCGGAACTCGTCCCCGTGGTAAAACTTATGCAGAAGATAATGCTTTAGCTGAGGAATTGTTGCAAGACCCGAAAGAAAGAGCAGAACATATTATGTTAGTCGATCTAGGTCGGAATGATTTGGGGCGTGTTTGCCGAGTGGGAACGGTAAAAGTTGATGAGTTAATGATAATTGAACGTTATTCTCATGTGATGCACATTGTTAGTAATGTGGTGGGAGAGTTGGCAGATGATAAAACTGCTTGGGATTTATTGAAAGCTTGTTTTCCTGCGGGTACTGTTAGCGGTGCGCCGAAAATTCGGGCGATGGAAATTATTAATGAATTAGAACCTTGTCGTCGGGGTGCTTATTCTGGGGTTTATGGACATTATGATTTTGAGGGTCAGTTGAATAGTGCGATTACGATTAGAACTATGGTTGTTCGGCCGAAAAATAATGGTAAACACACGGTAACTGTGCAAGCGGGAGCTGGTTTAGTTGCTGATTCTGTGCCGGAAACAGAGTACGAGGAAAGTATTAATAAAGCCAGAGGTTTGTTGGAAGCAATCCGATGTTTGAAAAAGAGTTGAAATAGCAGTCAGCACCTCAGCGGTCAGCTATCAGCTTCTAGTTGCGTGTATAGAAACCATTTGGTACCTCCGCAAAGGTGAGGGTTTTTGCCAGAGGAGTCAGGAGTCAGGAGTCAGGGGGTTGAGAAATAAAATAGAAAAATGCCCCCATCTCCCCATCTCCCCATCTCCCCATCTCCCACACTCCCCACACTCCCCACACTTCCCACATTTCCCACACTCCCAATCATAGAACCCAAATGGGTTCTACAATGGGGGATACTCAAGAGAAGCAGCTCCGCGTCTACAAACCCCCATTAACACGCACCACTAATTTTTCAAATAAGCGTGGGGGACTTACAGCGCTTTTGCTGAGTGATGAACCACATAGTCATAGCCAAAACCCTGTAAGGGCAAATGGGTATTCGCCCCTACTAGACATCTGTTCAATAATTGATAATGGATAATTGATCATTACCTCTCCCTAAAAGAAAGAGGATTGAATAAAAGGAAAATTAGGCGTTGGTGAATGTGTAATGCTTCAGATAGGGATTGGCACAGTCTTAAATTTTAAGTCGTACAATAGTAAGGAAATAGAATACTTAAGCATTTTTAGAGATGGGTGAGTAATATCATGTTCGGTTGAATACTTATAAATAACTGTTGTGAGGAGTCAGGAGTCAACCCACCCCTAACCCCTCCCAGGAGGGGAAGGACCGAGTCAGGAGGGAATAAAGGAGAAAAAGAGGAAATATTGGAGAAAAGTCAAGATAATTTCAGTATTTATTTGGCACTATCGGTATTGTCAGTCCTTAATTTTATTTATAACTGACCCGTCCGAACATCATATAACATAAAGTTTTTCGTTTTAATCTTGCGTGGGTAATGTCTTAAACGAGTGTTTTCACCCTCTACTCTGGTCATGTAAGTTTTACTAGCAAGATGGTGCAACTGGGCTGAATATAACTTTGATAAACTCTGTAACCATCTGTTACATACCAAAAACGCGAGCCAACAACTCTATTATTTGCCACAGTAACTCAAAAGTTTGACGAGAGCGATCGCCAATTACCCAAAGTAAAATTCCTTCTTTCCAATGATTCACGCTCTGTCTAAATCCAGACTTTGTTCTTTTTAGCTGCTACAAAGGTTTGTAATATCAAATCCGGTTAATTGCACATAAAAAAATTCTCCAATCGTCATAAGTAGGCTCATCTTTGTAATTCTCTCTCCTTCTGACTCCTGACTCCTGACTCCTGACTCCTCCTGAGTTAACCATTCTATAACTGTTTAACCGGACTTGATATAATTCATCTATTTCTTTAGCATGCAGGAATTTCAGTATCTCAGGGTTCATGACTATAATTCTTCTGCTGCTGGCGCGGGCCCAGTTAATGATGGTTGGATGATTGATTTGAGTTACTCTAGCTTAAGCTCTCAATCCCATACCATTAAAATACATTTTCAGACATAGTTGTTTAACAGAGCGGGTGATCTGCTTTGGGGTGAGGAGATTAAACTTGCTTTTTGGTCCACAGTCGTGACAACTTAAAGAATTGTTTTTGCCGTAACGTCAACCATTTTTCTGATCACGAGAAGATTGGCATGACAGACAGTACATTTTTTCTTGAGTTTGACAACAATTTTATTCTTAAGCATTCTATATTCACCAACGCCGAAAATTAATTCATTGTTTCTCCTTTAAAGGAGAGGATTTTTACCGAATAATTAAGGTAAAAATCAAAAATCAAATCAATTATCACACATAAATTATCAATTCTTTCCCCTCCTGGGAGGGGTTATATCATGTCCGGATAATTAGTGATCAAAAAAACTTTCTCCTTCTTTCTCCTTCTTCTTCTTCTTTCTACCCTCCTGTCTCCTGTCTTCCCCTCCTGGGAGGGGGAGGGGCTAGGGGTGGGTTGTCTCCTGACTCCTTCGTCGTTTATTTATAACTGTTCAACCGGACATGATATTAGGGGTGGGTTCCCTACTGCCTACTGCCTACTCCCTACTCCCTATGCATGGAGGAGATGTATAATAATTAAATTTGAGGTGATGCCAGCCTTCCCCATAACAATAAAAACCAAGGGATTTTGAAATTTGGTATTAACCAGGCATATTTTCTCAGTGCAGGAACAGTAAAAGGAATTAAAAAACGAAGGGAACGTAGAGATATAGGACAATTACCATTCTCATCTACAATATTATATTTTTCAGCAAGTTCAGCAACAATCCGCACCTTACCCGTATGACTCATAATACTTGGTTCAGCAGCCAGATTCGCAATAACTCTACCTATAAACAAAGGAGTTTCCCAATTTTCACGATCACCAAAAATATCTACAGTATTACTTTGACTCAATTGATTGGTAAAATTAATTATATGCTCTGTACCGACAATCCCCGGCCAAATAGATATAGAAGCAATATTATCTGCTTTTAACTCTACTGCCATATCCGCTGCCAGGCGATCGCTTGCTGCCTTACCCGCACCATAAGCAGCACCAAATAGATAAGACATACCACCCCAGGAAGAGATAGTAAAGATAATTCCCCCCCCACGAGGAGCCATCATTCGGGCAGCAAATACACTGCTAATATAGTGACTGCGAAGACCTACATTATTCACAAGATCCCAAAGACTAGGTTCAGATTTCCAGAATGGCTGACCGTAGGCATCTCTAATGGCCTTTACTCCTGAGAAGACATTGTTCACTAATATATGGAGTTGCCCCTGTTGTTCATTTTCAATGCGCTCAAAGAGTAACCGTACTTGCTCGTCATCCGCATGATCTACTTGAACGGGAATACACTTACCACCAGCTTTTTCAATAGCTAACTGTGTTTCCTGGAGAGTACCGGAAACGCCATCATTAACACAAGGTTTTTCGAGACTACGACCTGTAATATAGATAGTAGCACCGGCCTCACCTAAACCTATTGCAATGCCCTTACCTATACCCCGCGTTGCTCCTGTAACCAATGCTACTTTACCTTTCAGGTCTGTCATAATTACTTACTATAGTTTACCAAATACAGTTTAGCGAAAAACGATGCTTCAACCAAACTTATCAGAGATTTTACAGTTCTGGTGGTTAGTTCCGTTGCTATTGAGTATATTAGGACTTTTTTTCAGTCTCTGGATTGTAATTCCTGCTCCGAATTCTTTTCTTTTACCTTTGGCAGTGGCAACTCCAGAAATTAGCCCTTGGCTGATTTGCCTGAATCTGCTTGCGCTTATACTAACAGTTTTTATTCACAAAACTTGGTGGTCTGCTCTCATTTTCATCTCTAGCTTACTTAGCCTAATATTAAGTTTACTGCCACTGAGCCAGCTAGCTACTACCAACACTAACTTTGCTGTTGAGATGGAGACTGTTTTGGGAACAGACTATTTACAAAGTGTTCCTGAAGACTTAAAAGCCCAAATGCGTCCCCAACCATTTGTCCTTGCAGATGTTTTTCGTGGGCTTCCTAAAAAGGAAGTTCAGACTCAAAGAGGTATTGTCTTTGCCAGTCCCGATGGAGTAGACCTCAAACTAAATGTTTACCAGCCTTTAGTTACACAAAAATTGCATAACTTTCCTACTGTGGTAATTGTCTACGGTGGAGCTTGGAGACAAGGCAGTCCTGATAATTATGAGAGGTTTAGTTGTTACATAGCAGCTCAAGGCTACTCAGTAATAGCTATTGATTACCGCCATGCACCCAAGTATAAATTTCCCGCTCAAATCGAAGATGTACGAGCAGCCTTGCAGTATATTCAAGCCCATGCGGATAATTTGAAAGTAGATATTGAGCGCATAGCGATAATGGGCCGTTCAGCAGGAGGCCATTTAGCAACTCTGGCTGCTTACGAGCAAGGTGCTATGCCTTTTCGAGCAGTGGTAAGTTACTACGCACCTAGTGACTTAATAGAAGGGTTCCGCAATCCACCTTTTCCCAATCCTATCAATACAAATACTGTCCTGCGGGATTTTTTGGGAGGAACACCAGACGAACTCTTAGAACTCTATCAAAAAGCTTCTCCCAAAAGTTATGTTAGAACTGCTCTTCCCCCTTCTTTACTAGTTTATGCAGGCCGCGACCATATAGTACAACCTAAGTTTGGACGAATTTTATACACTCAACTGCGAGCAACTGGCAACCAGGCTATTTTTTTAGAAATCCCCTGGGCTGAACACTCCTTTGACGCAGTTTTTCCTGGGATTAGCAATCAGCTTGCTTTGTATTATACCGAACGCTTTTTAGCATCTGTGCTTCACGGGGTGATATCAAATCCGGTTAAACAGTTATAGATTGGTTAAGTAAGGAGGAGTCATATCATGTCCGGTAGCATCGGTCTTGTATAGTAAATAGGCAACAGGCAACAGGCAACAGGCAAGAAAAAAACTTAAATTTCCTGTAGATATCCACGCTAACTTTTACACAAACGATTGCCGTCGGACATGATATCAGGTAGTAGGGGCGTTAACGATAGTTATGCGAAGCAAACGGCCGTTCGCCCGTACAGGAGTCAGGAGGAGAGAGAATTAGAAAGATGAGCGTCGTTATGGCAATTGGATATTTTTTTTATGTCCAATTAAACGGATTTGATATAACGATTGTTGGATAAAGGTTTCAACTATTAAGATACTGTCTAAACTCTTGATTTTTCGCGTTTGATAATAATAATCATTTATCAAAATAATATGGGTCTAAAACCCCGCCTTTTAAGGCGCAATAAATATTTTTGGAGAGTTGCTCACGCATCCCCTACTTCCCCTCCTGGGAGGGGTTAGGGGTGGGTTAACTTCTGAGTTCTGACTTACAGCGGTTTTCATTTCGATAGACCACAGTAGGGGCGTTAACGATAGTTATGCGAAGCAAACGGCCGTTCGCCCCTACAAGGTTTTGGTTATGACGATGTGGTTCATCCATCTGAAAAGCGCTGTATGACTTCGTTAAAGTTATGTTTCCTTGTTGCTAAATATCAACACACCATCTTCGAGTGCCCCATTTTGTTGAGCAGGGGATCCACCCCTAGCCCCTCCGCCTCCTGGGAGGGGGAGTGGGGGAGAAGTCATTTCAGTTATCAGTTATCAGTTATCAGTGAACCTCCGACTGAAGTCGGAGGCTTGAAATACTGAACTAAATATTTTTTTCATCCCCTTAAAAGGGGAGGCACATACCCTCATTTTTTGGTAAAAAGTAAGAATAATTAATAGAGTTGTTGGGAATTAAGCTAAAAAAATGGCTAAAACCATTATTAGTCAATGTTTATAGTGTTTTTTAATTCTCCAACCCTGAAAATCTTATATAGTAAGCTTTTGAGGCTTTTGAATTTTTATTTCCCAACAACTCTAATATTAACTGGGCTATTTTTAGCAAAAAGGTGATTCTACCTGTTTTGACATACTCCCGACGTTGCCCTTACGGGACAACGCGGGATTCTTCAGTCTGGGAAACCCTGACCGCTGTTTAGACAGAGGTGATGTCCTCCCCCTGTGTTGGACCTTACCATAACAAAATGTACCTAGCTTGTCAAGGGCATATGAACGTTTAGCTTATGAAGGTATCCGAATCTTGGCCCTGGCTTGACCATACGACGCTCCCCTGCGGGAGAGCGCGGGACTTCCCTGGCGGGAAGTTAATTAATTAATAACTGAAGTCTTACCCAAGTATAGTGTTACTTTTAGGAATTGGTATAAGAGGAAAAGCTGCTGCATGAGCAAAATCTAAATTATTGGGTTTGCGACCAACAATTCTGGCATCCACTAAATGAAATTCGCTGTTGCTACCAGGACGAGTAATATCTCCTGCGTAATAAACCTCTTGTAAGGGTTAACGGCCAACCCCTACAATATCTGGTAGTTATGTGTAAATCCTAGTGTTATACCTGAAAGCTGATAGCTAGTTAAAAATTAATTCCATTCAGCTAAAACAATTTTTCCAATAGTTCTACCCTTTTCAAGACGTTGATGAACATCCCGTAAGTTTTTAGCATCGATCGGTTTGACTACCTCATTGCAAGTTGTAACAATTACACCATCTTCGATCAGTTGACTCAACTCATTAAGTAAATTAGTTTGCTCTGCCATATCTTCTGTTTGATACATGGATCGAGTAAACATAAATTCCCAAACAAAGCTAGCACTCTTACTCTTTAAAGTTTCCATGTCTAACGGTTGTTCGTTTTCCACAATGGAACAAATCGTGCCTTGGGGTTTAATTGCTTTAGTCATAGCTTGCCAGTGACCATCGGTGTCGTTCAAGCAAAGAATATAATCGACATTTTGATAACCGATTTTCTCAATTTCCTCCGCAAGATTATTTCGATGATTGACCACTTCATCAGCACCCATTTTTTTACACCAAGCAATAGTTTCAGGACGAGAAGCTGTAGCAATAACATTAAGCTTGGCTAGCTTTTTCGCTATTTGAATCGCAATAGAACCAACTCCCCCTGCACCATTGATAATTAAAATGGATTTACCTGCATCTGCTCCTGTTTTATCAATATTTAATCTTTCAAATAGAGCTTCCCAAGCAGTGATACCAGTAAGAGGAAAAGCTGCTGCATGAGCAAAATCTAAATTCTGGGGTTTGCGACCGACTATTCTGGCATCCACTAAATGAAATTCGCTGTTGCTACCAGGACGAGTAATATCTCCTGCATAATAAACCTCCTCTCCAGGTTTAAATTGTGTTACTTCTTCTCCAACTTCTACCACTACACCTGCTGCATCCCAACCAAGAATGCGGGGTTCGGATTCAACCTTATCTTGAGGAGAGCGGACTTTATAATCTACTGGGTTAACGGAAATTGCCTTAACCTGTACCAATAAATCTTTGCCTTTAGCTGTGGGTTTAGGGATTTCCACATCTAACAGACTATTTTCGTTATCAATTGGTAAATATTGAGTTAAACCTACTGCTTTCATGGATTTTACCTCCAAATTTTAAATATTATTAGGTTATTAGGAACGGCCGAGATTATACTAATCCCCATACATTAGCGCTATACTTGGGCAATACTTCAGTTATCAACTAATCGGTACAAGCAAAATCACTTTTTTGCTAATTTTAGCTAAGTTAATGTTAATTACTCTTATGTTTGCTTCTCCCTGTACGGACGTTGCATGCAACGTCCCTACCTACTACCCTACTCCCCTGCTCAATAAAATGTAGAAAAGTTTTTGAGAAATGGTATTACTTCTTGAGCTACGCCGGAATGACATCAAATTTGCCATTCGTGCGTACATAGATGATGCTCTCTTCTCCTGCTTCAGACCAGACTTGATGCACCGACTCTTCCTTCAAGCTGAAATAACTGCCCGGCACCAAGGTCTTGAGAGCGATCTCACTCGTCACTTGGTACTTTGGTTGACCCTGGATTACCACAGCGTGGAATGTCGAACCGTGGCTATGTATCTTTCCAGTAAATCCAGCCGGTAGCTTGACAAAACTCCCGTATAATTGATCGTCCTGTGGGTTACCCCAAAGAAAGGCTACCTTTGCTCCATTGGCAGAGGCTGGCATTCCGGGTTGATCGATCCAAACAATGTTCGATGGGTCCACGTTAATCGGTTTGTCATCGCTAGGAAACGCCTCCTCAGTGGGAAGGACAAGATACGGCCCTTCATCGATCTCTATGTATGCCATGTTGTTGCTACCCTCGGCAGCAGTAATGTGTACACCTCCGGCTGGCTGCGTCCAGAAAGAACCCGTCGGCAGCCACATCTTCTCCGCATTCGGGTCATCGTTGTGAACGGTGCCGCTAATGGCCACTCCACGGTAGGTGATATTGTGAATGTGAGGTGGGGACGAGAAGCCGTCCACAAACTCTACTAGGAAGCCTGAAGGCCCGGAGCCAGTGCGATCGCCCCAAAGATTACCAGCCCGAGGGCTTTGGTCGCCACGGGCGGGGTTGAGGGGTCCCCACTGGACTTCGGACCTTAAGACGACCTCGGAGGTTGGCTTGGCTGCTAATTCCGGCTCGATGCTTTGAGATGTGACTTGCGCGCAACCCAAGGCGGTTACGAAGAGTGCAAGTGCGAGTAATAAAAATCTTCTTATGTTCTTCATGGGGAAAATTGTTGGTAATCACTTATTTGATGTACTACCAAAGTTTAACAGGAGGACTTACGCATGAGATCAGAAAAACTAGGATTTGAGATTGCTTTCCGTTCAGGACTGCTCCGCAAACCCTGTCGGTCGCTTCGGACGAAAATACGTTGCAGGTGCATAAGTCCTATTTAAGCTAAAATAGTTTCAATAATCCGTACAATATCTTGGCATTTTCGTGTATTAAGTACATGGGGATGCGGAGAGACAAACTGACCTAAATCATTGTCGAAATACTTGCCTGAAGAAGTTTTGAACTCATCCGTCAATGCTGCGCGAGTAAGTATTTCTGCCCCAATACGAATATCGTTGCCAGTCACTCCAAATGCCTGCTTTACCATTTTGCTACCGAGCATCGACCCAGGGTTAATCGCGATGATTATAGGACCGTTCTCCTTAAGGGAAAGTGCCAGACTGCGCGACCACATTGTAAGCGCCAGTTTACTTTGTGCATAAGCGGCTCCGTCAGACAACTTGACTCGTCCAGCCACTGCTTCTGCTTGGACAGTAGATTGAGCAGCAGAGGACAAATTAATCACCCTTCCTGAAGTATCGAGCAGTGATAATAACCGTTGTGTAAGCAGATAGGGAGCGATGGTATTGACAGCAAAGCGTATATCAAGACCATCCTGGGTAACAGGATCGGGCGCATTATAGACACCTGCATTATTAATTAAAACATCAAGTTTAGAGTGCTTTTCCGCTACAGTTTTCGCGAGTTCCTCGACATTATCCATGAGCGACAGATCGGCTATATAAATTTCAACAGGTCCGCCACCTTTGAGTTCAAGAAGCGTTTTTTGCACTTGTTCGAGCTTTTTTGGATTACGACCATGCAATAACACATGGTGCCCCAGTGAAGTAAGCATCTTCGCTGTTTCCAGTCCAATACCATCGGTAGAGCCAGTAATTAAAATAGTTTTTTGCATGGCTTTGTCTCCTTTATCCATTGAAGTCTGGCAGGTTCTCATCTGCTAAACGTTTCAGTGTTGTATCAATATCGGCTTTATTAAAGCGCAGGTTCAGTGCAACATGATTTACACCGATCTCTTCTCGGACGCCAGATAACAGCATCATCAAGCAAATCAAGGGCTGCTGAAACATTTGCTGCACAGAAGTGTTCAAAAAAATCACAAACGGTTTGTTTATTCTTTTGAGTGTCCATTATTCTATTTCCTGAATATTGATCACTCCTTGCTCCCAGTTACGCTGGTTCTCTATATCATATTGAAGGCTTGTGTCATCTGCGATTTGGAAACGCTTAATTGCCGGTGTTTTACTTGTTGCCTGATAGAGCCAGTAAGCTTCTTCTTTGAGGGCATCTTCGATTGGCTTATCGATTGAAGCATAAACAGCCTGCTTACAAGCATTAATCGAATCAGCTGGGAAATGGGCGATGCGTTTTGCCAAATTATCAACATAAGCACCTATTTTGTCAGCATCGAGAGCTTTATTAATAGTGCCATAGGCTTCTGCTTCGTCCGCATCAAAATCACGGGCACTTAAAATAATTTCCAATGCTCTGCCCAAACCTGCCTGACGAGCCATGCGTGATGCGCCACCACCACAAGGCAGGATGCCCATACCAACTTCCATCTGCATGAATTTTGCCTTGCCACGAGCGGCAAAGCGCATATCACAAGCCAGCGCAAATTCATGGCCGCCACCCCGTGCGAACCCTTCGATTTTAGCGATAGTCGCCTGTGGTAATTTACTAATACGCTCCAGGGTTTTCTGTAGATAGAGCAGTTCTACCTCGTCGCGCGATACTGCTGTTGTAGACATATCTTTGAGGAAATTAGTATCGGCATGAGCTACAAAAATCTCTGGGTGCGCAGATTGAAAAACAACAACTTTGACGCTACGATCGCCCTCAAGTTTTTCCGCCAAAAGATTTAGATCGTCTAGCATAGGAATGCCTTGAACATTCACAGGAGGGTAATCAAAAGTAACAGTAAGGACTGTTCCATCCTTTGTTGCCTTGAATGTAGTGTAGTTTTCATCAGCCATATCTATCTCCTTTTGCAAGTTGTTAAAAATTGAACATCTAAAAGTTTCCTCATGGGATACTTAATGAAGTCAAAAGTCAGAAGTCAGTAGGGGCGAATGGCCATTCGCCCGTACAGAAGTTAACCCACCCCTAATCCAACCCACCCCCGCCCCTCCCAGGAGGGGAAGTAGGGGATTTGAGCTTCGCTCCAAAAATATTGCGCCTTAAAAAGCGGGGTTGCGCAACCCTTATGATTTTGATAATTGGGAAACTGCGTAGCTTCAGCTCACAAAGGAACAATTGCAGAACAGTTATAGCGCTGTGCGCAAGCAACAGCTCCGGAAAGCAACAGCTCATCTGGGGGAATAAATTGCTGACAATATAAGATTTTAGCTATTTAGCCCCTCCTGCAATTTGTAAATATACCAGCGCTCATTGCTACATAAGTGTCCGCGAACTAAAACCAATGGTTCTTTCTGTCCTCTGTCTTCGTTTATAAGTTATAGAACCCCTAACCGTATCTTTGGAAGCAGTATGTGCTTTTGGCTTCTGTCCTCAGTCTGAGCGAGCCAGTGGAAATTCAGGAACGAGAATGGGGAAAAAGCGGATGAGACCCCGCGTCGCCCAATAGCAAACCTGGTAGCTTCCCTTGCAGGTAGAAAAATACTCTCATCTCCCCATCTCCCCATCTCCCCATCCCCCCATCTCCTTCTCTATAGATCCGTTTAGGGGTTCTATATGATTAAAAGTATAATAAAAATGCAAATAATAACAAGTAGGTACAATTTTTTTATATAGTGACTTAAAAGTAACTATTGAAAGGTTTAGAGAATTATGACGCAGAAAAATAATTACGATCGTCCCTATGGGTGTTCTGTCGAAGCCACGTTATCGGTGATTGGTGGACGGTGGAAACCTGTGATTATTTTTAATCTCTTGCAGAATGATGTATTACGTTTCGGCGAATTGAAGAAAAAAATTAAAGGTATTACGCAGCGTATGCTTGCTAATCAACTACGCGAATTGGAAAAAGATAATATTATCGCACGAAAAGTCTATGCTGAAGTGCCACCACGAGTAGAATATTCGCTTACAGATTATGGTCGTACTCTGGAGCCAATTATGATTTCTATGAGAGATTGGGGAGCAGAGCATATGAATGTAAAATGTGATTAGTCTTTGTCTTTGTCAAGTAATAAAAATTAGCTCGTTAAAGTAGTTAAGAACTCTAAAAACATTATTTCATGAAAGTCAGAATGCGCGAAGTGAAAGTTGATAGACTTAAAGCATTGACGCTTACAATAATTTCAGCCTATTATTCCACATCATCAGTTGTTGACTATTTGTGACATCCTTAGAGTAAATTAGTATAGATGAGACAAATTGAACTAAAAACTACTACCTAAAATAAAATGCAAACCGAATTTAATTTTTTTCAGCACTGGTATCCTCTTTCTCCCATTGAAGACCTAGATCCAGAAATCCCAGTTCCTGTAACTTTGTTGGGAATACGTTTAGTCATCTGGAAGCCAAGATATTCTGAGAATTACCAGGTATTTTTAGATGTTTGTCCTCACCGTCTAGCACCCTTAAGCGAGGGTCGTATTGATGAGAAAACTGGTAATTTAATGTGTAGTTATCATGGTTGGCAATTTGATTCTCAAGGTATCTGTACTCATATTCCCCAAGCTGAAAATCAGCAAATTATAGCAAAAAATCAACAAAATTTCTGTGTAACTTCATTACCAGTACGCCAGGAAAATGATTTACTCTGGGTTTGGCCGGATGCTCAAACAGCAGAACTAGCTGAAACTACACCCCTACCATTATCACCACAAATAGATGCTGAGAAAGGTTTTGTGTGGTCTTCTTATGTCCGCGAACTCGAATATGATTGGCAAACTTTAGTAGAAAATGTAGCAGATCCTAGTCATGTTCCTTTTGCTCATCATGGGGTTCAGGGGAATAGAGAAAAAGCCAGACCAATATTTATGGAAATTGTACAATCAACAATTGATTTAATTGAAGTTTTTAGTCCTGGAAATTTGCCGACAAAAATTACTTTTGAACCACCTTGTCGTTTAGAGTATGAAATTAGTATTGGTGGCAGTGGAAAAAAAATAGGACTTGTTACTTATTGTTTGCCTGTATCCCCTGGTAAATCTAGAATTGTTGCTCAGTTTCCCAGGAATTTTGCTAAAACAATTCATCGACTGACACCGCGTTGGTGGGATCATATTAAAACTCGGAATTTAGTTATCGATGGAGATATGATTCTATTAAGTCAACAAGAGTATTTACTTAAACAAAAACAATTAAATGAAAGTTGGAAAACAGCTTACAAGTTACCTACAAGTGCAGACCGTTTAGTGATTGAATTTAGGAACTGGTTTGATAAATATTGTGATGGTAAACTACCTTGGAGTAAAGTAGGAATTAGCATACAAAATAACTCACTAATAAATAATAATCGTGCTTTGATATTGGACCGCTATCAACAACATACTCAGCATTGCAGTAGTTGTCGGCAAGCATTGAAAAATCTACAAAGATTACAAATTTTCCTGATAAATTATTTCATAATTATTGTGTCTGGAGTTGCTATTATTCCCGATAATTTGCGGATTAAAATAGGTTTACCTTTAGTAATTACAGCACTTTTGGGAATGGGGATTTATGCTTGGTTGAAATTGTGGTTAATTCCTCAATTTTACTTTATTGATTATATCCATGCTAAAAAATGAATTGCTTTCAAAAGTATGCAAAATATGTGTTCAACAATTAATAATTAATAATTAATAATTAATAATTAATAATTACCTCTCCTTGAAAACGGATAGGATTGACTCAAAAGAAAAATTTTTATCTCTTGGTCGATTGGATATGGTTAGGAAATCCATCCATCCCTCGACCACTTGTTTCTCCTTGTAGAGCGACAGCTCGCGGCGCAGCCAAGGAGACGCTTTAAACGTTAATTATTCCGTAACAAGATACAAATACTGTAAGCATTCAGCCGTCAGCCATCAGCTATCAGCTATTACTCTTAGTTTAGGATAAAAGCTTTATTAATTGTCTTACAGCGCTTTTCAAATTGATGAACCACATCTTCACAAGCAAAACTTTGTAGGGACGTTCCATGGAATTTCCCTACTGTGGTCTACCCAAATGAAAACCGCTGTATTACAAAAGTTGGCTCCCTTGCCCTTAAAGTCTATATTAATTTAAATACTGTCCTGAAGGAGAGAGTCTTGTTGCTGAAGTCCGCAGTTCCTCCGCAGGAGGCTAGCTGACAGCTAATAGCTGTTTGCGCAGCATTGCGCAGGAAATGCTTACCAAATACTAATTTATATCATGTCCGGATAAGAGCGTGATCAAAAAACTTTCTCTTCATTTATAGCTTAAAATTCCCTCCTCATAACTCATTGCTCATAACTCATTACTCATAACTCATTACTTCTCCATTTTTATTTATAACTATTCAACCGGACATGATATTAGATAGTCACTAAATAAGTCCTATCAATCTCTTGCAAAATTACTGATTTTGTGATATTATATATCCTGAATTAAATGGTTTCAAATAACTTCCAGAGAGGAAATCTATGAATTCTGTCGCTCTTCCTAATAAAACACGCTATCAAAACACTACATCCGTTGACCTCGATCTCAATACTATTGAGGGAACTGTACCTGGGGATATGATGGGACACGCATTTTGGATAGTACCTACACCACAAGGAGGGGATACCCCATGGTTTAATGGCCGTGGACAATTGTATCGCTTAGATTTTAACAGCGATCGCGTCCATATTAAAAGTGCTCCCTTTGAAACTCCTTCTGTGATCTGCGATCGCAAAATTCAAGAAAAATCTCAATGGCAGTTATGGAGAAGGCTATATCGGTTTCGTAATCGTGGTGGTTTAGCTCGTATGAACCTCTTATTGGGGGTGCAAAACCAATGTAATACTGCCTTGCAAGCTTTTCGAGACCCAGAGAATGGTTCTTGGCGGATGATGGCTACAATTGACTCGGGTCGTCCGTTTGAGTTTGATATGACGACCTTATCCCCCGTAACCCCGGTAGGATCAAATAGTGAATGGAAAGCAATGGAAATTGATGGCATCCCTGGAGTTGGAGACATCAAGTTTCCCTGGATATTTCCCATGCACATGAGTGGTGCTCATACTGCCTACGACGAAAATACTGGAGAGATTTTCTTAATTAATCCTGTTTTTGAAATGCCCCTAGCTGCTGGTTTAATTGAACCTGATACCCATTTGCACGTTTGGGATGGTGCAGGAAAATTTACAACTACTCGAATTATTGACGATAGCACGGGGAAACCAGTAGTTATCAAACAGTCTACCCACCAAATTGCCGTGACACGCAATTACGTCGTCATCATCGACACAGCATTTTTAATCGAATATATGCGAATGGTTTTCTCAGGAGTGCGGGCGGAACCGCAATCTGCCTATAACCAGATTTGGTTTGTACCGCGATCGCAATTGGATGGAGGAGCAGCAGTTGCCAAACACGTCGAGATTCCGCGCGAGTGCGTTCACTTTTTTGCCAACTATGAGGATAACGAAGATTGGGTCACTTTGCATTTAGTTCATGCTTCTGGCCATGATGTTAGCGAGTCGCTTCAGCGATGGGATGTGCGGTGGCCTACTCGACTAGAATTTGTTCCTCCAGAGTTTTATGGCTCCCCTCCCGGCGTTTATGACCAGCAAGGATTTGGTAAATACGTCGTCAACGCTCAAACAGGGGAAATCAACAGTGATGAAAGTGGATATAAGTTCTTTGAGAAGTTCTGGGGAGTTGCGCTTCCCACCTACAGTGGAATTCAAGGAACGAGTCCAGGGCAATTTGAAAATATTTGGGTTAATTTCTACGGTTATATGAGCGAAATGGTTCCCAGAAGGTTGGTGGAACTGTACGCTAATCATCCATTCCGAAATGTTCCAGTGGACGATCTACCCTCTTGGAAAGAAGCTGGTATCCTACGGTGGTCTCCTACTGATATGGAAGTAAAAGATTTTTGGGCTGTACCTCGTGGTACGAGTTTCACGACTCCGATTTATGTTCCTAAGCAGGGTCAAAGCAATGAGTTAGAAGGGTATGTGGTGGCAATGCTGACTGTACCTAGCGGACAGTCAGAATTCTGGATTTGGCAAGCGGGAAATCTGGCAGCAGGTCCGATAGCAAAACTGCGACACCCAGATGTTCAGTGTGGTTTTCCACTGCACTCAGCTTGGGTACCAGAAATAGCTCCCCGAAGTTCTAGTTATAAAGTGGATCTGCGTTCAGATACTGATATTAACAAGCATCAGCATTTACCTGGTTGGATTCGGGATATTTTTGAGAAGGATATTTATCCAGCGTTTGATTAATAATAGAGTTTAGGACTTACGCATGAACGCTATTGGTAGGGTGTGAAGCCCGCTAGCGTAACGCACAAAGACCCTGTATGTAGTGCCTTTTCGTAAGTCCTGTAGTTGTTGGGAAATAACTGAGGTGAGGAAAAAACGAAGAGGAAAACTGATATATTTGCTTGGTGATTTGATTATTTATGCCGCCATCAGGTATAATACTAATTCCTAAAAGTAACGCTATACTTGGATAAGACTAATGAAATCAAACAATTCTCAAATTCAAGAACTGCTGGATATTCTAAATACTCAAGACTCAGGCAGCAATTCCTTAGAAGCATGGTTTTTAGGCTCAAAGGCAGAAAATGCTGATAAACTGGAGCAGTTAATCGTAGAAGCATTGCGCGATCAAGCATTTTGGCGGCGAAACTATCACCCAGGAGACCCAAGCCATATTACTGAACAAATTAAACTACAACCAGAATATATCCAGGCGATCGCTTCAGTAAAAGAAAACTTCCAATCCCTGCTAGCATTTCTCAAAAAATCTGTTCCTTTTTTCAGTATGCGCTATCAAGGCCACATGAACTGGGATATTACGATACCTGCGATTCTAGGTTACTTTGGGGCAATGTTGTATAACCCCAACAATGTCGCTTTTGAAGGCTCGACTGCAACAACACTTCTGGAAATGTGGGTAGGGGATGACTTGTGCCGGATGTTGGGATACACCATCCCAGATGAAAGCGAGATTGAAAACGGGGCAATTCGACCTTGGGGGCACATCACTTGTGGGGGCACTATTGCTAATATTGAAGCCATTTGGTCGGCAAGAAATCTGAAATTTTATCCCATTGCTTTTCAGGCAGCACTGAAAAATGAATCTTCTCTGGCAGCAGCAAAAAATATTGAAATTTCTCTCCCCACTGGTGAGTTAAAACCGTTAATTAAATTTGACACCTGGTCTTTGTTAAATCTCAGAGGTGATGATATTCTGGCTTTACCAAGTCGTTTGACCCAAGAATATGAAATAGATAGTGAGGCGATCGCTCAAGCTCTATCAAAATATTCTCTGCAAAATATAGGAATACAAGAATTTTCCCGGCAGTTTCTCAGGGATATTGCAGCGTCACCAGTATTTTTAGTTCCGGGAACAAAACACTACTCTTTCCCCAAAGCTGCTGCTATTCTGGGAATAGGATCATCAAACATCATTAATGTTCCTATTGATAAAGATGCACGGATGAGTATTCCGGAATTGGAGAAAATTCTCAACGAATGTCTAGCCCAAAAAAGACCAGTATATACAGTAGTTGCAGTTATCGGTAGCACAGAAGAGAGTGCTGTTGACCCCATTCAAGAAGTTTTAGCAGTTCGAGATAAGTTTCGCAGTTTAGGGCTAGAATTTACTATTCATGGAGATGCTGCGTGGGGTGGTTATTTTGCTGCTATGTTGCGGGAAGACGATACTAAACTACCGGAAAATCCTCAGAGCAAACAACAACCTAGTGCTGAAGTGAATTTAAGTGCTTATGTTACCCAACAGTTTAAAGCCTTGGGAAATGCTGATTCTATTACCGTCGATCCTCATAAATCAGGTTATATTCCCTATCCCGCAGGCGCCCTTTGTTATCGCAACTCAGCAATGCGAGATATGGTGACTTTTAAAGCTCCCTATATTTCTCACGGTGAAGCCGAGCCAACAATAGGTATTTATGGTGTGGAGGGGTCGAAACCAGGTGCTGCTGCGGCTGCTGTTTATCTGAGTCATCGAGTAATTCGCCCCACTAAGAGTGGATACGGCAAAATTCATGGTAAGGCTATATTTAATTGCAAAAAGCTTTATGCCAAACTGTTGTGCATGGCAGATCCTGAAGACCGTTTTATTATTGTTCCTGTACCGCGACTTCCTGCTGAAATTAATGGGGATGATGTTGAGGAACAAATTCGGTTTATTCGAGACAGAATTGATGGTAAAAGTAATCAGGAAATTTTGGCAGACTCAGAAGCAATGGCATTGTTATCAGAAATTGGTCCAGACCAAAATATATTGACCTATGCTTTTAATTTTAAACATCCAGATGGGACTCTTAATACAGATTTGAATCTGGCAAATCGGTTGAATAAAACTATGTATGACCAGCTTAGTATTAAGCCTGGGCAGGATATATATGGTTATGATTTGATTGTGAGTACGACAGATTTTGATAAGGCTGATTATGGAGAGGTATTTGTGGAAGATTATAAACGTCGTTTGGGAGTAAGAGATTCTGTGAGTGATTCGATTACGGTGTTGCGGTCTACAGTTATGGACCCTTGGTTGACGGAAACTAGAAAAGGTTCGTTTTTAGATACGATTGAAAAGGAGTTTCGTGAAGCTGTTTCTCAGGCACTTTTTAAGGATTCTATACTACAGGTTTTTGAAGAGATTGATGTCAATAAAGATGGTGTTTTAGAAATGTCGGAAATTGAATCTAAGTTTAAGGAGCTTGGTTATACTGAGCCAGAGATTAAAAGTTTCTGGAAAATGAGTGATGTTAACCGAGATGGTAGTCTATCTAAGGCTGAGTTTTTTGAGAATTTCACACAATTTTTGTTGTCATATCAGCTGAAGGGTTGATTTCTTTTTTGTATTGATTAGGGTTTCAACAATTAATAATTAATAATTAATAATTACCTCTAGAGAATACGGGTTAAGTAAGTTTTGAAGTCGTGTAGGAATGACTGATAACTGATAACTGAAATGACCCAGTCTTAGTGCAAAAAAATACTCACTAACTATCTACCATTTTCTCAGGTTAATCTCAGATTTTTCATAGAATATCTTAAGATCGATAGTGAATACTTTATAAGTGTAAGGTTGAACTTAATTAATTGGAGAAAATAATATTATGAAAAACATCAACAAAAAATTAGCTGTATCTACTGCGATCGCTGGTGTACTAGCTGTTGGTCTTGCTACTGTTTCTAGCAATCAAGAAGCTCTTGCTGGTAAAGAAGGTATGGAAAAATGTGCTGGTATTGTTAAAGCTGGCATGAATGATTGTGGTGCTAATGACCATACCTGTTCGGGTCAGGCTAAAGTAGATTCAGATCCTAATGAGTGGATTTATGTTCCTGAGGGTACTTGCGAGAAAATTGTTGGTGCAAGAGTTTATGTTCCAGAATCTAAATAGATATCAACTAAGAATTTAAGCAATTATAACAAAATTTGTGGCATCTTTGAATAGGGTTATGATTTGATAATCATAGAGTAGAGCAGAGGAAAATATTTTATAAATAGTTCCCTTTTCCTCTATTTATCTCTGTTGAATCAAATCAGCTATAAACTCAAGAATGCCATATTTTTTATGGGTACATCTCAATGCGTGAATAAAGCCAAAAAATTATTGTTTTTAGGGAACAGGGAACAGGGAATAGGGAATAGGAAAAAAGTATTTTTGCAAATATGAAATGCACCCAATTGGGGTTTATAGATGTGGAGCGACAACTTTTCATCCTAATCCACTTTTCCAGTTATTCGGTCTTTCCTTCTTCCTTCTTTATTCTTAAATAAAAACAGCTTATGACAACAGAAATAGAATCTCAAAAACTAGAATTTGATGTTAATCAAAAGTTGCAAAGTAAGGGGGATTTACCCTACATTCAGTCATCATCAATTCAAGGTTCAGGAATTGCTTTACGTTCCCTCCATTATCAATATATTCTGACTGAAAAACCGAAAGTAAATTGGTTTGAAGTTTTATCAGATAACTATTTTTGTGCTGGTGGTTTGCCACTATTTAATTTAGAAAAAATTCGTCAAGATTATCCTGTCACTTTACACGGAGTAGGAATGTCTTTGGGTTCAACAGACCCATTAAATTTAGATTATTTAACTCGCCTAAAAAATTTAGCAGCAAAAGTTGAACCAGATTTTATTTCCGACCATTTATCTTGGATATCTGTCAGTGGTCACTATCTTAACGATCTAATTCCACTTGTTTATACGGAAAAGGTGATGGATTTTGTGGCATCTCGTATCCTACAAGTACAAGAATTTTTAGGTAGGCAAATTTTGATTGAAAATCCTTCTCCATATTTAACTTTTACAGATTCAACTATGTCGGAATGGGAGTTTATTGAGGGATTAGTAAAAAAAGCTGACTGTTATTTACTTCTGGATATAAATAATCTTTATGTTAATGCTATAAATAATGGAATTGACCCTCTAAAATATCTGGATGGTATTCCAGCAAAAAGGGTTAAGCAAATTCATTTAGCAGGTTATGAAGAAAAGGAAAATTATCTATTAGATACCCATGGTTATCCTGTACATCCTCCAGTTTGGGAGTTGTATGAAGAAGCTTTAGTAAGGTTTGGCAGTGTACCTACTTTAATCGAATGGGATACAGATATTCCGAGTTTTGAAGTATTAATGGCAGAAGCAAATAAAGCTGAAAAATTATTACAAAAGGTCAGTTTATTAATGAATAATGAATAATGAATAATGGATAATGGATAATAGATAATGGATAATGGATAATTACCTCTCCCTAAAAGGGAGAGGATTGACCCTTAAGGAAAAAATTTATTTTTTTCCCCTTTCAAGGGGAGGCTTTTAACCTGAATTATTTAATTATTTAATTAGGGCTTGCTGATTAAATATAAAAGCATTTACATATAAAAACTTTAGTTTTTTTTTGTCTAAAAAAGTGCAAAATTTTCAGCTATTCATGCTCAAGAATTTAGTATTTTAGGCTCATAGTTGGGCATAAAAATCATTCTTACAATTCTTGCTCCTACCTCCTCGCTCCCAAGCCATTTCTCCTGTCTCCTGTCTCCTGTCTCCTGTCTCCTACCCCTACTAAAAGACTTTTGAGCGTAAACCCTAATTATTAATTATTTGATCATGGAAAATATTACTCTACAAAATTTATTTCTCCAAGCTGTATGGAAAAAAGACAGTATTAGTATAGAAGAATTAAGCAAACATATTAAAGCGCCAAATAATTTAACTCCTGCGGAAGGTTTGGCAATTTACAGAGGTAATGTTGTTGGAAATTTGAGTAGTACATTAACGTCAATTTATCCTGTGTTATGTCAGTTAGTGGGAGAAAAGTTTTTTGAAGCAACTGCATTAAAGTTTATTAATCAGTTTCCTTGTTTATCACCTGATTTGGGAGATTATGGAGAACAGTTTGCAGATTTCCTTGCAGATTTTCAACCAGTAAAACATTTACCATATCTGCCAGATATAGCACGTTTAGAATGGCATTGGCATCGAGTTTTTTGTGGTGAAGATACAAAGGGTTTAGATTTTCAAGCTTTGGGTGAAATTCCTCAAGAAAAATGGGGAGAGTTGATTTTGTATTTACCGAAAAATAGTGTTTTATTAGAGTCTATTTATCCTATTCATAGGATTTGGCAAGTCAATCAACCCGATCATCAAGGGGATAAAATGGTAAGTCTAGATGAAGGTGGGGTAAAAATATTTTTGTGGCGACAGGGTTATGATATGCGAATTGATTTACCAAATAATGAAGAATGGGAATTACTAAAGATTTTTCAAGAGAATTATCCATTTGAAATTGTTTGCGAAAAAGTTGCCGATCTTGAGCCTAAAGTTGATGTGGGTTCATTACTTCCATTATTTGTACAGCGAGGTTGGATTAGTGATTTTTGTATCAAGAAGTAAGAAGGAAGAGGGAAGAAGGAAGAAGGAAGAATAAACAGATATTGAGGGTGCATCTCAATGCGTGAATAAAGCTAAAAATTTATCGCTTTTAGGTAACAGCGGTCAGACCCCGCGTCGGCGTCAGACGCAAGGGAATGCTTACCAAGAGAGGCAACAGGTAACAGGCAACAGTAAATATATAGGAAAAAAGTATTTTTGCAAATATGAGATGCACCGGATATTGAAGAAAAAAATAGGTAAAAAGTAAAAATAATAGATCGGGACTTACGCAAATGCCATTTGCCCCTACAGATGGTGGTTGAAAAGTCAATTTGCGTAAGTCCTGAGAATTTTAATGATGATGATTATCAGTCAAAAAAACTTGAAAAAATTCTTATATTTGAGCTTCGTAGTTGCTACTTTTAAGGCTAATACCAAGGGTGAAAAAAGAATGCTTTTGTTAAGTAAAACTTCAATTATTGAGTAATTAACACAGGTGAAATTAAAATTTTGATAATTATTAGCCAGAGCGTCTATTAATTATTCTTATATTTACCGAATAATTAAGGTTTAAAGCCTCTCCTTTAAAGGAAAAACAAGAAAAAATTTTCATGATTAGTCAATCCTCTTCTTTTCAAGGAGAAGTAATAATAAATTATTAATTATTAATTGTTGAATTCCCCTTAACTCCCCCACTCCCATACTCCTAATATCATGTCCGGAAAGAGCGTGATCAAAAAACTTTCTCTTCATTTATAGCTTAAAATTCCCTCCTCATAACTCATAACTCATAACTCATAACTCATAACTCATAACTCATAACTCATAACTCATAACTCATAACTCATAACTCATAACTCATAACTCATAACTCATAACTCCTCCATTTTTATTTATAACTATTCAACCGGACATGATATAACTATGGAATTAATCGACTTACAGTGACCTGATAACGTGTATCATCCAACCCATCACCATTGTAAGCAAATTCCGGATTAATCATTTGTTTCATTTGCTCGATCCTCGCTGATGTTGCGGGATGAGTGCTAAGAAAAGATGGTGGAGAACCTTTTTTTAGCAATTTTTCCATAAATGTAATTGCACCATATTGAGCATATCCCGCTCTACCTAATGTTTCAATACCTATTGCATCAGCTTCAAATTCTGCCTCCCTACTTTTAGGCCGCCGTAATGCTAATTCTACCCCAACTTGGACAGCAACACTATCATCCACACCTGCTGCTGTAGCTAAACCCTGGGCCAATAATGTCTGACGTAACTGTTTGACCGCATGACGACTAGCAATATGGGCAATTTCGTGAGAAACAACACTAGCTAATTCTGCTTCGTTCTCTGCAGCTTTCATTAAACCAGTATTGATATAGACAAAACCTCCCATAGTGGCAAAAGCATTTATACTGTCATCCTCTACTACTTGAAAAGTATAGGGAATATCTGGACGGGGACTTGCTGCTGCCAATCTTTGGCCAATTCTATTAATATATTCGTTAGCTGCGCGATCGCGATAAAGTTTAACGTTTCTCTGTTTCAATATTTGTTGATTAATTTGTTTACCAAGTTCAACTTCTTGGGGGTCAGACAGGTTGGAAATTTGAATCATCTGAATACTCTGGAAAATTAATTCTCTCCAGGGGATAGCTTGACTGGGAGATGCTGTACCTGCACATAAACTAGCAGCGACCATTACAGATATTAATGGGTATGATACTTGACGAAAGGAAGAGCGGGAAATTAGAGATAATTTTTTCAACATGAGCTTTTAAATTAAAAGGTACTAGTGCCGCTACGCGGAAGTTAAAAGTCAAAAGTTAAAAGCGAGTGTGTAATTCTGAGGTTTCCTCAGGATGTAAGACACACTCAAGACAGTCAAAAGTATTTATTTGTAATTGTTTTAGCATTTTGTAACTGGTAAGTTATTTCCGCCATCCTGGACTAGATTTTAGATTTATAGCAGAAGGAAAAAGAATAAATAAGGAAGAAGGAAAAATCTTACTTTGTCTTAATTTTAAGCTTTTGATTTGTCCTAACCTTTCCTTCGACTGCTATATATCCTAATTTTTCCTTCAACTGCTATTACAAATAAATTAGCGAATGATATTTGGTTGTTGTTGCCATTCACTACAAAAGTTATTGATGGATTTTCCGGAAATCTAAAACTTAATTTTACTACCGAAGATAAAGGAGTTTTTTATTAGCTAAACTTCCTTATCTTCACCCACTGAACTGATTTTTTTAATAAAATTATAGCGCTACTTGAATCGGGAATAGGGAATAGTAAACTGTTAAAGGGTTTTTGGTGCGGAAAAGCTTCGCTAAGAGGGTTTTTAACGAAGTCAGAAGTCAGAAGTCAGTAGGGGTGCGACCCCGCGACGACGCCAGCTCGCTTGCGGAACGCTGACCAAGAGAGGGAACGCGCACTCCTGTGAGTCAGAAGTTAACCCACCCCTAACCCCTCCCAGGAGGGGAAGTAGGGGATTTAAGCCCCGCTCCAAAAATATTACGCCTTAAAAGGCGGGGTGTTAGACCCATATTATTTTGATAAATGTCAAACACCTTAATGCGTAGCGCTATATCGCCGAAAAAATATATAACTACCATTTAAAACCTCACGAGCATTACCGAATAATTAAGTTTTAAAGCTTCTCCTTTCAAGAATAAATAAGAAAAAAATTCCTTTTTCGTCAATCCTCTCCTTGAAAATAAGAGGTAATTATTCATGATTAATTATTAATGATCATCAAACCCTCTCCTTTCAAGAATAAATAAGAAAAAAATTCCTTTTTCGTCAATCCTCTCCTTGAAAATAAGAGGTAATTATTCATGATTAATTATTAATGATCATCAAACCCTCTCCTTTCAAGGATAAACTAGAAAAAAAATTCCTTTTTCGTCAATCCTCTCCTTGAAAATAAGAGGTAATTATTCATGATTAATTATTAATGATCATCAAACCCTCTCCTTTCAAGGATAAACTAGAAAAAAAATTCCTTTTTCGTCAATCCTCTCCTTGAAAATAAGAGGTAATTATTCATGATTAATTATTAATGATCATCAAACCCTCTCCTTTCAAGGATAAACCAGAAAAAGAACCTTTTTCGTCAATCCTCTCCTTGAAAATAAGAGGTAATTATTCATGATTAATTATTAATGATCATCAAACCCTCTCCTTTCAAGGATAAACCAGAAAAAGAACCTTTTTCGTCAATCCTCTCCTTGAAAATAAGAGGTAATTATTCATGATTAATTATTAATGATCATCAAACCCTCTCCTTTCAAGGATAAACCAGAAAAAGAACCTTTTTCGTCAATCCTCTCCTTGAAAATAAGAGGTAATTATCCATTATTAACTATGAATTATTAATTATGAGAAAAATCTCCCATTTTAAGGAGATAAAAAAAAGAGAATATTCGCCAAGGTCAAACCTCCTTATTGCAGAGGTACTGATAACTGATAACTGATAACTGATAACTGAAATAACCCTTGAGCATTCTAATTAGATTTATTGTGTAACTGTACAACGAGCAAACTCTATTATTGGTGTTTTACTAAACATCATATAAATGGTAATATCTCTAAGAGGATATTTTCTGAATGAAAGTTATCAGTATGTATTACTTAACTATCCTGGCTAACTAGCGATCGGTATTTTCCGTACCGGAATGGGGAGCAAACAGTATTTCCGTACAGGAATACTCCGCAAATAGCCTTCAGCACCCTAAAAATTTGGGTTTAACCACCTTGTAATTATTAGTTGATGAAATTATGAAAATTTTGGATTCTCAAGGACGATTATTTGGTAAAGTCAGTGTCTTAGATTTGGGCGCTGTGCTAATAATTTTAATGGTATTACTAGGAATATTTATTGTTCCTGGTACTAATAAAACTTCTGTTGCTCAAGTGGGTAATATTACTACTAAACCAATGGAAGTAGATGCTATTGCTTTAGGTTTAAAAGGGCGCAACCCTGAAAAATTATTAAGGGAAGGAGAGAACACTCAATTAATTATTAGAAATCAACCTTATGGAGAAGTTAACCTAAAATCTGTTGAATTTATGACTAGAAAAGTGGCAGTTCCTCAGCCGGATGGCTCGGTCAAAGCTTTACCCGATCCTAGAGAGAAAGAACTTTTTAGTCGGAATCTTTTGTTAACTTTGGAAGGTAAAGGTAGATTGACTGATGATGGTCCTGTATTGGGAAATATTAAGGTGAAAATTGGTATGACAATTGAATTGGAGGGAGCGGATTATAATTTTAATGCTAGTGTGATTGATGTGCGAGTAAGAGAGTAATTTTCTGATTTTATAGAAGTTTAATAAGCTGTGTTTTGTTCCACAAAATATCTGGCCTGTGCAAAATACACCTTGAAGAAGGAAGAAGGAAGAAGGAAGAAGGAAGAAGGAAGAAAAAATGGATGGGGATAGTCTTCGACACGCCACTCCGTGTCTTATAACCCCAACCAATTGTTAACACCCTGTAGAGGGTGGGGTATTAAACCAAAAATAAAAAGATAATTTTACAGCGCAATTCATTTTAGGGTGGTGGTGCATAGTAATGGTAAAAGAAGTGTGGGGAGATGGGGGATGGGGAGTGTGAGAAAAATTAAAAAATATATATCCTCACCATTACCATGCAGGACTACCCATTTTAGTAACTACAAAATTCTTTTGAGTTAGGGAGTAGCGGTGCGACCCCGCGTCGGTGACAGACGCAAGGGAACGCGCACCAAGAGAGGGAGTAGGAAAATACTTTGGCCACTGTAGTCTATCTATTAGAAAATCACTACAATTAAAGTCTCGATGGAATGAACAAGCAAGCTAAAAAATAGAATACAGATATTAAGGGGGTAAAGACAGAAAGTGAAAACTTCTCTAAAGTTCATCAAACTTACTCATTACTATAGCTATCTAACTAAAATGAGTAAGTTTGTTCAGTCGTCTATCCATTGAGTCACTATCAGCTACAATTANTTGTATGTAAAATCTTCAAGGAAATTAGGTGTGTAGTACAAGTTTTCACTACACAACAGCGGTGGGACTCATCGTTTCTGCGTGTGGAGGCTTAGTCGGTAGACAGCCCGTGAAGCGCCTTAGCGTTAAGCTCTCGCCATGCCGAAGGCTAGCTTAAAGAGTAATCTTGAGAATCCCCCAGTATAATCGAGGTGCGACACACGCGGAGGTTTCCTCCGCAGTGGAAAGCGCACCTCGAAGATTTACCGTGGGATAACGTCACGAATTAACCTTCTGCTTGTTGCATCATCTGCTCGACAAAGTTGGTATAGATATCGCCCTCAAGAAACTCTGGTGTCTCTAAAATTTTTTGATGGAAACCAATTGTGGTTGACAAACCAGTAATAGCACACTCCCTCAGGGCTCGTTTCATGCGCTGGATTGCTGCATTGCGGTCTGGGCCCCAAGCAATTAACTTGCCAATCAAAGAATCGTAGTAGGGAGGAATTTCATAATCTGTGTAGACATGGGAATCCATGCGAACACCTAAACCTCCCGGTGGCAGGTAAGCGCTAATTCTCCCTGGCTGGGGACGAAAGCCATGGTCAGGATCTTCGGCATTAATCCGACATTCAATAGCATGACCTTTGAGGATAACTTGGTCTTGGGTAAGCTTTAATTTATCACCTTGGGCAATGCGAATTTGTTCAGCAATTAAGTCTAAACCCGTAATCATTTCGGTAACTGGATGCTCTACTTGAATACGGGTCAGCAGGACTAATTCTTTGTAGTCAGAGAATATTAAGAACCCTATATTTTTTTGGATACCCTACCCTGTGCTTCCCACACTCCCCACCTCCCCATCCCCCCATCTCCCCATCCCCCCATCTCCCCATCTCCCCATCTCCCCATCTCCCCATCTCCCCACACTCCCCATCTCCCCATCTCCCCATCTCCCCACACTCCCCACACTCCCCACACTCCCCACACTCCCCTACTGCACGCCCTCAATAGGAGCAAAACCTTGCCGCTGCACATTCTCAGTTATCGTGCGCGGTTCCAAAAATTGCAGTAGATAATCAGGTCCTCCAGCTTTCGATCCAACACCAGACAACTTAAACCCACCAAATGGTTGCCGGGAAACGATCGCTCCTGTAATTCCACGATTAATATACAAATTCCCCACTTCAAACTCTGCTTTTGCTTGTTCGATATGAGAAGGAGTACGAGAATACAACCCACCAGTCAAAGCAAAATTTGTACCATTAGCAATTTCCAATGCTTCTGAAAAACTTTGCGCTTTCATTACCACCAACACCGGACCAAATATTTCCTCTTGAGCAATAGTTGCCGTGGGTGAAACATCCTTAAATACCACCGGACCAACAAAATAACCATCATCTGGCGCTGCCATCTCCAGAGCAACTTCATTTTCCTGCTTACCTTGCTCAATATATTCCTTAATCCGTTTTTGTGCCTTAGCATCAATCACCGGACCCACCTGTGTACTGGGTTTCTCCGCATCTCCGATATTCAGCGATCGCGTAGCCTCCACCAAACGATTCACAAAAGCTTCATAAATTGGTGCCAAAACCACAACCCGGGAACAAGCAGAACATTTTTGTCCGCTATAACCAAAAGCAGAATATACCACACCAGCAACTGCTTGGTCTAAGTCCGCACTCTCATCAACAATAATCGCATTCTTACCACCCATCTCAGCAATAACCCGCTTCAGGTGTCTTTGCCCAGGTCGCAAAATTGCCGCCTCTGCATAAATTTGACAACCGACTTCCTGAGACCCAGTAAAAGTAATACTATTAACATCTGGATGTTTCACCATAAAATCACCCACTGTCGAACCTTTTCCTGGTACAAATTGAAATACTCCCTTGGGAAAACCAGCTTCTACTAATATTTCAGCAATTTTAGATGCTATAACAGATGACACTTCTGCTGGTTTCAACAAAGTACAGTTTCCAGTCACCAAAGATGAAACGGTCATTCCTGTAGGAATAGCTAAAGGAAAATTCCAAGGCGAAATCACCAAAGAAATACCACGAGGTTGATAATAATAACGGTCAGTTTCTCCAGCTACATCATATTTATAACCTTGGTCTAACCTTTCCATTTCATCAGCATAGTAGCGACAAAAATCAATTGCCTCAGAAACTTCCGCATTACATTGGTTAAGGGGTTTCCCAACTTCTAATACCATCCACGCTGAAAGTTCGTGGCGACGTTTTTCCATTAACTCAGCCGCTTTTCGTAATATCCCTGCTCGCTCTGTAACAGGTGTTTTCCGCCAACTAGGAAATGCTGCTTTAGCTGCTTTAATTGCTTGTTCTGCTTGTTCTACAGACATTAAACCAATTTTCCCGACTACCTCTTTTGGGTTTGAGGGGTTAACGGAATCTACTATTTGCTCAGTCTGTATGTATTCGCCGTCGATCAGCGGGAGATATGTTTTGCCTAACTCTAGTCGTACTTGAGCAATAGCATTATAAGCTTGTTGTCGTTGGGCAGCATCAGCATAGTCGCTATCAGCAGCATTAGGAAAAACAGGTTTAACAATATCGTGAATTGTTGTTTTGCCATTAGTAGTGGGAGGCGCTAACAATTCTTCAACGGGAACATTTTCTGAACTTTGTCTGAGGAATGAACTGTTAGCAGTGTTTTCCAGGAGACGACGAATTAAATATGCCATTCCTGGTAGTAGGTCGCCGTAGGGACAGTAAACTCTGATGCGATAACCCTTGTCCACTAATGCTTTAGCTATTTGATCGCCCATACCGTAGAGAACTTGCATCTCGAAACAACGTTGGGGTACTTTTAATGCTTCAGCAATAGCGATCGCTCTTGCCTGAGAACGAACGTTATGACTACCGATAGCTGAATAGATATATTGATGATTTTCTAACATCATCTGAGTCAGCTTTTCAAAATTGGCATCGGTTTCTGGTTTATCGTTGAAAACTGGTTGCGGCCAGTCGTTTTGTAAAGCTGTGATGCTTTCTTGATCCCAATATGCACCTTTAACCAGTCGAACGGTGACAGGATAACCCCGGAGTTTTGCCCAGTCAATGATTCCTTGCAAGTCTTTGTCGCTATCCCGCAGATATGCTTGGATAGTAACGCCAATGTCAGTACGGTTGCGGAATTCTTCCTCCATCAACAGTTCTTTGAGAATAGCTATAGTTAGGTCTTTGTAGCTATATTGTTCCATGTCAAAGTGAACTGCTACACCTAGTTCTTTGGCACGTCGGAGTAGAGTACGGATGCGTCCGCTCACTCGTTCCTGACTGCCTTTAGCATCGAGGGGGTCAAACTGGGAATAAAATGCTGTAAGTTTTACTGATACCTGCACTTTTGGTAGTTGTTCGCCGTCTGCTTCGTCTATCTGGGGTACTGATGACCAGTTTTTAGCAGCTTGAGAGAGCTGAGTCATCAGTTCTAGATAACGGTCTAAATATGATTGTGCTTCAGTTTCAGTAATTACTGCCTCTCCGAGTAAGTCTACGGTGAAGCACATTTTTTCTTTCCGTAGTTTTTCTAGAGTTTTAATTATTTGTTTGATGTTTTCCCCTGCAATGTATTTATGGGCGAGAGTTTCAACTGCGGGTGCAACGGTAGTCGCAGCGAGTTTACCGGGAACTGAGTCTGGGTTGGCGAAATTGAGGAGTTTTTTGAGAGCTTCTGGCAATTCGACTTCTTCAGTAGTCAGGTATTCTTGGAGGTGAGCAGCTATTTCTGGTTTACTGTGTAATGCTGGCAAACAGTCAATAAAGCGAAATAGTTGTACTCGCAAACCAGGGTTCGCCATTGCCCAGTCTAGGAGTTTATCATCCCACCGCATTTGATTTTGCAGTTGGCCTAACCAGGAACGGTTTTTTTCTTGGGTTGCTGCTAGGAGTTGTTTTGCTATTTCTTGGGTTTGAGTTTCGTAGTTGCTATTAGGTATTTGTGCGACCATTTTTTTGACAATGTGTGGTTGAATCAATTGAGTAAGTGTATCGGATTATAGTCGTTTTCACAAAGTTAGACTACAAAATTTCTGCCTTCTGCCTCCTGCCTTCTGACTTTCAGCCAAAAATATCTGTATTCTATGTTAATGAAAACTGCTATAATTTCGGTATTTATCACTAAAATTTCTTTGAAGTTAGTGTTTTTATGAGCCTGTTTCCGTTACTTTATACTTATCTAAATATTATCATTTAATCTGACAATATATTTGGTGTTGCATAGTGACGAATGATTTTAGATTTTTGATGAACAGGATTTTGGATTAATCAATTGCTAGAATGATTAATATTAGGTTTTTTTTAGTCAAAGTCTAAACTAATTTTTGGCAATATCATTCCAGAATGTGCAACCCCATATATTTTGTAGAGAAGGTTTCTTGAAAAATAATTATTTATGTTAAATTTTACTAGTTTTATTGTTCTTAATTGACCAGTTAATAACACTTGATGATTAGTAACATCAAATCTGGATTTTTCATTGAGAATAAATCTCTCCTCAAAGCAGAAATAATATCAAATCCGGTTGAATACTTATTATTATAGTTGGGAGAGATCAGGAGATGGGGAGATGGTGCAACATTTAACCTTATCAAATCTATTCATAGCTGAACATCTTTGATAATATTATGGCATTACCGTAACACTAAAGGCAGATGAGCTGCAAAGCTAATCCTTCAAGAACTAGCGCGTCCGAGACCTTTCTTCTACGAGTGATAACAGAAGAATCGTTTTCACGCCTGGGTAGTGCTGGTATCCGAGCTAACTTCGCCAGGCAGCTAAAATCTACCGAACTGTTTCCAAAAGGCATTGTTTCCTATATCTTACCATATTTAAGTTGATTTTTGAGATTTTGAACGCTCAAAAATCAAGGAAATGGATAGGTCTAACAAGGTTTTTGGTTAATAGTTGCGTCTCTATTCAAAGGCGGCACCCAGATTCGAACTGGGGGATGAGGATTTTGCAGACCCTTGCCTTACCACTTGGCCATGCCGCCATTACTACCATTAATTATTATAATACACCATCCACAAATATATGGCAAGTTCAAGGATAAATGTGATCTACATCACTTAAATTGATGTTTTGAATTGCACTGTGGACAAATATTTGAAGTTATTTTAATAATTTAATGCTCTTATAGTAGTCCCAGGAAAGGTTAGGACAGATAAAAGCTTAAAACTTAAAACTTAGGCAACCTAAGATTTTTCCTTCTTGCTTCTTCCTTACTGCTGTATCACTTATCACAAAATTTCCTCAGTAACAATGATTTTCCAACCTCCTGTGCTTGTTGCTCAAATTACCGATACCCATCTATTTGCAGACTCTATTCAGGGAACAATGTATGGACTTCCCACGGAAAGCTCTTTTGTGAAAGTCTTGGAGAAACTCAAACAGTTGCAACCTCAACCAGATGTACTACTACTTACTGGAGACCTTTCCCAAGATGAAACTTCTGAATCATATCAACGTTTAGCATCTTTACTGAGTCCTCTGAACATTCCTACTTACTGGATAGCAGGAAACCACGATCATTTACCTACAATGGAACGGGTATTAAATTCTGCTCCTATTTCTGCGAAAAAATCTTTTGAAATGGGTGGATGGAACTTTTTTTTACTAAATACCAATGTGCCTGGATGTGTTTATGGTGAAATTTCTCCAGAAAGTTTAGAGTGGTTAGAATATAACATTAAAATGACTGGAAATAAACCAGTTTTAATTGCTTTGCATCATCCTCCTGTAAAAATTAATTCCGAATGGATGGATAAAATTCTTCTGCATAACCCAGAAAATTTATTAAGTATAATTAATCGTTATCCACAAGTAAAAATTGTTTTATCTGGTCACATTCATCAAGAATTTGCTAAAGAAATAAATGGTATTAATTATTTATCAACTCCTTCTACTTGTATTCAGTTTCAACCAGGAAATCCTAAATTTTTTCTAGATAAACAACCACCTGGATTACGATTACTTACCTTATATCCTGATGGAAATTATATTACCAAAATTGAAAGAGTTAACTATATTTATGAATGCGATATGGCAGCTAGTGGATATTCTTAACAATTAATAATTAATAATGAATAATTAATAATTAGGGTTTGCTGAAAATTTTTTTTAGTAGTAGGAGGAGACAGGAAACAGGAGACAGGAGACAGGAGAAATGGGTAATTAAGAGGAGGTAGTCGGAAAAATTGTCTCTTGATTTTTATGCCATAGTCGTCTCAAAATACTAGCTTTATGCAGCTCTTTGAGCTGAAAAGCTAGTACTTTTTTATACCAAAAAATGCTAAAATCTTTATCTGTCAATGCTTTGATATTTAATCAGCAAGCCCTAATTACCTCTTTTTTTCCCTATAAACCTACTTTCATAGCTTAATTCAGCAATAGCTGATGGCTGATAGCTGATAGCTGACAGCTAAATGCTTACCTAAAACCTTCTTCAAATGACTCAAAAAAAATTCTTTCTTGGCTGCGCTGTTTGGGCATTTAAACCTTGGGTTGGAGAGTTTTATCCTCCCAAAAGTCCTCCTTCTGAGTTTCTCTCTCTCTACAGTCGTCGTTTCACTACGGTTGAAGGTAACACTACATTTTATGCTACTCCTAAACCAGAGACTGTGACGAAATGGGCCATACAAACATCTCCTGGATTTCAATTTTGTCTAAAACTACCGCGCAATATAACTCATAATGGATTATTAAAACCTTTTATCCCAGATGCTTTAGACTTTCTCAAAAAGATGCAACCTTTAGGCGATCGCCTGGGTGTATTTTTTGCTCAGTTACCGCCGAGTTACGGCCCCTCTTCAATTGATGACCTCACAGAATTTTTGCAAGCTTGGCCACGAGACGGGATGCCTTTAGCTTTGGAAGTTAGGCATCCTGACTGGTTTGAAGACTATCAAGCTCAACAGTTAAATAGTCTTCTTAAACAATTGGGTGTGGGGAAAGTTTTGCTAGACTCGCGTCCTGTCTACACTGGCAAGGATAATCCCCAGTTGCGGTCTCAAAACCGTAAACCTAATTTACCTTTACAGTTTAAGGTGACTGCTCCATTTACCATTGTGAGATTTATTTCTCATCCTCAGTTATCAGTAAATCAAATTTTTTTTACAGAGTGGGTGACTCAAATTGAGCAATGGTTGCGTCAAGATATAACAACTTACTTTTTTATTCATTGCCCTGAAGAAGAGCGATCGCCTAGTACAGCACGTTATTTTCAACAGTTATTAGAAACAGCAAAAATTCCTATTCCATCCCTGCCTTGGAATTTACTTAACCAGTCGCCTACCCAGTTAAGTTTATGGTAATTTTTTCTGAGAATTGCTAATTATTAGAGATGCAATTATTGACTAAAGTAAATTAAGAGTAATTTATGCTTTACTGTCTCATATACTATTATGTATAAGAAGTAAAAATGCTTTATTCATCTAGGATAAAAGATTAATATTATGTTGTTTATTCTGTGGAATGCGTAGAACAATTATAATTAGGCTTGTAGTTGGGCTTTAGCCCTGACAATACTGATACTAAATCTCAGGTTCGTAGTTGGGCTTTAGCCCTGACAATACTGATACTAAATCTCAGGTTCGTAGTTGGGCTTTAGCCCTGACAATACTGATACTAAATCTCAGGTTCGTAGTTGGGCTAAAGCCCTGACAATACTTATACTAAATCTCAAAAAGTTTGCTATATATCTTTGTAATGGGTAGATAGGGATTAGTGAGATGGTAATCAAACATAGCATTACTATTCAGAAGTGGTATTAGTATTAGGGCTAAAGCCCAACTACAAACAAACACTCCCCTGGAGGGGGCACATAATATAAATTTAGAGTCGTAATAGTAGTTGCTATATTATTAATTAGTGGTAAAAAATCTCTCCCTATCTTCCCTACTCCCTACTCCCTATTCCCTTCTTCAAAAGATGCACGAATAGAAAACCCATTATAAGGAGACTTATTCGGCAATTTAACTTCAAAATTCACTCGGTCTATAATATCTCCTGAACGTACTTCTAAAGTCCATTTACCGGGAGATAATTTCCAAAATAAAGAATTATCAGAATTAACAGCTAATTTCTCTCCATTCAACCACCATTCCACAGAATTTTCCCGTGAGTTTGCCAACTTAAATTTTAATTTTTTCTCTCCTCCAACATCATCCATTAAAAAATAATCATCTTCTTGAGGAAACAAAATTTTTAATTCACCAGAAACCAAACTAGATTGACTCTGTTTTGCCAACCATTCATTATATTCATCAGACAAATTTACCACCGAATAATGATCAGATAAATGCTCATATTCTGCCAATTTTTCTGGATAAAAATACTCCGTTATTACCGACGGACAATCAGATTTCGGACGCAACCCAGAAATTGTACAAACTGGGCGTTGAACCATATTTTTGGGCGGTGGAAAAGCAGTCGGTTCCATCTTCTCGTGCAAATGTAACATAATCCTATTCCATAAAGGCGCAGCACCCATCACTCCCGATATTTGCACCATAGATTCCCCACTAAAATTACCCACCCAAACCGCCACAGTATAATCATTAGTAAAACCAACTGTCCAAGTATCACGAAAATCTGAGGAAGTACCAGTTTTTACTGCTGCTGGAAATGGCAAATTTAAAGCCGAATTAACTCCAAATTCTGCTGCTCTTGCATGAGTATCGCTTAACATATTTGCAATTAACATCCATTCAGATTTTGCTTTAGGTAGTGGAGGTAGATTTTTGTTTTTTGCCTGTAAATAATCTTCTCTCATTCTATCTTGAAAAAAAGTTATTTTTTCCAAATAATTCTGCCTTTCCCCCCTTTCAAAGGGAGTTAGGGGGGATTCTTTCTGCCTTCTTCCTTCTGCTTCCCACCTTTCCCTTGTAACAACAGGAATAATTTCTCCTTGTCTTGCCATAATTAAATAAGCTTTTGCTAACTCCCATAAACTAACTTCTCCGCTTCCTAAACTTAAACCTAAACCATAATGTTCTGGTGAGGCTTGTAAATGTTTAAAACCTAATTGATGTAGACGGTTTAAAAATTGCTCTACTCCCACTTTTTCTAATACTCTTACTGCTGGAATATTCAGAGAATTTGCTAAAGCAACCCTGACAATAACAGGTCCTAAAAATCTATCTTGATTATAGTTAGTAGGGCTATAAAGTTTGGCTCCAGGAATTGCATAATATGTCGGTACATCTGGCAAAATAGTATTCGGGTTAATTACTTGATTTTCTAATGCTAATTGATATAAAAAAGGCTTTAAAGTTGAACCTGGTTGACGTAGTGCTTGTACTCCATCATTACTACCCATTTTTTGAGTATTAAAATAATCTGGAGAACCGACATAAGCTAATACTTCTCCAGTCTGATTATTAATTACAATAGCAGCAGCATGATGCACATTATAAGGGGTAAGATTTTGAATTATTTGTTGGATTTGGGTAGTAACAAATTGTTGTAAAGGTCGGTCAATAGTAGTACGAATAACTGTAGGAGTAGTTGTTGTAGATAAGTTTTGATTTATGGCAGTGGATTGATTTTGAGATAACCAAAATAGAAAATGTGGTGCAGCAATAATACCTTGATTTTTTGGTTGTAGAGTTATTTTTTCCGCAAGTACTTTTTCAGCTTCAGCACTGGTAATATAATTGTCTTCAACCATGCGTTTAAGAACGTATATTTGGCGTTTTTTGAGGAGACTCCAATTATAGTAAGGGTTGAGGTCAGTGGGGTCGTTTGGCAAGGCCGCGAGAATAGTTGCTTGGGCGAGGTTGAGGTCGGTAGCTGAGATGCCAAAATAAGCGCGGGATGCTGCTTCTACACCATAGATATTTCCTCCCATGGGTAAACGGTTGATATATGCTTGCAGGATTTGACTTTTGTTCATACCTGCTGTGATGCGCCAAGATAGCCAAATTTCACGAATTTTATTGCCGAAGGTGCGGGGTGTGGGTTCCAACATTCGGGCAAGTTGCATGGTGATAGTGGAAGCTCCACTAACTATTTGTTTTGCTTGGATAGCTTCCAGGAGCGATCGCCCTATTGCTTTGATGTCTAGAGCGCCATGTTGATAATATCTTTTGTCTTCTGCTGCGATGATGGCGTTGATAAATAGAGGTGAAATTTGTTCTAGGGGGACGACTACTGTATTTTCTTGGTCGCGGGTAAGAATAGTTCCGAGTGGCAAACCGTTGCGGTCTATAAATTCTAGGGTTTGCTGGTTTTGAACTATGTCTTGAGGGCGAATGGGGGCAAACATAGGGAGCGCTCTGACACTCAAGCACAATAGTACAAAACCAAGAATCAATTTAGACCTTGGTTTGGTTTGCTGCCATTTTTGTCTAATATTTTTTGATATGTGTTTCGTAATTTTTATCATAACAAATTTTATTATCAGAGCTTTTCAAATAATAGACCTCTGGTGCTAAAGAGCAACTATAAACCTCTTGAGCGATCGCCATACTTATACTAATTCACTTTAAAGATGTCACAAATAGTTTCCAACTTTAAATGTGAAATAATTGGCTGAAATTATTGTATAGTAAAAGTTTTGAGCTGATAAAATCTTACTTTTGACTTTTGACTTTTGATTTTTGACTTCGTTAATGCTGTGGAAGTTTAACTCGAATCAATTGATCTGTTAATGTTTCTTGAGTAGAAATTGCATCATTAATTCTGTTAGCCATTCTTTCTCTGTCAAAATCATCTTTGCAAGCAATAATACCTCCATGATTTGATAATGTACGATGCAGTCGAAAAAAATCAATTTTATTTAAAGTTAAAACTGCACGTTCGTTTTGAGTAGCAAAAGCTAGTACCTCTAGATCGGGAATCTTTTGATTAGCTAATCCTGCTTCTTGTACTGTTAGAACATCATGACCAAAAGTTCTGAGCAATTCTACAACTCGTCTAGGAAACTGTTCGTCAGCATAGAGACGTACCACAGGTTAAATCTCCTTTCTTGAATATCTGTGTTACAAGTGTACTCAGTTTTCCATTTATTTAGAGACGTACCACAAGTTAGATCTCCTCATTTTCTTGAATAGCTAACTCAATATCCTGAGAATATATCTGAGCATAAGTCCAAGCATTAACTAGATCCGCTGCTTGGAGACTGGGATAGTCTTGCAGCAATTCCGACTCACTCACACCCAAATGACGAGCATTAACTAATACCCAAACAGAAATGCGAGTACCAGCAATACAGGCGTTACCACCACAAACACCGGGAGTTTTTTCAATACCAGACCAAGTATTAGCCAAACTTTGAGTTAAAAGTTGAATAGCTTGAAATTTTTCTGCTGGAGTTAGTGCCAAAAGTTGGGGTTCTAAATCTTTTAATTTCATAGTTGACTCTTGAGTATCTATTATAATTGGCAAGTTTTTTATCAAAGTTTTGATGTAGTAGAATCAGAAACAAAATCTACAGAGTTTCTCCAAAAGTGACATCTTCATACAAACTATCAATGCTAGTCCGAAAGTTAATACTTGCCAGGTGAATTTCGCTGCCTTGAGTATAAGTGTGCAATACCCAAAGACCTTCAGCATTGCGACGAAAGCATTCTAAACGTTGGCGTTTTTGGTTAATTAAAACGTATTCTTGCAAAGTTGGTAACTGCTGATAGTTGGCAAATTTATCACCGCGATCGAATGCTTCAGTGCTTTCGGATAAAACTTCCACTATTAAACAAGGATATTTTTTATGATTTGGCAAAGCTTTATCTCTGGCGTCGCAAGTTACCATAACATCAGGATAATAGAATGTATTGGTAGTTTCTATATGAGCTTTCATATCTGACATATAGACACGACAACCACTGCCTCGCAGATAATTTCTTAACAGTGCAAATAAGTTTCCAGCAATTGTCACATGGGCATCACTAGCACCTGCCATTGCGTATACTTGTCCATCAATATATTCGTGTTTGACGGGACTGAGTTCTTCTTCTGTGAGATATTCTTCAGAAGGAATGTAATTCGTGTTTTGGTTAGCAATCATAGTTTGGGAGATAGAGGTATTATATAGATATCTGAACTTTGGGATGATTTGAGAGAATAATTTTACTCAGTATTCATATTTTTAATATAATTTCTCAACCATTCATTGACTAAAATTTGTACGTCAATTTTTTTATGTTCAGCAATTTTAGTGATAAATTGTTCGACATCTGGTTCGAGATAAATGGAGTAATGAAACTTCGCATTGGAATGGTAAAACTTGCCTTGTTATGCTTGAGAAAAGTTATACTCTGATTTCATAATTGCCTCTTTTGATAAACTTGAATTTCAGTTAAATTAAGATATGTCTATTGATTTTGTTCATCCATAATTATTCGCATTCTAATAATAACTTAATTAAACAATAGCTAAAACAGCATCTTGAACAACTTTGGGCAATTCAATTATTACAAAATAATCGGCAGGTTCAAGATAATCTTCTCCACTTTCATCAACTATTCTTAAATCACCATCTTTTATGGCCTCTTCATCAGTTAAAGCCACATAAATTTTATATAATTCCAAAGAAGCAGGATAATCTTTATTTTTAATACAAACTGCAAATTGAGCTTCATATTTCAGATTATTCATATCCCTATTCCCTCTTTTCTCATGTTAAAATTAGAATATAAAATCATTATCGCTGTGAAAGTATGAAACATCTGGACATAGACAAAATCAATATCGATCTAACAGGAATTATTAACTAAATTGCTGCTAACCAGTCTGAAGTTGTCATTACCCGCCAAGGTTTGCCAGTTGCTCGTATTGTTCCTTATACTATTTCTAACCAATCTACAAAAAATTATCCATTACGAGGAATGCCAATCAAAATTGCTGCTGATTTTGATGAACCGATGTCTGAACTTTAGGATGATTTGGAAGAATGATTTTATTCAGTAGTCATATTTTTAATATGATTTCTCAACCATTCATTGACTAAAATTTGTACGTCAATTTTTCTCTGTTCAGCAATTTTAGTGATAAATTGTTCGACATCTGGTTCGAGATAAATTGAGTAATGAAACTTTGCATCGGGATGGTAAAACTTGCCTTGTCATCCTTGGGAAAAATCGTATTCTGATTTCATAATTGCCTCTGTTGATAAACTTGAATTTCAGTTAAAGTAGCTTGAAAAGCTCAAATAGTCCGAATTAGAAAAATTATTCAATTAGATTAATATATGCTTGTTTATTTTGTTCATCCATATTATTCACTTCCTAATAAGAACTTAATCAAACAATAGCCCAAACATAATCTTGAACAACTTTGGGCAATTCAATTATTACAAAATAATCGGCAGGATAAAGATAATCTTCTCCACTTTCATCAACTATTCTTAAATCACCATCTTTTGTTGCTTCTTCATCAGTTAAAACCACTTAAGTTTCAACTAAAGACTTGTTTTCTTGGCGAGTAGGTTTGATTGGAGTCGAAATAATTTGTCTGCCACTAGCAGCTTGTTTTTTTTCTAAATCTTTAACCATAGCGTGTAAATTATAATTAAAGGATTTAGCATATTCTTCTCGGTATTTATAAATTTCTGCTAATACTTCATCATGCCACATATTTATTTAATCTCCTATTAGCTCCAAAGGTGTACAAATAGTTGGTAAAGGATATCCAAATTCTAGACTAATTTGTCCTAATTTTTTCTGAATCTGGGCGTTAGCAATGTGCTTACAATTCCATGTTAACAGGTAATCTAAACCATAGAATGTAGCCAGGGCAATATGTAATGCATCATTAGCAGCTTTAGGGGGTAAGTTGCTTAGAGTCAAAAATTTTTTGGCTAAGTTTTCTACCGTTAAATTTAATCCAAGTAAGGGAAAATCTTGCAAAATCTCCAGTCATTTAGTAGCTATTTCGGTATCTCCTTCAGCTACTTCATCTAAAACTACCTGAGAGATGTAAAGTGTGAACTGACTCCGGCATTTTTCCCACCAATCCATAGTAATTTGTCGATTAGCCATCAGGATTAAGTTATTACTCGATCTGAGAGTTAGATAGCCAATTATACTGGTTTCGATATATACAGTTTCAGTCACAAATTTTGTTCATCCATAATTCTTCACTTTCTAATAATAACTTAATCAAACAATAGCTAAAACAGCATTTTGAACAATTTTTGGCAATTCAATTATTACAAAATAATCGGCAGGATAAAGATAATCGGCGTTGCTGAATTGAAGTATGAATGCGTGATTGTTTGGTTCTGCTCCACGCCCCCGCGCATCCCCCACGCATTGGGGGACTTTTAGAGTTTTATCCCCCCCCAAATTGGGGGGCTAGGGGGGCTTGTATCATACCCAGAATCAGCAACGCCAGATAATCTTCTCCACTTTCATCAACTATTCTTAAATCACCATCTTTTGTTGCTTCTTCATCAGTTAAAACCACATAAATTTTATGTAATTCCAAATAAACAGGATCATCTTTAATTTTTAATACAAACTGCAAATTGGGCTTCATATTTCAGATTATTCATATTCCTATTCCCTCTTTTCTCATGTTAAAATTAGAATATAAAATCATTATCGCTGTGAAAGTATGAAACATCTGGACATAGACGAAACCAATATCGATCTAACAGTAATTATTAACGAAATTGCTGCTAACCAGTCTGAAGTTGTCATTACCCGCCAAGGTTTGCCAGTTGCTCGTATTGTTCCTTATACTATTTCTAATCCATCTAAGTAGGTAGGCGCGAATAAACGTCACTATGTAATGAAATGTTAAAGTAGTTGAAACCCTTGAGATTGCTTCCTTCCGCTCCGCTCCAGTCGCAATGACGTACTTGTAAATTTTTTCACCTACTTACTTACAAAAAATTATCCATTACGAAAAATGCCAATCAAAATTGCTGCTGATTTTGATGAACCGATGTCTGAACTTTGGGATGCTTTGGAAAAATAATTTTACTCAGTAGTCATATTTTTAATATGATTTCTCAACCATTCATTGACTAAAACTTGTACGTTAATTTTTCTCTGTTCAGCAATTTTAGTGATAAATTGTTCGACATCTGGTTCGAGATAAATGGAGTAATTAAACTTAGCATCGGGATGGTAAAACTTGCCTTGTTGTGCTTGGGAAAAATCGTATTCTGATTTCATAATTGCCTCTGTTGATAAACTTTAACTGAAATAGCTTTACGAGCTGAAATAATCCGAATTAGATAGGAGGATTTATTGATTTCTTTCTTAGAGGATATCTGAAAAGTTTTTTGATACTGAATTTTGCCCCCCGAGCAAGCCAATTCTGGGGGGAACAAGAGTCAATTTGCTTTTAAAAGTCCCCCAAAATTGGGGGATTTAGGGGGCGTGGATGATGAAAGTTATTCAATTAGATGAAGCCATTGTTTATTCTTAAATCTACCAAAATAATGAAACATACTAAATTTTTCAACCCTACTCTAGAAAAACTCAAACCAAAAATTCATGGCTGGTTAAAATCACTAAGAATTAGACTGAAAAAACAATTCCAAATAAGCATCTTAATTGTAGCAACTTTCCTGGGTATTTTATATAGCTCAATTTCACCTGCACTGACCCAAGGAAAACCTGTAACTATCCAAGTATTAATGTCAGCTATTACAGCTACTCAATTAGAACCAATTCAAACAGACTTTAACAAAACTCACCCAAATATTAACTTAGAAATTGTCAAAGCTCCTAACGATACTAATTTAGTAGAAGACCTTTATACATCCTCTTTTTTATTAGGAGATTCTCCCTATGACCTAGCTTATATGGATACAGTTTGGGTGCCAAAATTTGCTGCTGCTAATTGGTTACAAGACCTTTCAGAAAAAATTGATAAAGAACAATTAAAAGAAACATATTTGTCAGGAGATATAGAAGGAGGAACTTACAAAAATAAACTTTATTGGCTACCATTAATCTCCAATGGAGGTATGCTTTATTATCGAACAGACTTATTAAAAAAAGGTGGATTTGAACCTCCCAATACTTTTGAGGAACTAATCAAAATATCACAAGAATTACAACAGCAAGGATTAGTTGAATGGGGATATCTTTGGCAAGGTAAACAATATGAAGGTTTATCGGCAATGTTTATCGAAATTCTCAAAGGTTATGGAGGTTTTTGGGTAAATTCAGAAACAAATGAAGTGGGTTTAGACCGACCAGAAGCGATAGAAGCAGTAGACTTTTTACGCACAACTATTACCGCAGGAATTTCTCCTCCTGGAGTAACTACTTATGCAGAAGAAGAAACCCGTCGTTTATTCCAAAGTGGTAAGACAGTTTTTCTGCGCAATTGGCCTTATGTATATCCATTAGCATCAAAATCAGAAATAGCTGGAAATTTTGCTATTAAACCAATGGTTCATGCTTCAGGAAAGGAAAGTGGAGCTTGTTCGGGTGGATGGGGGTTAGGAATAGTTAAAAGTACAAAAAATCCAGAGGAAGCATGGGAAGTTATTCAATACTTCAACAAACCAGAAGTTCAACGTAAGTTTATTTTAGAAACAGGTCTTGTTCCTGCCAGAAAATCACTTTTTAAAGACAATATTCTAGTAGCAGAATTTCCTTACTTACCAAACTTATTTCCAGTAGTTGAAAATTCTGTATTACGTCCTCCCATTGCTCAATATGCTCAAGCTTCAGATATTTTACAACGTTATCTTAGTTCTGCTCTGACTGGTTCCCGTACTCCAGAATTAGCAATGAAAGCTGCAGCAGCAGAAACTCGTGCTTTATTGGGAACTTGAAAAAGGTATTAGGTTGTAGGTGTTATATCATGTCCGCTTGAATAGTTATAATTAAAGCTCGTAGTTGGGCTTTAGCCCATGAAATATCTATCTTGGGGCTAAAGCCCAACTACAAACAAAAATTTTTTGATCGTTAATTATCCGGACATGATATTAGCTGTTAGGTTGTAGGTTCCATTAACTGAAATTACCACCTAGATTAATGACAATAAACACAATTGAAAAAAGAGAAAAATTAACAGGATGGCTCTTGATTTTACCAGCTATTCTAATATTACTATTCGTATTTGTTTATCCCATTGGCAGAGCTTTTTGGCTAAGTCTATTTACAGAAAATTTAGGTACTGAATTAAAGCCTATTTTTTCCTGCTTAACAAACTACAGTCGAATGTTAAATGATGGTCGTTTTTGGCAAAGTTTATGGAACACTACTATATTTACAACCATCTCCATTTTTCTAGAATTAATATTAGGAATGAGTATCGCTCTTATCTTAGATAAATCATTTCGAGGACGAGGTTTTGTTCGTACTGTTAGTCTCATTCCTTGGTCATTACCAACTGCAGTTATGGGGTTAGCTTGGGCATGGATTTTTAATGACCAATTTGGTATAGTTAACGATATACTTCTCCGTTTAGGATTAATTCAAACTAATATTACTTGGTTAGGCGATCCATTCAGAGCAATGCTAGCAATTATTATTGCTGATGTTTGGAAAACAACACCTTTTATAGCCATAATTTTATTAGCAGGATTACAATCTATTTCTTCTGATTTATATGAAGCTCATGCTATTGATGGTGCTAACTCCATTCAAAGTTTTCGACAAATTACAATCCCATTATTAATCCCACAAATAGTAATTGCTTTGTTATTCAGATTTGCTCAAGCATTTGGTACTTTTGACTTAGTACAAGTAATGACTGGAGGTGGACCTGCTGGAAAAACAGAAACAGTTTCTATCTATATATATGCCACTATTAGACGTTATTTAGACTTTGGTTATGGAGCTTCTTTAGTCGTAGTAACATTTCTGTTGTTAATTTTTACCGTGGCGATCGCTAGTTACTTTCTATCAAAGTCCAGAGTTAATATTAAATAGCTTTTTATCATCAGCATTTTCCTATGAAATACTTCTCAAATAGCTATGGGTAAATTTTATTTATTTAGGGGGTATAAACTTAAGCTTCGAGATAATTAATGATATAGATAGTTAGAAAATTTTTCCTGACTGAATGCTATGCAAATAGCAATTGATACAGTCAGTTTACCTTAAATTATCCAGAATCTCGCCTCTCATAATAATTCCTAAAAATAACGGGATAGTTATTTAAGACTTCAGCTATGAAGCAATAATCATGGTTCATTGATTATCAAGTGAAGAGATATTATTAGTTATTTATCTACTCCCTGACTCCTTATCCCTAATCCCTAATTTCAGCCTTCAATTTCAAAGGAAATTTCAACTTACCTTAAATTATCCAGAATCTCGCCTCTCATAATAATTCCTAAAAATAACGGGATAGTTATTTAAGACTTCAGCTATGAAGCAATAATCATGGTTCATTGATTATCAAGTGAAGAGATATTATTAGTGATTTATCTACTCCCTGACTTCTCATCCCTAATCCCTAATTTCAGCTTTCAATTTCAAAGGAAATTTCAACTGCTCTTCAATTATCCAGAATCTTGCCTCTCATCACAATTTGGAGGGCTCGCGTGGTTGCACTCCCCTTGTTCGCGCAGCGTTGCGGCAGCAAAACAGAAAGCCCGCGTCCGTGAGGTGGGGAAGCCTACATCATAATCTTTGATTTGATGTAGGAGAACGTCACAAGTGCCCTGATTTTAGTCTAAAACCCTCAAAAAGTTAGCATAAAAGACAAACTAAGGACAGAAAAATTGAGGGGCAAAACTTAGCTCCTACCTCCTCGCTCATTCCCATTTCTCCTGTCTCCTGTATCCTGTTTCCTACCCCTGCCAAAAGACTTTCCATACGCAAACCCTATTTATCCATAAAGTTGCACTTAATATCAAGATGAAAATAGTCAGTTTCCTTATTGTTTTTTAACTCCTTTCAGTAGCCTTTCTTATTCCCATCGTTTCTTAGATTAAATAGGGCTTGCTGATTAATTCTCAAAGTATTTACAGATAAAGGCTTTAGCATTTTTGGGTTGAAATAAGTACCAGCTTTTCGGTGGCAAGAGCTGCATAAAGCTAGTATTTTGGGATGATTATGGCAGAAAAATTGAGGGACAATTTTTCCGACTACCTCCTCTATAATTCCCATTTCTCCTGTCTCCTGTCTCCTGTCTCCTGTTTTCTACTCTCGCCCATAAGACTTTTTCAGCAAACCCTAGATTAAATAAGTGTAACTGCTGAGACTATTCTCATAATTTTGTAGGAGCATTCTTGACTCTTTAATAGTAATTTTCTCTTCTTGTAAAGCTTGCTCTGTTTGACGACGAATACTTTCTACTAAACCATCAGAATTATACTGAACATAATTTAATACTTCTGTCATTGTGTCACCTTTAACAACGTGTTCGATTTTGTAACCTGAAGGGGTTAATTTAATATGCAAAACATTAACATCACCAAATAGGTTATGTAGATTACCCATTATTTCTTGATAAGCACCTCCAAGAAACATTGCTAGATAGTAAGGTTGAAAATTAGAAGCATTTTCTTTTGGGGAATTTTCTAATGTTTGATTGGCGAAATCTTCAGAATATTTCTCGCTAACTTGAATTTGAAGAGGATGTAATTCTAATAATGACTTGACATCTCGTAGATCGATAAATTGCTCAATTTTTCCATCACTATCGCAGGTAAGGTCAGCTAATATAGCCCTTTCTGTAGGTTCTTCATTTAATCTATGAATAGGCATAATTGGAAATAATTGATTAATCGCCCAACTATCAGGAGCAGATTGAAAAACAGAAAGATTAATGTAATAAATAGATGCCATGATTTTCTCTAGTTCTTCTAAATCATCTGGAATATATTCAGAACCTTTTAATATGTCTTGAATTTTCCGAAAACATCCCCAATAAAGTTGTTCTACTTTGGCGCGATCGCTAATACTCAGATATCCAAAATTAAATAGACTTATAGATTCTTCTTTGAATTGAATTGCGTCGTGATATGCTTCCTGGTAATTATTTTTGTTAATAGATTGATAAGTTTCGTAGAGGTTTTGTAGAATTAAATGCTCGTCTTTTCCCACAATTTCAGGTTCTTCTTTTGGAACTTGACTAACTCCTAAAACATCAAAAATAAGAACTGATTGATGAGATGCAACAGCTCTGCCACTTTCACTAACTAATATTGGTGGTAATATATTTTTCTCTTCACAAGCTTCTTTTACTTCTGCCACAATATCATTAGCATAGTTCTGCATATCATAGTTTTTGGAAGCATAAAACTTACTTTTCGACCCATCATAATCAACAGCTAAACCACCACCGACATCTAAGTATTTCATATTAGCTCCTAGTTGAGCTAATTCTACATAAATTTGACTTGCTTCTCTAATAGCATCCTTAATTACACTAATTGAAGAAATTTGAGAACCGATATGAAAATGTAAGAGCTGCAAAGAATCTAAAATATCTGCATTTTTTAACTGATTAACAACTTGAATTATTTCTGGAATACCAAGACCAAATTTAGCGCGATCGCCTGTAGTTCCTGCCCAACGACCGATACCTTTAGTGCTGAGTTTTACTCGAACTCCTACTACTGGTTTAATATTCAGTTTTCGACTAGCTTCTATTACTAACTGTACTTCTTCTACCTGTTCAATTACAATTATTGTTTTCTTTCCTAACCTTTGAGCCAACATTGCTGTCTCAATATATTCCTGGTCTTTATAACCATTACAAATTATCAGTGAATCAGGAGTATTTAAAGTCGCGATCGCAATTAACAATTCAGGTTTTGAACCTGCTTCTAAACCAAATTTATGAGGCTTACCAAATTTAACTATTTCCTCTACTAATTGACGATTTTGATTACATTTTACTGGAAATACACCACGATATATATTTTTATATTTATAACGAGCGATCGCCTTAGAAAAACAAGCATTTAACCGCTCAATTCTATCTTCAAGAATATCTGAAAATCTAATAATTAAAGGTAATCCTATATTTCTTTGTTTAATAGATTCAATCAGTTCAAATAGGTCTATTGAACCTCCTAGATCGCCTTTAGGAGAAACTGTAATATGACCAGCAGAATTAATTGAGAAATAGGGATTACCCCATCCTTGAATTCTATATAATTTCTCACTATCTTCAATAGTCCATACTTTTTTTTGTTGAGAGTTTATCCGCTCGATTTCTGCTTTAGAAGTATTAGTTAATGATGTGTTATTTGAAATATCAGAAGTATTTTGATTTATAGTTGACTGTAAATCCATGAAGTGTTTTACTTTTAATATACTAAGATTGGAATAATTGTAACTTAATTACTGGTAAATTCGGATAATTAAGCATTAGCGCTAGATATAGTAGTAAAAAACTATAGCACTATACTATATGTAGTGTTTTATCCATAATTGTGCCCGGTAGTGCTCAATATGTAATGATAAACGAGTAAAAGTTACTGTTGTCGCTCTATGCCTACCTGTCCAAAGTGTGCATCTTCAAAAACTGTCAAAAATGGCCATATTCATAATGGTAAGCAGCGGTTTTTGTGCTGCGAATGTGGACGACAATTTGTGGAAAACCCTACCCAAAAGCTGATTGACCAAGCTACTCGCGAGCTGATTGACCGATTGTTATTAGAAAGGATTTCACTGGCTGGCATTGCACGGGAGTGTCCAAGTTTCGGAGCAATGGCTACAAGCTTATGTCAACCAGAAATATGCACAAGTACCAAGAACCCTACAGGTTCAACCAAAAAAAAAAGGGGAAGCTCACAATTCAATGTGATGAATTATGGTCATTTGTGGACAACAAGGGCAATAAGCAGTGGATCTGGTTAGCCATGGAAGTAGAAGCTCGTGAAATTATAGGTGTTTATATCGGCTCGCGAGATGAACAAGCAGCTAGACATTTATGGCAGTCCTTACCAGGGGTTTATCGTCAATGTGCGATCGCATATACTGATTTTTGGTCTGCATACAGTGCTGTTTTACCCAGTAAACGACATCATACAGTGGGAAAAGAAACAGGGATGACTTCTTACATTGAACGATTCAATAATACCTTAAGACAAAGGGTATCCAGGTTAGTGCGAAAAACTTTGTCCTTCTCTAAATCTATAGAAAATCACATTGGGGCTATTTGGTATTTTATCCATCACTATAATCAATCATTACTTGTTTAGCACTACCTTGTGCCCTACTCAAGAATTAAATCATCTATCTTACCCAAAAGCTTTGTAAATTTTTTTCCGCACAAACAAATATTCAGGGGAGAACATCATTACTGGTAAACTGAGGTAATTAAGTATTAGCGCTAGATATAGTAGCTAAAAACTATAGCACTATACTATAAGTAGTGTTTTATCCATAATTGTCCCCCAATCAAGAATTAAATCATCTATCTTACCGAAAAAGCTTTTTCAACAATTAATAATGAATAATGAATAATGAATAATTACCTCTCCTTAAAAGAAGAGGATTGACAAATTCATGAAAATTTTTCTTTATTATCCCCTTAAAAGGGGAGGCGCATACCCACAATTTTTCGGTAAATTTTTTGCCACTTGACATCATCCCGACGCTTCACGCAAGTGCAGCGCGGGATTCCTAACCATCGCGCTATTAGGCTTTTCTGCTTCAATGCACCAGCCTCCAAGGTCGATCATCTTTTCGGTCTTACAGTCGCTCCACAGACTGACACTGCTAGCCCAGCAGCCATATTTAAGTATAACACACTATTGAAAAAACCGCAAAATTGATTGGTTTTTCCTGCGGAATGCTGCGCAAACAGGCCCTAGCTCCCCTTCGGGAGAGCGCGGGTCAAGGGCCAACGTTGAGATAAATATTTAGGGCAGAGTGTCATTACTGGTAAATTCGGATAATTAAGTATTAAAACTATATATAGTAGCTCAAAACTATAGCACTATACTATATGTAGTGTTTCATCCATAATTGTGCCCTACTCAAGAATTAAATCATCTATCTTAACCCAAAAGCTTTGTAAATTTTTTGCCACGCAAATATTTAGGGCAGAGTGTCAAATCAGGTTAATCTGTATTGTGTATTCAGAAAATTTTTGAGGAGTATCAGTTTGGAACGCACCTTCATAGCAATTAAACCCGATGGAGTCCAAAGAGGACTTGTCGCCGAGATTATTGGTCGCTTTGAAAAAAAAGGTTTTACTCTAGTAGGTCTGAAAATGATGATGGTCAGTCGTGAACTAGCTGAACAGCATTATGATGTTCACCGGGAAAAACCGTTTTTTAATGGATTAGTAGAATTTATTATCTCTAGCCCAATAGTAGCAATGGTTTGGGAAGGTGAAGGAGTTGTTGCGTCTGCGAGAAAAATTATTGGGGCAACTAATCCTCTAAACTCTGAGCCTGGTACAATTAGGGGTGATTATGGAATTAGTATTGGCCGTAACTTGATACATGGCTCTGACGCAATTGAGACTGCTCAAAGGGAAATTAGTCTCTGGTTTAAAGAGGAAGAATTAGCCACATGGGAGCCAAGTCTAACTAAGTGGATTGTTGAATAAATAGAATAGAGAAGATTTTTCTTATCTAGAATTTTTGTTAGTTAGCTCTCTAAATCAGGGAGCTAATTCTGTCAAAACTATATTTAAATCCCACTTATTCCTTCTTCCTTCTAATATATTTGTTTAATTTAGCAGGAATATTTGTTTGTTTGAAAAAATATCTATCCTGTATAAATATAGCAATACTTAAAAGAGCGATTATTAACTATTCTGAGGAAACTATTATTTGGTTGATAACTCTCACTAATATAGCAACCTTAAATAACCTTTGAATAAACGTTAGTCAGAAAAAATATATCTATATATCTATTCTGAATAAACTATTATTTGCTTGATAACTCTCACTAATATAGCAACCTTAAATAACCTTTGAATAAACGTTAGTCAGAAGTCTGAGAAAATATATCTCAATAGTCAAGCAAAATTAATTGTAAATTTGATACTCAGATTCAATAGGTAGGAAAAATTATTTTTATTATTCCCTACTCCTTACTTAAGAACGTTAAATTAATTTTGCATAGATACTTACAACTTAGCCTACTTTTCCTTATATAACCTAAGAATCATTTAGATTTCCTGTTCCCTGTTCCTTTTGACAAAAGTTAGATATATGGTTTAAATGCAAAACAGCTAATACCGATACTGTTAATAGGGAGTTTGGTAGTTCTGTATTGTAATGGCAAATGAGGGCTGAAACACCAACTATACTTAACTATCAATACCGATGACCAATTATCACTTACCGAATATTCACAGCAGTTTAACTAATTCTATATTCTGGAAAATTATTTTTTTGTAAACTTCTGTTGACTTATATTAAGAATTTTACGAGATGTTTAAGACAAGAGCAAACCCCACAGCTAAATATATCAAACAGGTAGTGTAGAAGAAGAAGAAAAATTAGTATTTGTTTCAAGTTGTGAATTTGCCAATTACGGGTAAAATATGGAAAATTAACTGCAAAATACAAATACAAACATTAGGAGTTTTGAACTATGCCTCTATCTGATACTCAAGTATTAGTTGCTCTAGTAATTGCTCTCATCCCAGGAATCTTAGCATTCCGACTCTCAACAGAGCTGTACAAGTAAAATCTCAGTCAATTATCAAAATTTAAATCTGTCCTCACAGTTGCTTCTCAAGATACAGTAGAATTTTTGCTTTTTAGCTAAATCATCGAGAAGCCTCGCGCCATAATCTCTGATTTGGCGCGAGATGAATCGGTAGTACATTAATGGGGTTCAATGCCCCATTAATGTACAAATATTGCTTTTTGCTCAAGACTAAAAAGTTGATGTTATCATAACAATGCTCGAACTAATGTTTGCTGAAGTTATTGCCCACGTAGACGCGGAGCGGCGTGCCGGAGGCAAACTTAAACATTAAAGGGCAAGCATTGACCCGTTTGAGTAAATCAATTAATGATGCGATTTGGGGGACAATTTCTAACTATTTTGACTGTCAAAGCTGTTAGCGCAGCTCCTCCGCAGGAGGCAAATGCTGGAGGTGAAAACCATAGCAGTGAATCCTCAAAATACCAGACAAGATTGCTCGAATTGCGGTGAAAAAGTTCCGAAAGAATGATCTCAAAGAACTCATTCTTGCCCACACTGCGGTATCTTCATAGACCGCGACTTGAATGTGGCAATAAATATAAAAAATAGGACGGCGGGGCATCCCGTCCTTAAAGCACCCGCTTGTCCGATGCAGTGGCAGGACTGCGAAATGAGAAGCCCACACTAAGCTGACGCTATAGTGTGGGAGTATTTCACCAAAACTAAAGTATGATTGAGAAGTTAGTATATAAAAACTGTAGGGGCAGATTTTTTCTGGAATAAGAATCTTCAAACAATGTCTTTGCTGTGAAAACCAAAGGTTATTTCAGTTATCAGTTATCAGTACCTCTGCAATAAGGAGGTTTGACCTTGGCGAATATTCTCTTTTTTTATCCCCTTAAAAGGGGAGGCTTTAGATCGCAATTTTTCGGTAAACTCCATTGATAGATTAATATCTAAATAGAAAAATCTTCTAATTGATGAAGCTAACCTAAAAAAATTATGCAAGCTACTAAACCTGTAACATTTTCACCAGTTTCTCACAACAGTCCTACTCAAGTAAAACCTCGAATATTTTCAAAAAAGATCAAGTCTACCTATTTAGGAATAACAATTGAAACCACAGTCAAATTATTTACTAATATTGTAATTTCTGTTTGTGTAACATCAGCTTTCTTAAAGCTGTGGCCTCATTACCAATCTATTCAAGAAAAGCTACAAGTTATTGAATCTGAAATTGAAGCCACAACAGAAAGACTTAATCAAGAAAAAGCAGACTTTAGTCGTTATTTCGATCCTAGTCAAGCCAAAAGCATTATGCAAGAACAAAGCAACCGAGTAGACCCTCATCAAATACCGATAATTTGGCTAGAAGATAATGGTATTAAACCAAATTCAGCATCTAATTCCTCTCCATAATTATCTTGGGGTGGAGAAATAATACAGCGGATTCCAGGTTTATGAGGTACAGTTGCACTAAATTTTTAAGTAGTTTTTGAAGTATAGAATAAAGTTTTCATTCTTATTAATCAAATCTACCAAGAAAAAACAAAGATGAGAGCCACGTCGATTTATCACGTGGATGAAAAACGACTGGTGGGGTTTTAACCCCACTCAGCACAGATGGTTGCGTTATATCTAGAGAACGGCACAAGAGTTTGTAGATGCTTAATCTGACTTACGAATTTAAACTTAAACCCACTCCACAACAGGCTCAAGAAATTGAGCGCATTCTGGAAGTATGCCGTCGTGTCTGGAATTACGCTCTAGCCGAACGCAAAGATTGGATTCGCTCTCGTAAGTCGCCGATTAACGCTTGTTCCCTATTTGCTGAGTACATCATTCCAGCAGACCAACCCTATCCCAATTATGCCCGACAATCTCAAGCTCTCACGAAAGCCAAAAAAGATTATCCTGAACTGAAAACTGTTAATGCTCAGGCTTTACAGCAAGTCTTAAAAACCTTAGAGACAGCCTTTGTCGATATGAAACGCAAAGGGATGGGTTTCCCTCGGTTTAAGAAAGCGCGACGAATGCGCTCATTTGTGTTCCCACAAATGCTAAAAAACTGCGTTCAGGGAATTTATTTGAAACTCCCTCAATTGGGGCGAATCGAATATATTAAATCAAGGGAAATTCCTGAAGGGTTTAGGGTTAAACTTGCCCGAATCATCCGAAAAGCCGGTGGTTACTTTGTCGCTCTCTGTTTAGAGTGTGATGTGGATGTTCCCGATGTCCCCCCTCATGGTTATCCCATTGGAATTGATTTGGGACTCGATAAATTCCTAGCCACATCAGAGGGAGAATTAATTAAACGACCCAGATTCTTTAACAGTTTGCACCGCCAGATGAAATTACTGCAACGCAGACTCAAGAAGAAACAGATTGGGTCAAATAACTGGCAAAAGTTAAGCAAGATTATTGCTCGTTTACACGAAACTATTGCCAATACTCGAAAAGACTTCCATTTTAAGTTAGCCCATCATTTATGCGACCAAGCAGGAATGATTTTTGTTGAAGACCTTAATTTTCAGGCATGGGCCAAAGGAATGTGGGGAAAACATACCTTAGATGCAGGTTTCGGTCAGTTTGTCACCATCCTGCAATGGGTTTGTTGGAAGCGAGGAGTCTATTTCGGGAAGGTCAATAAAGATTATACTTCTCAAATTTGTCCCAATTGCAATGCTCATACAGGGAAGAAAAAACTCAGCTTTAGAGTTCATTCTTGTCCTGAATGTGGTTATACAATTCATCGAGACGTAGCCTCCGCGCTGATTGTGAGAAATAGAGGGGTGTCTGAGGTGGGGCGCATCTTGGACGTTAAAGAAGTTGCCTGGGGAGGCGATCTGACGGGGACCCGAAACGGTCTAGTTAAGAGCCTAAGAAACAGGAAAAAGGGTGGAGAAGCGTGGATTTATCCCGCTTCGTAACATCCGCCTGAGAATCCCCGTGCATTTATGCCGGGGAGTACGTCAAAAATGTAGTCGGAATAGGAAGGTCTACTGTTATATATTGTAAATTTGAATGCTCGAAATTAATGTTCGGTTTCTCATGACAAACTACAACAACTTTGAAATTAGGATTAGTTGAATTACAAATTTATCTAGCAGTTCTTTCAAATAGTTGAGATACCTGTTCCCAAGATTTTGATATTTGAGCACTTTTGAGTGGAACTACAAATCCTAACATTAATAATTAATCTCCTATTTCATCGTTCACGTTTTCTATAGCAATCCTATTTAGGTTGTAATGTTTTGGTGGCACTCAGGAGTCAGGAGTCAGAATTTTCAAGGTTTTTAGCTCAAATTAACTATTATTAAAACTGTCACGACCAATTTAGGATTGCTATATAGATAATCAAACATACCAATTCTAGATGGACAATAAATAGAATTAATATTAAAGTTAGTAAAATTATTTATGACGCACTACGATCCTTAAAATAAACTTAATCCCTGAGTTAATTAGGCTGCATTTGCTAATGCAATTTCAGATGTCAAAAGTTCCACTGCAGCTTGATATTGTTTGTCAGCTTCTGTCGTAATTTCGTAAGGCAAAATGGGGTCTTGTTCCACCACAATATCAGGCATAATTCCTTGTTTATTGATATCTGTATGGTTTGGTGTTTCATACTTGGCCACCGTCACTGCCAATCCCGAACCATCAGACAAATCAAACAAAGACTGAATTAACCCTTTGCCAAAAGTTCTTTCACCTACTAACAAAGCACGACCATTATCCTGAAGAGCACCTGCAAGAATTTCACTAGCACTAGCAGTTCCCTGATTAGTTAATACCACTAATGGAGAACCAGTTATAGCTAGTCCCTCAGCAGAAAAACTACCAAGAAATCTTTGTCTGTTGACCGTGTAAACAATAGTACCTTCATCCAACCATAGACGAGCAATTTCTATGCCAGCTTGTAATAGTCCACCTGGATTATTTCGTAAATCAAGCACATAACCAATAACCCCCTGCTGCTCAAAACTTTCTACTGCCTGGCTGACTTCTGTCGCAGCATTAGCATTAAATTGACTCAGACGAATATAACCAATTTTTCCTGTTTCAGAGCCAGTCTTTAATTCAGCATAGACCGGGTTAATTTCAATAGTATCCCTAATTAGGGTGATTTCTTCAGGTTTGTCTTCGTTTTCTGTCAAAATTGTTAGTACCACAGAAGAGCCAACTGGACCTCGCATTCTATTTGCAGCTTCATCCAAAGTAAATTCTGAAGTTGGTTGGCCATCAATTTTGAGGACGCGATCGCGAGGTTGAATACCAGCAGCTTCAGCAGGAGAACCCTCCAGGGGAGATATGACTATTAATTCTCCTGTTTGAGGGTCCAAAGCAATTTGTAAACCCACTCCTGTTAATTCTCCAGAGGTATTAACCTGCAAATTATTGTATTGTTCTGGTTTGAGAAGTCTGGTGAAAGGGTCTTCCAGACTGGCCAACATTTCCTGAATGGCATTATAAGTATCGTCTCTGTTCTCCAGAGGTTTCTTAATCAATTTTTGACGTACAAACCACCAATTCTGATGATTGAAAGAATCATCAACATAAGCCAAGTTAACTATTCGCCAAGCTTCGCCTAATAAACTCTGTTCCTCTGTCAATGCTGATGCAGATGATGTCCAAAATCCAAAACTCAGAATCACTGGTAATATTAAGAGAAATATAACTCGGATAAATCTTTTTTTCATAAATACAACACTTCTTGCCTTATAGGATGATTGGGTAAAATTTATAGTCTAAATGAAAAATACTTAAGATTTCAAACTTCATAAAAGCTGACCGAACTTTTTGGGTCACAAGTCTCCCTCTTCGTAGCTATGCTTGATCAACATCTTTTTTAACATAAAACTTGACAAAATAGATAAGTTATGTTAATAACTTAAGCAGTGATTTCTTGAGTAAAATGTATTTAAGAGTACATTTTTGTGAAAATTCAAGTAATTTTGCCTAGCTATTATCAAAATAATATGAGTCGCGCAACCCCGCCTTTTAAGGCGAAATATTTTTGGATAGTTGCTCAAATCCCCTACTTCCCCTCCACTGTGGGGGGAGGGGCTAGGGGTGGGTTAACTTCTGTACGTCGCCAATCCGACGGCTCCCCTATCTGACTTCTGACTTCTGACGCGCGTTAAGACTCTTTCTCCCTTCTCTACTGCTCCCTCTCTTGGTGCGCGTACCCTCTCTTGGTAAGCATTCCCTTGCGTCTGACGCCGATGCGGGATCTGACCGCTTGCGTCTGATGCCGACACGGGGTCGCACTGCTGCTCACCTGCTCCCCAAAAGGTTTTCAGAAGTTCCTTCTCCGGGATAGCTCTTCTAGGGGGACTTTTGTGTGATAATGAAAGTGGTTTAAATCCCCACCTAAGCTTGCAGCGATATACACTCATTATGAGTTGCAACCGGGACTGAGCCAGCAATAGGGAAACGACGGAAGGGCAATGGTAAAATCCAACCTGGAAGCAAAACAAGCATTGTTTGTGTTTTTTGCCTAAACGATATATATAGTCGCGGGAGGGCATTCCGAGACTTAAAATGGACAGGGAGTGCGTGTAAGACCTCTGATGAGGCGGTGTGTGTAGAGCTGTCAACCCCGTTCAGCGACCATCCCTCAAAAGGTGGCGTGGTGAGGAATCACCTTTCTTATAGGAAGGTGAGGATGTCAAACCTGGATGAAATTTATCCACAAGTTATGTTACATTTTTTAACTGAAGGGTAGACAAGAGGGAATATTTATTTCTTAAAGTTAAGTTAGACTTGGCTTTGAATTCCTTTGCCAGTTGTTATGATATTTTGTATTGCTGGTCAAAAGTTTGAGGTAAGTATATCTTCCTAACTACCCCAAAACATCGATTAAAAAACAGCAATATTCATCTAGGATTTTTGGCTTCATGTTCACAAAACAGGTAACTGATTCAGCAACTTATAAGTGGTTCGATGAGCGCTTAGAAATTCAAGCGATATCTGACGATATTTCTAGCAAATATGTTCCACCCCATGTAAATATTTTTTACTGCTTGGGTGGTATTACTTTGGTTTGCTTCCTCATCCAGTTTGCTACTGGGTTTGCTATGACTTTCTACTACAAGCCAACAGTAACAGAAGCACTGGCATCAGTTCAATATATTATGACTGAGGTTAACTTCGGTTGGCTAATTCGTTCTATCCATCGTTGGTCCGCCAGTATGATGGTGCTGATGATGATTCTTCATGTTTTCCGAGTTTATCTCACAGGCGGTTTCAAGAAACCCCGCGAACTGACTTGGGTAACAGGTGTAGTTATGGCTGTAATTACCGTGAGTTTTGGTGTTACAGGTTATTCTCTACCTTGGGACCAAATTGGTTATTGGGCTGTAAAAATTGTTTCTGGTGTACCTGATGCCATTCCATTTGTTGGTCCATTCATTGTAGAACTAATGCGTGGTAGTACAAGTGTTGGTCAAGCAACTTTAACTCGCTTCTACAGTCTTCATACTTTTGTACTACCTTGGTTAATTGCAGTATTTATGCTACTGCATTTCTTGATGATTCGTAAGCAAGGCATCTCGGGACCTTTGTAAGTTAAGCTATCTAAGATGGAGCGAGAGGACTCTCGGTGTAATCTACGATTTACTGGGAGATGAATCTTAACCAATACTGACCTTGATTTGCAGCAGCAAAAGTAATTCGTCATCGAGCTATCACTGCGGTCGGGCAGGTCGTGGTTCAACAAATTGACTGTGTAGGCGTACTGTTGGGGGCTAGAAACAGCCTAGATAAGTGCCACTCAAGCAGTAAACCTAAATCGTGAGGTTTGGGAATCTCTTGTTATAATCTCTGATTTAACGAGGGAGGATGTCAAAATATGTGATTTAGTGGTGAGAGTGTTAAAAATAATCAAATACTAGCTCTCGGTGATTACGGAGAAAAAAAAAGATTATGTCCACTTTAAAAAAGCCGGATCTAAGCGATCCTCAATTAAGAGCTAAGTTGGCTAAAGGTATGGGTCACAATTATTATGGTGAACCTGCTTGGCCTAATGACTTACTCTATATATTTCCAGTAGTAATTGTTGGTACTTTTGCTTTGTGTGTAGGTTTAGCCGTATTAGACCCTGCTATGGTTGGTGAACCAGCAGACCCATTTGCTACACCTCTAGAAATTCTGCCTGAATGGTATTTCTGGCCAGTGTTTCAAATTCTGCGTACTGTACCTAATAAGTTGTTGGGTATTGTAGCAATGGCTTCTATTCCTCTGGGATTAATGTTGGTTCCTTTCATTGAAAGTGTGAACAAGTTCCAAAACCCTTTCCGTCGTCCAGTAGCTACTGCTGTGTTCCTGTTTGGTACAGCAGTAACTCTGTGGTTGGGTATTGGTGCTACTTTACCAATTGAGAAATCTTTGACTTTTGGTCTATTCTAAGACTTTAGATATCTAAGTTTTAAGAGTTGGATATCTAAAATATTTACAAAAAAAATGGGTTTAAATCTCCGCCCTAGAAGGGCGGATTTTTTCTGTGTTCAAGTGGCGGATAATGGCGTTGGTGAATATAGAATGTTATAGAATCAAAATGTTGTTAAACTCAAGAAAAAATGCACTGTCCTAAATGCCAATCTTCTCATCATAAGAAAAATGGTTAACGTTACGGCAAAAACAATCTTATCGTTGTCACGATTGTGGACATTAATTTGTTGAATCTCCTCTCCCCAAAGTATATCACCCTGAAGTTAAACAACTATGTATCAAAATGTATTTTAATGGTATGGGATTCAGGGCTATAGCTAGAGTAACTCAAATCAATCATGGAACCATCATGGCCTTGGGTTAAGCAAGCGGTAGAAACATTATAGCCACGAACATTTCTTTGTTTGCTCTTGGCTAATCATAGTTTTCTACTGTTTCAATTTCCAAGTTTAAAGTTATTTTTAGTTATGAATATTAATGATACTAAATTTTCAGAAATTATAAATTATTTACAACACAATAGTCATAGAGAGTTTCTAAGTGTTTGGATAATTTATCTGACTATCGTGATTGTTTTTGCTGTTATTTTTTACTCTAATAATTCGACTTCATCAAAACAAGTTAATTCTATTTTTAATCAGAGAAATAATATTTATCAAAATTTCAGTAAAAATTACTTTCTGTATCTAGAAAGCATCTGTTTCTTAATATTTGTAGGTGGTATATGTTTATCTCATATTTAATAAAGCTGAATTTGCCTACTATGATAATGATCAATTTACATTTTTTTCGTTACTAGGTAAGTTTTATAATATGCCAATTTCGCCGGAATCGGGTAGATTTTTGCCTTTAGGGCTTCAGGTATATAATATTATTAGTATTTTTAGCAAAACTCCTCTAGCATATCATTCTTTTTCAATCTTTCAATTACTGGTTACAATTCTTCTTTGTTTGTCAATCTTACCGCAAATTAAATTAAGCCATAAAATTCTTTTGGCTACTCTGATATTAATACTACCTAGCTTTGTTGTTTCTTTTTTTTGGTCTCATTTATTCTGAAAGAAACATAATTTTCTGGTTGGCAATTTTCATTTTTTGTTTGGAGAAACTGGAGAAAAACAAATCAGTAATTTATCTTTGTGGGATTTTTATTGCCACTCAATTTTTACTTTATTATAAAGAACCTATTTTTCTGTTAATACTAGATTTTGCTGGTAGCAGATTAATAATAACAGCATTTAATGATAAACTTTGGCACAAGGTACAGGAAAGAATATTTGGATTTGTCAAAAATAATTGGCTCGATTTAGGTTTAATTATTCTCTCCTTAGTATTTATGTATTTATACATCTCAAATATTTATGGTCAAGTTGGAATTTCTTATGCTAGTGCACACGCAAGAGATAGTAGATTATCTACTTTTATTAATTATCTAAAAGACAATCCGATCTTATTAATCTTTCTTTTAGTATTTATTGGTCGAATCCGTGGGTTAATTTTAGGAAAATATCGTCTCAATTTAATATGGGATACTTTGGCAATTGGTAATTTATTATATTTTTTAGCCTATATTAAACTTAATATTTTCACGAATTATTATACCGCTCCAGTAGATTTTATTGCCACTTTATATTTAGCAAATATCTCTTCAAAAGTTTTTATTAATAAGCAAAGGTATAAGGTATTAGGCATTGTAGTCTTGGTTATTATTATATTTATAAACAATATACACTATTCTTATTTTTTCATTTTAGCTCGAAAAAAAATGATAGATTCAAAAATACAAACAACCCATTTTCTATAACGGTATATTATTCAACAATGAATAATGAATAATGAATAATGAATAATTACCTCTCCTTGAAAAGAAGAGGATTGACTAATAATGAATTTTTTTTTTATCTTGGTCGATTGGATATGGCGAGGAGACCTCGCCATCCCATCCTAACGGACTGCTCCGCAAACGACCGCTTATTATCCCCTTAAAAAGGGAGGCTTTAAACCACAATTTTTCGGTAACAATAAATTTAATAATGTGGACTTATTTTTTCCTGAAAATTCAGGGTATAGGATGAGGCAATTTTCTGCTTTTCTAAACTATAAAAACTTTCCTATTTTAATCCAAAATCATAAACACTCTAGAGATGGATTTTTATTTATGAAGGCTAAAAAATCATTCCCTGATAATTTATGTATGAGTTATAGACCCTTTAAATGTTTTTATTCTGCTCAACCAGAACCAAGTAATTTGATTATTATTTTCTTCCCGAAAAACCTTTTTATGGTAAAGAACTTCTTACTCGTAGAGAGTTAATTAATAAATTTGAAAAAAAATCAGTTCAACTATTTCATTATCAACCATAATTTCAAGGAATAGAAAGTATACTTTACTTTTTTTGTAAAGATTTAATTGATGAGCTATGGTTAAATGCGTATGTTTTTACTGACTTTAATGCAGGTAAAACTAGGTAATTTCAGTTATCAGTTATCAGTTATCAGTTATCAGTTATCAGTTATCAGTGCCTCTGGCTGTTTGCGCAGCATGACCTAGGAAACCCAGAGGCTTGACATAAGGAATATTCTCTTTATTTTATCCCCTTAAAAGGGGAGGCTTTAGACATTTTTTTTTGGTAATGAAGTTTACGACTAAATAGTTTAAGATATAACTAAGGAATGAGTGGATGGAGAGTATCAAACTCTTTGTTAATTTTCTTAATAATCTAAAAATTTGGAGATTAAATTGGATAAAAAAATTGATAAAAAAAAAGGAAATATATTCGTTTTTCTGGAAATTTTATCTCGTGAAGGTGGCATTCAATCTTATGTTAGAGATATTTTCCAGGCTTACCAAGACCTAACAAATTCTACAAATACTTCTGATTCGGTTCTAGATACTGATATATTATTACTTAGAGATGGATTAGAATGTGAAAATCCCTATCAGTCCAAGAGTATAAATTTCTATTATTTAAAAACTCAGCCTATTTGGTTAGGGCGTTTTAGGTTAGCAGCAACATTATTATGGTGTTTACTAAAAAAACGACCTAAACAAGTTTTTTGTGGTCATATTAATTTAGCTCCCTTAGTTCAAATTTTGTGTGTACCTCTTGGCATTCCCTACACAGTTTTCACTTATGGAAAAGAAGTGTGGGAACCACTACCAAATAAATATCAACAGGCATTAAAACAAGCAGCTAGTATTTTAACTATTAGTCGTTATAGTCGCGATCGCTGTTGTGAAAGTAATCATCTAGACCAAGAAAAGTTTCAATTATTACCTTGTATGGTAGATGAGAATATTTTTATTCCTCAGCCTAAACCAAAAGATTTGATTGAGCGTTACAATCTGGAAGGGGCAAAGGTGTTAATGACTGTAGCTAGACTTTGGTCAGGAGACCCCTATAAGGGTGTTGATGTTACTATACGTGGCCTTTATAGGATACTACAAATATTCCCGGAAGTAAAGTATTTAGTAATTGGAAGAGGAGACGACCAACCCCGGTTAGCCAAGTTAGCTCAAGATTTAGGGGTGGAGAAACAAGTTATATTTGCTGGGTTTGTGCCTACAGAAGATTTGGTCAGACATTATCAAGTAGCTGATGCTTATGTGATGCCTTCTCAGGAAGGGTTTGGTATAGTTTATTTAGAAGCAATGGCCTGTGGAATACCAGTTTTATCGGGTGATGCGGATGGATCGGCGGACCCTTTACAGGATGGAAAATTAGGATGGCGCGTACCCTATAGAGATCCAGAAGCAGTAGCTAATGCTTGTATTGAGATGTTGAAGGGAGAGGACCAAAGGTGTGATGGTAATTGGTTGCGGGAAGAAAGTGTAAAAGTATTTGGTAGGGTTGCCTTTACTAAAAGGGTAAAACAACTTTTAGATTTGTGATTAGGATATAAAAAGGATGGATATTTAAGGAGATAATGAAGTGAATCAAGGCAATTCAAAAGGATTTCAATTAACACTGGCCAGTATTGGTAATTGGATAATTGTTTTAGCTGTTGTTTGGCTGTTAGGGTCTATAGGTTTAGGATGGTTAGTTAACTCTGTTTTGATATTGATTGGTTTTATATTGATTACACCTATAATTGCATTTATTGGGTTACGTTGGTGGTTAAATCGTAATTTAATTATAGATAAATGTCCTGTTTGTAGTTATGAATTTACTGCTTTAAATCAGACTCAATTTCAATGTCCTAGTTGTGGGGAACCACTTAAGGTTGAAGGGGGTAATTTTAGTAGGTTAACTCCTCCTGGTACTATTGATGTGTCTGCTGTGGAGATTAATGCACAACAAATTGAAGACTATAAGTCAAAAAATTGATTTATTTAAAATTAATTTGATAGTGGAGCTAAGTTCAACAATTAATAATTAATAATTAATAATTAATAATTAATTATTACCTATCCTTGAAAATAAGAGGATTGAAGCTTAAGGAAAATTTGTTCTTTTTTCTCCTTTAAAGGATAAGCTTTAAACCTTAATTATTCGGTAAAAATTTTTCTCTGAAAGAAAAACATAAGATATTGGTTAACTAAAATATACTTACTTTCTTTGAGTTAGTTTTGAAAATTAACATTGAGATTTTTTTTAGCTAAATTTATTTTATTTCTAGAGATAGATTCTAGTTAGTCTTGTTAAAGTAGTGATATTAGTTAGCATATATCTTTAGTTATTCAGAATTAATTTACAAAGACCGCTACTTAATTTAATACAAGATGAGCGATACAAAATGAAGGAGGCAATACTGACTTAAGATGGTAAGTTAATAGCTTTTGATTCTATTTTAACTAATGTTAATTTGCTATGACATCAATAAAAATTTAGATTTAGATATTGAATATAAGCTTTTATGTATTGTAGGAAAAATTAATTGGAAATGGAGTAGAAAACTGAATCTTGTATCATGTCCGGTTAAATACCTAGGGTTTGCTGAAAAAGTCTTATAGGTGAGGGTAGGAGACAGGAGACAGCTATACTGGAGACAGGAGAAAAGGGAATGAGCGAGAAGGTAGGATTCAACAATGAATAATGAATAATGAATAATTAATAATTAATAATTACCTCTTCTTTTCAAGGAGAGGATTGACTCAAAGGAAAATTTTTCTTCTCTTGGTCGATTGGATATGGCGCAGGTTTCCTCGCCATCCCATCCTAACGGACTGCTCCGCAAACGACCGCTTATTATCCCCTTAAAAGGGGAGGCTTTAAACCACAATTTTTCGGTAAGAATTGTAAGAGTGATTTTTCTGTTCAACCTATGCGCCTAAAATACGCTCCTTTTTGAGCGTGAAGAACTGAAAACCAGGGACTTTTTTCCACCCCAAAAAGTCTAAAACCTTTATCTGTAAATACTTTTAGATTTAATCAGCAAGCCCTACTTATAAATAAATAAATGATTAGGGAGTAGGGTTAACGCGCGTCAGAAGTCAGAAGTCAGAAGTTATTTTTGTAACGAGGATTTTGAGCAACTCTCCAAAAATATTTCGCTTTAAAAGGCGGGGTTTTAGACCCATATTATTTTGATAATAAAGAGATTTATGACCGCTAGTGAAAGGATAGTTTTTTTCATAACTAATTTTCCGGGCATGATATTATTAATTTCCTGGTTTGCTAATCAATAAATCTGTAATTAGAGGGAGATGATCTGAACCTAAATTTAAACCTGAGTTAGCTCTGGTCTTAACGTTTACAACTTTAATTTCTGAACTGATTAAACAATGATCTATGGGAATTTGAAAAAATCTAGATAAAATATACAAGACTATAGAGTTATTAAATCTTGCAGGCCAAGTAGGAATAATACCAAAACCTAAACGACTATTTCTTAATCCAGTTTCTTGTTCTAATTTTTGATAATAAGGAGACCACATTGTTATATTCAAATCTCCTGCAAGAATAACTGGATGATTTAATTGTTGAATATATTTACTAAGTGCTTCTAAAATTTGATTGCGTTGTTTAAAGGTGCTTCTATATATCGGAACAGTAGGATGGGTTGCTATTAAATCAATAGTTTGTTGATTAATGTTGAAGTTAGTAATAATAGTAGGTTTGTTCGGAGCAAAAAATTTTATTGAGTAATCATTGAGAGGAAATTTGCTGTAAACTGCAACAATTCCATAGGGAGGAATTCCATAGGTAGACTGAGAGGCAATTGAATTAGGTAAAATATCAGATAATGTTTGTAGATTTTGAAACCAGGTATTAGTAGGTTCTAAAAAAATTGCTATATCTGGGTTTTCTTTTCTTACCATTTTGGTAACTTGTGAATATTGAGAATTTCTGCCTCCATAAAGGTTATAAACTAAAATTCGCAAGTTAGGAGTTTCTTGGCTAATACCATTTCTATGAATATACCAAGGTAAAATTGGGGTGAGGTTAATAATTGTGCAAAATATGCCTACTAATAATAATCTCTTTTTGCCTGTTATACCTAAGCAACACAACAAGATTAAGCTGATTACAAAATATTGAACTTTAAAATGAGAGATTAGCTCGAAAATGATACCTTTTTGCCAATAACTTCCTAGGGAAAACAGAGTGGTAATAATAATTCCTGTGGTTAATAAGTAACTGAAGATTTCTTTTAGTCGATCAAACCAGGATATTTGCATATTAGGCTTTAGAACATCCTACTTGTGTTGAATAAAAAATCATGCACATAGGCAAGTACCACCCACTACATTAACTATATCACAAATTTTAAATACTTACAACCTGAAAGATGCTTGATTTTTTTTGGAGCTTTTGAAAATGAAATATAGCAGTTGCTATGGGTTGAGCGAAGATATTGAATAGCTATTTCTGTAACACGACTAGGAGAAGCAACAGAATATTGAAGATAAATCTTCTCTCTTTTGATCGATAACCAAAGCCTTCTGCTATATATCAATCAAAAGATAAAGATACTTTCCCTCACCACACTCTATCGAACAGGAATTATTTTCCATTGTGCATGAAGTTTACTGGTTGGATTGTCAACATGAACTGTCACGGTATCCTGCGTGACACCCCTAGCAGCAGCAGTGGGAGAACAACCATTACACCGAGCTACATATTGACCTGAGTTAGACTTGAGAGCGTAGTTGCCATTAGGCAGTAACTCTGGAGTGAACTGAACATTAGGGTTATTTGGATCGTCTTTCCTAATAACTAGAAAGTCACGAGTTGCACCATCCACAATGCAACCATTACACCGAGCTACATATTGTCCAATGTCAGCCTTAAGAGCAATTTTCCCAGCACTGACAGGAACAACTGTGAACTGAGCATGACCAACGTTATATCCATCCCGCAATGTCACAGTATCAGGAATAGTAACCACAGTTGACTGGCAGTCTCTACAGCGAGCCATAAATTTCCCTGTATCAGCAACTTGCAAAGCCACTTTTCCTTCTGGGACTGCTTCTGCTAAGGTCCCAGTTAAGGTCAGAGGTCCAATAGCTGCCAGGGTTAATATTAATGTAAACCACTTTTTCATTTTATGTGTACTCCTTTTGTGTTGAAAAAAAAATCAACTTAATGGGCGAGCAACTACCATTACTTTTATATTATCAGAATATTTCACTTTATCCTAAAATTCTATTTCGTTGAAGTATTTTCATTTGGAGCTTTCAGAAATGAAACAATTTTTTTAGAACTAATTAAATAGATTTGATATTAATTATAAGTTGCTAGGTAAAATCCAAAGAAAAATTATGATAGTAAGTAAATTTTTACATGAGCATTTCCTGCGGAATGCTGCGCAAACAGCTATTAACTGTCAGCTCTTAGCTTTTTAATAAATGAGCAAGCATCTGAATTTATCAGGGTTGATTCTAATTCAGGCTTTGTAATTGTATGAAAACTCTTAATATTAATTTCTCCTCTAATAGACATCTCCAGAAAAGAGGGAGTAGGCAGTAGGCAGTAGTGGGAAATAATTGATAATTTATGCACGATAATTGATTTGATTTTTTATTATCGGAGATGTCTAATATACTAAGTAGTTATGAGGGAGCTGAAAGCTGACAGCTAAATGCTTACTATCTAACAAAAATATTAAAATAATCCGCATAGTTTTAATATCTATATTTTAATTCTTAAAATATAGACTGTCAGTTCTCTAGGTTAGGATTTAAAACAAATGGCACGTTTAGCATTACTCAGCACATCAGATAAAACAGGTCTCATTGACTTAGCAAAAAGTCTAGTTACAGAATTTGACTATGAAATAATTAGTAGTGGTGGTACTGCTAAAACTCTGAAAGAAGCAGGAATTTCTGTGACAAAAGTATCTGACTATACGGGATTTCCAGAAATTCTTGGAGGTAGGGTTAAAACTTTACATCCTCGAATTCATGGAGGTATATTAGCAAGAAGAGATTTAGAGCAAGATATAGAAGAATTAAATGCGAATAATATTCGACCCATTGATTTAGTTGTAGTTAATTTATACCCGTTTGAACAAACAATTTCTCAACCGGGAGTTACTCTAGCAGAGGCAATTGAAAAAATTGATATTGGCGGACCAGCAATGTTAAGAGCATCAGCTAAAAATTTTGCTCATCTAACGGTTTTATGTAACCCTAATCAATATAATTCATACTTAGAAGAACTACGGGAAAATCAGGGTGAAATATCATTAGAATTTCGTCAAAAATGTGCCTTAGCAGGATTTAAACATACAGCAACTTACGACCAGGCGATCGCTACTTATTTACAAGAGCAAGAAACTACTTCTGAACAGGAGAAAGAAACATTTTTACTCTCTGGTAAAAATATTAAATCTCTGCGTTATGGAGAAAATCCTCATCAATCTGCAACTTGGTATCAAAGTGGAATTATTCCTAGTGGGTGGGCGGCAAGTAAAATTCTTCAAGGTAAAGAATTAAGTTATAACAATTTGGTAGATTTAGAGGCAGCGAGACGTATTATTACGGAATTTTCTGATGCTCCGACTGTGGCAATTCTTAAACATACAAATCCTTGTGGAATTGCAATTAGTGAAACTCTTTTGGAGGCTTATGAAAAAGCTTTTGCTGGAGATTCTGTTTCTGCTTTTGGGGGAATTGTTGCTTTGAATAAATCTATTGATGCTCCTACTGCGACTGCTATGACTAAGACTTTTTTAGAGTGTGTAGTTGCTCCGGGATGCGAACCAGAAGCGAAGGAAATTTTTCAGAAAAAATCTAAATTAAGAGTGTTAATTTCACCAGATTTAAAACAGAGTCCCTCGGAAACTATAAAGGTAATTGCTGGTGGTTTTTTAGTACAAGCTGCTGATGATGCAGTAGAAAGTTCTAGTGATTGGAAAGTTGTTACTGAAAAGCAACCGACTCCGGAAGAAATGGAGGAATTAATGTTTGCTTGGAAGGTGGTAAAGCACGTTAAATCTAATGCTATTGTTGTGACAAAAAATTTGGCAACTGCTGGTATTGGTGCTGGTCAAATGAATCGAGTTGGGGCAGTAAAAATTGCTTTGGAGCAAGCAGGAGAAAAGGCTATTGGAGGAGTATTAGCTAGTGATGCTTTTTTCCCTTTTGATGATTCGGTAAAAACAGCAGCAGCAGCGGGAATAACTGCGATTATTCAACCAGGAGGTAGTCTGCGAGATAAAGATTCTATTGCTGCTGCAAATGAGTTAGGTTTGGTAATGATTCTAACTGGAATTCGTCATTTTTTACATTAGAAAATGAATTATAAGTCTAAGAATTTCCAGCAGAATGCTGCGCAAGCAGGTATTGTTCAATAATTGATAATGGATAATTGATAATTACCTCTCCCTAAAAGGAAGAGGATTGAATAAAAGGAAAATTTTTTCTTGTTTCTCCTTTAAAGGAAGGGATTTTTACCTTAATTATTCGGTAATTAATAATTGCTTTTAAGGTTTGGGAAGGGGACTTTAGCAGTAACTCTTTATTCTTTCTCAATTTCAAAGATTGCTTTTAGTCATAGCCAAAATTAATGGCTGATAGCTAATAGCTGACGGCTAAATACTTACTTATAAGTAAAAGTAAGATGGGTAAGTTTTGACAATAAGCTATGAATAATTAATAATTACCTTTCCTGAAAAGCAGATGATTGACTAAAAGGATTTTTATAAGCATTCAGCGGTCAGCGGTCAGCTATTCCTACGGAATGCTGCGCAAACAGCTTTATTGCCTTTAGTGGGCAATTTAAACTCGTTGTTCTTGTGTTTCAATTCTTTGTTCAAAAATGCAGTAGAAGTTAAGCAAATACTTGGTTCATTGATTTTTATTGCGCTTGAGCTGACTGCTAATAGCTGAATGCTTACGGATTTTTTTTTTGTTTTTCCTTGATGCGTAGAGGTTTTATAGCAATTTAATGTATAGCAGTTGAAAGAAAGATTAGGATATATCAAAAGCTGAAAATTCAGACAAGTAAGATTTTTCCTTATTCCTTCTTCCTTCTGTTATAAAGTTGCACATAATAAACTTAAGTAGAGCATGATGAATTATTACTACTTTTTTTGATTATTTATCCCTTAATTTTCAGATAGTCTACACAACTTAAATAGAACTGGTATCTGAGTAGAGTCTGTGAGAAAATTCTTGTTAATTGTTTTTCTAGGAATTTATGACAATTATACTTTCAACAATTAATAATTAGGGTTTGCGTATGGAAAGTATGAGTGCTAGGGGTAGCAGTCAAGAGTTAGGAGTCAGGGGTCAGGAGAAACGGGGAATTTAGAGGAGGTAGAAGTAAGAATTATCCCTCAATTTTTCTGTCTTTGATTTGCCCAAAATGCTAACTTTTTGAACGTTTTATACCAAATTGATAAATGTTTGCTACAAATATCTAGGGTATTTATTAGGAGTCAACCCACCCCTAACCCCTCCGAGGAGAGGAAGTCAGGAGTTAGGAGTCGTATAGGAATAGCTTTAATACCATTTTTTACGGCGTACATTATCTTTTTTTCTCAAAGGGACATCTCCTATAAATTATTTTTATCGCTCTTATTATTCGTAACATTCTTTCTTTAAATTGGTATTAGACCAAAACAAGCGCACTTTTTTGGAATTTCAGAATGCTAAAATTTTTATCTGTCAATGCTTTGGTAACTAATCAGCAAACCCTAATTAATAATTCACAATTACCTCTCCTTGAAAAGAAGAGAATTGACTGAAAGGAAAAATTTTTCTTGTTGATTCTTTAAAGGGAATAAAAAGCTGTCGATATTCGGAGTTTCTCCTAGGGTGAGAAGGAAAAATTTTTCTTGTTGATTCTTTAAAGGGAATAAAAAGCTGTCGATATTCGGAGTTTCTCCTAGGGTGAGATGGTGAGAAAATCTCACCATATCCAATGGACCAAGAGAAATAAAATTCAGTATTTAAAGCCTCCTACTTTAGTAGGAAATGCTTACGGAGATACTGTTAACTGATAACTGATAACTGATAACTGAAATGACATTTACTCCACCACAAAATTTACCTCAAGAAGTAAAAATTAACCTCTTATTAACAGGAGGACATCAATATACTATTTATCTCAAATCTGATGCACCGTTACTCCAACTTTTAGCCAAAACACTATTATCTAAACATCAAAAAACAGAAAATTCTACTCTATTTCAAATTCCTATAGGAGAAGGTCATTCTGCTTTATGTTTTCCTAGCGAACATTTAGTGGGAATGGTGACGGAACCACCAATATATTTGCAGCATTTACAGTCACAAGATACTCAATCTCATATCAAAACTTCTACTCCTCCACCTCCACCGAAAATAGACAATTTAGAATCTCGTTATTTACTCATAGAAAATTTTCTCACCCAATCAGAAAATCAACAACTATTTAATTATGTTTTGCAGAGACAATCTGATTTTGTACCAACTACAACATCAACTAAAGCAGAAAATTATCGCCGCTCTCTAGTATTACACTCGTTCCCAAAATTTAGAGAATTAATAGTCAACAGAATTAAAGAAGTTTTACCTGATGCGTTAAAAAAGTTAAATATCCCAGAATTTTCAATTGCCGAAATTGAAAGTCAGTTAACAGCTCATAATGATAATAATTTCTATAAAATTCACAATGATAATGGTTCTCCTGATACTGCTACTAGAGTTTTTACCTATGTTTATTATTTTTATCAAGAACCAAAAGCATTTACAGGTGGTGATTTAATAATTTACGATAGCCAAATCAAAGGAAAATATTATGTCAAAGCTGACACATTTAAAACTATAGAACCTAAAAATAATAGTATTATATTTTTTCTAAGTCGTTATATGCACGAAGTTTTATCAGTAAGTTGCCCCTCTAAAGCTTTTTCAGATAGTCGATTTACTATTAATGGTTGGATACGGAGAAATAATGAATAATGAATAATGAATAATGAATAATGAATAATGAATTATTACAGCATATTTCGGGCAAACAAAAAGTAAGCATTTCCTGCGGAATGCTGCGCAAACAGCTATTAGCAGTCAGCTAGCTTCCTCCGGAAGAACTACGTTAACAGCAATTAGTAATAAGTAATTACTTCTAAGGTTTAGTCAGGGAACTTTACCAGTAATTTTTATTCTTTCCTAAATTTCAAAGGTTGCTTTTATCTTCCTCAAAATTAATAGCTGTTAACGCAGTTATTCCCATAGGAGACTAGCTAATAACTGAAGGTTGTTTGCGCAGCATTCCGTAGGAAATGCTTACAACAAAAATAATTAATAATTACAACTTCCTCCTCTATAATTCCCATTTATCCTGACTCCTGACTCCTACCTTTACCGAAAAAATCTGGGTATGCGCCTCCCCTTTTAAGGGGATAAAAAAAGAGAATATTTCAGATTTCAAGCCTCCTTATTGCAGAGGTACTGATAACTGATAACTGATAACTGATAACTGAAATGACCAATGGACTTTTTCGGCAAACCCTAATTAGTGTTAATTATTCTTGCTATTTACTTCTATCTCGCTCTCTTACTTCCCTACTCAAGAAAGTGTACGTTTATTAAATTGGTGTAATTATGCTGAGTGACAAATATAATCAAAATCTAGTTAAATCAAAATGTGTAAAAATTGATAATTTTTTAACAGAAGTAGAAAATCAAAAAATTCTAGCATCTGCAATTAAACTAGAAGCATATTTTGAAAAAAGTACTATTAGTATAAATGACCCTGAATTTCGCAAATCAAGAGTCTTATATTTAGCGGCTATTTCCAAAGCCAGAATTAGTAATCGAATTAAATTAGTTTTACCTCAAGTCTTATCTAAGCTTAATCATCAAATATTTCCAATATCTAAAATAGAAGGGCAAGTAACAGCTCATAATCATGGTCATTATTATCAAGCTCATAATGATAATGGAATGCCTGAAGTTGCTAAAAGAGAAATTACCTACGTTTATTATTTTTACCAACAACCTAAAAAATTTTCTGGTGGAGAATTAGTGCTATATGATGGAAAAATAGATAATAATTATTATACTCAGGCAAATTCATTCAAAAAAATTGCACCTATAAATAATACTATTATTTTCTTTCCTAGTCGTTATTGGCATGAAGTTTTACCAGTAAATTGTCCTTCTAAAATTTTTGCAGATAGTCGCTTTACTATTAATGGTTGGATCTGGAGAAATTAAACTGTTAAAGATAGGCTATGAACAATTAATAATTAATAATTAATAATTAACAATTAATAATGACCTTTCCTTGAAAAGAAGAGAATTGACTAAAAATATTTTTTTCTGTTCTGTTTCTACTTGTAGGGCAAAAGTCCGTGACGCTGTTAAGAAGAGACTCTATATAGTATCTGGATAATTAGTTATCCAATGATTAGGGGAAGACCTCCTCAGTCCTCAGGAGAAAGGAGGAATGAGAGTGAGAATTATCTGGGGATATTCGGGCATTTTGTATCTGCATTAAATGGAAGTAAAAAGTGCAATAACTGTATAACCCGATTTCATATTAAACCTGAATTATTCAGTAATTATGAACAATTAATAATTAATAATGACCTTTCCTTGAAAAGAAGAGAATTGACTAAAAATATTTTTTTCTGTTCTGTTTCTACTTGTAGGGAAAAAGTCCGTGACGCTGTTAAGAAGAGACTCTATATAGTATCTGGATAATTAGTTATCCAATGATTAGGGGAAGACCTCCTCAGTCCTCAGGAGAAAGGAGGAATGAGAGTGAGAATTATCTGGGGATATTCGGGCATTTTATATCTGCATTAAATGGAAATAAAAAGTGCAATACAATAACTGTATAACCGGATTTAATATTCAACCTGAATTATTCAGTAATTATGAACAATTAATAATTAAGAATTAACAATTAATAATTAATAATGACCTCTACTTCAAAGAAGAGAATTGACTAAAAATATTTTTTTCTGTTCTGTTTCTACTGGTAGGGCAAAAGTCCGTGACGCTGTTAAGAAGAGACTCTATATAGTATCTGGATAATTAGTTATCTGATGATTAGGGGAAGACCTCCTCAGTCCTCAGGAGAAAGGAGGAATGAGAGTGAGAATTATCTGGGGATATTCGGGCATTTTGTATCTGCATTAAATGGAAGTAAAAAGTGCAATAACTGTATAACCCGATTTCATATTAAACCTGAATTATTCAGTAATTATGAACAATTAATAATTAATAATGACCTTTCCTTGAAAAGAAGAGAATTGACTAAAAATATTTTTTTCTGTTCTGTTTCTACTTGTAGGGAAAAAGTCCGTGACGCTGTTAAGAAGAGACTCTATATAGTATCTGGATAATTAGTTATCCAATGATTAGGGGAAGACCTCCTCAGTCCTCAGGAGAAAGGAGGAATGAGAGTGAGAATTATCTGGGGATATTCGGGCATTTTATATCTGCATTAAATGGAAATAAAAAGTGCAATACAATAACTGTATAACCGGATTTAATATTCAACCTGAATTATTCAGTAATTATGAACAATTAATAATTAAGAATTAACAATTAATAATTAATAATGACCTCTACTTCAAAGAAGAGAATTGACTAAAAATATTTTTTTCTGTTCTGTTTCTACTGGTAGGGCAAAAGTCCGTGACGCTGTTAAGAAGAGACTCTATATAGTATCTGGATAATTAGTTATCTGATGATTAGGGGAAGACCTCCTCAGTCCTCAGGAGAAAGGAGGAATGAGAGTGAGAATTATCTGGGGATATTCGGGCATTTTATATCTGCATTAAATGGAAATAAAAAGTGCAATACAATAACTGTATAACCGGATTTCATATTAAACCTGAATTATTCAGTAATGAGGTAAAAAAATTTGGTAAGCATTTCCTAGGTCATGCTGCGCAAACAGCTATTAGCTGTCAGCTTTCAGCTCTTATGAGGGGATTTTAATATATAGACTTTAAAGCCAGCTTTTAGGCGTAAAATTTAATTCTCACTCAATTAGTAAAGCTTTTATCGTAGAACTAAAAAAAAGTAATAGCTGATGGCTGAATGCTTACAAAATTTGATAATTTCTGAAAAAAACTTACTATTGCGAGAGAATATTTAGATGAATTATGAAATACTTTTTGTCTGTCATTTTTGTGACAATAAAATCTCTATTACTTATAGCAATTCCCATGCTGGTGAGGTGCAAAATTCATTTTTTTTAGGGAGTAGGGAGTAGGGAATAGAAAAGAAGAAAAACAACTGTGCCTCAGTAACTTAATCGACGCTATATTACCTAAAAATTGTGGTATAAAGCCTCCCCTTTTATACCATTTTTCAAAAAGAATGCTATATCTGATTAGGTGGGGAAGTGTGGGGAGTGTGGGAGGTAGGGGGAGGGGTTAAAAGTAGGAAAAATCTATACTAACAAACTAATAAGTGTCAAAAACAGACTTTAAATCTTGGTAACTATTTGACTGTTGAAGTATCGGTGAATCATAGCATTACTTTTGGTAATTGGTATTAAGGGGATAAAAAAATAGAATATTCCTCATGTCAAGCTTCCTTATTGCAGGAGGTACTGATACAGGAGGTACTAATAACTGATAACTGAAATGACCTTCCTTTATTCTCTGTTCAGGTCTCAAACGTCAGCTCTGTATATGTTAAAATGCTATTTCTGAAACCAGAGAAATTATAGAATTATGGCAAGTAGATTTTCAGCAACTAAAATGTTTAATCTGTCTAGTAAACCAACTATTTCAATGCAGATGATGTGGGTCGGCTTAATCATTACAGTTTTATTTATATTAATTGCTATTTTATCTCCACTTTTAGAAAATTTAGACTTGCTCCAAGACCCCAAAGAATTCCTAAGTAACCCCATTCATCAACCACCATCTTTTGAGCATTGGTTTGGTACAAATCGTCAAGGTTATGATGTATTTTCCCGAACATTATTCGGCGTACAAGTTGCTTGGCAAGTTGTAATTTTAGCCACAGCATTAAGTTTAATTATTGGTGTGCCTCTAGGAATGGTAAGTGGTTATCTTGGCGGTAAAATTGATAAGGTTTTAATATTTTTTATGGATACCGTTTATACTTTACCAGGATTATTACTTTCAATAACTCTAGCTTTTGTCGTGGGAAAAGGAATATTAAATGCAGCGATCGCTCTGAGTATTGCTTATATTCCACAATATTATCGAGTAGTTCGCAATCATACAGTTAGTGTAAAAAATGAACTTTTTATTGAAGCAGCAAAAGCGATGGGTGCTAATACTTGGAGAGTATTAACCCGTTATTTATTTCTTAATGTTATTCAGAGTGTTCCTGTGTTGTTTACTCTTAATGCTGCAGATGCAGTTTTAGTATTAGGAGGATTGGGATTTTTAGGATTAGGATTACCTCCTGAAACCGCTGAATGGGGAAATGATTTAAGGTTAGCTTTAGATGCTTTACCCACAGGTATTTGGTGGACTGCTTTTTTCCCTGGTTGTGCTTTAACTTTAATGGTAATTGGTTTATCTTTATTAGGGGAAGGATTGAATGAATTTGTTAATCCTAAGTTCAGAAATTAATGAAGAAGGAAGAGGGAAGAAGAAAGAAGGAAGAAGGAAGTAAAAAAGAAGGAAGAAAGAAGAAGGAAGAAAGAAGGTTGATTATTAATATTTTGTTTTTTAGATATTTTATAAGTCAAGGGTAGTAATGGCAGTTGTTATCAAACCTAGTATTGGACTGTTTAATCTTAAATGTTGCAATCGCAAATTTTTAACAGATAACTTCTTCTATAGCGTTTTCAAAGGAGAAGGCAGAAAGAAGAAGGAAGAAGAAAGGTTGATTATTAATATAGAGTTGGTTATTTACTAACAGTAACAAGTCCGACAAATCTTCTTAACTATTCCTAGATGAACTGTTGTCCGTTGCCTAAAAGCGACCAGGTTTTTTACGCAACTCAAATGAAATTACTATAGCTATAATGACAAATATAAAGCACTATTTTAGCTGAAACAGTTTAGCGAATAATTAAGGTTTAAACCCTCTCCTTTAAAGGAAAAAAAGCGGTTGAGGGATGGATGGGTTTCCTAACTATATCCAATCAACCAAGAGAAGAAAAAATTTTCACGCTCCGCGTCAATCCTCTCCTTTTTAAGGAGAGGTAATTGTTAATTATTGCTCTGCTGATTAAATCTAAAAGCATTGACATATAAAAATAAGTGCCTTTTTGGGGTCGAATTGCAGTGCAAATTTTTCAGCTCTTCATGCTCATGCATATTAGTATTTTAGGCAAGAGTTGGGCAGAAAAATTGAGAGAAAATTCTTACTCCTACCTCCTCGCTAATTCCCATTTCTCCTGTCTCCCCCTCCTGGGAGGGGTTAGGGGTGGATTGTCTCCTGTCTTCTGTCTCCTACCCCTACTAAAAGAATTTTGAGGGCAAACCCTAATTATTAGGTGGTGGTGCATAGTAATGGTAAAGGAAGTGTGGGGAGATGGGGACCCACCCGCGCACCCCTCCGGTGGAGGGGAATGTGGGGAGATGGGGAGTGTGGGAAAAATTAAAAAATATATATCCTCACCATTACTATGCAGGACTACCAATTATTAATTATTAATTATTAATTATTAATTAATTACCAATTACCATCTACCAAAAGCACCCCATACTGCCCCAGAAATTATGCCCCAAATTGACCCAATACCTGCACCAATAATTACTCCTTTCAGTAAAGTAACTTGACGAATAATTCCTAAACTTAAAAAGAAATCATCTCCCACAGTTGTAGACAAAATAGCTCCAATAATTCCCCAAGCGATCGCCGTCAAAAAACAACCCCAAATTGCTCCAACAATTGCACCTCTTATGCCAATTAATTCTAATGCTAAAGGTAAAGGAGGAGCCATAATTAATCCACCTAATATAATTCCAGATATTGCTCCACCAATAGCACCATTACCACCACCAAAAATTACTGTAGCTATTAATAATTGAGGCAAGTTACTAGAAGTAATATCAATATTTGCTTGACTCCAAAACAGTAAGCCAACTGTTGCAACTATACCTATTATTGTGCCAAAAAAAGACCCCCAAATCGCACCTAAAATTGCTCCCGACTTACCCCAAATTCTCGCACCTCCTAAAAACATAGGAGGTTTAAACAAACTCCAAACAAAACCAAAAATTGCTCCCAGAAATGCTCCGGATATATATGCTCTACCAAAATTAGCATCCCGATTTAATATTGCTAACATTAATCCTCCTATCGCGCTGCCCAGGAACAATCCACCAACAATTCCAAATATTATATAACTTTTGCTAGATTCATCCTGTTTTCCCATTAATGATTTCCAAATTAAGCTAATAATAGTACACCACAAGATACCCATTAATAATGCACTTACAATAGTGACTAAATTTTGATTAATTCCTATGGATAAACCAGCCAAAGTAGCACCAAATAAAAAACCCCAAACAGTACCACCAATTGTGCCCCAGATTATCTTATGAATTATATTTGTCTGATTGCTAGGTAACTCTCTCATAATTTTATTGTTGCTAGACTATAAAGGTGTTAGATGTTAAGTTTTAGGTTGCTCAACTTTTTTTTACCTAATACCTACTACCTAACACTTACCGAATAATTAATAATTAATAATTGTTAATTAAATAATTCAGGTAAAAAGCCTCTCCAAGGCTAGGCCACAAGCTATCGCTCTACAAGGGGAAAAAAATAAATAATATTTCCTTATATTCAATTCCGTAACGGTTAAAATCCAAGGTAATTATCCATTATTTATTATCCATTAATGAAAACCTTATTTTCAATTTAACCTACTACTTAAAATATTCTCCAATAAACTAATAGAAATCCTGAAAAATTATCTTGACTATCAGGAATTAAAGTATAACGAGACCTACTACCACAACGCCTAGTACTAATATTCCAAGAACCTCCTCTTAAAACTTTATATAAATTTTTTTCATATTCTCAAATCCTACCATCTGATGGTGCAAAATTATAATTATCATGTCAGCATTCAGCTATTACCATTCAGCGCAGCATTCCCCAGGAAATGCTTACCTTTAACTTGGTAATCTTTATAGCTTCTATATTGGGAGAAATTATCAGAAATGTGTCACTTCAGTTATCAGTTATCAGTTATCAGTACCTCTGCCTGTTTGCGCAGCATTCCGCAGGAAAGTCAGAGGTTTGAAATATGGAACTTTATTTTTTTTCATCCCCTTGAAAGGGGAGGCTTTTTACCTTATTTTTTGGTCATTCGTAATTGATACCATTTATCTAAATATTTCACTGTCTAAATAGGGTTTGCGCTCAAAAGTCTTATGGGTAAGGGGAGGAGACAGGAGACAGGAGACAGGAGACAGGAGACAGGATAAATGGGAATTATAGAGGAGGTAGGAGCAAGAATTCTAAGAATGATTTTTCTGCCCAAATCTTGAACAAAATCCGCTTATTTTTGAACCATTACCACTTAAAAACTCGCACTTTTTGATACTTTAAAAGACTAAAAAGTTTATATATAAAGACTTTTATATTTAATCAGCAAGCCCTAAATATTCTTTGATTAAAAACATTTTTAGACGTTGCTTTTCAGTTCTATGACCTCATATTATCAACTTTTAATGTTTCAAATTCAAAAGTATTATTTGAAGCGTTAGTAGTTCTTGATTTTAGTTGAATAGTATAATTTTGATATAAAAACACACTGCCACTCAAACTAAGATATATTATGCATAAGCTCAAAAAAATTATACAATTTCACCGATCGCTCATACTGTTATTTGATTAATTTATCGATAAGTTATCGCACATTTTAACGAAGTCATAAGTTGTTTTTGTAACAGGGATTTGAGCGTAAGCATTCAGCTATTAGTATTTCCGTTTTTCATGCTCCGCAAACAGTTTTTCCTGCGGAATGCGGAGCTAATATCATGTCCGGATGATTAAGTATAATAAAAATGTTTTCCTCTCAATCTTGAAGAAATATCCCAAATTTCTACTCCGTTTTAAGTCTTCCCTCTTGAATTTACACCTACCACCTAATACCTACAACCTACAACCTAAAAACTGTATTATCACGTTATTAAGCGGACATAATATAACAGCTTTTAAAGGTACAGTACTTACTAAAGTTAGCTCATAGCTTTTTTATTTTCTGCGTAATGCTACGCAAACATAAGTTTTAATTCTCTTTAGAGAGTAATTCTTCCTCTGGTGTGATAGTGACTTAATAACTCATAGCTGATAGCTGATAGCTGACCGCTGAATGCTTACATTTGAGCAAGTATCCGAAAACATTTCGCCTTAAAAGGCAGCGTTTTAGACCCAATTATTTTGATAAACTGTAAATCTAAATCTAGAGTTGAAAAATAAAAAAGTGCTCATAGCTTAAAAGTTTGTCTCTGTTATCGAATAATTAAGGTTGAAACCCTATTATTCGTTGAATAAATAAAGCAAAAAATACTGTTCCTCAATCCTATCCATTTTCATAAAAAGTAATTATTCATTCTTAATTGTTAATTATTAATTCTTTAACTGGAGTAGTTATCTGAACTATTACCAGAATCAATCTATATGAACTTCAGCAAAATATAAACAGTTTTATATGTAAAAAAATTGACAATTATTATTGATAGATTATTATCTTTAATCACTTAACCTTGATTTATACCAAAGATGATATGATAGTTAAAACTTATTGTTTATGATATTTTATGCACAATCAAGAACCACCCAAAATTATTAAACAACGTCTGCAATATCAAGGCAGAAAATTTAACTTTGACGTTAATCATCTGCGTCTACCTAATGGAGTTGAAGGAGACTGGGAATGTATTCGTCATCCAGGAGGAGCTTTATGTATTCCTGTTACTTCAGATGGAAAATTAGTCTTAGTAAAGCAATATCGATTTGCCATTAAAGATAGGATTTTAGAATTTCCAGCAGGTACAATAGAAGAAAATGAAAATCCTGCTGATACTATCAAACGAGAAATAGAAGAAGAAACAGGTTATCGCGCTAATAAATGGCAAAAGTTAGGAGAATTTCCTCTCGCTCCTGGATACTCGGATGAATTTATTTATGCTTTTTTAGCAGAAGATTTAGAAAAGTTAGAAAATCCACCAGCACAAGATATTGATGAAGATATAGAAACAGTTTTAATGACACCTCAAGAATTAGAAAAGGCTATCTTTGATGGAGAAATTGTTGATGCTAAGTCAATCTGTAGTTTATTCCTGGCAAAACCATTTTTATCAGGAAGGAAGAAGTAAGAATATTAATTAATAATTAATTATTAATTATTAATTATTAATAATTGTTGACCTGCCTCTCCTTGTATAGATTTAAGGATTTTTTTTGCCTTATTTTTGTCTAATACCAATTACCAAAACTAATTCTATACTTAGATAACTTCAATTATTAAGTAATTAATACAGGCACATAGAACCTTTTTCATAATTAGCACGCCAATTAGTATTAATTATTCTTATGTTTACTTCTCCCCCACTCCCCTACTCCCCTACTCCCCCACTCCCTTGCTCAATAAAATGTCTGACTTAATTCTCTTTTGGCATCGACGCGATTTACGCATTTCAGATAATATCGGACTTACACAAGCATCTCAACAAAATCAAAAAGTAGTAGGTATATTTTGCCTTGACCAAAATATTCTCAAACGAGACGATATTGCCCCCGCAAGAATAACCTATATGATTGGTTGTTTACAACATCTACAAAAACACTACCAAGAAATAGGAAGTCAACTATTAATACTCTCAGGAAAACCTGCCGAAGCTATACCTAAATTAGCAACTTTTCTAGAGGCAAAAGCAGTATATTGGAATCTAGATGTTGAACCTTATAGTAGAGAACGCGATCGCCAAGTTACTGAAAATTTAGAAACAGTAAATATTCAAGTAAAAACATTTTGGGATCAACTCCTTCATTGCCCAGAAAAAATATTTACTTCTACTAATAAACCCTATAGTGTCTATACCCCATTCTGGAGAACTTGGAGCAGCAAAAAAAAATCTAACCCAGTCAATACTCCCCTACTTCAAGGGTTAACTGAAGAGCAACTTCAACAAACCAAAAAAGTAGCAGTTATTGATTTACCTACTGCCAAAGAATTAGGATTTAATTGGGAAAACCCACTCATTCTCGAACCAGGAGAAACTATAGCGCTAGAAAAATTAGAAACATTTTGCCAAGCAGCAATATACTCATACCAACAACAACGAAATTTCCCTAGTATTGATGGTACATCCCTACTCAGTCCTGCCCTAAAATTTGGTGCTATTGGTATTCGGACAGTTTGGGCAAAAACTCAAGAATTAATAGAAAATTGTTCTAGCGATGAAGCATTTGAAAATATCGAAACTTGGCAAAAAGAAATAGCATGGCGCGAATTTTATCAATATGTTATGTATCATTATCCCGAACTAGAAACAGGTCCTTATCGCCCACATTGGAAAAATTTTCCCTGGGAGAATAATGAAGCATATTTTTTGGCCTGGTGTGAAGGTAAAACTGGTTATCCTATTGTTGATGCTGCCATGCGTCAGTTAAATGAAACAGGTTGGATGCACAACCGTTGCAGAATGATAGTTGCTAGTTTTCTGACCAAAGATTTAATAATTAATTGGCAGTGGGGCGAAAAATATTTTATGCAAAAGTTGATAGATGGAGACCTTTCGGCAAATAATGGCGGTTGGCAGTGGAGTGCGTCGAGTGGAATGGACCCTAAACCGTTGAGAATATTTAATCCTGCATCTCAGACACAAAAATATGACCCAGAAGCAGAATATATTCGAGAGTGGGTGTCAGAGTTGCGTAATGTAGATACGGAATATTTAGTTACTGGTAAAATTCCGGTGGATGAGCGAGAAGCTGTAAATTATCCTGCACCTATTGTTGACCATAAAAAACGACAACAAATATTCAAGTCACTTTATCAGGAGCAGAAGCAGAAAAATTAATTTTGTAGATTCTGTAGGTTAGGTTGAGATAAACGAAACCCAAAACTTGTTACCTTTTACAGTCAAAATTTTCTTCCTTCTTCCTTCTTCCTTCTTCCTTCCCAAAAAAATAGTTCACCGCAACGCCGTCTTACCTCAGCTTTTGACCTGGATAATACCAGGTGGGTTCCTCGGCTCAAGTTTAAAGTTTCTGAGTACAAGCTCAGTTTACTGCCACTCAAACATCTAGGTCCCGATGTTTTTTGATTTGTAGGTCAAAAAAACATTTTTGGCAGTCACCAACGTCGTAGTAGAACCTAGTGACTATTATACCTATTATTTTTTGAATGTCACCCCATGCTAGGAAAATCAAGCTGAAAAGTTAATACGGGTTAGGTTATAGCCTACATTCCGCACGACAAAATGTAGTATAAAAGAAGGAGTCAGGAGTCAGGAGACAGGAGACAGGAGACAGAATTTTAGAAGAAAATCATAGCTGCCGTGATTGAGTAATCAATCAATACTGCAAGTATTTATGCGTAAATTTTTGACTCGGAATTTGATCAACGAAAAAAGTAATTAAGATGATTTGCATAGTATAAATACCTAGCAAGCTACAGATTTATATACTACTTTTAATGTTACGCTCTTGACGTGCGGAATGTGGGTTATAGGTAAGCTCCCCTACTCCCCTACTCCCCTACTCCCCTACTCCCCCACTTCCCTATTTTTGACTCTGCCAGAGACTTTCAATTTCCTGGGCGATCGCCTCAGCTTTCTGACGGCACTTGGTAGAATTTTCCTCATGCACCAATACTGTTACATGGCCTAACTTTCGACCAGGGCGAGATTCTGTTTTGCCATACCACCAAACCGAAGCATTAGGAATTTGAGCTAATTTTTGCCGTTTTGTCAAGTAGTCATTTACCGCAAATTCATAACCCAACAAATTCACCATCACTGCGCCCCTAGACTTAAGAGTGGTACTACCCAGAGGTAGACCACAAACAGCCCGTAAATGTTGTTCAAATTGAGAAGTCTCACAAGCATCCAAAGTGTAATGACCAGAGTTATGAGTTCTAGGAGCAATTTCATTAATTAAAACTTTTTTATCTTTAGTAATAAATAATTCAATACCAAATACTCCCACAACTTCTAAACTATTGAGGAGAGTTTGAGCGATCGCCTGAATTTCTTTGACTAATTCTAAATTTTCATCACAGACAAAAACCCGCCGACAAACCTGATTTTCTTGTTGTGTTTCTACTACTGGGTAAACTTTAATTTCACCAGTCACTGAACGAGCAGCAATAATTGCAACTTCTCGGTCAAAAGGGATAAATTCTTGAATGAAAATATTTGGATTTATCTGAGATTTTAAACTATTAATATCCTGAATAATAGAAATACCATGACCATCATAACCATGACGACGTGCTTTCAATACTAGAGGAAATTTTATTGCTTCAGCTTCTGTTTCCCACTCCCAAAATTTGAGAACAGGTAAACCTAAATCTCGTAAATAACATAACTGTTCATATTTATCTAATAACGGCTTTAACGCAGATAAGTTAGGACGAAAAATCACATTTTTTGTACTCAGAAGCGACAATTCATCTATATTAATAAACTCATTTTCAAAAGTAATCACATCACAACTATTTGCTAACTGAGCAGTTGCCCGAGCATCATCAATTTCTGCCAAAATAGTATCTTTTGCTATAGATACTGCCGGGTCATCTTTTTCAGGAGTTTGAATAATTAAATCTACTCCTAATTTTTTAGCAGCATCTGCCATCATCCATGCCAACTGACCCCCACCAATTACACCCACTCGCTGAATTTTGTTTTGGTGTTTTTTTGCTTTTTCAGTACTATTCATTTTGATTGTCAATTCAGTTTCAACTTTTGTATTTTATAGCAGAATAAAGAAGGAAAAAGGAAGAAGGAAGAAGGAAAAATCTTGGGTTATCTTAGTTTTCAGCTTTTGATATGTCCGCGCCCTTTTCTTCGACTACTATAACAAAATAAAAATAGTTTTTATCAGTTTCATTAATCTATGGCAATCCTATTTCAGTTGCGGGCAAAAATATCTTTAGGAAATAGGGAGTAAGGAATAGAAAAGAAGAAAAACAACTGTACCTCAGTAACTTGGGAAACGCTATATACAAAACAGGAAGCTTTAACGAAGTCAGAAGTCAGAAGTCAGAAGTGATTTTTGTAACGGGGATTTGAGAAAAGCTCCAAAAATATTGCGCCTTAAAAGGCGGGGTTTTAGACACACATTATTTTGATAAAACATTACAAATTAATTTCGTAATTTGAACAACAATTTTCTTGAAAATTTTAGATAACTTTTACTCTTTTTTACCTAACAGTTAATAATTGATTCCAACTAGCTTCAAGTTTAAGATTTTAAATTTTAGATAACTTTTACTCTTTTTTACCTAACAGTTAATAACTGATTCCAACTAGCTTCAAGTTTAAGATTTTAAATTTTAGATAACTTTTACTCTTTTTCACTTAACAACTTATTCCAACTACCTTCAAGTTTGAAATTTTAAATTTTAGATATAGCAATAGCCAAAGCTATTAGGACTTATGCTGATGAATCTTAGACTAGACAATGTTTTTTCCACTGTTTCCAGTTAAGTGTTCCCTGTTATAACTTTTACCTTCTTTCAGTTACCGAATAATTAAGGTTTAAAGCCTCTTCTTTAAAACAAAAAAAATCAACAAAAAAAAATTAAGTTCGCCAGTACTATCAGTTTTTAGGAGAGGTAATTTCAGTTATCAGTTAACAGCACCTCTGTAATAAGGAAGCAAGAAAATACGGAATTATCTTTTTTTATCCCCTTAAAAAGAGAGGCTTTGGACCACGATTTTTCGGTAATTATTAAGTAGGTAAGTCTAATTAAACGTTAAAAAAATTGTATGGGCGAGTTTAACCAAAACGAAAGCTTTGACTTAAGCACGCTCGAGTTCTAAAAACCCGCCCTCTAATATTTTGTTTATTTATGCTCACCTACCTAATTAGTCATTATTAATTATTAATTATTAATTATTAATTACTTAAATCAGCTCTTAATTTTTTTTCTGCTTCTACTTCATCTAGTTTTGATTGTTCGATAAACTCATAAAATATTGCTTTTTCAATCTTAGGAAATGTAGGGCTAGTTTCAACTTCAACATATTTTTTATTTTGCAGTTGATAAATTAGTAAAACTTCTCCATCATAACGCCAAAATTCTGATATTCCCATGCTGGCATAAAGATTAAGCTTATTAATATCGGTATGAGTAATGTCAACTTCTACCACTAAATCAGGCGGTGGATCTTTAGTTAAATCAATTTTTTTCCCTGCCACCTTTGATTGATTTTGAATGTAATAACAATTGTCAGGTTCTGCACCTCTGTCTAATTGTGGATAATTCAAAGTCGTCGAGCCCAAAGTTTTGATTTTTAAACCCATTTCAAAAACTAAAATCCTGATAAATAAACCAATTATTTCTCTAGCAAATTCATGTTCTTCCAGAGGCATAGTAATTTCCAATATTCCTTGATCATATATAATTCTGGCATTGCGACTTTCTCCCAGAGCTTCAATAATTTTTTGGTACTTCTGCCAATTCAAGTTATAGAAAACAATTCTTTTTTCAGGAATAGTTAGAGCAACAGTATTAATCATTTTTTTTCCTATCAAACCATTTTGTTCCCATTTCAGTCATAGCTGAAAATACTAGATAAAAAATCAAAATACTTATACCGATAAGAAATGTTACTAAATCATCCGGCATTTGTTAATCCCTAGTCAATTTTATCCACCGATGATAACATGAATAACGTTTCGCTACGCGATATGTTGGCGAAGCATTCTAAAGGAAAACCCTGAACCTTGCTTCAGAAGTATCTCTATCTATATAAAAATTCCCAAGAAGCGTGAGCTACAAAATTCTGGGTTATATCAATGCATTAATAAAGCCAAAAATTTATCGCTTTTAGGCAACAGCTCCGAAAGGCAACAGCTCCGGAAGGGAATATATAGGAAAAAAGTATTTTTGCAAATATGAGATGCACCCAAAATTCTTTTGTTTTAGGGAGTATTCAATAATTAATTATTAATTATTAATTATTAATTATTACTTATCCTTGAAAAGAAGAGGATTGACGCGGAGCGTGAAAATTTTTTCTTCTCTTGGTCGATTGGATATGGCTCCGAGACCTCGCCATCCCATCCTAAGGTCATGCTCCGCAAACGACCGCTTGTTTCTCCTTTAAAGGAGAGGCTTTAAACCTTAATTATTCGGTAAAAAAGAAAAACAACTGTACCTTGGTAACTTGAGAAACGCTATATTTCAGGTAATAACTATGAACATTATCAACTTTATCCTAATTTTTATTGTGCCTCTAATTACCACTTGCTTGATTATTTGGCGCTTTTATCTAGAACCGAAAATAACTATGTTTGATGATGATAAAAGAGTGAATAATTTCCGCCATATGGATCGGGTTTTTCCCAGTAAAATTATTTATCGTTCTACTAAACCCTATAATTTTCAGGAGAATTTATACGACCTGAATACATCCTATCAATTTCAGGGCGAAACTCGGACAATCAAAGACTTTTTACAACGCACAGGCAATACAGGATTTTTAATAGTTAAAAATGATGTAATTATTTATGAAAAATATTCTCAAGGTTATACAAAAAATGATAAAAAAACTTCTTGGTCAGTGGCAAAGAGTTTTATTTCTGCGTTAATAGGTATTGCGATTAATGATGGTTATATTGAAAGTCTTGATGACTCAATTACTAAATATATGCCAGAGTTAAAAGCATCTGGATATAACAATATACCAATTAAGCATATTCTACAAATGTCTTCTGGAATAAATTTTAGTGAAGCCTATGAAGATGATAATTCTGATATTAATAAACTTTTATATAAATTATTTTTGTATATGCGACCTATGGAGAAGGCGATTTTAAATTATCCTGCTAAAGAGCCATCAGGTAATTACTTTGAATATGTAAGTTTGAATACTCAGATATTAGGTTTATTGTTGAGGCGAGTCACTAAACAAGATATTGTCAGTTATTTAGAAAAGAAATTATGGCAACCAATGGGAGCAGAATCAGATGCTTATTGGTTAACTGATAATTATGGAACTGAAGTAACTTTTTGTGGGATGAATTGTACTTTGAGAGATTATGCAAAATTTGCTTTAGTTTATTTACATAATGGGTATTTTAACGGGCAACAAATTATTCCTAAAAGTTGGGTAAAAGAGTCAATAATACCTGATAGTCCTCACTTAAAACCAGGGGCTACAGATGAGCTTTATTTTAAGTGGGGTTATCAATATCATTGGTGGATTCCTGAAGGTTCAAATGGTGATTATTGTGCGACTGGTGCTTGGGGACAATACATTTATATTAATCCAGAAAAGAATTTTGTTGGCGTAAAAACTGGTTCTAGTAATAGTATTTTGAGGACTATTGATGATGTGGAAACTGTTGCTTTATTTCGGGCGATCGCTGATGAGTTAAATTAATAAAATAGGGGTTAGGTTGACCTTAAAAACTCAACAAATTAATTCCGATTATTTATTCTCAATTTGTTTGGTAGGCAAATATAGCGCTACGCGCAAGTCAGAAGTCAGAAGTCAAAAGTCAGAAGTAATCCCTGACTAACTTTGAGCATTTATATATGTCCTAACCTATTTGCATAGTGCTGTATAAGCTTGACTACAATGCTTTATCTATAGCTCCCATAACTTACAATCTCAAATTATGTGGGTTTTAAGTTTTAGTTATAGGTTTTAGTTTTTAGTTTGAAAATTTTAAACTTTGTCATTAATCTCTGACAAAAAAGGATAAAAATTTTTTCTATCATTTCACGAAATTTCAATCTTTTTAGCTCTTTTGCTCAATTTTGTAATATTATAAATAGTGATATAATCTATAGCTATTTTATTACTTAACAAGATTTTGAAGCTGCAAATACTTATGATGTCGTTGTTTGAGGAGCGATCGCTCTTAACTTATTTTTAGATGAATGACTAATTTTCCTCTCTTCATTTTTCGATGGGTTGATAGATTTGCCGTTTTGTGATACTTAAGTTTTTCTTTATCTCAACGTTGGTTGAAGACCCGCGCTCTCCCGAAGGGGAGCGTCGTATGGGAAAACCGATCAATTTTGCGGTTTCGTCAATAGTGTGTTAGAGTTAGAAATATGGCTGCTGGGCTAGCAGTTTCAGTCTGTGGAGCGACTGTAAGACCGAAAAGAGGCTCGACCTTGGAGGCTGGTGCATTGAAGCAGAAAGGCCTAATCAGCGATGGTTAGGAATCCCGCGCTGTACCGTCAGGTCAGCGTCGGGAGGATGTCAAACAAGATAAGATACCAATACTTAAATTTTACCAAAAAATGAGGGTATGTGCCTCCCCTTTTAAGGGGATGAAAAAAATATTTAGTTCAGTATTTCAAGCCTCCGACTTCAGTCGGAGGTTCACTGATAACTGATAACTGATAACTGATAACTGAAATGACCAGTACTATTGTGAAACGCTGTCCCCCTACTTGGTTGAATAAAAAATCATGCGTGTATACGAACAACCCCCACTTTTTAAATCGGATCGCGAATTTTTGGGAAGTGCAAGGGCAAAAATCTTTGCGACGCGGTTTTTTTAGAGCTTCACAGAATGATTTTTTCCTCTCTTTTAGCCTCAGCCTATACTTATCTTATATAGATATAGAAGAAGAGGACAATTATGCTGTTTGCGCAGCATGACCAAAAAATAAGGTCTCATATCAAATCCGGTAGCATCGGTGTAATTAGATGGTGAGTAGGGGAGTTAGGGAGATGGGGAGATGGGGAGTAAGGGAGTTAGGGAGATGGGGAGTAGGGGAGTAGGGGAGTAGGGGAGTTAGGGAGATGGGGAGATCGAGAAATATTTAGTAATGGTTGAAGATGGAACATTTTTTACGTGCCGAATTAAACGGATTTGATATCAAACCTCCCCTTTCAAGGGGATGAAAAAAAATAAAGTTCCATATTTCAAGCTTCTGACTTTCCTACGGAATGCTGCGCAAACAAGCAGAGGTACTGATAACTGATAACTGAAATGACCTAGGAAAGGAAAAATTCTGCTTTGTCTAGGTTTTAAGCTTTTTAATAAGCTGTAGCTGTTTTGGATTTAAACCATATATCCAATTTTTGTCAAAGGGAACACCGGATCTGGGAATATAGAATCTGGGAATATAGAATCTAAATGATTCAAAAAACAAAAGGAAAATAGCAGACCGGAAAAATACTAAAATGACAAGCAAACCACCCGGAAACCCACATTGTTAATGCAGATATTTGTATTATCCCAGTCACGATCAGCGCTTCGACACCACCAGGGATAGTCATTCCAACTACCTCCACAGAGCACTCGTAACTCACTATTTTCCTTACTTTCCCAAGCATTGCCATCAGTGGGAATACCTTCATAGCTATTATGCCAAATATCCTGACACCACTCGTCTACATTCCCGTGCATGTCATATAAACCAAAAGCATTGGGAGGAAAACTTCCCACATCGGTAGTATGTTCTCGATATTTACCTTTAGGTGCATTGTCATAAGTATACTTACCATTGTAGTTAACTAAATCAGTGGTAATAGTAGGGCCAAAATAAAAAGGAGTAGTCGTACCAGCGCGACAAGCATATTCCCACTGACTCTCACTGGGTAGTCTGTAGGTTTTCCTAGTCTTCTCAGATAGCCTTTGACAAAATTCTGTAGCGTTATGCCATGTCACTCTCTCTACTGGGCGGTTTCCTCCTATAAAATAAGAAGGATTTTCCCCCATAATCACTAAGTATTGGTCTTGAGTAATGGGGTATTTACTCATACAAAAAGCTTGAAGAGTTACTTTACGCTGGGGACTTTCTTTATCAGTTCTTCCAGCTTCGTTTTTCGGTGAACCTATGAGAAAACTACCACCAGGAATATAAACCATTTCTAATTTAATACCATTACCTAAATCTTCTATTTTTTGCCTCGCATTTCTCTGGGTGCGCTTGATGATTTTGCCAGAGTTATTGACCGTCACAACCTCAAAAGTAAACCTTTCTCCTTTTGCTACTTCTTTTGTAAATATTGGAAATTTTTTTGGCTTGTAAATAGAGTTGATTTTTTTTTGATATTTAGGGTTAACAACCGATAATATCTCTCCTACATTTTGAAACCTTTTCTTGGTCGCTCCCATAATCATTTTATCTAATAGTTTAGCAACTTCATCACTGACGGTAAACTTTAAATATTCTCGCCACACCCATTCACCTTCACTCACATCAAATAAATCAAAAGGTTCTACCTGAGTTAATAAATGAATAGAAGTCACACCCAAACTATAAATATCGCTAGCAAAAGTTGCTTTTCCTAATGCTTGTTCTGGTGCAGCATATCCTGCCGAACCAATTACAGTTCCTGTCACAGCTAAAGCAGTCTTTGTTGCATATTTAGCTGCCCCAAAATCTACTAATAATAATTGGTTATCTTTTCTTCTCCTAATAATATTCTCTGGTTTTATATCTCGATGAATTACCTGTCGAGAATGAATAAATTCCAATACGGGCAATAAACTTTTTAACAACTCCCAAATTTGCCTTTCATCAAAAGTTCCTGACAACTCTAATTCCTGTTTTAAATTTTGCCCGTCTATAAATTCTTGCACTAAATACTGTCGGTTATCCTGAGTAAAATATGCCAAAAGTTCGGGAATTTGTGGATGTCTACCTAAACTATCTAAACGTTCAGCTTCTTGGGCAAATAATGAGGCAGCTTTTTCTAGGTTTTTGGTTCCTTGAGCTTGAGGAAAAAATTGTTTAATTACACAAAAAGGTTTTGATGGTCTGTACTCATCTACAGCTTGAAAAGTTCTGCCAAAACCACCTTGCCCAATAATTTTTAGAGCGCGATAACGTTCGACTAAAATTAATTTTTCACCGCAGCTTTGACAAAATTTTGTTTCTGGTGGGTTGGTTTTTAAACAATCTGGGTTTAGGCATTGGGTCATGGTTGCTCTCCTGATTTTATCTTCTTAGTTTCTACTTCTTTCTACTTCAATAGAATTCCCGATAGGTAGTAAGGATAATAAAAAGTATGGAGATATCTGTTTTATTTGTAGGTAGGTTCAAGAATTTAGAATTAAGAATTTAGAATTTAGAATTACCTCTCCTTTAAAACGGATAGGATTGACTAATCATGAAATTTTTTCTTTTTATCCCCTTAAAAGGGGAGGCTTTATACCACAGTTTTTCGGTAAAGATTTTCTCACCCTAACATTAAAAATCATCTCGGTTTTGTAATTTGGAGTAAAAATAGGTTCTGGTAATATAGCAACTCTATAGTTGGTTGTGATAAAAATTATCACAGTTAATTCTAAATGAAAACCTTGGAAATTCTGTACGTCGCCAATCCGACAGCTCCCCTACCACCAAAATATTACAACTTAAATAGGATTTATATAAGTATTGACTATTTGACACTCTACGGGATAAATCCGCGTGGATTCTAAAGGTAGTTTAAACAGGGGATAAATCCACCTATTTAAACTTCTCATTTAGTTGAGGGATTGTCATTTACCCCTACCTTTAAATCATCCATACCCATTACAGATACAGCTTTCTGATTTCACCCAGGGGTTAAAACCGCCTGGCTCTTATCTTCGTCTTAAACTTTGGTAGAAACAATTGCTTTATTTCGAGCGATCGCTGATGAGTTAGATTTGGATTAATTAGGGCGTGACCGATCTAATCTAAAAGCATTGACATATAAAGACAAGTCCCTTTTTGGGGTCGAATTGCAGTGCGCCTGTTTCAGTCATTAACGCTCAAAAAGTTATTATTTTAGGCGCATAGTTGGTCAGAACAATCTTGGGACAAAACGCCCGCTCCTACCTCCTCGCTCCCGACCCATTTCTCCTGTATCCTACCCCTACTAAAAGACTTTTTCAGCAAGCCCTAATTAGATTAGGTTTTAGGTTTGAATAGTTTGGATGCAATTAGGAGGATGTCTAATTCAGTCTTAATTTATAAATATGAATTTTAGAAAATATACAACTTATCCTAATATTTACTACTTCTTCTAAGTTTTATTTATCTATATAAGGCTTTGAGTTTTAAAATTTTAAACTTTGTCATTAATCCATGACAAAATCGAAGAAAAAATTTTCCTATTCTCTAACGAAATTTCAATCTTTTTAGCTCTTTTGCTCAATTTTGTAATATTATAAGTAGTGATATAATCTGTAGCTATTTTATTACTTAACAAGATTTTGAAGCTGCAAATGCTTATGATTTCGTTGTTTTGGGAGGCGATCGCTCTTTATTTTCCTTACCATAAATGACTAATTTTTCTCTCCTCATTTTTCGGTAGGTTGATTGATTAGCTATTTTGTGGTATAGACCTTTGGATTCTGTAAATACTAATCTTTAATTTGAGTTTTTCCCTGACTTCTACTTGATACTTTTTCTTCTTTAAATGTCTGAAAAGATTTGAAAGACTTTAAATTAGCCTTTTTGTCGGATGCCAGAAGCGATTGGGGGAATTTTCCTACTCTTCCATAACTTGATTAAATTGATGTTAGCTACTTTTATTGGTATTGACTAAAAAATCATGCGCATATACGAACACCACCCAATAATACAGATAGTATCACAATTTTTGGGAGAAGGCAAGCTGATTTTACTCCCGGCGCGACACTTTTGAAGCTTCACACAATGAAGATGTTTGATGATTAAGGTAGCTGTGAATCAAGGAGATAGCTTCCTCAAAAAAAATCGCCACTTGCTGAGGCGAGAATGAAAGAGGGAAAAACAGGAAACTAAAAACCAGGTAAACAAACAATACGAAAACCACCCCGGGAATTACGTTCATAGGAATAGAAGCTATGGCGACAGGCACTCCGACAACTCCTAGTAAGGTTGCACCAACAACCACCACGAAGCACTCGTTTATTACTATTGCCTGGACTTTCCCAAGTACTTCCGTCAGTAGGAGAACTATCATAGTTATCGTGCCAAATATCTAGACACCACTCCCAGACATTTCCGTGCATATCATATAAACCAAAAGCATTGGGAGGAAAAATTCCTACTTCGGTTGTTTTTTGTCGATACTCACTTTGAGGAGCTTTGCCATAAGTATAGTTGCCATTGTAGTTGGCTAACTCAGACGTTATAGTTTCTCCAAAATAGAAAGGAGTAGTTGTACCTGCGCGACAAGCATATTCCCACTGACTCTCACTGGGCAGTCTATAAATTTTTCCAGTTTTTTCAGATAGCTTTTGACAGAACTTTTTCGCGTTATGCCATGTCACTCTTTCTACTGGGCAGTTTTCTCCTTTAAAGTCAGAAGGATTTTCTCTCATAATTGCTAAATATTGGTTTTGAGTAATGGGGTATTTACTCATATAAAAAGGTTTTAGGATTACTTGATGCTGAGGGCTTTCTGCATCATATCTGTGTAGTTCATTTTTCGGAGAACCCATAATAAAACTTCCCCCAGGAATATAAACCATTTCTAATTTAATACCATTACCTAAATCTTCTATTTTTTGTCTGGCACTAACGGGGGTGCGGTTGATGATTTTGCCAAAATTATTGACAGCTACTACTTCAAAAGTAAATATTTCTCCTATTTCTGTTTCTGGTATTGATTCTGGAAATGTTTGTGGTGGAGAAGTTTGATTAATAGGGGATGGTGCTGTTAAATTTTGAGATTTTTGTTGTGGAGGGGTAAACTTTTTTTCTGTTGGATAAGTCTGGTTAATCAGCGACAAGATTTCTCCTGGATTTTGAAATCTTTTGTTAGTTGTATCCACAGTCATTTTATCCAAAGAATTTCTTACTTCCGAGGTATACCAGACAATCCGAAAACCCCTGTAGTGGATAAGGTTGTTACCATCATTGTCGTAACGTCTGGCACTCCGACAATTCCAAGAATAGTTGTACCAACTACCGCCACGGAGGACTTTTATGTTGCTATCTCCCCTAGTTTGCCAAGCACTTCCATCATTAGGTGCACCATCATAATTAATGTGCCAAATATCTAAACACCATTCCCAAACATTGCCGTGCATATCGTATAAACCAAAAGAATTTGGAGGAAAATTTCCCACTTCGGTTGTTTCTCCTCGATATTTATCTTTAGGGGTATTACTGTAAGGATAATTACCGTCATAGTTAACTAACTCAGACGTTATAGTTTCTCCAAAATAAAAGGGAGTAGTTGTACCTGCGCGACAAGCATATTCCCACTGACTCTCACTGGGCAGTCTATAAATTTTTCCAATTTTCTCAGAGAGTCTTTGACAAAATTCTGTGGCGTTATGCCATGTCACATTTTCAACTGGGTGACTTTTTCCTGTAAAGTGAGAAGGATTTTCTCCCATAATTGCCTGATATTGTTCTTGAGTAATGGGATATTTACTCATATAAAAAGGTTGGAGAGTAACTTGATGTTGCGGACTTTCATCAGAGCTTCTTCCTTGTTCGTTTTCTGGGGAACCCATAATAAAACTTCCCCCAGGAATATAAACCATTTCTAATTTAATACCATTACCTAAATCTTCTATTTTTTGTCTGGCATTACCGGGGGTGCGGTTGATGATTTTGCCAAAATTATTAATAGTCACTACTTCAAAAGTAAATATTTCTCCTATTTCTGATTCTGGTATTGATTCTGGAAATGTTTGTGGTGGATAAATTTTATTAATAGGGGATGGTGCTGTTAATTTTTGAGATATTTGTAGTGGAGGGGTCAAGGTTTTTTCCCTTGGATAAATTTGGTTCATAACTGACAATATTTCCCCTGTATTTTGAAATCTTTTGTTAGTTGTATCCACAGCCATATTATCCAAAGAATTTCTTACTTCCGAGGTATACCAGACAATCCGAAAACCCACACTTATGCCAAATTCGACGCTATAGTAGTAGCTACGCCAAGCACTCCGGCAACTCCTAGAACGTTTGAGCCAACTCCCACCACGGAACACCCTTCTAAAACTATATCTTCCACTTTCCCAAGCACTTCCATCATTAGGTGCATCATCATAGTTATTGTGCCAAATATCCAGACACCATTCCCAAACATTGCCGTGCATATCGTATAAACCAAAAGCATTTGGAGGAAAACTTCCCACTTCGGTTGTTTCTCGTCGATATTTATCTTTAGGGGCATTACTATAAGGATAATTACCGTTATAGTTAACTAACTCAGACGTTATAGTTTCTCCAAAATAGAAAGGAGTAGTTGTACCTGCACGACAAGCATATTCCCATTGACTCTCGCTTGGCAGTCTATAAATTTTCCCAGTTTTCTCAGAAAGCTTTTGGCAAAACTCTACTGCTTCATGCCATTTCACATTTTCAACTGGGCGACTTTTTCCTTTAAAGTGAGAAGGATTTTCTTTGGTAATTGCCTGATATTGTTCTTGAGTAATGGGGTATTTACTCATATAAAAAGGTTGGAGAATCACTTGATGTTGCGGACTTTCATCAGAGCTTCTTCCCTGTTCGTTTTCTGGGGAACCCATCAGAAAATTTCCCCCAGGAATATAAACCATTTCTAATTTAATACCATTACCTAAATCTTCGATTTTTTGTCTGGCACTAACGGGGGTGCGGTTGATGATTTTGCCACAATTATTAATAGTCACTACTTCAAAAGTAAATATTTCTCCTATTTCTGATTCTGGTATTGATTTGAGAAATGTTTGTGGTGGAGAAGTTTCATTAATAGGGGATGGTGCTGTTAATTTTTTGGATATTTGTAGTGGAGGGGTTAACTTTTTTTCCGTTGGATAAGTCTGGTTCATAACTGACGATATTTCCCCAGAATTTTGAAACTTTTTCTGAAAATCAGGCAACAAGAGAATGCGGAAACCCCAGTAGGTGCCGTAGTAGTCAGCATTATTTCTAATACGGCGAGCACTTCGACAAAACTGAGGATGTATGTTCCAACAACCACCACGAAGAAGTCGTTGACTACTATCCCCTTCATTTTCCCAGGGACTTCCATCAGTAGGTGCACCGTTATAGTTATTGCGCCAAATGTCCAGACACCATTCCCAGACATTGCCGTGCATATCGTATAAACCAAAAGCATTGGGAGGAAAACTTCCCACTTCGGTTGTTTTTTCTAGATGTTTACCTTTGGGGACGTTGCCATAAATATAGTTACCGTTGTAGTTAACTAACTCAGACGTTATAGTTTCTCCAAAATAAAAAGGAGTAGTTGTACCTGCGCGACAAGCATATTCCCACTGACTTTCACTGGGTAGTTTATAAATTTTCCCAGTTTTCTCAGAGAGTCTTTGACAAAATTCTGTGGCGTTATGCCATGTCACTTTTTCTACTGGATGGTTTCCTCCTTTAAAGTTAGAAGGATTTTCTCCCATAATGGCTTGATATTGATTTTGAGTAATGGGGTATTTACTCATATAAAAAGGTTGGAGAGTAACCTGATGTTGAGGACTTTCACTATTAAGTCTTTCAACTTCTTTTTCTGGGGAACCCATGAGAAAACTTCCACCAGGAATATAAACCATTTCTAATTTAATACCATTACCTAAATCTTCTATTTTTTGTCTGGCATTACCGGGGGTGCGGTTGATGATTTTGCCACAATTATTAATAGTCACTACTTCAAAAGTAAATATTTCTCCTATTTCTGATTCTGGTATTGATTCTAGAAATGTTTGTGGTGGAGAAGTTTTATTAATAATGGGTGGTGCTGTTGATTTTTGAGATATTTGTGGTGGAAGGGTAAATGTTTTTTCCGTTTGATAAGTCTGATTAATCAGCGACAAGATTTCTCCTGGATTTTGAAATCTTTTGTTAGTCGCCCTGACAATCATTTTATCCAACAAATTTCCTACTTCATCACTCACCTTTGACTTTAAATAATCTCGCCATATCCACTCACCTTCACCCACGTCAAATAACTTAAAAGGTTCGACTTCAGTTAATAAATGAATACAAGTTACGCCCAAACTATAAATATCGCTAGAAAAGGTTGCTTTTCCTATTGCTTGTTCGGGAGGAGCATATCCTTCAGAGCCAATAATAGTTCCTGTCACAGCTAAAGCAGTCTTTGCCACAAATTTCGCTATGCCAAAATCTACTAATATAATATTATTCTCTGGCGAGCTAGAAGCTCGCACTGGATTAATTTTATCTGGCGAGCTAGAAGCTCGCACTGGATAAAATTGATTATTATTTTTTCTCCTAATAATATTCTCTGGTTTAATATCTCGATGAATTACCTGTTGAGAATGAATAAATTCCAATACGGGCAATAAACTTTTTAACAACTCCAAAATTTGTCTTTCATTAAAAGCTCCTGACTTCTTTAATTCCTGTTGTAAATTTTGCCCGTCGATAAATTCTTGTACTAAATACTGTCGATTATCTTGAGTGAAATATGCCAAAAGTTCGGGGATTTGTGGATGTCTACCTAAAGTATCTAAACGTTCAGCTTCTTGAGCAAATAATAGAGCAGCTTTTGATAAATTTTTCGGTTCTTGTAATTGGGGTAAAAATTGTTTAATTACACAAAAAGGCTTTGAGGGTTTAAATTCATCCACTGCTTGAAAAGTTCGACCAAAACCACCCCGTCCAATAATTTTTAAGGCGCGATAACGTTCGACTAAAACTAATTTTTCATTGCAACTATGACAGAATTTGGCTTCTGGTGGGTTTAATTTTAAACAATCTGGATTTAGGCATTGAGTCATTTCAGTTATCAGTTATAAGTTATCAGTAGTTCGTGGAATAGGGAGGCTTGAAATATTGAAATTTATTATTTTCATCCCTTTAAAAGGGGAAGTCTGAGACCTTATTTTTTGGTCATAGTTTATAATCTGATTTTATCTTCTTAGTTTTTAATTATAACTACCGCGATTGTAAATATTTAGTTTCTGCCATAGCTCTAAGTATTTCTTTTCCAAAATAATACTTTCATATTGATAAATTTGAGCTATAAAAGTTGCTGGTCTATTTCAAGCAAATTTTTCTATTTTTTCTAGAGTTTTGATAATTTTTCCAGTGAATTAATGACAGAAAAAATTGGTAGAAGGTCAAAAAATCTGACATTTGCCCTAGTAGCTACTAATTTTTATCTAGTTCAATCTTCGGTATTTTCATACTTTAGTTCAGCCAGCTACATAGGGTTTGCTGAAAAAGTTTTATGGGTGAGGGTAGGAGACAGGAGAAAAGCGAATGAGCGAGGAGGTAGTAGTAAGAATTGTCCTTTGATTTTTCTGCCCCACTATGAGCCTAAAATAATAATTTTTTGAGCATGAAGAGTTGAAAAGCAGGCACTTTTTTCGATTCCAAAAAGGCTAAAACCTTTATCTGTAAATACTTTTAGATTTAATCAGCAAGCCCTACATAGCTAATGTGTGGTAGAAAACTTTCATCGTAAATTTCAAATATTGTTTCAACATAAGTCAAAGCTTTTATAACTTGATTTTTTCCCAAATATTGGTCAATCAAGAAAATAATTTATGATTTTTTTAGCTTGGTTCGATAATATTTTGTTTTTCAGAGAAGAGAATTTTTACAAAAGTTTTTTATAAGTTTCACTCCAGCTTATATCATCTAATGGCTTCCGGTTCAATAGTTAAATATGATCTCAATTATAGCTCTATTTCAAAATTAGCTTTCCCATACTGAAATGACTGATAATTATATTGATATTGTCTATATTATTCTGGCAAAAAAAATCAACATAACCTTTTGAGTTTCAGTTTTAATTGGCACCAATAACTATCACCAATTTTTACTTAATTTTTTCTAAAACATCAGTGAATAAAGAAAACAATTTATCTTTCTTTAGCTTAGTTTGGTAATTTTCTGTTTCTCAGGGAAGATAATTTTCACAAAAGTTTTTTATAGGTTTCACTTTGACGAATATTATCTAATGGTGATTCCGGTTCAAGAGTTAAATATGGGCAAAATTCAAGTTCTATTTTAATTTCTGATTTTGGGTTGCTAAATTGAGAATTATAATTGAATTCTCTATTGTCTTCTGGTAAAAAATCAACATAGTTTTTGAATCTAAGTCTACCTTTTTGCCAACTACTATCACCCAGTCTTAAGAGTTGACATTCTATTTCTTCAGTCACTGATTCCCATTTGCTAGTATTTAATCCTATCCCTACTTTCTCATCGACTCTAAGCCCTCGACTTAATTCACTAAAAATTACGAAGGTATTTTGCTGCCTTGAATAAATTTTGTTTTTTATTTGCTGTAAATACAATTCTTTAAATCTCCCAACTATATATGTATGTTTCAATCCATGTTGCTCAAATAATAAAACATCATCGTCATTTTTAAGCAATTGAAAATTCTCACTCATATTAACCAACTCATCTAAACAAGCAATCTTTACTATATCAACTTAACTACCTACACTTATCTTTAGTGATACTTTTATACTTTATTTAAAATTTAACTTTATCTACTTGATAACTAATACCAAATCTGTTTATTATAGACTGATTATAACGTGAGGCTTAACGAAGTCAGAATCAAAAGTCAGAAGTCAGAAGTTAACCAACCCCTAACCCCTCCCAGGAGGGGAAATAGGGGATGGGTGAGCAACTCTCCAAAAATATTACGCCTTAAAAGGCGGGGTTTTAGACCCATATTATTTTGATAAAATTATCAGGTGAAGCATAAAATAGATATCTATAAATCAACTTTTCTAAATCAGATTGAACATCAAAGTCTTCTCTCTTAGATAACTAAAGCCTTCTTCCTTCTTCCTTCTTCCCTCTTACTTCTTAACTTAAAAAAACGTGAAAATATTAATAGTAGGTAACGGCGGTAGAGAACACGCGATCGCCTGGAAATTATCCCACTCTCCCCAAGTTCAACAAATATTTTGTACCCCAGGTAACGGCGGTACTGCCACCTTGCAAAAATGCCAAAATATACCCATTCCAGTTGAAGACTTCTCAGCCCTCAAACAACTTATTGCCGACCAAAATATTTCCCTAGTAGTTGTCGGCCCAGAAATACCCTTAGCCCTGGGCATTACTGACTATCTACAACAACCAAACCTCAAAATATTCGGCCCCACCAAAGCAGGAGCCATTCTCGAAGCTAGTAAATCATGGGCTAAAGATTTCATGGCCGAAGCAAATATTCCCACGGCCAAATCGGCCACCTTTACCAGCGCCGAAACGGCCAAAGCTTACATCAAAGAAGTTCCCATAGTGGTCAAAGCAGATGGTCTAGCTGCTGGAAAAGGAGTTACCGTTGCTACTACAATTGAAATGGCTCATCATGCCATAGATGGCATATTTCAAGGAGAATTCGAGCCAGATACCCAGTCTGTGGTAATCGAAGAATTTCTCACAGGTCAAGAAGTATCAGTTTTAGCCCTCACCGATGGATTAACTATTCGTCCCCTATTACCAGCTCAAGACCATAAACAAGTGGGTGAAGGAGATACTGGACTCAACACTGGAGGTATGGGCGCTTATGCTCCCACTCCCATCATTACGCCGGAACTAATGACCAGAATTCAACAAGAAGTTCTAGAACCAACCTTGACTAATTTGCAAAAACGTGGTATAGACTATCGAGGCATTGTTTATGCTGGACTAATGATTAGTCCTCAAGGAGAGCCAAAAGTCTTAGAATTTAACTGTCGGTTCGGCGACCCAGAAACTCAACCTATTCTCTCTCTGCTAGAAACTCCATTAGAAGAATTATTGTTGGCCTGTTGTGAACAGCGTTTAGCTGAGTTGCCCCCGATAAATTGGAAACCAGGAGTAGCAGTGTGCGTAGTTTTAGCCTCCGGGGGTTATCCAGAAGCTTATGAGAAAGGTAAAGTAATTTCTGGAATAGAAAAAGCGGAAGCTACTGGGGTAACTGTATTTCATGCTGGAACTAAATTACAGGAACAACAGTTAGTAACTGATGGTGGCCGTGTATTGGGAGTAACAGCAATAGGGTCTGACTTTTCTGAAGCTAGGGCAAAAGCTTATGCTGCTGTAAATTATATTCAATTTGAAGGAATGTATTGTCGTCGAGATATAGGTAGTCGGGTTTTTGACAATTAGAAATCAGAATTAATTGATATTTTCATGTAATATCATGTCCGGATAATAGCGCGATAAAAAACTTTCTCCTTCAACTCCAGTTCTTCTTCTTCCTTCCCTTCTAAATCCTGACTTCCCCTCCCAGGAGGGGTTAGGGGTGGGTTTACTCCTGACTCCTCAGCCGTTATTTATTTATAACTGTTCAACCGGACATCATGTAACAAAGCCATTTGTTGTTGTGATTCGATTTTCCTGAATTAATTTAATTAATTCTGGTTTACGAGCATATCGAGGAATTTTTATCTGGATTTCTGGTGTACCTTTAGCTGCTAAAATTTCTACCGCAGTGCGAAATGTCCCCTGTTGAACTAAGAAAACTTGTGCTTTATCAATTGCATTCAGGATACGTTTTATCTCGTAATAAGAATTAGCTATTTTTAAATTTTTTTCTAATTCTTCACTTAATGTATTCTCTAATTGAGAAATTTGTGTAGCTGAAAGTTGAGAATAATCTGCTAATTCCACAAAGAAAAGATAACGTTGGGGTGAATAATTAAAATCAATCATAGTGGTAAAATCAATCAAATCATAATATTGACTTTCCACAGCTTGATTAATACTCCAAAGACTCATCTCTTCTGTAGTTCTTTCTGCTGCTATATCTAATAAAGTTCCCGAACGACCAACTAATTCATAGATTGGTAATTCATTGTAGTAATCAATAACTTTAATAATATCTCCAATGCGGTAACGATAAAACCCATTAGAATGGGTCATTACTACCTCATAACTTTCTCCTTTTTTCAGTTGATAAACTTCTAATGTAGTGGGATGAGGAGAAGTCGTTTCAGTAAGGGGTGTATATTCTGTGTATCGTTCTTGTGGTACAGGAAGAAAATGAGCAATATGTTTTCCAGGCCAAAGATTAATACCGAATAAACCTTCACTTCCACCATAAGTCGCAGAATAAATAGGTACATTACCAATATAAGGTTGACACTTTTCTACATAAATACTAAAAGTTCCACCAGCTAAACATCTGATATATTGTAGATTTGGCCACAGTCGAGTTGCGATATTTTTAAATCCTGCTTCAAATAAGTGTAAAAGTTCCTCCGCTCTTTGGGGACTGGGTTCAATTTCATGGGATAATTTTTGTTTAATTTCTGGATCTATTACAAGATAATCGTTACTAATTATTCCCAAGCGAATATCTTCTACCATTTTTTGCCAATTTTCTTCAATACATCGGAAAAAATCTAAGACAGCTGTAGCAAATGTGCTGTGTATATATAGAATATCAGGGTTTTTTAAAGCATAAAAAGCATGAAGATAAGTGGCAGTCTGATTATGGGTGATATAAAATACTTCTTTAGGAGAAATAAAAGGAAATGGTTCTTTTTTCATTACTTCTGGAAGTTGTGCAGATGAAGCAAAACCTACTCTGATACCATTTTGATTTTTGTACTCCAATCCATTAGCATGAACTATTAATAGAGATAGATGAGATTCTTTGATTAAAGGAAAGGCTTGATGAACTGCACCTTGAATTAGTAAACTCCAGGGAAAATAAGAAATACTTTTCGTGACAGGAATAAGTTTTTGCTTCGATACACTTGTAGTTCCTGAACTTCTAGCAAAGAAAATAGGTGTATCTTTCGACAAGATATTTTCTTCACCATCAAACATTCGTTGTATAAAAGATTCATAATGATTGTATTTAGTTATTGGATGAATTTGTTTAAATTCTTTAAGATTAGTAATTTTTGCAAAATCATATTTTTTACCGTATTCTGTGTCTTTATTATGAGATAAAATTTTTAAAAGGGTTGACTCACTAATGGATGCAATTTGTTGAGAATCTTCCTCAAATTGTTTTTGGGTTTGCTCGATTTGTTCTTGAATATTATTAAACATTCTATTATTATGAAATTATATATATGCCGCTAATGGGAGCTGAACTTGAAATAATGCTCTTGCTTGCCTTTATAATCACATTTTGATTAAGTTATCAACTGGGAGTATAGGAACGTTCAAACTTGGTCTTTACCGAATAATTAATAATTAATAATTATCAATTAAATAATTCAGCTTTATTAGCCTCCCCTTTAAAGGGGAAAAAAAGAAACAATATTTCCTTATGTTCAATCCTCTCAGTTTTAACCAGAGGTAATTATCCATTATCCATTAATGAACTTCTCGGCTAATAACTTAAGACGGGACAGTAGACAGGGTAAAAGTTTTCTATCCAGGTTCTGCTGAATAAATCTATAAACCCCTAATTTTCAGATTTCATGCAGCAAAACCTATCTACTACATAGAACTACATAGAACTACCAACTTTCTACTCTCCATTCTCTTTGACTACAACTAACAAATAAAATCAATATAACCTTTTAGAGATTCCTAACTATCCTAGTTAATATATTATAGAGTCGAGAAGTAATTTTAACTTTTGACTTTTGACTTTTGACTTTTGACTTTTAAAATGCTTCCCCTCCTAAAAAAAATCGGAGAAATTATCGCTAACTGGTGGTCTGAGTTTACCCTCCAGACCAAACTCATGGCAGTTGTCACCCTGATGGTGTCTTTGCTAATGAGTAGTTTTTCTTTTTGGGCGGTAAATACTATTCAACAGGATGCTCGTCTCAATGATACTCGCTATGGTCGAGACCTGGGACTATTATTGGCTGCAAATGTCGCTCCCCTAGTGGCAGAAGGCAAACGCAACGAAGTAGCTCGTTTTTCTCGACTTTTCTACAGCAGCACCTCTAGTGTACGTTATATGCTCTACGCGGATGAGGAAGGAAAAATTTTCCTTGGTCTGCCTTTCTCAGAATCAGAGGTAAAAACGTCCCTGACTTTACGCCGTCGCATTCAACTACCGGAAGATTTTATGGCCAATGTAGAGGCAGGAAATTTGTCTGTCCTACCGATGGTGCGACAACATTTAACTCCTAATGGAGAATTAACAGATGTTTTTATACCCTTAATTCAAGATGGTCAATATTTAGGGGTTTTGGCAATAGGAATTAATCCTAATCCTACTGCTGTTATTTCTTCAAATCTTACTAGAGATGTTACTTTGGCAGTGTTTGTTTCGATTTGGGCAATGGTAATTTTAGGGGCGGTGTTTAATGCTTTGATTATTACTAAACCGATTAAGGAATTATCAGAAGGTGTGAGAAATATTGCTCAGGGAAATTTTAAGCAAAGGATTGATTTACCATTTGGAGGAGAATTGGGGGAATTGATTTTTAGCTTTAATGAAATGGGAGAGCAGTTAGAAAATTATAAGAAGCAAAATATTGAAGAATTAAGAGCAGAAAAAGCTAAGTTAGAGACTTTGGTTTCGACTATTGCTGATGGTGCTTTATTGTTGGATGCTAATCTACAACTTATGTTGGTTAATTCTACTGCTAGGCGAATTTTTAGTTGGGAAGGCAAAAATGTTGTGGGTGAAAATGTTATTGATTATTTGCCTGTAGCTGTACAAATGGAGATTAGTAGACCGCTTTATCAAATAGCTGGAGGAGAAATAGAAGGTGGTGAATATTGCTGCACTTTGGATGAACCAAATAAACGTACAATTAGAGTGTTATTAACAACGGTTTTGTTGCATAGAGCGCCAGGTAAAGAGTCTCTTTGTCAAAGTTGTATTTATGATGCAGATGATACTTGTAATTCTATTGAACGTCCTGAAGTTATTGAATGTACTCTTTATGAAGATAAATTAGAAAAAGGTTTAAATTCTGAGTACCGAGATAGTCTGAAAGGAATTGCGATGACTGTGCAAGATATTACCCGCGAAGTAGAGTTAAATGAAGCTAAAAGTCAGTTTATTAGTAATGTATCTCACGAGTTAAGAACTCCTCTGTTTAATATTAAGTCTTTTATCGAAACTTTGTATGAATATGGTGAAGATTTAAGTGAAACAGAAAGAGGGGAATTTCTGGAAACTGCTAATCATGAAACAGACCGTTTGACTCGTTTAGTTAATGATGTTTTAGATTTGAGTCGTCTAGAATCTTGTCATATTTATCATCTAGATGCTGTTGATATTGCTCAACCTATAGAACAAACTTTAAGAACTTATCAACTTAATGCTAAAGATAAGGAAATAGAATTAAATTATGAGATAGAACCTAACTTACCTTCTGTAGTGGGTCATTATGATTTATTGTTACAAGTATTTGCTAATTTAGTGGGCAATGCTATGAAATTTACTGAAGCAGGGGGAAAAATAATGATTCGAGCATATACATTAGAATCTGACTCTGAAATTTGCAATATTGAAGCTCAACAAATTGAAGAGGGGGGATGGATAGTTTCTCCTCCTCCTCCTCGACCAATAGATTTACATTTACCTTCAGAACCAAGTTGTCAAAAGTTTGTCAGAGTTGAAATTTCAGATACAGGAAGTGGTATTGAACCTGAAGACCAAGAGGCTATTTTTGAGAGGTTTTTCCGAGTAGAAAATCGAGTTCATACTTTGGAAGGAACTGGTTTGGGTTTGTCTATTGTCAGGAATATTATGGATAAGCATCATAGTAAGGTTCAGTTAGTTAGTGAACTTGGTGTGGGTACAACTTTCTGGTTTGATTTACCAGTTTTTGAACAAAATATAGTATCAGAAGAAAGTCAATTATTAGATGTAACTCAACTTTAGAAGAAGGAAGAAGGAAGAAGGAAGAAGGAAGAAGGAAGAAGGAAGAGGGAAGAAGGAAGAAGGAAGAAGGAAGAAGGAAGAAGGAAGAGGGAAGAAGGAAGAAGGAAGAGGGAAGAGGGAAGAGGGAAGAGGGAAAAATATTACGTTGTATGAGTTTTAAGTTTTGGATATTTTCTAACCTTTCCTTCGACTGCCATACCAGTTTTTAAGTAAGATATAGTATCAGAATAACTATAATTATTTAGATGTAACTCAACTTTAGAATAATTCAAAAGTTAAAAGTAAAAGTATTACTTTGTATGAGTTTTAAACGATATTTTCTAACCTTTATTTCGACTGCTATACCAGTTTTTTATCCAGATATAGTATCAGAATAACTATAATTATTTAGATGTAACTCAACTCTATAACTAGGGAATAGGAATCAGAGTTTTAAACTTTTTATATATTGGGCGATCGCTGAAAAATTATTTAAGACTGCTATATATACTGGGTACAATTTTCGGATTTTATTTACCAGTTTTTGAGTCAAATATATAGTTATTTCAGTTGAGATTGAGACAAGGATTTTTTGCTTTGAAAGAGTTTCAGCTAAAAAAGTGTTTCATTCTTATTTTAAATGACTATAGTATCAGAAAAAAATTAATTATTTAGATGTAACTCAACTCCAGAACTAGGCAACAGGAATCAGGGTTAAAAATTTTTTATCTATTGAGTAATGACTGAAACATTATTCAAGATGACTATATATACTGGGTACAATTTTCTGGTTTGATTTATAGGAGAAGGAATAAGGAAGAAGGAAGAAGGAAGAAGGAAGAAGGAAAAAGGAAAAAAATTACGTTGTCTGAGTTTTAAGGTTAGGACATATCCAAAGCTTTCCTTCAACTTCTATACCAGTTTTTGAGTCAGATATAGTATCAGAATAAAATTAATTATTAGATGTAACTAAACTTTAGAATAATTCCAAAGGAAAAAGTAAAAATTCCAAAGGAAAAAAATTACGTTGTCTGAGTTTTAAGGTTAGGACATATCCAAATATTTCCTTCAACTTCTATACCAGTTTTTGAGTCAGATATAGTATCAGAATAAAATTAATTATTAGATGTAACTAAACTTTAGAATAATTCCAAAGTAAAAAGTAAAAATTCCAAAGTAAAAATATTACGTTGTCTGAGTTTTAAACTTTGGATATGTTCTAACCTCTTTTTCGACTGCTATACCAGTTTTTGAGCCAAATATATAGTTATTTCAGTTGAGATTGAGACAAGGATTTCTTACCTTGAAATAGTTTTAGCTAAAAAAGTGTTTCATTCTTATTTGAAATGACTATAGTATCAGAAAAACATTAATTATTAGATGTAACTCTATTCCAGAACTAGGGAACAGGAATCAGAGTTTTAAAGTTTTTATATATTGGGCGATCGCTTCCTCGGAAATAGCTGCGGGGAATTTCAAAAAGAAATTATCAAACTGATAAGAGCTAAACTTAACAATAACCACCAAATAGTATTTCTTTGAAACCAAAATTTGACAGTTCCAAACCAACTAATATGATTAAAATTAGTAGGAGGTACAAGGGGTTCAGACTGGTCATGATAAAGAGTACAATTTTTAGCATAGGGACGTTGAGGAAAATTACAGGTATCATCAAAATGGTAGATACAGCTATTACACAAATATTCTTCTGTTTGAGTGTGATAAATAGGAATTCCTGGATGACCAAAAGCTTTAAGAGAAACTCGACAATGCGGACAAACGATCGCCTGACTATCAATTGGTTGATGACAACGAGGACAATTTGACATTTTGATTATGCTAGATATATTGAATTCAACAACTTTATTTATCTACAGTTTAAATTTGTAGCTTAACTCTAAGTTAGTTGCTCCTTTGTACCTAAAAATATAGAAATAGGAAAAAAATATGAATAATACTGAAAATCTACTTAAACAACTTTTAATGATTGGCATTGGTACAACTTCCCTAGTGGCCGAAAAAATACAGGAAGTCACTAACCAATGGGTTAAAGATGGTACTATCAACCCAGACCAAGCTAAAACTTTTGTTGATGATATAATGCAGCAACTTAGCTCAGAGCAAGGAAACTGGGAAACTCAGATGCAGCGACAAATGCGGAATGTCATGCAGGATATAGGTGTTCCTCGTCAATCAGAATTGGACGAACTCCGGGGTCGTTTGGACCGTTTGGAGCGTCAGATCAGAGATTTAGAAAATCGTAATTGGCGTTAATGAATTTAGAATTTAGAATTTAGAATTTAGAATTTAGAATTTAGATTTGCACCAGTGATTAAATTTGAGAGGTGTCAGTTAGAATTTAGAATTTAGAATTTAGAATTCATAATTTAGAATTTAGGTTTGCACCAATGATTAAATTTGAGAGGTGTGAGAATGTTCTAACTTCCCTGACAACTGCTATGTTATTTAACAATATCTGGAATCTTAGTTAAAGTTAAACTTTCATATTAATTTTTGGTGTTGACTTAATTATATGGAAGATTGATTTTAGTATCAAATATTATAGTTATTAATTTTTCAGTTGTTACGTTCTGCTTTTTCTGTTTGATTTTTTTTCAAAAATACAAATTAGAGAAAATGGGAGGTTGTTTAGAGTGTTTATAAAGTTAGTTGTGAGATTGGAAAAATTACAACTGACGCTAGTGTAGCTGCAAAATATAGTAGCTATAATTTAAACTTCAACTGATAATTTTTGACTTTTAACTTAAATTAGGAGGATTAATTTTGCGAGGAATTATTATTAGTTTGGCGGTAGTAATATTCTGTGGTTTAGTTTTGATTGTTGCTCAAATCACAGGTTCGGAAAAAGGGGCAGTTGCTTCTCAAAATACACCAAGTACTATAAATTCTACTGAAGTTCAAGAACAAGTGGCAGAAAATATTATGACTGAAAATAATGAAGAAACTATTACTACTGAATCTGGTCTTCAGTATGTGGTCTTGAAAGAAGGAGATGGCGCTACTCCTCAAAAAGGTCAAACAGTTGTGGTTCACTATACTGGAACTTTAACGGATGGTTCTAAGTTTGATAGTTCTCGCGATCGCAATCAACCTTTCCAATTTCCAGTTGGTGTAGGTCGAGTTATTAAAGGTTGGGATGAAGGGGTAGCGAGTATGAAAGTTGGTGAACGTCGTAAGTTTATTATTCCACCGGAATTAGGGTATGGCGCTAGTGGTGCTGGTGGGGTTATACCTCCTAATGCTACTCTGATTTTTGATGTGGAATTATTGAGAATTGCGAATTAATTAGGTAGTCAGCTATCAGCTATCAGCTCTCAGCTATCAGCAATTATAATTATTAATAAGGGGATAGAGACTTGTTCTCTGTTCCCTTTTATATATTCTTTAATTCCTAAAAATTATATGTCAAATCTCACAGTTAAAGACTTAGAAATATTGCAAGGTACTCTTGATAAATTAGATTTAGATTATCAATTAGAATTAGATGAAGGAAAGATATTAGTCACGGGTCCGTCGGATATTATTTCTAGTGAAGTTGGGGTTCAGTTAATTAGATTATTAGGTAATTGGGTTTACCCACGTCGTCTCGGACGTTTGTTTGATTCTAGTGGTGCTTTTATTCTTCCAGACAGTAATTTAAAAGTTCCTGATGTTTCTTTTGTTCGTGCCCAACGTTTGAAAAAAAGTGTTCGTTATTTTGGGGAGTTGGTGCCAGATTTAGTAGTAGAAATTAAATCTCAAAGTGACAGAATTAAGCCTTTAAAAAAGAAAATAAAGAAGTATTTAGAATTAGGAGCGGAAGTAGGAATATTGATAGATCCTGACAAAGAAATAGTTATTGTTTATCGTCCTCATTGTGAAGAAATTAAGTTAGAAAATGGAGATATTTTGACTATTCCTGAATTATTTGGTGAATGGGAATTACCTGTTGTTGAACTTTGGCCGCCTGTGTTTGATTAGTAGGCATTCAGCTATCAGCAATCAGCTCTCAGCTCTCAGCTTTTTAATGTTAAATAGTTTTGTAAAATTACTGTAACTTCAAAGTTTTAAGCCTATAAAATCTTAATTTTGACTTTTGATTTTTGACTTCCGTGAAACGGTATAACTTCCTGAATAATTAGCTTGATATGTCTAAATTCAATTTATCTTACACTCAACTTTTTCGACACAAATTTAACCGACTGGTTTCGATTAATTTGTTTCTACTAACTTTAACTATTGTATTGTGTTGGAGTTGGATATTACCTAGTTATACTCAGACACCTACACCTAATGTTCAAAGTCGGGAAGTTATTATTCAAGAAATTAAAGATTATGCCGAACGTCATGTTGAAAATGATAAGGCAATGGATAGTAGGTTAATGATTGATTTATATGAGAAAAATTCTGTCGGTTTAACTACTCCAGAAATTACTAAAATTTATGAGGAAGAATATACAAAACTCAAGGAGGCAAAAGATAGTAATCTGTGGGAAAAAATTAATGACGATCTATTTTATGGGTTGGGATGGTTTGCTGCCGTAGCACTTTTTATTCTCTTGATTTTTAAGGAAGCTATACAAGGTTGGGTGACTAATTTTGTTAATACCTTTGGCAAATGGTTATACAATCAAATTGCTGGTTTTGAATTGTTCTGGAATTTATCTCTAAAACGCTATAAAAAAGGTCTCATTAATAAACACGAACAACTAAAAATTCCTTTTCGTCCGAATCGTCCTTTAAGTCTGCAAGAAGTTTATGTCGATTTGCAATTTTTGGAAAAAGCTAATAATGAACCAATTAATTTTTCTGAGATTAAAAAATATAATCGTTTGGCTATTAAAGGGCAACCTGGAGCTGGAAAAACACTTTTATTAAAATATCTTGTTCTCTCTTGGGCGAGGGAAAAATTAAAAACTTCTTCTAATGAATATGTGCCGATTTTATTGGAGTTATATCGCCTCAATGAAATAGACATTTCTGCCCTCAATATGGAAATCTTAAAACAGAAATTAGTAGAAGCTTTAGATAGGGATGATTTTCCTAAAGCTAATTCTTTTGTTGAGCAAAGTTTGAAAACAGGGAAATTATTTCTGTTATTTGATGGATTAGATGAAGTCAAAAGTTTGATTCGCCCTCAAGTTGTACAAGCTATTAATGACTTATTAGATAAGCATGATAAATGTCGAGGAATTATTACTTGTCGAGCAGCAGTTTATCGGAATGATTTTGCTGAGTCGGTGGATAAAACTTTAGATATTAAAGAATTTAGCGACAGACAAATGCGACTCTTTTTAGAAGCATGGAAATCTCAAATGCCACCCGATAAATCTATCGATCAACTCATACAAACTTTGAGATATAGACCTCTAATTATGGAGTTAGCTAGAAATCCTTTAATGTTGACTATTGTTGCTCATCTTTATACTCAACCTGCCTTTGTTTTGCCTCAGTCTCGGTCAGATTTTTATCAAGAATCTACTCATATTTTATTGAATCAATGGCAGAATAATTTTAATCAATATAAAGAGAGCGCTCATAAGCGGAGAGTGCTACAACATTTAGCTTTATTTGCTCAGGATAATGCTAGTCAACAACAAAAAAATGACTTAAGTTTAGATTATCAAATTGTCTTGGAACAAATTCAAAAAGTTTTACCCGATCTAAATCTAAATCCTGAAACAGATACTCAACCAATATTAAGAGAAATTGTCGAACGTAGTGGATTATTATTGGAAATTGAGAGGGGAGATAAATATCAGTTTGCTCATTTAACTTTGCAAGAATATTTTGCAGCAACAGCTTTGAGAGATAGAGAAAATGAGTTAATAGAAAGGTTTAAAAATGACCCAGAACGTTGGCGGGAAACGGTTAAACTTTGGTGTGGGTTTGCTGGAAATAGTACAAATTTAATAGAGGTTATTTATCAGGAAGATTCTTTGACAGCTTTTGAATGTTTAGCTGATGCTCAAGAAGTTTCTCCTGTTTTAGCAGAGAGAATTATTGAAGAGTTTAAGGAGAAATTGGCAGAAGCAAATTCTGATGAAAATTTGGCTAGAGCTTTTGGAGCAGTTGCTTCTGATGTTCGTGAAAGAGGTAGGGGAAAAGTTATTTTTGAGTTTCTAGAAAATGCTTTGAATTATTCTGAATTTATGGAAGTTCGTAGGGCGTCTGTGAAGGCTTTATCTAAAACAAATTTGCCACAAGCGGCGGATATTTTGTTTAGGTATTATGAGGATATTGATTTGGTGGATGCTCGTCAAGCGCTTATTAATATGGGAGATATTGCTGTTTCTTTATTGAAGGGTTTAGCGGAGAAAGGTTCGGAAATGGCAATGAGAGATTTAGTGAAAATTGGTACTCCATATTCGAGAGAAACTTTAAATGGTTTACTTGATCATTCTGATGAAAAGATTCAGAGGTTAGCTGCTTTAAATATTGCGGAATTTAGGAGTTTAAATAATTAGGTTTTCTTGGAGCGATAAATGGCAAAACTGGATGAGGAATTTAATTTGAGAGATTGGAAATGGATAGCAGTTCATTTTCCACCATCAGAAAGAGAAACTATGGCAAAAGTAGCTTGGTTGATCTGTTGTAAATGCACTCCTGAAGAAATTTATCGATATAATCTTGACCCAAGAATAGTAGTTCCTTTATGTGCGGTAATATTGCTTGATGTAATTGATATTATCAAGTTGAAAAAGTTTGTAAAAGAAAAAAAAGTTGGTAGTCATCGAAAAATATTAGAGCTACTAGAAACATCAGAATTCTCAAAACTATCAGAACTAAAACAGGAATGTGTTAGTGTGATAAAACAAGGCTTTCTTGTAGTTAATCTTAGTCAAAAATGGCAATCTCTATTTGAAACTTTAGATATAGATTTGCAATTTTTCTTACTATATAACCTCATTAAATATCGCCACCCAACTCGTGATGACTGGTGTAATATTTTTCTAGATGTAAAATTTGAGAGTCTAGAAGTAGGTTTTGTACTATCGGACGCATTTTTGATATTATGGATGTCATTTTCGATGTTATTGATCTTATTGATTTTATCAGCTTTGAATTTAGTTAAACTCCCTATTTTTTTAGCAGGTTTGCTTGTTTTAGTTAATCTGGTTATGATTATAGCTATAGTTATTAGTTCTGCTTATCAAAAAAAAATAGAATATAAAGCTACTAATCCCCTGAAGCATATTTTTAAATATGACATATAGTTTCTAAATCTAGCCAACCGAGATAGGTTTAGTAATTGAAGATTAGTAACTAAGAAATTCTTCTTAATCTGAAAAGGGAATAAATATTAAAGTTAAGAAACTGAAATTACACCGATCAAAATATTGCTTGATTTAACTTACTTTCTCAAAATATGAAAGAAGCGATCGCTCTTTAAATCTCACCCTTTATTTATTCCTAAACTCTAAATTTCTTTAATATATAGAAATAGCGATCGCTCTCTAATATTCATTTTTAAAATATCAGTAATTTAAGTTGAAGGCCGATAACTGTTAACTAATAACTGAAGAGGCGATATCCCTCAAAACTATACTCTCTTTTATTGAATAAAAAATCATGCGTATAGGCGAGCGAACCCTTATAGGTTTTATGATATCAGAATTTTTGTGAGGCAGCAACCGAAAATCCTTTGAGGCGCGATTTTTTTTGTGAGCTTCAGAGAATGAAAGTGTTGGTAATTTTCCACGCTAGGAGGGATGGATGGAAAAATTTGATGATGGGAAAAAATGTATTGAGCGATCGCTAATAGATGACTGCCGAAAGCTGATTATACAAGCTTCATAAAATGAAGATATTTATCGCATTACTATTGGGAAAATTCTTAAATATTGAAAAGCCTCTACAAACTGGGAAAATTTGTTGAATAAAAAGTCATGCGTATAGACGAACAACCCCTTATAGCTTTTATGATATCAGAATTTTTGTGAGGCAGCAACGGAAAATCCTTTGACGCGCCGATTTTTTTTGTGAGCTTCAGAGAATGAAAATGTTTGTACCTTTCCACGCTAGGAGATACTAGATAAAAAAGAGCGATCGCTTTCTAAGATTCACACTTTTTATTTGACGCGCCGAATTTTTTGTGAGCTTCAGAGAATGAAAATATTGGTTGTTTTCCACCCTAGGAGGTATAGATGGAAATATTTGATGAGGGAAAAACAACCTTCCTGAGAGCTTCATAAAATGAAAATATTTGTGATTTTCCACTAACAACAGATGGGTGGAAAAGTTTGATGATGGGAAAAAATGGATTGAGCGATCGCTTTCTAATACTCTATGTTTTTCCTATGGTAAAAAAGCTGACTGCTGATAGCTGAGTGCCGAAAGATTTTTTGTGAGCTTCAGAGAATGAAAATATTAGTGGTTTTTCAATGAGCAGAGATGGATGGAAAGACTTGATGAGGGAAAAACAACCTTCCTGAGAGCTTCGCAAGATGAAAATATTTCTGATATTGCTCCTGGGAAAATTCCTAAATATTCGATTGTCTCTGAGCAAGGAAATTTAGTTGAATAAAAAGTCATGCGTATATACGAGCGACCCCTTATATCTTTTATATTATCACAAAAATTGTGGCGATGGAACCGAAAATCCTTTGGCGCGCCGATTTTTTTTGAGCTTCACAAGATGAAGATATTGCTGCTTTTCCACTGAGTAGGGATGAATGAAAAGATTTAATCACGGAAAAACAACCGTTTTTGGGAGCTTTACAAGATGAAATTATTTCTGGTATTGCTCCTGAGACTGATAACTGATAACTGATAAATGATTTATCTGTTCCCTGTTCCCTGTTCCCTGTTCCCTCCTCTTATTGCCAAATTTCTAAACTTAGTAAACTGGGGGTCAAACAATAACTTAACCGTACCAGTTGGCCCATTCCGATGCTTAGTAATAATCACCTCAGCAATACCTTGGTCGGGAGTATCTGGGGAATAATACTCATCCCGATAAAGCATAATAACTAAATCCGCATCTTGTTCAATAGAGTTATGAACAACAATCTCATTCGCCACAAAATTATGGAGACCAGGCACAGTTAAGTCAAAAACCTCCGCCTCACCATCTGGTCTTATTTCCACAATTTCATCCCAGTTAACATCAATTTGAGTAGGTTTTTCCCTCTCCCGACACTTAACTACAGACCCTAAATTTCCACCATGTTTTGGCCCAAAATCCACTTGAGACAGGAATTGCCCACAATACAATATTGAATATTTAAGCATTTTTTGGTTCAAAATAGCAAGAGAATCCCCAATATTCAGAGTATTTAACTGTTTCCAACCCCCCATAGAAAAGAAAGGATGATTAGCCGTAGCCCTAATCAATTTTCCTGAAGAAGTTTGCAGACGAAAGATAGGTTTAACCCCAGTAGAAAATACTCGACTAACCATAGCCGACTCAAATTTCCCAGTATTTTCATTCAAAGCCAAAACAGCAAAATTTGACTTACCAACTAGAGAAGAAATAGGAATTTTTTTACCATCAGCTAAATAAATTAAAGTATCCCCAGTCAAACAACCAGACTCTCTTAAGTCAGACATCATCGGTCTTTTATTAGTTCGAGACTCCACGCTTCTGCTAAGTTGAGACAAAGCAATAATCGGCACCGAAAGTTCTCGTGCTAAACCCTTCAGACTCCGAGTAATTCTTGCTAATTCCTGGACTCGATTATCACTACTACTACTTTCCATTAATTGTAAATAATCTAATAAAATTAATCCTAAAGCTCCACCTTGTTCGCTTTGTAATTGTCTGACTTTTGAACGAATTTCATTAACAGTAATATTAGGAGTATCATCAATAAAAATTGGCATTTCAGCAAGATTACCAATAGCGGAAGTTAAAGGTTCCCATTCGCTCTGACTAATTCGCCCAGACCGCAATCTATTACTTTCAATTTTTGCCTCACTTGCTAATAGCCTTAATACCAATTGTTCCTTAGACATTTCTAGGCTAAAAATTGCTACTGGTAATTTGAGATTAGCTGCAATACTATGACCAATATTTACAGCAAAGCTGGTGTTATGAAGACAAATATCATTGGCTACAAAATTATGAGTTTCTGGTATGGTCAGATCGTATACTTGTTTTTCTCCGACTGGTTCTATTGAAACAATTTCATCCCAGTAAAGATCGCTATTTTCTAAATGCTTTGTGCAGGAATTCTGTGGTTTGACTAAGTTTAATTTCTCAAAGTCGAAATCCAGATTTTCTGATGGAAGGTTTCTCATATCTGTCAGAAAATTTTTCTTATAGAGAGCATCAGCAGTAGTTAAATTCTCAGAATTTTTATGCGACTTTCCTTTGACAGTTCTACTCTGAAGTGACTGATTTTTAGGTTCGGCAAACTTTTCCACCAGACTCGCCAATTTATTCCAGAAAAATTCCCGATTTTCTAATTGTTCTCTCCAGGCATTATCGGGTTTAGCTAAATTGAATCTATCGGAGTGTAAATCCAGATTTTCTGATGGAAGGTTTCTCATATCTGCCAGAAAATTTTTCTTATAGAGAGCATCAGCAGTAGTTAAATTCTCAGAATTTTTATGCGACTTTCCTTTGACAGTTCTACTCTGAAGTGACTGATTTTTAGGTTTGGCAAACTTTTCCACCATACTCACCAATTTATTCCAGAAAAATTCCCGATTTTCTAATTGTTCTCTCCAGGCATTATCGGGTTTAGCTAAATTGAATCTGTCGGAGTGTAAATCCAGATTTTCTGATGGAAGATTTCCCATATCTGTCAGAATATTTTTCCCATGGAGAGTGTAAGTAGTAGTTAAATTCTCGGCATTTTTATCGGACTTTCTTTTGACAGTTCTACTTTGGAGCGACTGATTTTTTGATTCGGCAAAATTTTCTATCAGATTAACCAATTTATTCCAGAAAATATCCCGATTTTCTAATTGTTCACTCCCGGAATTCTTTGGTCTGACTACATTTAATCTGTGGGAGTCAAAATCTTGATTTTCTGATGGAAGGTTTCTGATATCTGTCAGAATATTTTTTCTATAGAGAGCATTAGTAATAGTTAAATTATTGACATTTTTATCGGACTTTCCTTTGACAGTTCTACTCTTGACCGACTGCTTTTGAGATTCGGCAAAATTTTCTATCAGATCAACCAATTCATTCCAGAAAATATCCCGATTTTCTAATTGTTCACTCCCGGAATTCTCTGGTCTTATTAAATTTAATCTGTGGGAATCAAAATCTTGATTTTCTGATGGAAAATTACCAATATCTGTCAGAAGATTTTCTCCACAGATAGTATCAGTAGTCGTTAAGTTATCAGAATTTTTAGGAGACTTTTCTTTGACAGTTCTACTTTTGACCAACTGATTTTTTGATTCGGCAAAATTTTCTATCAGATTAACCAATTTATTCCAGAAAATATCCCGATTTTCTAATTCCTCCCTCCCGGAATTCTCTGGTCTGACTAAATTTAATCTGTGGGAGTCAAAATCTTGATTTTCTGATGGAAGGTTTCTGGTATCTGTCAGAATATTTTTTCTATAGAGAGCATTAGTAATAGTTAAATTATTGACATTTTTATCGGACTTTCCTTTGACAGTTCTACTTTTGACCAACTGATTTTTTGATTCGGCAAAATTTTCTATCAGATTAACCAATTTATTCCAGAAAATATCCCGATTTTCTAATTCCTCCCTCCCGGAATTCTCTGGTCTGACTAAATTTAATCTGTGGGAGTCAAAATCTTGATTTTCTGATGGAAGGTTTCTGATATCTGTCAGAATATTTTTTCTATAGAGAGCATTAGTAATAGTTAAATTATTGACATTTTTATCGGACTTTCCTTTGACAGTTCTACTCTTGACCGACTGCTTTTGAGATTCGGCAAAATTTTCTATCAGGTTAACCAATTTATTCCAGAAAATATCCCGATTTTCTAATTCCTCCCTCCCGGAATTCTCTGGTCTGACTAAATTTAATCTGTGGGAGTCAAAATCTTGATTTTCTGATGGAAGGTTTCTGATATCTGTCAGAATATTTTTTCTATAGAGAGCATTAGTAGTAGTTAAATTATTGACATTTTTATCGGACTTTTCTTTGACAGTTCTACTCTTGACCGACTGCTTTTGAGATTCGGCAAAATTTTCTGTCAGATTAACCAATTCATTCCAGAAAATATCCCTACTTTCTAATTGCTCGCTCCAGGAATTCTCTGGTCTGACTAAATTTAATTTCTCAAAGTCGAAATCCAGATTTTCTGATGGAAAATTTTCTATATCTGCCAGAATATTTTTCTTATAGAGAGTATCGGCAGTAGTTAAATTCTCAGAATTTTTATGCGACTTTCCTTTGACAGTTCTACTCTGAAGTGACTGATTTTTAGATTCGGCAAACTTTTCCATCAGACTCACCAATTCATCCCAGAAAAATGCCCGATTTTCTAATTGTTCTCTCCAGGCATTATCCGGTTTAGCTAAATTGAATCTGTCGGAGTTAAAATCCAGATTTTCTGATGGAAGATTTCCCATATCTGCCAGAAAATTTTTCCCATAGATAGTATCAGCATCTGCCAGAAAATTTCTTCCACATATAGTATCAGTAGTAGTTAAATTCTCTGAATTTTTAGGAGAGGTTCTTTTCCCACTTCTACTATTTACCGACTGATTTTTTGATTCGGCAAAATTTTCCACCAGACTCGCCAATTTATGCCAGAAAAATGCCCGATTTTCTAATTCCTCAACCCAGAAATTATCTGGCCTGACTAAATTTAATCTATCCGAGTAAAAATCTTGATTTTCTGATGGAAAATCTACCATATCTGCCAGAATATTTTTTCCACAGATAGTATGAGTAGTCGTTAAGTTATCAGAATTTTTATGCGACTTTCCTTTGACCTTTCTACTATTTACCGACTGATTTTGAGATTCGGCAAACTTTTCCACCAGACTCGCCAATTTATTCCAGAAAAATTCCCGATTTTCTAATTGTTCTCTCCAGGCATTATCCGGTTTAGTTAAATTGAATCTGTCGGAGTGGAAATCCAGATTTTCTGATGGAAGATTTCTCATATCTGCCAGAAAATTTTTCCCATGGAGAGTGTAAGTAGTAGTTAAATTCTCGGCATTTTTATCGGACTTTCTTTTGACAGTTCTACTTTGGAGCGACTGATTTTGAGATTCGGCAAACTTTTCCACCAGACTCGCCAATTTATTCCAGAAAAATTCCCGATTTTCTAATTGTTCTCTCCAGGCATTATCCGGTTTAGTTAAATTGAATCTGTCGGAGTGGAAATCCAGATTTTCTGATGGAAGATTTCTCATATCTGCCAGAAAATTTTTCCCATGGAGAGTGTAAGTAGTAGTTAAATTCTCAGAATTTTTATGCGACTTTCCTTTGACAGTTCTACTCTGAAGTGACTGATTTTTAGATTCGGCAAACTTTTCCATCAGACTCACCAATTCATCCCAGAAAAATGCCCGATTTTCTAATTGTTCTCTCCAGGCATTATCCGGTTTAGTTAAATTGAATCTGTCGGAGTGGAAATCCAGATTTTCTGATGGAAGATTTCTCATATCTGCCAGAAAATTTTTCCCATGGAGAGTGTAAGTAGTAGTTAAATTCTCGGCATTTTTATCGGACTTTCTTTTGACAGTTCTACTTTGGAGCGACTGATTTTGAGATTCGGCAAACTTTTCCACCAGACTCGCCAATTTATTCCAGAAAAATTCCCGATTTTCTAATTGTTCTCTCCAGGCATTATCCGGTTTAGTTAAATTGAATCTGTCGGAGTGGAAATCCAGATTTTCTGATGGAAGATTTCTCATATCTGCCAGAAAATTTTTCCCATAGATAGTATCAGCATCTGCCAGAAAATTTCTTCCACATATAGTATCAGTACTAGTTAAATTCTCTGAATTTTTAGGAGAGGTTCTTTTCCCACTTCTACTATTTACCGACTGATTTTTAGATTCGGCAAAATTTTCCACCAGACTCACCAATTTATGCCAGAAAAATGCCCGATTTTCTAATTTTTCCCTCCAGGCATTATCCGGTTTAGCTAGATCAAATCTGTCTGAGTCGAAATCCAAATCTTCTGATAGAGAACTACTAATATTTGTCGCACCGCTTTTCACAGATAAAGTTTCACAAGTCGTTAAATGTATGAAATTTTTATCCGTCTGTCTTGTGCCGTTTCTCCTCTGTGGTGAAAACCATCTAGATTCAGCAAACTTTTCCATCACATAAACAATTTCATTCCAGAAAATATGAGTATTTTTTAGTTGCTCAACCCAGAAATTCTCCTTTCTGAGTAAATTTAATCTACTGGAGTGGAAATCTAGATTTATAGATGGAAAATTTCTCATATCTGTCAGAATATTTTTCTCACAGAAAGTATCAGTAGTAGTGAAATGCTCGAAATTTTCCTCGGTCTTGATTTTTTGATTTTTGCTCTGTGCTGATAGAAATCTAAATCCGGCAAACTTTTCCATCACAACAAGAACTTTATCCCAGAAAATCTGAGTATTTTCTAATTCCTCAACCCAGAAATTATCCTGTCTGACTAAATTTAATCTGCTAGAAGATAAATCTAAATTTATAGATGGAAAATTACCAATATCTGCCACCAAATTTTTCACAGATAAAGTATCAGTAATAGTTAAATGCCACAAATTTTTATTCGTCTTTCTTTTCCTACTTTTACCCTCTTCAACCTTTTCAATAGCACCAATAATTCCAAATCTGAGTAAAAGATGTTGTACTTGCCTAACAAAGTTTTCACTCTCCACAGAATAACCAAAACATACTCCCCTACTCTCCAATATTTTTACCCATCCATCCTGAGAAAATAAATATCTAATGAATAAAGCTAATTGCGATTTTTCTAATTTCAAGACAATAGGAGAAAGACAGAAATTATCAGAATCAATCAGAGAAGCAAACTGATTTTCTGGAATAGTTTCATTACCAAAAACATCTAATCGACGCGGTACAGCTATTTTTTCTCCTACTTGTAATTTTGCCAAAGGTTTCCAACCATCAACTGTTAGAAAAGGATGACTAATTGTCGTCTCTACAAATCTTCCCGATTTTGTTCTTACTCTAAATACAGGTTTAATTCCATCATCAATAAAAGCAGAAGGTTTAGTAATGTGAAACTTCCAATTTTTGCCTAGAGTTAATAACTCCGTTTCTTGCCTTTGATAAACCTCTGCCAAAGTAATTAAACTGCCATCTTTTTGCAAAACTAAAGTATCAAAAGCAGCACATTTTCCCATTGAGGGACGACCAGCCACAATAATTAAATCCGAACGCTGAAAACCTCCAGTCATTGCATCTAGATCGTAAAAACCACAAGCAAGACCAGGTAAAGCAATTCCCTCATTTCTATCTTCAATCTCCTGAAAAGTATTGATTAAAGTCTCAGAAATAGGAACTAAATCTTGTTGTGGTTTATCCTGAGTAAGAGCAAATATTTTTTGTTCAGCTTGGTCAAGAATAGTTTTTAATTCAGTAGCTGTTTGAAACCCTAAATCAAAAATTTCATTTCCTGCTTGAATTAATTTTCTGCGGATATATTTATCAATAACTAAAACAGCATATTGGTCAATATTAACCGCCGAAACAGTTCGTTCTAATAGTTGAACTATTTTTACTTGTCCGCCAATCTTTTCTAATTTATTATTATCAGTAAGCCAACTGGTAACAGTCATTAAATCTGTAGGTTTGCCCTGATTATAAAGTTGCCACATTGCTTTATAAAGAATTTGATGAGCTTCAATGGCAAAAAACTCTGGGCGTAATAATTCTGTGACTCGACTAACAGCTTCTGGGTCGAGGAGAATACCACCTAAAATAGCTTCTTCCGCTTCAATATTTTGGGGAGGTAGGCGATCGCTAGACATCTTTCAACAATTAATAATTAATCATTAATAATTAATAATTACCTCTCTTTGAAAATAAGAGGATTGACTCAATGGAAAATTTTTTCTTGTTTCTCCTTTAAAGGAGAGGCTTCCCACCTTAATTATTCGGTGATTTACCTACAATTATTTAACATTTATTTGAAAAAGGAATAGGGAGTAGAGTTTAAATTACTCTGGTAGAAAAATCCATATTCAATCCAATTGCTGAATATTAAAGTCGAGGAGAATACCATCTAAAATAGCTTCTTCCGCTTTAATATTTTGGTAAGGTAGGCGATCGCTCTGCATCTATAAGCAATATGATTTAATTTGTAAAATATTGGGGAACTTTAGGAAAACCAATAAATTTTTGTTTTTATTAAAATTTGAGATGTGCCTAATCAGATATCAGTTATTTATGTTTCTAGTTCAACTGATAACTGATAACTGATAACTGATAACTGTTAACTACCTACTACTTGAACTTCAACTTCAGCAGTTACCTCAGGATGAAGTTTAATTTGAGCTTTGTAGAATCCAACTTTGCTAATTTCTGGCAAAGTAACGCCACGTCTATCAATTTCTTGACCAGTATTTTCCTTAATTACATCCACTAATTCTCTATCAGTAACGGTACCAAAAATTGCATCATTTTCCCCAACTTGTTTAGCAATTTTAAAGCGACCAACTGTTTCCAAAGCCGTCTTTTGAGCTTCTGCTGCTTGCTTCAATTCTATTTGTCTTTGTCGCTCTTGTTCTCTACGACGTTCTACCTGTTTAAGAATACCTGGAGTAGTACGAAAAGCAATTTTCTGAGGAATCAAATAATTACGAGCATAACCAGGAGCTACTTCTACTACATCTCCGGATATTCCCAATTTTTTGACATCTTGATTCAGGACTACCTGTAATTTTTTGGCCATAACTTTAATTGTAAAATTTTCACTACAAACTTTAATTATATCCTAACTTAAAATATAAGAGAAGATTTAACGAAGTCAGAAGTCAGAAGTCAGAAGCAAGTGTGTAATTCTGAGGTTTCCTCAGAATGTAAGACACACATCTGATAGTCAGAAGTTATTTTTGTAACGGGGATTTGAGCCGCGCTCCAAAAATATTTCGCCTTAAAAGGCGAGGTTTTAGACCTAATTATTTTGATAATTTACAAACGGGTTATGTTATTTATATGAAAATTATCCAATCAAAATACAATGAAACAAAAATATCTCAAAATTATTTTAGGAACAATCCTGACCAGCTTATTAATAGTTTTTACTTCCTGTCAACCATCGCCAAATAATGAAAGTTTAACTATTCGGAGTGCTCATAGTAATTGGATAGAAGAATTATTTCAAACCGAAGTTGTGAATATAGGTTTAGAAAAATTAGGCTACAAGGTCGAAAAACCTAAACAAATTGATTATCCGGCACTTTATATTTCCATAGCTAATGGAGATTTAGACTATAGTGTTATTTATTACCAACCAGGACACAAAAAATTCTTTGAAAATGCTGGTGGCGAAGAAAAATTAGAGGGAGTAGGAATTTTAACTCCTAATGGAATTCAAGGATATCAAATAGATAAAAAAACCGCCGATAAATATAACATTACTAACCTTCAACAATTAAAAGACCCAGAAATTGCCCAACTTTTTGACTCAGATAAAGATGGTAAGGCAAATTTAGTTGGTTGTAATGCAGGTTGGGGTTGTGAATTAGCCATAGACCATCAAATTGAAGCTTATGGACTAGAAGATACTGTAGAACATAATCGAGGCCAATATACAATTTTATTAGCAGATGCTGTTACTCGTTATCAAAAAGGGGAACCTATTCTTTATTATGCCTATAATCCTCACTGGATATCTGCAGTTTTACAACCAGGAGAAGATGTAGTTTGGTTAGAAGTTCCTTTCACATCTTTACCAGAATCTATGGGAAATCTGAGTGAAAAAGATACATCAGTAGATGGAAAAAATTTTGGCCTTCCTAAAGGCGATCAGGGTATTGTTGCTAATAAAAAATTCCTAGAAGCTAACTCAGTTGCAAAAAAATGGTTTGAATTAGTCAAAATTCCAGTTGCAGATATGAATGCTGAAAGTTTACGTATAAAAGAGGGTGAAGACAAACCAGAAGATATTCTGCGTCATGCTCAAGAGTGGGTAAAAGATAATCAAAAAGAATATGATAATTGGTTGGAAGTAGCAAGAAAAGAAGCTAGTTAAGTAGGAAAAATCTTCAGAAGCTTTCAGTACTTAAATGGATGTGAATAGTCATAAAAAAAGCGGAAGCTGAATTGAAAATTATTCAAGTATTACCTCTATAAATTATTTCAGATTCTGATAGTTCCATGGCTTCAATTTTCTGATCGAATTGCTGCTTTATTCCGCCAAAAAGATCGTAAAACTCAAATATTTATCTTGTGTTGTTCTCATAATTTTTACATATCGCGGTTTTCATATTAATGAATACAGTATTTCTCTCTTGATTTTGATTCTCATATCTGGTGTTCCCTAAAACCCAAAATTTGTTTATCTCAACCAAGAGGAAAATTGCTATAAATTAATTATGAATATCTGAATCAAAATATAGTGCCTTTTGCCTATTCTCAAATTTCTATAAATCTTTAGTGCTGAGAGTAGTAAAATACTATTGATGAAAAAAATTTCCATCAAACCACAATGAAACAAAAATATCTCAAAACTATTCTAGGAACAATTATCACCAGCTTATTAGTGATTTTTACTTCCTGTCAACAAGTTCCTGATTCTGCTGAAACAGTTACTATTCGGAGTGCTAATAGTACCTGGATACAAGAATTATTTCAAACCGAAGTAGTAAATATAGGTTTAGAAAAACTCGGCTATAAAGTTGAAAGACCAAAACAAATTGAATATCCAGCAATTTATATTTCTCTTGCCAATGGAGATTTAGAATATAGCACTGTTTTCTATGAACCGCAACACAATGAATTCTTTGAAAATGCTGGTGGTTCAGAAAAGTTAGAGAAAGTTGGAACTTTAACCCCTAATGGAATACAAAGATATGAAATAGACAAAAAAACCGCCGATAAATATAACATTACTAAAATTGAACAATTAAAAGATCCAGAAATAGCCAAACTTTTTGATTCCGATGGAGATGGCAAAGCAAATTTAGTTGGTTGTAATCCTGGTTGGTCTTGTGAATTAGTTATCAATCATCATCTTAAAGCTTATGAATTAGAAGATACAGTAGAACATAATCAAGGACAATATGAAATTCTCTTGGCAGATGCAATGACTCGTTATCAGGAAGGAAAACCAATTCTTTATTATGCTTACGAACCTCATTGGATATCAACAGTTTTCAAACCAAATGAAGATGTAGTTTCATTGGAAGTTCCTTTTACTTCTTTACCAGAATCTATAGGAAATTTAAGTGAAAAAGATACATCTCTAGATGGAAAAAAATTTGGCTTTCCCGTACTTCAACAGCGTATAGTAGCTAATAAAAAATTCCTAGAATCAAACCCAGTTGCCAAAAGATGGTTTGAGTTAGTTGAAATTCCAATTGTGGATATGAATGCTGAAAGTTTACGTATTAAAGAAGGTGAAGATACACAAGAAGATATTCTGCGTCATGCTCAAGAATGGATAAAAAATAATCAACAAAAGTATGATGGTTGGTTAGAAACAGCAAAGCAAGCTGCTAATTAAAGTATGGGTCAATAATTTTAATAGTCAATCAGGGGATATTTCATCACTACAAAATCTTAACTAAAAGGATTTTTCAGAGGTTTTCATTAATATAGAATACAACGATTTCTACAATTTTCACCTGCTTGGTGCATATCTATAATTTTTACTGTAGTCTCTCTTTGTGAAAACCGCTATAAAAGTAAAAAAAGCTGAGACTAAATTTCACATGTTGAAGTCTCAGCTATTAAATTAGTTTGAATTTTGTCTCAATTATATGCAGTTAAAATTTCCAATTTTATTGCTATGGTGCTACACATTAATATGAGAAAATTTATCTATTATCTGTTGCCTGTTATCTAGAAATAAAAATTTATTGCCCTCATCAAAAAAACTAATGCTATACTTCATTTATTCAGCTCAAAACTTTCATCAAACAAAGTGTCCGTGCAAAATAAATTTAACATTTTTTAGTAGGAAATAGGAAATAATACCATTTATCAAAAACTTTATCTATTTCAGAGTAGGGGAGTAGGGGAGTAGGGAAGTGGGGAAAAATAAACATAAGAATAATTCATATTAACTAAGCTGCCAATTAGCAAAAAGGGAATTTGTCTGTATTAATTATTTAATAACTGAAGCGTCACCTAAGTATAGGATTAATGCATGATAATTGGTATAAAATATACTTGTTTGATTGAGCAGTCGATATAAAAATAATTTTTCTTACCTATTTAAGCTGACCATCAAATATACAATTAATTTTGCTTGACTACTTAAAAGAATAAATATGGTGTTTTTTCCAGGGATTTACAAAGAACTTATATTATTACAATTTGACTCAAAAAAAACGTAAGTAGATGAGCATAAATAAACGCAATATTAAAGGGCATATTTTTATAACTTGATTACTCTTAAGTCAAAGCTTTCAGTTAAACCCGCCCCTACAATTTTTTTAACGTTTAATTAGACCTACCTACTTATATAATTTTTTTTCAATCTCAATAACATGAAACAAAAACTACTAAAAATTATCTTAGGAACAATCCTCACAAGCGTATTAATAATTTTTGCTTCCTGTCAACAAACTCCCAATTCCCAAACAGTAATTATTCGTAGTGCCCATAGTAACTGGATAGAAGAGTCATTCCAAACTAATATTGTCAATATAGGTCTAGAAAAACTCGGCTATAAAGTAGAAAAGCCAAAGGAAATTGATTACCCAGCACTTTATATTTCTATAGCTAATGGAGACTTAGACTATAGCGTTATTTATTACTTACCAGGACACGAAAAATTCTTTGAAAATGCTGGTGGTGAAGAAAAATTAGAAGGAGTTGGAATTTTAACTCCTAACGGAAGAAGTGGATATCAAATTGATAAAAAAACAGCCGATAAATATAATATTACTAACATTAAACAATTAAAAGATCCAGAAATAGCCAAACTTTTTGACTCAGATGGAGATGGTAAAGCTAACTTAGTAGGTTGCAATCCTGGTTGGGCTTGTGAATTAATTATAGATAATCAAATTGAAGCTTATGGACTAAAAGATACAGTAGAACAGAATCGAGGTCAATATACAATTTTTCTGGCAGATGCTATTACTCGCTACCAGCAAGGAAAATCTATTATTTATTATGGCTTTAATCCACACTGGATATATACAATTTTAAAACCAGGGGAAGATGCAATTTGGTTAGAAGTTCCTTTTACTTTCTTACCAGAATCTATGGGAAATATGAATGAAAAAGATACATCAGTAGATGGAAAAAATCTTGGCTTTCCCTTACTGCAACAATATATTGTGGCTAATAAAAAATTCTTAGAAGCAAACCCAGTAGCGAGAAAATGGTTTGAATTAGTTGAAATTCCAGTGGCAGATATGAATGTTGAAAGTTTACGTATTAAAGAGGGAGAATACCAACCAGAAGATATTCTGCGTCATGCTCAAGAATGGGTAAAAAATCATCAAAAAAAATATGATAATTGGTTAGAAACAGCGAGAAAAGTTGCTAATTAGGGTTTGTTGAAAAAGTCTTTTAGTAGGGCGAAGAGACAGCTATACTGGAGACAGGAAACAGGAAGAACGGGGAATGAGCGAGGAGGTAGGATTCATTAATTTATAATGGATAATGGATAATTGATAATTGATAATTACCTCGGGTTTTAACCGCTCTTGATTGAATATAAGGAAATATTATTTCTTTTCTCTTGGTCGATTGGATATGGCGAGGAGACCCGCTCTTATCAGAGTCGCTCCGAATTGCGCCATCCTTCGACCGCTTTTTTCCCTTAAAAGGGGAGGCTTTAAACCAGAATTATTTAATTATTAATTATTAATCATTTGGTAATAATTTTAAGAATAATTTTTATGCCCAACTATGCGCCTAAAATACGCTCCATGCATGAGTATAAATATCTGAAAAATTTGCACTTTTTTTGACTCCAAAATGAATTTTTTGAATATTTCAATGCTTTTAGATTAGACCGGTAATACCTAATTAAAAACAAAGAATGTGGCTGATTTTTCAATAGTTCAATGGATTTTAAAATCCCGAAAAAAACTGATACTAATTTTCGCATTTTCAGGTATCAAATAATTCATAAATAAGTATAAATAAGCTAACAAAAACCATAAATTTAAGGGGAATTCAAACATCAGAAAAAAGGCTGATACTAATTTATAAACTGCTATAAATATGTAATTGTTAGATTTGTAAACTACCAGATATTAAATATCTTTCAATCAATCAAACCACAATGAAACAAAAATATCTCAAAACTGTTTTAGGAACAATCCTCACAAGTGTATTAATAATTTTTACTTCCTGTCAACAAACTCCCAATTCTCAAACAGTAACCAATTCTCAAACAGTAATTATTCGTAGTGCCCATAGTAACTGGATAGAAGAATTATTTCAAACTAATATTGTCAATATAGGTCTAGAAAAATTAGGTTACAAAATCGAAAAACCTAAACAAATTGGATATCCCGCTATTTATATTTCTGTTGCTAATGGAGATTTAGACTATAGCACCGTTTACTACTAACCAGGGAGTAATCATTTCTTTGAAAATGCTGGTGGAGAAGAAAAATTAGAGGGAGTCGGAATTTTAACTCCCAATGGAATTCAAGGATATCAAATTGACAAAAAAACAGCCGATAAATATCAGATTACTAACATTGAACAATTAAAAGATTCAGAAATTGCCAAGCTTTTTGACTCCGATGGAGACGGCAAAGCAAATTTAGTTGGTTGTAATGCTGGTTGGTCTTGTGAATTAATGATCGACCATCAACTTCAAGCTTATGAATTGCAAGATACAGTTGAACAGAATCTAGGTGAATATACAATTCTTCTCGCAGATGCTATTACTCGCTACCAACAAGGAAAACCTATTATTTATTTTGCTTATAATCCTCATTGGATATCTTCAGTTTTAAAACCAGGAGAAGATGTAGTTTGGTTAGAAGTTCCTTTCACTTCTTTTCCAGAATCTATGAAAAATATGAGTGAAAAAGATACATCAGTAGATGGAAAAAATTTTGGCTTTCCCGTACTTCAACAGCGTATTTTTGCAAATAAAAAATTCTTAGAAGCTAACCCAGTTGCCAAACGATGGTTTGAATTAGTCAAAATATCAATTGCAGATATGAATGCTGAAAGTTTACGCATCAAAGAGGGAGAAGACCAACCAGAAGATATTATGCGTCATGCTCAAGAGTGGGTAAAAAATCATCAACAAAAATATGATAGTTGGTTGGAAATAGCTAGAAAAGTTGCTAATTAGGGTTTGTTGAAAAAGTATGCATCGGTTCGGGGAGGAGTCAGGAGTCAGGAGCTAGGAGTTAGGATAAATGGGAATTATAGAAGAAGTAGTTGGATGTTTCGTCCCTTGATTTTTCTGCTCAACTCTTGCCCAAAATGCTCACTTTTTGAACTTGAGGTACCGAAAACCAGGCACTTTTCTCAACCCTAAAAAGACTAAAACCTTTATCTGTAAATGCTTTAAAATTAGATCGGTAAACCCTAATTAATACCAATTTTATAAATGTTTGCTACAAATAATTTTCTAGGTTTTAGGTGGTAGGTGGTAGGTGGTAGGTGGTAGGTTTTAGGTTTTAGGTGAATTATTAGTTATTTATCGAATAATTAAGGTAAAAATCCTCTCACTCGCCGTGGAGAAACAAGAAAAAATTTTCATTATTAGTCAATCAATTCTGTTTTCACTCTCGAGGTAATTATTAATCATTAATTATTAATTATTAATTTTTGAATAGCCAGTTTATTTGTAACGTTCTTTTTTCAAAATGGTATAAGAATAAATAATGTTCCTGACTTTTAAAGACTTCAATGGATTTGAAAAGTCAGAAAAAAGGCTGAGACTAATTTTCATATTTTCAGGTTTAAACTAATTAATAAATAAGTAGAAAAAAAGGTAAAAAAATCAGGAGTTAAATGGATTTGAAAATTTATACAAAAGCCTGAAACTAGAAACTAATTGATCGACCGCTATAATTTTGTAATCAATTGAGTCGTAAACTACCAAATATTAAATATTTTTCAATCAATCAAACCACAATGAAACAAAAATATCTCAAAACTGTTTTAGGAACAATCCTTACCAGCTTATTAATAATTTTTACTTCCTGTCAACATTTTCCTTCTGGAACAGTCGGTATTCGGAGTGCCTATTATACTGGCTGGGTAGAAGAGTTATTTCAAACCGAAGTAGTGAATATAGGCTTAGAAAAATTAGGCTACAAAGTTAAAAAACCAAAAGAAATTTATTATCCTGCAATTTACATTTCTGTTGCCAATAAAGACTTAGATTATAGTGTTGTTTATTATCAACCATGGCACAAGAAATTCTTTGAAAATGCTGGTGGTGAAGAAAAATTAGAAGGAGTTGGAAATTTAACTCCTAATGGAAATAGTGGATATCAAATTGATAAAAAAACCGCCGATAAGTATAACATTACTAACATTGAACAATTAAAAGATCCAGAAATAGCCAAACTTTTTGATTCCGATGGAGATGGCAAAGCAAATTTAGTAGGTTGTAATCCTGGTTGGTCTTGTGAATTAGCGATCGATCATCATCTTAAAGCTTATGAATTAGAAGATACAGTAGAACATAATCAAGGACAATATGAAATTCTTTTGGCAGATGCAATGACTCGTTATCAGGAAGGAAAACCAATTCTTTATTATGCCTACGA
>NZ_JAAHGO010000012.1:312650-507001 GCF_010672455.1 Okeania sp. SIO2C9 | reverse complement strand
ATCATCATCTTAAAGCTTATGAATTAGAAGATACAGTAGAACATAATCAAGGACAATATGAAATTCTTTTGGCAGATGCAATGACTCGTTATCAGGAAGGAAAACCAATTCTTTATTATGCCTACGATACTCATTGGATATCTACAAAATTAAAACCAGGTAAAGATGTAGTTTGGTTAGAAGTACCTTTTACACCTTTACCAAAAGAGATGGGAAATTTGACTGAAAAAGATACGTCTCTAGATGGAAAAAATTTTGGCTTTCAGATAATGCAACAGCGTATAGTAGCTAATAAAAAATTCCTAGAAAATAATCCAGTTGCTAAACGATGGTTTGAATTAGTACAAATTCCAGTTGCCGATATGAATGAGGAAAGTTTACGTATTAAAGAGGGAGAAGACAAACCAAAAGATATTATGCGTCATGCTCAATAATGGGTAAAAAATCATCAACAAAAATATGATACTTGGTTATAAACAGCGATAAAAGCTGCTAATTAAGAATAAATAATGTTGCTAATTTTTCAAGAATTTAATGGATTTGAAAAATCAGAAAAAAGGCTGAAACTAATTTATAAACCGCTATAATTTTGTAATCAATTGAGTCGTAAACTACCAGATATTAAATCTTTTTCAATCAATCAAACTCAAATGAAACAAAAATACCTGAAAATTTTCTTAGGAACAATCCTCACCAGCTTATTAATAATTTTTACTTCCTGTCAACAAGTTCCTGATAATCAAACAGTTACTATTAGGAGTGCTAATAGTACCTTTATACAAGAATTATTTCAAACCGAAGTAGTAAATATAGGTTTAGAAAAACTAGGATACAAAATCAAAAAACCAAAACAAATTGAATATCCAGCAATTTATATTTCTCTTGCCAATGGAGACCTAGACTATAGTGTTGTTTACTATGAACCACAACACAATGAATTCTTTGAAAATGCTGGTGGTCAAGAAAAGTTAGAGAAAGTTGGAAAATTAACTCCCGATGGAGTACAAAGATATGAAATTGACAAAAAAACAGCCGATAAATATAACATTACTAATCTTCAACAATTAAAAAATCCAGAAATAGCCAAACTTTTTGATTCCGATGGAGATGGCAAAGCAAATTTAGTAGGTTGTAATCCTGGTTGGTCTTGTGAGTTAACTATCAATCATCATCTTAAAGCTTATGAATTAGAAGATACAGTAGAACATAATCAAGGACAATATGAAATTCTTTTGGCAGATGCAATGACTCGTTATCAGGAAGGAAAACCAATTCTTTATTATGCCTACGATACTCATTGGATATCTACAAAATTAAAACCAGGTAAAGATGTAGTTTGGTTAGAAGTACCTTTTACACCTTTACCAAAAGAGATGGGAAATTTGACTGAAAAAGATACGTCTCTAGATGGAAAAAATTTTGGCTTTCAGATAATGCAACAGCGTATAGTAGCTAATAAAAAATTCTTAAAAAACAATCCAGTTGCTAAACGATGGTTTGAATTAGTACAAATTCCAGTTGCCGATATGAGTGAGGAAAGTTTACGTATTAAAGAGGGAGAAGACCAACCAGAAGATATTCTCCGTCATGCCCAGGAGTGGATAAAAAATAATCAAGAAAAATGTGATAGTTGGTTAGAAAAAGCAAGACAAGAAACTGATTCATTAGACATCTCCAATAATAAAAAATAAAATTAACTACCATACACAAATAATTAACTCTTTCAGCCTACTCCCTACTACCTCTTTTCTGGAGATCTCTATTGTAAATAGAATTTAAGCAAAACACTATCCATAATATTATTAATATAATCGTATATAGTAGTCAAAAACTATAACGTTTGATATGCGTAGCGTTGAAACCTCAAAAATCCCTAAATGATGATTAACTAAACTAGAATAGAGTCTTCCTCTTTTCCTGTGAATCAAAATCTAGAAAAAAACACTAGATATAGTAATCAAAAACTATAACGTTTTATATATGTAGTGTTTGAACCTCAAAAATCCCTCAATGGATAATTAACTAAACTTGAGTAGAGCTTTCCTCTTCTCCTGTAAATCAAAATTAAGAAAAAAAACGCTAGATATAGTAATCAAAAACTATAACGTTTGATATATGTAGCGTTGAAACCTCAAAAATCCCTCAATGGATAATTAACTAAACTAGAATAAAGTCTTTCTCTATTCCTGTGAATCAAAAATTTAGAAAAAACACTAGATGTAGTAATCAAAAACTATAACGTTTTATATATGTAGTGTTTGAACCTCAAAAATCCCTCAATGGATAATTAACTAAACTTGAGTAGAGCTTTCCTCTTCTCCTGTGAATCAAAATTAAGAAAAAAACACTAGATATAGTAATCAAAAACTATAACGTTTTATATATGTAGTGTTTGAACCTCAAAAATCCCTCAATGGATAATTAACTAAACTTGAGTAGAGCTTTCCTCTTCTCCTGTGAATCAAAATTAAGAAAAAAACACTAGATATAGTAATCAAAAACTATAACGTTTGATATATGTAGCGTTGAAACCTCAAAAATCCCTCAATGGATAATTAACTAAACTAGAATAAAGTCTTTCTCTATTCCTGTGAATCAAAAATTTAGAAAAAACACTAGATGTAGTAATCAAAAACTATAACGTTTTATATATGTAGTGTTTGAACCTCAAAAATCCCTCAATGGATAATTAACTAAACTTGAGTAGAGCTTTCCTCTTCTCCTGTGAATCAAAATTAAGAAAAAAACACTAGATATAGTAATCAAAAACTATAACGTTTGATATCTGTAGTGTTGAAATCTCAAAAATCCCTAAATGGATGATTAACTAAACTAGAATAGAGCTTTCCTCTTCTCCTGTGCAAATATAAAAAAAATCCAAGAATAAACAGCCAATGTCTAGGCCAGAATCTAATCCTTCCCCAGAACAACCAGAAAAAATTCATTTACCTCGCACCAGCGAGTCAGAAACTCTCAAAAAAATTCGTCATACCACATCCCATGTCATGGCAATGGCCGTACAAAAGCTGTTTCCCAAGGCACAAGTAACAATTGGTCCTTGGATCGAAAATGGCTTTTACTACGACTTTGATACCCCCGAACCATTTACAGAAGCTGACCTCAAAACCATCAAAAAAGAGATGGTCAAAATAATCAAACGCGACTTACCCGTCATTAGAGAAGAAGTCAGCCGCGAAGAAGCCAAACGTAGAATAGAACAAATTAAAGAACCATATAAATTAGAAATCCTCGAAGACTTAGAAGAACCAATTACCATTTATCATCTTGGTGAAGAATGGTGGGATTTATGTGCAGGTCCCCACATAGAAACAACAAAGCAACTTAATCCTAAAGCGATCGACTTAGAAAGTATCGCCGGAGCTTATTGGCGCGGAGACGAAACCAAAGCCCAATTACAACGTATCTATGGTACTGCTTGGGAAACTCCAGAACAACTAGCCGAATATAAAAGACGTAAAGAAGAAGCTTTCAAAAGAAACCATCGTAAACTAGGTAAAGAATTAGGACTATTTATGTTTTCCGACCTTGTTGGACCGGGATTACCTCTGTGGACTCCCAAAGGTACAATGTTAAAGAATTCATTGAAAGACTTTCTCCAACAAGAACAACAGAAACGGGGTTATTTACCTGTAGATACTCCCCATATTGCCAGAGTCGATTTATTCAAAACTTCCGGACATTGGCAAAAGTATAAAGAGGATATGTTCCCGATGATGGCTGAGGATGAGGAATCAGAAGCTCAGGAACAGGGTTTTGTTTTAAAACCAATGAACTGTCCATTCCATATCCAAATTTATAAACAGGACTTACGTTCTTATCGGGAGTTACCAATACGACTTGCCGAGTTTGGCACTGTTTACCGCCATGAAAAGTCTGGGGAATTAGGTGGTTTAACCCGAGTCCGAGGTTTCACTCAAGATGATTCTCATTTGTTTGTGACACCCGAACAACTTGAAGCCGAGTTTCTTAGTGTGGTAGACTTAACTCTATTTGTGTTTAAAAATCTACAACTAAATAATTTTAAGGCTAGATTAAGTTTCCGTGACCCTGACTCAGATAAGTACATTGGTTCTGATGAGGCTTGGGAAAAAGCTGAAGGTGCTATTCGCCGGGCTGTGGAAAAAATGGGTATGGAGCATTTTGAGGGTATTGGTGAAGCGGCGTTCTATGGTCCAAAGTTAGATTTTATTTTCCAGGATGCTTTGGAGCGAGAATGGCAGTTGGGTACTGTACAGGTAGACTATAATTTGCCCGAACGGTTTGATTTAGAATATGTGGCAGAAGATGGAACAAGAAAGCGTCCAGTTATGATTCACCGGGCACCTTTTGGTTCCTTGGAAAGGTTGATTGGAATTTTGATTGAGGAATATGCAGGAGATTTTCCTTTGTGGTTAGCTCCTACCCAAACTAGACTTTTGCCTGTTAATTCTGAATTTTTGCCCTTTGCTCAAGAGGTTACTGCTCAAATGCGTCAAGTAGGTATTCGTGCTGAGGTAGATATTAGTAACGAACGTTTGGGTAAGTTGATTAGAAATGCTGAGAAGGCCAAAATTCCTGTAATGGCTGTAGTTGGAGCTAAGGAAGTTGAGTCAAATAGTCTGAGTATTCGGACTCGTGCTGCTGGGGAATTAGGTTCTATACCTGTGCCAGATGTAATTGAGAAGATGACTGGGGCGATCGCTAACTATGAAAATTTCTAGACTTTTATCTCAACGTTGGTTGAAGACTCATGCTCTCCTGGCAAGGGAGCGTCACATGGGAAAACCAATCAATGTTGCGGTTTTTCTAAAGTCTGTGATATGGCAGTTAAATTAAGGCTGCTGGGCTACGAGAGCATCGGGGCGACGTACTGTGGAGCGCCCCTTTAGAGCAAAAAGAGGTTCGGCCTCGGAGACAGCTGCTATGTTTCGCTTCGCGACATGTTTGCGGAGCATGACCATAGGAAAAAGCGCAGCTGTTCTGTCAATAGGCAGCAGAAAGTCCCTATCAGTTATCGAGTGGGAATCTCGTGTTGTCGCGTAAGGGCAACATCGGTAGGATGTCAAGTATTGTTTAACCTTCATTGCACAACCATCATCAATTCTAATTAGGTTACTACATAAAGAAACAGGAAGTAATTAAAAATTAAAAATTTACTTTAACTAATCTCCACATAAGTATTTACACCTGCTTTCTGATAAATTGAGAGCGGGTTTATTTATTTGACTTGTTATTTGGTAAGCTCTTGATAGTATTTAAAAGTTTTGAATTGAATAATTTATGAAGGGCCATAAATTAATAATGACTAGTCCAAATTTCTACCATTAAATTATGCCAAATTGCATTTGATAGGTCTATCTGTAGAAAGTAAAACTTTTCTTTGAAGACGATTAAGAAGTCTATATCAAGTTATACTTTGCAGGGATCATAAATATAGATGATTGACCAATAAGTTATTAGCTATAAGTAATTACACTGGTAGCTGATAGCTCAAAGTGATAGTATTCTCTTTCAAAAGTTAAATCAGATTGTTATATTATTGATAGGTATATTACCTTCCTTATATTTAGAGCCAAGGTCGGCGATAATCTGACATATTTTGTTTGCGGAAGGCGCTAGAACATGAAAGCATCTAATTTAAAGGAACTATATGAGACCAAAAGGTTTCAAAATAATAAAATTAGAGATAAAAATGATTAATATCTTAAAGGTTCTTCTAAGAGGGGATGTGTTTTTCGCTTTTTTATGCTTGGAAAGCGCAAAAATGCAAAGCACCAGATGTCGCTGTCCAATGGCTCATGTACAGCTAGGAACAGTGACTTAATAATATGAACTTTATGAATACCGCTAAGAAAAAAGTAGAATCTCTATTAAGTAAATTGCCAGATAATTGCTCCCTTGAAGATGTTCAATATCATTTATATGTAATTGAAAAAGTTCTTCATGGTTTAGAAGTAGCTGATAAAGAAAGAAAAATTACACAAGAAGAAGCTGAAGGGCTTTTGAGTAAATGGGTTATAAAGTAGTTTGGTCTTCTAAAGCTATAGATGATGTGGATGCGATCGCCTCCTACATAGCGCGTGACTCTGTTTCTTATGCTGCAGCAGTAGTCCATAGGATAATTAATGTCACTAAAAACTTGATTCATAATCCTTTACAAGGAGAAGTGGTCAAAGAGTTTGGAGATGAAAGTTACCGACAAGATTATGCTTATAGTTATCGAGTCCTTTATCAAGTTAAAGGTCCGACAGTAATTGTTGCTGCGGTTATTCATGGAAAAAGGTTATTAGATTTATAGCTGATGGCTGTAGTGTCCAATCAAATATTAGCTCAGAACCGAGTTTCATTAGAAGCTCGGTTTTCTAACTTGAGGGAGTAGGGAGTCAAAATTTAGAATTTAGAATTTAGAATTTAGAATTTAGAACTCACGAGTTATATTAGGAAGAGAGAGAGGGTGTATTTCACTCCAGCGGAATTTGCTGTATCTCCTAATCATAAAAAATAAAATTAATTATTGTACTAAATACATTAATTATTTCTGCCTACTCTCTATTTTTCTACTTATAAAATTACCAATTTTCCCATCATTTTGCTCTACTTTCTTTATCCTAATCATTAGAAGTCAAAATTCAAAAGTTAGAAGTTATAAGTTAGAAGTAAAAAGTTAGAAGTAAAAAGTTAGAAGTAAAAAGTTAAAAGTTATATTAGGAGGAGACAGAGGGTGTATTTCACTCCAGCGGAATCTGCTGTATCTCCTAATCATAAAAAATCCAATTAATTATTGTACTAAATACATTAATTATTTCTGCCTACTCCCTATTTTTCTACCTTCTAAAATTACCAATTTTCCCATAAAGTTAAAAGTTAAAAGTTAAAAGTTAGGAGTCAGAAAGAGAGAGAGGGTATATTTCACTCCAGCGGAATCTGCTGTATCTCCTAATCATAAAAAATCCAATTAATTATCGTACTAAATACATTAATTATTTCTGCCTACTCCCTATTTTTCTACTTATAAAATTACCAATTTTCCCATTTTGCTCTACTTTCTGTATCCCAATCATTAATAGTATTATCTTGGTTTTTGATTGATTGAGATTGATAATTAACTTCTTCTAAATCGTATTCTTCTTGTGCTTCAAGCTCTTCATTAGAGGCATAAATATTAGTCAAAGGCTCTACAACTTTAGCCAGCGCATCTTGAATAAACAACTTAACAAATGCATCTTTTTTTGTTAATTGAAATTGTGTTTGTACTACCTCTGTAATGCCACCATCTCCCCAATCTTGATTATGACTAAAATACTCAATAAAACTCTTCCCAGCAATTCTAGTTAAATAAGCTGCACTTACCCCTTGAATTGCCTTCCCAATTAAAAAAGTTGCTACAGTTAATTGTAAAGCTGTAGAAATTAATTTAATCACCCCTTCAACAATGCCCAAACTAGCAAGTGTTTTAGCCAAAGACATTGCTAACTCTTGCCCTCTTTCAAGGTTTAATTCACAACCATAAACTTTACCAATTTCTATCACCATTTGAGCATTAACTGCAGCTGTGGCCAAAACATCAACTACAGGTAAAGGCGTCACAGCAATAACCCCTGCTCCTATCCACTGAAACCTTTCTACAACCTTCTCTGCTTGTCGTCGTCTTTGACCATCAATTAAACATCTTGCTTCTTCCCCTAAACGTTGAGATTTGAGCAAAATATTATCAGCAATCAAATCTTCTCCCTCAGCCCGCAAAATAGCAGCCATACGTCTGATTAAAGCCATAATATCAGGTTCTGGCTGATATATTTCTCCAGTCTCAAGCTTAACAGAATGAGGATGAGCAGCGATCGCCACAATATCCATTTTGCTAAACCCTACTAACCTTTCCCTGAGCTTAACAATAATTGCTTTTTGGTCCTCTTCAGTGTAGAGGTCAATCTTATTAAAGACCACAAGCGATCGCTTACCAATGTCCACCAAACCTTTCAAAGCAGTATATTCAGACTGCTGTAAATCATTATCAACCACAAATAATAGTAGATTAGCCTCTGTCGCCAAAACCCTTGCCATTTGACCCCTTTCCGTACCTGCTATTCCCGCTTCTAGAATTCCTGGAGTATCAGTAATTAAAATTTCTTTTTCCAATCCTGGCATTTTTAAATGATATGTTTCTCCGACTGTAGTTGACCCCATAGGTGCTTCTACCCTACCCACCATCTGACCCATAAGTGCATTAACCACAGAAGTCTTACCAGCAGAACCCGTACCAAAAACAACAACTTTTACATCACCTCGTGCTAGACTAGCTTCTATTTCTTGTGAACGGTTCAATAATGCTTGCCGAGCAACTTCATCTTGAATTAATATAACCTGTTGTCTTACTGCCTTAAGAGATTCAGAAGCTACCTCAGATTTCACAACCGGAATCTTAACTTTAACTTTCGACCCTCGTCGCCGTTGATTTTTTTGAATGGTATATAGTCTCAGATAATATATGAAAGCAAAAATGACTATCCCAATTAGGAGAATTAATAGTAATAGTAATAGGTTGGCCACAAATGGGGGGGCAGACCATGAAACTTGACTATATAACCATGATAAAGAACCAATTAGCCAAATTATGAGCAATAAAATTAGGCTGAGACCTAGAATCAATATTAACAGGCGGGAAGTAGGCATTTTCAGTTATCAGTTATCAGTTAACAGTTAACAGTATCTCCTAATGAAGTAGGAGGCTTTAAATACTGAATTTTATTTTAGTAAATCCTCTTCTTTTCAAGGAGAAGTAATTGTTAATTATTAATAATAAATAATTAATTGTTGAACTACATCATTTAATATAAAACTTGACAAAGTAGACAAATTATGTGTACCTCTTTGAGAGGCTTTTTCCGAAGAAAAGTGTTTTGAGAATTGTAGACAAGATTGTTATTCCCCGCACCTCCCACACCTTCCACACCTCCCACTCTTCCCACAGCCAGATAGCGGGCAATAGCTAATAGTGAAAAAAAGTGAACTGTATTCGATTCATCATCTGTCTATTTCCTAAGTACTATGGCTTATATATCTAATACTATTAAAAAAAAAGAATGTTACAGATAATAGGGGGTAATTAAAAGACTTTACAGGAGATATCACTTTGACTAAAAATATAACTTACGACCTCATAAATGGTATTGAAGCTATTGATTCTGACTCCTTACTCCTAATAAATAACTGAGCTATTTGTAGCAAATATTTATAAAATTGGTATAAAATATCTTTGCTTTACAAGCTAATGGTCGGGAGTTTTTTTGATTCTAGAAATTAAATTAATCAAGAAAAAATAACATCAGCTTTAAAAATCCCTATTATTTGTTGGTATGCAATATTTTGAGTTGAAACACTATCTAAAATCTAAAACTTGAAAGCTAGGACATAAAGCAAAGATAGGTATTTAATTAAATGTATAGATAACTTGAAACAGAAGTTAAAATATTAAAATTTTGTATGTATGAAGCTATTTAAAAAACCATCAGAAGAAAAACAATCAACTCCGAAAACTGCTTCTGACAATAGTAATGAAACAGGTTTAGGAACATTTGGTGGTGTTTATACTCCCTCAATTTTGACAATTTTGGGTGTAATTATGTACCTCCGCTTTGGGTGGGTAGTAGGTAATGTTGGTTTATTGGGGACTTTGACCATCGTCACTTTGTCCACAGGAATTACCTTTTTAACTTCTTTGTCAGTCAGCGCGATCGCCACAGACCGAATAGTCAAAGGAGGAGGTGCATATTATATGATTAGTCGGTCTCTAGGTATTGAAACAGGTGGTGCAGTAGGAATACCCCTATACTTTGCCCAAGCTCTATCAGTAGCTCTTTATACTATTGGTTTTGCAGAAAGCTTAGTAGATGCCTTTGGTGGCCTTAATCAACTATATGTAGCTCTAGCTACAACTATAGCAGTGGCAGTCTTAGCCATAACTTCGGCAGAGATTGCTATTAAGGCCCAGTATTTTATTATGGTCGCGATAATTCTATCTCTACTTTCATTTGTATTCGGACATCCCCTAGAAACAACAAATATAGAAATTTGGGGAGGTTCACAGAGAGTATCAGAATCATTTTGGACAGTTTTTGCGGTGTTCTTTCCAGCTGTAACAGGTATTATGGCAGGGGTGAGTATGTCTGGAGACTTGCGAGAACCTAGCCGTTCAATTCCTGTAGGTACTTTGGCAGCAGTTGGTACAGGGTATGTAGTATATATGGTACTACCAATTATCCTGGCTATGCGGGCGGATGCTACTACTTTAATCGAACAACCCCTGGTGATGAAAGAAATGGCTCTTTGGGGGCCGGCCATTTTGTTGGGAGTTTGGGGAGCAACTCTTTCAAGTGCTATAGGTAGTATTCTTGGAGCACCAAGGGTCTTACAAGCTTTAGCAAGAGATGGAGTTTTACCTAGTTGGTTGTCTTTTCTCGGCAATGGTAATGGGCCAAATGATGAACCCAGGATTGGTACAGCAGTAACTTTAGGTGTCGCTACTGCCACAGTTTGTATTGGTGACTTGAATATTATTGCTCCGGTGCTGACAATGTTCTTTTTGACAACTTATATGGTTTTAAATGTTTCAGCAGGTATAGAAGGCTTTTTACAAAGCCCCTCTTTTCGTCCTACATTTCAAGTCCATTGGTCATTATCAATGTTGGGAGCGCTTGGTTGTCTGGCAGTGATGTTTTTGATTAATGCTGTTGCTACAGTTATTGCTGCTTTGATAGTTCTGGCAATATTTATTTGGCTACAGCGACGGGAGTTAGAGACAACTTGGGGAGATGCCAGACGTGGAATATGGATGGCCTTGGTGCGGGAAGGAATTCTTCAAATAGGTGAGGAGGATACTAAAAATTGGCGGCCACATATTTTAGTTTTGTCTGGGATACCAAAAAAACGTTGGTTGTTAATTAAATTTGCAGATGACTTAACTCATAATCGAGGTATGATTACGGTCTGTAGTGTTTTGCCTAGTGCGTCTCGCGATGTCTCTCAGCAAAGTGATATGCAAGATACAATTCGTGAGTATTTGGACAAGCGAGGGGTACAAGCGCTGGTACGAGTAGTGACTGCTACAGATTTTTTTGATGGTGCTAAACTCTTGGTGGAAACTTATGGCATTGGGCCGCTAACGCCAAATACTGTTGTACTTGGAGATAGTCAGGAACCTTCAAGGCGCGATCGCTACTGTCAGTTGATTAGTCATATTCATAAGGCTAAGAAAAATGTAGTGATTTTTCAAGAAGACAGCGATCATGGTTTTGGTCAACATCGTCGAATTGATGTCTGGTGGGGTGGTTTACAAAATAATGGTGGCTTAATGTTACTTCTAGCATATTTGCTGCGTACAGATATGGATTGGCGAAATGCGGAAATTTATTTGAAATTGGTAGTACCCGAACAAGCAGCTATTCAACCAACTCAGGCAAATGTTGATAGTGTGATTCGAAATTTACGGATTAGCGCCAAATCTCAAATTTTGGTTTCTAATGGTCGTCCTTTCTATGATATCTTGCATGATTCTTCTCAAAATGCTGACTTGATTTTTCTGGGAATTCGGACTCCAGGGGAGAATTTTACTCAATATTATGAGGATTTACAGTCCAAAACTGCTAATCTTCCCAGTACGGTATTTGTTCTCGCAGCACCAGGTTTTTCTTATGGTGAAGTTCTCAGCGATCGCTAGTTTTCATTAGATATTTTAGGCATAGAAGTCACTAAAATCAGTAGCGGTAATGTAGATAAATTAATAGACATCTCCTCCAAAAGAGGCAACAGGGAACAGGAAGGAAACAGGGAACAGGGATAAATAATTGACAATTTATAGATAAGAATTGCTTTTATTTTTGATTTTTGGAGATGTCTAATACCAATTCTCATACATTACAGCGCTTTTGCTAATTGATGAACTACATCTTCACAAGCAAAACCTTCTAGGGAAGTTCCATGGAACGTCCCTACTGTGGTCTACCCAAATGAAAACTGCTGTAATGCTATACTTAGGTAACACTTCAGTTATTATGTTTACTACTCCCCTACTCCCCCACTCCCCCACTCCCTTACTTGCCTACTCAAGAAAATGTAGAAAAGTTTTTGAGAGATGGTATAATATATACCCCGCTCCAAAAATGTCAAAATTGGAGCAGGATTATCATCTTAGAGTTATATTCTATTGACTTCTCACCCGACTAAAGTACGGGTGATTCTTACGCAGTCCCATCCGAATCAGTTTAAAAATACGATTCTGAAAAGCCACTAGCTGTCACTGGACATGATTAATTTTTTCCAGTGGTGGTAGTCAAAAACCACCTACAGACTCAAAGTTTGCTTACAAGAATGCCACATACATCGCCCTTACTTTTGTCTCGCTTTCAGAGTGGTTTTACTCAAGGAGTGAGCTATCAATCCCTATCCTTGCTGCCTGTTTGTCTGTGCCGAGTGTCTCGGTAGAACTATGCCACTAGTTTCTTCCTGACAGGAGTTTCACCCCTACAAGCATTGAGTCTATGGGACAAACCTTGTTCCTACTTGCATTCATTGGTATTATCCCATATTTTGGGATACTTGGGAATAAATTTGCACAACTTGTTTTCATCCAAGGGCTAAAGCCACTTGGCTTTCAACTGCACGTTTTTTTTGTAAAGTTTGTGGTCATTTTTTAGATCATAATTAATCAGAAGGTAATAATGCCTTAATCTGACTGACAAATTCTTGATGATCCACTACTGGTTTAGAAATATAACTATCCGCACCACTTTGCTTCAAAAAAGATTCTCGGTCACCTGCCATAGCATGAGCTGTCACTAATATGATTGGTATTTTATTCGTTTCAGGGTTAGCTTTAAGAATTTGAGTAATTTTAATACCATCAACAGATTTACCTTGGTAAACACTACGAGCTAGAGAAACATCCATCAAAATCAAGTCTGCTTCCCCTGAGTTAGCCATTTTTACTACTTCTTCCACATCTTCTGTGTGTTTAACAGCTAAACCACCTCTTTTGGTCAAAATCTTGGAAAAAACTCTAGCATTAACTTGATCGTCTTCTACAATCAAAACAGTTTTCATATAGGTCTCCCGCTAAATACTCGTAAATGTAAAAACCCCATTATAAAGTTTAGACTAAATTTTTTTATAGATAGGGAAAGCCAACTTAGTTTAACTACTTTCAGTTTAATCAATTAAAAATTACATAATCACTTACTAAACTAACTAAATAGCTATTGTTTTAAGTTTTTCTAATGGTTATCTATGAGTTTTTGGACGTTTACCTCACCAGAGAGAAGCTTAATAGTCCAATCTTATTGGGATAAAGATTAAGAACATATTTTCTTCTGACTACTATGATAATCACAAAAGTAATCTAGAAATACTACTTTTAGCAGCTCCAATGCAGGAATCTAAAACATCAATAATCATACATACTTATCGAGGTAAGATTTCAATTCCTTCAGCATAATAGAGGTTAACATACTTTACCTTCATGTAGTTGTACAACTACCTAAAGTGGCATAGCAGATATTTTCGATCTGCATAGCCTTCAAAGTATTAGTTGGCTAAGTAGGTAATATTTTAAGCTTTAACCCAAGTTTGTGCTCGATCAAATATAAATAATTATTCCTATAATCAACTATGGTCAAAAGATTTGAGGTGTGTTAGCTACTATCTCCAAAAAATCTTGTGTACATTAAAAAAAATAGAGGAAGAAAGTTACTACTGTGAGAGTCTATAAAAATATTAAATTTACTTTGCCTGAATTAGAAAAAAACATCCCTCAATACACTCCAATTAGTAAACTGATGTGCATATAAGTTGGGTATTCCTTGTTACCTTTGAGAAAATTTAGGTATTCCATGCTGAAAATCTTAAATTGTCATAACATTTTGACTTAGTCTCTCAATTGTGATTCGTCATTTTTTATAAATCGTAATCTAAATAGCAACTCATGGCCAAACAATTAAATCTGCTCTCCGGACAAGTCGTTACTGCAGCGCTGCATATTGAAATGCAGCAATCATATCTTGAATATGCCATGAGTGTGATTGTCGGTAGAGCCTTGCCAGATGTTAGAGATGGACAAAAGCCAGTGCATCGTCGAATTCTATACGCCATGCATGAACTTGGTCTCACCCCGGACAGACAATTTCGTAAATGCGCTAGGGTGGTTGGGGATGTTTTGGGAAAATATCATCCTCACGGCGACCAAGCTGTTTATGATGCTATGGTGCGGATGATTCAAGACTTTTCTAGTCGTTATCCATTAATTGATGGACACGGTAACTTTGGCTCTATCGACAATGACCCTGCTGCTGCTATGCGCTATACAGAAAGTCGCTTGGCATCTATTGGTAATGAAGGTTTACTTACCCAAATTAGTGAGGCTACAGTTGACTATACCAACAACTTTGATGGGTCTCAGCAAGAACCTACTGTATTACCGGCACAATTACCTTTTTTATTACTTAATGGTTCTTCTGGTATTGCAGTGGGAATGGCGACTAATGTTCCGCCACATAATCTGGGAGAAGTAGTGGATGGCCTTATTGCTTTAATTGATAATCCTAATCTTTCTGATGAAAAGTTATTTAGATTGATTCCTGGGCCTGATTTTCCTACTGGTGGGGAAATTGTTAGTACTGATGGCATTATTGATGCTTATACTAAAGGTAGGGGTAGTATTCCTATTAGGGGAGTGGCCACTATTGAGGAAGTTCCTACAGCTCGTGGGCGTCGCACAAAAAGGGCTATTGTGGTGACAGAGTTGCCTTATCAGGTTAATAAGGCGGGTTGGATTGAAAAAACTGCAGATTTGGTTAATGCGGGTAAAATAGAGGGTATTTCTGATTTGCGAGATGAAAGCGATCGCTCTGGTATTAGGGTTGTAATTGAGCTTAAACGTGAGGCTGATCCTAGTGTTGTACTTCACCACCTCTATCAGCACACTGATTTACTTTCAAAGTTTGGTGCTATTATGTTGGCTTTGGTTGATGCACAACCACGACAGTTATCTCTACGAGATTTTTTACAGGAGTTTATTAGTTTTAGGGAGCAAACTTTAACTCGTCGCTACAGGAATGATTTGGAAATAGCTCAAGGTAGGTGTGATATAGTTGAGGGTTTGCTCAAAGCTTTAACAGAGTTGGATACTACGATTGATATTCTCAGAAATGCTCCTGATGGTAGTAGTGCTAAGGTTAGTTTCCAAGAAGGTTTGGGTTTGAGTGAAAATCAAGCTGATGCTATTCTGGCAATGCCAATGCGTAGACTGACTGGTTTGGAAAGACAAAAATTGGAGGAGGAATATGAGCAACTGAGGGGGAAAATACAAGAGTTACAGGGTTTATTGAGCGATCGCCGTTTACTTCTCAAAGCGCTGAAAAAAGAATTACGAACTTTAAAACGCAAGTATGGCGATCCTAGACGTACTAGAATTATTGTTCAAGGGGAATCAAATGTTTCTGTTTCTCAACAGAAAAGTAATGTAGAAATTGGTAGTCAAGAAACAAATAAAGAAGCTAAAGGTAGAGGTAGAAAATCAAAAAGTACAACTGTTGAATCGCAATTTTTGACTTTGGAAGCTGCTCCACCACCGACTGAAAAAGTTGTTATAGAATTTACTCACCGAGGATATGTAAGACGATTAGTTGCTAAAGAATTTGAGAAGCATCAAATTGATAAAAAATCTAATATTATTATTGAAAATAGTGATGATTTTACTATTAATATTATTGAGGCAACTACGGACCAAACTTTAGTGGTATTGACTCGTACTGGTAAAGCTTATCCTCTGAAGGTAAATGATATTCCTTCTGGTTCTAATCGTTCGACAACACGACATGAGTATAAGGGTGTACCTTTAGTAACGTTATTATCACCGTCAGCAACTAAGGAAATGACGGATGCTCGTCAGGAGTTTATTATTGCTCAGTTTGTTTTACAGGAAGCTGAAGAAAATAAATATTTAATCATGTTGACTCAAAATGGTAAAATTAAGCGTTTATCTTTGTCTGATTTAAGTGATATTACAAATCGCGGTATAACAGTAATTAAGCTAAAGGAAGATGATGAATTACGTTATGCTAATTTGGCTCAGGTAGGGGAACAAGTAGTTTTGGCAACTTCTGGAGGGAGATTATTAAGATTAGAAATAGATGAGGAACAGTTACCTTTAATGGGACGTACTGCACAGGGGTCTCAAGCAACAAGGTTAAGAAAGCAAGAGGAGTTGGTAGGTTGTGTGACTTTGGATGGAGAAAGCAATTTATTTTTAGTTTCTGAACAGGGTTATGGAAAGCGTATTGCTATTGGTTCGTTGCGAATTGCTAATCGTGGTGGTATTGGTCAGAATGCTTTTCAGTTTACTAGACAAACTGATGTTTTGGCAGGAATAGTTGTTGGTGAGTCGGGTGTAGTAGCTCAGATGTTAACAACTGATGGTAAGGTATGTGGAATGATGGTGGATGTGGTTAAAGTTTATGGACAGGATGATAGGGGTAGTAGGTTGGTGAAATTGGGGGCAAAGGAGAGGATTATTAAGGTGGTTGGTTATTGATAGCAGAAGGAAGAAGGAAGAAGGAAAAAGGAAGAGGGAAGAGGGAAAGTTTAATATGAGGGCAGAAGGAAGAAGGAAAAAGGAAGAGGGAAGAAGAAAGAAGAGGGGAAGTTTTAACATGAGGTTAGATGTTTCCCTAGCTTTTACACAAACTATACCAACGGACATGATATTATTAGGTCTTAATTTACCTTTTTAATTCAAGGAAAACCTCCTGAACGTGTCTTTTAACTGCCTTTATTATTAATAACATTCTTTTTCCAAATTACTATTATTTATAAATCTCGAGGAAGTCCTTGAAATAATGGTTTCTTTATTTTTATGCTCAACTCTTACCTAAAATACTAACTTTTTGAGTGTTTTAGACGTGATATCAGGTACTTTTTTCGACCTCAAAAAGGCTAAATTCTTTATATTTTAATGCTTTTATATTTAATCAGCAAGCCCTAATTATTCTGAGTTTATATGATAGTGCTTTTCACTTTTAAGTTCTACATTCTGAACTTCATCTTATTGCATAAAAGATTATCTTTTAAGAAACAGAGATTTAGATTAGTCTGTATTCAAATAAGTAATACCAAATTGATAAATTTTTGCTACCAATAGCTAGGGTATTTCTTAGAAGTCAGGATTCAGGAGGAAATAAAGAATAAGATCAATTCCAATTTAGACTTCTTTTGAATCAGTCATGTCCACCCATTTAATTTCCCTGTTATTATAGTGAATCTCAAGAATGTGTAACAATGTTTCATGCTGGAGTACAGTGTAAGCTTTTTTAAGTAAATTGTAGGCTCTCTCAGAATATTTTTCACCACCCCAGTACCATAAAGATCGACCTGCTTTTAAAGCAGGTACTACGTTATCATCTGTACATTTATCAAGAAGTGCTTTGTATCCTTCATTGCTACGTTTACTATAAACCTTTGATAATTCATTTCTGCGGAACTTTTCAGGTACACAAAGTCCCAAACCAGTATCTGATGAAACGTTCTCTACTCGATTTTCGACAATCTCTATTGAATTCTTGCCTATACAATCTTGAATGCGTTCTAAAAATCTATTAATTATACTTTTAGCTGTTCGGGCCAGAAGCCGCACGCCATAATCTCTGATTTGACGATGGGATGAATCCCCAGTAACATGATTAATGTAGGTAAAGTTAAATACAAGAGCGAAAGCCGCCTACAAACTGAACCTAGACAACTGAAAGTATGGGGTTTTACAAGGAATTGTGCAGAAATTGCAGCCGCCACTTGTATGTAAAACTTTCAAGGAAAATAGGTAGAGCAAGATTTTTTCTACTCCTTCTCCGGTGGGGCAGCACGGGGAAGTAAAACCAAAGCTCGTGAAATGTCCGCCGGGTTGCCGGGAGTCAACGAGAAGCCAGCGCTATAATCTCCGATTTAGCGACGGGAGCTGTCACTCTCTAGATAATCTTCATCCTCACCCTCTAGAAAATCTGCAAGACATTCATCACAATATTCAAGCTCTTCCTCGCACCGATCAATAAGTGCTGAGAAAATGCTGCTGTAGACCGTTATTTCATCACCATCATTGTTATAATATGACGCAGCACCTCGAAAACCAATAGAAGGGTCATCAAGTAGAAGTCCCCAGTGCAAGCCATCACAATCTCCATGTAAATATGTAAAAAATTCTGGTAAATCTCGATAGTAGCGAAAATGAAGAAGTGCCAATTTCTTAAAATTTTCAGTTAGTAATTTTGGGTTTAATATCAAGCTCAATAGTCCAGAAGGAGATACACGAACTGCACCTAAATCAATCTTCAATTCTTCTTCAGGATAGTTTTGTAAAAAATCAGCTAATTGAAAGATTGAAGTTGGAAAATCTATATTATAATACCCTTTTAGCAAGCTTTGAATATCTACAAACTTTTCCATAATTTTTTTCTCTCTCAAGATAGAATTAAGCATTCAAAAGTCAGCCATCAGCTGTCAGCTATTGCTTTTAGTTTAGGATAAAAGCTTTATTAATTGTCTTACTACAAAAGTTACCTTTTTTGCCCTTAAAGTTAGTTGTTAATTTAAAAACCGTCCTATATGAGAGAGTCTTGTTACTAATAGCTGAATACTTACAGATAGAATATTCCAAAATTACCTCTATAATTACCTCTATTTGCTATTACCTTATTTATAGATATTCAATCAAGATACGATGTTAGTAACTAATAATCTCTGCCTTAAGTCCTATAGCCTTAAAACTATTAATAGTTTTCTCCCCATCTTCTACCCAAAATTGCCGACCGAATTCTACAGACTTTTGTTCTTTATCATCAAATATTAATGCCCCTATTGCCACTTTTGCTTTTTCCCGATCGCCAGAAGATTGCTCTTCAAGAATAGCTTTAATTTGTTCAAAGAAAGAATCATTTTCGGGAATAATATTTACTGGTATTTGCAAGATAATTATTTGTCTTTGTTTAGCAAAACCATTTTCAGTTATTAATAATCCAGGGTCTTTTTTCGGAGGATTTTTTTGACTTTCTATTTGCTCTATTGGTTTTTCTGCTTCTGCAATAGGTTGGTTAATTTGTATCTCTTCATTTCTCGATTCATTTTGATAATTATCTAATTCTGTCACTGGTTTTTCCTGTTGTTCTACTGCATCTGCCATTACCTTTTCTAATTTTTCTGCACCATCTACCAATAACTGACTTTCATCATCTTTCTTATCAACTTTTCCTGTCAAGACCAACAAAGCATTTTCTATCAGTAAATCTTTAATTTCTTCATAGATTTTGGGAAAAACTACTGCATCAACTTGCCCACTCATATCTTCTATTTGCAGAAATGCCATAGGGTCGCCTTTTTTAGTAATATGATGTTTTATTCCAGTTAACATTACTACTAATTTTATAGCTGACTTAGATTTTTTTTCCGACATTTTATCGATAGTAATAACATCCTGAATTTGATTTTGTTCATGTGCATATTTAAGAGGATGGTCTGATACATAAAATCCTAGAATTTCTTTTTCATACTGCAATTTTTCTTTGGCAGGAAAATCATCTACATGAGGATGTTTAGGGGCAGAATCAAAAGCTGGCATTGTTGTTTCTGCTACATCAAATAAACTTAATTGCCCCATATCCCGGTCTTTATTTCTATCTTGCGCCCATTTCATTACACCTTCTAAATCTTTAATTAATTGGTGACGATTTAATTCAATTTTATCGAAAGCTCCACATTTTATTAAAGATTCTAATGTACGACTATTAAGAGCATTAAGATTAACACGGTCACATAGATCGGCTAAAGACTTAAATTCTCCACTTTCTTTTCTTGCTTCTAAAATAGCTTCTATTGCTCCTTCACCTACATTTTTTACTGCGGATAATCCAAATAAAATTTTATCTTTTGTTTCTCCTGTAGCTACTTTTGGCAAAGGAGTAAAATCTACTTCTGAGCGATTAATATTTGGTGGTTCGACTTCAATATTAAATTTCTGACAATTAGCAATATATTTTTGTACTTTATCTTGGTCGCCACTATTAGCAGTTAGTAAAGCTGCCATATATTCAACTGGATAATTGGCTTTTAAATATGCAGTTTGATAAGCTACATAAGCATAAGCTGTGGAATGAGATTTATTAAAACAGTTAGAGGCAACTAATCCATTTGCTAAAACAAAGTTATGGTCTTTTTTTACACCAATATCGTAAACATTTTCTGTTTTTGCGAGCTTGCGAGAAACAATTTTTACCACGACGATAATTCCTTTTTGAAAGTCAAGAATTAAAACTACATAGAATTCATTTGGTATAGCGTTGTGCGAAGGCAACAGGCAACATCATGGGGGAATAAAAAAATCGATAATATAAGACTTTTAGCTATTGGAAAGTTCTTGTAATTTGTAAATATGCCAGGGCACATTGCTATATTTTTGACATTAACATTTGCGATATAGCTGTCGCTAGGCTCCGCTAACGCGTTTGACACAATATTATTTTTATGTTGAATAAAAAGTCATGCTTGTAGTCGAACACCCCCCAATAACATTTATGATATCAGAAAAATTGTGAGGATGCAACGGAAAATCCTTTGACCCGCCGATTTTTTAGAAGCTTCACAGAATGACAATATTGGTAGTTTTCTGCTGAGGAGTTTATAGAAGGAAAAATTTAATTGAGGAAAAACAAGTATTTATGGGAGCTTCAGAAGATGATTTTTTTTCTGGCATTGCTTCTGGGAAAAATTCCTCAATATTTAAATCTCTTAACTAAATAACTCAAGAGGCGAGTGCTCTGTCAACTTCATCCCTTTTACAATAACCTGAGCGATCGCCCTGGAAACTATAACTATCTTTTGTTGAATAAAAAATCATGCGTATAGGCGAACAGCCCCCAATAACATTTATGATATCAGAAAAATTGTGAGGATGCAACGGAAAACCCTTTGACGCGCCGATTTTTTTTGAGCTTCACAGAATGAAAATGTTAGTAGTTTTCTGCTCAGGAGTGATGGAAGGAAAGATTTAATTGAGGAAAAACAAGCATTTATGGGAGCTTCACAAGATGAAAAAAAAGTCTGGTATTGCTCCTGGGAAAATTCCTTAATATTGAAAAGTCTTTTAACTAATAACTGAAGAAGCGATCGCTCTCTAACTCTAAATCTCACCCCTTTTACATTGATTTTCCTTTCTACAACCTTAGCGATCGCTCTGGTAACCATAACTATCTTTTGTTGAATAAAAAATCATGCTTATAGGCGAATAACCCCCAATAACATTTATGATATCAGAAAAATTGTGAGGATGCAACGGAAAATCCTTTGACCCGCCGATTTTTTAGAAGCTTCACAGAATGACAATATTGGCAATTTTCTGCTGAGGAGTTATAGAAGGAAAGATTTAATTGAGGAAAAACAAGCATTTATGGGAGCTTCACAAGATGAAAAGATTTCTGGTATTGCTCCTGGGAAAAATTCCTCAATATTGAAATCTATTAAGTTATTAGTTAAGAGGCGATCTCTCTCTAACTCTAAACCTCGCCACTTTTACATTGATTTTCCTTTCTACAACCTGAGCGATCGCTCTGGAAACCATAACTATCTTTTGTGTTGAATAAAAAATCATGCGTATAGGCGAACAACCCCCAATAACACTTATTATATCAGAAAAATTGTGAGGATGCAACGGAAAATCCTTTGACGCGTCGATTTTTTTTGGAGCTTCACAGAATGAAAAAAAATCTGATATAGCTCCCAGAAAAAAATCCTGAATCTTTTGATTATGTTTATTTCTTCCTTGTTCCTTGTTCCTTGTTCCCTCTTCCTTCTTCCCTCTTCAAATCCAAATTACGCTCAAAAATTTCATCAATAGGCAACATTTGACCATCTTCAGTCATAAACTTATGTTCTGGTGTTGCCCGAATCACAGTTCCATCTTCCAGACTATATTCATAAACTTCCTGCACACCCCGATTATGCCATTGAGCAATTGGCTGTGTATAAACATATCCATTCTTATCTACCGTATAAACAGTACATTCAATCTGGTCTTCTACAATTTTACCAATAGGAATAGCGCCATATTCCACAGTCATAATTTCTGTCTCATAAGCCAAACAATACTCAGCAAATTTAATCATCTGTTCAAACAAATCTTGTGCCACCCCGGAACTAACACCTCTTTGAGTCGCACCATCAATAAATATTTCTCGATGCTTTTCCATTTCCGAGACCTTCTTTTTACCCATGCAGTTGTGAACTATAAAATCATTGGCAATGAAGTTATGAGTTTCGGGAATTGTCAAATCAAAAACTTCTTCTTTGCCAATATATTCTATAGAAGTAATCTCATCCCAAAACACTTCAGAATTAGCTATTGCTTTTAATTCTTCATCTGCAAAAGCTGTGGCGAATCTATTAACTTTATGACGGGATAAACTCCTAGTTGGGGTGTTTTGAAAATTCAAACCTGACGACATTGTGGCACGACATACACCGACAGCTTTGTCTATTTCTGTCCAAGTCATTCCACTAGCTTTTTTAGCTTGTGCAATTAGGGTAAGAATTTCTGGAGGTAGGCAATGTTTAGATTGATTTTTTTGTTGATCTTTGATGACTAAATAACAACTTTGACAAATCTGCTTTTTGTAACTACTCAAATATGGCTGTATTAATTCACAAAACTTGAGCATATCCTCACGCGCTGTAATTTGAACTCGATAAGAAAGATAAGGCTTACCTTGATATTTTATCTTTTTAATATTGAACAGAGAAACTATACCTAAACGCAGAAGTAAATGTTGGATTTGTCTGACTAAAACTTCTGAGGTTGAATTGTAATCTGTATGCCCAATTTTTTTGTCAAAACTACCATCGGTTGACCATAAAATTCCTAAGAAAAGTTGTAACTGACTCTTAGACAAAGAAAATACCCAATCAGGAATTTCTTTATCCGGTGAATTAGCAGGTTTGAGATGATTATCTACCCAATTATTAAAAGCTGACAGAAAACCTATACGAACATAAATAACTGATTTTTTTCCTGGATGTAGTTGTTTATCGACAGGTGCTGAAGAGCCAAATAATTCTTCTGCGCAGCGATTAAAATCAGCAATTAATTCTGGATCACTATTACAGAAATAACTTCTGACTTCTGACTTCTGACTTCTAACTTCTAGATGTCCGTCACCTATTAAATAAGCAGTAAGTTTAATTTGAGCATCAGATATTTGACTACTATGATTAATCGGAATTTTCTTTGGTAAACCTAAGCGATCGCCTAGGGAAAAATATTTTAAAGGTTTCCATCCTAAAACTGTATAAAAAAGGTGGTTGTTTGTAGCTCTAATTTTCCTATTTGTACGAGTGGTAATTTCCCAAACATCTCGGACACCATTACCATGAATTTCTGTTATTGGTTGTTGGACAATTTTTTGACTTTTGGTATCTAAAGAAAAAACTTTTCGACCCAACCAATACTCAGGTTTAGCAGCTCTTTCTTTGAGACTAACCAAGTTGCCTGTTGCTGCATCTATTACTTTTGTGGAACCACTTAGACAACGACGTAATAAATCTGCTTCTCCTAAAGAATATCCTGCTAAATCTTGAGCCATTTTCATAATTTGCTCTTGGTAACAATTATGAACAACTACTCCTTCTGCTAGAAAGTATGGTGAGTTTTGGTCTTCCATTTCTAAATCAAAACATTCCGCTTTTCCTGCTTCTTCCACAGAGACAACATAAACAAGTCTGGCATCCTGAAAATGAGTTTTTTCGTAGATTTCTTGGTTAGACTCTTCCCGATTTTTATGACTCGAAGTATCTGTCTGAAAAATGGAATCTTCTGAAGGAGTTGCCCAAGAAAAATCTGATAAATTTGTCTGTCTGAATAAGGTTTGTTTTGGGAAGGAAAACTCCAGATTTTTCTGAATCGAAGTATCTGTCTTATAAATGGAATCTTCTGAAGGAGTTGCTAAAGAGAAAGAGGAAATCTTTAGATGGCTTTGCTTAAATTTTTCCCCATTTTCCCACTTCACTCTATCTAAGAAATTTGTCGGTTTAAATAAAGTACCTTTTTTCAGGGAAGACTTCAGATTTTTCCGACTCGAAGTATCTATCTTATAAATAGAATTTTCTGAAGGAGTTGCTAAAGAGAAAGAGGAAATCTTTAGATGGCTTTGCTTAAATTTTTCCCCATTTTCCGACTTTAGTCTATCTAAGAAATTTGTCGGTTTAAATAAGGTAGCTTTTTCCAGGGAAGACTCCATATTTTTCCGACTCGAAGTATCTGTCTGAGAAATAGAATCTGTCGAAGGAGTTGCCAAAGAACAAGAGAAAATCTGTAGATGGTTTTTTCGGAAATTTTCCTGATTTTCTGGCTTTAGTCTATCTAAGAAATTTGCCTGTCTAAATAAGGTTGGTTTTGACAGAGAAGATTTCCGATTTTTCTGAATCGAAGTATCTGTTTGACAAATGGAATTTTCTGAAGGAGTTGTCAAAGAAAAATCTAAGAAATTTTTTTGTCTGAATAAGGTTGATTTTGATAAGGAAAACTCCAGATTTTTCCAAATCGAACTATTTGTCTGAGAAATAGAATTTTCTGAAGGAGTTGCCAAAGAAAAAGAGGAAATCTGTAGATAATTTTCTTGGAAATTTTCCCCATTTTCCTGCTGAGGTTTATCTGAGAAATTAGTCGGTCTAAATAAGGTAGCTTTTTCCGGGGAAAACTCCAGATTTTTCCGAATCGAAGTATCTGTTTGACAAATGGAATTTTCTGAAGGAGTTGCCAAAGAAAAAGAGGAAATCTGTAGATGGTTTTCTCTAGATTTTTCCCAACTTTCTAGTTTCTGTCTATCTGAGAAATAAGCTTCATTTTGACCTAGTCTTTTCTGATTACTAGAAACTTGCCATTTTTCATAAACCGCAGAACCATAAATATTACCCTTCTTCATTCCCTCCACCCCAGGTTTTAACTCCCAGGCAAACTTATCTCCTTCCGGAGTTAAAAAGCGATGGTTTTTTCCCGCATAAATTACCGTTCCGCTAGACAAAGTAATCTTTAATATTTCCCTAACACCACTCCGCCACTGTTTAGCAACTTTTGCCTCCCAAACTTTCCTCCCATCCGAAGTTAAAATTACCTCTCCACTTTTAATATTTTCAATCGCCACTCTCGAACCATCTGGTTTATCAATTAAAGTTCCCTTTGGCAAACACAAAACTCCATAAGTTTCTTGCAAAATCGGCTCTAACTTTGGATGTTGATATTTAATTTCTTCCCGCCCATGTTTCCGGTCAATAAACTTTGGAATTAAACCAGCATCCAAAGGTCCGGGACGATACAAAGCCAAGATAGAAGAAATATCTTCAATAGAAGTAGGCTTCAATTTTTTCACAACATCTACCATGCCAGAAGATTCCAACTGAAATACTCCTTCCAAATCTCCAGACTGAATTAGTTCGTAGGTTTTCTCAACTTTCTCCCGTGTACTTCCAGGTTTCGGCTTATTTTTAACTTCACCTTTTGCCAAAATTTTCATTATCTTTCTTTCCTCGACAGGTAAGTCATCTGGTACCAAGTTGATTGGAGGATTTTGGCGTTGCTGAATCAAGTTATGAAAGTAAAAACTAAGTAATCTCAAGTATTTGTCATTCAATAGTTTAGCTATTACCAACAAATACAAGTCATACATAAAACCAGCTTTATTAATTAAGTCGGCAGTATTCTGGATAATAGTTAAATTTTTCAATCCCAAAAAATCCATCTTCAACAAACCCAAGGATTCTATATCTTCCATGTGATACTGAGTAATCACCGAGCCATCATTATTTCTTTGCAAAGGTACAATTTCATCTAGAGGTTCTTTAGAAATTACTACCCCTGCCGCGTGTACTCCAAAAGTTTTATTAGTTCCCTCAATTCTAATTGCCATATCTATCCATTGTCGGATAGGAATTTTACCAACTTCTACCCCTTCATTATTTTTAATTTCTGTTTCTTGATTCTCAAAAGCTTCCTTAAATTCTGGAGAAGGAGTTTTATCAGAAATCATCACCTTTAACTTAGCTGGTTTACCCCTAGCAACAGGAATTAACTTTGCCATTTTATTCGCTTCCCCAAAAGAAACACCCAACACTCTTCCCACATCTTTTAATACTGCCTTAGAAGTCATCCGGTTAAAAGTAATAATTTGAGCTACTCTTTCTTCCCCATACCGTTCAGTTACATAATCAATCATTAAATCTCGGTTTTCAATACAGAAGTCTGTATCAATATCTGGCATTGACTTCCGTTCTGGATTTAAAAATCTTTCAAATAACAAGCCATGATGCACCGGGTCAATATTAGTAATTCGCAAAGAATAAGCAACTAATGAACCAGCAGCACTTCCCCTACCAGGCCCGACAGGAATATTTTCATCTCTGGCATATTTTATATAATCCCAAACCACCAAAAAATATGTAGAAAAACCTTTATCCTGAAGAACTTTCAATTCAGTTTTCATTCTCTCCTTATAAGCTGCAGGAAGTTCATTTTTTTGTTTCAGTTTCAGTCGTTTTAATAACCCATTCCAAGAAAGTTCTTCCAGATAAGTATCAGCATTATGTTCTGGTGGAATAGGATAGTCAGGAATTCGTGGTTCTCCTAATATTCCTTCGTAGGCTTTAACTTTATTTGCTACTTCTAATGTATTAGCGATCGCCTCCTCTATAACTTTATCTTCTAGATGGTCTCGAAATAATAATTTCATCTCTTCAGCAGACTTTAAATATTCGGTGCCACTATACCGCATCCTCTTTTTTTCAGCTATTAATTTTTGAGTGTTAATACACAACAAAGCGTCGTGAGCTTCTACATCTCGACAGGAAATAAAATGAGAGTCGTTTGTCGCTACTATTTTTATGTTTAATTTATCGGCAATTCTAGCTATTCCAGTATTAACTACTCTATCTTCTTGAAAACCGTGGTCTTGTATTTCCAAATAATAATCTTCTCCAAATAAATCTTTGTACCACTTAGCTATTTTCTTGGCTTCCTCTAATTTTCCCTGCATAATATTTTGCGGTACTTCTCCTGCCAAACATCCGCTAGTTACTATCAGACCTTCGTGATATTTTTCCAACAATTCTTTGTTAATACAAGGTCGAGCAAATATTCCTTTTCCTTGAAAACCATGCAGGTGAGAAAGAGTTGTTAATTTAACTAAATTTTTATAGCCTTGAGTATTTTTTGCTAATACGACTTGGTGAAATTTTTTGCCTCTTTGTTGTTTCTCAATTTCTCCATTTATCACATACATTTCATTGCCAATTATGGGTTTAATTCCTTTATTTCTACACAGTTTAATTAATTGAATTGCTCCATACATTACTCCGTGGTCTGTTAGAGCAATGGCTGGCATTCCTAGTTCCACAGCTCTATCTATTAATTGTGGTAATTGGGATGCCCCGTCTAATAGGCTATAGTCGCTATGAATATGTAGGCCAACAAATGACATTTTTTTAGATTTTAGAATAAATATTTTAGATAGCTTTATTCTATAAGGAAGAAGTAGGAAGGAAGAAGAAAGAAGGTTGATATTTAATTTTTGCTGGTGTTGGTTTAACTGAAAGTCTTTACCTGTAAGACTTTTAGGGTTTAATGAATGATTATTATAAATTAAGCTTATAAATTATTGCTAAATATATTTGGAATTTAAACTAAATTTTCCAAAAAAAGTTCAAATGAGCTATTTAGGGGGAAAAATGGGGGTAAAAAGGGTGCGATCGCTGCTTCATAGGCCATTTATTAAAAGTATTGATATGTAAGAGATATAGGGTGGTTGCTTGTCAAGAAATTTTCGTGTATTTTGGAGGTAAGTCATTAGCTCTGCTTAGGTGCTTATTAAGATGAGTAAAGAATGTTTGAGTGGGAGTGCGATCGCGCTAGCGTAACGTAGTTTGATAGCGTAACGGAACGGAGTTCTATCATTTTTAAATATCTTTTGCTGCAATGGAAAATTTCTAGAAAAAGAACTATCTGAATTGTTAATCAGACTATAGACATTGAGAATCTAGGCATCAAGAAGACTTTCAGAATATTTATCACAACTGCTATAAAATTAATAGTTAAGCAGCTTTCAAGCAAGTAAAAATATGACTGATATACCTTATTTATTGTGTGATGAGTAAATTAGTTTCATCTGTTTCGTCTATAAATATATGGGCAATTGGAGTCATAATTCTGTGTATAGGAATATTGATAACTATTGTTCCTATAATCGGAGCTTTTTTAAAGAAAATTGATTTAAATAGTGCTGGAACCTGGTTTGATAATGCCAATAATCTTGGAGAAGAGCAAGAGAGGTTGAAAGAACACTTTAGTAGAATTAAAGGAACTTTAGTCTACTGGAAGAATCAGGCAGCAGCTTACCAAAGGCTTGACTCAGCACGAGTAATTTGGAGTTTGATTTCAGCCATTAGTTTGCCTGTTCTTATCCAATTTTATGATGCAACAAATAAATGGGCAGTTAGCTTTATGACTTTGTTGACAACATGGACAGGGTTGATTGTAACTTTAGCTTACACCTTTAAGGCAGAGCAAAAATATCAAGGATTTCGTCAACAAGAATCTGATTACTATGACATTAGTCGTACTTTGCTTGACTTTCCAAATTCAGATCCTCAACTTCTCAAACAGCAAGTTGATGAATACATACAAAAGGTAGCAGATATTCGGAAGTTTGCTCGTAGAATTGAAACTGGGAGTCCTCCGTCTGCCCTCTAGGAAGTGCAAGTGCTGTTGGTTATATTTAGCTGAAATAGCAAATTTCCCATGACTGGGATACAATTCACTTAAACTTATTTCTGCTTCTTTAAATGAACTATGAAAAAGATTTTTAAGCTTCTCAGTAAGGAAGTTTTAAGCAAGGCTCAAGTTAGAATAAAATTACCAATACCATTTATAAGTTATGAAATTCCTCTTAATGAAGTTATCGATCCCCAAAGCATAGATACCAGAATTAGTCGATTAAGCGATATAAAAAAAGAGCTAGAGTCTGCAATATTGGCTGTAGAATCATTGCAAAGTGAGGCTCAAGAAAACAAGGAAAAAGTTAGTAAGTTACAAGAACGTATTCATGAGTTAGAGGAGGATAAAAGTACCGCAGAAACTGTTCTATAGTCATTCTGGTTTAGATTGAGACGAGTTTTTCTTGCTGTGAAAGGATTTGAGCTGAAAAAGTGCCCCATTCTTATTCAGAATAACTATAAAAGTTCCTCAAGAATCCTTTGCTCGTCTGATCGAAAATGCTAGTTCTAAGGGAAGAGTTCGAGGATGGATTGAAGGCTTAATTCTTGGCTTGCTATCTGGGGTTATTTCTAGCCTTGCAGTTTGGTTTTTCACTGAAAATATTATTACCCTACCTCAGAAACCTTCTACTCAGGAACAATCAAGACCTATTTCTTCAAAATCAATGGTAAATTATCAGAATTAATCCCTAAAATGGTATTTATGGGTCAGAATCTACCAATTACAACCTATTCAAAAGTTTCTGTAAAATAGCTTTCAAATAGCGATCGCCAACTTCCTAACTTTTCAATTCACTCAAATAATATTATTTTGCAATTAATACTCTTAACAAAAAATAGATTTTATGTACCAACTAATCATCAACAGACCAGAATAAACAGCCTTAACCTTAAATTTAACCCTAGAACAACTTAGTCAAGAAATGCAATTAATTGCTACTATTAAACTTTATGAATTAGGTCGTCTTTTTTCCAGAGCAGCAGCAAATTTGCTTGGAATTCCTAAACCCTTATTTTTAACAAAATTAGCTGATTATGGAGTAGAAACTTTTCAACTTACTGAAGCGGAATTAGCTGAAGAATTGAAACGTGCCTAATATTATTGTTAATACTTTACTTAACAAAGGAGATATCTAGTAAGTCTGTCTGTCATTGATGAGGTAGTCGAACAATTAAAAGTTATGCCACAGCACTTGCAATACCAAGTGCTTGAATTTGCTCGGAAATTGCTAAAAACTCAAGTTAGAGATATTTCAGGAACACAATTATTACCTTTTGCTGGCTCAATTTCTCCTGAAGACCTTCAAATTATTGGCGAAACGATTAAACAAGATTGTGAACAAATAGATATCAATGAGTGGTAGATACCTTCTAGATACAAACATTATGATTGCGCTCTTTGCCAACGAAGCAGGACAGTAATTTCATTTGCCCAGAGGTCAAGTCCGGCTACGTCCTGAGCAAATAGGACTCCTTTACCCACTTCTGGAGGAAGTTTGTCACCTTTTGCCCATGTGTTAGCTCCGGCTAAAGCGAGGGTGGAACAGAGCATAGGATTTTCTACTCGACCAAAAAAGCGATCGCCTGGTAGTAAAGCAGTTTCCCTTTGAGAAGGAAAACTTGGGGAGTCCTCCTCTGGCTGATTAGGTAAAAATACACCGTGGGTGGCGATTAAGAGCATTCGGGGACATTGAAGGGGTTTGAAGTAGCTTTCTAGTGCTTCGTTTTCCATGTTGAACCTTTTGGTAACTCTGATGCAACATCGCTAGGGTTAGGGAGTTGTTCTTTTAGTTGGATTTCTCGAACTTGGGATGCTAGGTTTTTTTGCAAGTTGTTATGTTCGGTTTGCAATTGTGCTAATTGTTGTTGGTAAGTGGTGAAATCTTGGATTTGAGGGGTGGAAAAGGCAAGGTGGATTATTTGTTCGCCCAAGTCGCGGAGTTTGTGGAAGTCTTCGGTAAGATGGGGGTAGCGATCGCTATGGATTTAATCAGATATTCTTCGGCTTCAGAATAGCAACTTAAATCTTTATAAATTAATCCCAAATTGTTGGAAATATTTGCTACTAATATATTTTCTTTGTAAGCAGAAGAGATTAACACCTTTGGAAAAAGAATGTGTTTGAATAATCAGGGCAGTTAAAAGACATATACAGGCAATGTCCCTTAGACTAAAAAGATAAATTATGACCTAACAAATAGCATCAAAGCTATCCATTCTGACCCCTGACTCCTGACTTCTAAGAAATAACCTAGTTATTTGTAGCAAATATTTATCAAATTGGTATTAACTCTAAAATGGGAGTAGTTTATATAGGCGATCGCGCCGTCGGCAAAACTCATTTCGCATTAGAATTGGCCAATCCCCAAGGAAATTATGTTCAGGTTTCTTTGGTCAATCAAAATTATCAAAATCTCCAGGCAAATTTACTTAATTTAGATGGCACTGCTAAACCTACTCAAAGTATTGAAAAGCGTTCTTTGAATGTGAAAGTTAGACTTTCTACTGGTATTAGTAAAATTATTGTAGATTGGATAGATTCTCCTGGGGAATTATTTCGTAGGTCATGGCAATCTGAGCATATTAATGAATGGCAAAATTTTAAAGAAATAGTGGGTAAAAGTGAAGGAATTTTTTTAATTGTTCCTCCCTATAGAGAAATTTTACAGCCTCATATTAACCAGGAAAATTATATTACTCAGCAACAATGGTGTAATAGGTTTAATCGTTGGACTGACTTTTTTATTTATGATTGTCCTCAAGCCAGACCTATTGTAATATGTCTGAATAAAGCCGATTTAATTGATTGTAATCTTGAGCAAGAAATTTCTAAATTGGCTTATTTACCTCATGGTTATACTATGAATTGGCTGCAACGTCATAATTATGTAGTTAATCGTTATTTTTTACCACTAAAATCACAATTGGAACAAATAAATAGTAGTCGTTCTGGTTTATCTGTTCGGTGTTTTATTACCAGTATTTATCACCGTAGTTTATTAGAATTACCTTGGATTTATTTAGCTAGTTATTTAGGTTGAGAGAAGGAAGAGGGAAGAAGGAAGAAGGAAGAGGGAAGAAGGAAGCAATAAGTATAGCCAGTGAGAGCATCTTGTTCCCGTGATCAAAACAAGTAAGAAGGAAAAAGTGAAAGTTTTGTCATTGAGTTAGATAACAGAGAATTAAAATTTATATCAAGTTGTATTGATTAACCACAATATAAAAAGATGGCATAATCCTCAAAAGTCATCTTAAGATGACTTAAACTATTAGCCAAGGATTAAAATCCTTGGCGAGATTGGCTTGGCGACATTGGCAAGCCATGTTATCCGCCAAGAAATAAATTTCTTGGCTCAAAGCAGAAGTCATCTTTAGATGACTAAAAATAGCTAATTTATTATGGCTAATTAATGATACTTGATATTACTGCTAAGGTACGGTTATTTAACATTATCAGGAATTATTCATTATTTGCGGAAGTGCTGAAGTGCTGACTGCTGAACGCTTAAATAGTAAACACATATTTAATCAAAAAAATGGGGAATATTTGTATTATGGGACCTACGGGTGCGGGCAAGACTACTTATCTAGCAGGATTAGCTTATTGGCCAGAAAAAAGTCACCCAAATTTTCAAATTACAGCTATTACTAATGATGCTCAAAATTTAGCTAATAAAGCTGAAACAATTATTCTCAATGGTGCTTCTTTAGAACCCACTATTATTGATGGAATAAAAATCAAAAGTTTCTATGATTTACCTTTGTATTCTTTTCAGATAGAAATAAAACGTTGGTGGCAACAAAAACCAGAAGAAATTAATCTAGTAGTGCGAGATTATCCAGGGGAGATTTTTAATGAATTACAAACAGGTATTTCTAATCCTTTACATCAAGAATTTATCGATGAATGTCTGATAAAAGATAATGTCGGTTGTCTAATTTTACTCCATAAATGGGAGCCAGGAAGCGACATATTTTATAGTAATGTGATGGAGAGATTTATTAATTTAATGGATGAGCGCGACCGCTCCCAAGATTTACGTCTAGCTATAGCAATGAGTAAATGTGAAAGAGGAGAAATTTGGCCTGGTCGTCTTGACCCAGAATTAGACATATTTAAAGTACATTTACCAAGAACAACCAGTATTTTACAAAAGCGCATTCCTCAACAAAATTTACGGTTTTATGCTATATCTACTTTTGGCGTTCTACAACGAAATGACCCCCGTCCAAATCGTACTGATGAATTAGGAAGTCCCCACTCAATTTTACGGGAACCTTTGAAATGGAAACCTTATGGTATAGTTTCACCCCTGTATTGGTTAAGTCAAGGAAAGAGGATTTCAACAATTAATAATTAATGATTAATAATTAATAATTAATTATTAATTATTACCTCCCCTTGAAAAGAAGAGGATTTACTCAAAGGGAAATTTTTATTTATCAAAATAATATGGGTCTAAAACCCCGCCTTTGAAGGCGAAATGTTTTTGGATTCTTGCTCAAATCCCTGTTACAAAAATAACTTCTGTACGTCGCCAATCCGACGGCTCCCCTATCTGACTTCTGACTTCTGACTTCGTTAATATCCCCTTAAAAGGGGAGTCTTTAAACCACAATTTTTCGGTAAAAAGAATGTTTAAGTCCCTATTAAAGACCAGAATTAATGAGAATTTAAAAGAGGAAAATTGTTCTGGCATTTTACGAGTAATAGGCGATCGCGCTGCTGGTAAAACTACTTATATGGCAGCTTTGGCTAGGTGGCCAAATGCTGATTTTTCTAGTCCTGTTGAATTAGTTACTCCAGCAAATAAAGATGGAGAATATTTGATTGAGCAGGCACAAAATTTGATAGAGGAAGGGTTACAAATTGAACAAACTCGTCTAGCTAATGATGTATTAGAAATGAAGGATTATAGTTTAAGAATTACTCTCAAACCAGAAGATAATTTGAGGCGTTCGAATAATGTTTTGAATCTAGATATTAGTTGCAAAGATTATTCTGGAGAATTTTTCAGCGATGTACTTCACCAAACAGATTCTCAATTACTTCGAGACTACTTAAATGATTGTTTTCCAGCAACGGGAATTATGTTAATGATTGATGGTACAACTCATCGTAAAGACCTAGAATATGCCAGGGGAGTGGATAGACTTTTAGTAGCATTAGCAGGTCAGGATTTGTTTAGTGAAAAACGGCGTATTGCTTTGGTTTTAACTAAGTGTGAATTAGCTGATTTATGGGTAAATAGAAATAGACCAAAATTTTTAGCAGAGGCACGATTTCCTACTATTTTTAAAAGATTAGAATCTTGGCTAAATTTGGGAATGGGTAATGTGGAATATTTTACAACTTCTGCTTTTGGTGTGACAGGAAATAAATATTTAAAACCAAATTCTCAGCAAATTTATCGGGGTCGTGGTGGGGTAGCATCAGTATTAGAAGACTCGAAAAAATGGCGACCTTTTGGCTTAGTTTCTCCTATTTATTGGATTTGTACGGGCAAACGTAATTCACAATTAGATTAGGAGAATAGGGAATAGGGAATAGGGAGCAGGGAATGACAAACACCGAAGAAATAAAATTATCACAAATAATTTAGGATTGCTATATCGTTTTATTTTTGGGAATGGATTTAACAAAAAAATTAAAATAATTAAGGAGTCAGGAGTGAACGAAGAAGGGAGAAGGAAGAAGAAATAAGAAGAAAGAGGAGGAAAAATAGAAAATTTTTTTCACTAATTATCCGGACATCATATAAAACCTAAAATATTCCTATTGAGACCTACAACCTACAACCTAATATCATATAAGGTTGAATACTTATAAAGAACGATTAAGGAGTCAGGGGTCAGGAGTCGTGAGGGAAGAAAGAAGAAGAAAGAGGAGAAAAAGGAGAAAGTTTCTTGATCGCTAATTATTCGGACATCGTATAAAACCTAAAACCTTCTTATTAAAACCTAAAACCTAACAGCTAAAACCTTCTTATTAAAACCTAAAACCTTCTTATTAAAACCTAAAACCTAACAGCTAAAACCTTCTTACTTAAGACCTAAAACCTAAAACCTAACAGCTAAAATCTTCTTATTAAAACCTAAAACCTAACAACTAAAACCTTCTTATTTAAGACCTAAAACCTAAAACCTAACAGCTAAAAATTTCTTATTAATACCTAAAGCCTAACAGCTAAAACCTTCCTATTAATACCTAAAACCTAAAACCTTTTTACTTAAGACCTAAAACCTAAAACCTAAAACCTTCTTAACTTAAGACCTACAACCTAAAACCTAAAACTTAACACCTTCCTATTAACACCTACAACCTAACACCTAACATCTAACACCTTCCTCAAATCAGCAAATGGAAACAATTGAAATTCACGAGTTCAGCACAGGTATAATTCCCGAAATATTACCCGATGGTAAATGGATTTCTCGGGGATTTAAAGTAGGGGAATATATGAACTTAACTTTGCCTCAAGTTCCCCATTCTGTAGGAAGAGCAATTGCTAATAAAGGCTTTGAAGTAGCCAAAGACCGTAATAGTCAAGAACCTACTTTTGTCGGGCGAGTTGTCTTAAGTATAAGTAATGAAGAACCAGATTATTCAGTAGTTGCTGTAGTAACTACTGGGCAAGATGAGTATGGACGTTCTACTTCTTTTTATCGTTATTTTCTCTGCACTGGTAAAAATAATATTTGGCAAATATTAGACTGGATAAATACTCAACAACAACAAGGTATTAATCCAGTATTTAATCCATCTGAAACTAAAGAAATTGGCAAACCAAATCAACATAAAATTACTACAAAATCAGAAATAAATTTACCCACAGAATGGCAAAAATGGCTGAGTAGTCAAGTTATACCTGTAATAATTCCCATTGATTTTTCTGACTTACAAATTATTAATAAAATGGCTGAAATTAAAGCCAACGCTCTACCTATATCATGGGCTTATAATGTAGAAGCAATTGAACGACCAGAACAATTTATTATTATTCATCCTGCTAATACTGAAGTAGAAGCAAATCTGTCACAAACACAGATAAAGATGACAAAAGAATCCAAGGAAAATATCTCAACAAATATAGATGAAGCAGCTATAGAAACAGCAATTAAAGGATTAATTAGTGGTTCTCAAATCAAACAAGAATGGGTAGAAAATTTAATTTTAAAAATACAGACTGGTCAAATTACATCAAAATATTTAAACAACCTGTTTGATAATCTCGGGGCGAGTAATGCTGTAAAACAAGGAAATGCTAATGCTCAAATGGTTAGGTTATTAACTTTAAGAGCAATTTTTATTCCCGAAACTTTACCAGAATATCTGAATTGGTTAAATATTACTGGAGACGGAAAAAAAGAAGATGAGAAACAAAAAATATCTCTAAAATTACAATCTCAACTGAAAAATTATCAAAAATCATTAGACTCATTAATTTCAGCAGGAATGAATTACGCCTTCTATCAAATATTAGGAGGAAAAATATCTGTTCCTGCTTTCTGTTGGCTATTAAAAACTAAAGGTAGTTTATGGTCAATGTATTCTAGTATAATCAAACAACAAGTTCGCCATGATTTAGAATATATAGAAAACAATTTATTAAACATAAGTATTGACCAAGAAATAGAACAACTAATTTCTGGAAATACTATTTGGAAAAAACTCATTTCCCACTTAAAATATCGTCGCTATCGCTGCAATTATTATCAACCTTTTGCCGAGTTATTTTCTCAACTACCTGATTATGAGTTAGCGGCTTATTTTCATCAACTCAGTAATGGAAAAGTTCCAAAATTAATATTTACATCAGCATTTCCAAGATTAAAGTCAATTTATCAAATTAGAATTTTCGGGTTAAATGTTCGACAAGAATTAACTGTTTCCGACCGCATAACTATCTCTATCAAAAAGTATGGTGTACCAGTAGCAGTAACATTTTTATTACTGCTTTCTCATGGTCTATCTTTTGTTTTAGGATATCAGGCAAGTAAGTTGAATAATGGTACTATTGCTGAACAAAAAAAAAATGAACCTTCCCCTTTTTCAGAAGAACAATTAACTGATAGTTCAACAAAAAATGTTAGTGTAATTTCCTCGGTAAAAATGGAAAAAGCACTAGACAATTTTCCCACTAGTAGCAGTGTAATTAGAGAAATAGTCCGGGAATTAGAAACAGAAATATTATCTCAAAATTCAACAGTAGTTACACTAGAAGACGCACGCTTAAACATTATTCAAGCAATTAAACAAATTCTAGAAAATGATATAAAACTTCAGTATGCTGGGGCGATAGAAGATGAACTTTTAGGAGAACCAGAGAAATATTTAGAAGCACAAAAACAATGGATAGAAGCAATTTATTCATATCAGCAAAGGTTTTTTAGTACTGGTTTTGGCTATATAGAACCAGATAAACAAACAGCAGGTAGATTAAAGTGTAATGTGGCTGATTTATTGGATATTCAATTACAACAAAGACCTCAATATTGTGAGGAGTTAGGAGTTAGGAGGTAGGAGGAAGAATCGTCCCTTTATTTTTCTATCCTTGTCTGCTCAAAATGCTAAGTTTTTGAGCTTTTCAAGTCAAACCATTACCCATTCCCCATTTCCTAACCTCACACAATTGACTTTTTCAGTGCAGTAACCTTTTGGTTTACTTTACCAACATACAGCGGATTCCACCGTGAGGTACACCCGCGCAAGCAAGATGCTTGGTCGCGAGCAAGATGCTCGCACTGGGAACATTCAATTATTAATATGTGTACTTCATATACGACCGAATCTGCTGTAATACCAAATCCTGGTTAAACACACCCGTTTTTAGCAAACAACGAAAACCCTGTAGAGACATTGCATGCAAGGTCTCTACAGGATGGGACATAACAGGTATATCTATACCGGATTTGGTATAACAACTATCCCTGTTCTTTCAACTTTTCCTCCAACTCAGTTAGCTTTTTCAGAATTTGTTTCAGTTGATCGGGAGTATCATCCTTATTTTCTAAGGGGCGTAAATCCCTGGCAAAACCGTCAAGTGTTGGACGCTCTACATAGGTTACCCGGTGCATCACTCGCCAGACTTTATTAGGTTTCCCTGATTGAGCTTGACGTAAAGCACGAGCTTCTTCATCATTACTCAGCAACCATTCCGGATCGACAACATAATTGAAGAAATCTTGGAAGTGATTGGTATTGCCCTCCAAGTAAAAACTCATAAAACGATAGCGATCGACCTTTTCCCCAGACTTTAAAGGACGATCGTTGAGATCCGTAATCCCCTTACTTTCGACTCCGCTCACATCCACAACCAGTTCAAATCCCTTGCTACTAGCTTTAGTTTTGCTCATCGTCTGAGTCATTTCCCCTGCATACAAAGCAGTGAGTTCAGCTTTAAACCCTACAACCAATACATCGGCTAAACCACCTAACGTTCCCCCGATGGAGAAGCTGCCTCCTACAGTATGTTCAACAGTGCTAGCAAAGCTCTGTTCCTCCGTTCGTAAGCCTCCATCTGCATCCCAAACATAGGTATTAACAATATTACGCTTACCCGCACGAATCAATAAATTATCCATACGTTTTTGCCAAGAATCAAAGGCAGATTCAGCTTGGACTCGTTCATCATTTTCCTTCACCCGTTTTTGGATTTCAGCCTTCCTCTGGGCTGCTTTTGCCTTTGCTTCGTCCTTATTAGCCTTCAAAGACTCTTTATAATCTTTCAGTTTTGATTTTGCATCAGAATCGTCCTTGTCTTTATCCCCTTCTTTGCCATCCTTTTGATCTCCATCCAAATCCACGTCTACTTGTCCGAATTTGTCATAGTCTGAAGTATCAACTGTTTGATCTTCTAGAGCGCTGACAGTAGTTTTCGTCGCATCAAAGTTGACGAAGTAGGATTCTCGATCGATATCCCACCGTTCGATTTGCTGTTTGAGGTCGTAGGCGTCCTGAAGTCGGAAATAACTAGCGGGGTAAAGGGAACCGTACTGTGCCCGCATTTCTGGTACATGACGATAGAAACGGTCATTTGCTGCTGAACTTCCCACTAAACCATCCAAAGTGCCATTCTGAGTGTAGGCAGGATTAATCAAAAAGGTAATAGTATTGATATCAAGAGGAATACCTTCCATGGGGCGAATGTCATAGCTGATCATCTTGCCACTACGCTTGAGCTTCGTAATAAAGACATCTGCTAAACCCGAGACAACTAAAGCATAACCCACATTTTTAGGCTGATAACGATTACCCAAATGCTTGAATTGTGGTTCATCTTCAACCATACCCCGCAGTTCCAAAGAATCAGTCATGCTAGAAGTTGAATCTGCCTGAACTGTACTGCTATTAGAGGTTGTATCTCGAAGATTCAGGGACCCCTTGAAACCAGCTTGACCTTCTGAAACCTTGGAGGTAATCATCATACCAGCATCAGCTCCCCAACCTGCTCCTAAAAATACATCAAGATCCAAGCCGTGGGAAATGTCTTTATCACGAGACCAAGAATAGGATACATCCTCTGACTGGGTGAGTTGCACGGATGTTGCCCCATCATAGTCATCCTCAATTGTCAAGTTCTCACTGGGGACAGGAGGTGGTCCCTCAATGTAGCCTAATAAAGTCGGATTGAATTGAGCATTACCAATCCATTTTATGTCTAGTGCTTCAATTCGTTTGTCTGGGAGTAGCTCGACTTCACCTGAAGAATTACAATAGCCAAAGAAGCGTCGCATCATGGCTAATTTTTTGCCTGGTTGGTCAGGATCTAGCCCTACTGTATTGTATTCACAAGTAACTAGAGAGGAAGGAACAGTTGAGGGAGAAACATTTATAGGTACTTTTGTCAAAGCCATCCACATTCGATCTGAAACAGCTATTGAACCAGGACGCTGATCCTCGGCAGAATGATCCCGTACCACATTCCCCTGAGCTTCATTCATGGGGTAATAAGCGACTAAACCAGGTTCGTATCCAGTAAGCATCGTTTTGCTATTGATGGCAATTTCTGTATCCTTTAATGCCAGATTCCAGATTCGGACTTCTGCTAGCTTACCAAAGGGATAGTTGCCATTCTCGGCATTGCCAATGTACGCTATATTGCTGTGACATTGGAACGACATTGCCTCACTTTCCAACTCACCACTCACAATGCCATCAATACCACTTTCTACCTTATTCTTGACAGTTTTCTGACCACCTGATTCCTCAGTCTTCATTGTCCAGTAAGCAACCAAACCGCCTTCTGTTCCTTGCAGTGTTTCATACTGATTATTCTTAATCTCAACACCATTTAGAGCGCGGTTCCAAATACTGGTGCCGCTGATTTCGCCTTTAAAGGGATGAGTGGAGTCACTTTTTCGTCCTAAGACTAAGGTTCCGCCAGAGGGCAAGCTATAGACTGAGGGAAATGTGAGATCAATTATATCTTCTTCTGTACCATCCACATAAACTGTTAAAGTTCCTTTGTTACTCTGAAGAGTCAGGGTAACCGCTAAATGATGCCATAAGCCATCATTAAATCCTGACCAATCTATATTTTTCTCCTGTCCACCAATCGTAATTTTTAGCTGGTTATCATTTTCAATCAGCAAAGCATGAGGAGCACTGGGGGTTCCATAGTCAAGCAACGTAGAAGATGCAGTAGAAGTAGAACGGAACCAACATACTACTGTCATTTGTGTAGTTGGGAAATTAGTAAAATTGGAACACTCCATTGCACCACCACTATCCCCAAAAGTCAGAGCATAACGCTCAGGTCTTTTAGTTTCATCTGTCTGCAGCGGAGTACCTACAGGTTTTCCATTAATGTAAAAGCAGGTCTGATTTTCCTTAGCAACAGCTGCAATATGACACCACACACCTTTATTGTCATCAGTTATATTTAGTTCGCCCTCAAGGTCACAACCACTGTCATGGAAAAAGTGATTAACTATGGTGCCTAACCGTTTACCTTGTCGGATAGCGATCGGACAATCAAAAACATCTTTAGCACTGACCAAAACATTGTCATCGTAAATTTCACCCTGATCGTCACCTGTTCTTTTAACTTCCCCTGGATAATAAATCCATGCTTCCACTGTCCATTGGTTGGGCGATAAGGGAATTGGACTCTGTGTTCCATCAGTCTTTTGAAGTGTCACCTTGTCATTAGCATCCCCACATTCCAAGCAACCTCGAAACTCCCCATCAGATATCCATTGCTCGAAAGTTCCATTCCGACTATCAGCAGTTGCATCATAACGTGCTAGACGTATGGCTGCTTGTTGATCAAAATAGCTGAGTAATAAATTCCCTTCACAACTATTTTGCAGACAAATTTTACTAACAGGGTTAACGAACCCAAGAATCATACCTCGGGTAGTTAATTCTTGTTCATTGGTAGGTATTTCTGGTAATTTCGGCGGTGTTTGCGTATGCTGAGTGATGGTGGTGAGAAATGTCTTTTTCTTAGTAGCAATCTCTGTTTGAACACTAGCTATTTTGTTCTGACAATCTGTTATCTCTTTCTGAATAACCGATACTTCTCTGTTATCTTTTAGAATACTCTCTATACTTTTAATCCTGTTGTCTAATCTGTTTTCTAACTCTCCGTACTTATCTCTCTTTTCTTTGATTGAATCTATTTTTTGCTGTCCCAGTTTATGCAATCTCTTAAACTTTATTTCCCATAAAAATCTGTTTATATTTATATTTGAGTACCGCCTCCTCTTGTAGCCGTCACTGTCATCTGGGGATATCCCAGTTATATCTGTTATATATCGATCTTTATAGGTTATACAATAACCATCAACAATAATAAGACTCTCACCGTAATGATCTCTTTCAAAATCTTTATCAAGGCGGAAAAACCTTCCAAGATAATCATAAACATGACGATTCGATTCGTTTAGGTTGCTCTCTTCGTCGTTGAGGTTAAATAACTCTAAGCACCATGTTCTTTGGTCCCACAAGCTCTCCTTCTCGTCCAATTTTATTATCTTTCTTTCGGAAAACCCCACCTCCCTATTTTTCCATCCCTGATAAACAGGCCTATAAGAAAAAATATACCCAGATATCGAATTATCGTTAAGACTAAATTCTGGCTCAACTAATAATAGGTATCCGTCTGTCCGAGGTCTCTCATATCGTAGATCTTCTGAGAATTCTGAGAAATCGATTTCTCGCGGAACGCAGATAAAGACATTTTCCTCCTGTGTCAACCATCGTTTCACGGGGACTCTACCTGAAAAATCCCGTCCCAATAAATTATTGCCATTGTATCTCATAGAAAAATAATAGTTTAAAATGCTTTTTGATTCTTTCTCAAGTAGTTCCTCCTGTTCTTTTTTGTTTTTCAAAACAGTACCCAGGTTCTCACGAAGTCTCTTTACTACATCCACAAACTTATCGCTATTTTGAGCAATCTTTTTCTCCAATAGTAAACCATTAATCTGAGCAATAAGCCCCTTTTCCTCAGCTTCCTTTTGGGAAATCTCTTGCAACAACTGCGCAAGAGTCTCCTGGCTATACACTGAAGTCTTCAACTGAACACTAGGAGTAGAACTTGACTCAGTAATAGCTTCGGAAATCAGTTGAATGCGATGCTTGCGAATATCAATCGATGCCCAACTCCCTTTAATATTGTCAATGCCAAAACTACGCACCAAACTCATACCATCAGGAACCGTAAATTTGCAAGAAGCTCGATACCATCCACTACTGCCCAAAGGAGACAAAACAACCTTATGCTCCCTCGGTTGAATAGCAGCATCAGGAATTTTCATAATCTCTTTACTGCCCCGGTTCGCCTTACCCCAATAAGCAAAAGTAAAAATCTTATTACTTTGACCATCTGCATTATTAACATCAGTACTAGAACCGTTCACCTTAAATTCAAAGCTCTCCTCATAGGTAGCACGCTGGGAAACCGCAAAGAACTCATCGTTAATAAACTTATCTGCATCAACTGGGGACTTTCCTGCAGTCTGCCGAGACAGATTCTTCGCACTGACATAAACATCCCCAGAAACCAACGCATCACGACCATGGACAGAAAAATCAGGTACACTCTTCTGAGCTTCAGTAGTAACAATCGCTCCCATCCGATAATAAGCTGCCAAATGCCATTCTTTCCCGGTTAAAGGTAGATACATATTGTTTTTGATAGTCTCAGCAGTATGAGACCGAGCCCAAATTCGGACTTCTGCAATCAGTCCTTGAAAGTCATTATTCGTACCTATACCGCCACCAATGAAAAAGCGAGGTTTCCAAGCTCCCCAACGCAAACCATCAAGAAGGTTGCTTGCTGTAGGATTACCCATTAAAGTACCGTGGTTTCCATTCCCAGAAATATCGCGCACTTGAGTTCCATCATAAACCCAGTAAGCTACCAAACCTGGCTCCGATCCAGTTAAGTGACGGTGCATATTTTCTTTGATTTCAGTTTGGCTGCGAACTTTATTCCAAATCCGTACCTCTGCTATACGCCCTATAAAATAGTGGTCTACTTTACCAATATACTTAATCGGAGTATTGACAGGAGCAGGAATTTGATCCGGATTAGTAACGTGGCATTGTTCACCATTGACATAAATTCTGTAACCCTCACTATTCAATGTAACTGCGATATGATTCCAGGTATTCACAGTTAATACATCATCAGTCAACAAGCCGACCACACTCGTCTTAAATCCATATGATACATGAATTTTTTTGCCCTTTACCCAAAGCGAAGGAGCACGGTCATTGCCCGTGCCCGGATTACCTAAAAAGCCACGATAATTCTCATCATTACTTGTGGGATAAATCCAAGCTTCTTGGGTAAATTCTTGGCCTACGATCACCTTTTCACCACAATCTACAGCGCTGCTGCCATTAAAATTCAGGGCTTTAATAATTGGTTGAGGATAAGCAGAACCAACAATCAACTCCTTATTAGTCACCTGAACACCTGTTCCAGCAGTTGGCGTAACTAATTCTCCATTTTTGCAAAGATATATCCGACTATTTTTGCTCTTTGTTAAACCATCATAATCAAAACCACCTGCATAATGAACCCATGTATTCAGAGGTAAAACATTTGGATCTTTAATAATCTGCTCACTTCCATTACTGAGCTGTACTTTCAACATCACCTTGTTGTCAGTATCAATTAGGAGTTGTAGTCGTCCACATTCCTCAGCAACAATCACTTGCAGGCGATTTGCATGGCTATCCTGTTTAACCCAAGCTGAAATTGTAGCCCCAAAGGAAGAATTAGGCCGTGGAGTCTTCAGCTCAATAGGTGGAGTTTGTAGATAGTCTCCATTGCCATCAAAACGAATCCCGCGACGCTTGAAGTCCGTAAGTTTAACCACCTCACCATTCTGCCATTTTAGATCCAAGGTAAAAGATTTTCCATCTTGTCCCAACTCCTCTATCGGGTATAAACCATCTTGTTCTTTGGTTCCAGTAACCTGGATTTTATCCCCTACTTTCAGATTATGTTGGGCACAATGGACTTTGAGATTGCCAGTGAATGTTTTTTCATAGCCAACAATCATATTATTGAAGAATAGTCCTGTTTCTTCTTGAGGCATCTCTTCCCAAAAACCCATCTCAATACTATATATTTTAGGGAATGTAGGAATTGTAGGCTTTATAGTCGTGGTTTCCGTTATTGTTTTTACTGGCTTTGTTGCACTTAAATTTTCCGTCCCATCATCTTGATGAGTTCCACTTAAATTTTCCGTCTCTACTGCTACCTCATCATCCTCAAGGCTATTGTCATCTGCTGCTACCTCATCATCCTCAAGGCTATTGTCATCTCCTGCTACCTTAATCTCAAAGCTATTGCCATCTACTGCTACCTCATCATCCTCAAGGCTATTGTCATCTCCTGCTACCTTAATCTCAAAGCTATTGCCATCTACTGCTAAAACTTGATAATATCCATCATAACTTTGAGTCCCTTGAATTTTTATCTTAGATCCCAGATGGGGACCATTGACACCTGCAAAAAATTCAATTTTTACCTTGTCTTCATCACCTCTGCTAATAGATGTGATTGTCCCCTTTGCTGGAGGATTAGAATCAGCAATAACTTTAATTTCATCTAAAGTGTTGAGAGGTAACAAAACATCTCGACTATCACTTTTGAGCTGATTATGGGTAGGAGAGGTATCATCAATTTGAGAGAGCGTACCATCACTGGCCACTGCAAAATCAAGTACAGCAGTTTCTGTGGTCTGATTACTACCTTTTCGACAGGGAACTGCTAACATAACACGAGTTGAATCTCGCAGCAGTTGCATTCCTCCATCTGTTTGTCGCTCAACCTGAATATCATAGGCACTAGCGTCCAAACCATTTGTAATAGTCAAATCATTACTACTATCGTCTTTCAAAGTAACGGTTTGTTTGATCAGACCAGAAATGGAGCGATATATTGTTGTATCTGTATCCGCTGGATCGGGTTGAGCAAAAACATAGTCTTGCAGAGCAAATAAACCATTTTCATCAGCCCTTACAGTATACAGATCAATTTTATGACTCTGACTATTATAGGCAAAAATATGCCAGCGAGATACATCCTTTTCTATAGTTGGCATTAACAAGACAGAGAACCAACCTTCATGGAGGTTATTGATAAAGCTGAGTTCGATCGCTGGTTCATAGAACGGTTTACCATTCATGTCCCGATAATTAAGAGAATCTATATTATTCAGAGTCCCCTTAGCTTTATCAATTTTCATACTTTCGCTTGACAGATACTTTTGCCGACTCCGACGAAAGCGGACTTCTAGTTTAGGGATAAGTTCATTTTTTATCCCATCAAGCACAAAGCGATTGACTAATAGGGTATTGCGGGTGGACTGACGAAATACATAGAGATGTCCCAACCCAGATACCAATTTTACAGGTGCAGCGGCAGATTTAACCGTGTCGTTACCCTCACCATAGAATGATTTGAGTAGTTGCTTACCATTTGTGTCAGTGTAGTCTTCTTGCTCTTTGTCCAAAACAGATTGGTCAGAATCTGAGAGGTTTAAGGACAGTAATTTCCAATCTTCAAACCCCATTGGATCGTTATCCCCTTGAAGAGCTGAGTCCTCAAAACCACTGCGTTTTACCGTGTAATAAATTATCCCTTCCTGATTCGTGCCCACAACAATTACTTTGCCTTCGTAAGCAATTGTACTTAAGTGTGTGATTTTTTGACCAGTGATTAGCATTGTATTATTTTTTGCCGTTCTTAGAAACCTACGATAATCTATAGAAATCTATGATTATCTGTTCTATTCCTGCTTCATTCTGGCAACGTCGGCGTTATCCAGTCCACAAGCTGTCACGGACGAACTGCCCGCCATAGCTAAATTTAACGCTGCATTTAAGTCTCGATCACAACTGAAATTGCAGTGTTCGCAATTGAAAACACGCTCCGATAAAGACAGAGACTCTTTAACCTGACCACACCTACTGCAAGTCTTAGAACTAGGAAACCATCTATCAATGATGATTAACTCAGAACCATATAACTCACACTTGTACTCTAACTGTCTACGAAACTCATAAAAACCCATGTCAGCAACAGCCTTAGCTAGCTTGTGATTTGACATCATTCCTGATACATTTAGGTCTTCTATTACTATCTGGCTGTGGTTTTTAGCCAAATAGGTAGTTAGTTTATGCAATGTATCTTTCCTGGTGTTAGCTATTCTATTGTGTAACTGAGCTATCTTGAGTTGTGCTTTCTTCCAGTTAGACGAAAACTTGGTTTTATTCCTGTTTAGGTATTGCAGTCGTGATAATTTAGATTCTAACTTTCTTTTTGATTTAGCGCCTTCAAATACTTCGCCAGTAGATAACGTAGCTAGAGATTTTATACCTAAATCTACACCAACTACATTTACTGATTTCTCAGTATTTATGGAAGCTGTTTCTATCTTGAAACTAATAAACCATCTACCTGCCTTTTTGCTAATCGTTACAGACTTTGGACTAACATTGTCTGGCAAGATTTCAAAGGTTTTTACCCAACCAATTCGAGGTAACTTTATACAATTAAAACCTACTGATATAGAACCATCCAAAGTGAAGCTATCATCTCTACCTTTTTTCTTAAATCTAGGTTGACCAGACACTTTGGTGAAGCAACGTTTCCAAGCATTGGATAAATGCCTCAAAGCATATTGAGGGGCACATTTAGATACTTCATAATACCAATAGTTTTTCGGTTTAACCATTGCTACTAAAAGTTTATGCAGGTCGATTGCAGTAGGAAATTTTAGTTTACCTGAAGGATTATTTGAATTGTGGTTCAGGATGTTTTGAGTCAACCATAGTCCCCAATTATAAGCATGACGCGCTACACCCGCGTGTTTAGCCAGCAAGGTTTTTTGTTTATTATTTAGGTGTAATTCAGTTTTGAATCCAAGTAACATAAAATTAAATATAGATTCTCACAGAGAGTACCAGATAATCATAGATTATGTCAAGCTGTTAATTACCCTTGGACAAAATAGAACTGATAGTTTCAATGTCCCGTTTTTCAAAAGCTCGATAAAAGGCTTGATTTACTGTTAATATTGCTTGCTTTTCGTCAGTCATAGAATTTTGGGTTGAGATATAGAATAATTGTTATTATATTAGCCAGTTCAATCAAATTATTCTCCGATAGACCATGGAAACAACAGAAAAAAAATCTTCTAATATATTTTTGAAAATGTTATACATTACCCTCTTTTTGTTAATAACAGTTGCCATTGTTGTCGGAGTTAATGCCACCTCTGACAAACTAAATTTATTTGCTGGCACTAGACCCGATAATCTAGGCGTATATTCTGGACGACTAGCACCTTGTCCTAATAGTCCAAACTGTGTCAGTAGTTACAGTCAAGATGCAGAACATGGTATACCTTCTCTGAGCTATGACTCTGATAATCCAGAAATAGCGATCGCTAACCTCAAAGAAATAATTGCATCTATGTCTCGGACTAATATTGTCAAGGAGGATAAAAATTATTTGTACGCTGAGTTTACAAGTAAAATCATGGGATTTGTAGATGATGTAGAATTTTATATAGATGAAGAAGCTAATGCTATTCAAGTACGTTCAGCTTCCCGTCTAGGAGAATCAGATTTAGGTGTTAACCGCGAACGAGTCGAAACTATTAGGACAAAATGGAACGAACTAAGGGAGTAGGGGAGTAGGGGAGTAAGGGAGTAGGGGAATAGGGGAGTAGGGGAGTATTTTTCGGTGTTGGTGATTTGAGATATGATATCTGTCCGGATCACAGCGCGATAGAACTTCGTTACGCTTACCCGACCAAAAAATTTTCTCCTTATAATGGGGGTTTGTTTTTCTTTATTCCCTCCTATCTCCTGTCTCCTAAGTAATTAAGATCAATATCATACCCTAATTCAGCAACACCTATTTTTCTACCTTTTTCCCCTATTCTATTTCTGAATCTTCATTTGATAATATTTAGTTAGATGTCTAATTACAGCCAATTTCAGGAAGCATGAGGTATAGCTTAAAACTAATCTATAATTTTTATTCATTCTTTGTTATCTGTTCCCTAAAAGCATAAAACTTTGTACCTTATCAACTCGAAAACTACTGTAATATATTCACCTTTTCTCATAGTCGCTCGCAAAAAGAATATTCACTATGACGACAACCTCAAACTATACAAACACCATCAACCCCACTGAAACAACCGTCCCCCAATTAGGTGCATTTTTACAAGCACATAATGAAATTGAGTACATTCTACCTCCCTTAGTCGGAATCATGATTACCAATAGATTTCAACTACGGGGTGCTACTGCACTTCTAGTAAACCTAACAGTTGCAGGTTTTGTACGCCAAATAATTGAACAAATCAAAGAACAAACAGAAACCATACCTGTAATTGATACTGAGCAAACAACTATTTCTCAACCAGTGACAACCGTTGCTAGTGATGACTCACCAACATACACCATCGTGCATTCAGTACCTGGTCGCATCCGACTGCGAATACCAAAAGTAGCATCTGACCCAAATTATGTCAGACGTTTAGAACAACTTTTAACAGCAGACTTCCATGTATTAGGAGTGCGGATAAATACAGCAGCAGCTTCCGTTGCTATCCAGTATCAAGCTGATGGAATGTCAGACTGGGAACTAGGAATGAGACTAATGACTATTATTCAAGAAGCTGATACTGATAAAGAGGAAATACCCCAACCAGAAGCAAATTCAGAGTCCCCAGAAACGCCAGAAGAAACTGAGTAAGCTACATTTAAGGTTTTGGAAAAAGACAGTTTTACTGAATAATTAATAATTAAATAATTCTGGTAAAAATCCTTACCTTTTAAGGGAAAAAAAGCGGTTGAGGGATGGCGAGGTCCCCTCGCCATATCCAATCAACCAAGAGAAGAAACAATATTTCCTGATATTCAATTCCGTAGCGGTTTTAACCAGAGGTAATTATCAATTATCTATTATCCATTAATGAAACTGACTTCCAACTTCGACCTTGATGTCATCCTCCCTCTAATTCCCCAGTAGGTTAAATCTTTAAAATCATAGGTTTATACTGAGCTGGAGCAACTCTTATAGCAGTCGAAGCAAAAGGTGCAGACATAATAATTAAATAATTCGCGCCTTGAAGTCTCCCCTTTTAAGGAGAAAAAAAAGAAAATATTCCTGATATTCAATTCCGTAACGGTTAAAACCCGAGGTAATTATCAATTAATGAAGCCACATTCTCACCCGGAACCAAGACAAATCAACTAAAACCATGAAAACTATCAAATCACAAAAATCAGGGTCAACATCAACACTAACAGTCAAAACTCCCACAATATCATTAGTTCATGGCATTCCCGGAAGAGTCAGACTTCGTGTCATGCACTTGAGTCTAGACAAAAACTATACTGACAATGTACAAACATTATTAGAATCAGATATCCACGTCAAACAAACTCGCATTAACCAAGCAGCAAGTTCGATCGCCATTAATTATCAAACCAGAGGCAAATCAGAAACAGAAATACTAGACCATCTTATATCTCTAATAGAAAACGTCGATCGCTCTACCGTAACAGTTGTCAAAAAAAAAGTTAGCTCCCAAACACCACCAGAAACAGAACACCAAAATGAAGGAGAATTGTCAAGTTTAGTAATACCAAGTCTAGCAACCCTCTTAGCATTCCTCAGCGGACCATTAAAATTACCAATTTCCCCACAACTGAGCTTTAGCGCATTGGCCATTGCAGCATTCCCAGTTGTCAAACGAGCGTTCCAGAGCTTATTAATCGAACATTGCCTAAATATAGACTGTCTCGACTTCCTCTCCCTAACCCTAGGTGCAATCCAAGGCAAAGTATTAACCCCCGCATTAGTATTAACTCTCCACGAACTAGGGGATGTGATACGCGAACAAACAGCCAGATCGACTGAAAATAAAACTTCAGACCTGTTAGACACCATCGGACGTTTTGCCTGGGTAGAAAGAGATGGAGAAAAACAACAAATACCAAGCGACCAAGTCAAACAAGGCGATACAGTCATAGTTTATCCAGGAGAACAAATACCAGTAGATGGGGAAGTCTTGCAAGGTGAAGCAGTCATTGACCAACAGCAACTAACCGGAGAGTCAATGCCAGTAGTAGGAAAACCAGGTATATTAGTCTATGCTTCGACCTTAGTACGTTCCGGTCAAATTTATATTCGAGCAGAAAGAGTCGGCAAACAAACTCGCGCTGCTGCTAGTATCGAACTATTACAAAAAGCTCCAGTACATGACACCAGAATGGCAAACTATGCATCTCAAATGGCAGACAAATTAATTTTGCCATCCTTGATATTAGCTGGCATTGTCTTAGCCACAACTCGCGACCCCAGTAGAGCAGCATCTATTCTTACCCTAGACTTTGTCACAGGAATTCGAGTATCAGTTCCCACCGCATTTTTGGGAGCGCTAAACCATACTACCAGACACGGTATTTTGGTTAGGAGTGGACGTACTCTGGAAATGTTAGCCGAAATTGATACTATTGTGTTTGACAAAACTGGTACTTTGACTCAAGGTAATATTGCTGTGGTGGGAGTAGAAACAGTTTCAGGACGAATGAGTGCCACAGAAGTTTTGGCTTTAGCAGCTTCTGCGGAACAACGTATTACTCATCCAGTGGCAGAGGCGATCGTTCGTTATGCTCAAGAACAAGGCGTGAATATTTATCCACGGGGTGAGTGGGAGTATAAAGTAGGATTAGGTATTCAGGTAGATATTAATGGTCAGGATGTTTTGGTCGGCAGTGCTAAGTTTTTGACTCAAGCAGGAGTAGATTTGAATTGCTTCTATGAAAATCATCCTTGTTTTCAGGAAAGTTGTGCCCATACCGACCAAGAATGCCCAGTTTCTGAGTGGTTATCTTTGATTTATGTGGCCTGCAATGGCGAGTTTCAGGGGGCAATTCAATATAAAGACCCAGTGCGTCCGGAAAGTATGCCTTTGATTATGAGATTGCAGCAAGAGTATGGTATGGAGGTGCATTTATTGACTGGGGACAACGAAGTTAGGGCAAAGATGGTGGCGACAGAGTTGAAAATTCCAGAGTCTCAAGTTCATGCTGAGGCTTTTCCTGACCAAAAAGCTGCTATTGTTCGAGATTTACGTCGCACCGGAAAAACTGTGGCTTTTGTGGGAGATGGGTTAAATGATTCTGTGGCTTTAGCTTATGCAGATGTGTCTGTTTCTTTTGAAAATGGTTCGGATGTAGCGAGGGAAACAGCAGATGTGGTGTTGATGAATAATAATTTATCTAGTTTGTTGGAGGCGATCGCTATTGCCAAGCAAACTAAGCATCTGATCGAACAAAATACTGTTATGGTAGTAGGGCCAAATTTGGTGGCTTTAGGGTTGGCCTCCACAGTGGGACTACATCCTCTCATTGCTACGGTGGTCCACAATGGCAGTGCGATCGCTGCTGGTTTAAATAGTTTGCGTCCCCTAGTGCAGCATCAGTTAGAAGGTAGTACATAATATAAGGTAGGGGAATAGTTTTTGTAGATATTTGTATATATATTTTGATTAATTTCAAAAGTTTATTTAGGGTTTGCTGAAAAAGTCTGTTAGTAAAGTAAGGGAACAGGGAACAGGGAACAGTTTAAACTATCTGCTACGGTCAAATTTTCGGCATTGTCAGGGTCAAAACTTTACCATTTTGAGATAACAATAGCCAAAAACTAGGTACTTTTTCAGTGCTGAAAAAGGCTAAAACCAATATCAGTCAATACTTTGAGATTTAATCAGCAAACCCTATTTACCAAACCCCCACAAAAAACTAATCTTATCTTCTTCCTTTTTCCTTTTTCCTTCTTCCTTCTTCCTTCTTCCTTCCTAATTAAAAAATTATGTCACTTGTTCATTTAAAAAAATCTGTAGTTACTCTTCACCTCCGAGAAATGGTTGAAGATGGTCAAACAAACGATCGCTTTGCCTTATTGGGACTAGGTGCGTTTTTGCTCAGTCCATTAGTTGCTCCTACTGTCACAAAAGTTGCGAGAAAAGTAGTTAAGGGTGCGATTAAAAGTGGTCTTTCTGTCTATGAGCAGAGTCAGGAGACTTTTGCCACTCTTAGTGAAGAGTTTGCCGATAATTTAGCAGAATCTCAAACTAATCGTTGAGGTTAAAATTATTAAGTTAGGGGTGAGTTGAATAATTAGATAAAATTCGCCTCTATAGAATCCAAATTGCTTCTTTCTATAGAAGTCTACGCTCAACTCAAAATTAGAGAAAATTATCGCTTTAGCAAAAAAAACATTCTGTGAAGCTTCAGAAAAAAACGGCGAATTTTTCAGCCTTGCATTCTCGAAATAAGTGTAATACTATTTTATTATTGGGAGTCCTTCGCCCCTGAGCATGACTTTTTATTCAATGCTAAAAAAAGACAATATTTTCGCGTACGCAATGTGGGAATAAATTATCGACTTTGAGCAAGATGCCAAACAGCTTTTATTAGAGTTAATCAGAACTAGAGAAAATTATCCCTTAAGACTTCCAACAATCATTCTGTGAAGCTCAAAAAAAAGGCGCAAAATGTTTTAGTCTTGCACTCCCGAAATAGTTGTGATACGATTTATATGTTGGGAGTTGTTCGCCCCTACGCATGACTTTTTATTCAACACTAAAAAGACAATATTTTCCCAGTCTATATATATGATGCTTGAATAAGTTATCCACTTTGACAAAGATAGCTTCTATGGTTGATCGCAACCATAGAAGAATCATTCTGTGAAGCTCCAAAAATACTCCAAATATTTGAGCCTTGCATTCCCGAAAAAATTTTGATAGGATTTATTTATTGGGAGTCGTTTTCCCCTGTACATGACTTTTTATTCAACGCAAAAAAGACAATATTCTCGCGATCGCGTTGGTGAGAATAAATAAATTATCTACAGTGAGCAAGATACTAAACAGCTTTGATTAAAGTTAATCAGAACTAGAGGAAATAATCATTCTGTGAAGCTCCAGAAATGCTCCAAATATTTGAGTCTTGCACTCCCGAAAAAATTTTGATAGGATTTATTTATTGGGAGTGTTTCGCCCCTACGCATGACTTTTTATTCAACTTAAAAAAGATAATATTCTCGCGATCGCGTCGGTGGGAATAAATTATCTACAGTGAGCAAGATACTAAACAGCCTTGATTAAAGTTAATCATCAGAAGCAGAGAAAATTATCCCCTAAGACTCCAAACAATCATTCTGTGAAGCTCCAGAAATGCTCCAAATATTTTAGTCTTGCACTTCCGAAAAAATTTTGATAGGATTTATTTATTGGGAGTTGTTCGCCCCTACGCATGACTTTTTATTCAACGCAAAAAAGACAATGTTTTACCAGTGTATATATATGATGCTTGAGTAAGTTATCCACTTTCACAAAGATAGCTTGTATCGTCGATCACAACTAGAGAAAATTATCATTTTGTGAAGCTCAAAAAAATCGCCAAAATTTTCAGCCTTGCATTCTCCAAAAAATGGTGATACAGTTTATATATTGGGAGTTGCTCGCCCCTACGCATGACTTTTTATTCAACCCAAAACCAAATTATCTTCCAACTATCATGTTTGACTAAATGCTCCACTTTGACAAAGATACCAAACAGCTTTTATAAAAGTAAAAAAGAAAGCGTTAAATTAATTATGTTTAAATGTATTACAGTTAAAAATTTTAGATGTTTTGAAGAAATTAGTATTGATAATATCGAACGAGTTAATTTAATTGGAGGTATCAATAATGTTGGAAAAACTGCTCTGCTAGAAGCAATTTTTTTGTTAAAAAGTTTAAATGCTCTAGAAATTCCGTTTCAATTAAACTTTAATAGAGGAGTAGTTCAGCAACAAACTTTTGATGTAGAAGAAATTTGTGAATGGTTATTCTACAAAAAACAAGTCAGTAAAGCCATTAAAATTAAAATAGTAAACGAAAATGGTGAAGAGAACGAACTAAAATTGAGTTTAGATAAAGCATCAAGCCCAAGATTGTTCCCTTTAAATTTAAGGTCAAATAGTAGAAAAACTCTCAAGGATTTAAAACTAGGATTTAAAAAAAATAGTCAACAAATCTTTGGTTTTACAATATTTTTAACACCAGATCGAGAAGAACAAACAGAAATAAAGATAGCAATTCAGCAAGACGAAGAACAAGAAGCTAAAGAAATAGAAGTTTTTCCTCCTAGCGCTTTTCTCAGTAGTCGTTTAAGAGTATCGCCAACAAATGATGCAGAAATATTCAGTCAATTTGAAGCTATAAATAAACAAAATGAAATTATAGAAATCTTAAAAATAATAGAACCAAGATTAAAACGTTTAGCAGTTTTGGTAACCGGAGGAATTCCGATGATTCATGGAGATATTGGAGCAGATCATTTAATTCCTGTTTCATTAATGGGAGAAGGAATGGGAAGATTATTATCTATTATTTTATCGATTATGAATGCAAAAGAAGGAACAGTATTAATTGATGAAATTGAAAATGGCATACATCACTCAGTCATGGAAAAAGTTTGGCAGTCTATAGCTGTAGCAACTAGAAAATCTAACACTCAACTCTTTGCTACTACTCATAGTTATGAATGTATTCGTGCTGCTCACAAAGCATTTTCCAACTCCGAGTTATATGACTTTCGTTATTTCAGAACTAGAGAGAGAAAAAAAGACTAATATTATCAAGAGTTTAGTTTATGACAAAGATAATATTGAGACTTCTTTAGAACTTAACCTGGAGATGCGTTAATGAGTCAGAATAAAACAACAATTGAAAAGTCAAAGTTGATTATTGGTGAAGGAAAAGAAGATGTAATTTTCTTCTCTCAATTAATTGAATATTTAGAAATTAATGATATCCAAGTTATTGATTATGGAGGGAAAGATGAACTTAATAAGTACTTGAAAACTTTGCCTAAAATACCAGGCTTTTCTAATTTGCGTTTTTTAGGAATTACTAGAGATGCTGATAAGTCATTCGATTATGCCTCTAAAAGTATTGAAGATTCTCTCATAAAACATAAATTAAATGAAATAGAGAATTTAAAAATAGAAAAGTTTATCCTTCCAGACAACAGTTCCCCAGGAATGCTAGAAGACTTATGTTTAAAATCAATAGATACTGATGAAATTAGTTGTATTGAAAGTTTCTTTCAGTGCATGGAGAAAAGTACAGGAAGAAAATCTAATAAAATTTCTAAAGCTAAAATATACGCCTGGTTATCTACTCAAGAACATCCCGATAAACGTCTAGGTGTAGCGGTTCAAGCAGGTTATATAAAATCGGATAACGAAGCTTTTAAAGAACTGACAAATTTTATCAACAATATTTAAATAGGGTTTGCTGAAAAAGTATTTTGGTAAGGGTAGGAGTCAGGAGTCAGGATAAATAGCAGTTATGGACGAGTTAGTAGGAAGAATAGTCCCTTAATTTTTCTGCCCTAGTGAGCCTTTAATGCTAATCGCCCTCCTATCCCTATGCAATTGATTCTGTCTCCTGTCTTCTGTCTCCTGACTCCTTCTTCAAGGAGTTGCTGACTTATTTGCATTCAATTCTTGTTGAGAATATACACCTGCTTTTAAGTTAGATTTATGTTGTGCTTCTGCCGCTACTTCTGCCTTAGCTTCCGCCACAATATCCCCGAATACTTCTACTGTTTCTGCTAGAGCGCCTTTAGTTTTTTCCAAGAAAGAAACTCCCGTTTTAATAGTTGCTTTAGCTACAGGTTTTAATAAAGGTAAAAGAATCGGAGTTAATACAATCGCACCCACACCTACTGCAATCGGAACTCGATTTTGAATAACAGTTTGTTTAACTTGTTGAGGAAAGTTTTGAGTTGCTTGTTGCCAGGTTTGATTAGCTACCACAGGTAAATTTTGAACCACTGATTCTGGTAAGTTTTGATTAGTTTGTTCTACCATATTAATGCTCTCCTGATATTAGTATTCTTATCTTATAAAAGAATTATAACAAAAAAACACGAACGAGGGTAATTAATTTTTTATTAAGTTTTTGTTGCTATTTATTTTCAACAATAAAATATAGCAGAAGAAAGAAGGAAGAAGGAAGAAGGAAGAGGGAAGAAGGAAGAGGGAAGAAGGAAGAGAGAAGAAAGAAGAAAAAAAATATTGCTTTGTCTGAGTTTTGATCTTTTGAACTGTCCGCGCTCTTTCCTTCGACTGCTATATGAACCACAAATTTATAGATTACTTAATAACCGAGAATAAACTACAAGAATCAAAAATTAAGATTAAACTTACCGAATAATTAAAGTTTCAAGCCTATCCTTTAAAGGAGAAAAAAGGGGTCGATGGATGACGAGGTCTCCTCCCTGACCGACCATCGACCAAGAAAAGAAAAAATTTTCACGCTCCCCGTCAATCCTCTTATTTTCAAGGAGAGATAATTGTTAATGAATAACTGAAGAAGGAAGAAGGAAGAGAGAAGAAAGAAGAAAAAAAAATATTGCTTTGTTTGAGTTTTGAGCTTTTGAACTGTTCGCGCTCTTTCCTTCGACTGCTATATGAACCACAAATTTATAGATTACTTAATAACCGAGAATAAACTACAAGAATCAAGAATTAAGATTAAACTTACCGAATAATTAAAGTTTAAAGCCTATCCTTTAAAGGAGAAAAAAGGAGTCGATGGATGACGAGGTCTCCTCCCTGACCGACCATCGACCAAGAAAAGAAAAAATTTTCACGCTCCTCGTCAATCCTCTTATTTTCAAGGAGAGATAATTGTTAATGAATAACTATTAATTATTAATTATTAATTCTTGAAGGAGTTTCCCTCCAAACTCTAGTTTAACAACTTAAAAATAACCTCAATAAACCTTACTTAATTTTTATGACAAATAAAATTTTAGCCCTTGACTTTGGTGGTACAAAGTTAGCAGCAGCAGTATTAAATGCTGGCGAAAGAAACTGGCAAGACTATCAAAAAACTTTTTCCCCTCCCCATGCTTCTGCTCAAACAGATATTGAAATAATGCAAACTATTTCTCACAACCTCCTCAAAGGCGAAAAACCTGCTGCCATAGGAGTCAGTTTTGGCGGTCCCGTAGACGCAACAACAGGTACAGTTCGTCTATCTCACCATGTAAAAGGTTGGGAAAATATTCCCCTCAAGCAAATCTTAGAAACTGAATTTAACTCACCCGCAATAGTTGATAATGATGCCAACGTAGCAGCATTAGGAGAACATCGTTTTGGCGCTGGTCAAGGATATGACAACTTACTTTATATTACTGTAAGCACTGGTGTAGGTGGAGGTTGGATTCTCAATGGCAAACCATGGCGCGGTGTTCAGAGTATGGCAGGAGAAATAGGTCATGTCACCGTCGATCCAGAAGGTCCAATTTGTCTTTGTGGTAAGCGTGGTTGTGTAGAAAGATTAGCATCAGGTCCCTATATTGCCCAAAAGGTAAGAGAACAGTTGCAATATCAACCTCAAGAAGGGCAAATTTTGCGGAGTTTAGTAAATAATGATTTAGAAGCAATAACTGCTCAGGAAGTTAGTCAAGCAGCTATGCAAGGAGACGAAATTGCAATTAAGGCGATCGAGTCAGCAGGTTGGGGTTTGGGAGTAGGTATTGGGAATGTAGCTAATTTAGTTAATCCCGAACGGTTTATTTTAGGAGGTGGGGTAATGAAAGCAGGTGAATTATTGTGGGAAACCCTACAACGAGTAGCAAGAGAAACTGCTTTACCAGAAGTCAATTTTGAGATTTTACCGGCAGCATTGGGTGATGAAGCACCTTTGTGGGGAGCAGTTGCATTAGCTGAGGATTTGTTGTTGAGTAACCAATAATATCATATTCGGTTGAAAAGTTTAAAGAATTTTTAGAGATGGAGAAAGGAGAGAGAGTTTTGACTTAGTTGAAAATTTACGTCATAACGCAGTACAATACGATAGTTGTCTCGAACAATAACTTAGTGAAATTTATCAAACCAAGAGCAGGGGTGCTACATATAGCAGAGAAAAGGTAACAGACAACAGTGGAAAAAACATTGCCTAGTCTAAGATTCATCATCAGCATAAGTCCTAACCGCTCTGGTTATTGCCATACCTACCACCTAATGCAAAACTCCCCGATCGCGTACCTGCTTTAGCAATTCCACTGCCTCTTGATGACCTTCTGAACTTGCCCAGACCAAAGCAGTCCATTTATTATTATCTTTAGCCTTGATATCTGCGCCCCGGTCTAGCAAAATTTGAATGGCGTTAATATGGCCACTACCAGCAGCTGTCATCAAGGGAGTCAAGCCAAAATTAGTAGCAGCATTGACATCAGCACCAGCATCCAATAAAATTTGCAAAATTTTCCGATCGCCACTACCAGCAGCACCCATCAAAGGCACCCAACCATCATTATCATTGTTATTGACATCAGCGCCAGCAGCCAATAATTTTTTAACTATCTCTATATGGCCAGCTTCCACAGCAGCAATTAAGGGAGTCGAACCCTCCGAGTCTTTAGCATCGATCTCTGTACCTTCACTCAGCAAAGTTTCGACTTGAGAAATATCTCCAGTTTTAACCACATCAATTAATTCTGTCATCTTAATTTTCTCCTATAATTTGGTTGACTTTAGTAAGTATATTAGCTTCTTAGGGAATAGACAGCAAGCAGGGAATAAATATACAAGTTTACCTAATAATTAAGCTTGAAAGCCTCTTCTTTAAAAAAGGAGAAATAAATAAAATCCTGTTCGCCCATCCTATCCGTTTTCAAGAGGGGTAATTTCAGTTATCAGTTATCAGTTATCAGTACCTCTGCAATAGCCATCTCCAGAAAAGAGGTAACAGGCAACAGCTCCGGAAAGCAACAGGGAGAAATAATTGATAATTTATGGATAATAATTGATTTTATTTTTGATTTTTACCAGATGTCTAATAAAGAGACTTAACATCAGGAATATTATCTTTTTTTATCCCCTTAAAAGGAGAGAGTTTAGACCATAATTTTTCGGTAATTATTAATTGTTAATTATTAATTGTTAATTGTTGAACTAATACCTATACAATTCACTTGGGTTGAAAACCTACCGCTACCTGCGGGTTTGCCAGAATGTTATGGGATCGCCTACCAACTACCACCTACGACCTATCACCTCTCTATGAAAATTGATATTGTCATCCTCTCAAATGGCCCGGGAGAATTAGTTACTTGGGTGCGACCTGTTGTGCAACAGTTACGACAACAGGCAAATACTGATATCCGAATTTCTATCATTCTCTCACCTTGTCCCCATGCTACCGGAAAAGAAGCAGCGATCGCTCTTTCTTATCCAGAAATAGACCGAGTACAACCCGCAGAATATTTTTGGCGGTTTTTGCTTCAGGGAAAAACGGCGGAAAATTGGCATTGGCATCCCCAGGGAATAGTTTTATTTTTGGGAGGCGACCAATTTTTTACTGTTGCGGTAGGAAAACGTCTTGGTTATCGTACTGTTATTTATGCTGAATGGGATGCTAGATGGTGGCGCTGGATAGATAAATTTGGCGTAATGAAACCAGAAGTTGCTGCTCAAGTACCATCAAAATATGCTGAAAAATTTACAGTAGTGGGAGATTTGATGGCGGAAGCAAATTCAGTTATCAGTTATCAGTTATCAGTTATCAGTACCTCTGCAATAGGGAGGCTTGAAATGCAGAAATTTCTTTTTGACCCCCTTAAAAGGGTGAGCAGTAATTTAGATTTACCTGCAACAGAGAAAAATACTGTTGAATTAATTGGGTTATTGCCTGGGTCTAAACCTACTAAATTATCTTTGGGCGTACCTTTAACTTTAGCGATCGCTCAACATCTCCACAAAATACGCCCGCAAACTAGATTTATTATTCCAGTTGCTCCTACTCTAGAATTATCTACTTTAGCCAGTTTTGCCGACTCTCGAAAAAATCCGGCAGTTCAAAAAATGGGTGGTGTTGAGGCGAAATTATTAATTCCTCTAGACTCTGAGACAGAAAATCCTAAATTGGTGACACCTACAGGTCTAGAGGTGGAATTAATAACGCGCACTCCTGCTTACGATCTACTTTCCCAATGTCGTCTTTGCTTGACTACAGTTGGTGCTAATACTGCTGAGTTGGGTTCCTTAGCAATACCGATGATTGTATTATTACCCACCCAACAACTAGATATTATGAGAGCTTGGGATGGTTTGCCTGGGTTGTTAGCAAATTTACCAGGGGTAGGAGCTGCTTTTGCCGCCGGAATTAATTGGTTAGTGTTGCGCAAGGGAAAACTTTTTGCTTGGCCTAATATTTGGGCAAAACAGGAAATTGTACCGGAGTTGGTAGGGAAACTGACACCGGAAACAATAGCAGAATTGGTATTAGATTTTTTGACTCATCCAGAAAAATTAGCCGAAATGCGCGATCATCTTAGAAGTGTTAGAGGTCAACCAGGAGCGGCACAAAAGTTGGCTGAAATTGTTTTATCGTTGCTATAGGAAGGAAGAAGGAAGAAGGAAGAGGGAAGAAGGAAGAAGTAAATTTTGTAGTCTTGTGGAATGGGCATCTTGCCTGTTCCCGTTCCCGTTCCCAAATTTAAAAATTAATACTATTCAAATCTTTTATTCATCCTGACTCCTGACTCCTAAGAAATAGCCTAACTATTTGTAGCAAACAGTTATCAAATTGGTATTATATGATGTCCGGATAAGAGCGTGATGAAAAAAACTTATCCTCTTGCTTGTATAAAATCCGGTTGAATAGTTGTCATTGCGACGATAGGAAGCAATCTCCGCGCACCCCTGAGATTGCTTCCTTCCACTCCGTTCCAGTCGCAATGACTTAGCTATAGTAATTACCCGGATTCTATATTAAACAGTAAATATGTCTATTTTCTCTACTCCCCTACTCCCTCGCTATCTTAATAATAAGTGTTCAACCGGACATGATATTACATCTCTATACTAACGTTAGAACTATTATTAATAGTGCTTGTATTAGAAGATTATATTGTGTTTTATACAGTAAGTGCGACTACCTTTGCTCCTGTGAGGTCAAGAGTTGGACTAATGTTGAGCAGTATTTCCTCTTGGATCGAGATAGATTCATCTAAATCTCTAGTTAAGATATATGCGAAAATATCAACATCAATTGCCTCATTACTCAAACTGCTAAGACTAATACGTTCTTCGGAAAGTTTTGGATGTTGAGCGAGCATATTTCGTAGGTTTTCCATGGTTTCTCCTAACTCTTCGTGAATGCTGTCATAGCTCAATGAAAGTGTGCGCTTAAAAGAATATTTGTCGCGCTGACTATGATTGACAATTTGCGATGTGGATACTACTGTATTCGGGACATAAATTAGTTTGCGATCTTCCGTGCGAATCAATGTAGAGCGCAAACCAATATCTTCTACTGTGCCCATGACACCACCTAATTCGCAAAAATCCCCAATCTTTATTGGGCGGTTCAAAAATAAGGTTAAACCACCTATTACATTTTCTATATATGGTTTAACTCCCAACCCAATAGCAATACTGCTAATTCCAAAGCTAGCTATTATTGGTCCAACAGCTATGCCAATTTCTTTGCTAGTAGTGTAAAAAACTGTGAGTCCTGCCAAAACTCCTAGCAAGCGAACTCCATTGCGGACGAGTATTGCTTCAATGGATGTATTTTCTTGAGGCATATTGGAGATAATAGTCCAACCAATGGCATCGAATACCATAAAAGCGAACCAAGCCAAAACACCACCTTCCACAATAGTTGATAATGTCAGTATATTATTGAGGAGTGCGCCCGTAATATTAATGTATTTATTGATCGTAAATTCCCAAAAGTTAGTCATCCATAATGTTAAGGCTGGTATGAATAATCCCAACCATACTTTTTTGTGGGGATTAGCATTCCTAATATATCGTTTGAGTAAAAATCTAGCCCCAAAAATGATAGCGAATACTACGAAGGTGATTATAGCCAGACCAACCCATTGCCAGAGGGCCTGGCCGTAAAGTAGCACAGTATTTTTTGGCGTTGGTAACCATCTACTCCACTTGGGAGGTAGGAGATAGCCTGGTGTAGTGATATAGAATCTGTAGAACCCAGGAGATGTTTTCCAGGAATTCAATTCATAGTAGGGATATTTTTCGATCAATTCATAAAATTTTTTGATACGCTTAACTGTTCCAGGGGTGAAGAGAAATTCGTTGACATTGAAACCTTCCTCAACTAACCCAATTGCAATCTCACTCCCTGGAACTTCCCAGCGCTTTAGGGATTTAGATACAACATCTTCTCGACTAGGAATCATATTAGCTTTAGGTAATTTAAGGCGGTCTAATATCTCCTTCAGCATTAATGCAGATTCTGTACCAATATCTTGACGATTAATTGGGGGAATATCTACAAGATTTAAGGCATTGATCGCCCGCTCTAGAGCTAAGTTTGCTTCATAGCCTTTTTTCCGCACTGCCTTAGAATACCATAATCCCCCCTCTGTTTTGGCCTGCTCTTCAGCTTCCATAATTAGTGTATAAGCCTCATTCATATTTTTCATAAATCCTGACATAGTAGTACGGGGACTATTAGTGGCAGGTGGCTTAAGTGGGTTATTCTCTGGGCTAATGCTAATGACGGCAGACTGAGTAAAGATAATTATTATTAAAACAGTGAGAACTCGTAAAAAGAGTTTTTTTATTAGTCTGATCTTGATATCCATAGCAATCATATCAAATTGGATAGTAAGCGTTCTGGGAATTTTTAACCAATACATAAATACTCGCCAATTATACCATGATTGCTTGAATTATTTTATTAGACTTGTCGCTTTATAACTTAAAAAAATCCCAAAAACCTTGTTCTGTAAAGATTGTAGCTATTGGATAGCAAAAATGCTTGGAATTATTGCTCTGTCTAGGTTAGAGTGATTTTTTCCCTTTATTTAGCGACAACTCTATTGTTTAAGTATTAAACCGGACATGATACAACTACCAATTATGATCGCGAGTTAGATTTTTGTTTTGGTTGCTGAAATTTATAAACGTCCTGAATAACCTGCACCCAACTATCAGTAAAAGCCTCAATCAGGCGATCGCCTTTTTCTTTCGTAGCTACCTTGGCATCACCCAAAACACCACTACAACTTAACTCCTGCGTTAACCAAGCAAAAGGTAACTGCCCTTCCATACTTAACATACTGTCTTCTGGCAAATCTTGAGGATATTCCGTTACTGCCTTATCCATTTTTACCGTCTCCGGCAACATTGACAACATCATACTTGTTTCCCCATCTCCTGCATGAATTCCCAATTCCATTTCCTTTGGTGTGAACAATTCTTTACTTGGGTGAGGTACGCGCCAAGCAAAAAGCGGAAATAGCAAAAAATCCTCATATTTCTGGTGCAAGTCTCGCGCCACAATTTCGATAACTTGTGGTTGTCCACCATGTGCGTTCAAAAATACCAATTTGCGGAACCCAGAGCGATAGATACTTTCAGCCATTTCTGTTAATACTGCCATCAAAGTCTGGGCGGTGAGAGTAATGGTACCAGGAAAATGCCAATGTTCGTTAGATTTACCGTAATATTGAGTTGGTAAGGCATAGGCAGGAATATTAGAGTCGAGTTTAGCTAGTGCTTTACCTGTAATAAAAGTAGCGATCGCTGAATCAACAATTATAGGTAAATGAAAACCATGTTGTTCAATAGAACCCACTGGTTGAATAATTACTACATTTTCCTTATTTGGCATTGTTTCAATATCTTGCCAGGTGAGATAGGGAAAAAATCTTTCTGGTGGGATGAAATTGTGCATCATAAATAATAAAGTCAAATATCATTAATAATCATAATAGACATCTCCTAGAAAAGAGGGAGTAGGGAGTAGGGAGTAGAGGAAAATAATTAGAGTTGTTGGGAAATAAAAATTGAACAATGCTCAAAAGCTTACTATATAAGGTTTTCAGCATTTTAGGGCTTTTAAACGCTATAAGCTTTGACTAATAAGGGTTTGAGCCATTTTTTTAGCTTAATTCCCAACAACTCTATTGATAATTTCTGTGGGATAATTGACTTTATTTTTTCGGGACTTATATCATATTCGGATAATTAGTGATAAATCAAGTTTAAGGACTGACAATACCGAGAGTACTAAAGAAATACTGAAATTATCAATACCCCATCTCCAATATTTCCTCTTTTTATCCTTTCTTCTATCCTGACTCCTGACTCCTCACAAAAGTCTAGTTATAAGTATTCAACCGTTAGCGCAGCTCCCCCGGAGGGGGAACATGATATTACGCATAACCACAAAATATAGGGGTTAACGGCCGTTAATATCTACAAATGATCTATATTTTCATTTTCGTCTTTTGTGTAAGTCCTGTTTTGATTATAGGAGATGTTTAATATACATCTGGTAAAAATCAAAAATCAAATCAATTATTCTTCCCTGTTCCCTGTTCCCTGTTCCCTCTTTTGGAGAAGATGTCTAATGCTTAACTCCTATAGTTTTGGGCGCTAAACCTAGTTCTAAATATTCAAACACTACTATATGCTATGAATAGTACCTAATTTAAAACTACTCATGGCTTACGAACGCGAAAAACAAATAGCAATTGAAGCTGCTCTAGCAGCAGCTAAACTCTGCGAACAGGTTCGTGGAAATATTCCGCCGGCAATGGAAAAAGGTGATAAAAGTCCGGTAACTGTTGCTGACTATGGCGCTCAGGCATTGATTTGCAAAGCCTTGGGTGAGGCCTTTCCAGATGATCCAGTGGTAGGAGAAGAAGACGCCACTGAATTACAAAGTCCAGAAATGGCAGAAAATTTGACAAAAGTGACAAATTATGTAAAAGAACAGATAGCAGATGCTACTCCAGAACAGATAGTACAGTGGATTAACCAAGGTAACGGTAAAGTCGGACCTCGTTATTGGACTTTAGACCCCATTGATGGCACAAAAGGGTTTTTACGTCAAGACCAATATGCAGTGGCGTTGGCATTGGTGGAAGCAGGAGAAGTTAAAGTAGGGGTGTTAGCTTGTCCGGCGATGCCAGTAGAAAATAATCAACCAGGGATGCTGTATGTAGCGGTGCGGGGTGAAGGAGCAGCAATGATGCCAATAGCAGGAGGTGAATTGACTCCTATTCATGTGGTGAAAGCTGGTGATACTACTAATCTCAGGTTTGTGGAAAGTGTGGAAAGTTCTCACGGTGACCAAGACCGTCAGAATGCAGTAGCGAAAGCTGCGGGTATTACTGCGCCTTCTGTACGGGTAGACTCTCAGGCAAAGTATGGTATTGTGGCATCTGGACAAGCTGCTTTATATTTGCGTTTGCCTTCACCGAAGTCTCCTAACTATCGAGAGAATATTTGGGATCATGCTGCTGGAGCGATCGTTGTGGAAGAAGCTGGGGGACGTGTTTCCGACCTTTATGGTAAACCGTTAAATTTTGCTGATGGAGCGAAGATGGTTGATAACCGTGGCGTGGTTGTTAGTAATGGGATAATTCACGACCAAGTTTTAGCTGCTTTGCAGGAGTAGATATAGCTTTTTACGGAAGTCAAAAGTCATTTTAAGTCAAAAGTCAAAAGTCAAAAGTAAGAATTTTTAAAGTTATATCATGTTAGGATAATTACTTATAATCAAATTTTTGTTTGTAGTTGGGCTTTAGCCCTAATAGTAAGTATTGTAAGGGCTAAAGCCTAACTACGAGCCTAATTATAACTGTTCTACCGTTAGCGTAGCTCCCCCGGAGGGGGAACATGATATTAGCTATACTTTAGTCATCTAAAGATGACTTCTGCTTTAAGCCAAGAAATTTATTTCTTGGCGGATGACATGACTTGCCAAGTCAAGTGACTTTACGCTTACCATTTCTGGAATAATGGTCGGTTTAACATCTCACGCACCCCTTGCTGTGAAAGGCGTGCGTTACATTTCATTAACGCACCCTACTGGACTACTTCGGCGTTTCTCATTCCCTATTCCCTATTCCCTATTCCCTATTCCCTATTCCCTCAAATCTGTCAATTTACTAACCTCTGAACTACCACTATCTTTTAACAAAGTTTCAATATTTTTTGCCATCCGAGTTTGCTGTTCTAACTGCTTTGTTGAAGAGAATAAATCACCTAATCCATTAATAATTTGTTTAAGACTTCTCCTAAATCTATCATCCCCAGTTAAATCATCTAAATCTGATGTCATTTTCTGCACATTTTGAAATGTTGCTCTAGCTGAATCTAATGTTTGTTGCAACATAATTATATTTGTAGAACTATTTAAGTCACTAGAAATATCTCTTAAATTAGCGGAAGCTTCTACTGCATTTGCTGATAATATTTCTAAATTGCCAATTAATTCTCCTCTTTCTAGCTCGCTAACTATCGGACTTAAACTTTCCATTAACACTGCTAAATCTTCCGTCGTTTTCTCAATATTATCTAAAGTTGCTATTAGAGTAGAACGATTTGTATTAACAATTGAATTAATCTGGTCTGCTGTTAAACTAAATTTATTCGCTACTTCCTCTACAGAATTTGCAGAGGCGATCGCTGCCTCGGAAACTTTTGCTGTAGATTCTTCCATAGCTTTAGTCACATTTGCTATGCCATTGGAAATATCATTGACTTCTCTTTCTACAGTTTTAGTTAGACTATCCAAATCTCTCTCTACAGTATTAGTCAAACCACCTATTTCCCCTTCCAAAGTATTAGTCAAACCACCTATTTCTCCTTCTAAAGTATTAGTCAAACCACCCACTTCTGCTCTAATAATTCCTGTTATTTCATCAACATCTTCTCTTAAATATTGACTTATACCTTGGATTTCTCCTCTAATAGTTTCTGACAAATCAGCCAGTTGTTTTGTTAGCTTAGAAGCTTCTGCAGAGGCATTAGCTGTATTTTCAGCAATTATTTTGATATTACTAAATAACTCTGGGTCACTATATAGATCGATTAAACGAATTCCTGCTCTTAATAGTTGCTGTATTTCTACTCCTGCTTGCCCTTGTAAACGGTCATTATTACAGATAATTATTTCCGGACAATTAGAGGATAAAGGACCAGCAGAAATTTCTGATTCTGGTATTCCACCTCTAGGAGTAATATCTATCACTGCAGTACCAATAAATGAAGATGTATTTGCTTGAATAAACACATCACGGGGAATAATTAAATCTTCAGGTTTAATTTCTAAAGTAATATCTACTCCATTTGGCCCTGGTTTAATTCCTACTACCTGTCCCACATTAATACCTCGATATCTAACCGATGTGCCTAACTCCATACCAGATGCACTTTCAAATTCCACTATTACGTTATAACTACGTTGGCCTAAGTTTACTCCCTTCAACCAAAGCACCAATACACCAAATAAACCTAATCCTAGCAAAGTTAATAAACCTACTGAACCTTCTCTAGCTGTTCGCGATCGCATAGTTTCCCCAAAATTATCAATAAGCTATAGTTATATTTATCTGCTCTATAGCAATGTGCGCTGGCATATTTACAAATTACAGGAACTGTCCAATAGCTAAAAGTCTTATATTATCGGTTTTTTATTTCCCCTGTTGCCTCTCTTGGTCAGCGTTCCGCAAGCGAGCTTGCGTCGTCGCGGGGTCTGACCGCTATTGCCTGTTGTCTGCGCACAGCACTATAAATCTATTAATTTTTCTGGCCTTTAATCTGGCAATTATCAAAATAACATGGGTCTAAAACCCTGCCTTTTAAGGCGCAATATTTTTGGAGCCTTGCTCAAATGCCCTACTTCCCCTCCTGGGAGGGGGAGGGGCGAGGGGTGGGTTAACTTCTGACTCACAGGAGTGCGCATTCCGCAAGCGAGCTGGCGTCGTCGCGGGGTCGCACCGCTTCTGACTTCTGACTTCTAACTTCGTTAAGTTCCTTGCCTTCCAGTCAAACCTCTATCCAGTACCTTAATCGGCCCATCTACAGTACCTGTAAAAAATTGTTGTACCAAAGGATTGTCCACTACATCAATTTCATCTACAGTACCAATCCACTGCACCTTACCCTGATAAAGAAATATAATTCTGTCTGCTGTGCGACGAATGGTACTATGTTGATGAGTCACCATTACATAGGTGCTACAACCACCATCTACAGATTGTAAGTGACGTACCAAATCTTCAATTACAGTAGAAGCGATGGGGTCCAAACCTGCAGTTGGTTCATCATACAATAATATTTCTGGGTCATCATGAGGATTTTCTGGATTAGTCATAATTGCTCTTGCAAAACTAACTCTTTTACGCATTCCACCAGATAACTCTGCCGGATAGCGATCGCCAATATTACCCAACCCCACCATTTCCAATTTCTGTTGCACCAACTCCTGAATCTGGGAATGTGGTAACTTACTCTGTTGATACAAAAGAAAACCCACATTTTCTTCTACTGTCAGGGAGTCAAACAGAGCAGCATTTTGAAAGACCATACCAATAGTAATTGGATCTTTCAAATCATCCATCCATCTAACTCGTCGCTGTCCCTGGACATAAACTTCTCCAGCATCAGGAGTCAATAAACCAGCAATAATTCTCAGAACTGTAGATTTACCAGTTCCAGATGGACCAATAATTGCCAATGCTTCTCCGTGATAAATTGTTAAGTCTGTTTCATCTAAAACAACATTAGACCCGAATGACTTACTAACTCCTTTCAGTTCAATTATAGGTTCGTGATTCATCGTTTACACTTAACAGTCCACAATAATGTATTGGCCTTAAAAAAGCAGTAAGTATAGCGCTACGCGCAAGGCAACAGCTCATCTGGCAATAGGCAACAGAGAAATACAAAAGGGTTTTCCTACGGAATGCTGCGCAAACAGCTTCTATTTATGTCCTAAACTTAATGCGTAGCACCATAACAGATTTTGTTGGCAGTATAGCAAGGGGGCATAATAAAAGTCTCAAACTTTGAGATTTAGTCAGCCTTTCTCCTCTAAACTTTGTCTTCTGTGATACCATTTTCCAAAAATAATGTTACAAATACTGTAAGTCAAGAAAAAGCAAGAAGGTTTTAGTTATCTAGGTGATTAGTTATCTAGAGCAGAGGAAAGAAGAAAGAAGTAAGAAAAAATCAACAATTAATGATATATTTTATCTCTCAATTAGATAAATCAGTTTTGACAAAAATAGAGTAATTCTATACCAAGATGCTCCATTATTTGTAGCAAATATTTATCGTGGCTGCTGTTATAGGAAGGAACGAGCTGGTGTTTGACTTATGCTGATAATGAACAGTAAGACAGAGAAATACTTTTTCCACTATTGCCTGTTGCCTGCTATATGTATCCTGATTTGATTAAATCTCCTTAGTTTATCTTCGTTAACAAAATCATTGGGTCGCGAACCCCGCCTTTTAAGGCGATCGGGTTTTTGGAGGGTTGCTCAAATCACCGTTACAAAAACAACTTATGTACGGGCGATCTTCGGAGCTTTGCGCCAGCAAACGGCTGTTTGCTTCGCATAACTATCGTTAACGCCCCTACTGACTTATGACTTCTGAGTTATGACTTCTGACTTCGTTAAGGCATTTCATCTCAACATAATTTAGTTCTGAAGCGCCATAATACTCCCAGAATCTTCTTTATTGTAGATAGTATTTTTGTACAAATTTGTCCTTAATCAAGCTAAGGCTAATATTGCTATGTCAACTAGTTTAGTCAAGAAAACCCTACGCATCTTTCTCAAAAGTAATTTTTTTATTGCAAAACGTCGTCAGACCAATTCTCAGATAATTGGCCAATGGTTTAAGTGGCTAGCTCCAGGATTATTTATTAAGCGGTGGTTACTCTTGAGTGCTGCTGGCGTACTACTGACTAGCTTAGGTCTATCAATATGGACGGGAATGACTCCAATTTTTTACACCCTACGGCTACTTAAAGAATTTTTGGGATGGGTGACGACTATAGTTCCTAATTATATTTCCGGGCCAATAATTATCTTTGCTGGTTTACTTTTTATCTTCTGGGGTCAAAATCGTAGTATTAATTCCATTACTCAGGTGTTAATACCAGAGGGAGAGGAAAAATTGGTGGATCGGTTACTTGCCCATCGGCGATTAAATCGAGGTCCAAAGATAGTTGCTCTTGGCGGAGGTACAGGTCTTTCCACCTTGTTAAGAGGTCTCAAGGATTACAGTGCTAATATTACTGCTGTTGTGACGGTGGCAGATGATGGTGGGTCTTCTGGTAGGTTGCGTCGAGAGATAGGGGTACTACCACCAGGGGATATTCGTAATTGTTTAGCAGCTCTGGCGAATGAGGAAAAGTTATTAACTGAGTTGTTTCAGTATCGGTTTCGTGCTGGTGATGGTTTGGTGGGACATAGTTTTGGCAATCTTTTCCTCACGGCGATGAGTGAGGTGACTGGAGATTTGGAACAAGCTGTAGCTGCTAGTTCTCAAGTTTTGGCTATAAGGGGTCAGGTTTTACCTGCTACTCTTACTGATGTGAATTTGTGGGCAGAATTGGCTGATGGACGACGTATTGAGGGTGAGTCTAATATTACGGAAGCTAGGGGGAAAATTGTCAAAATTGGCTGTACTCCTGAACATCCTCTTGCTTTGCCCAAAGTTTTACAGGCAATAGAAGAAGCTGACTATATTATTATTGGCCCTGGTAGTTTATATACTAGCGTGATTCCTAATTTATTAGTGTCTGAAATTGCTGAGGCAATGGCTTCTAGAAATATTCCTAGTATTTATGTTTGTAATATTATGACTCAGCCTGGAGAAACTACTGGATATACTGTGGCAGACCATATTCGTGCTATTGATGTTGCTGCTGGTAAGCGACTATTTGATACTGTTTTAGTTCAGGGAAAAAGTCCTTCAGCACAAGCATTAGTTCGTTATGCTCAAGAAGATTCTCATCCGGTTTTTCTTGACCGTGAAGAAGTTAGAAATTTAGGAAGGAAAATTCTTTTGACTAATGTGATGTATGAGGATGAAGAAACTGGTTTTGTTCGCCACGATTCGATGATGTTAGCACAGGTATTATTGCAGTGGTATGAGCGTATTGAATTTAATAAATAGGTGTTGATGAATGAGTGTATGATATTAATCTTAATTACTTAGGAGTCAGAACTCAGAACTCTGGAGTCAGGAGGGAAGAAAGAAGAAAAAAGAAGAAGAAAGAGGATAGAAGAAGAAAGTTTGGTGGTGGTGCATAGTAATGGTAGAGAGTGTGTGGGGAGATTGGGAGTCGGGAGATGGGGAGATGGGGAGATGGGGAGATGGGGGGATGGGGAGTGCGGGAGAAATTAAAAAAGATATATCTTCACCATTACCATGCAGGACTACTGAAAGTTTTTTGCTCGCCCTCTTATCCGGACGTAATATCATACCTCGTAAGCATTCAGCTATTAGCAGTCAGCATTCAGCGAGTCTGTACTTTTTAATAAATGAAGTCAGCATTCTTTTAACTTATACTATTACTATTAGATAATTGAAATCTAAGAACAGCAAACTTTAGTTACCAACCTATACAATTCTGTGGCAAAAAACATAGATATGTCTCAGAAGCTGATAGCTGATAGCTGAATGCTGAATGCTTACCGAATAATTAATAATTAATAATTAAATAATTAAATAATTCTGGTTAAAAGCCTCCCCTTTCAAGGGGGAAAAAATAAATTTTTTCCTTTTAGTCAATCCTCTCTCTAATACCACTTTGAAAAAAGAACGCTACAAAAGGGTAGAGTTTTATCGGATATGCTTAAAAATAGTTGCTCCAGTTCATTTTAGATATTTATATCTATCGTTTTTCCCTTTTTTTCAATATTTTTACCATCTTCCTGCTTCCTTCTTCCTTCTTTATTATACCAATTTCATAAAACATTGCTACAGTCACAACATAGGGAACAGGGAACAGGGAACAGGGAACAGGGAAAGAAAAATATGATAAAAAAGAGGAAAAAATGTTTGATTTTTATAAATTATGGGATTAATTTTTTTTTATTATAGGAATAAATTACTAATTAAGATGTAACTACCTTTTTTGAATTTGGTATTACTTCTATCATTTGTAACAAACATTTATCAAATTGGTATAAAAGGGAGAGGTAATTATCAATTATCAATTATCAATTATCAATTATCCATTAATTAACATACCTCAAATCAGCAATAGCGATAAATAATTATGAACCAAGAAGTTTTTTTGTCACTACAAAATACTGTCGCAACTCACAATTTTGGTAAAAATTTAGGGAAAATTTTGCCTGCTGGTAGTGTAATTTTATTAGAGGGAAATTTAGGTAGTGGTAAAACTACTTTTGTTCAAGGTCTGGGTACTGGTTTGGGAATAACAGAAACAATTGATAGCCCTACTTTTACTTTGATTAATGAGTATTTTTCTGGCAGAATTCCTCTTTATCATTTTGATTTATATCGCTTAGAAAGTTCAGAAATTGAAGCTTTAAATTTGGAGATTTATTGGGAGGGTTTGGAAGTACCTTTGGGTATTGTCGCTATTGAATGGGCTGAAAAGTTGGTTTATTATCCTCCCGATTTTTTGCGGGTTTGTTTGGGTTTTTCTAATGTAGGAAATACTATTGAGAAAACCCTCCACGGACGGCAGGCTAAATTAATTTCTATTGGTAAGTGTGACTTTGATTTGGATAAAATTTAGGTACTTTATATTTGATTTTGGAGATAATATCCGACCATAAGTAGGGTTTGCGGAAAAAGTCTTATGGGTGAGGGTAGGAGTCAGTCCTCAGTCCTCAGTCCTCAGTCCTCAGTCCTCAGGAGAAATGGGGAATGAGCGAGGAGGTAGGAGCTAAGTTTTGTCCCTCAATTTTTCTGTCCTTAGTTTGCCTTTTATGCTAACTTTTTGAGGGTTTTGGGCGTAATATCTGGCACTTTTTTCTACCGAAAAAAGTCTTTAGTCAATATCAGTTAATGCTTTGAGATTAGAGCGGTAAGCTCTAAGTAATTTCAGAATCTTCTAATAGCCACTTATATAAAGCTTTGTGTTTTGAATCAATTTCTTCCACAGACTTATAATAATAATCTTCCCAACCCTTTTGTGGTAGACCTGCAAATATCATAAGATTCAGTGGATAATTTTCACTATCTGTGCAGCGACGAAAATCATCTCGAAACAGAAAAACTTCTTTATTGAGGGCGATCGCCACACCTAATTCAACCATTACACCTTCATCAGGCGGTGTGCCATTGACAATAGCAAATATAGCATCGCAGTTTCTTACATCATTCAAATCTGCTTGAGCAATAATGTAAGCCCATCCTGGCTTTGAGAAGTCTTGTTGGTTGTTTCGTTCAAATGGTTCCCAAACTTCTGCTCCTAAAGATTTCAATTTTTCGGTTATAGGAGGAAGCAGCAGTTCTTTTTGTTGCTCTGAGAAACCATAAGGATTAGCTAGATAAATTGTTTTTTTCATTTTGCTTTTGTATTACAGCTTATTCCATGTAAATCTGGTACATTAATTTTAGTAGTAGAATGTCCAAATATGAAAGCTTAACTGATAAAATTTCGTCAAAAAGTTGAGCAGATAAAATTATGGATAACTTACCCAAATTTTCTGGCAAATGTTCTTTAAGAAGTCGTGATCTTCATCCCTAATGTACCAGGAATTTATTTCATAGCAGATGAGCAAAATCAAATATTATATATAGGTCAAGCTAAAAATTTGAAGAAACGTTGGGCAGGAAAAACTCATCATCGTTACAAACAATTTGCTACGCAAGGATTGGATAAAGTTTATATCTACTATATTGAAGCTCCTCTATCAGAATTAGATAATTTAGAGAAAAAATACATTGAGGAAATTAAGCCACTACAAAACGATACTAAAGTTAAAGAATATCTGCCAAAAAAAAGCCCTAAATTTTCTGAGTTGCAGCGACTATTAAAATTAGCTAATACTCCTTTATTCCCATCGCTTAAATTCAAAACTGTCAATGGTATTACAGTTCCAAGAGAAGATTGGGATATGATTAGTGGGTTTATTGCTGGAATTGATGATACTGAAAATATACCTCTGATTTTGGTTATTTGTCAGCAAAATATGGGTGAATTATTGTATAAAAGAACTCGTCACAGAACAAAAAAACGCTTTTGCACTTATGATACCAAATCCGGTTTTCAAATCCCTATTATACTTTAAGGTAAATATATAGGATTAATGAAATGCCAAGAAAAGTATATTTAGCAAATTATTTGAGTTGTGATGAACTCAAACAAAGGTATAAAAAAACTGTAGAACCAGTAGAGTCAAGAAGGTGGCATTTATTGTGGAAAGTATCAAGATTGTTGGACAGTGAAAAATAGTGCGATCGCTATAGGTATTAATTATGATTATGCCCGAGAAATAATCAAAAAATACAATCAATTAGGTGAAGTTGAAGTCAAAAATGGTAAACGCAACCTTCAAAAAGGAAAAAGAGGGAAAAAAGAACTATTAAAACCAGAACAATTTCAAAAATTAGCTCTAGAATTAGCAGAGAGACCATTTGATGGTGGCATTTGGACAGGACTAAAAGTAGCCCGTTGGATTGAAAGGGAAACAGGAGTGGAAAAAGTTTGGAATCAAAGGGGGTGGGATTACTTAAAAAAGCTGAACTACTCCTGGCAAAGTCCCTGGCCAAAACATAAAAAATGTTCTCTAATTGAACAAGAAAAATTTAGAAAAAACTTACCTTTAAAAGTAAAAGAGATAGAAAAAAAATATCCGAGTGTCGAAATAGATTTATGGTTTTTTGACGAGCATAGAGTGGGATTCAAACCAATTTTAAGGAAAGTATGGAATCAAGTATGTCAAAGACCTCAAGCCCATGTTAATCATCGTTATGAATGGTTATATGTTGATGGTTTTGTTAAGCCTAAAACTGGAGAAACAGCTCTGGGTATTTAATCCCAAGAGTCAATACATTATGGTTGAATGTTGTTGACAAACAATTTGCTGAGGATGTAGGAGTTTCAGACAAAAAAAATCTTATTAATTGAGGATAATGCTGGATAGCATCGGAGTCAAAAATGTCAAATTCCAGAAGGAATAGAAATAGAATTTCTACCACCATATTCGCCCCTATTTACAACCTGCAGAACGCTTATGGAAATTGGTGGATGAGCCATTAGTAAATCAGTGTTTTGACACTATTGATGAGTTAGAAGAGATTTTAGTGAAAAGATGTAATGTGCTGAGTGAAATGAAAACAGAAATTAAAAATTTAACTAATTATCACTGGCTAAACTTCACCTAAGTATAATGGGGTTTTGAAAACCGGATTTGGTATGATACAGAAACACACTGTTTTTTAGTTAACTTAAGACAAGGGATTTTTGTTTTTGCAGAATTATTTGAGTACGAACTTTCAAAAAAAGTCTTTAAAGCTGTATACCCAAATCTAGCAAGCTGCAATAATTTTGGAGTGACAATCAAAAGATTGACAAATATTACTACTTTAGTAGAAGCACTAAAAAATTTATATTTACTAGAACCATATATGGAGACAGGAAAAATGAAAAAAAATTATCTTTTAAAATTAGGTAATAATCTCAAAATATTACCTGATGATTTTAAACTAAATGAAAAACTTGTGTGGTAAAAATAAGCGATTTTTATGTCTCATACTTTCTGTTGCCATGCTGTTTCAATTTTTTGATAATAAACCGTATTTGCAGTTATAAATAAACAAGTTGTCTGAGTTTTCTGTTATTCCTTATATCTATATATATATTTATGCCAGCAACAGCCAAAACCTACTTCAAATTTCTAATTCATCTAGCAATAATATAGTCAATTCTGTTACTCTTCTAAATATTGCATCATTTGTTGAATTTCTAACTCGGGAAACTCTCCTCGTCTCATCCGAGTAACATACTCTTGAGCATCCATTCCTTCTAGTAAATTAGGTGCTATTCCTTCTAAGTCTTTCCAATCTCTACTCGGCTTTTTTTTGATTTCACACATTTTCAGCCTATTTGTTAAATAAGACATTAAAGATAATTGCTCTTCTGGTGAAAGGCTGTCTACTTTTCTGATGATTTCCCTGAGCTCTTTTGATTTTTTATACATTTTAATTTTTTCTCCTCTGACTTAATCTCTAGTTGAAAAAAAGCTGACGTTGAGATACCAACAAAAAGCAATTTGTCAATAGTTATATTTACTCAAGTATTTATACTTATGGGAAATTTGTTTTTTTGCCGTTATCTATAGCGAGGTTCAAATTATGATTTTTAGGATAGTTTTAACGTAAATACTAGCTTTTAGCTTCCTAGAAACAGAATATTTTTACTGTTAGATACAAGTAGAGCATCATATCAATGTTTAAAGTATGATACAAATCGCTGTAATAAAGCAAGTACGTTGAATAATTTTTAATAATTTTGCCTAAATTAGAGTTGTTTTGATTTGAAGAAACAATTGTTTAAGATATTTTGATTAGTTAAAATTATATTTAGCCTTTTGGACTGTTTCTTTTGTAGTTGCACATAATGTTAAAAATTTTTGCGGGAAAAAATACTGTTCCAGAAATTGAATCCAAGAAACTCCTCGTTTTTGATACTCTCTCAAAGTACCTTTTAATATCTTAGGATGATCAATTATTTCCAACCAATTAGGTCTTGCAATTTAGTCAGCATTGCTGCCAAACTTTCATCCGGTTCCACCTCAAATTCCGAACCAACTGGCGAATGGCTATTCGCCCCCACAGATTGTGTATAATTTAATATTCTGCGTAAATCCTAATAAATAAAATTATCAATCAAGATATATCCTATGAAAAAACTGATCAATAACCCCAATGATGTAGTTCGTGAAAGTCTTCAAGGTATGGCGATCGCTCACCCGGATCTAATAAAAGTCAACCTCGACCCCCATTTCATCTACCGCGCTGATGCACCAATTAAAAATAAAGTTGCCATCATCTCCGGTGGAGGTAGTGGTCACGAACCCATGCATGGCGGTTTTGTGGGGATGGGAATGTTAGACGCTGCTTGTCCTGGTGAAATTTTCACATCTCCGACTCCTGACCAAATGTTAGAAGCAGCAAAAGTAGTTAATTCGGGTGCAGGTGTTCTCAACATTGTCAAAAATTATAGTGGCGATGTGATGAATTTTGAGATGGCAACCGAACTTGCTCTCTCAGAAAATATCCGAGTCTTGAATATATTAATAGATGATGATGTAGCGGTCAAAGATAGTCTTTTTACTCAAGGACGACGGGGTGTCGGGACAACAGTTTTAGCAGAAAAAATTTGTGGTGCTGCTGCTGAAGCAGGTTACGATCTCAAGCAAATAGCTGACCTTTGCCGGAAAGTTAATCTCAATGGGCGAAGTATGGGAATGGCATTGACATCATGCACGACGCCTGCTAAGGGTAGTCCTACCTTTGAGTTAGATAATGACGAAATTGAATTTGGTATTGGTATTCATGGGGAACCAGGACGAGAACGAATGGCGATGACATCAGTGGATGAAATTGTGGAAATGTTGGCTATTAATATTATTGAAGATGTTGGTTATAGTCGGATAGTGCGGGAGTGGGATGAGGTGAAGGGAGAATGGCAGGAAGTGGAGTTGATAGATTTACCGTTTGAGCATGGCGATCGCCTTTTAGCTTTTGTGAATAGTATGGGTGGTACTCCTATTTCTGAGTTATATATTGTCTATCGGAAATTAGCAGAAATATGCGAACAAAAAGGATTAAAAATTATGCGTAATTTGATTGGACATTATATTACTTCCTTGGAAATGCAAGGTTGTTCTATTACTTTGTTGAAGTTGGATGATGAGCTGATTAAATTCTGGGATGCACCTGTAAAAACAGCGGCATTACGATGGGGTATTTGAATTCAAAAGTCAAAAGTCAAAAGTCAAAAGTAAGATTTTATAGAATCTATTTAGGATATTTGAAGTAAAAATTCAAAATTCAAAATTCAAAAGTCAAAAGTAAGATTTTATAGAATCTATTTAGGGTATTTGAAGTAAAAATTCAAAATTCAAAAGTAAGATTTTGTAGAATCTATTTGGGATATTTGAAGTAAAAATTCAAAATTCAAAAGTAAAATTTTATAGAAGCTATTTGAGATTTATTTAAAAATAGAGGAGGAGATAGGAAGGGGGCATTTTTTTGCCTTTTTTCCCTCTTCTATTTCTCAATATCCTGACTTCAATTTCAGTAAATTATTTCAGGTCTAAACTTTGAAAATATTTTTCATTTTTATTGGGGAACCTGGATGATTTAGAGCCACAATTGATTCGGCAGGGGTATAATACGAAGGTGTTGGCTGATTTATTGAATATTAGACAGAAAACCATTCGTTCATTTTTACCGAGAAATTGTGGGTATGTGCCTCCCCTTTTAAGGAGAAAAAAGAAAAAATTTTTCCTTTGAGTCAATACTCTTCTTTTCAAGGAGAGGTAATTCTAAATTCTAAATTCTAAATTCTAAATTCTTGAAAGGGTCAATTGGCAGCGGTGCAGACTCAGGATTTGAAGGAGAAAATGCTCTCTGGTGGGGATTCCATTGTGATCTACTCTACCAAAGCGGATTAATAACTTTTCAATTTTTAAGAGTAGGAATATCATGAAAGTTAATTCACTATATGTTGCAGCAAAGGACTTTGAACGGGCTAAGATATGCTATACAGAAACTATTTTTCAAAAATCGCCAGATATTGAAACCGATAGATTTGTGTTTTTTGATTTGAATGGGTTTCTATTTGGGATTTTCAATCCCACAATAACAGGTGAAGAAATCACATACGGCAATAATGCCGTGCCGACTATCGAAGTTGATGATGTGGATGCGCAATATAAACGCCTAACCGATGCAGGACTAAAATCCATTATGCCACCGCAAGATGTGAATGGTACACGCATTGCACAGATTGAAGATACAGAAGGCAATACGCTTGAATTCTATCAATGGAATAAATAATCAGTGCAAAAAAAAGGCTCTCCTAGATTGGGTCTGATAAATTAATAGCAAAAATGCCAATTTAACAAAACTCTCTTTCTAAAGTTATCAAAGTTAGTTAACCCATAAGCTTTATTTCAGCTTTCACTATTCTTAATAAATAGTTGATGAAAGATATAGCAGACTTTTCTAGGCAAAGACTTAAAAGTTTTGCCAGAAAAGGATTATAAAATTAGTTGGCACGCTCATTGCAGCTTCTCTAGTTTTAGCCCAAGTTTAGATGTCATAAGTTAATTTATAGCTAAATTTTTCCTAAACCAATGTTAGTTTAAGTGTAAGCATTCAGCCATCAGCTATTGCTTTTAGTTTTATATAAAAGCTTTAGTAATTGAGTCATAATTTATACTTACTACAAAAGCTAGTTGAAACAGTCTATATTTATTTAAACTTCCCTCATGAGAGCTGACAGCTAATAGCTGTTTGCGCAGCATTCCGCAGGAAATGCTTACGTTTAAGTAGGGTTTGCTGATTAAATCTAAAAGTCTTTATAAATAAAGGTTTTAGCCTTTTTAAGTATCAAAAAGTGCGAGGTTTTAAGTGGTCATAGTTCAAAAATGAGCGGATTTTGGTCAAGATTTGGGCAAAAAAATTAAGGGACAATTCTTACTCCTACCTCCTCGCTCCCAAGCCATTTCTCCCCTCCTGGGAGGGGTTAGGGGTGGGTTTTCTCCTGTCTCCTGTCTCCTGTCTCCTACCCTCACCCATAAGACTTTTTCAGCAAACCCTAAGTAGTAAAACCCATTTATTACTGCACTTTAGCGCTGCTAAATTTTGGGTGCTAATAAAATCTGACTTTTGACTTTTAATTTTGATGGAAAAATCTCACTTTTGAATTTTAAATTTTGACTTTTGAATTTTAAATACTGATAACTGAAATGACAGCTTCTTCAAAAAACAAAGTAGGAATTGTACTTGTATCCCACAGTGCCAAATTAGCCGAGGCAGTAGCAGAATTAGCAGAACAAATGACTCAAGAGCTAGTACCAATAGCGATCGCTGCTGGAATAGATGACCCAGAAAATCCTTTTGGTACTGATGTTATTAAAGTACAAGAGGCAATAGAATCTGTTTATAGTGATGCTGGAGTCTTAGTATTAATGGATTTAGGAAGTGCAGTAATGAGTACGGAAATGGCTCTAGAATTTCTCTCATCAACGCAAATAAATAATGTAAAAATCTCTACTGCACCTTTGGTAGAAGGAGCAATATCTGCCATAATTCAATCTTCTTTAGGAGCCAATATTCAACAAGTAATGACTGAAGCAAATGCAGCTTTAACAGTTAAAAAATCTCAGATTAATATTGATGAAATACCTTCAGATAAAACTACTATTGCAAACAATAAAAAAATAGAACAAGAAACCAAATGCAAAGAAGTCAAAATTACTGTAAAAAATCAACTAGGAATTCACGCTCGTCCCGCTGCAAAATTAGTATCTATAGCCAATCAATTTCAATCTGAAATTCAGCTACAAAACTTGACAAAAAATAGTCATAAAATTAATTCTAAAAGTATCAATCAAGTAATTACATTAGCAGTCAAACAAGGGCATGAAATAGCAATAATAGCAACTGGTAATGATGCAGATTTAGCAGTAACAAAAATCAAAGAATTAATCGCAAATAATTTCGGAGAAACAGAAGTAATTGTCAAGAAAACACCAACAAAATTAACAACCCCAGATGCAAATAATAAATTAATGGGAACACCAGCATCTCCAGGAGTTGCCTTCGGAAAAATAGTACATTATCAATCAATAATTCCAGAAATTGAAGACTATCCGGTAGAGAATATAGAGGTAGAGTGGCAGTACCTCCAGTTAACTTTGGCAACTGCAAAAAAGGAAATTCAGGGAATAGTTGACAGTCTACCTAACGAAAATACAACTGATATCTTGCAAACACAATTACTATATTTAGAAGACCCTAGTTTGTTAGAAAAAGTACATCAATTTATTGTTGCAGAAAAACACTGTGCTGCAATAGCATGGAAAAAAGCTATTGACGCCATGATTAAAACATATAAAGAATTAGAAGACCCCTATTTACAGGCGCGAGCTATTGATATTAAAGATGTGGGAGGACGAGTACTGCAACTGTTCGCGGGTGAAAGTCGTAGCAGTCTCAATTTCTCACAACCAGGAATTTTGGTAGCTCCAGACTTAACACCCTCCCTTGCTTTGCAACTGCAACCAAATTTAGTATTGGGTATCTGTACTAGCGCTGGTAGCGTTACTGCCCATAGTACATTGATTGCCAATACCTTGGGAATTCCCATGGTGGTAGGAATAGGTACTCAGTTATTATCATTGGCAACAGATACTCAAATTGGGTTAGATGGTACAACAGGAGAAGTTTGGATCGAACCGAGTCCGGTGCAGTTATTAAAGGCAAAACAAAGTCAAACTTTTGCGAAATCTCCAGTCCCCCAAGAAGCAATAACTAAAGACGGCAGAAAAATTGCAGTGATGGCAAATATTGTGGGAGTTGCAGATGCAGAATTTGCTTTAGAATGTGATGCAGAAGGAGTGGGTTTATTGCGGAGTGAGTTTCTCTATCTCCATCGCCAGACTCCACCCACGGAAGCAGAAGAATATGAGACTTATCAGGCGATCGCTCAAATTATGGGAAGTCGCCCTTTAACTATTCGTACTCTAGATATCGGAGGCGATAAAACAGTTCCCTATATTAAGTTGGAGTCAGAAGCTAATCCTTTTTTAGGATGGCGTGGTATTCGGCAAAGTTTAGATACTCCAGAAATTTTCCAGACTCAGTTACGAGCTATTTTGCGAGCGAGTTACGGACATAATATTAAGGTAATGTTCCCAATGGTAGCATCTGTGCAAGAGGTTCGCGCAGCTAAGAAAATTTTGACAGAAGTTGAAAATTCTCTTTCTGAGGTCGGAAATATCAAAGTCGGAATTATGGTGGAAGTACCAGCAGCAGTCACAATGGCAAACCAGTTGGCAAAAGAAGTAGACTTTTTCAGTATTGGTACAAATGATTTGAGTCAATATGTGATGGCCGCTGACCGCACTAATTCTAAAGTTGCTAATCTTGCTAATGGTCTCGAACCTCCGGTATTGCGGATGATTCAACAAACTGTAATTGCTGCCCATGAAGCAGGAATTTCCGTGAGTGTTTGCGGTCAGTTGGCATCGAATTCTGTGGCAGTACCTATTTTGTTGGGGTTGGGAGTGGATGAGCTGAGTGTAGCACCTCCAGCAATATCTATTGTCAAGAGAGTAATTTCTCAATTGGATATGTCCGAGGTAGAGGCGATCGCCCATTCTGTGTTGCAGTTAGATGGAGCTAAGTCGGTACAAGAATATATTATTGCTCAAGTGGGAATTGAAATTTAGGGAGCTTTGTCTATAGAACCCCTGATCGTATCTTCATAAATTTAGCAAGGAGAAAGCTATACTGGAGACAGGAGACAACCCACCCCTAGCCCCTCCCCCGACCGTGGAGGGGAAGAAGAAAAAGGGAAGATATGGGGAGAAATAATACACAAAATTCAACACACCAACACCAAGATTTTCGGATCATATTGATGCGCGAAAAGACTTGAACACCATAATTCTATAGCGATCAAATGGTTTCTATAGTAGGGGCGAATGCCATTTGCCCCCTACGGATAGCGTGTTGTCTAATAATATCAAATCCGTTTAATACCATTTTGAAAAAAGAATGTTACGAATAATAAGTGCGATAAAAAGATTTTGCAGGAAATGTACTTTTGAGAAAAAAGAGAATTTACGAACTAAAAACTGGTATTGAAGCAATTCCCATACGACTCCTGACTCCTAAGAAATAGCCTAACTATTTGTAGCAAACATTTATCAAATTGGTATAATTCGTTCTAAAAAAATGTTCCATTTTCAACCATTACCAAATATTTCTCGATCTCCCCTACTCCCTAACTCCCTATCTCCCCTACTCCCTAACTCCCCATCTCCCCTACTCCCTAACTCCCCATCTCCTCTACTCCCTAACTCCCCATCTTCCCATCTCCCCTACTCCCCATCTCACCATCTAATTACACCGATGCTACCGGATTTGATATAATTTGCGTAAGTCCTGTATATGTTGGGTTTCCTACCTCAACCAAACCTACTTCTTTTAACTGATAACTGATAACTGAAAAGATTATGCTAAACAAAGAACAAATTATCCAATGGTTGGAAGCAGTAGCAACAGTCTTAGAGGAGAACAAAGATTATCTCACAGAATTAGATGCTGCTATTGGTGATGCTGACCATGGCATTAATATGAATCGTGGTTTTCAGAAAGTTCTAACTCAACTGCCGACTGTTACGAATAAAGATATTGGCAGTATTTTTAAAACTGTGAGTATGACTTTAATCTCTACTGTCGGTGGTGCTAGTGGACCTCTGTACGGCACTTTATTTTTACGAGCAAGTGCTGTAGTCACAGGGAAGTCGGAACTCACCTCAGAAGATATGGCTAAAGTATTCGCTGCAGCAGTTGAGGGAGTGGTGCAACGTGGCAAAGCTAACTTGGGAGACAAAACTATGTTAGATGCTTTGTCTCCAGCAGCAAATACTTTTACAGAAGCAGTGGCAAATGGTTCTAGTTTTCTCGAAAGTTTGAAACAAGCAGTAGATGCTGCTGAGTCGGGAATGAAAAATACTATTCCCATGTTAGCTAAAAAAGGAAGAGCAAGTTATTTAGGCGATCGCAGCATTGGTCATCAAGACCCAGGGGCAACCTCTATTTATCTCATACTGAAAACTTTGTTATATCATGTTCGGTTGAATACTTATAAATAACTGTTGTCAGGAGTCAGGAGACAGGAGACAGGAGACAGGAGACAACCCACCCCTCGCCCCTCCCCCGACCGTGGAGGGGAAGACAGGAGAAATGGCTTGGGAGCGAGGAGGTAGGAGCGGGCGTTTTGTCCCAAGATTGTTCTGCCCAACTATGAGCCTAAAATACGCTCCTTTTTGAGCGTTTTATACCAATTTTATGAATGTTTGCTACAAATAGTTAGGCTATTTCTTAGGAGTCAGTCCTCAGTCCTCAGGAGTCGTATGGGAATAGCTTCAATACCAGTTTTGAGCTAGGAAATTCTATTTTTTGTCAAAGGGATACCTCCTGCATTTGTCTTTTTCTCATGTTTATTATTCGTAATATTCTTTTTTCAAAATAGATAAAGGTAAGTGCCCTTTTAAGTATCAAAAAGTTCGAGGTTTTAAGTGGTAATTGTTCAATTAGGAGCGGATTTTGGTCAAGATTTGGGCAGAAAAATTAAGGGACAAAACGCCCGCTCCTACCTCCTGTAAATTCCCATTTCTCCTGTCTCCCCCTCCCAGGAGGGGAGGGGGAGGGGCGAGGGGTGGGTTGTCTCCTGTCTCCTGTCTCCTGTCTCCTACACCTACTAAAAGACTTTCATAAGCAAATCCTAGTTAGGTTGCTTCAGAAAAAGTCAAAGCTTTACCCCGAAAATCAGAATTAAATTCACCACGATTAAACACAACTTCTCCTCCAACAATAGTAACAACAGGCCAACCAGTTAAACTCCATCCTTCAAACGGACTCCACCCACATTTTGTCATTAATTCCTCTCTTAAAACAGGGCGATAATTATCCAAATCAACTAATACTAAATCCGCATCAAAACCAGGAGCGATCGCTCCTTTTTTCGGAATACCATAACCTTTTGCCACAGCAGTGGACATCCAATTAGAAACTTGAGCAACAGAACATTTTCCCTGAATAGCTTGAGTCAACATTAAAGGTAAAGAAGTTTCCACCCCAGGCATTCCTGAAGGAGTATTTGGATAACCTTTTGCTTTTTCTTCTAAAGTATGAGGTGCATGATCTGTGGCAATAAAATCAATTACTCCATCCAACAAAGCTTGCCATAAAATATCATTATCACGAGCAGATTTTAAAGGAGGATTCATCTGAGCTAAAGTACCAATCTTTTCATAAGCACTTGTATTTAATAACAAATGTTGAGGCGTAACTTCAGCAGTCACCCAGCTAGGTTTATCCTGACGCAATAATTCAGCTTCATCTCCAGTCGAAGTATGCAAAATATGTAACCTCCGCTGATATTTTTTCGACAACTTTAAAGCCATCTTAGTTGCCAATAAAGCAGTCTCATTATCCTGAATTTGTGAATGAATAGCAGGGTCAGAAATACCAGCAAATTCTTTTTTCCTTTCATCAATTCGAGCTTGATTTTCTGCATGAACAGCAATTAACCTTTTTCCCCTAGCAAAAATAGGCTCTAACTTTTCCTCAGTATCTACTAATAAAGGTCCGTGCATGGAACCCATAAAAATTTTAATCCCAGAAGTAGGATTAGCTGTTAATAAATCGGGTAAATTTTCTGCCGTTGCCCCAATAAAAAAACCGAAATTAACCAAACATTTTTGTGCTGCCCTTTGTAACTTATCGTCCAATGCAGTTTGAGTAGTAGTCAAAGGTTTAGTATTAGGCATTTCCAGAAAAGAAGTAACACCACCTTTCACACAAGCTCGACTAGCAGTAAATAAATCCTCCTTATGTTCTAATCCAGGTTCCCGAAAATGTACCTGGGGGTCGATGACTCCAGGTAATAGGGTTAACCCTTCAGCATCAATGATTTTTCCCGGAGCTTCAGAAGATGAAATTTCTGGAGCGACCTGAATAATTTCTCCACCTTGAATTTGCACATCACCGACGAGAAATTCTCCATCAGGTAGAAGAATACGAGCGCGACGGATTAATAAAGAAGAAGTAGGGGACATGATGAAAAATTAGTTTTAATAAGATTGTTATATAATATTATGATGAGCGATTTAAAAACTAGGACATTTACTAATTAATTGTTAATTTAGACTGTTGAGACACCTGTTAATTTTATATAAAAATCTGCGCATTGGTTGTGAAAATTCTTATAACAGTTAATTTTAACTGCAAACCTTTAAAATTATTGAAGTCGCTAATCCGACGGCTCCCCTATATGAGTTCTAAACTACCAGCAAAATATTACAACTGAAAATAGGATTGCTATATATTTTAGATCATCAAAAAAATTAACTGGGAGACTCAAATTCTAAATCTACAATCAAAATTAAGTATTTTTAAATTAATTATTGGATGAATTATTTATAGACTATGAATAAAGAAGAAAAAAAAGTAAACAAAGAAGAGCCAAATGAAGAAAATCCATGGATTGAATCAATCAAAACCATAGGACTTAGTGTGATTTTGGCTATTGGAATTCGTCAATTTGTTGCTGAGGCACGTTATATTCCTTCTGGTTCAATGCTACCAACATTACAAATTAACGATCGCTTGATTATAGATAAATTGGGTTACAAATTTAGAGAACCTCAAAGAGGGGATATTGTGGTTTTTAACCCGACAAATGAACTGAAAACTCAGTATAAAGATGCTTTTATTAAACGCATAGTTGGTGTGCCAGGAGACCGAGTGGAACTCAAAAATGGAAAAGTGTATGTAAATGACAAAATAGTAGAAGAAACCTACGTTGCTTCAGATTTGAATCCTGCCGAACTTGAGGCGAGAAAAGTTAACCACCAAAAAACAAGAATAGATGTTTGTCCCCCTGACAAAAGATTTCTTTCTGAACCTGTGACAGTGCCTCCAGATTCCTATTTAGTCATGGGAGATAATCGTAATCATAGTTACGATGGTCGGTGTTGGGGCTTTGTACCTTATGAAAATATCATTGGTCGAGCTATATTTCGCTTTTGGCCGCTAGATACCATTGGAAGTATAGATGAACTACCATTGTACAAATCAAATTTATAAAGGTTAGTGTGGTGTTAAGGTGCGACTTTGGCTAGTCTTGATCGGTATCTGTTTTGATTTTGGTCACAATTCATCTCCCGGTATAATCTCTGATTGACCGGGGGTACTCTTGCTCTATTTTAGCTAAATCGCCGAGAAGCCTCACGCCATAATCGCGAGATTTGGCGACCAGATGAATCGGCGGTAAATTGAATAGGTTCGATGCCCCATTAATTTACAAATATTATCCTCAAGTTTTGGTCTTTAAAAAAAACTCGTGCTATTGTGTTTTATAACCAGGGAAATTTGCCGTTATGCGGACTGCCTATCAATACAAGCTTAAACCCAACAAAGACCAAACTGCCACAATAGAGTTGTGGCTGGAATTGTTGCGTCGGCAGTACAACTATCGTTTGGGCCAGAGGTTTTCATGGTGGGAAGAGAACCGCTGTCCGGTTAATGCTTGCCCGTTAATAACATCAATTCCTCAGCTAAAAGATAACCCAGATTATTTTTCTCAGAAAAGAGATTTAGTCAATACCAAAGACAAGTTTCCTGAGTATAAGCTAATTCATTCTCAGGTATTGCAAGATTGCATTAAGCGAGTCAAGGTAGCTTTTGATAGGTGGTTAAAAGCAGATAAAAACGGGCAAAAATTAGGAAAACCCAGATTTAAAAATAAAAGCCGTTATCGTAGTTTCACTTATCCTCAAATAAAACAGGATTGCGTTGTTAATCAAAGAATTAATCTCCCCAAAATTGGTAATGTAAAGTTAATTCAACATCGGCCTTTGCCAGAGGGTTTTCAAATTAAAACAGTCACAATTAGCCGTAAAGTCGATGGGTATTATGTAACTTTATCCATGGAGAATAAATTGGTTCCCTCTATTATTTCTGAAATCAAACCTACATCAGAAAATACTCTGGGAATAGATATGGGGCTGAAGGAATTCTTAACCACGAGCGAAGGGGAATCAGTTCCAATTCCTCAATACTATCGAAAATCTCAGCAGCGATTAAAGACTCTACAAAAACGTTTATCTAAGAAGAAAAAAGGTAGTAAAAGATGGTTAAAAGCAGTCAAAGCATTAGCCAAACAACATAAAAAGGTAGCCGACAAGCGTAAAGATTTTCATTTTAAAACAGCCAATGAATTACTATCAAAAGCCAATGTTATTGCTTACGTAGACGCGGAGCGGCGTGCCGGAGGCAAACTTAAATATCAAAGGGCTGGCGAAAACCAGATTGAGTAAATCAATTAATGATGCTGCATGGGGACAATTTCTAACTATTTTAAATGTCAAAGCCGGAAATGCTGGGCAGAAAACTATCGCTGTGAACCCTAAAAATACTAGCCAAGATTGCTCAAATTGTGGTGAAAAAGTCCCTAAAGAATTATCCCAAAGAATTCATTCTTGCCCGCATTGCGGCATAGTAATAGACCGCGACTTGAATGCGGCGATAAATATCAAAAATAGGGCGGTAGGGCATTCCGTCCTTAAAGCTCGTGGAGCTCGACGGGATACCGGGGCTACGAAACGAGAAGCCCACACTATAGCGTCAGCTTAGTGTGGGAGATGTCACTTCCGTATCTCGGAAATATTTACGAATAATTTCAACTTCAGGCTCTACTTCAATCCACAGACGGGCACCACCAGCTTGACTTTTGTTAGGTTTATGAGGTCGGTAGACAATTTTGCAATTTCCCTGAATTTCTACTTCGTGACAGTGATGGTTTTTACCTCCTTGTTTGACAGAAATTGCTGGAAGAGAGGTGCCGTGGTCTCGGTTATAGTCAATTTCTCTTCGTAGCACATGGATAAAACTATTGCCTTTACGGAATCCTTTATTCCAAGTTCCTTGAGGACCTCGACGACCAGGAGTAATTTCTGGCATTCCTCGACGATTTAAAGGAATTACCCAAAACCGTTTGACTTTTTTGGCTCCTTTGAGACGACCTTGCCTCAAAAGTAACCTAAGTCTAGCAGTAGAAATATTTAGAAGAAATGCTGCTTCTGTTGTACCAACTGTATCTGGTTTAGTAGTTGTATCTGCCATAAACTATTCCGGAACATATTAAGTATAAAGTAGATAACCACTTACTATTAAATTACAAAGGATTTAATTTGGCAATATTTTTTTGATTTTCCAGTATTTACTTAGGGTTTGCTGAAAAAAGCAAAGTGTGGAGGGGTGGGGAGTGTGGGAAGTGTGGTAAGGGCAGGAAGACAGAGAAAGTAGAAGGAATAATTGTTCGAGAGATTTTTCTGCCCCCTTCACCCCCAAATTCTCACTTTTTGAGGGTAAGTGAATTAAAATAGGCACACTGCAATTCGATTCTAAAAAGGCTAAACCTTTATTTATAAGTGCTTTGAGATTAGATCGGTAAGCCCTAACTAAATTCAGAGAGCTTCATAAAAAGAGAGACTTTAAACCTTAATTATTCGGTAAAAGTCAAACTTAAGACTCGGCCGATAATTTGTTTTTCTAACCAGGGAGTATTGGCAGAACGAGATTTTAAGCTTTGTCTATCTACTTGCCAAGTTTTTTGAGGGGCAAATAGGGTAATATCTGCTCCTTTATTAGTATTAGGAACGATCGCTCCTAAATTTACTCCTAAACATTTTGCCGGATTGGTACTCAAAACTCTCCATAAATCTATTGCTGATAATTCTTGTGTTTCTACCAGATTTTGCCATAGTAAAGGTAATGCTATTTCTAGTCCTATGGCTCCTGTGGGTGCTTCAGAAAAAGCGACTGTTTTTTCTTCGTAACTGTAGGGAGTATGGTCAATAGCAACAACATCCAAAACTCCATCCTTAATACCTTCAATCAAAGCCAAGCGATCGCTAATATTTCCCAAAGGAGGGTCTAAACGTAAATTTGGGTCGTAGGGAAGGAAGGGAGAATTTAAAGTATACTTTCCGTCAATAGCTTGAGTATCTAATAATAGGTGCATCCAAGTTGTACTAGCAGTAATAGGTAAACCCCTACTTTTAGCTACTCTAATCAATTCCACACTCCGAGCAGTGGAAACCCGCATAATATGGATAGGAGTACCAATAGCATCTACCAATTCCAACACAGCAGCTAAAGCGGAAGTTTCAGCCATAGTCGGAACTCCAGGCAAACCCAAGCGAATAGAATCATACCCTTCTCGCATCACCCCTTTACCTGCCAACCTAGAATTATTGCAACATAAAGCTAGAGGTTTATTCAGAGGTTTGAGATATTCCAAGACTCGTCGTAACAAACCAAGATTTTGTAGAGGCAAACCATCCGCAAACCCCACAACTCCTGTTGCTGCTAATTCTCCCAACTCGGTCATTTGCTCCCCTTGTAAACCTTGGGTAATAGCACCCCAATAATAAAAGATGGGAGTAGGAGCATAATTTTTGGCTAAATTTTGCAATCTGGCCAAACCAGCAGGATTATCTACAGGTGGAAAAGTATCGGGCAAAATAGCTAATCTAGTAAAACCCCCTGCTGTAGCTGCTTGAATTAAAGACTCAATAGTTTCTCGTTCCTCAAACCCTGGTTCGCCACTATGAGAATATAAGTCTACTAAACCAGGGCCTAAAATTAGTCCGTGGGAATTTTGAATTTCTGTTTTAGTGGGGAATTCAGAAATTTGTGTCTCAACTGCTGCGATTTTACTATCGATGATTAATACATCAGCAATTCTGTCTGTATTGGAAACTGGGTCTATTATTCGGATTTGTTGAAAAAGTTTGCTGTTCATCTGAGGAAGCTGGTAGGTGCTATACCAAGGGTGAAAAAAGAATGTTTTTGAATGATAAGAGTGATTAAAAGAATCTACAAGAGGTGTCCCTTTGACTAAATAGTATAGCGCTATAGTTTTGGCTCAAAATCTCAGAAATATATTCTCAGAAAGTCCGATGAAAAAAGATGATTTCCCTCCAGTCTCAGGCAAATATTCAATTATTTCCATCCATCCTACATAGCGTGGAAATTTGCCTTGTGATAGACAAAGTTTTCTTTTACCTTCTCCAGATAGAGAAAAATAGTATTGTAAAGTTTTATTAATTTTATAGAAAAACATAGAAAAACAACTAAAAATATCTTAGACTGGGATTAGTTAAATTCCCATAAATAGGTTTATGAATGAAATTATCTGATTATGCAAAATCTTTAGGAGTTTGTTACAAGACAGCTTGGAATATGTGGAAACGGGGAGAGTTAGATGCTTATCAACTACCCAGTGGAACAATTATTGTTAAGAATAATATCAACTCCTCTCAATGTAAATTGGTTAAAGTAGCGATTTATTGTAGAGTTTCTAGTGCAGAAAACAAGCCTAATCTTGAATCTCAAGCTGAAAGACTACTTAATTATTGCTATGCAAAAGGTTATTCTATTGTCAGGGTTGTTAAAGAGGTAGGTAGTGGGGTAAATGACAATAGACGAAAGCTTGTCAAGCTATTACAGGAAAATGATTATGACTTGATAGTTTGTGAACATAAAGATAGATTAAGTAGAGTGGGCTTTAATTATTTGAAAGTTCTCTTAACACAAACAAATAGAGACATTGAAGTAGTTAATTTAGCCTCAGAAGAAACTGATGATTTAATGGAGGATTTTGTGTCCATAATCACATCTTTTTGCGCTCGGCTTTATGGAATCAGAAGAAGAACTAGGAAAACAGAACAGATCGTTAAATGTTTAAAGTCGGGATAATGCAGTTAGTAGAACGTACTATTATTAAAAAAAATCATCCCAATTATAAATCACTTGATGGTCTAGCTTTCTTGTCTAAAAATCTCTACAACATAGCTAACTACATAGTTAGACAAGAGTTTATTAATAAAGGAAATTATCTAGACTATAACAAGGTTCAAAAGTTATTACAGTCGGGAGTAGATTATCAAGCAATACCGGCGAAAGTTTCTCAGCAGGTGTTGATTCTTTTAGATAAAAATTGGCAAAGTTTTTTTCAAGCTATAAGAGCTTATAATGAATGTCCGAGTAAGTTTAAAAGTCGCCCTAAACTGCCAAAATATAAAGATAAAAAGAAAGGGAGGAATATTTTAGTTTATACAAAACAGGCGATTAGTAAACCTCAATTAGTAAAAAATAAGAAGATATTACTATCAAAAAGTGAGCTATTTTTTGACAGTAAAATAAATTATGATTCTCTGCAACAAGTGAGAATTATTCCTAAGCTTAATTACTATGTGATAGAAGTAGTTTACGAATCTGTTGAAGTTAAATTAGATTTGTATGAATCTCATGTAGCTTCTGTAGATTTGGGAGTGAATAATTTGGCGACTGTAACATCAAATAAAAAAGGTTTTCAACCCTTAATTATTAACGGCAGACCAGTCAAATCAATTAATCAATTCTATAATAAGAAAAAGGGCAAACTACAGTCAGAATTAAAGGATACTAAAAGTAGTAATCGAATCAAAAGATTATCGACAAAAAGAAATTTTAAGATTGACGATTATCTGCATAAGACTAGCAGGTATATTATTAATCATCTGATAGAACATCAGATAGGAATTTTAGTAATAGGAAATAATCCTAACTGGAAACAAAGCCTAAATCTTGGCAAAAAAAACAATCAAAATTTTGTTCAAATTCCTTTTTTGAAGTTAATTGAACAACTAAAATACAAAGCCAAATTAGTAGGAATCAAAGTAATAATTAATGAAGAGAGTTATACTTCAATTGCTAGTTTTTTAGACTGGGACGACTTACCAGTTTATCAAAAAGGTGTCAAACACAGATTTAGTGGTAAACGAGTCAAAAGAGGACTTTATAAAGCTTCAAATGGTGTCAAATACAATGCTGATGTCAATGGAAGTTTAAACATATTAAGAAAAGCAGTCCCAAACGCTTTTAGCAATGGGATAGAGGGTGTTGTAGTTCACCCCGTTAAGGTAACACTTAATTAAAACACTTGTCTAGGAATATTTTTCTATAGATTTAGTAACTATGGCGCTATAGTTTTGGCTCTACAATAGTCCAATGAAAAAAGGCGATCGCCCTCCAGTGCCGGACAAATATTAACAGGACTTACGCACGGACACTAAATCGAGTGAGGGTAAATGATCATTCTTCCCCTACATCTGGCGTTTTCAAGGTTAATTTGCGTAAGTCCTGATTAAATTATTTTCATCTATACCTCCATAGCGTGAAAATTTGCCGAGGATAGACAAAGTTTTCTTTTGCCTTCTCCAGATAGAGAGAAATAATATAGCACTATAGTTTTTACCCAAAATCTCAAAGATACAGTCTCAGGGTAAGTCCGATGAAAAAATATGATTACCTTCTACCTTCTGCCTTCTCCTTTTTTACTTTCTCCAGATAGAGAAAAATACTATAGCACTATAGTTTTTGGCGTTGGTGAATTTTCATTGGTCGTCCATTGTCATTATTTTTTACGAGAAACGGCAGTGGGAGCATCTTGCTCCCGTGCGAGATATTACTTTTTCCTGTATACCATTACGCGAGTAGGACTACCTAGTTTTGGTTCCACGTCTGAGAAATATAGTTTGAGAAAGTCCAATCAAAAAAGGCGATCACCCTGCAGTGCGGGACAAATATTAAATTATTTTCATCTATTCCTCCATAGCGTGAAAATTTGCCGACGATAGACAAAGTTTTCTTTTGCCTTCTCCAGATAGAGAGAAATAATATAGCACTATAGTTTTTACCCAAAATCTCAAAGATACAGTCTCAGGGTAAGTCCGATGAAAAAATATGATTACCTTCTGCCTTCTGCCTTCTGCCTTCTGCCTTATGCCTTTCCCTACAACGCCCCGGCGGCAGTCTTGTCCAAAATACCACCAGATAAATGAGAAGTAATATTCATCGCCTCTAAAACAGGTTTTCCATCTGGCCCTTGAGGATAATCAATTACGCTAACTGCCCCATTGCCCTGCTTAAAATTCCAGAAATGTTTGGGTTCCAGACCAAATAATTGACAAAGAATTGCCTTATTTATCGCATCATGGGCAACCACAATACCAACACCAGAAACTGACCGAATAATTTTTTGCCAAGCAATCATTGCTCGTTCCCAAACCTGCTGTAAATTTTCACCTTCTGGCATTTGTACCGTTTCTGGAAATTCTTTCCACTGCTTCAACAAACCAGGAAAACCAGATTCAATTTCCGATTCAAATTTTCCTTCCCAGAGACCGTGACTAATTTCCCATAAACCATCATCTAACTGTAACTCCACATTTGGATGGTGCTGCAAAATAATCTCTGCCGTTTCCTTGGGGCGTAACATTGAGCTACTCACAGCAAAATCTAAATGTACATCTTTGAGAAATTCAGCCGCTTGGCCAGCTTGAAGGCGACCATTATCATTAAGTGGTACATCAATTTGTCCCTGAAATTTTCCATCTCGGTTCCAGTTTGTCTCACCGTGGCGCACCAATAACAACCGAGGTCCTTGATGTTTTTCTCTAGGTTTAGGGAATTTCTCACCAATATGAGTAGTAAGATTCATAGATTCTAACTGAACAGAACCTCCGGATTTATCTTCCCCAGAAAAAGAAGGATAGGGAGGAGTAAAGTTGAGAATGCTAATACCACAATTAGACTGTTGGATAGATTGATAAAAAGATGGTTGTATTTCTAAAGCTGTAGCGATAAGAGAGCGATTAATCCCATTGTGAGCTACGACCAAAATAGTCTTATCGATATTTTGACTTAAAGTTTCTTGCCAAAATTGTTTAGCTTGGTCAAACAAAGATAGAACAGGAAAATGCTTAATTTGCCCCTCTGGTGTTGAGACTTCCATGTAAAATTCATGGGGAAGTTGACTCCAGATACGATAATCTTCTCCAAATTTATCCTTGACTTCTTGGCGCAACATTCCTTCCCATAATGGTAAATCTACTTCCCTTAAGTTTTCTTTGGTTTGTAATGGGGGAGGAGAATTTAAACAGGAATGGATAATTTCTGCTGTTTGTTTGGCCCTTTGGAGAGGACTAGCGTAAATAGCATCAAACTTTAGACCTTTGAGAGCTTCACCTACCTGACGGGCAGTATTTATGCCTATGTCTGTGAGAATTGAGACATCAAGACGGCCTTGAATTCGACGTTCAACATTGTAGGTGCTTTGGCCATGGCGCACAAGGATAACACGGGTACTCATGGATAGTTTAGATTATAGATTTGCTGGAAACTTTGCAACAGAGTGATTTTACATTGTTTTTGCTACTTAACTTCTGTTGAAAATATCTAGTTGGTCTAGAATTCTATTTGATGAGTCAATTTTTTTTGTATAGGAATCTTAATTTCAGCCATGAAAAGAATATCTGAGAATTTACGCAAAAACTCGAAAAGGTAATAGTTGGTCTGGGGTGAAAATTTCAGACTTTTTATCTAACCAATAGATTTTTTATAAATTAGAAGTATAATAAAAGTTATACATAAATATAGTCAAATTATGTCAAATATCTTCGTTGATTTGTATTAACCAGCTACTAAATATTTGACAAAATTTAATAACTTTCGACCTGATGTTTAATGGTAAAATTAAGTTTGCTGATAACTTGAGACTAAATAATTATCAAAATTCCGAACTGCTCGAATCCTAATATAATGTCAAATTCTTGATTTATGAGATTAGTTGAAAGACACATTATTCAGAAAAATCATCGGTTTTATCCTGAAATAGACCGACTGTGTTTCTTATCTAAAAATCTCTATAACTATGCTAATTACTTAGTGCGTCAGTCTTGGATATTTGAAAAGACAAATCTATCCTATTACGACCTGCAAAAAATACTCTCTACTCAATCAGATTATCAAGCAATGCCAGCTAAAGTATCTCAACAAATCTTGATGATAATAGCTCTAAACTGGAAGAGTTTTTTAGCAGCGAACGAAGTTTATAAACAGAACTCATCAAAGTTTAAATCTCGTCCTCGTATTCCTGGATATAAAAATAAAATAACAGGAAGAAATATTGTAGTTTATACGACACAAGCTATCAGCAAGAGGCAATTAAAACAAGGAATTATTAATCCCAGTAAAACTGAGATTGATCTAAAAACGTTAGTACCTACTTCACAAATTAAACAAGTTCGTCTAGTCCCTAAACTTAACCATTATGTAATAGAGGTGATTTATGAAGCTACAACAGAGGAAAAACAATACGAGCTAGAAAAAAATCGTTGCGCCAGTATTGATATAGGATTAAACAACTTAGCTACATTAACCTTTAATCAAGCCGGAATCAAACCGCTCTTGATCAATGGCAGGCCGTTAAAATCTATAAATCAATACTATAACAAAATTAAAAGCTGCCTACAATCTCAACTCCAGGAAAATAGCTCGAGTAAGAGACTGAAAAAGCTGTGCAATAAAAGAGAATTTAAAATCAACGATTATCTTCATAAAGCGTCTCGTTTGATTATTGATACTCTAATTAATCAGAAAATAGGAACATTGATAATAGGGCACAATCAAGAGTGGAAGCAGAAGATAAGTTTAGGAAAAAGAAATAATCAAAATTTTGTATCTGTTCCTTATAACAAGTTAATAGAAATGTTATCTTATAAAGCCAAGATGGTAGGAATAGATGTAATTATTACAGAAGAATCTTATACGTCCGCATCAAGCTTTATAGATAATGATTTGATTCCTGTTTACAAGAAAGGTGAGAAAAATCAAGTCACTTTCTCAGGAAAAAGAATAAAGCGATGCAGCGCCGCCAAAGGGGGTTTCCCCCATGAGCGACTGCATCAAGACAAAGAGGTTTGTATCGTACCGCAAGCATTGGATTAATCAATGCTGATGTCAACGGTTCTTTGAACATTATGAGAAAAGCAGTCCCAAATGCATTTGACTATGGGATAGAGGGTGTTGTAGTTCACCCAGTCAGGATAACACCTGCAAAATAAGGATATGTCATATTTGACTATATTTTTATCAACTATAGTATTTTTTATGTCTAGCTGGAAAACTTCATTTTTGTACTTTATCAACTTGAAGTATGCTGTATCTAAACTGAAATAAAAATGGGTAATTTTAGAGGGATATTATCTTTAATCTGTGACGAATTTAATACCCCACTGTCAAGAGGGGTGCTTAAAATTGTTTGGGGTTTGTAGACATGAAATGGTTTGTCGAAGAATATCCATAAGCAATTTTCCCTTCTTCCTTCTTTCTTCTTCCTTCTTCCTTATTCAATAGGAGATATTCATGACGATTAAAAGATTAATTTTAAGTATTCTGACTATTGTAGCCATTTCTTTTATTGGTTTTTCTTTATTTAGTAGTGTAACTCAGCCACAAATTCAAAGTCGTCTGGAATTATATCAGACTAATTTATTGTTGCACGCTGCGGAATGGCAACCTGAAGATTTGGATAGTAAGAATTTTACTTTAGCTAGTGAAGCTTTGATTGGTAATGATTCTTATCAAGCTGGATTAATACAATACAAAAATGCTCGTCAGTCTGCTCAACAGCAACTGGAAAAACAAACTATGGAAATGGAAAATTTAGGAGAGGTACAACAGTTAGACCGGAATATAAGTCAGTTAAAAAGTCTGATTAATGAGTTTGATATTAATATCGGAATTTTACAGGCACAAAAAAATCAAATAGATGAAGCTAGGCAAAGTTGGGGAAATTTAACTGAGTCAGAAATAGAAAATCTGTCTTTAGGAGAAACGGCAAAAGTTTTAAGTGAAATTTGGAATAATCCAGCGAAAATTTTACCTGATGCAGAAGCTTTAATTCAGAAAAATTTAGATGGATGGTTTCGCTATCGTGCCTTAAAACAATTATATAAATTACAAGAAAGACAAGAGGTTTTAGCTCAACTAGAAACTCAGGAACAAGAAATAGCTCAACAGGCGGTATTAAAGTTAGCAATTGTTGCTGGTTTGCCTGGAATGGGATTAGTATTCGGAATAGGATTACTTATATTTTTAGGAGTGCAATGGTTAATCTCTGGTAAAGAATCTTTTTTATTAAAAAATGCCAATTCACCTTGGGAAGTTACTTGGGATGGTGAAACAATTTTACAAGTATTTGTAGTTGGATTTTTCTTAGTCGGACAAATTTTGATTCCTTTAGGATTAGAGATTTTTAAAGGTGTCACAAATTGGCAACCTGCAATGATGGGAGTGCGGGTACAAGCTGGATATATTTTAGGGAGTTATATTCTGTTTTCTCTGGGTGGTTTATTAGTACTTTATTTGTCATTAAAGTCATTTTTTCCACTGCCGGAAGGTTGGTTTAAATTTGATTTACGCGGTAGTTGGTTTTTGTGGGGTTTAGGTGGATATTTTGTCGCTTTACCAATGGTAATTTTAATATCTTTAATTAATCAACAATTATGGCAAGGTCAAGGTGGAAGTAATCCAATTTTACCTATTGCTTTGAAAGGGCAAGATGGATTAGCTTTAGCTTTGTTTTATGTCACAGCTTCTATTGCTGCACCAGTTTTTGAAGAGATTATGTTTCGAGGATTTTTGTTGCCTTCTTTGACAAAATATATGCCAGTTTGGGGAGCTATTGTAGCAAGTGGATTTTTATTCGCCATAGCTCATTTGAATATTTCAGAAGTTTTACCTTTAGCTGTTTTAGGAATGATTTTAGGAGTAGTTTATACTAGGTCTCGTAATCTTTTATCTTCCATGTTGTTACATAGTTTATGGAATAGTGGGACCTTGTTAAGTTTGTATATTTTGGGAAGTGGGGCGAGTTAATTTTTAGAGTTAGTTTCAGAAACATAAAATAGGGAGTAGGGGAGTAGGGGAGTAGGGGAGTAGGGGAGTAGGGGAGTGGGGAAAAAAGCAAAAAATATTTACCCTGTCAAAAGTCTATTTATTGTGCCTTATAAAAACGGGAAGCAATTTCATTAATTGATAATTGATAATGGATAATTGATAATTACCTCTGGTTAAAACCGCTCTTGATTTAATATAAGGAAATATTATTTCTTTTCTCTTGTTCGATTGGATATGGCGAGGAGACCCGCTCTTATCAGAGCCGCTCCGCTGTTAGCGCAGCTTTGCGATAGCAAACGTCATCCCACCCTTCGGGAAGCTACGCTAACGACCGCTTTTTCCCCTTAAAAGGGTCGGCTTTAAACCAGAATTATTTAATTATTAATTATTAATTATTCGGCAAATAATCAAAGGAATATAAAATGGTAAATCTTGGTTTAAATTCTTTGAGTTTACTTGGGTTATTAGATATCTTACTAGCCTCATTAATTTTGAATGAATCCCGAAAAAAAATCATCATCTCAAGAAGCTTTTGATATTATTCAATGAATTTTTGTCCCGATCGCCATCCTATTGTGTGGAGGAATTTTGCTGCTTCAGGGGTGGAGACTCGATCCAATATTTTTTTTGTTATGCTTTCGTTACATACTATATTGATCTTTTTGTTAATTAAAACTTTCCTGTAAAATTTTGTTTCTAATCAAAAAGCTTTTAATATTATTCAATGGATTTTTGTTCTCATTTTTCTTCCAATCGCAATGCTATTTTGTGGATTTATTTTGCTTTTTCAGGGGTGGAGGCTCGATCCAATATTATCTTTTGCTATGTTTTTGTTAACTAGCGCATCAATATTTTTGGGTATTAAAGATATCCTTAAATAAGTTGCTTCCATACACCTTTTCCTTCTTCGCTTCTTCCCTATTCCTTCTTCCTTCTTCCTTAATATATGTAGGAAATTTAAGTTTTTTCTTGACTCTTAACCCTTCTTCCCTCTTCCTTCTTCCTTCTTCCTTCTTCCTTAATATATGTAGGAAATTTAAGTTTTTTTCTTACTTTTAAGTTTTCCTGCCTCTTGCCTCTTGCTTCTTCCTTCTTGCTTCTTCCTTCTAAAAATTATGGAACTGTGGATAACTAATTTTCAAGGCGAACTAGCAGCATTAACCGGTGCATTTTTATGGGCAGCATCTTCCGCAGCTTATAGCTTACTTGGGCAAAAAATATCTCCCCTAAAATTAAATTTATTCAAAGGTTTAATAGCGATCGCCCTGATTTTTCTAACTTTAATTATTAGTGACAAACTTCAGACAAAAGTAAACTCAACTACTATTAATTTATTTATGATTAGCGGTATTCTTGGTATTGGTTTAGGAGATACTGCGTTTTTTTCTGCTCTCAAAAATATGGGAGCAAGAAGAACTCTTTTAATGGAAACTTTATCTCCTCCTATAACAGCTTTATTAGCTTTAATTTTCTTAGGAGAACAATTAACTTTTGGTGCTTGGTGTGGAATTTTAATTACAGTTGGAGGCGTAGCTTGGGTAATCTCAGAAAGAACTCCCGGTACAGCAATTAGTAATGTTAATATCAAACAAGGAATACTCTGGGCAATATTCGCAGCAATAGCTAATTCTAGTGGTGCAGTTATCTCTCGTTTTGCTTTACTTTCCTCAGATATTAATCCTTTATTAAGCACTTTATTTCGTTTAATTGGAGGAACAATTATTGTTGTTTTATTATTATTATTTCAGAAAATAAAGCAGGAGAAATCAGAGGAATTTAAGTTTTCAATAAAACTTGTAGGAGCAATTTTTATTACAGCTTTTAGCAGTACCTATTTAGGTATTTGGCTACAGCAAACTTCCCTCAAATTTTCTCCCGCAGGTATTGCTCAAACTCTCTTAGCTACCAGCCCAATATTTATAATTCCCATTGCTGCTCAAATGGGAGAAAAAATAAGTATTAGGTCAGTTTTAGGAGTATTAGTTGCAGTAGTAGGAGTTAGTTTACTATTCACTTTTCGGTAATTATTTTTAGGTCTGAATAATTGGTGGTCGTGCATTGTGATTATTTTTTATAGAACCCATTTGATAGCTATATAATTATGGTAGCCAAGTCTTTTCGCGCATCAATGAGTGAGGAAAAATCTGAAAAGGAGTGTTGAATTTTTTGTATTATTTCTCCCCACATCTTCCCTCTTCCCTCCTGTCTCCTGTCTCCTAGCTAAAAAAATTTAATATTTATGAAGATACGCTTAGGGGTTCTATAAGGCACGGCAGTGGGAGCATCTTGCTCCCGTGCCAAATATTCCTTTTTCCTGTATACCATTACGCGAATAGGACTACCGAATAATTAAATTTTCAAGCTTCTACCTGGAGTTTAGACTAAAAAAAGCGGGCCGAAAACTTGCCGAGGGAGAATAGTCAGATAGTCGAACCTAGGCTGAAACTATTTCTGTATCAGCATTGCAACAACTTTTAAGTTAATTATCCCCCCGCTTGTGCTATGGGTTAATTGTGCCATGGCAAGACTTTTTGAAGAGGAGCGAATCACCGAATCCTGACCCAAACTCCCTCAAAAATACAAATCATAAAGAGCATCGAGAACATTCGCATCCCTGATATTACCCAAGGGTAGTGAGTTCCAAGTCTTCATTACTTATGGGTAGATTATTTGAAGATTCCAAAATTTAGTCTAAACTCCAGTTCTACCCATCAAGGATAAAAAAGAAAAAAAAATTTTTTATACCAAATGTATGTGAGGCGACTGGACTGACACAGCTAAAATGGTGCGTTAGGGAGATGGGGAGTGTGGGGAGTGTGGGGAGATGGGGAGATCAAGACACCTAAAAACAAAAATCTATTGCACAGTTTTAGGTATGCCACTCCACTACTAGACTGATACACCTTAAATGGTGCATTAGATGGGGGGTGTGGGGAGTGTGGGGAATGTGGGGAGTGTGGGGAGTATGGGAAGTGTGGGGAGATGGGGAGATCAAGACACCTAAAAACAAAAATCTATTGCACAGTTTTAGGTGTGCCACTCCACTACACAGAATTATGAAAAGTTCATACCTGGAGAATAATCATTTTATAGTACTACAAGAATTGGTTAGGAGATTTTTTAACCCTAAACCCTTTTACTATTCCCTATTCCCTGTTCCCTGTTCCCTAGCGCATAGCGCTTATAGATGAAAATAAATCCCCCCATCTCCCCATCTCCCCATCTCCCTATCTAATTACACCGATGCTACCTGATTTGATATAACTATTCAACCGGATTTGATATTACTCGCCGCGTCCCCGCGTCAAACCTTACACTCTCCCCCTACTCCCCCACTCCCTGTAAAAAAAACCACCAAATAAGAGATAAATCTCATTTGGTGGCAGAACAATAAGGAGTAACTATGGAAAGGAAACTTTTAGTTTAATCTCTTAGCATCTATAGTTAAAGGTAGTTTTTCTGGTTGGTCTTTAGGAATAGATAATTCCCAACCATTTGTTAAAGTTAAAACTTTAATATCTCCATCAATTTTTTGTGAAACAACTTCTTCTTCCAAATCTTTTTTAGCAACATAAACTTCTAAATTTCCTGCTGCATTATTTCGTAAGATTACTTTCATTAATTTTCCTCTACAACTTCTATTTCATTTTTACGACAGCCGATAATCATTCCTTTTTTAATAAAATGTACGGAATAAATATAAAATTTTTGTAGGAAGGTACCTATACCACAAATGTAACCGACCTCTCCCCCTTCCAAAAGAATATCACCTCGATTTTTTCCAGGGAAAGTACCATCATTACGAATTATTTTGCGAACTCTTACTTTTTGTTCTAATTCAAATACTGGTGGTCCATCTAATTCTATAACTTCATCTAATTTCATGTAGCTGCCTCCCTAATACTGAGCTAAATCTTACCGTTATTTTTGGTGGAATGAATAGTGATAATTTCTTTAGAGATTATGACATATTAATTATTTAAGAAAAAGTAGCTATTGCTTCTTTCTTTAGGATAGTAAAAATTACATTCAAGCAAAATCTAAAAGTATTTATCACTATTAAACATGGGCTTGTCAATGAGAAAGCTTTTATTTAGATAAACTTTATAATTCATTTTTAACTCATTTGCCGATCGTAGCAGAGAGTATTGCTATCGTAAGACTCATGCCAATCAAAAATTTGTTGCAGTTGTTGGAGAGAAATCATGCCAAACTTCCATAAAATCATTGGTAGAGGTCCACAAGAAGCTTCACTGTGTTTCCGTGCTACAGAAATTGCTGCGGCAGAAATAGCTAATTCTTCCTGCAAAAAATTAAGAAATAGAGTTGTCTTGCGATCGCCTTCCATAGTTATTATCCTTAAGTATTAAAGTACAGGTAATAGATAAGGAAGTTGATTAATTGATAATTGATAATGGATAATTGATAATTATCTCTGGTTAAAACCGTTACGGAATTGAATATCAGGAAATATTATTTCTTTTCTTCCCCTTAAAAGGGGAGACTTTAAACCAGAATTATTTAATTATTAATTATTAATTATTAATTATTCGGTAACTCCATATCTATTACCAATGAGAATTGTTCATTAAATCAATGGTTGTATTTAGGAAAAACTTCCATTTGCCAGCATCTTTCTAACCAGTCCACTAACTCTTTGCGAGGGGCAACAAATTGCTTAACAATGCTGTGGACAAGAATAGCATCGGTTAAATTATTAATTTCTACTAATAACTCACCGCTAGTAGGACACCAACTATTAATCATTAGTTCTTGTAAGCGCTGATGAACGAACCAACGATCGATTTGAGAAAGATTCACAACTGTAATCAAGTCTTGAGGGTTAGGATTATGATTGCTATACATCGTTGTCATTCCTTAGTGTTGCTGATAAAAGTTTGCAATTGTTTGTTCTAGTTGCTCAATTCTGTCAAGTAAAGCGCGAGTTACGGTAGCTTGTGTATCTGGTAACCGTCCATGTTCAAGAGGTCCAACTCGTTCGCCAGATTTAGAAACAATTCGACCAGGTATACCGACAACGGTGCATTCAGAAGGAACGTCATTCAATACAATTGAACCAGCACCTATGCGGACATTATCTCCGATATTGATGTTACCTAGTACCTTCGCACCAGCACCAACTACAACATTCTTGCCAATAGTGGGATGGCGTTTACCAATTTCTTTTCCCGTACCACCAAGGGTGACACCTTGATAAATTAAAGAATATTCTCCAATAATTGCAGTTTCACCAATAACAACTCCCATGCCATGATCGATAAATACTCCCTGTCCAATTGTTGCCCCAGGATGAATTTCAATTCCTGTTAAAAACCGTCCAAGATGAGAAATTAAACGTGGAATTAGAGAAATGTTCTGAATATGTAACCAATGAGCAAGGCGATGTAGTACTAAAGCGTGCAAACCAGGATAGCAACATAAGACTTCAACCCAGTTGCGTGCTGCGGGGTCTCGCTCAAAGATCATTTTAAAATCTGTTAAGATTGTCTCTAGCTCTGGAAAGGTAAAATATTTATACCAAAATCTATGACGACGAGAAGAAGAAAGGTCTCTACCTGATTCTAGTTGTCGATTTTGTTGAGCAGTGTCAGTATTAGCTTTGAGTTTGAATTGAGACCTAAAGTTACCTTGACTTTTTTTGGAATTAGAAGTGTTAGTTTGATTAGGTAATGTACAAGTATTTCTAGTTAGTAAGGTGGTCATGGGTTAAATAGGGGATTCGGTGTTTGACAAGGACGTTTGCTTTTCAATTTTTATATCAAGTGCCTTGTAAACTACTAACCAATATTTAACGGTCAATCTTTATTAGATATATTAAGCTTGTACTCAATAGACTGAAAATGAATGTAGATAGATGTTTGAAATATATTTTGGGGTATAGGTGCTAGTATTTTTTGTAGCGTGTACGAGTATTTAATGAACAATGTACTAGCATTTTTGTACTCAAGGTTTATGCTTGTGTGTCAGCAGGTTTGAAGTTTTTAAGGGGGGTTTATGCTGAAATTGAAACTTGTACTCAAATTATAGTTTAACTCATAATTATAGTGAAAAGATTAAAAAAAAGATTAAAAATTATCTAGTTAATTCTGAAAAAACTGCTAAATTTTTTACAAAACCTAACAAGTTGCATTTTTATTTTTAGCTATAAAAAAATGTTAAGAAAATTGAAAATCTTTCTCAGAACGAAGCATTGAAAATTACTTACATTAATCCTGAAAAACTGCTAAATTTATTACAGAAGCGAAAAAGTCGCATTTAGTTTTTGGCCACAGAAAATTGTTAAGGAAATTGGTCATATTTCTCAGGATTTTGTTAATGTAGATTACTCTAAAGTGCAGTTGTATTAAATCTGGATGATTAGTAACGAAAAGCTTTATTCCTGACAACTTTACTCCTTTTTTTCTGCATTCTCTCTGTCAATATTGAAAATAATTATCAAACTTTAAAGAAAAATTAAGATAAATCTAGCCTACTTGCCAAAAATTGATACATTGTATACAGTAATAAAAGATTAGGTTGAATAAGGGGTGTATGAGTACAGGAGTATAGAGACAAAATCAAGGTTAAAAAAGTAGTTGAATTCCTGATATATATAGGTTTTATAACGAGTACATAAAACTCCGTACCATTACCCAATAAATACTTGTACCCCACTTAAAAAATACAAGTACCTATACCCCAATAAAAAAATTAGATACCTCGATTTGATTTGAATTATTAGATGATACAAATCTGAGTACAAAACTAATGATCGTAATCAATACTAATGGGGGTTTTTGAAAGTAACAGTTTAAAGGCCACTGATATAAAAACTATAACGCCGGACACCTAAACTGCATACGAAAAATAATCGTTTCAGGAAAAGTGTATCGACGCGAGTAATCCGTCACTCACGGCGACAGCTACCCAACAATAGTGGAAACTTAGATGTTACAGCCAACAGAACTATCTTCCCAACCAACAGTAGACAGCTTCGCAAAAACCACGAAAAGCACGGAAAAGAAATCCGGAGGCTGCGTGTCAAAGGGTTGCGGAACTACTACCGAACAGCAACTTCCCGCAAGCATTCAAGAGCGCGTTGCTAACCATCCTTGCTACAGTCAAGAAGCGCATCACCATTATGCGAGGATGCACGCTCCAGTTGCACCAGCTTGCAATATTCAATGTAATTTCTGTAACCGTAAATACGACTGTGCCAACGAAAGTCGTCCCGGTGTAGTTAGTGAACTGCTAACTCCTGAAGAAGCAGCTCATAAAGCTCTAGTAATTGCAGGCAAAATTCCCCAAATGACTGTGATGGGAATTGCCGGACCAGGAGACCCATTAGCGAACCCAGAGAAAACATTCCGCACTTTTGAGCTTGTAGCTGAGAAAGCACCAGATATCAAGCTTTGCTTGTCAACCAATGGTCTAGCTTTACCCGATTATATAGATCGACTCAAAGCACTCAACATTGACCACGTTACCTTAACGATAAATATGGTTGACCCTGAAATCGGGGTAAAGATTTATCCTTGGGTTCATTATCGTCGGAAACGTTACAGAGGAATTGAAGGGGTAAAAATTCTGCATCAAAGACAAATGGAATCCTTAGACTTACTCAGAGAAGCTGATATTCTCTGCAAAGTTAACTCAGTAATGATTCCTGGCATCAATGATCAACATTTAGAAGAAGTAAATAAAATTGTTCGTTCTAAGGGTGCATTCATTCACAATATTATGCCTCTGATTTCTTCACCAGAACACGGTACTTACTTTGGCTTAAATGGTCAGCGTGGTCCTACCACTGAAGAATTGAAAACATTGCAAGACAAATGTGATGTAGGTGGTATGAAAATGATGCGCCACTGTCGTCAATGTCGTGCAGATGCAGTTGGTCTGTTAGGTGAAGACCGCAGTAAGGAATTCACAAAAGAAGCAATCATGGAGATGACTCCAGAATATGACTTGGAAAAGCGTAAAGAATTCCATGCTGGCATTGAAGGTTTCCGCAACAAACTAGCAACAGCTAAGGCAGAAACTCAAGTAAAAGAAGCAGTTGCTCAAGCTGGTCCACCAATACTACTAGCAGTAGCAAGTAAGGGTAACGGATTAGTTAATCAACACTTCGGTCATGCTAAAGAGTTTATGATTTATGAAGTTGATGGTGTGAAAGCTAGATTTATTGCTCACCGCAAAGTTGACCACTATTGCTTAGGTGGTTATGGTGAAGAAGGCAGTTTGGAGAATATCATCAAAGCAATTTCTGATTGTAAAGCTGTGCTGGTTTCTAAAATTGGTGAGAGTCCTAAAGAAAAGGTACTCAATGCAGGAATAGACGTAGTAGAGAGCTACGATGTAATTGAAACAGTTGCTTTAGATTTTTACAAGCAGTTCAGACAACTACTACAACCTGCATAGGTAAACGGAATTCAGAATTCAGTAGGGGCGAATGGCATTCGCCCGTACAGAAGTTAGAAGTTAGAAGTTATAGGCTAAAAACTTTAGTTTCAGGCAATTATTTGATATTAGCTTACAGCAGATTTTAGGTAAATGAGGTACACATAAGAATGGTAAAGTTTTCCAGTGCGGGCATCTTGCCCGCAATAACATCTTGCCCGCAATAACATCTTGCCCGCAATAACATCTTGCCCGCAATAACATCTTGCCCGCAATAACATCTTGCCCGCGACTGGTGTACCTTACTTATATGAAATACGCTGTAAAACTCAAGCAATGAAAGATGTTTCCTTCTTTCTTCTTCCTTCTGCAGACGGGAACATATCAAAAGCTTAAAACTCAAGCAATGGAAGATGTTTTCTTCTTCCTTCTTCCTTCTTCCCTCTTCCTTCTGCAGACGGGAATATATCAAAAGCTTAAAACTCAAGCAATATAAAGATGTTTCCTTCTTCCTTCTTCCTTCTTCCCTCTTCCTTCTTCCCTACAACAATCACCTCAAGTATTTAGTCAGCTATGCAACAAACCATTTATCTCGATAATAATGCTACTACCAAAGTAGATGATGCAGTGCTAGCGGAAATGCTACCTTACCTGAGTCAGTTTTATGGCAACCCCTCTAGTATGCACACTTTTGGCGGACAAGTTGGTAAAGCTGTGAGAAAAGCGCGATCGCAAGTTGCAGCTTTATTAGGTGCCCAGGATACAGAAATTATCTTTACCAGTTGTGGTACTGAGGGTGATAATGCTGCAATTAGAGCTGCTCTCACTGCCCAACCAAATAAACGACATATTATTACTACTCAGGTAGAACACCCGGCAGTTTTGAATCTGTGCAAGCATTTGGAAAAGCAGGGTTATACAGTTACTTATCTGTCAGTAGATAGCCAAGGAATGATAGATTTACTTGAGCTGGAAGCTGCTATTACAGGTGATACTGCCTTAGTATCCGTTATGTACGCCAATAATGAAACAGGCGTGATTTTCCCCATAGAGAAAATTGGGCAGATAGCTAAGGAATATGGTGCGCTATTTCATGTTGATGCGGTGCAAGTAGCAGGGAAAATTCCCCTGGATATGAAGAATAGCACTGTAGATATGTTGGCTATCTCTGGTCACAAATTGCACGCACCCAAGGGTATTGCTGCTTTGTATGTACGTCGTGGTACTCGCTTCCGTCCGTTATTAATTGGCGGACATCAGGAACGCGGTCGCCGTGCTGGTACGGAAAATGTGCCTGGTATTATTGCTCTGGGTAAAGCTTGTGAATTGGCGCAGGAGCATTTGACACATATCGACCGGGAACGGGAACTGCGCGATTATTTGGAGAACGGCATTCTTGCTGCTATTTCTGATTGTGCTGTTAATGGTCATCCTACTGAAAGGTTGCCTAATACTACTAATATTGGCTTCAAATTTATTGAGGGAGAAGCAATATTGCTGCATTTGAACCATTATGGTATCTGTGCTTCTTCTGGATCTGCTTGTACTTCTGGGTCCCTGGAACCATCTCACGTTTTGCGGGCAATGGGTCTGCCGTACACAATTTTGCATGGCTCGATTCGTTTCTCTTTATCACGTTACACAACCCGTCAAGAAGTTGAGGAAGTGTTAGCAGTGATGCCTACTATTGTAGAGCGTCTCCGGGCTTTATCACCCTTTAAGAACGACCAAGCTAATTGGTTGCAAGAGCGACAAGAGGCAACTGTAAATCCCTAAAATTTACAATGTTTTAAGGATTACTACACTTTTGTTTACGCTACATTTTTGTAGCAACAATAACAGAAAAACTCTGTTGATTCCGCAACAATCATTGTATAGCTTAAAGAGGGGTATATCTCACGCTAAGAACTCACAAAATTGTAGCAGGATTAACAGAAAAAAGATTCCTTAACCTAGAGTATAAATAATATAACTTCTAGGGGTAATAAGTAACTTTAAACGCTAATTACTTGAAAAAATAAATTTAAGGAAAAAAGGGTTGCTTGAATATAAAAAATGTGAAATACTAATAATATACAAGTTTAACCCACCTCCTAAAATAATAAATTATTACTCTACAAACTGAGTAGTAATATTCAAGAAAAAGCGCAACTTTCATCAGTAAAAATTAGGGTGTTCTAAACAATAAGGGCTATGTGGGAATATACTGACAAAGTAATGGACTTGTTCTATAACCCCCAAAATCAAGGAACCATTACAGACCAGAAAGAAGGGGAAAAGGTAGTTAGCGGTGAGGTAGGAAGTATAGCGTGTGGAGATGCTCTCAGCCTACACCTCAAAGTAAATGAAGCCTCCGGCGAAATCTTAGATGCAAAATTTCAAACTTTTGGCTGTGCTAGTGCAATCGCTTCATCTTCTGCTCTGACAGCAATGCTAAAAGGCAAAACCATAGACGAAGCCATGAAGATTAAAAACCAGGATATCGCGGGATACCTGGGAGGGCTGCCAGAAGAAAAAATGCACTGTTCGGTCATGGGAGAGGAAGCATTAGAAGCAGCAATATTCAAATATAAAGGTATTGAAGTTGAAGTTCACGAAGAAGACCACGAAGGAGCATTAGTTTGTAGCTGTTTTGCGATTACTGAAAATAAGATTAAGCGAGTAATCAAGGAAAACAATCTAAAAACAGCAGAAGAAGTAACAAACTATGTGAAGGCAGGTGGTGGTTGTGGTTCTTGTTTGGCAGATATTGATGACTTAATTGTATCAGTATATGAAACGCCAGAACCTACACAGCAAGTAGCTACAACTACTAAGCCAGCTAAACTAACAAATCTACAAAAAATTACATTAATTCAACAAGTATTAGAACAAGAAGTAAGACCTGTCCTCGCGGAAGATGGAGGAGATGTTGAACTGTTCGATGTAGATGGCGATCGGGTGCTAGTAACACTAAAAGGAGCCTGTGGTTCTTGCAGTAGTGCAATGGCGACATTAAAAGGAGCGATCGAAGCTACATTAAAAGAACGAGTAAGTGAAAGTCTTGTAGTAGAAGAAGCGTAAAACAGTTATCACTTATCAAGGTTTCTTAAATCGAATTAAAAAAATTAACTGTTGACTGATGATAAGTAAAACTTGATTAAATTTATGCTGAATAGAGCGACAGACAACAAATAACAACGGGTGCATTAATGAAAACTATATATACGCAGGTCATACCTGCTCAAGCTTTAGGGCGAGCGCCTCCGGGTACTCAATGTTGCTGCTAAATACACACTGTTCTTAAATGAACAACATTTTGAATGTGATACTGTAAAACCAAAAGCCCTAGAAAACAGCAGCTATATATCAAACACAAACTCTAAGGAAATTTTTACAGAATCAAAATCACATTCATTCAAATTCAAGTCAAACATACTAACAAAACGGAGAAAATCTATCATGCGTCAGATTGCATTTTACGGAAAAGGCGGTATCGGTAAGTCCACTACTTCTCAGAACACTCTAGCTGCAATGGCTAACCGTCACGGTCAGAGAATCATGATCGTAGGTTGTGACCCTAAAGCTGACTCAACTCGTTTAATCTTAAACGCTAAAGCTCAAACTACTGTACTTCACGTTGCTGCAGAGCGCGGTGCAGTTGAAGACGTAGAACTAGACGAAGTATTGAAAGATGGTTTCGCAGGTATCCGTTGCGTTGAGTCTGGTGGTCCTGAGCCTGGTGTAGGTTGTGCAGGTCGTGGTATTATCACTGCTATCAACTTCCTAGAAGAAGAAGGTGCTTATACAGACCTAGATTTCGTAAGTTATGACGTACTAGGTGACGTTGTTTGCGGTGGATTTGCAATGCCTATCCGTGAAAACAAAGCTCAAGAAATCTACATCGTATGTTCCGGTGAAATGATGGCGATGTATGCTGCTAACAACATTGCTCGTGGTGTTCTTAAGTATGCTCACGCTGGTGGTGTACGTTTAGGTGGTTTAATCTGTAACAGCCGTAAAGTTGACCGTGAAGTTGAGTTAATCGAGAACTTAGCAGCTCGTTTGAACACTCAAATGATTCACTTTGTACCTCGTGACAACGTTGTTCAACGCGCTGAAATTCGTCGTATGACTGTTGAACAGTATTCTCCAGAAGATAACCAAGCTCAAGAGTACAATACATTAGCTGAGAAAATCATCAACAACGAAAAACTAACTATTCCTACTCCTCTAGAAATGGATGAATTAGAAGAGTTGTTAATTGAATTCGGTCTATTAGGAGACGAAGACGATCGTCAGCAGCAAATTGCAGCACAAGATGCAGCTTTAGCAGCAGAAAAGAAAGCTTAAGTAAACTCAAGTAAGTCTTAGACTGAAATAATGGGGTGTGCAGAGCGCACCCCCATCTCAAGACACAAGTAGTAGTGAGTCTTGTATTAATTAATTTGTAGGGGCAGGTTTTGCAGACAGTAAAAAAGCACCTGCCCCCGCTAATACAAAACTCAAACACTAAATCAAATATCCGAAAGGAGATATGTAACATGACATCTGAAAAAGTCGAACAGAACAAACAGTTAATTCAAGAAGTCTTAGACGCTTATCCCGAGAAAGCTGCTAAAAGACGGAAAAAGCACCTTAATGTTTTAGAAGAAGGATCTGACTGTGGCGTTAAGTCCAATGTTAAATCAGTTCCTGGTGTAATGACAACTCGTGGTTGTGCTTTTGCTGGAGCAAAAGGGGTTGTTTGGGGTCCTGTTAAGGACATGGTTCACATCAGTCACGGTCCTGTTGGTTGCGGTTACTACTCTTGGGCAGGTCGTCGTAACTACTATAACGGTGTAACTGGTGTTGATACCTTCGGTACAATGCAATTCACTTCCGATTTCCAAGAAAGAGACATCGTTTTTGGTGGAGACAAGAAACTCGCCAAAATCATGAAAGAAATCGAAGATTTATTCCCTCTAAATGCTGGTATCACAATTGAATCTGAGTGCCCAGTAGGTCTAATTGGAGATGACATCGAAGCAGTAGCTAGAAAAGCTGCTAAAGAACTCAATAAGCCAGTTGTTCCAGTACGTTGTGAAGGCTTCCGTGGAGTTTCTCAGTCATTAGGTCACCACATCGCTAACGACACAGTGCGTGATTGGGTATACGAGCCTTCTGCTGAAATAACTAACGAAGAGATCGGTTTTGAAACCACTCCTTATGACGTATCCTTAATCGCTGACTACAACATCGGTGGAGACGGTTGGAGTTCTCGTCTATTATTAGATGAAATCGGCTTAAGAGTAGTTAGCCAAGCAACAGGTGACGGTACTTACAACGAAGTATTCATGGCTCCTAGGGTGAATTTAAACCTCATCCACTGCTACCGTTCCATGAACTACATCTGCCGTTACATGGAAGAAGAGTATGGTATACCTTGGACTGAGTTCAACTTCTTCGGTCCTACTCAAATCGCTAAGTCTCTACGGAAGATTGCTTCTTACTTCGACGATACAATCAAAGAAAATACAGAGAAAGTAATTGCTCGGTATCAAGAACAAGCTGATGCAGTAATTGCTAAGTATCGTCCTCGTTTAGAAGGCAAGAAAGTAATGATGATGGTTGGTGGTCTACGTCCACGTCACGTTATTCCTGCTTTCGACGATCTAGGAATGGAAGTTATCGGTACTGGTTATGAGTTCGGTCACGGTGATGACTACAAGCGTACTGCTGAGTATGCTAAAGAAGGTACTCTAATCTATGATGACGTTAGTGGATATGAGTTCGAGGAATTCGCTAAGAAATTAAAGCCAGATTTAATTGCTTCTGGAATTAAAGAGAAGTATGTATTCCAGAAAATGGGTATGCCATTCCGTCAAATGCACTCCTGGGATTATTCTGGTCCTTATCACGGTTATGATGGATTCGCTATCTTCGCTCGTGACATGGATCTAGCTCTCAACAGCCCAACTTGGAACCTAATCAAGGCTCCTTGGAAGCAAGCTAGCTAATAGAAGTCAGAAGTTGTAGGGGCGAATGCCATTCGCCCTCACTCGATTTGCTTTTGGCTTTGAAGATAAATTTGGTTAGGTAATGGGGTGATGCCATCACTACAGCAACCCCAATATACAAACAAAAGATTTGACTAGGAACTGGGAGTGAGAAGTTGTAGAAGTTCTTCTTCCTTCTTCCTTCTTCCCTCTTCCTTCCGAACAATACCATAGAGGAATAAACACCATGAGTCAGAATGTAGACAAAATCAAAGACCATTTTCAACTCTTCCAAGAACCAGAATACCAAGAAATGTTCGAGCGGAAGAGAGAATTTGAAGGCGGTCCTTCCAAGGAAGAAGTAAAAAAAGTTAGTGAGTGGACAAAGACTTGGGAATATCGCGAAAAGAACTTTGCTCGCGAAGCGCTAACTATCAACCCGGCTAAAGCTTGTCAGCCTTTAGGTGCAATCTTTGCAGCAGCAGGTTTTGAAGGAACTCTACCTTTTGTACATGGTTCTCAAGGTTGTGTTGCTTATTTCCGCTCCCACTTAACTCGTAACTACAAAGAGCCATTCCAAGCTGTTTCCTCTTCTATGACTGAAGATGCTGCGGTATTCGGTGGTCTCAAGAACATGACTGATGGTTTGGCAAACTCTTATGCTTTGTACAAGCCAAAAATGATTGCTCTTTGCACAACTTGCATGGCAGAGGTAATTGGAGATGACTTAGGTTCATTCATCACTACCTCCAAGAATCAAGGTGCAGTACCTGAAGATTTCCCAGTTCCTTTTGCTCACACTCCTAGCTTTGTTGGTTCTCACATCACAGGCTATGACAATATGCTCAAGGGTATTTTGGTAGCTCTGACTGAAGGTAAGAAGAAGGGAGTTACTAACGGTAAAATCAACTTCATCCCTGGTTTCGACCCTTACATTGGCAACATCCGGGATTTGAAGAATATTCTATCTTTGATGGATGTTCCTAACACCATTTTAGCAGACAATGCTGAGAGCTTTGATTCTCCTAACTTGGGTGAATTCAAGATGTACAACGGTGGCACAACTTTGGCAGAAGGTGCTGATTCCATCAATGCTAAGGCTACTATCTCCTTCCAGAAATATTCCACTCCTAAGACTCTAGAGTACCTAGCAGAAAAAGGTGGTCAAACAACAGCTACTTATCGTCCTATCGGTATCCGTGGTACTGATGAGTTCTTAATGGCGTTGTCTGAATTGACTGGTAAGGCGATTCCTGAAGAGCTAGAAATTGAACGTGGTCGTGCAGTTGATGCTATCACTGACTCTCAAGCTTGGTTACACGGTAAGCGCATCGCTATCTACGGCGATCCTGACCATGTATTGGGCTTGTTGAACTTCACTCTAGAGTTAGGTATGCAGCCAGTTCACGTTGTTGTGACTAACGGTAACGTTGCTGGTTTTGAAGAAGAAGCTAAGGAATTGTTAGCTAATGATCCTAACGGCCAAGAAGCTACTGTTTGGATCGGTAAGGACTTATGGCACCTACGTTCACTGTTGGATACTGAGCCAGTTGACTTGTTAATTGGTAACTCCTATGGTAAGTTCCTACAACGTGATACTGGTACTCCATTAGTACGCATTGGCTATCCTATCTTCGATCGCCACCACCAGCACCGTTATTCTATCTTAGGATACAAAGGAGCATTCAATCTACTCAACTGGATCGTTAATACTATCCTCGATGAGTTAGACCGTGGTAGCATGGAGCTAGGTGTTAACGATACATCTTTTGACTTGATTCGTTAATTCATATTAACCATATAGTTTTTGTAGGGGCAAATGGCAGTTTGCCCCTATTCTGGTTTGACAGGTCTTCAGGGAAAAGTTAGGTTGGAACTACTATCTATTCCCTATTGCTATATGATTCAAACTTACCCCATCTCCAAAACTATTACTACTTTGGCTGACCTTGAGCAAAGGTTTAAGTTATCTCCTACAGATAATGACCTCTTCTTTCAGGAATGGCAACAAGACTTACCTGAACTAACTGCTGAAGAAAAGGAGAAGCTAGACCAAATTCAAAGACGATTTTTACGTCATAGAAAGCGAAGTTATATCATGTCCGGTTGAATAATTAGACTTTGGTGGAAGAAAGGCAGAGGACGGAAGGCAGAATACGAAATGGTTTCCTGCAATTTTAACCTAATTCTATACACAAACGATACTACCGGACATGATATTATCTCTCAGAAGGTGTGGTTAATCAATTACTAATTGGACCTTTACTTACTTTGGCAGGTTTATATGATGAACCTTTTTATGTCACTACTGAAGCAAGTATTGAAGTAGAAGTAGAAGACAAGGATAAAATTTTACGCGGTAGAGTTGATACTTTAGTTATTGCACAACAACTTTGGGTTCTCCTGGTTGAATCTAAATCTACTATTGGTTTTTCAGTAGCTTTACCTCAACTAATGACTTACATGATGGCAAACCCCAATCCCGAACGTCCTGTCTATGGTATGATTGGTAGCGGGGATGAGTTTATGTTTGTCAAAGTGTTGACGACAGGTGTTCCCCAATATGATTTGTCTAATGTTTTTTATCTGCTACTACCTCGCAGGAATCAGTTATATGATGTTTTAAGTATTCTCAAACAAATTGCCAAAATTATGAGTGCAAATATTGGGCAATGAGTGATGGAAATTTAAGAGCGATCGGCTCTAATTTTTATATAAACAAAATAAAAACAAAAATTTGTCAGTCTAAGATTGGTAGGTTGGGTTAAGCGCCAGGGTTATTGGGATCACCAATTAGCCCACATCACAGAAAAACGTAACCGTCAGATGAGAGATGCAGTTAACAAAGCTGTAAATCTAGCCAAGGTCTGTAGGCGAGTTTTGACCCTCGCTACCAGATTTCGCATCTGGGAAACCAAAGCTAAAAAGCAGAGTGGCACGGATTTATCCTGCCACGTAGCAACAGCTTAGAATCCCTGTGGCTAAAGCCCAGGGAGAGGTCAAGAACATTATCTTTATATACTCACTATAAAAAATCATCAATAATAAAAATTTGTTATTCTTAAGCAGCCATCTTGTAGGGTGCGTTAATGAAATGTAACCCACCGCCATCCCAACAAATATTTCGGTGCGTTACGCTTTTCTGCGGAATGCTACGCAAACGCTAACATACCCTACCGGACTAATAATAAAAATTTGTCATTCTCGCTCTATTGGGTTTCCTTCCTCAACCCAACCTACAAAATGATAACTTCTATACAAAACTAATAATAAAAATTTGTCATCCTTAAGATTAGATACTCCATACCCGCCCCATAGTAGTTAATAATAGAGACTTAATAACATGGCTATGATGACCCCAGGCAAAGTTGCCGAACTATTAAATGAGCCTGGTTGCGAACACAACCATCACAAACATAACCATAACGGAGATAAAAAACAGAAAGGTTGCCAACAACAAGCAACTCCTGGAGCGGCTCAGGGGGGTTGCGCTTTTGACGGAGCTAGCATTGCCCTGGTTCCCATTACAGATGCAGCTCACTTAGTTCATGGGCCTCTTGGTTGCTCCGGTAACTCCTGGGGAACTCGTGGTAGTCTTTCTTCTGAAGCTCATCTCTACAAAATGGGTTTCACTACCGACATGAGTGAAAATGACATTATCATGGGTGGTGAGAAAAAATTACTTAAGGCGATCGCTGAATTAAAAAAACGTTATCAACCTCCAGCAGTATTTGTCTACTCTACCTGCGTTACTTCTTTAATTGGAGATGACCTAGAAACAGTTTGTAAAATCGCCACCAAAAAATTAGAACTTCCGGTCATTCCCGTCAACTCCCCTGGTTTCATTGGTAGTAAAAATCTAGGCAACCGAGTGAGTGCTGAAGCATTATTAGACCATGTAGTTGGTACTTCCGAGCCAGAATTTACCACACCCTACGATATTAATCTCATCGGCGAATATAATATTGCGGGTGAAATGTGGGCAATGTTACCCCTGTTTGAAAAACTTGGCATCCGGGTATTGTCAAAAATCACCGGAGATGCTACCTACAAAGAAATTTGTTACGCCCACCGTGCCAAACTCAACGTGATGATCTGCTCCAAAGCTATGATCAATATGGCACGAAAAATGGAGGAGAGATACGGCATTCCTTACATTGAAGAATCTTTTTATGGTGTTGCCGATATTAATCACTGCCTCAGAAATATTGCTGCCAAAATTGGAGATGCTGACCTGCAAGAGCGTACAGAAAAACTCATTGCCGAAGAAACAGCAGTTCTCCAAGAAATATTAGAACCTTATCGCCAACGTTTGAAAGGTAAAAGAGTTGTACTCTACACGGGTGGGGTTAAAAGTTGGTCTATTATTTCGGCGGCTCAAGATTTAGGTATGGATGTGGTCGCTACTAGCACGAAGAAAAGTACCGAAGAAGACAAAGCAAAAATCAAAGAATTACTGGGCAAAGATGGTATTTTGCTAGAAAAGGGGAATGCTGAAATTCTGCTGAAAGTCATTGCTGACACAAAAGCTGATATGCTGATCGCAGGAGGTCGTAACCAATATACTGCCCTCAAAGCTAGAATACCCTTTTTGCACATTAACCAAGAACGGCATCATCCTTATGCTGGTTATCACGGCACTATCGAAATGGCAAAGGAATTAGATGAAGCACTCCATAGTCCAGTTTGGGAACAAGTGCGACAACCTGTGCCTTGGTTAGGGGAATGTCAGATAGATGATGTCTCAGAAATAGAAACTTTACCAAGTCTAGGGAATATTCCACCTGCAACAGTTAGCTTTCCCAAAAAGTCCTTATCCACAAATCCTCTCAAATTGAGTCAACCTCTAGGTGCTTCCTTAGCTTACTTAGGAATTAAAGGCATGATGCCACTGTTCCACGGGACTCAAGGTTGTACTGCTTTTGCCAAGGTATTGTTGGTGAATCACTTCCACGAAGCTATTCCTTTGTCTACTACTGCTATGACTGAAGTGACAACTATTTTGGGAGGAGAGGATAATATAGAGACAGCTATTCTCAACCAAATTGAGAAGTCAAAACCAGAAGTTATTGGTTTGTTAAGCACTGGTTTAACTGAAACCAGGGGCGATGATGTGGAGCGTATTCTCAAGAAATTTAGGGAAGAGCATCCAGAGTTAGATGAGTTGCCAATATTAAATGTTTCTAGTCCAGATTATAAGGGTTCTGCTCAGGATGGTTTTGCTGCTACTGTCGAACGTATAGTAGCTTATGATTATGGTGAAGCCATTCCTACTGAAAAGCCTTTCGTAACAATTTTAGCGGGTAGTTGTCTTGCTCCTGGAGATGTACAGGAAGTTCGAGATATTGTGGAATCTTTTGGCTTAACACCGATAGTTGTACCTGACTTATCTCAGTCTCTGGACGGACATTTAGTTGATGATAATTATAGCGCGACAAGTTCTGGTGGAACTACCATAGAAGAACTTCGTAACCTGAGTCAGTCAAGTTTTACTCTTGTTATTGGGGAAAGTTTGCGGAATGCAGCTAATATTTTGCAGGAAAAATTTGGCACTCAATATCAAGTGTTCCCTCGGTTGACTGGTTTGGGTGCTGTAGACAGTTTCATATTAAAATTGTCTCAGTTAGTTGTTTCTCGTACAGACCCTCATTTAGATAAGGGTTGCGAAGTGCCTCAGAAATATCAGCGTCAACGTCGGCAGTTACAGGATGCGATGCTGGATACTCACTTCTATTTTGGTCATAAGCAGATTTCTATTGCTCTGGAACCAGATTTACTTTGGGCAACCAGTTGGTTTTTGCGGGAAATGGGGGCAGATATTCATGCTGCTGTAACAACTACGCGATCGCCTTTATTAGAAAAATTGCCTACAGAAAATGTAATTATTGGTGACTTGGGAGACTTGGAAGAAGTTGCCACAGGTTCAGATTTATTGATTACCAATTCTCATGGTAAACTGATATCTGAGAAGTTAGGTCTTGCTCTATATCGCATGGGTATGCCAATTCATGATCGCCTCGGTAATGGTCAACGTTGTAATGTTGGTTATCGTGGTACAATGAATTTATTATTTGACATTGGTAATATTTTCTTAGAGCAAGAGGAATCAAAAATTCACACCAATGATTATTCATTATTGTCACGATGAAGGTGATAGGTTTTAGGTGGTAGGTGGTAGGTTTTAGAGCTACTTTTCTTAACTATACTAAAATCTACGACCCCATCATTAGGCAGATATAAATAAACGAATATTTGAAGTTCGGAGACTGGTTTAATTAATAGTTTGACTGGCTCAAAATTCGCTCCAAAATTTAAACCTACCCTCCCTCATATTAATCATTTACTTATGTCTGTAATTTCTAGTTTTTCGCTCTAGTAAGCGTTACATTTAGGAGGCAAAAAATAATGAAAAGAATGAAGTTTTTTGATTTTTTTTGCCTGAACTAAACTGTATAAAACAAGTTTGTTATCAATAACTAATGGGTTTTAACTATTAGTTATTCGGTACATTAAAACCAGGAGGAAAACAACGATGAAAGTTGCATTTGCAACCAGTGATTTTATTCATATAAATGGTCACTTTGGCTCTGCCAAACAAATGGCATTGTATGAAGTTGATGATAAAGGATACGAAGCTCTAGAGCCACTTGTTTTTGGTGGTAATCTCAATCAAGATGCCCCCAAACAAGATAAACTAGAAAAACTTCATGCCAAAGTTGAAGCTTTGCTCGACTGCACAATAGTTTATGTACTAGAAATTGGTGGTCCCGCAGCAGGTCGTTTAATCAACAAAAAAGTTACCCCAATGAAATCAAAATCTCCAGAAGACAAAATTACCGATCTTCTGGACAGATTAGTAGAAACATTAAAAGGTAGCCCACCCCCCTGGCTCAGAAAAGCTTTACAAAAAACTTCCGAATCTGACTTAGAAGCTGTACTTGAAGAGGTGTAAAACTATGACTGTTCAAACAGAAACAACAACAACAACAACTGACATTTATTCTGCTCCTTTTATTAAGGAATTAATTAGAGCAGTTCAAGCTCAAGATTCTTATGGAGTATATAAGTCTTGGTCTCCTGAATTAATTATCAAGCCTTATATTGTTAGTAAGCAAGAAAAACGCCAAATTTCCACAGAAGAAGAAGTTAATCCGATGACTTTAGCTCGGATTAAGTTATTCTATAATGCAATAGCAACTTGCATTGAATTAGAAACCAATCAAATCATGCAAGTAGTTATTAGTATAAACCATGAAGGATTTGGTTGGGCACTTGTCTTTTGTGGTCGTCTTTTGGTAGTTTCTAGAACTTTACGGGATGCTCAACGTTTTGGGTTTACTTCTCTGGAAAAATTAGAAGATGAAGGAGAAAAAATGGCTCAAGCAGGGATTGAATTGGTGAAAAAATATAAGGAAGTTTGTAAACTCTAAGCAGTAATTTTTTCTGAAAATTCAGAGGGGTTAAGTTAGATATTATAGTTTGTAAATATCTAACAACCTCTCTCCCCAAAATAAGAGTTTTTTTTGCACAAAAATGTTAAAAAAAATTGAAAGTAGACGCAAAAAAAAATTTTGTGCCTATAATAAAAAATGTCAGTATTCAGCCGTCAGGCATCAGCTATCAGCTATTGCTTTTAGTTTAGGTTCAAAGCTTTATTAACTGTCTTACTATAAAAATTGCCTCCCTTACCCTTAAAGTAAGTTGTTAATTTAAACACTGTCCTTAAAGATAGAGTCTTGTTGCTGAAGTCCGCAGTTCCGACCTAGGAGGCTAGCTGACAGCTAATAGCTGAATGCTTACTAAAAAATAGAAATAGCTACTACTCAATTAATTTAGGGTTCATCATCATGAAGACATTAACAGATTTCCAAAAGCTCGTAGATGCAGAAGACTTCCTCAGCTTTTTTGACATTCCCTACGACCAAACAGCAGTAAACGTAAATCGCCTCCATATATTAAAAATGTTTTCTGGAGCAATTGCAGAAGTTGACGGAAAAACAGGACTGACAGAAACTGAAAAATTGACAGAATATAAAACAGCATTAGAGTCAGCTTATCAAACTTTCTTAACATCTAGCGCTCAAGAACAAAAGGTATTTCCAGTCTTTCAACAAGAACATAAGGATGTAGTTAAATTAACAGAAATAACTGCTGAGTAAGGAGCAATTATAGTGTTCGACCTCACACCCAAAGAATTAGAACGTTATAGTCGCCAAATGATGCTTCCAGGTTTTGGTGAGGAAGCACAACAACGACTCAAGTCAACTACAGCAGTGGTAAATGGAGTTGGTGGGTTGGGTGGCACAGTAGCACTGTATTTAGCAGTAGCAGGTGTCGGGAAGCTAATTTTAGTCCGAGGTGGGGAACTACGACTTGATGACATGAATCGTCAAATCTTGATGACAGATGATTGGGTGGGTAAGCTGCGAGTAGACAAAGCCAAGGAAACCCTAGCTGCCATTAATCCAGATGTTGAAATCGAAGCTGTACCTGAATATGTCACTGCTGAAAATGCAGACACATTAGTACAGTCAGCAGATATTGCTCTCGACTGCGCTCACAACTTTGACGAACGGAATTTACTTAATGCTGCCTGTGTACGTTGGCGCAAACCAATGGTGGAAGCTGCTATGAATAGCATGGAAGCTTACTTAACTACCATAGTTCCTGGTAAAACTCCTTGTTTGTCTTGTCTATTCCCAGAAAAACCAGAATGGGACCGACGTGGGTTTGGAGTCTTGGGTGTAGTTTCTGGAACACTAGCTTGTCTAGCAGCTTCAGAAGCAATCAAACAGATTACAGGATTTAGTAAACCCTTGTGGTCACAACTGCTGACAATGGATTTGGATGCCATGGAATTCTCTAAACTGCGCCCTTACCATGACCCGGACTGTCCAGTTTGTGGTTCTCTCAGTAAAGAGATTTAAACGCCAGTATAAATTTAAGAAATGCGGTCGGCTCGACCGTGAATGCCTGTGCATGAATGCCTGTGGATGAGTAACCGCCGACGGCCTCAGTAGAAGCAGGAAGTAAACATTAAATTGTCATGTTATGTGACACTTTGTATCAGTTTTATAGAGCAGTTAAAAGCTGACTCACAGGAAAAGGTAAAAAATTAACCACAGAAGTTATCACTGCGAACAGTTTATAGTTAAATCTTTGGTTTAGCCTATAAATAGGAAATTCTGAGAAAAGGTGATATTTATACAATATGCTTTCGCGCTGAAACTGAAACTGAAACTAAAATTTCAAAAATCAGGGTGCAATTTTTCTACTAGCTTAATCTCAGACAGTTCTGTAAAGCGCGATCGCACCGTTCCAGTAATTTCCTAAGTCCATTGCTGAAGCCAGACAACAGGCGGATGTCGCCTATCTGGGTAATTATCGGTAAGTCTAAAATTATTTTTCTTCAAAATTATGACTATAAGTTTAACAGAAAAAGCCGCTTCTCAACTTACCAAGTTCCTGAAAGACTCAAATCAAGGCATCCGCATATCTGTTGTGGATGGTGGTTGCAGTGGTTATGAGTATGCCTTAAATATTGCCAATGCTCCTAAAGAAGATGATTTGCTGCTACACAAGGACAACTTGCAGATTTTTATTGACCCAAAAAGTGCGCCTTTACTAGAAGGAGTTGTAGTTGACTACATTGAGGGTTTAACTGAAAGCGGTTTAAAGTTTATTAATCCCAACGCCACAGAAACTTGTAGTTGTGGAAAGTCTTTCCAAGCAGGAGGATGCACCCCAACAGGAGTACCTTGTAGTTAACTAGCTATCAGCTATCAGCCTATATCAGTTATCAGTTATCAGTTATCAGTTATCAGTACCTCTCCTCTGCCTGTTTGCGCAGCATGACCTAGGAAAGTATTGGGACTGAAATATTGAACTTGATTTTTTTCATCCCCTTGTAGAGCGCTAGCTCGCGGCGCAGCCAAGGGGAGGCTATTGACCTGATTTTTTGGTTAGGAAAGGCTTGGATTTAAATCCCCGACTTCTAGCTTTTCATTGAATTTAAGGAGGGGTTGCTCATCCCCTTTCCTCCGGAATGCTAGGCAAACGCACAAAGTTGACCGCTGATTGCTGAACTGCTCAACGCTTTTTAACAAAGTCTTTTGAGACGAAAGAACAACTAAAAAAAAGGAGGATCTTAATCAATGGCTACTTATAAAGTACAGCTAATCAAAGGCAAGAAAAAACAACCCCCAGAAATCGATGTTACTATCGAAGTTGATGAGGATACATATATACTTGATGCAGTAGAAGAACTTGAACCTGACCTAGATTTCCCTTCTTCTTGTCGCGCCGGGTCTTGCTCTAGTTGTGCTGCCAGGATAGTAGAAGGAAAAGTCGATCAAGAGGATCAAAACTTCTTAGATGACGAGCAGGTAGAAAAAGGTTGGGCATTATTGTGTGTTGCCAAACCAATGTCTGATTGCGTTATCAAAACTCACCAAGAAGCTTATTTGGTGTAATACTACTGGTAAATTATTTTATCTTTCGCCCTCCTGTAGTTTTTATTTAAGACTGTAGGGGGGTAATTTATATGCAGTAGGGAGCCAGGAGTCGGGAATAAAAATTATTTTCTTCCTACCTATTATAGCAATATGCGCTGGCATATTTACAAATTACAAGACGTTGCATGCAACGTCCGTACAGCAGGAAGTAAACATCAAGTTGTTACGTTATGTGACGCTTTGTATCAGTTTTATGGAGCAGTATGTACGGGTGTTCTTCTCCTAGCTAAAGCGGGAGTTATCAAAGGAAAATCTGCTACTACTCATTGGTTAGCAATGGAAGAACTGAAGTATTTGGGTTCACATCCTGTATCAGAACGGGTAGTTTAGGATGGAAAAATAGTAACTGGTGCTGGAGTCTCCTCGGGTATTGATTTGGCACTAGATTTAGTTGTTAAGATTTTCGGGAAAGAAGAAGCTCAACGAATCCAATTAGCTATAGAATATGATCCAAAACCTCCTTTTGATATGGGGAACCCTGTTAAAGCTCCTCCTCATATTGTAGAAAAGCTCCGTAAGAATAGTCGTTTTAATCGTCATCGCAATTAAGACAATACAAAAACAAAAAAATACAATTATACGATATTAATAATTTTAGAAACAATTAAAAATTGGAGTATATAGATATGAAAAAAAATCGAATTCTGGTCTTAATTTGTATGGCTATACTTTCCTGTTTATTAACAATTAGTTGTAGCCAAACTACGAATAATTCACCTTCTGATCTTAACGCCTCAACAATAAATTTAACAGTTTCAGCAGCAACTAGCCTCAAAGATGCAATGGAAGATATCAAACCTATTTATGAACAAAAAAATACCAATACTTCTTTAACTTTAAACTTATCTTCCTCCGGTTCTCTACGACAACAAATTGAACAAGGAGCGCCAGTAGATTTATTTATCTCCGCATCTCCTTCCCATATCAATATTTTGCAAGAAAAGGGTCTAATAATAGATGAAAGTCGTCGCGACCTCCTGAAAAATCAAATGGTGTTAATAGTTCCTACAGAAAATACCGCTGCAGTTAACACATTTCAAGACTTAACAAAAGACACTATTAAAAACATATCCATTGGTGAACCAGAAAGTTCGCCCGCCGGAAAATATGCCCAAGAAGTTCTAACTTCTTTAGGTATTTATGAGACTATTGAACCCAAAATAGTTTTTGCTAAAAATGTGCGCCAAGTGCTTAATTATGTAGCAACAGGAAATGTTGATGCTGGCATTGTTTATCGTACAGATACTAACGCTTCAAATGCAGTAAAAATTGTTGCTAATGCACCTGATGATTCTCATACACCAGTAGTTTATCCTATTGCAGTAATTAAAGATAATAAAAATATTGAAGCTGTTGAGCAACTAGAGGAATTTATGTTTACTCCAGAGGCAAAAGCTGTGTTTGAAAAATATGGTTTTATTACACTAAACAACAATTTATAATTGGGTTAAAATAGAAGAAGGAGTCAGGAGTCAGGAGTCAGGAGACAGAATTTAGGAGAAAATCATAGCTGCCGTGATTGATCGACGAAAAAAGTAATTGAGATGATTTGCATAGTATAAATAGGGTTTCCCAGGAGGGGAAGCAAACATAAGAATAATTAACATTAAGTATTGCCCAAGTATTGACCAAAAAATAAGGTCTAGGTCTCACTGATAACTGATAACTGATAACTGATAACTGAATTAAGCGCTACACCCCTAAAAAGAAAAAGACAACTCCTCGCCGTAATTGGGGGAGTTGCTTTGAGGAGATTCAGATGGATTTGATAACACCCATTGTTCCGCAGTATTAAGCTCCAGAACATAGTCCTGGGATTCTGGATCGTATGGTTCTCCATTAATATAATAATGCCTTAAACCTCCTCCCGATGTTCTGGAAAAACTAACCTTTTGTGGTACATTCAAAGAACCTTCCCCAGAGCTCTTAATCTCGCGATCGCTAAAGGGTTGAAGTGGAGGAAATTTAGAAGAGGTTAATCTAGCGATCGCTCGATAAAGGATAATCAAGGTAGTAGTAGCAGCAGCTATTCCAGTAACTGTTTGCGTAGCATGACCTAGGAAAGCAAAGTGAATTGAAATCTGAAATATTCTCTTTTGTTATCCCCTTAAAAGGGGAGGCGCATACCCAGAATTTTTCGGTATTGGTCAGAACTTACGCAAAGGCACTATATATGGGGTTTATATCTATTGTCAATCTGTAAGTCCTGTAATTATATCATAATTTTGAGCGTTGGTAATAAATAAATTTTTATTTAGGAACCTTGGAAGGAAAGTTCCTATTTTTTTCCCTAAAGAAATCAAATATTTCTCTATCTTGTAGTCAACAAAACAGTTTATGACAGGAAAAAAGATAGAAAATATAAAAATATAAAGTAATTATGGATAGCCACTTAGACATCTCTAGAAAAGATTCTGGGTGTTGCTGATTCTGGGTATGATGCAAACCCCCCTAGCCCCCCAATTTTGGGGGGAATAAAATTCTAAAAGTCCCCCAATGCGCGGGGGATGCGCGGGGGCGAAGGCGAGAATCAGACAATCGCGCATTCATACTTCAATTCAGCAACGCCAGATTCTGAAACCTGTATATTACCCTGATAAAATTACTATTTTTGGAGAGGTCTATTAAAGTTCTGAAACAGAATAACCTCAACTTCAGATTGTCTTTCCTAGTTCCCAACCATTATTTTATCTACCACTAAATAATTAACCTAAAACCTACAACCTAAAACCTACAACCTTCTTCAGCATTAACAATGAACTTTGACCTATCTCCTGCTTGGATTTCTCTTAAAACTGCAGCAGTTACTACAGTAATCACCTTTTTCCTCGGTATAGCAGCAGCACGTTGGATGCTCGGATATCGTGGTAAAAGCAAAGGTATAATTGACGCCATCTTAACCTCCCCTCTCGTATTACCCCCAACTGTAACAGGTTTTTTATTACTATTATTATTTGGTAGAAACGGCCCCCTTGGTCAGCTACTCTCATCAATGGGGATAACATTGATTTTCACTTGGCCTGCCACTGTAATTGCAGCTACTGTGGTCTCATTCCCCCTGATGTACAGAACATCACTAGCAGCTTTTACTCAAATTGATACCAGTCTCCTTGCTTGTGCTAGAACTTTAGGCGCTTCGGAATGGACTGTATTTTGGCGCATTTTGTTACCCTTGGCAAAACCAGGAATTATTGCCGGGACATTATTAGCTTTTGCCCGGTCGCTTGGTGAGTTTGGCGCTACTTTAATGTTGGCAGGTAGCATTCCTGGGAAAACAGAAACTATTCCCATTGCCATTTTCTTTGCTTCCGAAAGCGGGAATATGAATGAAGCGTTTGCCTGGGTGTTAGTAATTTTAGCTATATCTTTAGGAGTAATAACTGGTGTCAACTATTGGTCAGAATCTAAAATCAAAAAACGCAGGGCAAAAAAAACAGAAAAGCAAATTATAGACGTGCGTTCTGTACCCGTAGTCAAAACACAACCCTTGAGACTAAACTCCCGCACAAACTCACAAAGTCTATTAGTAGATATCCAGAAAAAATTGCCTGGGTTTCTCTTGGATGTTTGTTTCAATGCTAATAACAAACCATTGGGGTTATTAGGAGGGTCTGGTGCTGGTAAAAGTATGATTTTACGTTGCGTTGCTGGTTTGGAAACTCCCACAAGAGGACGAATTGTTTTAAATGGGCGAGTATTATTTGATTCGCAACAGAAAATTAATTTGCCTAGTCGCGATCGCCGTATTGGTTATCTATTTCAAAATTATGCTCTTTTCCCTCACATGACTGTAGCTAAAAACATTGCTTTCGGTTTGCCCAAAGGTTTGTCGTCTACAGAAATTAAACAACAAGTAGAAGCTTATCTATTGGCAGTACAGTTACCAGGATATGGCAAACGATATCCAGAAGAACTTTCGGGAGGTCAGCAACAACGGGTAGCTTTAGCACGAGCATTAGCAAGTCAACCCGATGCTTTATTGTTAGATGAAGCTTTTTCTGCATTAGATACCCACCTGCGCCATCAGATTGAAACATTGGTTATTGCCACCCTAGAAAATTATCAAGGGGTAACTTTATTAGTAACTCACAACCTAGAAGAAGCTTACCGAATTTGCCAAAATTTGTTAGTAGTCGATGACGGAATTACTCTTGCTCACGGTCTCAAACATGACATTTTTGAATATTCTACCAGTGTAAGAGTTGCTCAGTTAACTGGTTGTAAGAACTTTTCTCAAGCAGTAATAATTGACAAGCGAAAAATAGAAGCTATTGAGTGGGGATGCAGTATTGATATAATTGAACCTATTCCAGAATCTTTTTCTCACGTTGGCATTCGCGCTCACCAGATTACTTTTACTGAAGAGTCAAACAAACCGAATACTTTTCCTTGTTGGTTAGCAGCTATTAGTGAAACTCAACATCGAGTAACTTTGTACTTAAAGTTATATCAACCTGCAACAAATGCTTTTGACTACCATCTACAAGCAGAAGTATTTAAGGAAAAATGGCATCAAATTAAAAATCGTTCTTTTCCTTGGCAGGTTTGTCTTCAACCCTCGCGTTTGTTGTTACTAGAAGGTACTATAACAGAAGGAAGAAGGAAGAAGGAAGAAGGAAGAAGGTGGAAGGAAGAAGGTGGAAGAAGGAAGGTTAATTATTGATATTCTGTTGTTTTAGATATTCCATAACTCAAGATGTAGTTATCTTTATCTGTGGCGGGTTTACAGTGTTTTTCAGATGCATAAATCACATCGTCTTGAAGAAGGAGACAGGAGACAGGAGACAGGAGACAGGAGGGAAAATTACATGGGGATTCTAACCCCAAGTAATTTTGAACACCGTATAGACGGTGGGGTATTAAACCCATAAAGAAAATGATAACAAAAACCCTGTAGGGGCACCATTCGGCAGCTTTGCGTTAGCCAATGGCCATTCGCCCCTACTAAATATGGCGGTTCTGCGTAATATCATGTCCGGTTGAACAGTTATAAATAAACGACGAAGGAGTCAGGAGACAACCCACCCCTGACCCCTCCCAGGAGGGGAAGACAGGAGACAGGAGGGTAGAAAGAAGAAGAAGAAAGTTTTTTGATCACGCTCTTATCCGGACATGATATAAGTCCTGTGTTTATAATTCTATCCACACTTCCAGCCTTAAATCTCCCCATTCCCTATGTCCCCATCTCTCTCAACTATACAATAAGTATTCAACCGGATTTGATCTAAGAAGGATAACCAACTGCCAAACAGAGAGTAGGCATTTCGAGTTCCATATCCCAGTTTAAGTCAAGAGCATCGGCAACAATACGATCTATAAATCCACCTATCCAAACAACTCCTAGTTCTATTTCCGTTGCCGCCAGATCGAAACACATTGCTGCTGCACCAGCTTCCATGTGAGCGAATCGACTACCACGAGCGCCATATTTTATCCAAGTTCGAGGAAAAATAGAGGTAAGAATAATTATAGCTGATGGACAAGTAATGTCTTGCATCTGAAAAGCATCTTGAAGTGAGTTCCAGGGATTTTCAAGAGCTAAAACATCAAGTGAGTGATTGAAAGAATTATAATGATAAACACCACTTTCCAAGCCAGATACATTAATTGCAGCTATGTACCACTCAATAGGCCATCTCATACCAGCAGAGGGATATACACGCTGTTGTAAGGTGTCACCACCTGTTCGTGCTACGGAGTCCAGAATTGATGCTAGGTCCTCAAGACAGATTGGCTTCAAACTGAATCTGCGACAAGAATAACGCTCTGGTAAAATCTCGCCCAAGCTCTTTTGTGAAGACTTAATGGTTTTGCTGTTGTTAAGTGCTACTTTTGGCAGGCGATGATAAATCTTTCGATTGATTGCTGTCCAAGCTTCTGGAACTGGAGTGCTATCTTCAGCCAACCCTGATACGCTTTCAATCTGGGTTGCTTCCTCAAATATACGCGCAACAGTAATACTTTCTCCTAGTCGATCGTCTTGAGATACATTCTCAGAATATAATTTTTTTTCAAGGTTCATATCTTCTATACGATTCTATTACAAGAACGGGTGAGGGTATTGGTGAAGTTGCCCCACCGGAATCAAGGCTTCAACACCTAAGCGAGTTTCAGCATTCTCCAGTCTCTCCAATGCGAAGTCCTCCATTTCTTCTGTAAGATTTAGGGGTTGGTATTGCGGAACTACTATCTTGATGCTGTACCAACCTAGTTGTCTTATGCTGTTTGGCAATCTAGGGGTTAAGTCAACCGCATAGGGACTTCCTCCATCCTGAGTTATAGCATCGGTTAGTTCTGAGAGTGTAAGTAATTTTTCTGCTCCATCCCATGATAAAACAGGGTTTGCCTGTCTAACCCAATCAGCAAGAACTTGTGCTGCTTCAGTTCTCAGCCAATATCTAGCACGATCTCTAAGAGTATTAAGGGGTTTGGATTCCAAAGATGCTCCAGATGTGTCAAGTAACCGACGTAACCAGGAGCGCATTTGATATGCTTCTTCTACGGCTCCAAGACAAGCCATGACTAAAGAAGGTGAACACTTGGCAGCGACAGCACAAGGAGGCCCGATTCCCGTATCATCCCAAATAATAACCATACATACAGTTAGTGGTAATGAGCAAGGAATTTGATATAGCTCACATCGCAAGTGGTAGCGTTTGCTAAGAGCCAGCAATTTCATCAGCATTTGGTGAGCTTGTGTATCACCTGTAGGAACTTTAAGATGAGTTAACTTTAATTGTCGCAGCCAAGCAACTTGAAAAGCATCTCGTTCAATAACTTCACAGAGTCCAGCATATAAAGCTCCTTCTAGTGAAGAATATGCAGCAGCTCCTGTAGATATCGGCGCTCTCCAAACTGCCTCATTTTCAATAAATACATGAGGTACAAATATTAATTGTGCAGGAAGATAAGTGGTTTGCCATGACTTTAAGTCAATTCCTTGCAGCCATGCTACTTTTTCATCACGCCGATATTTTCGCTCAGATTCATCACCTATTGGAAGTTCTACTGGATCTAGCGCTTTTAGTCCAGAAGCAGTTAAATTATTCCAAGAGTTTAACTCATCAAATTCAGTAGTTAAGTTCCGGGTTGTAGCATATCGTTCAACTGACTCACCTGCCAACTTAGTCAAAGCTCTATCAAGATCGAGTGATGAACCACCAGCAACTTCACCTGTATCGCCATCTTCTGAACTAATTTCCATTTCTATTTCTGCCGTTTTGAGAGTAGCAGAAAGATGCCATATTTTAGGCTCATCATGGTAAGGAGGAAAGTTATACCAACGTATAACTAAACTCTTATCAGCTAGAGTCTTTTTGGGGTCTGGCGCTGGAGTTAAGCGTGGAATCCATGTTGGGTCAACTTTCATATCCTTCCTGATCACAATTTTGCGATTATTTTCGGCTTTGTTGCATGAAAGTAGGGTTCTTAACATCCATTCGGCAGCTTGATCGCTCTGTTTCGCGATTATTGATGTTCTATTTAGGGCTTGCTGATTAAATATAAAAGCATTGATAGATAAAGGTTTTAGCTGTTTTAGGTTGAAAAAAATTCCTGGTTTTCAGCTCTTGATGCTCAAAAAGGAGCGTATTAATGGTAAGAGTTGGGCAGAAAAATCATTCTTACAATTCTTACTTCTACCTCCTCTTAATTCCCATTTCTCCTGTCTCCTGTCTTCCCCTCCTGGGAGGGGTTAGGGGTGGGTTGTCTCCTGTCTCCTGCTCCTACTAAAAGATTTTTGAGCGCAAACCCTATTTATCTATTGTCCAATAGTTATTGCTTACCGATTAAATCTTAAAACTTTTACAGGTAAAAGTTTCAGCTTTTTATTTCAAAGATTAATGTTCTGTTTATCTATTGGACAATAGTTACAGAAGTTTCCGCGCGTTATTGTTGTACATATGCGGAGTAAGTGTGGCAGCTATATACTTTCATGCAACAAAGGCATTATTTTCCTCAACCTAACGAATCACCCTACGACGACTCGGAAGAGAAGATTTGCTTGGAGCACATCCTCCATTACCTGATGAACAAGAAGATTGACACTGTTGCTGAGTTGCAGCATTCACATCATCTCGGTTGAATGAATCACGTTTCCACCAAGCAGAATCGCCAACAGTTGAAATTGGAGACTTTTGATCGCGGTTCATAGTGTTTTCTCAAAAAATAACTTCTGAAACTATTATTGCTCAATAAAGTTTGGTCTGCCTAGTCTATAGATATACGAATTTGTCTTGACTATTTTATAAAATTTCACCCTCTTGAAACCTAAATCAGATAATAATCTCTAACAATGTACTAAAATGTATAAAACTGTGCTATAATACACAAAATTATTCTATCTCCTTAAAACTATGAATCTTCAGGAAATTTTAAATCTGGCCGATGGCATAGTTTTTGCGAATACGGGTCATCATCTTGACGATCTACAGGAAGCGGTAGTGCGAGGTACTCTCAATAGGGAAACATATCAACAAATTGCTAAAAATTTTGATTGTTCTGAAAGTAGTGCCAGAAATGCGGGGTCAGAATTATGGCAGATACTTTCACAGGAGTTAGGGGAGGAAGTTAATAAATGCAATTTGCGCTCGGCAATGGAGAGGTTTCAAATTTCCCTGTTTTCCAATGTTGTACAAGATCATGTTCAAGTTAGCACCCTTAATTTTTGTGGAGAAGCAAGACACCCACCAGATATACCCAACCGACACCCACCAAATAAAGAGAGATTCCAGCAAGATTTAAGCGAGATGCCAGACTTAGGTGCTTTTTACAATCGTACTCTCGAACTAGAAACCTTGAACCACTGGGTTATACAACAACAATACCGCCTCATTGCAATTACGGGTATTAGTGGAATTGGCAAAACTGCCTTAGTCGCACAACTTGTCAAGCAAATCAAAGATGAGTTTGAGTACGTCTTATGGTGCAGTCTAGCGTCACCCACTACCTTTTCAGAATTACAAAAGCGCTTGTTAGAATTTTTCTCACAATCAGAAACAGATAATTCACCCCAAGTTACCTCCAAAGCACTATCGCTGATTCAATATTTACAAAACCATCGCTGTTTAGTCGTCTTAGATGATATTCAAAACCTTTTTCTTTGTGGTGAACTAGCAGGAAAATACAAAACCGAACACGAAGACTATCAATCCTTTTTTAAACAAATCCAAAATTTATCCCATAAAAGTTGCTTTCTGTTAATAGGTTGGGAACCCTCCATAGAAATTCCCCCAGTACAAAGTCAAAATGGTCTGATTCGCACCTTACAACTCACCGGATTAGATATTGTCGCTGTAGGGGAAATCCTCAGAGATTACGGTTTAACAGAAATTGATAATGACTCGGCACTGATTGATTGCTATCAAGGTAATCCGTTCTGGTTAAAAAGCGTTGCTACTCAAATTCAAGAGTTGGGAGAATGGGTAAAGGATTTATTGGTACATGATACCGTATTGTTACCTGAAGACTTGAAATATACTTTACAGCAACAGTGGGAGCGGTTATCGGAAACGGAAAAACAAGTTATGTGTTTATTAGCTAAAGAAAGCAAACCCATCAACCTAGCAAAATTGCTTGAAAATGGAACCATACCACCTTCAGATTTGCCAAATGTCACGCAATCTCTATTACGACGCTGTTTGATAGAAAAGTCAGATAATCTCTACAGCTTGCCGAAGGTAATAAAGCAGTATATAAATAGGATGATAACTGCTAATCCTTAACCAATGTGAAGATGACAACGTTCTAAATACTTGTGGGTTGCCCGATCGCCCTCAGCAGATTCTAAGCATTCTTGAAATAGAGCTGCCGCTTCTATAAACAACCCCTGGTGATATAACAAAACAGCCCTTTCAAACTTCTCTTTAGTGGCGATTTTGACATCTCGTAATTCTGGTGGATCGGCAGAAAAAATTTCAAATAAACTAACCGCTTTGGCTTTTCCTTTAGCTCTAACCTTGTCAACAAATCTGAGGTCGTATGCCAAAGAATTGTTTAAATTTTGCCAAGTTTTATCAGTAATTAAAAGTGAAACTCCATAAGTTTTTGTTAACCCTTCCACTCGCGAGGAGAGATTCACTGCATCCCCGATAACAGTTCCATCCATACGCCTAAAACCGCCCACTGTACCTAAAATCAACCTGCCCGTATGCAAACCAATACCAATACGAATGGGTTTTAGATTCCTTTGCTGTCGATCTGAATTGTACGTTTTCAATTCTTGCAACATGGCGATCGCTCCCTTAAGTGCATCATCAGCAGAATCAGGAAACAAGGCCATAATGGCATCACCGATATATTTGTCGATAAAACCGCCATGTTTTTGAATTTGAGGTTCCATGTAACCGAGATACTCATTAATAAAAGCGAAGTTTTCCCCTGGTGTCATCTGTTCCGAGATAGTAGTAAAATCTCGGATGTCGGAAAACAGCACCGTCATTTCCCGTTCCACTTGCTCTCCTAATTCCACATCAACAATGCTCTTTTTCTCCAAGAAACTGAGAAACTGTTCCGGTACAAAACGCTTGCAAGCATCGTATAGTCGAGCATTTTCTAAAGAAATCGCTCCTTGGGCTGCGAGGGTGCGCAACAGTGCCATGCGCTCTTGGGTAAAAGCTCCCGCGCTCAGATTGTTTTCCAGATAGATAATGCCTTGGAGTTTACCTTGAGTGATTAAAGGAGTGCAGGCGATAGACTGACATTGGTGCTGTTGAATGTAGATATCGTCGGTAAAGTCACCTTCAGTTGAAGCGTTATTGAGAACCACGGTTTCGCGTGTGCGGGCGACATAACGGACGATCTTTTCCGAGAGCTTTTCAAAGTTATCTAGAAGCAGAGACGGCAAAACTGAAACTTTCTCTAATTCTGGTTCCTTGATGGCTTCGATGAATAAACTTTCACCCCTAGGTAAAATCAGAATTCCTCGTTGCGCTCCGGCATTTTCTACCAGAATATCCATTAAAGTTGCCAGCAAATTCTCCAAAACAATCTCGCTGGAAATAGCATTGGTGGATTTGATTACCGTGGCTAAATCTAAAACTGCACTGGCAGTAGAATCGCTGGTGGCGCGGGTATTAAAGATTGTGGAACCAGAACCTGTTGTGGTTGGGGATTGACATAATTGAGGATAGTTTGCTTCCAGGTGCTTGACTTTGGTGGTTGCCCCCCAGATAGAATAACAGTAACGAGCATCCATCATGTAAACTCGGGCTACTTTTTCCTGACCCCAGTCGAGATAAAATTTGGCAGCGAGTTCGTTAGCAAGGGCTTCTTCTTGGATGTATTCATTTTCTTTGGCTCCAGCAATCGCCAAGTTATAGAATTCAATCGCCTTGGCTTTTTCCCCTTTTTAGGTGTTGGCTAGCTCTTTGATTTTCAGGAATCAGTTGATAGGCCGCTTGCTGAATGCGGTCATGTCCAAATTTATAGTCTTGAATTAGCAGGTTTTCATCCAGTTCAGATAGGGGAATAATCAAGCCACGCTCAATTGCTATTTTTAGAAAATCAAAAGTTTCTTGGGCTGTTCTGTCCCCAACCCAGCTTAGGAGTTTTAGGTCAAATTCTGCCCCCCAACAAGCGGCTAAGGATAAAATTTCTTGCCTGTATGGGGGCAATTTTTGCAATTTCTCCACCATCAGCTCTACGACGTTATCAGTAAAACCCCTCGCTTCGATTGCTGCCATATTCCATTGCCAGCTTCTAGATTGCTGCTCGAATTGCAGCAAGTCTTCGTTATACAATGCTTGTAAAAATTCATTGACAAAAAAAGGATTTCCTCCTGTTTTTTTCCAGACTAAGCGGGCTAAATCATGGACTTGGGTGATTTGCTGGAGGGTATCGCCGATTAAAGCAGCAATTTGGTTGAGGGGTAAGGGATTTAAGGTGATCTGCGCGATCGCCTCTCCCCTATTTTGCCGAATCTTTCCCAGGGATATTGCCAAAGGATGACCACTGGAAACTTCATTATCCCGATAAGCTCCCAACAGCAAAAGATATTCTGTTTGCCCTTCGATCAATATCCGCTCCATCAGTTGCAAGGTTGCCAAATCTGCCCATTGCAAGTCGTCGAGGAATAGGGTTAAAGGATGCTCCTTGTGGCAGAAAACGTCGATAAAATTACCGAAAACAAGGTTAAAACGATTTTGCGCTTCATTACCTCCTAATACAGGAACAGGAGGTTGTTTGCCAATAATCAGTTCCACTTCGGGAATGACATCAATAATAACTTGTCCGTTATTTCCCAAAGCTTTCAATAATTTTTCTCGCCAGACTTGCAATTGAGCTTCTGTTTCCCCCAAGAGTTGCCGAATCAATCCTCCAAAAGCCGACACAATTGCTGAATAAGGAATATTCCGTTGAAATTGGTCGAATTTCCCAGAAATAAAATAACCCCGACGAGCGGTAATGGGTTTGTAAAGTTCTTGTACGAGAGACGATTTCCCGATTCCCGAATAACCTGCTACCATCATCAGTTCAACTTTCCCCGTCTCTGCTACTCGCTCAAACCCTTGCAGTAAAGTGGCAATTTCTGCTTCTCTTCCATAGAGTTTTTGCGGAATAGAGAAGCGCTCTGAAATATCTTGACTTGCTAAAGAGAAAACTTCAATATTTCCTACCGATTCTAATTTTTGCCTGCAACTTTCTAAATCTGCTTTTAATCCCCAGGAACTTTGATAGCGGTCTTCCGCATTTTTTGCCATTAATTTCATCACTATCTCTGAGATTACCCAGGGAATCGAATGGTCGATTTCTGAGGGTAAAATTGGCTCTTTGGCCAAATGACAATGAACTAATTCCAAGGCATCTTCCGCACTAAAAGGAAGTTGTTTGGTTAACAGTTCGTAAAAAGTAACTCCCAAGGAATAAAAATCAGTCCGATAATCTAAAGTGCGGTTCATTCTACCAGTTTGTTCTGGGGAAATATAACCCAGAGTACCTTCTAAAACGTTGGGATTTTTGAGAGTAGGATTTTCTCGACTCAGTTGGGTAGAAATACCAAAATCAATAATTTTTAGTTCTTTTGTTTCGGGGTTAAAAACGATATTAGCAGGGTTGATATCTTTGTGAATAATCTGTTGATCGTGAATTTCTTCTAAACTTTCAACCGTGGCGATCGCTAAAAATAAAAATTCTTCTAGACTCAGCTTTTCTCGTTCATTTAACCATTTTTTAAGGGAAATTCCGCCAAAGTCTTCTAAGACAATTACATAACTCCTTTGCCATTCAACCAAACTATAAGCTTTGATAATACCTGGATATTTTAACTGACAAGTGAGATGATATTCCTGTTTGTAACGTCTAATTTGTTCGGTGGTGGGATAGTCTCGGTTGAGAAATTTGAGGATGACAGGTTCGTTATTATCAACTCGTTGGGCACGATAAACTACGGAGTTGGCACTCTTATGAATTTCAATAAAGTCCTGGTATCCAGCAAGATTAACCATAAAAATAAGGGAGGAAAAACTTAGGCATTCTATTTATTCTAATGTAGTCAAGTCAATTCTGAAATAATCTGTTGAAAATATTAAGGCTGGGAGAAATTTCAAGGCATTATTGGTATAATAAACCACACTTTTGTTAATATTTGATACAACGTTCCAGATAAATCTGGGAAACCCGATCGCCTTGATGCTCTTCTAAGCATTCTTGAAACAAACCCGCTGCTTGTTCAAATAACTCTTGATGACATAACAATACTGCCCTTTCAAACTTATCTTTCGTCCTGATTTTCACATCCCGTAATTCTGTCGGATCTGCAGAAAAGACTTCAAATAAACCAACCGCTTTAGCTTTTCCTTTTGCTTTTACTTGACCAATAAATCGTAAATCGTATTCTAAGGGATTATTTAACCGTGCCAAAGTTTTATGAGTAATTAACAGGGAAACACCATAAGTTTTGGTTAAGCCTTCCACTCTTGAGGACAGATTCACCGCATCTCCGATCGCCGTTCCATCCATACGGCCAAACCCCCCTACAGTACCTAACATTAATACTCCTGTATGTAAACCAACACCAATACGCAGAGGTTCAAGATTCTTTTGTTGCCTTTGTAAATTATATTTTTTCAATTGGTGCAACATAGCGATCGCTCCTTGCAGTGCATCATCGGCAGAATTGGGAAACAAAGCCATAATTGCATCACCAATATATTTATCAATAAACCCACCATGAGCTTGAATTTGGGGTTCCATATAACCTAGATACTCATTAATAAAAGCAAAGTTTTCTGTTGGAGTCATTTTTTCGGAGATGGTAGTAAAATCCCGAATATCAGAGAACAATACCGTCATTTCTCGTTCCACTTGATCGCCGAGTTTCACATCCACAATACTGTTTTTGTTTAAAAAGCTGAGAAACTGAGCCGGAACAAAACGCTCATAAGCCTGGTTTAATTTAGTTATATTGTTATACAGTTGGGCATTTTCTAATGAAATTGCTGCTTGAGTAGCAATAGTTCGTAACAGTGCCATGCGCTCTTTAGTAAAAGCTCCAATAGTCAGGTTATTTTCTAGATAAATAATACCTTTGAGTTTACCTTGATTAATTAAAGGAGTGCAGGCGATGGACTGACATTGATATTGTTGAATGTAGGGATCGTCAGTAAAATTCCCTTGACAACTAGCATTGTTCAAAACAATGGTCTTACGAGTACGAGCAACATAATACACAATTTTTGATGCCACCATTTGAAATTCAGACAGGGGAATAGACTGCAATCGCGAAACTGTCTGTGAGTCTTCTTCCTTCGTTGCTTCAATAAATAAAGCTTCCCCATGAGGCAAAATTAATATTCCACGTTGCGCTCCTGCATTTTCAATGAGAAGATCCATTAAAGTTGCCAGCAATTTTTCCAAAACAATCTCACTAGAAATGGCAGTCGTAGATTTAATCACTGTAGCTAAATCTAAAAATTCACTATCATTAGAACTGCTTGTACCCTGAAACCATGTTATCTGAGAAGTTTTATTCTGGGATTTTTGACACAATTGAGGATGTTTTTTTTCCAAGTGCTTGACTTTTGCTATTGCTCCCCATTGACTATAGCAGTAATGTGCTTCCATCATGTACATGGAAGCAATTTTTTCCTGCTCCCAGTCAAGATAAAATTTGGCTGCTAGTTCATTTGCCAGAGCTTCTTCTTGAATATATTCGTTAGTCTTAGCTCCTGATATCGCCTTGTCATATAGCTCAATTGCTTCTGCTTTTTTTCCTAAGATTCGGAATTTTTCGGCCTCTACTAAATCAACTTTATGTTGGTAATTCATTGGAGCATACTTTGCCCATTTCTGTTGCAGTTCCCTTTGATTTTCTGTCACTCGTTCCATCACCTCTGACATCTCATTTTTGGCTTTCCTCAAACTTGCTAAAGCAATCAAAGAATCATAAAAATAAAACACTGGTTGAGTTACAAGTCCTGGAACAGTAAGCACATACCCCTTAATTTCTTCTAAATAGTTTTGAATAGATTCAATTTCCTCAAACAGATAACACAGCATCATCTTATATAAGTAAGATAATCCTAACCCCATAGAGTCATTAGCAGACACCATTTGCGAGATAAATTCGGCTTCTTTCTCCGTATTTCCAGATAAAATAGTTGGATATTTAGCAATTCCAAGTAAATTTAATGTTGACTGCCAACAACTGCGACACCAATTAGCTGCTACCAATTGATTCAATTTTACTAACCCATCAAAATAAGTATGAGCTAACTTTTCCAAGACAGCTAAAGGTTGACCAGACCAAAAAGATTGTAAACAAGAGCCATGAGCATCGTAGCCAGCATATTCCAACATTCCTACTTCTAAACCTATTCCATAACCTTCTTGCAAGGGAAAGACCGTTTCTTTGATGTGAGACTTACGATGTAGGATAAAGAACATCACAGAATTTATTACTAATGGCCTTAACCGTTTTAAATCTAGTCTTGAGACTACCTGCAGTGCTAGTTGACCAAACTTTACGCCAACATCGACATCTTGCAAGAGATGACAAGCAACAATACCATAGAAAGAATAAGCATAGGCGGAAGCCTCAGTATTTCCATATTGAATAGATAGTTTGACTGACAAAGAAGCCAATAATGAACATAACGGAGATCCAGAAATGTAGGTAGATGCGATCATGCTATTGGCAATTTCCACAATAGCAATTTTTTCTCTATCTTTCATCATTGGCAAATCGACCAAATCTTCTATTTCTCTATCACCAACTAATAGGTAAATTTCGGAAACTGCCTCTTTAATATAATCCTGTGTGGGTTTTTCGGGAAAAGTAACACCTAATTGCTGCAAAAATCGTTGGGCAGTGGCAGTTGCTTCTGCTAGTTGATTTTGGGTGCTATATGCTTGTATTCTAATTCGGTAAACATTCATTTGTTCTGGTAAAGAACGGGTATTGGTCGTTACTATCTCAATCAACTGTTCCATCACTTCAAAATCACTACACAGAAAAGCCAATTCCACTGCTAATTCATAGAGTTCCAAAGTCATATCATATTGTTGCGACCAAGCATTTTCTCCCAACAAGGCTAACCCAATATTGGCATATTCACGACCTGCTTGATAAGCATTGGCATCTTTAGCTTTGCGACAGGCAAGTAAGTTGAGTTGTGCTAATTCATCTCGCTCAGTTTGTTGGGTAATTAAAGCTTTTCCATAGTTTAGATGATTGACGAGTTCAAAAATCCGTTCTTCTCTGGTTTCTCTTGACATCTTTCGTAACAGCAGTTGTCCTATCTGATAATGAGTCTGGTTTTTCTCCTCATCAGGAATTAGAGCATAGGCAGCTTGCTGAATGCGGTCGTGACTGAATTTAAAAAATTGAATCAGAAGATTTTCATCCAATTCAGACTGGGGTAAAATTAAGTTGCGGTCGAGACAAATTTTTAACAACTGAAAAGTTTCTTGGGCAGATTTTTTTCCTGCCCAAGTGATAGTTTTTAAGTCAAAGTCTGCTCCTAAACAAGCAGCAATAGATAAGAATTCTTGGCTTGATTTGGGTAATTGTTGCAGCTTAATTACCATCAATTCCACAACATTATCTGTAAATACCCTTGCATTTATCACTTCTATATTCCATTGCCAAACCCTTAATTTATGATTAAAGTTTAACAATTTTTCGCTATGTAATGCCTGTAAAAATTCATTAACAAAGAAAGGATTTCCTCCTGTTTTTCCCATAACTAACCAGGCTAAATCGCAGATTTTTTCTGCATTCTGCTTCAAGGTATCGGCGATTAGACAAGCAATTTGAGATATAGGTAATTTTTTTAACTTAATTTTATTAACTCCTGCCTTGTTTTGCTTCAGCTTTTTGAGAGAAATAGCTAAGGGATGGCTGGCCAAAACTTCATTATCGCGATAAGCTCCTAAGAGTAAAAGATATTTGGTTTTTCCTTCTACTAATAGCCGTTCAATCAATGTCAAAGTTGCTAAGTCTGCCCATTGTAAGTCATCGATAAATAGAGTTAATGGATGTTCATAATCACAGAAACAACTAATAAAATCACCAAGGACGAGGTTGAAACGATTTTGCGCTTCAGTTGCTCCTAATATGGTAACGGGAGATTGTTTACCGATAATTAATTCTACTTCGGGAATGACATCAATGATTATTTGTCCATTATTTCCTAACGCCTGCAATAATTTTTCTCGCCAGACCTGCAACCTATCTCTGCTTTCCCCCAATAATTGCCCAATTAATCCGCGAAAAGCTGCTACAATTGCTGAATAAGGAATGTTACGTTGCAATTGGTCAAATTTCCCAGATATAAAATAACCCCGACGGGCAGTAATGGGTTTATATAGTTCTTGAACGAGGGATGATTTGCCAATACCGGAATAACCTGCCACCATAATTAATTTTACTTTTCCTGTTTCGGCAACTCTCTCAAAAGCTGTCAGTAAAGTTGCAATTTCTTTTTCCCTTCCGTAGAGTTTTTGGGGAATTTGAAAACGTTCGGAAATATCCTTTTCTCCTAGTGGAAAAAAAGAAATATTTCTTGTTTCTTTTAGTTGGCGACTACATTCTTCTAAATCTGCTTTTAACCCATCAGCACTTTGATAGCGGTCTTCGGCATTTTTGGCCATTAATTTCATCACAATATCTGCAATAATTTGGGGTATTTCTATCTTGTTAAGTTTTTCTTTACTAATAATTGCAGGTGGATTTTTGGCAAGATGACAATGTATTAATTCTAAAGCATCGGTACCTTCAAAAGGCAGTTTTCCCGAAAGCATTTCATAAAATGTTACCCCCAGAGAATAAAAATCTGTGCGATAATCTAACCCTCTATTCATTCTACCTGTTTGTTCTGGGGAAATATAACCTAGAGTGCCTTCTAAAACGTTAGGGTTTTTTAGGGTAGGATTTTCCCTACTTAGTTTAGTAGAAATGCCAAAGTCGATGATTTTTAGTTCTTTAGTTTCGGGATTAAAAACGATATTAGTGGGATTAATATCTTTGTGAATAATATGTAGCTTATGTATTTCTCCCAAACTCTCGGTTATGGTGATCGCCAGAAATAAAAATTCTTCTAGGGAAAGATCTTGATGCCCTTCGAGCCATTGTTTGAGGGAAATTCCGCCAAAGTCTTCCAAAGCGATCGCATAACTTCTTTGATATTCTTCCAAGCTATATGCTTTAATAATACTTGAAGAATCTAACTGGCAAGTAAGGTAATATTCTTGTTTGTAACGTCTAATTTGCTCGGTGGTGGGATATTTTTGGTTGAGGAATTTGAGGATGACTGATTGGTTATTGTCAAGTTTTTGAGCGCGATACACTTGAGAGTTTGTACCCTCATAGATTTGAATCAAATCTGCATATCCAGCAAGAACTACCATAATAAAGTGGGAAAAAAATCAAGTACTTTATTCATTTTATCTCAGTATTGTTATATCATGTCCGCTTACTTAGTAATAGAAAACTTTATTCTTTTTTCCTGCTGTACGTCTTTAACCCAAATTATGATGGTGGAAACGTTCAAGATAACTACAGACAACCCGATCGCAGTTCCGTCCATGGGTCCAAATCTGCCTACAGTTCCTAAAATCAACCTAACCGTATGTAAACCAATACCAATACGAATGGGTAATAGATTCTTTTGTTGTAGCTCTGAATTGTATATTTTCAACTGCTCCAGCATAGCGATCGCTCATTGAACCGCATCGTCAGCAGAATTGGGAAACAGAGCCATAATAGCATCTTTTCTGGAGATGTCTAATATAAATAACTTTTAAAAATTAGTATCTTAATCGTCTGAAATTAATAAATATTTTGAGCTTTGTTGAGTATTTTTTCATTACACTCAAATCGATTAATTTTTTGTAATATTAGCTACAAAAAATTTAAAATAAATCTCTAATAATCACAGATGCTTTCATAGATTTTTTGTTCCCACTAAATCTAACTTAATAGGGGGTGTATCACAAAAAAAAGCTTTAAAAAATTCTCTCTGAGCTTCTAAATACCTCTTTAAAGGAACTTTAGTATCCACAAGAACTGCATTAAATATTTATATTTGTATTAAATATTTTTAACAATCAGCAATAAAGATTTACCCAAATATCGATATATTTAGTAACCAATTTAACTAAACCCTAAAGTAGAAAAATTATATGCTCTTAATATTAAGATAAGCATTTCATATATTTAAGCTAGTAAAAATTAATGTACCAAAATTAAGTTGCTAGATAAGAACTAGCTTCACATTTACAGGTTGCGAGCCAAACAAAGCTACAAATAATTCTCAACCTGAAAGTGGAGTCAGAAATATTAGCAGTGCATCAAATTCAACCAGGAGTAACAAAAAAGAATGGAAACTAATCAAGTTCTAAATCAATCTGATTATGAGCATTACCAGATCAATCAGATGGTAGCATCTTTCATTGAAAAAAATCACGATTTACAAAATTTAACTAACCAGGGGAAGGAAATAGCAGAACGTCGCTTACTAGAAGCAATACTGCGGAAAACCCTCAAAGAACTATCTGATATCAAATTTGCTATAGATCAAGCAGCGATCGTTGCCATTACAGACCAAAGAGGTATTATTCAATATGTGAATGATAAAGTTTATGAAATATCTCAATATTCTAGAGAAGAGTTAATCGGAAAAAGTCACCGTCTGCTTAACTCTAAATATCATCCCCCAAAGTTTTTTAAAGATTTGTGGTCTACTATTAGCTCTGGTCGTGTGTGGAGAGGCGAAATTAAAAATAAGGCTAAAGATGGTAGTTATTATTGGGTTAATACAACTATCGTACCTTTTTTAAATGACCTCGGACAACCTTATCAATACTTAGCTATTAGATTTGACATCACCGAACGCAAGCGAGTAGAAGAAGCACTACAAGAAAGTCAAAAATGCAACCATAGTCTTCTCCATGCTATTCCCGACTTAATGTTACGCCTCAACTCAAAAGGTGTTTTTCTCGACTTCTACCCATCAAAAGATGATGAAAATGCCCCCAAAGCATCAGAAGTACTAGGGAAAACTATAGAAGAAATATTTCCCCAAGATTTAGCTATTTGGGTTCGACATTATTTAAAACTTACTCTCAGCACTCATAAAGTGCAAGCAGGAGAATATTCTACTATTATTAATCATAACCCCTATCATTATGAAGCTCGTTATGTCAAAAGTGGTAAAGATGAAGTCTTAGCAATTATTCGTGATATCACAGAGCGAAAACAAGGAGAAATTGCACTACGAGAATCAGAAAAACGTGAACGAGAAAGAGCATTGCAATTAGAAAAAGCTTTAAAAGAATTGCAAAAGACTCAAGCTCAATTAGTACAAGCAGAAAAAATGTCTGGTCTAGGTCAAATGGTTGCTGGTATTGCCCATGAAATTAATAATCCAATTAGCTTTATATACGGCAATCTTCTTCATACAAATAACTACATTAGAGAATTACTACATTTACTGCATTTGTATCGACAAAACTATCAAGATCCAATTCCAGAAATTCAAGATTTTGCCGAAGAGTGTGAAGCAGATTTCTTGATGGAAGATTTGCCTAAAATAGTCGATTCAATGAATATAGGAGCCAACCGAATTAGAGAGTTAGTTTTATCTTTAAGAAATTTCTCTCGCTTAGATGAAGCAGAGATGAAAAAAGTAGATATTCACTCTGGTATAGATAGCACTTTATTAATTTTACAACATCGTCTCAAAGCTACAGAAAAAAGACCAGATATAACATTAGTTAAAGACTATGGAAATTTACCCAAGATTGAGTGTTATGCTAGTCAGTTAAATCAAGTATTTATGAATATTATTGCTAATGCAATAGATGCTTTTGAAGAACAAAAAGAACCGGGAATTATTACCATAAAAACAGAAATATCTCAAAAGTCAGAAACAGGAGTAAATCAAGATTTTGTGAAAATTTCCCTTTCTGATAATGGGCATGGTATTAGCGAATCTGTTCAAAATCGTATTTTTGACCCGTTTTTTACAACCAAACCAGTGGGCAAGGGTACAGGTCTAGGACTATCAATTTCTCACCAAATTGTTGTCGAAAAACATCGGGGAGAACTGAGATGTATATCTAATCAAAATGAAGGTACATTATTTGAAATATTAATTCCAGTTAAGGCTGGAAATTGAAGAAGGTGTTATACCAATTTCATAAAATATTGTACAGTCTCGACACGGGCAACAGCTCATCTGCTCCGGAAGGCAACAGGGAAAGAAAAACTGGATAAAAAAGAGGAAAAAATGCTTAATTTTGACATTTGATGGATATATACAATTTTTAATTGTAGCAATAAATCACAAATTAAGATGTAACTACCTTTTTTGAATTTGGTATTAGGTAGTAGGTGGTCGGTACTAGGTGAAAAAAAGCTGCTCGCAAACCTAATACCAAATCTAAACAATTTAGCTAGGGGTAGAAGTATTGACATACTCTCCGACCTGTTAGCGAAGCTCCTCTGAAAGAGGCAGACACGGAGATTCTCCTGAAACCAGGATTCTTGGTTTGTGCTCCGCAAGGCTACGCCAACATTGAGTCCACTTAAACTTAACACCTTGCAATATTTAATCCAGAGATGGTTCTCTCCCCAAGAGTTTACTCTATTGCCTCTTTTCGTTCGGAATACTCCACAAACAGAGGAGCTTTCCTATGGGAATGCTGCGCAAATTCTATCAAAAGCCTGTTTCCGCATGCCCTACGGTACAGTTGAAAACCGAAAAACTTGAAGGGTAAAAATGTTTGTTTAAGAGTCTAATTATTGCAGTCGTCATTACTGTTAGGAAGTATCAAAAGCTTAAAACTCAGACAACTTAGAAAAATCTGCTTCCTCACACTCAAAACGCAACGGAAGAGTAGCTACGAACTTCAAATACTTTAATGTTTTAAACAATAGATTATTCAACTTCAATATCCTACTATTTAGTTGCCATCAAATAATTTATAACTGTGCTAAAGCACACTAATTATATTCATAATTTCTATTACCAGTATCTGACGAAACTTAAGTAATATTAATAGTTCATTTTATTTGCTGGTATTGTCTCAATTCAACCAAAAATATCGTCAAAACTTATATAGAGACTTTGACGGTTTATAGGTATATTTATCTAGCGATAATTGCAAATATTTTCTAATAAATAAATACACAAAAAAAGCCATAATCAAATATTACAAAAAATCTAAAAAAAGTATAAAAAACTACTTTTTTGCTAGAGTAAATAGCTATTATATAAAAAGATGGAACAAAGCAAACAAAACAAAAAATTCAATCTATTAATTAAGGAGAAGAACCAATGGCAACATTAACAGCTTTAACTAAAGGTGGTACAGCTTGGACTCCTCAGTATGTCGAATCTATTGACATGAATAAGTGCCTAGGTTGTGGTCGTTGCTTTAAAGTTTGTCATAGAAATGTTCTAGAACTTAGACCCATCAACGAGCATGGAGAATTTGTGGACGATGATGATGATGATGATGATGAAGTATTACGGAAAGTAATGACTATTACTAATGCAGATGACTGTATCGGATGTGAAGCTTGCGCTAACATTTGTGGTAAGAAATGCTTCACTCATGCTCCTGCAGCTGTATGAGTTCCGAAGAATATCAACTCAGAAATATTAATATAGAAGTTTGTGGAGTATCAGCTTTAGGTGTATTAGTAAAATTATTCACCTAAAGTCTGAACTCCCTGACTTTTTTTGTGCAATTTTGTCATCATAAAAATTTGCTAAGTGGGAAACCACCGTCTTTTAAGTGGTGGATGGAAACGACTCGATGGGTTTTAACCCGTAGTCAAAAAAATGTGTTATGATTAACCGAAAACTTAAAAAGTAGCTTCAATCCTATGCATGGCTGGAAAGAGTAGTGGCAATTGGCACCGCCAAGTTGACTGAGCAGTGTATAGAACCCCTAAGCGTATCTTCATAAATATTAAATTTTTCTAGCTAGGAGACAGGAGACAGGAGGGAAGAGGGAAGAGGGAAGAGGGAAGATGTGAGGAGAAATAATACAAAAAATTCAACACTCCTTTTCAGATTTTTCCTCACTCATTGATGGGCGAAAAGACTTGGCTACCATAATTATATAGATCTCAAATGGGTTCTATACGTACTACAGTATTTTACTGGCAATGTGGTTGTTTTGCCGGAGTGGCATACTTCGTAAACGATGTGAAAATCGTGACTAAAGTCCGATTTACCGAATTATTAATAATTAATAATTAAATAATTATGGTTTAAAGCCTCCCCTTGGATAGGGGAAAAAAGCGGTCGTTTGCGGAGCAGTCCGTTAGGATGGGATGGCGAGGGGACCTCGCCATATCCAATCGACCAAGACAGCGGTCGTTTGCTTTTGCTTTGCAAAACTGGCGTAACGCAACGCTGTCGCGTTTCGCGTCAGCGGAACGGAGTTCTCTCTTCGCAGCTTCCCGAAGGGTGGGATGGTGAGGTCTCCCGCTCTTGACAGAGCCGCTGCGCTAACGCCATATCCAATCGACCAAGAGAAGAAATAATATCTCCTTATATTCAATTCCGTAACGGTTTTAACCAGAGGTAATTATCAATTATCCATTATCAATTATCAATTAATGAAAGATCCTCTAAAGAATCCACGCGGATTTATCCCCTGTAGTGTCAAAGTATAGCGCTACGGGCAAGTCATGCATCGCCAATACCACGCTTTGCCGACAGGCGCAAGGCGTGGTTTTGCGCTTCGCAAAGCTCTGCTTTTTCGGTGCGGAATACTGCGTAAATATGTTGCGGGGCAAAACCTGTAGCGTCCTGTAGGGAATAGTTTCCTCAAAAAATACCAAAACTTTCAACAATCAAAACTCTCCAATAAATTCAATAATTAATACTTAAAAAAAACTCATTAAAATTGAAGATTAGATATTTATAAAAAATAATTATTCTAGTAATAATAGTAAGATTTAATATCATGTTCAGACGGGTCAGTTATAAATAAAATTTAAGAACTGACAATACCGAATAAATACTGAAATTATCTTTACTTTTGTTCCTTCCTTCTTTCTCCCCTCCTGACTTATGAGGGCTGAGGAATGACTCCTAGCTAAATTATTTATAAGTATTCAAGGGAATATTATATAAAAATGAAACTCCAGCTAAAAAAGAATATTTATGAGTATTTTAGTGAACTAGAAGACCCGAGAGTAGATGGAACCAAACGTCATAAATTAATTCATATTATTACAATTACTATTTGTGCTGTAATTTGTGGTGCAGATACGTGGATAGATATAGAATCTTATGGTGAATCCTTACTGTAAATGGCTAAAAAGTTTTTTAAACTGCCTAATGGAATTCCATCTCACGATACATTTGCCAGAGTTTTTGCACCTTTAGACCCGGATCAATTACAACAATGTTTTTGATCATGGATTCAGTCAGTCAATCAAATAACTAGACAGGCATTAGCGTCGTATGGTTCTCCGCTATCTACCAGCATTCTACTTATATCAGGGTTGAGTATCTACACATCTAAAGATGCGAGAGTCATCTAGTAATTCTAATTATCAGAGAATAAACTGTTAATTATTTGACAGGAAAAGATTTTACGAAAAAGTAATATATTTTTATTAGCAGTAACTATGTATCTGGTAAGACAAACTTATATTTTTATGTCTAATTGTGGCCAGATTAACTGTTAAAAATACAGGCTTAAGTTAAATCCGGTTCTTCATGCTTTCTATAGAAGAAGTCATAACCATTCAATTACTAAGCACGAATTTTACTCAATCTTACTTGAATTATAGGGTAGCAGACTACAATAGACAAACTTTTGTCTGAGTTTGGAGTCGTAGCTCATCTTCTCAATTTAGAGGGTGTCAAAAAGCGGATTATATATATAGTGCAGCTAAGTTGCATTAAGTTGTTAAACTGAGGTAGCTGTTATGCCTGCTAAAGATTTTCTTAGTTCAATGCAAAAGAAAAGATTGCAAAAAGCCTTACAAGAAGGTAATTGCTCTCATTTCCGAGAACGAGTATTGATGTTACTCCTATTAAATGACGGAAAAACTTATTCAGAAATTTCTGCATTTATCGGTTGTTCTTATAGAACAGTTGCTTATTGGTGTGTACATGGAGACCCAGACCAATTAGATAGTTTACGAGATCAAAGAGAGCATGGTAACTTTCGTAAAGCTACAGAAGAGTACATTCAGTTATTGGTAGAAGTCAGCAAAAAATCTCCTCATCAGTTCGGTTATGAATGTCAACACTGGAGTGGAGAACGTTTAGCAAATTATCTTGCTGAAAAAACAGGAATCAAAATTAGTGGTACTCAAGTTAGGAGAATTCTTAAACAAAAAAATATTCTCCTTCCCAGAGGTAGATTACAAGTTAGTCATCGAGTAAATACTACAAAAAACAAACTGGAATGTTAGGTATTCATCTCAATCATGAAAATATGAACAGTTAATCTATGGGGTTAAATGCGGATAAATATACCTTAAAAATATTTATTTAGCATTTTTCCTTGATTTTTATTACTATAAATTCGTAAAAAAATAATAATTATAGTTATTAACTATTGCAAGTTAAATGTATAACTATAAAAATCCTATAATTACTCAATTATAAAAAATAAAAAGAATATTAATTTGCTTATTATGAACATCTAATCTAAAAAAATTATGAAATATTAATTCTTATTATTAAAGCGTCAATTAAGCTTAAGTGAAAATACTTAAATCAACAACAGACAAAAGATTTGAGTTCTTCACTTCATGTATAGTTAGTTATATAGCAATCAGGACATTACTATGATTAATCAGCCAAATCAACTTACAGATGACGAGTAGTATTACTAACACAAACTTCTCAACAGCAATAACAGGGGGGTGTTATGACTCACAAAATGACTGAAAACTGTATCTCATGTGGCACCTGTGTACCCCAAATCCACTGCCCAACAGGTGCAATAACTATAGAAGATGAAAAATACTCTATTAATCCTGAACTATGTAATAGCTGTGAGGGTTATTACGAAGAACCTCAGTGCGTAATTCACTGTTCTATTAGCAGTCCTGTTCCCACCAAAGCTAAAAAAGGTAGATATAAAGCTGAGACAAGAATACCCACAAGCTCTAATTTATTTCCCAATGGCAAGCATAGTCCTTTTGCTTCTTCTATCGCGGTTTGGGAAGCTTGCAACATTCTGACGCAGAGAGAATCATTACCTTGGACAGTGAATGCAGAAGGTAAACTGATTTATCAACGTTCTATTAAGCAAGGTCAGGGTTCAATCAGTTTCAGCATCAAAGATGTGGAGTATTCATCTCAAATTATCAATGATGATGTCATCAAAGTCACAGATATGCCAGCAATGGATATCAGAGCAGCTTGTCTGCACCTAATTTATGCTGCCCATGCAGCAGTGATTGACAAACCATGGGAGCAAGAATTTGTGATCGATGACCAACAAATTGAAAGGTACTTAGGGTTAGAAAAACGCAAAGACTTATCGAAAGCAACTAAACTGAGTTTAATTAAAAACCTAGCTCAACAACCTTGTAATATTACTACTACTATTGATTGGCCTCAGCAGGGCAGAATTAATGCGTTCTCATTACCAGAAGATCAATTATGGCATATCTTAGACATTCAACATCACTTTTCTGAAGATTCTACAGGATCTAAACATCTTGTTGGTCTTACCTTTAGAGTCAAAGCTGGTCTTTGGACTAAGTATTTCCTCAACAGAGAAGGTTGCAAGCAGGGCAAAGCATTTTATCAATACGGCATTTTGCCTCAGTCTATATTAACTACAGTAATGAGTATTTGGCAGCAACATGAAGGTACTGCTCGAATGCTGTTATGGTTATTATTCAAAACCAAAATGGGTAGGGAACAACGGTTGACTGTACCGACCCTAATGCGAGTAGCTTATGGCGAACAAAAAGTCATACGAGCATCATCTTCTAGGGATGATCGAAAACGACTAATTAGAACTTTTGAAAGTGATCTGGAAGTTCTCAATCATTATGGACTTAAACCAGAATTTGACCCCGTAACTTACCCCCAGGAAATTCAGCCAATGTGGGCAAAATTAGCTGCTCTACCTGATGATGGTGAAGAAGCTTTAGATTTCTGGATTGATGATGGTAGTAAAAATACAAGATTAACAGATAACGGCCCCAGAGGTAAGTGGAATATGTTATTAAACGCTCGTATCCTCTGGTTTAAATTGCCCGAAGAATGGGATAAACACTTAGCAGATTTTGAAAAACAAAAGCTACGTTATTCTAATAAGCGCAAAAGAACAAAAAAGCTTGCTGCGATCTGTGGCGAACAAATTATGACTGCTAGAAAAAATCAGCAGTTAAGTCAGAGACAGTTGGCAACTATGCTTGGAAAAAGTCAAAGTTGGATTAGAGATATTGAGAGTGGACGCTTTCAACTTAAAGGTGAAGACCAAATGCTATTACAGAATGTTTTAGGTTTGGGAGGGTAATGATTAATTTAACGCCATGATTGAATTAAATCAGGGGCAGTCCGCATCATTCAAATCCCAAAGTGCGATTCCCCTATATTTAATAGGTATAGCAGAAGGAATAAGGCATTCATCAAAAACCTGCTCAAACTGCGGTCATGTCCAAGATATGCCCTTAAATGTAAGGACTTATGATTGCCGATACTATTTTGCTAACAATTGTTAACAATGCACAGCAAGATTAACTTACTGAGGGGGTATCTCCCAATGTGGTAGAAAATTTCTCTACCACGCTTTTGATCAAAATTCCACGCGGGACCTTTAANAATAATTAAGCCAAAGAATTTTCCTTAGCCTAATTCTCCTTTGTTAATTTTCAGGTAATTCTCCAAAGCGATCGCGATAACGAGACAGTAAAGATTCTAATTCTTCGGTTCGTTTTTCTGCTTCTTGTCGTGCCCCAATTTCCTGATTCAAAACTTCTCGTAATTTATCAGAAATCACCAATTTTTCTCCCGTATATTCCCGATAAAATCTTATCAATTTATCCTCTACTTCTAAACGTAATCCTAAAGGTTTGCTCCGACCATCTGTAATTAATTTATAATTTGTTTCTGCCAGACGATACCCTTGCAATTTTTCTTCTATCCATTCACCTTTAGGGTAAAATCACCAACATTCCTGTACTTTTAATTGTTCGTAAAATACTTTTTTAAAATCTTCATCGTCTCTGCGGGTATTTTCAGTTTTCACTTCAAAAATAACCGCTAAAAAAATTAGAAATTGAAGAAAAATCAGAGCAAAATGATAAATTCAAAAATCAAGATTAGAAAAATATTGATTCAGTTAATGTAGAACCTATCCCGCTAATAATATTTTTGCTAAAAACCCTCAATATTTTGAGAGTTAAAAACCAAGAATTAAGCTTTTTAAGCACATTTTACTTCAAGGAATAAGTTTGTTAAAAATAGTGGGATAGGTTCTAGGTTGGGTTGAGGTAGGAAACCCAACATCATCAGGACTTACGCATGAGGTATGAAAAAATAGGATTTGAGATTGCTTCCCGGTCGGTCGCAATGACGAAAATACCTTGTAATGTCTAATACCATTTCTCTGTAACAATGCGCTTAACAATTATTGCTCAGACCTGATTAAACTGACTATTCTCATCTTTATATTAAGTGCAACTTCATGGAGAAATAGTCTAAGTCCTAATTATTTAGAAATTTTTTGAGTTGCGCAATAGAAAATCTATTTCACTTCGCGATCGCTTAACCCAAACTACACAAAAAAAATTATTCCTGTAGAAATAAAAAAATATTCCTACAGGAACAACTAATTAAAGTTAAAAAATCGCCAATTTCTTAACCTCTAAGTTTCTCTGACCAAACACGAGTAGGCAAACCCCAAACATAAATAAACCCTTCCGCCGCTTTATGGTCGAACTCATCCTCAGCACCATAAGTCGCCAAATCAAAACTATACAAAGAATTGCCAGACTGACGACCGACAACCATCGCATTACCCTTAAACAACTTCACTCGCACAACACCAGTCACCCTTTCCTGAGTCTGCTGAATAAAAGCATCCAATGCACCCTTCAACGGACTAAACCACAAACCGTTATAAACCAACTGACTGTAAGTTTCCTCAATACCCCGCTTATAACGAGTCACATCAGCAGTCAAAGTTAAACTTTCCAAGTCGCGGTGCGCTTGAATAAGAACCCACATTGCCGGAGACTCGTAAACTTCTCGTGACTTAATTCCCACAAGACGGTTTTCAATCATGTCAATACGACCAACACCATGACTTCCCGCTATCTGATTAAGTTTAGTAATTAACTCAATACCACCCATTCCTTGACCGTTGAGACTAACAGGAATACCTCCCTCAAAACCAATTTCAACATATTCCGGTTCATTAGGAGTATCAGCGATCGCTTTAGTCATATTATAAACTTCCTCCGGCGCCTCCACCCAAGGATCTTCCAACTCCCCTGCTTCGATCGCCATCCCCAATAAATTTTTATCAATACTATAAGGAGAAGACTTTTTCACTGGAGCAGGAATTCCATATTTTTCACCATAAGCAATAGTCTCCTCCCGACTCATTCCCCACTCTCGTGCTGGAGCAAGAATTTTGATTTTCGGATTAAGTGCAGCAATAGCAACATCAAACCTTACTTGGTCATTACCCTTTCCAGTACAACCATGGGCGATCGCATCAGCACCATATTTTTCTGCTGCATCTACTAATATTTTGGCAATTAAAGGTCTAGCTAATGCTGTAGCTAAAGGATAGCGATTTTCATATAGAGCATTTGCTTGAATAGCAGGAAAAGCATATTCTTGAATCAAAGGTTCGATAACATCTATGACCAAAGATTCTACTGCACCCGAATCTAATGCTTTTTTGCGGACTCCTTCTAACTCATCCCCCTGTCCTAGATCTGCAGCAAGAGTAATTACTTCTTTAACACCCCACTCATTTTTTAAGTAAGGAATGCAAACGGAGGTATCCACTCCACCAGAATAAGCTAATACAACTTTAGTGGCACGACTCATAGATTCTTCTCTAGAAATTAACAACTGGGTTTTTATTATCGGACTTAGCCTGTAAAATTATTGTCAGGCAAAGTACAGATTCTAGAGTGTATCCTAATTTTCAGAGGAATGAAAAGTGGGTAATAGGGTGTAGAAAAAACTAGAGACCCACAGAGGAAAAATACCACATCAAAACTTTTCTGCTTCTTCTGTTGTGCCTACTCCTGCCTTGTTTACCTTCTTTAACTTTTATTCCATTAGACATCTTCTCCAAAAGAGGCAACAGGCAACAGGCAACAGGCAACAGGCAACAGGCAACTCACCCCTAGACCCTCCCCCTCCCAGGAGGGGAATAATTGATAATTTATGGATCAGAATTGATTTTATTTTGGATTTTTGGAGATGTTTATTAGACATTTCCTCCTAAAGAGGGAGTAGGGAGTAGGGAGTAGAGGGAAATAATTGATAATTTATAGATCAGAATTGATTTTATTTTGGATTTTTGGAGATTTCCATTTAGCGAATAATTAATAATTAATAATTAAATAATTCGCGCCTTGAAGCCTCCCCTTTTAAGGGGAAAAAGCGGTCGAGGGATGGCGAGGTCCCCTCGCCATATCCAATCGACCAAGACAGCGGTCGTTTTGCTACGCAACATGTAAAGCGTAGCTTCCCGTAGGGTGGGATGGATGGGTTTCCTAACCATATCCAATCGACCAAGAGAAAAGAAAATATTCCTTATATTCAATTCCGTAACGGTTAAAACCAGAGGTAATTATCAATTATCAATTTTTCATTATCAATTAATGAAAGGACTTACGCATTTTCCCGACAAAAACGCCATATATGCCATAGTGCTATAGTTTTTATCTACTATATGTAGTGCCTTTGCGTAAGTCTCCAATTTAGTTAGGAGAAAAAATGTTTTTCAGTGTAGTTATCCCCACTTATAATCGCAAACCGATTTTAGAAAAGTGTCTTCGCGCTCTGGAAAATCAGGATTATGACCGCCCAATTATAGATTATGAAGTAATAGTTGTCGATGATGGCTCAACGGATGACACTGTCCCCTGGTTAGAAACAGAGGCCAAAGAATTTCCCCATGTCCAACTATTTTCTCAGTCCCACCAAGGGCCAGCAGCAGCTCGGAATTTTGGTGTTGAACAGGCCAAAGGAAATTTTATTATTTTTATTGATAGTGACCTGGTGGTAACAGATTCTTTTCTACAGTCACACGCAAATAGTTTAGTTAGTGCAGAAGGGGAAAATGTATTTACTTATGGCAGAGTTATTAATACTTGTAATTTTGATTTTCCCACTTCAGAACCTTATAAGTTGACTGATTTTTCGGCAGCTTTTTTTGCTACGGGAAATGTAGCTATCGCTCGTCATTTTTTAATTGAAGCTGGATTATTTGATACTCGTTTTGAACAGTATGGTTGGGAAGATTTGGAGTTAGGAATTAGGTTAAAAAAATTGGGTTTAAAATTGATTAAGTGTCCTGATGCTGTTGGTTATCATTGGCATCCACCTTTTTCTTTGGAGCAATTACCAGGAATGATTGAGCGAGAAATTCAAAGGGGAAAAATGGGAGTTTTGTTTTATCAAAAACATCCGACTTTGGAAGTAAAAATGATGATTCAAATGACTTGGCTACACAAATTATTATGGGGAGTTTTATCATTAGGTGGAAGATTAAATGAAAAGACAATGGCTGTTTTTTTGCAATGGTTAATTGACCGAGGTAAGTCGCAGTTAGCTTTAGAAATTTCTCGGATATTTTTGAATTGGTATAATGTACAAGCTGTTGTGCGATTCGCTAGCCTAAATTGGGACTAAAACCCAAGGGACGGTAATACTGGCCCATTTGCCAGGAAAACTGATTATTTATGTGGGTGAAGCGGGAAACCGTCAGTCCCACCTTCCAGGTGCAGGAGTGAAAGCATTTCCCCTACTACATAGACATAAGCAACCTATAGAGTAAAGCGGGGATAAAAGACAGAAACACTGGTAGTCGAATCTGGTGACTGTCAAGCAAGAGTCCATGCGTAACGCAAGTGAAGATACGTTTGAACCACCGTTAGTACAGATGGCCAAAACGACTGATTAAGGCCAAGCCAAAAGGCAAGGATAAGGCGTAGGCAATTAATAGCTTGACCTATAAGCACTGCTTAGAAACCCGGTGGAAAGTATTCACGCTCAAGACTCAAAACAATAGGTAATCGGAACGAATTAACTCCCAAAAATCTCTAGGACAGGTCGATAACCTAGTAGGTGCTAACCGTATGATTTCGGGAGAGGGATAGAGTCAGAAGCCAACGCTGATCTGTAATGGATTGGATATGCTGACAGACTCACGGTAACTTCAAGGAAATTGATTAAGTAGCAATGAATAAGTCTAAAGCACAGGAAAACCCGATGATGGAATGGGACAACGTAAATTGGCGTAAAGTCGAAATACGAACATTTAAGTTGCAAAAGAGAATATTTCAAGCGAGTAAACGTGGTGATGTTAAAGCAGTACGCAAGCTTCAAAAAACGTTGATTAGGTCTTGGTCAGCAAGATTACTTGCGGTAAGGAAGGTCACTCAGGATAACCAAGGGAAAAAGACGGCAGGAGTGGATGGTGTCAAATCATTGTCCCCAAAAGCCCGTATGAACCTAGCAAACAACTTGAGAATTACTGGGAAAGTACGCCCGACACGGAGGGTAATGATTCCAAAACCAAACAGTGACGAGAAAAGACCCCTAGGAATACCGACAATTTATGACCGTGCCTTGCAGACGCTAGTAAAACAAGCGTTAGAACCAGAATGGGAGGCCAAATTCGAGCCAAACAGTTATGGTTTTAGACCAGGACGCTCATGCCACGATGGTATCGGAGCCATATTTAATAGTATCCGGTACAAAGCCAAATATGTGCTTGACGCGGATATATCAAAATGTTTCGACCGTATCAACCACCAAGCTCTGCTTAAGAAGGTCAATACATACCCCATCCTTAACCGGATTCTAAAACAATGGTTAAAAGCAGGATACATTGACCAGGGAGATAATTTCTTCCCTACTAATAAGGGTACACCACAGGGAGGAACAATTTCACCTCTATTGGCAAACATTGCCTTACATGGTATGGAAGAACGGATTAAGGAATTTGCAAGAACCCTTAAAGGTGGCAAAAAAGCAAACCAGGATAAAATGAACCTAATCCGTTACGCCGATGACTTTGTGATAATCCATGAGGACTTAGGTGTGATTAAATCCTGCCAACAAATAATTGAAGAGTGGCTAAGTGACATGGGATTGGAATAAAAACCGGAAAAAACAAGATTAACCCATACTCTCAGAACACACGAGAAGGAAACTGGGTTTGAGTTTCTAGGATTCCACATACAACAGTACAAAGTAGGAAACTACAGAAGTGCAAAGAATCCGCACAAAGAAATTCTAGGTTTTAATACACTAATCACCCCCTCCAAAAAGTGCATCAAGGCTCATCTAAATAAAATCGGGGAAGTAATAGACACCCATAAGACTGCCCCACAAGCTGCCCTCATAAGCAAGCTGAACCCAATTATACGCGGGTGGTCAAACTATTACTCGACCGTAGTTAGCAAGGAAACATTTTCAAGATTAGATTACCTTGTGTATCAAAAACTAAGAGCGTGGGCAAAAGGTCGGGGAAAAGGTAGCATCAATAAGGACAAATACTGGAGAACGGTAGGCGAACAACATTGGTGTTTCAGCACAGAAAACGGATTAAGACTAAGAACACACTCAGAAACTCCCATTATTAGACATATCAAAGTCAAGGGAGAGGTTAGTCCGTACAATGGTGACTGGAAATATTGGAGCAAGCGTAAAGGGGAATATCCCGGAACACCCACAAGGGTAGCCAAATTAATGAAACGGCAAAAAGGGAAATGCCCCCACTGTGGTCTGTATTTCACAGATACAGACATTGCAGAAGTTGACCATATAGTGCCTAAAAGTCTGGGTGGAAAAGACACCTACGATAACTTACAACTTTTACACAAACATTGCCATGACACTAAGACTGTATCAGATGGCTCCCTCCACAAGAGCAAGAACGAGAAAGTCTGAACGTATCCATAACAAGGATGGAGTTATTGAGGAGCCGGATGAGGTGAAAGTCTCACGTCCGGTTTTGAAGGAGAGGTAGAAGTGGAGACGCTCCTATCGACTCTAACTATGCTACTGATGTAAATATTGAGCTTGAAGAAGGAAGAAGGAAGAGGGAAGAAGGAAGAAGGAAGAAGGAAGAAAAAGTAGATGGGGACTCAAACCCCAACAAGCTTGTAAACACCGCAGGTGAAGGCGGGGTATTAAACCCAAAAGAAAAAAAATAATGATTGAACCTGATTTTCCTCATATTGTGTTGGCCTTTAACTACAAAGGTTGGAAGGTTGAAATTGACCAAGGTGAAATGGATGGATCTGCCACTTATGCGGCTTGGGCAAACTACAAGTTAGGTTGTGTTGTGGCAGTACCTTATGCTTCTTCTCGACAAGAGGTAGTTAGGCGTGCCAAGCAATGGATTGATGCTCGAAATAATCAGAATATAACTTTAGAGTGAAGAATTACTATATAATTGATTATTATCTATAGTATCAGGAATTATAATGAGTACAGCAACTTATATAAATGACAGTGAATTTAATGCACTTTTAACTTCTGAAACAATCTTTGTCGTAGATTGTACAGCGTCGTGGTGCGGTCCATGTAAAAAAATTAGTCCTTATATTGACCAGTTAGCTGAAGAATATCAAAGTCGTGCCAAAGTAGTAAAACTTGATATTTCTGAAAATAAGGAAACTGCCAATAAATTTAGTATTCGTAGCATTCCAGCTGTGATGTTTTTTAAAAGTGGCGAACTTGTAGAAAATATAGTTGGTGTTTCTCCTTATGAAACTTTCAAAGCAGCACTTGATAAGTTACTTTAAGTTTTATAGAAGTAGGTAGATGTTAAAAATAATTGTTTTTATGAACTATTTAGAGCAACTTAATTTATTTATACATTTTTCTAGAGATTAACTGGATAATTCCAAATCTAAAAAATTTTGCTAAATCTTCTTAAGTACCTGTGCAAAATTAATTTAACATTTGTCAGTAGGCAGTAGGCAGCAGGGCAAAAAAATATACTTTTGTGCTTGAGTAGTGACTCTAAAAATCATCTTTACCGAATAATTAAGGTAAAAATCTTCTCACTTGCCGTGGAGAAAAAAGCGGTGGAGGGATGCCTCCGAAACCTGCGCCATATCCAATAGACCAAGAGAAGAAAAAAATCCTTTTAACCTAATCCTCTTCTTTTCAAGGAGAGGTAATTCTAAAATTCTAAATTATTAATTCTAAATTCTTGAAAAATGATTTTAGATTTTTAACGAAAAGGATTTTGGATTTGAGAATTGTTAGAATGATTAATATTAGGTTTTTTTCAGTCAAAATCTAAACTAATTTTTGGCAATATTATTCCATAATGTGCAACTGCTATTACCCAGTCATCAAATATACAATTAATTTTACTTTATTACTAAAATAAAGGGCTTTGTGTATTGTTTCCCCAAAAAAAATTTGATTTATATAATGTCTGTTGGTACTGTTTGTGTAAAAAATTGGGAAATATCTACTTTTTCTTTCTTTCAAATCTTCTTCCTTCTTCCTTAATTGCTAGCAAGATACTTCCACTATTTATAATACCGATGCTGCCGGACTTGATATTAGCTAAAACTGAGAAATCCACTTACAGAAAGGAAATTAAAAAATTATGCATAGAGAAAATTTTTGCAATCTAATTTTTACTATACCTCTACCTTAACTTCATTTCTTCCTTTTTCTTTATAGTGGAAATAGTTATCAGGTAATATCATGTTCGGATGAAAGCGTTATTAATATAAGTCTCTATGTATAGCAGTTCCATGAAATCCCTCCCCCCTGTCACCTTTTACCTAATCAATTATAACTATTCAACCGAACATGATTAAAGCATTAATCTTTGAGAAATGGTATAAGTGAAATGAAATATAAATTAGCAACACATATAAATTATTGTAGAAAACAACAATAACTTAAATAATCAGTAATTTAGTCATTATTTATTCAATATTACCTTCCTTAAAAGCCATAATCCTAATTCGCTTATAATCAGCAGTCCACCTACCCTTCTTATATAGATGAGGACGTAATCTATTTTCAATATCATCAATAATAATACTTTGTTTTTTTTCAGGAATTCCTTCAAAGAAACAAGTTGCAAACATCTTCAGCCAATTACGCAGACCATATTCTCCATCCTCAAGTTTAGTTGGTCTTTCTAATAAACTAGCAAAAGTCAACACAAAACCTTCTGATTCTAAGAGAGTAGCATATTCTCCAATACTAGGAAAATACCAAGGATTAAGTTGTTTATTACTACTATAACCAGCCGCATCTAAGGCTTCATAAATACTTTTAATAATTGTTTTAATATTGCCTTGGCCACCAAATTCACTAACGAAACGACCTCCAGGTTTCAGGACGCGCCAAATATTACAGATAACTTTTTTCTGTTCTTTAATCCAATGAAGTACTGCATTAGAAAACACAGCATCAAATGTTTCTTTTAAGTCTATATTAACTCCATCTCCTACTAAAAATTTAATATCTGGATAACAACGATGTGCTTGTTCAATCATGGTCGGAGCATTATCAATTCCTACAACTTTTGCCCCTTTTGTAGTGATTTTATAGGTCAGATGACCTGTTCCACAACCAAGGTCAAGAATTTTTTCTCCACTCTGAGGACTGAGCAATTCTAATAAATCTATTGCCAAATTAGAAACAAAAGAATGTTTACTTTCATACAGTTCTGCATTCCGCTCATTGAAATATATATTTGGGAAGTTGTTAGTTGTATTATTTTCCATAGCACTATGAAGAGTAACTTATTCATTGACACTCGCCCGTTAAATCGGAGATTATAACGAGTGATTCTTGCTTCAAGAACTCTTAACTAGATAACAAATCAAACAAGTTGAGTTGTACCCCTGTCAGACCGTTTCCACAAGCTTCTTCTTTAACGGTATGCCCTACCGCTATCAATCCTCACCCACCCCTCTTGCTCCCCTCCCGGGAGGGGATGGGGGTGGGTGCAGCAGCTACATCGCGATTTTCTTGATAATTACAATGGCTGCAATTATGCTTTCTATTCCTACGGAATGCTACGCAAACAGAAAGTTTTTTCTTCCCTATATGACCATATTTAGGGCATTCTTGAGAAGTATAATTTTTGTCAACTTTGGCGTAATACTTACCTCTTTTCCAGAATATATAAAGAAGTATTTCGTTGATAAATTGACCTATACCAGAATCTAAAGACTGTTTTCTAACTATACCTCTAGACCAAGATTTGAAGTTAATATCTTCAACAAAAATATTATCTGTTAAATCGCAAAGTTGATGGGCTAGTTTGAAATGCCAATCTCGTCTAGCATCAGCTATTTTTTCATGTAGCCTAGCTATCTTGTTCTGAAGTTTTAACCAATTACTTGACTCCTTCTTTTTTTTCTTAAGTCTTCTTTGCAGCAAGCTCGCGCGTTCCCTCTCTTGGTCAGCATTCCCTCTCTTGGTCGGCGTTCCCTCTCTTGGTCGGCGTTCCCTTGCGACTGGCGTCGTCGCGGGTTCCGACCGCTTGCGTCTGACGCCGACGCGGGTTCCGACCGCTTGCGCCTGGAGGCGACGCGGGGTCTGACCGCTTGTGCCTGGAGGCGACGCGGGGTCCCTCGCCAATTTAAGCTCGCGCAGTTGACCTAACAAAAACTTAGGAGATTTGATTAACTTTCCTGTTGAAGTAGCGACAAAACTTTCGATTCCGGCATCAATGCCTAATGACCTTTCACCTACTGGATTTTCTGGAACTGACTCTGATGAAGAAAAGGTAATCATCAAATAATAACCAGTAGCTTTTCTCACTATCCTAGCTTGTTTAGCTTGAAAACCCTCCGGATATGGCCTACTTTGTTTGATTTTAATCCAACCTAGCTGAGGGAGTTTAAATCTACTATTACCTAGACAGTTTTTCAGCATAGCAGGAAAAACAAAGCTTCTCAACTTTTTCTTAAATCTAGGGAAGCCTTTACCAAGATATTTCATTTCAGAAAATTTTCTGTCTAAAGTCTTTAAAGTTTGTTGTAAAACTTGAGTATTAACTGACTTTATTCTGGGATTATTCTTCTTAACTATTGTTAGGTTTTTGGCTTGATAATTGTAATTAGGATAAGCTGCATCAGCCTGGATAATATATTCAGCTAGAATTGAGCAACTATTAATTGCTACTTTCCTTGAACTTAACCAATCTTTACGCTCTCTCAGAGCATAATTATACACAGTTCTACAAACATCAAGAATCTGGTTTATTTCAGTTTCTTGTTGTTTGTTTGGCTTAAGTTTATATTGGTAAGTTAAAGTAATCAAAGGTTAATAACTATCTATATTATAACTAATACTATATTGATTAGCTACTGCTCAATTAATTTGCTGGTTGAAATTCATCTCACCGCTAAATTAAAAATTATAGCTGCTCGAACTCTTTCAACATTCTCTGATAGATTATACTTGAATTCAGGGTAATAACCTATCCAGTCAAAATTTAAAAGTGCCGATCCCCTATTTCACGAGTAAAGGGATGTAGAGATTTTCTCCCTAATTAACATATCAAATCAACAAATAGAAAGGAAAATCGGCAAGACAGTCAAAAGTAAGACTTAACTGATTAATTTGGATAGTTTTAATTAAGAAAATAATTAGGAAAAATTTTTTTTGCTCTTGAAGCGATTGAGTAAAATTACTCTATTCATCGGGATAAAATTTTAGCTCATTTCAATAATAATACCTGTTAAACCTCAAATTTGTATTCAGTATAGTTGGAATCTAAAACCATTTTGTGCTAAGAAATATATCCTGTCCCAATATTGAGTATTGAGATAAATATGTCATTCAGGAGTACGCCTTATGGCAGGTAGTGAAGTTGGTGCAGATCTATGGGTAAGTGAGTATATCACACCTTGGGATATTTATGTTCATGGTATTACTAAGGTACTTGCCTACAAGAAAACTGCTTATCAGGATATGTACATTGTAGAAACAGGTATTTATGGTAAAGCACTGGTTCTTGATGGTAAATGGCAATCTTGTACAGGAGACGAATTTTTGTACCATGAACCTCTGGTACATCCTGCCATGGTTTTTCATGGATCTCCTAGTAAAGTTCTTGTTCTTGGTGGTGGTGAAGGAGCCACTATTCGGGAGGTTTTACGTTGGCAAACACTAGAAGAAGTGGCCATGATTGACATTGATGGAGAAGTGGTTGAAGCTTGTCGTCAACATTTGCCTGAGATGCACGCTAATGCTTTTGATGACTCTCGCCTCAAGTTGGTCATTGGTGATGCTTTAGAATTTTTGCAGACTTCTGCTGAAATTTGGGATGTAGTTATCTCTGACCTTTCTGACCCTATTGAAGAGGGACCTTCATTTCAGTTGTTTACAAAGGAATACTTTGAAAAAATTCTACAGGTGCTTACCCCTGGAGGGTTTTTTGTTTTGCAAGCTGGCCCTATTTCACCAGGAGAAATGAAACTTCATGCTCGAATTGTGAATACAATGAAAGAAGTTTTTCCTTATGTCCAATCCTATAGTAGTTATATTCCTACTTATGGCCGACCTTGGGGTTTTGTCATTGGTTCGAGAGAGATGATTAATAGTCGTCCTGACCCAGAAACAGTTAATCAACTTCTGAGAGAAAAAACTACTGGTGGGTTTCGGATGTTGGATGGGACTACCTTATTGGGAATGTTGCAAATACCTAAACATTTACGAGAAGCGATCGCCACTGAGACTGAGGTATATACTTTAGCAAAACCTCCAAAATTTTTCGGAAAAGGTTCTACTAACAGTTGAAGCTATAGAAGAAGGAAGAAGGAAGAAGGAAGAAGGAAGAAGGAAGAAGATTAACTATATAAAATTCCTTTGTTTCGGCTATTCTATAATTCCTGGCCTTTGTGGCGACTGCCACATACTGAAAGAACAATAGTTTAAAAATTACAAGAGTAACTAAAATGACTATACTACGAATTCTAGCTGCTATATTCTTACCACCTTTAGGTGTTTTCTTGACCGTTGGTCTCGGCGGTGCTTTTTGGATTAATCTTCTCCTAACTATTTTTGGTTTTTATATTGGTGGTATTGTTCATGCTATTTGGGTTATTGCCAAGCATGATTAATAATTTTTAACTCAAGTAATTTAGGTGTAGAGATAGGGGAAGGTTTTTTGATTATTTCTGAAGTTACAGACAATCATAATATTATCCTAAACCTATCTCTACAATACGGCTAATTTTTATACTTTAAATTCTTTAATTACGAAAAAAGGACGAGAGTTTGAAAGACACGTCTTTTTAAAGCGTTGATGAAAAACGAGGGGGGAATTTTAACACCTTAAAAAGTTGTCCTGCATTTATTCTTTAATGGGAGCATAGTAATATGGAGGTGCTCAAGATGTATGGATGCCAACAAGAGTTAATTAAAAGTCCAGACAATGTCCCGTTTTTAGAATACTTATGTATTACAGCAAATAAGCTTATTAATTGCGGGATTTATTTAGCCAGACAATGGTATTTTAAGTTTGGGTATATTATAGATAGGAAAATACGACTTAGAAAAAAAGCTCAAATCTAATACGAATTATCAGTTTTTGTATTCTCAAGCAGCACAACAAACTCTTAGAGGGGTAGCAGAAGCATTTAAGTCTTATAAAGAACTTTCTCATAAGTACACAAAAGGAGAATTAACAGAACGGCCTCAATTGCCTAAATACCATAAAAAAGGAGGAATGGCAGTTATAACTTACCCCAAACAAGCTTTAAAGTTGGAATTGGATAAAGTTAAATTACCTCTGGGACTAAAGGTTAAAGCAGCATTTAAAATTGACAGTTTTTTCTTAGATTTTCCCAGTAATCTTGAGTTTAAAGAAATCAGATAAATTAGGATTTTGCCACGTAATGATTGCTTTTATGTCGAATGGGTTTATGAGTTAAAAGCTGCTCAACCTCAGTTATATAAAGCCAAAGTCTTAGGCATTGACCACGGGGTTGATAATTGGTTAAGTTGTGTCTCCAATGTAGGAATAAGCTTCATTATTGATGGTAAACACCCACCCCTTTAGTTCCCCTCCCGGGAGGGGATAGGGGTGGGTTGGTACAACAAACAAATTGCGACAATTAAAGAAGGTAAACCCCAAGGATTTTGGTCAAAAAAACTAGCTGGCATAACTGAGAAACGCAATCGAAAAATGCGGGATGCTGTCAATAAAGCAGCCAGATTAGGGATCGACAACTGCTTAAAATATAGCATTGGTAGAATTGTTTTTGGTTTTAATAAGAGGCAAAAAGATAGTATTAACATTGGAGGCAAAAACAACCAAAAGTTTGTACAAATTCCTACAGCAAAACTCAAATAACGGATTAGTCAGTTATGCGAATTGTACGGCATAGAATTGATAGAAACCGAAGAATCTTATACTTCACAAGTATCGTTTTTAGATGATGATTTCTTGCCAACTATCGGTGAAAAACCTCAAAGCTGGAAAGCGTCTGGAAAACGAATTAAGCGAGGTTTATATCAAACTCAATGTGGTTTATTAGTTAATGCAGATATTAATGGCGCAGCTAATATCCTCAAAAAAGTAGCGACAACTTTGAAATTTTCTCTCAAAGGAGTCAGTAGAGGCACTTTGATAATGCCTTTAAGAATCCACTTTTGGATTGCTTAAGAATTCCCTTACCTTTAGGTCGGGGAGTATCAATGGCTACTCGTAACGTAAGCATTCAGCGGTCAGCTATTCCTACGGAATGCTGCGCAAACAGCTTTATTACCTTTTTATTACCTTGAATGGACAATTTAAGTTTATTTTCTTGTGCTTCAGTTCTTTGTTTACAGGAGTTTTTATTTGGGTAAACCACACTAAGGACATTCCGTGGAACGTCCCTACAAGGTTTGATGTGTGAAAATGTGGTTCATCAATTTGAAAAGCACTGTAAAAAGCTGAAAGCTAACCGCCAATAGCTGAATGCTTACCTCGTAACTGATAAATGTTATTATAGAAAGATTACATTTATTAGACAAGCCAAGTAATAATGGAAACGCTAAATCTTCAAATATCTATAGAAAAAACTAGCTACTCTCGTATTAAAGAACAAGATATTAATAATAGTTCTTTTGGCAAAGTATTTAGCGATCATATGTTAGTTGCTGACTACAGGGATGGTAATTGGCAAGAGGTGAAAATTGTTCCTTATGGCAATATTTCAATGGCTCCTTCTCTGTCAGTTTTGCATTATGGTCAAGCGGTTTTTGAAGGTTTAAAAGCTTATCGAAGTCCCACAGGAAAACCTTTACTATTCCGCCCACAAGCTAATTATAAACGGATAAATGAATCAGCTTTTCGATTATGTATGCCAACTATTCCTGAAGATATTTTTCTGGATGGTTTAAAGGAATTAGTTAGGCTAGATTCTGACTGGATTCCTACTCAATCAGGTAGTGTATTATATATTCGGCCTATTTATTTTGCTACAGATGAATCTGTTGGTCTTAAACCAGCAAGTAGTTATAAATTTATTATTATTTCTTGCCCTGTTGGTGCTTATTATTCAGAACCAGTTAAGTTAATTGTTACAGATAAATATATACGAGCTGCTGAAGGAGGAACAGGAGCAGCTAAATGTGCTGGTAATTATGGTGGTAGTTTATTAGCAGATAAAGAAGCTAAACAACAGGGTTATGATAATGTTTTATGGCTGGATGGGAAGGAAAAAAAATATATTGAAGAATGTGGCACAATGAATGTGGCTTTTGTCATTAATGATGTTGTTATTACTCCTAAATTGACTGGCACTATATTAGCCGGAATTACTAGAGATAGTGTCTTAACTTTATTTAGAGATATGGGTGTTAAAGTTGAGGAAAGATTAATTTCTATTGATGAAGTGGCAAAAGCTTATGAAGAGGGTAATCTTTCTGAAGCATTTGGTATGGGAACTGCTGCTACAATTGCTCATATTTCTACTATTAATTATCAAGGTAAAGATATGATTTTACCTCCTGTTTCTGAACGAAAATATGCTCCTCAAGTATTACAAAAATTAGAAGATATTAAAACTGCTAAATTGACTGATCCTTACGGTTGGGTTTATCCACTGTAAACTATAGGTTACTATAATTGGTCTTGGGATGAGATTAAAGCTAAACATTATTGGTTGATTTACTAATATAAATCTTCTATCATCCCATAATTTTTATATGTTAAATATAGCTAATATATATAGCCATTCCCAAGAAGCGTGAGGTACAAAATTCGTTGGTTTTAGGGAATAGGGAACAGGGAATAGAAGACAAATAAAGATAGGTTTACTTCATTAGACTGAGAAACGCTTATATCATGTTTATTTAAATACCCACAATAAAAATTTTAGGGAATGGGTAACAGGGAAAATGGGCAAATTTATCAGAGAAAGTATTTTGATTATGGCTAATTAATGAGACTTGATATAACTTTCTATTGTAGTTAGTATAAAAAATATTCTGGGGATAATTGAAAAATAGAGAAGCTAAATAGCCATTGCTGATTAAATCTAAAAATACTGACAGATAAAGGTTTTAGCTTTTTTGGAGCTAAAAAAAGTGCAACTTTTTCAGCTTGAGCGGCCAAAAGCTAGGATTTTGGGCAGACAAGTACAGAAAGATAGAGGAACAATTATTCTTGCCGAAAAATTGTGGTTTAAAGCCTCCCCTTTTAAGGGGATAATAAGCGGTCGAGGGATGGCGAGGAAACCTGCGCCATATCCAATCGACCAAGAGAAGAAAAATTTTCATCCCTTTGTCAATCCTCTTCTTTTCAAGGAGAGGTAATTATTCATTATTCATTATTAATTGTTGAATACCTCCTCTGTAATTCCCTTAACTCCTGACTCAGTCCTCCTGACTCCTACTTTTACCAAAAGACTTATTCAGCAAACCCTAAATATAAATATGTATAACAATCTGATTTTCTACAAATAATTTAATACTTTTATAGAGTAGGGATTTTTCCTCTACAAAAAATCTGAATCTCCACTAACTCATAGGGTGCCTCACAGAAAAACCAACCATTATTCCAGAAAACAGAAAATTGTAAGGATGCTGTCACATATCCTACTTAATCTTTTGTTTACAAACAACCTCTCATAGCTACTATAGCGCTGTGCACAGGCAACAGGCAACAGCTCATCTGGCAATAGGGGGAATAAATTGCCGATAATATAAGACTTTTAGCTATTGGGCACCTCCTGCAATTTGTAAATATACCAGCGCACACTGCTATGACTTCTAATACCCAGCTTGACATACTCCCGGCATCAAATCAGAGTAACGCAATGCGGGATTCTCATCATTGATGATTCTACGCTCATAGAGACAACTTAAAGAGCGAAATATTGCTATTACTAATCCAGAGGTCGGACTCTCCCGTAGCTTTTGGGTCTCCCCCAGATTCCGAGTGCCCCTCGGTACTGTTGACTATTGCTCCTAACATCTCTAAACCTTTAGCTAAAATGTTCTTTGCTGCGTTATGGTCACGGTCTGCTATATAACCACAATGAGGACATTTGTGAGTCCTAACAGACAACGATTTTTTAACAGTTTGACCACAAGAAGAACAATTTTGAGATGTGAAATGTGGAGGTACTGCTATGCAAGCAATTCCATGGGACTTAGCATAATATTCCAGCCATTCGGTGAACTGATACCAACTTGCATCAGATATAGATTTAGCTAAGTGATGATTTTTAACTAGGTTAGCAATCTTCAAATCCTCGTAGACTACCAAGTCGTGAGATTGGATTAACGCCCTTGCAGTCTTTACTGCATGGTCTTTACGCAGTAAAGCTGATTTTGAGATGCTGCCTGGCTAATTGCTTTCTGGCTTTATGGTAGTTATTTGACTGTGGCTTTTTACCTTTCTCGTGGCGACGTGATACTCTCTTTTGTAGCTTTTTTAGTCGTTTTTCTGAGGAACTCAAATACTTAGGATTTTCTACAACATCACCATTACTATCAGTATAGAAAGCGTTTAAACCTAAATCTATTCCTACTACATTGCCTTCAAAATTATGAGTTTCTTTTCTCTCTACATTTACTAAAAATTGACAATAATAACTATCTGCACGTCTAACAACTCTAACTCTACTTATTTGTTGTTGTGAATACCAGACTAAATCACGGCTTGTCCATAACTCAAATACACCTGCTTTAAAACCATCTTTAAACTCAATTTTCTTTCTGTCTGGGGATAGCTTATAACCAGTTGTTTTATACTCTATTGAACGAGTGAATTTTTTGAATTTAGGATAACCTTTTTTACCTGGTAATTTCAGTCTACAATTTTTGTAGAATCGTTGTATTGATTGCCATGCTCTATCGGCTGATGCAAGTCTTGCTTGGGAATTTAACTTTTTAGCCCAAGGAAAATTACTATCCGCCTGCTAGTTGTGAACAAAGCTTTTGTAAGTCGTTGCGCTTGACATCTTTATTATCCATCCAATAGCGCAAACAACTGTTTCTGATGAATTGACCTGTGAGAATCATTTCATCTAAAACTTTGTACTGATTTTGACTGCCTTTTAATTTAGCCTCAATTACTAGCAAAGATATTATTAATTCCTCGACTACATCTATTGTTATAGCTAAATTTACCCAAAATGTCTACTAGATAAACTATTAATATTTGTGTATAATTATGACATCGTTTGCGTTTGCGCAGCATCCCATAGGGAAGCATTCCGTAGGAAATCATAATTATACACGCACCATTCATCCAGGCGCGCTCATTAAAAATTATAGCGCTGGCCATAAGAGTGATTCTAGGTAAAAAAAGAATGTTACGAATAATCAGGGCAGTAAGGGCGCAATTGCGAAGCCCATGCCGTGAGGGTATATGGCCATTCGCCCCTACTTTATAGGAGATGCCTTTTGGACTAAAAAGATAAATTCATATCTAAAAACTGCCATTAAAGCTATTCATTCTGACTCGGTGCTTTTGGGAGGGGTTAGGGGTGGGTTGACTCCTAAGAAATATCCTAGCTATTTGTAGCAAAAATTTATCAATTTGGTATAACTACTCTCAATTAATTCATGGTTAAACAAAAAAAAATTAAGTCAATATTATCTATATTTGAGGCTCCTATCGGATTATTTGCAGGGGCAACTTACCATTTTCGTGCTCTAACAATATTTCTCAAAAATCCAAAATTAATAGGTTATATAGTTGTTCCAATTTTGATTAATATCGTGGTGGGTATTCTTCTTTATATTAGTTTACTTCTACCCGGCATTGATTTAATTAATACTATTTTTAATAACTTATCTTTACGCTTTGATGCCTTGATTGCTCAATTACCAACATGGTTAAACTTCTTAAGTTATATAGATAATGTTTTATATAAACTTGTACAAGTCATTCTGTTCGCAATATTATTACTAATAATTGGATTTTTGTTAGTACAATTTGGAACTATTCTAGGTTCACCTTTTTATGGTCAACTTTCTGAACAATTAGAAAAAATTAGAACTGGCACATTCCCTGAAACTCCTCCAAGTTTATTAAGCTCTCTCAAAGATATTTGGCGAGCCATACTTTTTGAACTAAAAAAAATTGGATTACTGTTAGTCATAGGTTTACCGATGTTGCTGATCAACTTTTTGCCTGGAGGCTCTTTAATAGCAACTATTGGTGGTATAATTTTAACAACTTCCATTGTTTGTCTTGACTTTTTTGATGGATTTTTGGAGAGAAGAAAATTAAGATTTAGAGAGAAGTTAACAGTGGTGCGTCGTAGCTTACCAGCAAGTGCCACTTTTGGGTTAATTTGTCAAGCTTTAATTACTATTCCCATAGTTAACTTTTTAGGTATTCCACTGTGTGTCGCTGCAGGGACTTTATTTTGTTGCGATCGCGTCTTACCAAATTTACTGCCAGATCATCAAGCTTAAATAGTGCGGGTCTAGATGGGAACCGCACTTCATTTCAAAACCCGCCCTTGATTTAGATTACATTTCAGATAATATTAGATAATGCGGGTCATGGCAGATACTTTTGTGAGCTTTTCTTTATCCAAGCCTTCTAGCTCATCTATCTTCAACCATCCCTCTTTTACTAAGCCAGCTAGAGCAAAAATTACAGTTGCATTTCTGGAGTCATACTTGCCATCTAGATCGTATCTTCTGGCACTGAGAAAATCATGTAGATACCATAAATCATCAAATTCTTGAATTCCACTTGCTTGCTGGCGCACTGTTGTGATTAAGGCATTGATTTCTCGTTCTTTAGCTTTTTCTAAAGCTGCTTGGGCAATACCTTGTTCTGTTATGGACCACGGAGTATCAGTAAGTTGCATCATCTTTACTTAATTTCTTAAAATCTATGTATGATTATGATTTTTTATGTAGTTGTTAATAGTAGCATATATAATCTAATTCAGTAGCTAGATAAAATAAAATTTATATTAATTTACAAGACAATTTTATTAAGTCCTAACAAAAAAAAGAGTGTTCTGTTTGAAGACACTCTTTAAAATTTATTTATCTCTTATTTTCTTGGAGTTAAATAGCTTTGCTAACATTAGCTCCAACTACTACGATATTTAATTACCTATCTCTTTCTACCGAGCTAAATTTAACAGTTCCTTGGCAGATGCCAATAAGTCGATCGCCACAAAGAAAATTTTACCTTCAGGATTAAGCAAAAATCTCCAAGCAATATTCATACCTACACCAGCTCCAAACCAAGGAGTTTGGCATTTGCCAGTAACTTTAATCTGAGTAAAACCATCCTCAACAGGTTCAGAAATTCCTTGCTCTGGGATTAACTTGAGATTCTGACATTCTTCTTGGAAGAATCGCAAAATGGCATCTTTGCCCACAATTGGTCTACGGAAAGGAGGTTGTAGGCCACCATCTGGAGTAAATAACTCAATCAATGCATTAAAGTCATTGGCATTCAAGTTATTCATATAATTCAAGATAGTAGGATTATCAACACCTTGAATCGTAACTTTAGTTCGCTCTGCCATATTCTGTGGAGCAACGACAGGTTCAGAAACTCGGGTATAATTGCCCATATTTTTAACATCAAAACCCATATCAATCACAGAATTTCTCAAAACTGTAATTTGCTGACCAGAATCTAATCCTTGAATAGTGCCCAAAACGGCTGAAGCATTAGCAGAAAGCTGATAACCCTCCGGTATGGGAGCAACAAGTCCCTGATTCATCCATTCTCCAAGTTGATACCAAAAACCCAACTTAATGTTTGGAGTCCAAGTACCGTAGGTGCGACATATTGGAGTATCGGCGCGGTTAGCCAAGTCACACATTACTTGGGTTTGCTCCTGAAAGTTCATTTGCTTAATTTCATTCATAGTTCTTTCTGCCAGCTGCATATTGGCAGCTCCTGGAGCAGCAATTGTGATGGTTTTTCCCATTTCCAGGTAGGCGAACCAAATGAGAGCTAGTTGGTCTTCTGCACTGAGCTGATTGAAGCGAGCGATAGTGGCAGGCACTGCGTCAGCTGATAACGTGCTGGGAAAGATATTACGAGCTGTATCAATTGAAAATGGCATAGGTTTATCTTCATAAAGGAATCAAAAATTCAAAATCAGAAATACCCACACTTTTTATTTCAAATGGGGTGGGTGGGGATTATCGGAAATTGAGAAATACCCACACTTTTGATTTAAACTAGGGTTGGTGGAAATTATTAGGAAAATCTTTCCTTCTGAACCACTATTTCATCGTAACATTACTTTACATTTTTCATACAGATAGGAATATCTTAGAAAACTATGCTCAATAGAATTGCTACTCAGATTAGAAAGTACTTCCCAGCACCAGAGGTTAGCGCTCACTGTGATGGCCCTTGTGGTGTTTATGACCCCGCTTCTGCTCGCATTTACGCTGAAGCTGTATTGTCTATGACTAAGAAAATCCTGGAGCTTGACCCAAAAGCTGGAGATCATAAGACTGCTAATACTCTTTCTCGTTATATTGCAATTAAGGAAGAGCAAGCTCAGAAGACTAAGGAAGATTTACTCGTTCTTTGGACTGATTATTTTAAGCCTGTACATTTAGAAAAGTACCCAGACCTCCACGATACTTTCTGGAAGGCTGCTAAGTTATGCTCTGCTTGTAAAGTAGAAGTTAGTTTGGAGCATGCTACTGAGTTACTAGCTACTGTGGAGAAAATTCACGGTATGTTCTGGGCTACTAAGGAACGTGATGTAGCTTGGGTTAAGGCTAGCTAAATTTTTTGAGTTTGAGGTGGTAGGTAAAAAGTTGATACAGGAAAGTAGTAATAAAGAGTTATTACTTTGGTTATTAAGGTTGCGTCAACGGTTTTGTGTCACTGGATTTTCTATGTTTCCTCTACTTAAGCCTGGGGAGGAAATTCTTGTGGATACAAGAGCCTACCGCCACTTTTTACCAGAAATTGGCGATCTGGTGGTGGCTGAACATCCCTATCGTCAAGATTTGAAAATAATTAAGTGGGTTGCCTTTGTTGATGAAAAAGGTGACTGTTTTTTGATGGGAGAAAATAAGGAAGAAAGTAATGATAGTCGTTCTTTTGGTTGTGTGAGTTGGCAACAGATAATTGGTAGGGTTACTAGCAAGTTTCCTGTAATAATTAATAACTGACAATTAACAATTAACAATTAATAATTAATTATTCGGTAAATTTTAGGGAGTAGGAAATAGGGTGAAATAATTGGTGGTTTCTGTACGATAATTGATTTTATTTTTTATTGTTTGGAGATGTCTAATATCAAATCTGGTAGCATCGGTATATTTGGAAAGTTAATCTAGGAGTCAGGGGTTGTAGGGGCGAATGGCAATTCCCCTGTACAGGAGTCGGAAGGGAAGAGAATTTAGAAAGATTTCCTCTTTGCTGAAGATGTAAAATTTTTTTATACCTCATTAAGCGGATTTGATACAATTTTTAGGGGTAAATACAGAAAGCAAAAACTTCTCTAAAATTTATTAAACTTACTCATAAATATAGCTATCAAACTAAAATGAGTAAGTTTATTCAGTTGTCTATCCATTGAGTCGTTATCAGGTTAAGTCAAACGGTGGATAAGAGGATTATTGTTCTTATTCTCGGTCTATTTCATTGATTTTTTTTGCTTACCATATATTTATAAATACGTCAAACTACTATGAGAGTAACTGACAAAAATTAGTTCATCATCGTTGAATCAATTTTAGGCGATCGCTTACTTAAAGAACGAAATAATTAGGGTTTTGGGCTGAAAATTTCCATTGGGTAATAATTACCCTTTGATTATAATTTCTTGATTTTATCGCAAAAAGGCTGAAACTATTGAAATTCTGTTGGCTAATTTAGGTTTTTTTTGATGTTTTTTGTCAGAGATTGATGACAAAGTTGAAAATTTTAAAATTAGAAACTGAGATTGATAATTAAAACTTTTCAGATAGCGATCGCTAAGGTCAAGGATGAGGATTTAATAAGATACAGAATTTAAAGGGCAAAGGTTGAAAAATTTGAAATGACTTATTCTGTTGTGGGCTATTTCTTGTGTTGAACAAAAAGTCATGTGCAGGGGCGAACGACACCCCATGACTAAATCATATCAGAAATTTTTTGCCGATGCAAGGGGAAATTCCTTTTCTCGCCGATTTTTTTAGTAGCTTCACAGAATGCAGATTTAGATTCATTGTTTCTGCATCAGTGGCAATCCAAGTCTAGCTCTGACTTATCTGACAGTTGTTTGGGATTTAGGCAATGCGGAAGTTGTCAAGATTCTATTGATTCAGGCGATCGCTACTGTTAAGGAATGAGGATAAAAAATACAGAGATTAAAGAGGGAAGATTTCAAACTCGGATATGACTCATTCAGTTGTGGGGTATTTTTTGTGTTGAACAAAAAGTCATGCTTATAGCCGAACGACCCCCAATGACTAAATCGTATCAGAAATTTTTTCTGCTGGCAAGGGGAATATCCTTGCGGATTTTTTTGGTAGCTTCACACAATGCAAGCTTTCTTATCCGTGCATCTGTGGCAAAATCCTTGTCTTACTCTGACTTTTTCACGGTTGTTTGGGATTTAGGCAATGCTGAATTTGTCAGGATTCTATGAATCAGGCGATCGCTAAACTTAAGGAATGAGGATCAAAAATACAGAAGTTAAAGAGTGAAGATTTCAAACTTAGATATGACTCATTCAGTTGTGGAGTATTTTTTGTGTTGAATAAAAAGTCATGCGTAAAGGCAAACAACCCCCAATAACTAAATTGTATCAGAAATTTTTTCTGCTGGCAAGGGGAATATCCTTGCGGATTTTTTTGGTAGCTTCACACAATGCAAATCTTCTTATCTGTGCATCTGTGGCAAAATCCTTGTCTTACTCTGACTTTTTCACGGTTGTTTGGGATTTGGGTAATGCTGAATTTGTCAGGATTATATTGAATTAGGCGATCGCTAAACTTAAGGAATGAGGATCAAAAATACAGAGATTTAAAGAGGGAAGATTTAAAACTTCGATATGACTCATTCAGTTGTGGGGTATTTTTTGTGTTGAATAAAAAGTCATGTGTAGGGGCGAACAAGCCCCAATGAATAAATTGTATCAGAAATTTTTTCTCAACGCAAGGGGGAAAGTCTTTTCGGCATCTTGTAGCTCCACAAAATGCAGATTTTATCATCCCTGCATCCTTACAATAATGAATAATTACCTCTTCTGTAATAGAAGGATTAGCGCTCAAGGAATTTTTTTTTTCTTTCTCCCATGAATGGAGAGGCTTTATACCTTACCTTAATTTCTCGGTAACAAAATCCCTGTCTTGCCCTGACTTGTCCCGCTCTTAAAAAAAAATTTGACCTGCTTCGCGGGAGGAAAGAAAAAAGAAAAAGAGAGAAAAGGGGAAAAGAGGAAAAGAATAAAGGGGAAGATTCCTAGGAACGAAAGGCAGAAACCACCGGAGAAGACGAGACGATCCGAAAACCCCTATAGTAGCTGAGGACGTCGGCATAGTCATAGTCGCGCCTGGCACACCGGCAATACCAAGAATCGTTGTACCAGCAACCACCACGGAGCAGTCTTCTACGACTATCTCCTCCAGTTTCCCAAGCACTACCATTAGTAGGCGCTCCTTCATAGTTACTGTGCCAAACATCGTGACACCATTCCCAAACATTACCGTGCATATCGTACAAACCAAAATTATTGGGTGGAAAAATTCCCACTTCTGTTGTTTCTTTACGATATTTTCCTTTAGGTGCATCGCCGTAAGGATAGTTGCCAAAATAGTTAACTAACTCAGACGTTATAGTTTCGCCAAAATGAAATGGTGTGGAAGTTCTAGCTCGACAAGCATATTCCCACTGACTCTCACTGGGTAAACTATATTTTTTACCTGTTCTAAGTGAGAGTTTCTGACAAAATTCTGTCGCGTCGTTCCAACTTACATTTTCTACAGGACGGTTTGCTCCTTTAAAAGAAGAAGGATTATTTCCCATAACTGCTTGCCATTGTGCTTGAGTGACTGGATACTTTCCGATGAAAAATTCTGGCACATCTACATAATGTTGCGGACTTTCACTATCATCTCTTTCTGCTTCTGTCTCTGGAGACCCCATGAGAAATCTACCTCCAGGAATTTTTACCATTTCTAGGGAGACTCCATTACCGAGATTTTCTGTGATTACTTCTGCTTTACCTTTACGGCGACTTATTATTTCTCCTCTCCTGTTAACTGTGATGGTAGTAAATGTCTGAATGGGAAATTTTGGTTGTGGTGGAGGGGTAGGTTTTGGTGTGGGTTGTGGTTGAGGGGGAGATTCTGGTATTGGTTCTGAAGTTGGTTGGGAAGTAGAAATATTTTCTAGAGGTGTTTTACTCCACAAATATTTAGTTAATATTGCTGCGACAAACCCACCTACTGCCAAACCTCCTAATATTAATAGTGGAGGGGGAGTTTCTCTTGTTGGTTCGGGGGGATAAATATTTTCTGGTGTTGGTTCTGAAGTTGGTTGGGAAGTAGAAACATTTTCTGGAGATGGTTTATTCCCAAAACCTCTACTTAATATTGCTGCGACAAACCCACTTCCTGCCAAACCTCCTAATATCAATATTTGTCTTCTAGTTTTATTCGTTTTATTAGGTTGGGGTTGGGGTTTTGCTACTACTGTTTCTGTTTGAATAGGTGGGGGGACTGGTGTTGGTTCTGGTGTTGGTTCTGGTGTTGGTTCTGGTGGAGGGGGTGGTGGAGTTTGAAAATTTAATACTTTTAATACTTCTAATACTTTCATGGCATTTTCATAACGCTATGAAAAATATTCCCGCACCATCCTATCTAATATATTTTCCAGGTCGTCACTCACTTGTGCTTCATTTCGCCAGATAATATTTCCTGTCTTTGAGTCTGTTGGTAAGTTTTTTGGTTCTTTTCCTGTTAGTGCTTTTATTCCTACCATTCCCACTGCATAAATATCGCTACTCAATTTTGGTTTCCCATTACTTTGTTCGCTTGGCATATACCCAGGTGTTCCGACTGCTACAGTTAAAGTAGTTGTTCCTGGTTGGTTAGTTCTAGTTAATACACTTATTTCTTTTACTGCCCCAAAATCTATCAATACTATTTTGTTATCCGACTTACGACGCATCAAATTTTGTGGCTTAATGTCTCGATGAATAATATTATTTTGATGAGCTACTGCTAATGCTTCTAATATTCCTATGAGTAAGGCAATGGTATAAGACTCGCTTAATTTTCTCCCCGACGTAAGTTCTCTACTAATATCGTGCCCTTCTATATATTCTTGTACTAGGTAAAATTCTGTTCCTTCCTGAAAATGTGCAAATAATTTTGGTATTCGGTCTGAGTCTTTGCCTAATTTGTAGAGAGTCTTTGCTTCTCTCTCAAATAATTTTTGGGCAATAGCTAAAACTTCTGGGTCTGAACTTTTATTGTTGCTCAACCAAGGGATGAATTTTTGCAGAAAAGGTAAATCCCTTCTTTTGCTTCCTTTAGGTTTAAGATGCTTAAGGACACATTTCGGTTTTCCTGGTAAGTCTAAGTCTTCTGCTAAGTAGGTATCTCCAAATCCTCCACTTCCGAGAGAGTCGATAATTTTGTAGTGGTTTCTCAGGATTTTTCCAGACTGCATGATTTTTTTAGTTATCAGACTTTCCTTTACCTGAGAAATATGGTGTTTTTGGCCTAATCAATTTGAGTATATATGAGCGCACCTTCTCCATTATACATACAATATCATGTCAAGTTTTTGCTTGTCAACTAGCTTTAATTCTTTCTTTCTAAGTTAGATGAGTTTAATTAGGGCTTGCTGATTAAATATAAAAGTATTTACAGATAAAGGTAAGTGTCTTTTTGGAGTCGAAAAAAGTGCCTGGTTTTCAGCTCTTCATGCTCAAAAAGCTAGTATTTTAGGCTCATAGTTGGGCAGAAAAATCAAAGGACAAAACTTAGCTCCTACCTTCTTGCTCCCGAACCTTTTCTCCTGTCTTCCCCTCCTGGGATGGGGAGGGGCGAGGGGTGGGTTGTCTCCTGTCTCCTACCCTCGCCCATAAGACTTTTTCAGCAAACCCTAATTATCCGTAAAATAGCAATGAAGATTCAAAATACTGATAACCCACTGATAAGTTGTTCCTGGGTTCTTTTTCAGATTTTTTGTTTTAACGTTTATTTATGCCTACCTATTTACTCCCTACCTGTCAAGAGTAGGTTTTTTACTTTCTAGTTTTTACAAGACAAGGAGAACTGGGAAGACTTGGGAGAAAAAAGTGACTATCATTGCTGGATTAAATGCTTGGTTGAAGCGATAACTAAATTTTTTAATTGTTTATTATTTGAAGCTAGGAGACATTTGTGCTTCTAAGTCTACTTTCACCCTAAGTCTATCCTTTTCATTAATGGATAATGGATAATTACATCAGGTTTAAACCATTACAGAATTTAATATAAATATAAGGGAATTTTATTTCTTTTTTTCCCCTTGTAGAGCTACAGCTCGCAGCGCAGCTAAGGGGTGGCTAATAAAGCTGAATTATTTAATTATTAATTATTCGGTAAGTTACTCCCTACTCCCTATGTTCTGAATAATTTTTGGTATTTTGTTCGATAAATAGTGTATATTTTAGTCCAATTAATTTGAGTATATATGAGCGCACCTTTTCCATTATGATTATAGTATCATGTCAAGTTTCTCTTTGTCAACCAATATAATTGCTGAAAATATTAGATATTTAATTAGATAACTAAATGACTATAGCTATAGATTTCGGAACAAGTAATACGGTAATTTCCCGTTGGAATCAAACAACTCAACAGCCTGAAATTGTTAAATTACCAGGTTTGTCAATTATTTCTGGACAAAATCCACCTCTAATTCCGAGTTTGGTTTATGTAGAGAATGCTGCTGAAAATAAGGTAGTAATAGGTCAGCAAGTTAGAGATAGGGGTTACGATGTAAATACAGATTCTCGCTTCTTTCGGAACTTTAAGCGGGGTATTGGCTCAGATATTAAAGGATTTTTGCCTGAGCTTGATGGTCAAATAGTTTCTTTTGAACAGGTAGGAAAATTATTTTTAGAAGAAGTTGTAGCTGGTATTCGGAATGTTCCTTTGCCTGTAGAATCTTTAATTTTTACTGTTCCAGTTGATAGTTTTGAGGCTTATCGTAATTGGTTGGGGGAAGTTTGTCAGTCTTTAGAAGTTGAACAAGTAAGAATGATTGATGAACCTACTGCCGCAGCTTTGGGTTATGGAATGAAAGAGGCAGAAATTTTATTAGTGGTTGATTTTGGTGGGGGAACTTTAGATTTATCTTTGGTAAGGTTGGATAATTCGATACAAAAACAACCTTTGGGTTTTATTCTGAAATGGGGTGAAAAGTCGTTTGGTAAAAGTTCAAATCAAAGGGTAAAAACGGCGAGGGTTTTGGCAAAGGCGGGACAAAATTTAGGTGGTTCGGATATTGATAATTGGTTGGTAGATTATTTTGTGGAAAATCAGGGTATTGAAAAGACTCCTTTAACTACTCGTTTGGCAGAAAAGTTGAAGATTCAATTGTCTTTACAACAGCAGGCAACAGAAGTTTTTTTTGATGATGAAAGTTTAGAAAGTTATGAATTGGAATTAGGGCGAGATGGCTTTGAGGAAATTATCAAGAAAAATGGATTTTTTACCAGTCTTGATGAATCGATGAATCAGGTTTTACTACAGGCAAAAAGACAAGGAATAGAGTTATCAGAAATTGATGCTGTTTTGTTGGTGGGAGGTACGGTACAAATTCCAGCAGTACAGAGGTGGGTAAAAGAATATTTTGATGCTGCAAGAATTCGTTGTGAAAAACCTTTTGAAGCAATTTCTCAGGGAGCATTACAATTAACTCAAGGGGTTGAGGTTAAGGATTTTTTGTATCACAGTTATGGTATTCGCTATTGGGATAGAAGGAAAAATGTTCATAGTTGGCATCCTTTGATTAAATCTGGTCAACCATATCCAATGGGTAATCCTGTAGAGTTGGTTTTGGGTGCTTCGGTCAATAGTCAACCAAGTATTGAATTAATTTTGGGAGAATTGGGTGCTGAGTCTGGCGGCACAGAAGTTTATTTCGATGGCGATCGCTTAATTACTAGAAAAATATCAGGAGAGGAAACTTCAGTACAGCCTTTAAATGATAAAGAAGGAGGTCGTAATATTGCTCAATTAAATCCTCCCGGAAATCCTGGAAGCGATCGAATTAAGGTTTTGTTTTGGGTGGATGAATCTAGATTTCTCAGAATAACAGTAGAGGATTTATTAACTAATGAAATTTTATTAAATGAGCAAGTTGTTGTGCAGTTGAGTTAATCTGTTTTTAGACAATCAATATATATAGCGTTTCTCAAATTAGTGAGATAGAGTTATTCTTTTGTCTTTTTATTCCCTGTTTTATGTTCCCTCAAAGATAAAATTTTGTACCTCACCAGTATGGGGATTGCTATATGTAATTTTTGAGGAGGAAATAAAAAAAATTATGCTTTATGAATGAAAGTGATTTTATCGAAGTTAATGGTATTAGCTTTAAAAATGAAGCAAATAGCATACTCTTAGAAATATGGGAACCAAGTTTAATAGTATTACCCATTCCAGAAAGAACCCCACTGGCAAATATTTCTTTTCGATTATGGCTGAAGTTGACTAATCAGACAGCAAAACCTTGGAAAATTCATCCCAATAAAATCATTATTGCAGAACTAATGGCACCCGATGGTAAATTTTTAGAAAGAGAATTAACTACTGATAATCGAGAAAATGAAGCGAACAGACCCTATCAAGGAAATAACTTAGTCAATAAAGTAGCCTATTTTATTTCAAATTTAATCGATCATTTTACCAAAAGAAGTATTTCCTGGGTGAGTCCCAAAAGAGCAACATTCATCTCCATTACTGCTAATATTTGTTGGAAAAAAGATTTACTACAGTTACAGTTGTTAACTAATAGATATCAAGCTTTGAATAGCTCATTTTTTGATGGTCTAAAACCGGAAAATTATCAACTCAGATTCATATATTATTCAAGCAGTAAAATCAAACCTCAGCCTGAAAAAGAAACTTTACAGGGAAGAAATGCCAAACAAATAAAAGGCGATCGCTTAACAACTTCTTGTTTAAATCTACCCTTGGTTGAACTCCCTAAACCAAATGATAAAACAATAGAAGTAGATGGTATCCGCTTTGAAACTACACTGCCAGGAACAGTATTAACCTTACCAGAGAAAAAATCTGGTGTATAAACATCAGTAAAAATTGGTATTCGTATGACAAACAAAAGTAATACTAACTTTTATTTTAATTTTTACAACACACTAATTCCTCAACTTATCGCCCCAAATTGGCAAATAGTGCAGGAGTATTACACCAGCAATTTTTTGAAAAGTATATTAGTATCAGATCTACTTTTAGCATTGCCAGGAAAAAGTATTACTTTCTTTCCTCATGCCAAATTATTGTGGAAAAAAAATGACCAATTTAAACTTAAAATAGCTGCTGGAGATGGAGGGTCTTGGATTTTTGACAATCTCAAAGCAGGTAGATATTTGCTTCGACTAATATATAGCAACAAAGATACAGAAACAACAGCATATGATCTAATTACAAAAAAGGGAATATCATTCAAAAAGCTTTGGAAAGGAATGGTGTTAGTACCTCTTATAGAATTACGTTTAGAAATCTAGTAATTTTAAGTAAGCTAATTTTTGCAAAAGTTTTAAACTGATAAGTCATCTCTATAGCAACTAAAAACATTCCCTTGAAAAAATATTCACTCATTTGCTTCTCAACCAGCTTTCTGACTTCCTTATTCCTTCAATCTTCCTTCTAAAAAAGCGATCGCGAATGCTACTCCACACAAAAAACAAGAAAAATTAATTTATGCTTAACTTAAACCAATACTGACAAAAACAACAATATATTTAATAAAAAACTCTCAAAATTTATCTTGCCTATTCTTAAAAAATGACAATAAATTGCTCAACCCCACTAAATCAAATTTAGTCAAAAATTCCTAAGCAAAATATAATCAATATAGCACTACGCAAATAGGTTAGGACATTTATAAATGCTCAAAGTTAGTCAGAGATTACTTCTGACTTTTGACTTTTGAATTTTAACTTGCGCGTAGCGCTATACTATCCTTAGCTAAAAATATCGGCATGAGTCATTGCCTCAACCCCAACTGTCAAATTCCCCAAAACCCAGACTGGAACATATACTGTCAAAACTGTGGCTCAAAACTACTACTCAAAGACCGCTATCGTCCCCTTAACCTCATTGGACAAGGAGGTTTTGGCAGAACATTCTTAGCTATCGACGAAGATAAACCTTCCAAACCCTATTGTGTAATTAAACAATTTTTCCCAGCATCCCAAGGCACAAACAATATCAGTAAAGCTGCCCAACTCTTTGAAAAAGAAGCTACAAGATTAGACGAATTGGGCAGACATTCCCAAATCCCCGAATTAATGGCCCACTTCATCCAGGATGGGCGACAATACTTAGTGCAAGAATTCATCGACGGACAAAATTTAGGCCAAGCTCTGGCAGTCGAAGGGCCTTACAATGAAGAGAAAATTAAAGCTTTACTCAAAAATTTACTGCCAGTCCTGCAATTTATCCACTCTCACAATGTTATTCACCGCGACATCAAACCAGACAATATTATTCGTCGTCAAAACAATGACAGTCAATTAGTATTAGTAGATTTTGGTGCTGCCAAATATGCTCTCGGTACAGCACTGTTGAAAACAGGTACTACTATTGGCACTCCGGAATATACTCCCCCCGAACAAAACCGAGGCAAAGCAGTATTTGCGAGTGACTTATATAGTTTGGGGGTAACTTGCTTACATCTTTTGACCAACATTTCCCCATTTGAGTTATTTGATGTGGGTGAAGGTACTTGGGTGTGGCGACGTTATTTAAAGAGTAATTCTGTGAGCGAACAGTTGGGTTATGTTTTAGATAAACTGGTGGAAAATGCGATTAACCGTCGCTATCAGTCTGTTTATGAAGTCATCAAAACTTTAAATGCTAATACTCAAGTCAACTTGACTCGTATTCAAGATAAAACTGCTATCCAAACTCCGGAGGTTACACCTGAACCCCTACCGACTCAAACTTGGAAATGTCTACATACTCTCATAGGTCATCAAAAATGGGTTTGCTCCGTTGCTTTTAGTCCTGATGACAATATTGTGGCAAGTGGGAGTGAGGATGAAACTGTTAAGTTGTGGCAAGTAGATAGTGGTAGAGAAATATTGACTATGTTTGGACATTCTGGTTATGTAAACTCTGTTGCTTTTAGTCGGGATGGCAAAATTTTAGCTAGTGGGAGTGAAGACAAAACTATTAGACTTTGGGAAGTTAAAACAGGGAAACTTCTTTGTATTCTTGGTGACTGGAGTCTGGGAGAATATTTTGGTCATTCTAAGGGAGTAATGGCGATCGCCTTCAGTCCCGATGGCAAAATTTTGGCTAGCGCAAGTAAGGATAACAATATTAAAATTTGGCGACTTGGGGACGATATTTACGATCCTAACTATGGGAAAGTGATAATGACTTTGACTGGACATTTACAACCAGTGCGTGCGATCGCTTTTAGTCCTGATGGGAAAATTTTGGCGAGTGGCAGTGAAGATAATACGATTAAATTATGGGATCTAAATTTAGGTAATGCTGTTCAGACTCTATGCAACTATTATCAGGGGATACATTATATTTATGCAGTTGCTTTTAGCTATGATGGTAAAACTTTAGTTAGTGGTGGTCGCGATCGAAATATTAAAATTTGGCAAATAGATAAAGGTGAAATATTAAAGACTTTGGAGGGACATTCAAGAGATATTTGTGCCATAGCTTTTAGTCCTCAAGGAGATATTATTGCTAGTGGTAGTGAAGATGAAACTATTAAGATTTGGTATTGGGAAACAGGTCAGCAAATAGCCAATTTAGAAGGTCATTCAAAATATGTTAATTCTGTTACTTTTTCCCAGGACGGAAAGAGTTTAGCTAGTGGTAGTAGTGATAATACAATTAAAATTTGGCAACAGTAATAAAGTCAAAAGTCAAAAGTCAAAAGTCAAAAATTAAAAGTTAAAAGTTAAAAGTTAAAAATTATTATTATTAGGACTTACGCAAATTAACCTTTAAAACCTCATATGTAGGGGCGAATGGCATTGACTAACGTCAAGCTCCGCTTTATATGTTGCGGAGCAAAACGCCCTCACTAGATTTAGTGTCCGTGCGTAAATCCTGATTATGTCAATTAAACTCTTCTAAAGCACCTTTTTTAAGTTAAAAGTCAAAAGTCAAAAGTCAAAAATTATTATTATGTCAATTAAACTCTTCTAAAGCACCTTTTTTAAGTTAAAAGTTAAAAGTCAAAAGTCAAAAGTCAAAAATTATTATTATGTCAATTAAACTCTTATAAAGCACCTTTTTTAAGTTAAAAGTCAAAAGTCAAAAGTCAAAAATTATTATTATGTCAATTAAACTCTTATAAAGCACCTTTTTTAAGTTAAAAGTCAAAAATCAAAAGTCAAAAATTATTATTATGTCAATTAAGCTCCTCTAAAGCACCTTTTTAGTAAGCATTCAGCCGTCAGCTATTAGCTATTAATTATGGGGAAGGTAAAAGAAATTGAGAAAGAATAAAAGTTATGACCAAAGTCCCCGGACTAAACCTTAGAAGTAATTATTCATTACTAATTGCTGTTTGCGCAGCATTCCAAAGGAATAGCTGACTGCTAATAGCTGTTTACGCAGTATTCCGCAGGAAATGCTTACCCTTTTTAGGAGTCTAGAAGAAAGAGTATTTATACAGTAAAGTATAATACTTTTGGATTAGAACTAAATTATGGGGTGTGCTGACTAAATTTTATCGTTAGGAGAGTAGAAAAAATATGAATTACTGCCTTAAAGAAAATTGCAAAAATCCTAATTCTCCACCAGAAACGAGAATCTGTTTAACCTGTGGTTCTATGTTACTTCTAAAAGACCGCTATCGAGCAATTAAAATGATTGGTCAAGGAGGCTTAAGTAAAACTTATTTAGCAGTAGATCAAGATAAACCTTCTAAACCACCATGTGTAATTAAACAATTTTATTTTATCTCACAAAATGAAGTAGATATAAAAAGAGCGATCGCTTTGTTTGAAGAAGAAGCAGGAAAACTAGATACTTTAGGAACACATCCTCAAATAGCTGAATTATTAGCCAATTTACACGATGATTATTGTCAATATTTAGTCCAAGAATTTATACCTGGAAAAAATTTAGCTCAAGTTTTAGAAACAGAAGGAATATTTTCCGAATATCAAATTCGAGAACTATTAAATAGTCTTCTGCCAGTGCTAGAATTTATTCACTCCCACAAAATTATTCATCAAGATATTAAACCTGAAAATATAATTCGTCGTTTACCATCAAATTCTGCTTATCAAGCTGGAATAAAAGGTCAATTTGTATTAGTAGATTTTGATGTAGCAAAACAGTTGACTGGAACTCCAATATTTAAACCAGGCACAATATTATGTACTCCCGAATATGTAGCCCCAGAACAACTCAAAGGTAGAGCAAATTTTGCCAGTGACCTATACAGTTTAGGCGTAACCTGCATCAATTTACTAACCAATATTTCTCCATTTAAACTATTTGATACTGGGGAAAATAAATGGGTATGGCGAGATTATTTAATTGATAATCCGATTAGCAAAGAATTGGGAAATATTCTCAATAAATTAATTTCTGAAGGTACAAACAAACGTTATAAGTCTGCTAAAGATGTCTTAAAAGATTTAAATCATGGGAAATTACCACCCCCACCCACACCATCTTTTCTCCAATTTTCATTCCCAAAAATTTCTCTCAAAGATACAAATTATGTACCAGGATTACATCTTTATTCTTGGGGAAAACCTCAAACTATTTCCGGTCATTTAAGCTCAGTTTCATCAGTTGCTATTAGCCCAGATAATCAAATGATTGCTAGTGGTAGTTTTGACCGAACTATTAAATTGTGGAAATTATCTACAGGAGAATTATTAGACTCTTTTATAACTTCTAATATAGTTTTATCAATTGCTTTTAATCCTAAAAGTAATATCCTAGCTATTGGTAATGTCGGTGGAATTATTAATATTTGGGATTTAGCTACAGGAACTATCAGTTGTAGTTTATCCAGACATTCTGATTCTATTGTTTCAATGCCAGTAGTATTTAGCCCAAATGGAGATTTTATTGCCAGTGGAAGTGATGACCGGACTATTAAAATTTGGCATCAAGAAACTTGTCAACTTTTGTACAGCATCAAAAATTCTCGTGGCATTAATGTAGTTGCTTTTAGCCCAGATGGTAAAATTCTTGCTAGTGGTAGTAGTGACAATGTGATTAAATTATGGGAAGTAGAAACAGGTAATCTTATAGATAAATTAATCGGACATACTAGAGATATTAATACAATTGCTTTTAGTCCTGATGGTAAAGTTTTAGTCAGTGGTAGTAGCGACAAAACAATTAAATTATGGTCTGTAGAAACAGGTAAATTAATCAAAACAATTACTGGGCATTCTGATTGGGTTAGGTCTGTAATTTGTTTGGATAAAAAAACAATAATTAGTGGCAGTGCAGATAAAACTATTAAGATTTGGCAGATGGAAACTGGAGAAGTTATTAAGACTTTAAACGGGCATTCTAAGGATGTAAATTCTGTGGCAATTAGCGGCTATGATAATACAATTGTGAGTGGAAGTAGTGACAATACTGTAAAAATTTGGCGTTGTGAATAAAAGGAACGAAGACAGAAGGAAATATTGGTTCAAAGGGATAAGGTTTTTGGGTTTGCGTAAGCGGAACGGAGTTCTATCGCAGATTATCCGCACATAATATTATAGAGTAATTGCAAAATTACTTCATCCTAATACAGATAGGACTGATATCATGTCCGGTTGAACAGTGATAAATAAATAACTACGGAGTCCTCAGGAGTCAGGAGTCAGGGGTCAGGAGGGAAGAAAGAAGAAGGAAGAAGGAAGAAGAATAACTGGAGTTGAAGGAGAGAGTTTTTTTTATCACTAATTATCCGGACATGATATGACTGACAATAGATATAGGATGTGGTGCGTTATATCATGTCCGGTTGAATACTTACAGCGCTTTTCAAATTGATGAACCACATCTTCACAAGCAAAACCTTGTAGGGACGTTCCATGGAACGTCCCTACTGTGGTCTACCCAAATGAAAACCGCTGTATAAATAAATGACGGAGTCCTCAGGAGTCAGGATTCAGGAGGGAAGAAAGAAGAAAGAAGAAAGAATAAAGAGGAGGAAAAGGAGAAAGTTTTTTGATCACTAATTATCCAGACATGATATTACGCTACCGCTAACACACCCTACTGGACTGTTTCAACTAAAATGTTGCAATAGAAAATGGGGTGATGGGGTGATGGGGGGATGGGGTGACGAAAAAAGCTAATGCACTATTTTAGGTGAAACAATCCACTACATTGTGTTGTCACCGTCAATTCAATAGTGATGTAGCTGTCGCACTTGCTCCGCCAACACCTATTTTTTATCTTGATTGAAGAGCGATCGCCTGTTTTTGGTTGTCTGTTGAAGAGCGATCGCTTGTCAGTCCAATAGTAACTTTTGGCTGGTATTCTATTGCACTATTTTAGATGAAACAGTCCACTACTGGACTGACTCCCCACACCCAGGTGATTATTCCTGAAACTGTTTTAAATCTCCTGGCGCAACTGTACCATATTCTGTCATAATTCCTGCAATTAATTCTGCAGGGGTAACATCAAATGCAGGATTATAAAATTCTACCCCTTCTGGACAAATGCGCGTTTCTCCTATTTGATATATTTCCACCGCATCTCTCTCTTCAATTGGTATTTGACTACCATCAGATATTTTAAAATCTATTGTTGATAGAGGTGCTGCCACAAAAAAAGGAATATTATGTGCTTTAGCAACGATCGCTAAACTATAAGTACCAATTTTATTAGCAGTATCTCCGTTAGCAGCAATTCTATCAGCTCCAACTACTACAGCATGAATTAAACCTTGTTTCATACAGTGAGCAGCCATGTTATCACTTATTAAGGTTACAGGAATACCTTCTTGCACGCATTCCCAAGTCGTGAGTTTTGCACCTTGGAGACGGGGACGAGTTTCATCCGCATAGACTTTCCCTAGTCTACCCCCTCGCCATGCCGATCCAATAACATTTAAGACTGCAGTACCCGCCAAAGCACCAGCATTACAGTGAGTTAAAATGTTTAATTTTCCTGGAGAAGTCGGTAAAACTTTAACTCCGCGATCGCCAATATTTTTACAAGTTTGTAAATTTTCTGCTTGAATATTTTTAGCAGTTTCTAATAAAGTCGTTTTAATTTCTTCTACAGAGCTATTCGTTTCATTTGCTACTTTTAACATTCGCTCAATTGCCCAAAATAAATTAACAGCAGTTGGGCGAGTTTGTCGTAACATTACAGCCACTTCTTCTAAGTGTTTTAAGAACTCATTTCTATCAGTTATAGAAATTTCTTTCGCCCCTAAATACATTCCATAAGCTGCTGATACACCAATAGCTGGTGCCCCACGAACTATCATTGTTTTAATAGCTCTTGCCATCTCTGTAGAGTTATTAATTTCTACAGTTTTATATTCTCCTGGTAGGCAAGTTTGGTCGATTAATAAAACACGGTCATTTTGCCAGATAATAGGATTAACTTCTGTATTTTTAGACATCATAATTTTTCCCCATATATCATAGATAATATCAAATTCAGATAATCAATATAGTAGGTTGGGTTAAGCGACAGCGCAACCTAATAATCATAGTCATTTTAAAGAAGTAGTCAGCGGTCAGCGATCGATAGATTTTTTTTGACAGGACTTAAGCAGAGACTCTACATATAGTGATAAAAAATACTATTTCCCCCTACAAATGGTGCTTAAAGAGTTGGTATTCCTGCATAGTAATTATACAAGTAACAAAGAATGGTTGGCACGGGAGCAAGATGCTCCCACTGCCGTACCTCCTAACAAAAATAATGCAATGCACGACCATTACAATGCACCACCACCTAAAAGTGGCGTTGCTGAATACTAGGATGATTTTGGCGCTCCACTGATATAAAATCCGGTTGAATACTTATCTTATGTTTGGGGGTGGGAAGTGTGGGGAGGGTGGGGAGTGTGGGGAGAAGGGGAGGTCGAGAGATTGAAGGATCCGAAAGTGTGGATAGAATTATAAACATATACTGTATAACCGGATTCTATATGAGACAGGGAGAAAGGGAGACAGGGGGATTATGGTTTGTGCTCTGGTGACAAAATCATCCCGCAATTATGCAATGCCTAAAAGTTAATTTGCGTAATATCAAATCCGGTTAATTGCACATAGAATCTGGTTATATAATATCTGTTTATACTTCAATATTTAATCTCCCCTACTCCCCTACTCCTCTAATCCCCTACTTCCCTACAGAGGTCTATCCTTCTTCGAGACTAATTCTTCTTGCCAAAATAATGAGTTAATAACTCATAGCTGATAGCTGATAGCTGACCGCTGAATGCTTGCATTTGTTGCCATCCTAATTTTACCTTGCGTTGTATGTACTTACCCAATCCTTTATACAACTTTTGAAAATTGTATGCAAATAAAATATTCATCATATCCTCTACTGTCAAAGATTTTAAATAATTCACTCCTTTATCAATCAACTCATCACTATCTTGCATATATCTTCTGCGCCCCATTTGTTCAGAAATGTTCCATTTTATAGCATATCGTCTCTGCATTTCTTTTTGATAAGAACGAAAACTAGATAAACGTTTATCAAGATATTTTTCTATATACTTACTAGCTATTTCTGCATTATCCATACCATGTCTAATTCCTTCCCCACCCAACATATTAATAGTAGATACAGCATCACCAATAGCAATAATATTATCTTGATAATAAATATCCTTTAATCCCACAGAATATCTAACAGTTGAACCATGAGAATCAATTAATTCATACTCCTCAAGTTTCATATAATCTTGAATCAATAGTTCTAGATACCATCTCATAGATTTGGTTTCAACTATTTGTTTATGTTCTAGATTAAACCGCGCCACACCTATTTTTAATCTGTGCTTTTCTGCCTCCATAGGAAATATCCATGAATAACCTTTCGGCATCCATTTATGACCTAAGAAAAAAATCAAATCCTTAGCATATTTCTCATATTCTCTTCCTTCAACTTCAATTAAATATTCAATTCCCGCAGCCGTTAAAAATTGAGGTTGCCTGCTTTTTTTATCATACATTACTGCCCTTGCTGGTCCGGTTGCATCAACCAAAACTTCTGTACTAACAGTAAATTTTTCACCCCCGAAACGTTTCATTTCTACAATAGTCTTTCCCTCTTCTTGAAAATGTTTTGTGTAGCGACAACCCATCCAAACTTTACCGCCATAACTTTCCACCTCTCCCGCCAAAAATTCTCTAAGTTTGGCAAAATTTAAAACTGATCCTAATATTTTTGGTGACGCCCAGGTATGATTAACATTAGTTGTCACAATACTAATTTTCTGCCAATAACTACCGACTACTGTTTCTGGTAAGTCAAATTTATCGAGAGTTTCTTGAGGAGTTGCCGCACTGGAAAAGTCATTTTTATTAAATGTTTCGTGTTGTTCAACTAATAAAACTTTGCGTCCCAATTTTGCCAAACTTCTAGCACATTGACAACCTGCCGGACCTGCTCCAATAACTACCACATTAAATTCATTTTTACTGTTCATAATTTCTGATTTACTCATAGAAATATTTGAGAAAATATTTTGTAGGACTTACACATTACAAGGTATTTTCGTCCGAAGCGACAGACAGGTTTTGCGCAGTACTCCGGAAGGGATTACCAAAAGTCATACTATACTTAGGCAACACTTCAACTATAGAAAATATAGAAAAGTTTTTGAGAAATGGTACGATACTTGCCCATCCTCAAAAACTGTCCCCTTCTTAAAATTTACCGAATAATTAAGGTTTAAAGCCTCTCCTTTAAAGGAGAAACAAGCGGTCGTTAGCGCAGCTTCCCGTAGGGTGGGATGGCGAGGAGACCTCGTCATATCCAATCGACCAAGAGAGAAAAAATTTTCCTTTTATTCAATCCTCTTCTTTTTAGGGATAGGTAATTATTAATTATCCATTATCCATTATTGAAACATAAATTATGGATATTGAGAAAAATTTATAGTCCATAAATATGCTTTTATAAAGATTATGTGAAGTTTGGGGTGCTTTTATTAAAGATTATGTGAAGTTTTGGTATTTAATTAAACTTTTATAACATTTCTTACACAAATCTTCAAATTCTCTTGAGATAAATAATTTAGTGTTTTTCGATGATGGTTTTTACCAAGTGGATTGACTATTAATAACTACTTGCGTCTCACAAAATGCTTATGTCAGTATATTCATAGTTAAGTTAATTAAAGAAACTTAACTTACTGTAAATAAAGTCAACATCTGCATGGAGAGTAATTATCATGATTAGTCAAGTAAACAAAAAAAATGCAATCAACTTTTTACGGTCTACGACCGTAAAAAGTTTAGCTTCTCTTGCTATTTTAGCTCCTATTTTCATAGGGAATAACTCAGCTAAAGCAGTAACTCTTGATTTTGAGGGATTTAGCCACTTTGAAACTATCTCCGGTGATACTTTTAGTGATTTAGGTGTTGTTTTCGATCAAGACCTAAAAATTTTTCAAGGACATCCAGCTGCACCTATTAAATCTGGAATAAACGTTGCTATAGGTACTGAACCCTTATTCGGGGATATTAGCGGTTTCTTCACAGAAGCAGTTGATTTTGTTTCAGTCTTTGCAGGAGATAATGCGAGTGGTGATACTGAGACTGTAACTCTTCTAGGTTTCGATGACTTTGACAACCTTGTTGCTTCTGACACTTTTACAGACATAACAGCACAGACTTTATCCATATCCGGTCTAGGTATTGTGCGATTTGAGATTCAAGATGTAAATCAAGTAGCGATCGGTATTGATGACTTTACTTTCAACCCTACACCAAAATCAACTCCTGAACCTGCTTCAATTTTAGGTTTATTAGCATTTGGTGCTATGGGTGCTAGTTCAATGTTAAAGCGCAAATAGAATTTTTCAGAAATTATACCAGTCTTTTCGAGCAACCATTGTAGGGATATGCCATAGAATGTTCCTACAATTTTTTTTCTGAGAAATCTATTTAGGATATGTTGTAGCTTTATTCAGTGGCATCAAAGCTATCCCTTGATAACTTGACAACTCCTGTGCTATAGCGCTGTGCGCAGGCAACAGCTCCGGAAAGCAACAGCTCATCTGGGGGAATAAATTGCCGGTAATATAATACTTTTAGCTATTTGCCCTTTCCTACAATTTGTAAATATACCAGCGCTCATTGCTATAACAGTAAATTTTTCAGCCCCGAAACGCCTCATTTCTACAATAGTCTTTCCCTCTTCTTGGAAATGTTTTGTGTAGCGACAACCCATCCAAACTTTACCACCATAACTTTCCACTGGAAACTATACAGGACTTACACATAACAACCAAACATAATAGGGGTTAACGGCCGTTAACCCCTACAAGTGGTGTATAATTTCGTATGCGTGGGTAAGTCCTTAAATTTTTTTATAGATAGATGTACCCAGATAAAAAAAAGTAGTATTTAGCACATGACTCTAGCACTCGCAGGGGTCTTGCCCACAATCAGAACAAGTATCTAAAACCACTTGAACTAGTGAATTAGAGCTGTTTAAATTCAATAGGTTTGTTCGGGAACGGCGATTAACAGTAATCTCACTGCGAGAAACATTAGATTCTAAGGGTTGGTTCATTATCCATTTTCCTTGAGTTTTACATTTCAGCAAGTATACTACAGAACTTTATGATTTGCAATATCAGTAGTTTTACCCAAATTTATTTGATAGGATTTGCAAGCTCAGTAGTTTTACCCAAATTTATTTGATGATTAAACAATAATATTGACTACAATTCCCGGGAGAATACGAGTATGCTCAGAGCGATCGCCAAAATCAAACACGATAGCTATCTTTTTTGAATTTGGTATAACTGTGGTCATATTCAGGATATGCTGTTGCATTTAAGAACTTTTGATTTCCTGAGTGTGGCATATCTATTGACCGCGATTTAAACGCAAGTATTAATTTAAGAAATGCGTGCAAATGGATATTGAGAAAAATTTATAGTCCATAAATATGCTTTTATAAAGATTATGTGAAGTTTGGGGTGCTTTTATTAAAGATTATGTGAAGTTTTGGTATTTAATTAAACTTTTATAACATTTCTTACACAAATCTTCAAATTCTCTTGAGATAAATAATTTAGTGTTTTTCGATGATGGTTTTTACCAAGTGGATTGACTATTAATAACTACTTGCGTCTCACAAAATGCTTATGTCAGTATATTCATAGTTAAGTTAATTAAAGAAACTTAACTTACTGTAAATAAAGTCAACATCTGCATGGAGAGTAATTAT
>NZ_JAAHGO010000012.1:264067-312550 GCF_010672455.1 Okeania sp. SIO2C9 | reverse complement strand
AGTGGATTGACTATTAATAACTACTTGCGTCTCACAAAATGCTTATGTCAGTATATTCATAGTTAAGTTAATTAAAGAAACTTAACTTACTGTAAATAAAGTCAACATCTGCATGGAGAGTAATTATTATGGTTAGTCAAGTAAACAAAAAAAATGCAATCAACTTTTTACGGTCGTAGACCGTAAAAAGTTTAGCTACTGCTGTTGTTTTGAGCACTTTATCTGCTGGCATTGCTGAAGCTGCAAACTTTACTACTTTTACAGACCGCGCTGCCTGGGAAGCAGCAGTTGGTTCCTTCAGCGAAGAAGACTTCAACGACTTTACTGAAGATACATCCTTCAATGGCAGCAGCTTGGATGTAGGGGATTTTACTCTTATTAATGATTTGTTTCAAATTCCTACTGCAAACTTCATCAATACTTCATTCACTGTAATAGATGGAACGCCTAATGTTGATGTAGTTGCTTTTCCTTCTTCATTCTCAAGGGTGGAATTAAATTTTGATTCTCCAATTACTGCCTTTGGTGCTGACTTTCAAAGTGTATCTGAGGGCAATTTCACAACTCAGTTTGTAATTGGTTCTGATACAATTGATATTCCCGATACCCCACTCGGATTTTTCGGTTTTGTTTCAGACATGAGTTTCTCTGAGATGTTATTAGAAGGTCCGATAGTTGAAGGTTTCGTTGACAGACTTAGGTTTGACAACGTTGTTTACGAGCAAGCTTCAACTCCAGAACCAGTTTCAGTTTTAGGTTTATTAGCATTTGGAGCTGTTGGTGCAAGTTCAATGTTAAAGCGTAAATAGAATTTTTCAGAAATTATAGTCAGTCTTTTCGAGCAACCATTGTAGGGATATGCCATAGAACATCCCTACAATTTTTTATTGGAAAAATCTATTTATATATTGGTTCTTTGAAGAACAGTTATAATTAACATACTCAGAAACTGAGGTTATTCATAGATTACCTCCAAACCAAATTACCGATAGATAAGTGTTTGACTACTCCCCGGACTGAAGTCACGGGGAAACAAGCGCAGATACTACGCAACACCGGTAAACCCGTGTTGCTCCGTTTCTTCTTAGCTGACCAAAGATACACTCTTTGGGGACAAGTCAAAGTGCCCCTACACAGTTGGCTTAAGTCTAAACTTAGCTTTCTGCTTACTTTTGTGATGATATTTGCAGCTCCATTACAGTCTGCATTAATCAAGCAATTATTACCTGTTCTATACAAACCACGCTTTATTCTTTTCGGTGATGGTTTCCAATCATTGGGTTTCTCACCATAATTAGGCAGATCATCACCATCTAAAAATGAAGCCATACTTGTATAACTTTCTTCTGTTTCTATAAATAGAATCCCATACTCTTCACATAATTGAGCTATTCTTTCTTTGAGTCTAGCTGTGGGAATTGGTACAAATTCTGAATTACTTTTTTTTCCTAATTCTATTTGATTTTTCTGACCTTTATTCCAACCAAATACAATTGTACCAATAGAATTTTTGTGCGCAATGATTAATTACGATTCTAGCTGCTTTATTTATACCCAAATCGTATTTGGCGGTTACGAATTTCAGTAATGGCAGCTAGCTTATTTGACCAAAATCCAGTCGGTTGATTTTCTTTGATAATTGATATCTGTTTGTTGTACCAACGATTCATTGATTTGAGATGTTTACCATCTACAATTAAGCTCGTACCCACATTAGATACACAGGTCAACCAATTATTTACACCATGGTCTATTCCTAAGATATTTTCTTGATGTAATTGAGGTTTAACTATTACTTCTTTTTCATAGACAAATTCATAGTAAAAACATCTATTCCTCGGTAATATTCTCAGTTCTTTGAGAGTAGAAAATGCTAGATTATTAGGCATTGGAATTAAAAAACTATCTACTCCAAACCAGCGCTTACAAGTATTACCTAGTGGGACTCTAATTTGATTACCTTTAAGTTTTAATGCTTGCTTGGGGTAACTAACTGTAGCCATTCCCCCTTTTTTTCTGTAGTTAGGAATCCTTGGTCTGTTTGAGATTTTACCTTCATTATAGGCCATAATCAGACCATAATAAGACCTAAATGATTCAGCTACAGTTCTCAATATTTGTTGTGCAGCTTGAGAATATAGAACTTTGTAATGATAGTTCTTTTTGTAGACTTTTTCCAAGTCATACTTGCCAATGCTTTTTTGAGACTTAAAATATAGTTGCCTGGCATAATATATTCCCATATTAGTGAGCTTGTGAGACTGTTCACATAAGAATGTTAAGATAGCAATTAATTCAGAATTTTGAGCAACTAAAACTTGCTGACAAGAGTACATTTGAAACGGGCGGACCGAAAACTTATTGTCAATCATAGTAACAGAGGAAAACTAAATTTGTCTAGTCCAAACGACTCCCTGATTTTCATCCCCCCCAGTTCAAACACGGGGACCTTCAGCGTGGCCTTTCGGTCAAATAAAGTACATCGGATTAAAATCCGACGAGTTGCCTTTCATCCATCGCTTAAAAGACGATGGCTTTCATGCTCCCGCGTTATTTAGGTAACAGCTACTTGGGACGAGTACATTCAAACTATTCGAGAACCAGAAGAAGCTAAATGCTATGATCACAATGGGGAACTAAGAATTGAAATGAAACCCCAGGGTGTGCGACCATTCCTATGATAATTTCTCTATTGGATATGCCGTAGCTTTATTCAGTGGCATCAAAGATATCCCTTTAGTAGGACTCACCAACTGTTCTTTGCGAAAAATTGGGGAAGGTGAAGCACAACCAGACCTGGCATTCTACATTGGCGAAAACGCAGAAATTATTCCCCCCGATACAACTATTGTCGATCTAGATGTTTATTCACCTCCCGATCTAGTAATTGAAATTGCCAAAACGTCTTTTTCTGATGATATTGGTAGCAAGCGAATGCTCCATGAAAAACTCAATTTTACTTGAAGAGGCGTTGCGTCGGTGTCGGACAAATGGTCGTAGTCAAATATATAGTTGGTTAATTAGCCAAATTCAGAATCTTAATGATTGAAAGATTATAGTGGTTTTCATGTGGTTAGAGCAGTATAGGAACGTTCCATGGAACGTCCCTACTATTCAAGAATTTCCCACAAAAATATTAAACGTTAACAGTGGATAACTTCGACTTAAAACTTTGCAAAATACGTTCTGCCATCTGCGAGGGAGTCAAACCCAAATCAGCCTTCGACTCATCAGGTTTAGCATGATCTACCAACTTATCCGGTACACCCAAACGTAACACAGGTGCAAGCACATTATTATCCATCAATGCTTCCGTAACTGCTGAACCAAAACCACCCATCAAACAGCCTTCCTCCATAGTCACAACTTGTCCAATACGTTGTGCCAAAGGTAAAATTAATTCGGTATCCAAAGGCTTGACAAAACGAGCATTTACCACTGTAGCTGCAATACCATGTTCGCTGAGAATTTCCGCAGTTTGGATGGCAGGATGTACCATCGAACCATATCCCAATATCAAAACATCATCACCATTCCGCAGAATTTCACCTTTTCCAATAGGAATAGCTTCCCAACCCTCTTCCATTAATGGCACACCATAACCATTACCACGAGGATACCGCATGGCAATAGGACCATCTGTATAGTCAATCCCTGTCACCACCATCCGTTGTAACTCTCCCTCATCTTTAGGCGCCATGATTACCATATTAGGGATACAACGTAAATAGGCAATATCATACATTCCCTGGTGAGTAGGGCCATCAGCTCCCACAATTCCAGCGCGGTCTAAACAGAAGAAAACAGGTAACTTTTGAATACAAACATCATGGATAATTTGGTCATAAGCTCGTTGCAAGAAAGTCGAGTAAATACCTGCCACAGGCCGCATCCCTTCACAAGCTAATCCCGCAGCTAGAGTCACAGCGTGTTGTTCGGCAATACCAACATCTATATATTGTTTTGGCAACTTAGCATGAAGTTTATCCAGACAGGTACCAGTTCCCATGGCAGCAGTAATACCGATAATTTTAGGATTATTTTCGGCAAGTTTCACCAAGGTATGGGCAAAAACTTTAGAGTATTTGGGAGGTTTTGGCTTGTTTGCTGGTAAAGCTTTGCCAGTAGCTAGATTAAAGGGATTTTGAGCATGATAACCGACTTGATCTTCTTCTGCCACCGCATATCCTTTACCCTTAGTTGTAGAAACATGAACTAATACAGGCCCAGGAATTTCGTGAGCTTGCTTGAAAGTTGTAATTAGTTCTTCTAAGTTATGTCCATCAACAGGACCAATATAAGTGAAGCCCAATTCTTCAATAACTGCTCCCACTTTTGATACTGCCAAACGCTTCATCCCTTCTTTGAGCCTTTCCATTTCTGGTGTAAAGGTTTCACCTACAAAGGGAATATGTTTGAATTGTTCTTCTAAGTTATCTTTAAGAAACTGGATTGGTGGAGAGAGGCGCATTTTGTTAAGATAGCGAGAAATAGCTCCCACATTAGGAGAGATGGACATCTCATTATCATTTAGCACTACCAGCATATTAGTTTTAGGTAAGTGACCTGCATGGTTAATGGCTTCTAAGGCCATACCACCAGTTAGAGCACCATCACCGATAATTGCTGCTACCTTAAAATTATCTCCTTTCATATCTCTAGCCAAGGCCATTCCTAAAGCAGCAGAGATACTTGTAGAAGCATGACCTGCACCGAAATGGTCGAATTTGCTTTCACAACGTTTTAGATAACCTGCCACCCCATCTTTTTGCCGCAAGGTATGGAAATTGTGATATCGGCCTGTGATAATTTTGTGTGGATAAGCTTGGTGGCCGACATCCCATAGGACTTTGTCCCGATCAAGATCGAGAGTTTGGTAGAGACCCAGGGTCAGTTCTACTACTCCTAATCCAGGACCTAGATGTCCTCCACTTGTAGCAACGGTTTCTAGATGTTTTTCTCTTATTTGTCTAGCAATTTCTTCTAATTGATGAATTGAAAGACCGTGCAACTGGTTAGGATGAGAAATTTCGCTCAGATGCATACTTTAAATTTATTTAGGTTTTGTGTAGATTTACGATGTTTACTGGGGAATATTAACTATTAATTTTGATTTACCTTGCAATACTCAAGTTATTAATCAGCCTTTGTGGGTGGGGCTACATAATATAATCAGTAAACTCAACAACTTAATCACTATAGCTATTTAGCACCTTCTAAAAATCTAGATAATCCTAGACACGCTCTTCATCGGTGACTAAGAGCGATTTTCCGACTCACCTGTCCATAAGTCTACTGGCAAAGAAGGTTAATGTTCCGCTCAAACACATTGAGTTTAGGATTCCCTCTAGGGTTTTCATCAGAGATGAAAAGTCGAGTGCAAAACACTCCATAATCGTTGCTAAAATCCTCTGGTCTTAGCAGACGTATGTGATAATAACACAAATTAATGGCATAAAAACATAGACATTTTGTAGATATAAGTCTTGGATAGTCTACGTTTTTAAGCTCTAGCAAGCAACAGTTGTTCCAATGGTTAAGTTATGTTTCACCCTTGTGCCTCTATTTCTACTTTTGATGAATTAGCATCGATGACTGAAGTTAATGATGGTACAGGCATATTTTTCATTTCCCAGACTTTAATTAGTATGAGATATTCGTAGAAAGCTTGCAAGGTACACCAAGCCAATCCTGCTTGGCCATCAAGAAATCCTTTCAGGAAAATATACATATATATGAAGCGAATTACTGGCCTAAAGGGCAACCGTAAGGAAAAATCTTTGAGGGCACGTCTTCTATCTACTTCTGAAGCTCCAAAAAATAGATTTTTCCAAGATACGTTTCCTGTTTCTAGTTGTCTAACTGTTTCTGCTGCTTCATCTGTAGAATAGCGATTGTGCTTTTCTATCCACCGAGAAATTCCTTTGCTGCAGGTGTAGTGGGGATAAGTTTCTTTCAAAAAACTTGTGGGACCGTCACAAACTTCTCTTTCTGTATGACCATAATCGGTAAACCATACTTTGTCTTTACGAAATAAGCGCATCTGGTAGCGGGGATATTGTGTACTATTACGAATCCAATTCCCCATAAATAACACTCGCTCCGCAACATAATACCCAATATATTCTTGACTTTTTATTACTTCTAGGCATTCGTTGAATAATTCTGGGGTCATTCGTTCATCTGCTTCTAGGATATAGACCCATTCGTATTTTGTAGGAACTTCCTGTAGCATCCATGTTCGTTGTTTTCCATGGCTTTCAAATTTATGTGGAACTATCCGTACATTATAAGATTTTGCTATTTCTACAGTCCGATCGCTACTTAAGGAGTCTACTATTATAATGTCATCTGACAACATTGCTGACTCAATACAAGCCGCGATATCTATCTCTTCGTTGTAAGTCAGTATATAAATTGAGAACATTCGGTAAATTTTAGTAACTGCTCTTTGTTATTAAGTTGGTAAATGCGGAAATGAAATTATGATATTCAAAGGTAGGGCGTTGATCATTGCGATCAAGCAAGTTTCAACTTAAATCCTTACTGGTCAAAATTAGCTCTTACTGCCCTACCTAATTTACCAAATTATTTAAAGTTTTTATCTCTAAATACTCTAAATATTATGAGATATTATTTTGCATTCAATTAACTATCTAGCAGGATTTTGGCGACGTCCTTTACCTTTAATAATTCCCATATTTTTTAAACCTGTCCAACCAATCATAATGTAGCCTACTGCTAAAAGTAAGCTGCTAAAACCTGTTCTAACACTTGATTTAAAAGAATTGCTGTTAGCTTGTTCTTCTAATTCTTGCTTGCGAGTACGAATTCTAGTTAAAAGTTGAGCTGGTAATTGTTGTGCCTGACGATTGAGAAATTCATCTATAATTTGAGGATTTTCTTTTGATTGTTCTAACAAGCTTTTCACTTGCTCTGATAATTGTTCATTTTCTAATGCTTCATTCAGCCTAGTTTCATCTCCTAATAATGTACTAAATTGATTTTTTAATTGACTTTGCCTTTGTTGTATCTGATTTTGAAATTCGCTGGTACTGACACGAGCTTCTAATTGTGTTTCAGCTGTATTTGCTTGCTGATTTATTCGTTCAATGGCCTCTGCCCGAGCTAGACGAGTATTATTTAAATGTAGAGGAAATAGTAACAAATATATTAGTCCTAATAAGCTCGCTAGTAAAAGTCCCCAAAATCTCAAATCTAATATAGAGGATGTGGAGTTATCTTGAAGGCCAGAATTACTGTTTACCCAATAGCCTGTAAATAATAGGGCCATTCCTACCATAGGAATAATTCCTCGATCAACTAACTGTGTCACTAGACCAATTTGCCATGCTCTACTACTTATATTGAAAGGAATTGACAATACTACAAAGTCAAGTAGAGAAGACAAAATCATAATTATCCCTACTACAGTAAGAGTCCTAGCAGCTATGGAGGAATATTGACGAATGTTTGTTGCTTTCATGGCATTTTACTAAGTTATAAAATTATCGTTCACTGGGTATAGCGGGTCTTAATTTCTGAGGATGCACTCTACTACAGCTAATAGCTAAAATATGTTTTAGCTATTAGCTGTAACTCTCTGTCTTTAACATTATCGCAGAGTTTACAAAGAATCTATCAGGATTTATCTATCACTATTATTTAGAAATTGATGGTACTGAAGTATATATTGTGTAATAATGGTCTAGAAATAGGCCAAATTACTACCATTCTTTACAAGACCCAATTTTGTTACTTGACTAAGCTTATTTTAACAGTTTGATTTTTGATCTTCAAACCTATCATATTGACTTTTTTATACTAATGTTCAAATAAATCAGGTAAGATTTCGTATTAAGTTAAATACAAATCTCAAAAAAATTAATTGATTCAGTAATTGTTAAAAACCAGAAATAATGGTAAAAACTACAGTCTACAAAAAAATACTAATGAAAATCACAAATAGAGTCATTTCAGTTTAGATTGAGACAAGGGTTTCTTTCATTGAAATACTTTTAGCAGAACAAGTGTTTCATTGTTATTTGAAATTACTATATCTACTATATCATATTAAAAGTAGAAAATTAATGTAAAAATAAATAAATATAACAAGATATTATTCTAGTATGAATGGGTAAACGAGGAGGATTAAGTCAGCAATGAACGATAACATTGAGAACAAGAAACAAATACTAATAGTAGATGATGAAGACAGCTTAAGAATTCTATTAAAACGACATCTAGAATTACAAGGATATGAGGTCAAAGATGCAAATTCTGGTTTAGATGCACTATCAATGTTAGAACAATTAAATCCGGATTTAATTGTTTCTGATATAATGATGCCGCAAATGGATGGTTTGGAATTTTGTCAACGTTTACGCTCTAGTGATTTGGGTCAATTAGTACCATTTATATTTCTATCGAGTAAAGGAGAGTTAGAAGACCGAATTGTGGGTTTATCTATGGGAGCAGATGATTATATAAATAAGCCATTTGAAATGCGAGAATTGGTAGCAAAAATTGAGGCTCAATTAGACCGTTCCCGTCGTGTTCATCTGGAAATGAAAAAGCTTACTGAAAAGAATCTAGTTCAAACAACAAAATCTCAGGAAATTCCCGAACCACTACCTCTAACACCAGCAGAAGAAAGAGTTTTTTGGGAAGTAGCTCAAGGTTTGACAAATAAACAGATCAGCGATCGCCTATTTATTAGTCCTCGAACTGTACAAACTCATTTGAGTAAAATAATGAGAAAGCTAAATTTAGAAAATCGCTCCCAGTTAGTTCGTTATGCGTTTGAACATGGATATCAAGTACCTACTGAACAAAATGTCAATGAAGGTCAAGCATAAAGATAAATATTAAAGAATGGACTCCCAAAAACTAATTTCTGGTTTGTACAATTTAATTGAACTAGAACAGACAATCAATTTTCAACCAACTGATTGGCGACCTTTAGTATTTACAAATGGATGCTTTGATCTACTTCATGCAGGACATATTCGCTATTTATGGGCAGCTAAATCTTTGGGACGCTCGCTAATAGTAGGGTTAAATAGCGACCGATCAGTACAAACAATTAAGCCACAACAATCGGGATATCCTGTGCGGCCAATTATCCCCCAAGACCAACGGGCAGAAGTTTTAGTCGCTCTGAAACCAGTGGACGGAGTCGTCATGTTTGATGAAACGACTGCTACTCATCTGATAGAACGACTTAAACCTGATATATATGTTAAGGGTGGGGACTATTCGGTTGAAACATTACCAGAAGCACCAAAAATTATCGAATATGGTGGTAAAATTTCTTTAATTCAAATAGAGGTTTCTACTTCCACTACTAGAATTATTAATCGTATTTTACACAATAAATAGTTTTCAACAATTAATAATTAATAATTAACAATTACCTCTTCTTTTCAAGAACAAGATTGAGTAAAAGGAAAATTTTTTCTTCTCTTAGTCGATTGGATATGGCGAGGTATCCTCACCATACCACCCTACGGGAAGCTCCGAAGATCGACTGCTTTTTTATCTTTTTAAGGAAGAGACTTTAAACCTTAATTATTCGGTTAATTATCAATTAACTTCAAAAGCTGAAACACACAGTAATTTTATGACAGAATCAAGGATTAATTCTACAACAAACCCCTCATTTAATATAGCTGAACTGCAATCTCAATTAGAATCTAGTTCTGAAAAAAAACAGTTACAGGTAATTCCTCTTTTGGCACAAACAGGGAATGATGGTTTGCAAATATTAATGGAATTTTTACAAACGCAAAAATTAGATTCACCTACTATAATTTCAGGAAAAATATACCAAGTTTTACGTCAAGTAGATTCATCGAAAGTTGATGAATTTATAAATAAAAATTTTCCTCTGGGAGTTGTACCTATAAAATCAGAATCTAATGTTGACTATAGTCATATACAAGTAAAACTAGCTCATCAAGATTTTTTAGAAGCTGATAAATTAACTATGCAAAAATTGTGTGAATTGGCAGGAGAGGCAGCTGTACAAAGAAAATGGCTTTATTTTTCAGAAGTAGATAGTATTCCCATTCCAGATTTCCAGACTATTAATACTATGTGGTTGGTTTATTCAGAAGGTAAATTTGGATATTCTGTACAGAGAGAAATGTGGTTAAGCGTGGGTAAAAATTGGGATAAGTTGCTACCAAAAATCGGCTGGAAAAATGGCAATAGTTGGACGAGATATCCAAATGAATTTACTTGGGATTTGAGTGCGCCAAAAGGCCATTTGCCTCTATCCAATTTACTGCGTGGGGTACGAATGTTTGGGTCTATATTATCTCATCCTGCTTGGCCTTAATCTGAATGGCGATCGCCTTTAATTAGGGTTTGCTGATAAAGTCTTTTTCAGGATTGGGGGAGTAGGGGAGTGGGGGAGTAGAAAGTAGTTAGGAGGAACGGAGAATAGCATTTAATTAGGAGGTAGTTGGAACAATTTTTAGAGTGATTTTTCTGCAATTATTATGCCTTTTATGTTATGCTAACTTTTTGAGGGTTTTGGACTGGAAACCTGGTACTTTTTTCGTAAGCATTTCCTGCGGACTGCTGGGCAAACAGCTATTAGCGGTCAGCTCTCTAGCGGTCAGCTCTCAGCTTTTTAATGAATGAAGTAAAAATTCGTTTAACTTATACTACATTTTCTACCCATAAATTGAAACACAAGCAAGACTTGTTTTGAGTTTTTAACCTATACAATTAAAGCTAATTAAGCTGATAGCTGAAGGCTGAATACTTACCTTTTTTCAACCACAAAAAGGCTTTAGCCAAACTCTGTCAATGGTTTTAAATTTAATCGGTAAGCCATAATTAAAGAGGGTGCATCTCAATATTTGCAAACATACTTTCTCCTATATATTCCCTGTTGCCAGATGAGTTGTTTCCTAAAAGCGATAAATTTTTGGCTTTATTTAAAATTGAGATACACCCATTAAAGATGCTTGAAAAATGAGAGAATTTCAGATTCGCTTAATTCAAAACCAACAAGAAAAAGATGCAATGTATTATCAACGTTGGTTAGTATTAAGAGCGCCAATAAATATGGAGATAGGAACAGAAAAAGACGAATATGAAGATAGTGCTTTACATATTATTGCTATTTGCAAACAACAAATTATTGGGTCAGCTAGACTCCGGGAAATATCTGAAGAATTAGGAAGTATTGCATATCTTTGTGTTTTGCCTGAATTTCAATTTCAGGGAATAGGAACAGCTATAACCAAAAAAATTATTGAAATTGCCAAGCAAAAACAACTAAAACATTTGAGAGTAATGACTCGTCTCAGTGCTTCTAAGTTCTATAAAAGAATAGGTTTTATTGAAACTGGCGAGCCATTTCAATTTTTAGACATACCCCATCAATTTATGTACTTTAACTTGCTTTTTTCTGAGGATAATTTACAACTACTTTCTCAGTAATTTTCCGTTCAATTGTGAAATTAATATGGCTAACATAATACTTTATAAATTCATAACTATTAGTAGCATCGCAGGAACCTTTGAGTTGAATAGTTTTACTTTCATCTTTGACTAACCTACCTTCACAAGTGTATCTAGATCCATCAGGTTTAACTACAGCTAATTGAGTGTTAATTAATGTTCTATCAGAATTTATATCGAGGTCTAAAAAATTAATCTTATACTCAAACCATTCCCAACCATGGCGGAACATAAGTTCCCTTTCTAATGCCTGAATACAAGTTGGTAAAATGCCCCAACCTCGATATACACCACCTAATAATTTAATATTGCCCGTTCGTAGCAAAATAGATTTAAAAGATTCCCCATCAAGTAACCCATAATATCTACCATCAGGAAAATCAATCATAGTAGGTGCGAATCTATGGCCACCAAAGTGACTTGCTTTCCAAATCCTAGTATTTTTTACACCCAATTCGGAAATAGTTTTTTTAGCTTGCATATAAAACGGATTACCATATTTAGCACAGCACTTATCATGGCTACCGTGAGTACAAACTAACATATCCCTAATTTGATTTTCTTGAGCATTAATATCTGAATTATCTCCTGCTAAATATTTTTGAATAACAGGAGCCATTTTTTCAGGATGTTCTACATCAAATTCATATTTTTTATAACCACTTACAAATGAACTTTGCTCTTTTTCATAGATTAAAATTTTTCTATTATTTTGTCTTTGATTTTGATTTTGAGTGATTAGTAAAAATCTGACTGAAAGCTTAGATTTACTGACTTCTCTCATCAAAATCTCTAAATTTTCTGGTAGATAACGAGACTCATAAGCATTATAATCCCAAGGGTAAGGGCACTCTATCAACACATATATGGAATAGTTTGTACCACTTCCAATAATATCTTCATTTGCTTTTCGGCAAGCATCAGCGCAAAAAAATGTATTCATATTTAAACTCCAGGTTCTACAAAAATAACTCTTTCATTAACTAGCTTCGATAATATTGGCATAATATCTATTTTCCAGTCATAATCAGGGAGTAAATTTATGACGTCTTTTCCAGTAAATGTTTCTCGACTAAATAAATTTTTCATACACTTTTCTGGCACTCCTTTAATAGATACTTCTTTTTCAGAAACTATGATTTTATATTCATCTTCTCCCTCGGATATTTGAGAAATTTGTAAACGTTGAAATTGAGGTATTTTAAACTTAGTTTCCATCATTATCAAATATATGTATTCATGTTTAAACTCCAGGTTCTACAAAAATAACTCTTTCATTAACTAGCTTCGATAATATTGGCATAATATCTATTTTCCAGTCATAATCAGGGAGTAAATTTATGACGTCTTTTCCAGTAAATGTTTCTCGACTAAATAAATTTTCAATAAACTTTTCTGGCACTCCTTTAATAGATACTTCTTTACCAAATAATTAAGCTTTAAAGTCTCTTCTTTTCAAGGAGAAGTAATTATTAATTCTTGAACATAAACTATAATTTTATATTTATCTTCTCCCTCAGCTATTTGAGAAATTTGTAAAGGTTGAAATTGAGGTATTTTTAACTTAGTTTTCATGGGATGATCAAATATATGTATTCATGTTTAAACTCCTGGTTCTACAAAAATAACTCTTTCATTAACTAACTTCGATAACATGGGCAGAATATCTATTTCCCAGTCATAATCTGGCAGTAAATTTATGACATCTTCTCCCGTAAATGTTTCTCGACTAAATAAATTTTCAATACACTTTTCTGGTACTCCTTTTAGAGAGACTTCTTTACCAGAAACTATGATTTTATATTCATCTTCTTCCCCAGTTATTTGAGAAATTTGTAAAGGTTGAAATTGAGGTATTTTTAACTTTTAGTTTTCATGGGATGATCAAATATATGTATTCATGTTTAAACTCCTGGTTCTACAAAAATAACTCTTTCATTAACTAACTTCGATAACATGGGCAGAATATCTATTTCCCAGTCATAATCTGGCAGTAAATTTATGACATCTTTTCCTGTAAATGTTTCTCGACTAAATAAATTTTCAATAAACTTTTCTGGTACTCCTTTAATAGATACTTATTTACCAGAAACTATGATTTTATATTCATATTTCCCCGGCTATTTGAGAAATTTGTAAAGGTTGAAATTGAGGGATTTTAAACTTAGTTTCCATGGCATTATCAAATATATGTATTCATGTTTAAACTCCTGGTTCTACAAAAATAACTTTTTCATTAACTAACTTCGATAACATTGGCATAATATCTATTTCCCAGTCATAATCTGGCAGTAAATTTATGACATCTTTTCCTGTAAATGTTTCTCGACTAAATAAATTTTCAATACACTTTTCTGGTACTCCTTTTAGAGATACTTCTTTACCAGAAACTATAATTTTATATTCATCTTCTCCCTCGGCTATTTGAGAAATTTTTAAACGTTGAAATTGAGGAGTTATAAACTTAGTTTCAATACCATTCGCAAATATATTAAATCCAGCTTGATATGGCAAAGCATATTGATAGATAGGTTTTCCCAAACTATCTAAATAGCTATAATATTCTTCGCTAATATTATGATTATTTATATACTGTTCTAAGTCTTGAATTAAGGTTTCTACGCTTAGATTAAAAGAATTATTATCTACTCTTAAAGGTAGACTTTCTCTCCACTCTTCTCTGTGTTGTAATTTACAGATTAACCATTCCAATAGATCGATACCTGTTTTACCGTGAATACCTAAAGTTAGATGAATAGATGGTTCCTCTTTTGTAACTGCGTAATGCCAATGTCCGCGAGGTATATAAAGTACATCTCCTGGATGCAAAATACAACTTAAATAAGCTTCTTCTTCTGGTGGTTCAATAGAGGATGATTTCTGATTTGGCAATGGGTATTTTAAAGTGTCGGTGTAGACATACCATTGTTTGCTTCCTTCTACTTGCAGAATAAATACATCGTGAGTATCGTAGTGACGAGAGAAACCTTGTTTACTAGACCAGGAACAGTAAGCATTGACCTGAGTAGGATATCCTAACTCATAACTAAGTTTTGAGGCCAACATTGAAACCTCTGGAATCCTTTGATGAATTTGGTCTATGATTAAGGTCCCACCTTTCTGACACCATTGGGTAAGATTTCTATTTTCTTTTGCCTCTAGAACTTTTCCATCAAATGCAAGACGTAGATCGGGATATTCTATTTGATGGAAGTTCAATAGATGGTTGAGTTTGTCCCATGAAAAAAGGTCCGTAAAATCTTTCTGTCCTTTACTAGAGATGGCGATCGCTTTCTTTGTCCAGTTGTTTTCCAGAAACTCTTCCTGGGGTAATGGTTCTATTAAGTATTTTAGCCACGACATAATCGAGATTTTTTTCTATTAATTTTTGATAATAATTATAGGATGGGTTTTTCCAGAATTCTTAACTTTCTCATATTATAAAGCTACCTAAAATTGATTCTGTATTCTTTGATAGAGCTTTATTAAATACTTTAGGTTTGAGGTAATTGATAATTTTTTCTATTAAGTTTTTAACATAGTTTTTTATAGAATTCTTAACTTTCTCATATTATAAAGCTACCTAAAATTGATTCTGTATTTTTTAGAAGTTCGAGAAAGCTGGAATACGTTGTAACCCTAAATCCTAACCAATAATTTTTTTTACTTGTTGCTCTTGGTACTTCAAGAGATTTTGAAACTATGAATACTATATATTACAATATTACAAAAAAATTACTTGGTATTTTAATATTTATTTTACTCTAGTATAGTCATTTCAAATAAGTAATGAAACACTTTTTCCGCTAAAACTCTTTCAAGGCAAGAAACGCTTGTCTCAATCTAAACTGAAATTACTATAAACGCTTCTTAGGCTGTATAAAGAAAAAATATAATACACTTAATTTTGAAAATCAATACTCTAAATATTTTTATTAAGCAGGGGTAAAGCTTTTACCGTTAGCTCTGTTTAGTTGTCACCAGTTCAAGACTTACATGACTAGTTAAGATAGGGAAAATAGGTAAGTCTTAACCCCTAAATATTCAAAACAAAAATCAAAAGACTTGAATACCTAGCTATTAATGATGACGGTCGCCACCATCTGCATCAAAATTACGGTCGCCACCATCTGCATCAAAATTACGGTCGCCACCATCTGCATCAAAGTTTAATCCTGATGCCAAGTTTTTTCCCTGTAACACAGGTATGTCTGTGACTTCTATTTGAATTTTACTAGGCCTAGCTTGCTGAACATTAAAACTCCTTGACATAGTTTATTTCTCCAAATTTAGCTATATTTTTCTCAGTAACTCCATATCAACTGGAGTTGAAAATCAGTATATATTAAACTCCTTGATTTATGCAATAGTTGAGAAAAATTTTTAATTATTTTCAAACTCCAGCAGTTGCTTGAAAATTCGTTAAAAGAGCTGAAAAGTTCTATATATCTCGGCTAGAGATTTTCAAGTTATAGCAGTTTGCGCTGGTATATTTACAAATTGCAGGAGGTGCCCAATAGCTAAAAGTCTTATACTATCGGCAATTTACTCCCCCAGATGAGCTGTTGCCTGTTGCTTGTTGTCTGTGCACAACGCTATAAACTTTTATCTACTTAAAGATGGCAGAAAATTCACAATACCTGGAAAAGAAATAATTATAACTAATACCAATAACTGAAGTAAGATAAATTGAATAGCACCTCTATAAATCTCGCCAGTAGTAACCTCTGGAGGTGCCACACCCCGTAAGTAAAATAGTGCAAAACCAAAGGGAGGCGTTAAAAAAGATGCTTGAAGATTAGCCCCTAATATTACACCGTACCAAACCAAATCAATTCCAAGTTGTTGAGCAACAGGTACAAATAAAGGCACAACAATAAAAGCAATCTCAAAAAAGTCAATAAAAAAACCAAGAAAAAAAACAATTGCCATACTGACAAATAAAAAACCTGCTGTCCCCCCAGGAAGATTAGAAAGTAAATCAAACATAAAGCGATCGCCTTCAACCCCCCGAAAAACCAAACTAAAAGCGGTAGATCCAAGAAGTATAAACATCACCATCGTAGTTGTCTTGAGAGTCACATCACATACATTTCTCAAAGAAGTCCAACTAAATCGACCATTGGCCAGAGCCAGAGCGATCGCCCCCACACACCCTACAGCTCCAGCTTCAGTCGGTGTAGCAATACCAAAAAATATACTACCCAAAACCAGTAAAATTAATAATAATGGTGGAATCATTACTGTTAGCACCCTAATACCCATAGCTTTACCTCCTAGACTGCGCACCTCTGAGGGTAAAGCTGGAGCCAAGTCTGGTCTAATAAAAGCAACAATTAGAACATGAAGAGCAAATGTTCCTGCCATTAGTAGGCCAGGCAAAATAGAGCCAATAAAAAGATCCCCAACAGAAATTCCTAGTTGGTCTGCCAATACTACCAAAACTACACTAGGAGGTATAATCTGTCCCAAAGTTCCTGATGCAACAATAACACCCGTCGCTAATTCTTTATTATACCCATACCGCAACATAATAGGTAAAGAAATTAACCCCATTGCCACTACTGTGGCAGCAACCACGCCAGTAGTAGCAGCTAAAAGAGCGCCCACAAGAACAACTGCTAGAGCTAAACCCCCTCTAACTTTACCAAATAGTATCCCCATTGTTTCCAGGAGTTGTTCTGCAATACCGGACTTTTCCAACATTGCTCCCATAAATATAAAGTAGGGTATAGCTAACAAAGTATAATTGGCCATAATTCCAAAAATTCTTTGGGGCATTGCAGTCATAAATATGGGATCAAACACTTCTAAAGCAATACCTATTAATCCAAAAATTATGGCGACACCCCCCAGAGAAAAAGCTACAGGGTAACCTACGGACAGTAGCACCAGTGCTCCTGCAAACATTAATGGACCTAGCCATTCATATTCAATACTCAGATTCATCAGACTCCTTATGGGGTGTTAGTTGGCCTGTAAAAACCGCAAAATTTTTAATTGCTTCAGAAATTCCTTGGAGAAACAATAATACAAAACTAACTATAATCATTGTCTTAATTGGGTAACGAGGTAACCCACCAGGATCGGGAGAAGTTTCCAGGATAGCCCATGAATTTAAAACAGCTCCCCAAGAAACAAAAATAACAATGAGACTGAAGGGAATTAAAAATAATATCGTACCAATAAAGTTAGCTAGAGCTTTTCTTCTAGGACTCCAGCGAGCATAAAAAATATCTACACGAACGTGTTGATTATGTTTGACACAATAAGCTCCACCAAGAAGAAAAACCAGATCAAAAATATACCACTGAACTTCAATGAAAGCGTTGGAAGTTAAGTTTTGACCAATGCTCCTACCTAAATAGCGTCCAATGACATTCCAAAGACCAACTAAGACCATCAGTAAGACTAACCAATAAGTAAGACGTCCAATTAATTCATTCAAACCATCAATCATCCTAGATAGACGTAGGAGTATTTTCAATACGACTCCTCCTAAATTTCCATAGCATTAAACTTAAGTATGTTTTGGACATTTGATTGTGCCCTGAAACTTTATATATTTTCAGAATACCCTGTGCAGCATACGGCCTTATCAATAAGAATATTTATATCTTGCTCTAAAATTCTGGGACATCTTCATTTTAAATTAGATGATTTTCAATGCGATTCATATTTTTTTTTATAAATTTTCAAATCTTCAAAGCCTTGCCAGAGATGATACCCAGCCATTATTTTTCACATGAAAATAAAAAAGTTTGCTCAAAGGGGTTGACACTCAAAGGTAGAGTTGCTAGATTAGTAAATGCGCAGGGAGAGAGGCAAACACCTCCTACCAACGCCAGAACCTAGAAAACTCAATAGTTTGAAAGTTAAAATTTTGAATCCGTTCCCATTAGTCCCATACGCAAGCCATAAGGTCTAGTCATTTAGAGCAGTCCTTTTTTATGATTGGTGTAGTTATTCTTCATCAGCATACTATACTCTTAATGTCAACCTCCTTAATTGATTACACGCCCTAGTATCTATAATATTTTGAAAGACCTATCAAATAGTGATTCTATCATTTGAAAAAAACTTTGAGGCAGATTGAAAATAGATATTAATTCTTAAAACTCAACCTGCCTTTAATAATTAAAAACCATCAAATTCTTCAATAGTTTGCCACCGAACTTTATGAGAAAAGCCAGATGATTTAAACTGTTTAAGTTTCAATGGAGTAGGTAGATTTGCTGGTATGGAAACTCTGATTTCAAAATCAATGACACCTGGTGGTACTTCTTCAATTGACCCAAGTCTGGTACGATTTTGCATAACATTATTGTTATCAGCATCATAAATACGTCCATACACATCAGCATCATATAAAGTTTTATCAGAAGAATTTTTGGCTTTACCACCTATGATAAAACACTTAGCTGCCATGCTAGAACCACTAGAAATCATTCCTTTTTCTAAACTAGAGGGACATTCTTTGTATTCTAGATCGTATAACTTAACTGGAATTGCTGCCCAAGCAGGGCTAGTCCAGAGCCAAGTGACTATGGCAACAAGGGTAGATATAATAAGATTGGCAAAAAATGGCGCTCTCATATAATAAAAATTTAGAGTAAGCATTATCAATAACTCTAGCTTATTTTCTTAAAAGGTTATCAAAAAAAATGAGTGTAGTGACACTAAACAGCTAAAGTAACCCTTGAGTATATTGGATATAGTTAATATTAATAGTTAATAGCTTGCATTCGCGTAACGTTGCGTAGCAAAAAAAATCCTTAACAGACTATTGTCTTTTTTTATACCTTCTGCCAGTCAGGTCTCAAATTTTTTGCCCCTCGCAAATAGGTATGAACAATTTTTTTGGCCTGAGTTTCTGACATATTCACATGAATCAAAAACCTGATACAACGTTCTAAACTACCTTCAACATGCATCTGCTGCACATCTAATAAAGGTACATTATTCCAGTTGGGACGTTGGCGGGCGATCGCTGCCGGAAACATAGCATCTAAGTCACGAGTTACAGAGAAAGTCGTACTAATAATTTGGCCTGGATCAATTTGATTATGGTTCTCTAGCTCATCTAGTAGTTCCGTTACTGCCTCTTGAATGGCTTCTTTTGAGTTTTCTGAGACAGTAGTTGCCCCACGAATTGCTTGAACTCGCCACACCACGCCAAAATCCTCCCAATCAACAACTTTTTATTTTAACTTAAGGTCGATACAGCCACAGAGGTAAGCCATTGGTAGATACTTCAAATTCTACCCAACTTTGAGCTGCCGATAGTTTTGATGATACCTGATTATTACCCAAAACTTTACTTACTAAAGATTTTGGTTTTTCGAGGGTACAACTCTCGGTCTTCTCTGGGTCTAATTTTATCAGTTCACAAAGCCATTTACGGGCATCTTCTTCAGTACCTAAACGGTCAACCACTCCTAATTCTAATGCTTGTTCCCCTGTGAAAATTCGGCCATCTGCAAAACTTCTGACAGTTTCTACAGCTAAATTTCGCGCCTCAGCCACTATTTTGACAAATTGCTGATAACTATTATCAATCAAGTCTTGGAGAATTTGCTTTTCTGGATCTGTCATTTCTCGGTCGAAGGCTAATATATCTTTGTATGGACCAGACTTTACTACTTTAAAAGAAACCCCTACTCTTTCCAAAAGACGTTCTATATTGTTACCTCGCAGAATCACTCCAATACTACCTGTGATTGTCCCAGGGTTAGACACAATATGTTGAGAACCCATGCCAATATACACGCCCCCAGAGGCTGAAATATTGCCGAAGCTAGACACAATTTTGACTTTATCTTGCAAATTTTTCAGGGCATTGTAAATTTCGTGAGAGTCAGCAACAGTACCTCCGGGACTATCAATTCTCAGTAACAGACCAGGGAATTTTCTTTCTTCTACCGTTTTCAGTGCTTCTAAAACTCGTTTTCTGGTGTCGCTCCCTATAACACCACTAATTTCAATTCGGGCAATTTGTTTACGATACCGAGGCTTAAATGGCCAAATCATACTTTTATTCAGTCAAAAGTCAAATTTAATCATAGCACAAGTTATCTGAATTAATTTAATAACATATTATACTTAAATTGTCAATTTAAATAATATTTAATGAATATTTTGAAATTTTGCCTTATTATTAGTTAAACAAATTTAATCATACATATTTTTACGAAAAATTGTTACAATTTGTAAATAACATTTTAATATTAATGTTTAAAATAATGACCAAAAAATAGGGTCAATAGTCTCCCCTTGGCTGCGCCACGAGCTGTAGCTCTACAAGGGGACAGAAAAATTAAACTTCAGTATTTCGGTGCCTCTGACTTTCCTGCGGAATGCTGCGCAAACAGCGGTCGGTACTGATAACGAAGTTCCTCCGATAGGAGGCTAACTGATGACTGATAACTGATAACTGAAATAACTATGCAGCTAAAACTGACTAACTCAAAACTTCCTTTTGCACCACTGTTATTAATTGCTCCCTTTTTCTTCTGGGGAACAGCAATGGTAGCGATGAAAGGTGTTATTCCTCAGACAACACCATTTTTTATGGCAGCAATGCGTATATTGCCAGCAGGTATATTATTGTTACTGGTAGGAATGATTCAGGGAAGACCTCAACCACAAGGAAAAATAGCTTGGTTGTGGATTTTATTATTTGCCTTAGTAGATGGTGCTTTGTTTCAGGGGTTTTTGGCTCAAGGGTTAGTCAGAACTGGTGCTGGTTTGGGTTCGGTGATGATTGACTCCCAACCTCTGGCAGTAGCTATTTTATCATTGTGGTTATTTCAAGAGAGAATTAGATTTTGGGGTTGGTTAGGTTTAGGTATTGGTGTTTTTGGTATTAGTTTAATTGGTTTACCTGATGAATGGATCGGAAGTTTACTGCATCCAGAAACAATAGAAGCATCTCTGGGAATAGGTGCGCTGTTTCAAAGTGGAGAATGGTTGATGTTATTAGCATCTCTATCTATGGCAGTAGGAACAGTATTAGTGCGTTGGGTTTGCAGATATAATGACCCAGTTATGGCAACTGGTTGGCATTTAATTTTAGGTGGTGTTCCATTACTTGCTCTTTCCGCAGGGTTTGAGTCTGGACAGTGGGTAAATATTGATGGGTATGCTTGGATAGCTATGGGTTATGCCGCAATTTTCGGCAGCGCGATCGCTTATGGTTTATTCTTTTATTTTGCTTCTTCTGGAAATCTTACGAGTTTAAGTGCTTTAACTTTTCTAACTCCAATTTTTGCTTTGTTGTTTGGAAATTTGTTTTTAGGAGAAGTTTTGAGTTCGTTACAGTCAGTGGGAGTAGGTTTAACCTTAGTTAGTATTTATTTGATTAATCAACGGGATGTATTAGCTGAGAAGTTGAATTTGAGGATTTCAAAACAAGAAGGTGTTTCCAATCATAATTCTGGCAAAATATTGATACAATCTCAACAGGAAGCAGTTGAAGTAAAGGTGCAAGTTGGAGTTGAAATATCAGAGTAATTTAATGTAAGCAGATGATAATCAAGTTTTTGTTTGTAGTTGGGCTTTGTTGAGCAATAAAATAAGTGTTTTAGTCCCTAAAGCACAACTACTACACTAATTATACTGAAATTAAACAGCAAAAAAATTAAGTCTATTTAGACCTTTGATAACGTGAACCTAAAGCTACTGCACCAGGGTCAACGCATCTAATTTTTTTGACAAATGACCAAGGAGATAATTTCAAATGGAGGCTATGCGATCGCGTTTGCGTAGCATTCAGTAGGAAAGAGGACTGGAAGTCTATCGCTTCTCAAATTACTATCAAAAAATACCCAAACTTTCAACCGTCAAAACTATCAAATAAATATCATAATTAATACTTAAAAAATCACTATTAAACTGAATATTAGAGTTTCTTTTAGGATAATTATCCTAGTAATAATAGAAAAATTTAACAATGAAACTCCAGCCAAAAAAGAGTATTTATGAGTATTTTTATGAACTAGAAGACCTGAGGGTAGATAGAACTAAACGTCATCAATTAATTGATATTATTATAATTACTATTTGTGCTGTAATTTGTGGTGCGGATACATGGGTGGATAAGCTTATGGTGAGTCTAAATATGAATGGCTAAAAACTTTTTTAGAACTGCCTAATGGCATTCCATCTAACGATACATTTGCACGAGTTTTTGCACGTCTAGACCCAGAACAATTACAGCAATGTTTTTTGTCATGGGTCAAGTCAGTAAGTCAAATAACTGAAGGAGAAATAATAGCAATTTTATAGGTGTTTTTTACCCTTTTTTTAACAATGGCCAAAATCTTTAGACGTTAGCGGAGCTTTGCGTCAGCAATCGCTTAAAAAATTATAGCGATCGCTCTATTTAGCATACGCTATACATAGTCTCTTTGCGTAAGTCCTGCTATAAAAACTCCCGTATCAGTTATCGATCAAGGTTGGACATGATCGCGTCCGCTCTAAAATAGCGTTTGTGGAGCGTGAGCTAAGATGTCTCACAGTCTCCATTCTCGGAATGTACCTCTTGGTCATTTGTCAAAAAAATTAGATGCGTTGACCCTGGGAAAACTGCAAAGTGGTTATCCCTCTATAGGAATGATTATGATTTGATTTATTGTGTGATTTTTATTTTCTTTATTCTATACTGCCACGACTTTTCAGGCATTTTTTTATCTAGTGAGGCAAGAAATTTTTGCATAAATTTCCGGAGGAGCGGTGAAACAATATCAGGTAATGAATTTTCTCAGGAAATTTAATCATGTTGAACAAAGTTGTGAAAAAATTTTCAATAGCTACAGCCAGTGCTGTCTTGAGTTGTGCTACGATAGGAACTAACCCACTTCCATCTAAAGCTGCTGTTATTTTTGGTAATGATGGGTTATCTGGAGGGTTTCGATGGGATGCAGACCCAAGAATACTTAATGGGAATGAACGCTCACTTGATGGTGGACTCCGATATTCACTACAAGGCGGCTCCTATCAAGCCTACCGAGATTTATTTAGCTGGAATGTACTGCCTAGTGTCTCTGAGTTTCAAAATGCAATTGAAAATGCGTTCAATGCCTGGACTTTGGTTGACCCAGTATCTGGATTAGGAACGGATTTATTTTTCGTGGCTGACCTGGAAACAGAGGTTGTCGGTACTGGCAGAGGCAGTGTCAATACCGCAGGAGCCGAGATTGACCTCTTAGCAGCTATTGATGGAACTTTCTGGAACCCAGGAGATTCGGGACAACGTGGCGAAGCCTTCTTTAGAGCTTCCTTTGGTGATGTCACCCTAACTTCAGGCACTACAGATTACAGTGGCGGAGGTGCCATCTCTGGAGCAGACATCACTCTTAACAACAATCCTGAAGCCGTTTATTCTCTAGATTTCTTCCAGTTATTGCTGACCCATGAGATTGGTCATGCTATCGGCTTAGGAGATGTTGAATTCAATATTAATCCTGGTGTTTTCATTGATGACAACTTTGATGGCAGTAGCAGCGAGACTGCTCTAGCTACTTTAACTAATTCATGGGCAGGTTTAGTTGATCCATTTAATCCGGCAGCTTCACCTTTATCTCTGTTTGATGTTCCCAACGCTGACCCCGGTATTGATACCTTTGGCGTTGATATTTTGATGGAAAGTTTTATTCCAAGTGCTTTAATTGGAGATCCAAGCCCACTGCGTAACGATGACTACGGCGGCCGTCAGTTCCTTTATCCATTTGTCCAAGCTGCTTCTGTTCCTGAACCGACTTCTACACTAGCTCTAACCGTAATTGCTGGTCTGGGTACAGGAAGTACCCTATTAAACAAGCGAGTATCTTCCCGGAAAGAAGAGTCTAACAATTAAATGCTGACAGCACTATCCCTCATTTTAAGTGCTAATAATGACTTAATTGCTGAGTTTACAAATGGAGCATTTGTTGAGGCTGACCTCAGTGTTGTATAATCTTAAGTTTTAGTTAAATTGGGTCGGCGATCGCGTTCTGGGGAATCGTTAGAGAAATGCGATCGCCATGAAGCCACAAATTCAAATTATCGCTTTTTGCAACATAATATCCCCTACCCTAAGAGCATTAGCTGCAATAGTCAGAGCTGGACTAACACCCAAAGCATTTGGCATAAAACCACCATCCACAACAAAGACATTTTCATGGTCATGTAAACGACAATCTTGGTCAAGTACAGATGTATTTGGATCTTTACCAAAGCGAGTTGTACCTACTTGGTGGGACGTATGAATATCATCCTTATGACCCATTGCCCCAAAACATAATACCGCTCCTGCCGAACGAAATACCCGTTTTAACTTAGTCATGTAATACCGAGAACGGAAAACATCATAAGAATGAAATTTGTGGAACAGACGAATTTTCCCATCCTTACCAACTTCTATCCGATTTTCCTCTTGGGGTAAATCTTCCACAATACCAGTTATTACTAACATTCGCTTCAACAGAAATTCGGCGATAGGTTGAGGAATTGGCACAGGAAAATTTTCTTGTAGAGAAAGAAGTCCGGGAATAGGTACAGTTTGAGCTAACCCTAATTTATGTGGAAATTCTTTGGAACCAAGATAGAGGTCTGTAAACCCTAACTGTTTAATAAATTTATCCGCCCCACCAGTAGATTGTTTGAATAATCCCGCCACTAAAGCACCACAATGATACATATAATTCCGCCCTACTTGTCCACTACGCCCTGTTAAACCAGACTTCATCAGAATAACTGGACTACCCAATGCTCCAGCAGACAGAATATAAATTTTGGCAGTGAGTTCCTCCACTTTGCCAGTTTTGCGACAACGAAGGCGAATAGCAGTAACTTTTTGACTGGTATTAGTAACTAAATATTCTGCCTCTGTCAGAGTTTGAACTTTAAGGTGGTAATTAAGGGTTGCCTGATCAATAGCACAGATCACTGTAGAAGCACGAGATTCATTGGGGCAGTAAAAACCAGGACATTTAGAACAACGTAGACAAGTATCAAAGTTTATACCGAAGGCAAGATGAAAAGGAGTTAGTCCCGCAGCTTTGATACCTTTTTCTAATTGTTGGTTAATTGGTTCGAGTGGTGGAACTGTGGCCGGATAACCATTATTTGGCGTACCAATATTCAGCATTTTGTGTGGCTTATCCCCGGCGACACCGAATAAAATTTCTGCCTGGTCGAAGTAAGGAGCCATATCATCATAGGCGATCGGCCAATCCCATAAATGACGGGGTAACCATTGGTCATAAAATTTACCTGGATGGAAATCGTAGGGACTTGGGCGCATGAGTACTCCTCCATATAGGGATGTACCACCACCTAATATTCCTGCGATGTGAAGTTGAGCGCTACGTCCATTTACTTGAATTTGGCGATCGTCAAAAGCTTCTTTATTAATCAGCATTCGTTGCTCATCTTGAAAGGCTTCAACATCACTAAATCTAGGGCCACGTTCCACGAGCAGAACTCGTTTACCAGCTTTTGCTAGAGTATGGGCAATTGTTCCTCCTCCTGCACCACTGCCAATAATTATTGCGTCAAAATCGTAACCCACTACTGCTCCAAATATATTTTTTTAGTTTTGTTTTTTATTAAATCAGGACTTAGGCAAATTATTAGACAATACGCTATTAGTAGGGGGCGAATGCCATTCGCCCCTACTATATATGGCGCTACTATAGTTAGGACATCGGGTGATTATGATGATTTATGACGCGAGCAAGATCCTCGCACTAATTGTCCTAACCGCCTTGGCGGTTGCTATATATATGGCGCTTGGTGCGTAAGTCCCCGTCTCACTTGACGCGAGCAAGATGCTCGCACTAATATATATGAATAATTTCTAATAAATTGTTTGTTATTTGAGATACAAAAAATTTGATACCTAGCAGGACTTACACAAATTTACTTTTAAAGTACCATTCGCCCCTACAAATGGTATTCGCCCTCCCTATTTGTAGAGTCTGGTGCGTAAGTCCTTTCTAGAACAAAAAGGGCAGTAAATATTATCAATATAAAAGAGCTGAAAATTTAAAGTTTACCTCTAGCAAAAAAATAGCGATCGCCTTACTTCACCTCTGAATTAAAAAACAATAATATCAAGTTGATAATTTAGCTTAGAGCATCAATCAATAATAATAATAGAAGGAAAGGTTAGGACAATTCGAGAAGCTCTAAAACTCAGACAAAGCAATATTTTTCCTCCTTCCTCCTTCCTTCTTCCTTCTTCCTTCTTCAAATTTAAACTTTCTCTTTTTCACGTTCCTGTGCAAACAATTTTTCTAAACGGTCTGCCCAATGTTTCTGATTAATATTAGCATCTTGAATATAGGGAGAAATTGCAATTAATTTCATAAATAATTCATTAAAAACTGAAAGAGGAAAACGCATTGGTCTCATTATGTCTAAAAATAAAACTACACGGACACCATCAGTTTCATTCCAAGCTTCATGGGGAAAAGAATCATCAAACATCATACTTTTTCCTTCTTCCCAATGACGGGTTTCATCACCCACCCGAATGCGACATTTTTCTTTTGGTTCAGGTACTTTTAATGCTAATAAATAACGAACAACTCCTTTGTAGGGACCTCGATGTTCAGGAATATGTTTACCAGGTAATAAAATAGAAAAGAATGCTGTTTTCATCCCCGGAATTTTTTCGATTAAACGAGTTGTTTCTGGGCATCTTTGACAATTTTTTTCTGATTTAATACCATACCCATACATAAAAAATGTTTTCCACAAATCATCAGGGCTAGTATAATCAGCTTGGTCTGGAGAAATGTCTTGGAAATTTGGTAAACTATCTCTGTATTTGAGGAGTTCATCTAATTCTTTCCGAATCAATACCCAATTTGCTTCTATCTCAGTGGTCCAGTCAAATTGTTGAGAGTCAAAAAATGCTGTATCACCAATCAAGGAATATTTAGGAATTAACTTTTCATAATATCCAAGAAGTTTAACTCCAATACCATATATTAATATTCTCCTAAATTTTGCCCTGATTGTTTCTAAAGAGAGATTCACCATAGATTTTTTTCGCTTGAATTTAAGCTGTTTAGATAGTTTTTACGGAACCAGTCCAAGTTAATATAGTACACAAACTAATATTTTGGAAGTCGAGAATAATTAAAACATTTTAAAAAAATTGTCTATGGCACTATGTTGTTTGCTCTAGGCGTTAACGAGCCCCCATGTGTAAATTTTCTCACTCATATTAGATATATTATTAGTATTTACTTATCTTTACATAGTTTGGTTTATTTATGCCAACTTACTTAAATCTATGATTTTCTCTAAATAATCATAGATTTTGTCAAGCTGTTATTTACCCCCAATTTACTGAGCAGATACAAAATTACTACGAAATAGAAATCAAAGTAAGTCGCGAAGAATTTAATGCTATTGGAATTGAGCCAGACTCTGTTATACTACGAGCGATCGCCTTTCAACGTCCAGAGTTAATTGAACCTTATGTCCATTTATTGGATTTTGAGCCTTGTGATGAAGCTTGAATTCATTAATGGATAATTGATAATGGATAATTGATAATTACCTCTGGTTAAAACCGCTACGGAATTGAATATAAGGAAATATTATTTCTTTTCTCTTGGTCGATTGGATATGGTTAGGAAACCCATCCATCCCATCCTACGGAATGCTCCGCAAACGACCGCTTTTTTTCCCTTAAAAAGGGAGGCTTTAAACCAGAATTATTTAATTATTAATTAGTTAATTATTCGGTAAGGAAGAAGGAAGAAGGAAGGAAGTACAGGTATTAATAATTAAATATTTAAGTGCGGGCATCTTGCCCGCTTGGGTGTACCTCACAAAGATTGAATGCTGTATATTCTCTTTTTTTTCTTTCTTATCTTGTCACAACCATAATGTTAGAAACATACCCCTGTATCCTACTTCCTAAAGCAAATGAAAATTTGGAAATTTGCAGAAAAAAAATATTTGGGGAGAGGCGATCGCTGTTTGAGATAATTGTGTATAAAGACAGTAGTATTGACCTAATATTTGCCACTCCTCCCTCTCAAAAACCAGAAGCTTTATTGGGAATAATTATTAGAGCAAGTAGTTGTCCTGGCGATTTAATTATAGATTTATTTGCAGGAACTTTTACTACATCTGTAGTCGCTCAAAAATTGGGAAGGAAATCTATCAGTATAGAAAGAGAAGAAGAATATGTGAAATTAGGATTATAAAGATTTAATTTTGTTTCTGAAGCTGAAAGTATAATTTAACTATGAAGTAGAATAATTATCAAAATTTGACTTAATCTAAGTATAGGAAAATTATACAATTGATATTTTCAACATAATCAGTTTAACATTCATAAAAACTCATGAAAAATCCCAATACAAAATATGATTTTCTAATTGTAGGTAGCGGCATCTTTGGTATTACTGCTGTTGTAGAATTAGCCAAAAGAAAATATAAAGTGGCAGTTATTAACCCAGATACCATTCCCCATCATCTAGCAGCTTCTACTGATATTACTAAAGTTGTCCGTATGGAATATGGTACAGATAAAGAATATTTCCGCATGGCAGAAATATGTATTGACCGCTGGAAAGAATGGAATGATTTTTTTGGGGAAGAATTATATCACGAAGTAGGTTTTTTAATGCTGTGTAAAGATAAAATAGAAAGCGATCGCCACAGCTTTGAAAAGTTTAGTTACCAAAATCTCGTTGAAAGTGGTTATTCTCCAGACAGAATGAATGCTGAAAGTATTAAAGAACGTTTTCCAATGGTGAATAACTCGGTTTACATAGATGCTAATTTTAATCCGAAAGCAGGTTATGTAGAATCTTCACTGGTAGTAGAAAAACTAACTGAGTATGCTTGTTCTTTAGGTGTTGAAATTTACCAAGGGCAAACCGCAGAAAGTTTGATTGTGGAAAATGGGAAGTTGCAAGGAATCAAAACTAGAGAGGGAAATACTTTTGAATGTGGTCATGCGCTGGTAGCAGCAGGTGCGAATACTCCCTATCTTTTGCCAGAACTACAACCTTACATGAAAACCACTGGTCATCCTGTTTTTTGGTTAAAACCTCAAAACCCTAAATACTTTTCGTCGCCCTATTTGAGTGTTTTTGCAGCCGATATTTCTAATTCTGGTTGGTATGGTTTTCCTTTTTTGCCTAAATATGGTGTTGTCAAGATAGCTAAACATTCTAGTGGTGTACCTCTTCATCCCGAAAATAGCGATCGCCGAATTAAAGATAATGAGGTAGAGAAGATGCGGTCTTTTCTGAAGATAACTTTCCCCGAATTGGTAGATGCACCTTTGGTGTATACTCGTAGATGTTTATATACTGATACCCTTGACGGACACTTCTGGATAGATAACCATCCAGAAATTCAAGGTCTTTCTGTGAGTAGTGGTGGCAGCGGACATGGGTTTAAAATGGCACCTTTATTAGGAGAAATTGCAGCGGATATTGTGGAAGGGAAATCACATCAATTTTCCCATAGGTTTAGATGGCGACATTTAACACCTGATACCATTCAAGCTGAAGAAGCTAGAGGTTCTGAAATTTAGGCGTTGCATAGAGTGCGGGATGAATTTGTGGGTGTGGGGGGTGTGGGGAGTGTGGGGAGTGTGGGAGGAGTTATAGAGAAAGAGGAAGTACAAAAATTCATCCCTTGGTTGAGCAAAACCGAAATTTAGTGCAACTTTGGGTTCATAAACTTAGAGCTACAAATTTTCAAATCCTGAAAAGATTGTCAAATAGCGGAATATTATGAGTAAAAAAGTTTGAAGCTGAATATAGTAGTGAGAAATTGCCCAAGCGATCGCTACCAAATTCATTACCTTTGACACCAGTACCGGATATTGTGGCGGAGTGTAGGAAAATTAAAGCAGTCTCATCAATACTTAATTGGTTTTGCAGCACAGACTGGAGATATTGTTGCCCCTGCTTTGGAGAAATTACGAGTTAAAAATTTAGATGCTATTGTTGCTAACCCTATCGATCGCGAAGGTGCAGGTTTTGGCAGTAATACAAATCAGGGAATTTTTCTGGATGCAGAAGGTAGGCAGTTAGATATTCCCTCTTGTAGTAAATTAGAGATGGCGCATCATTTGTGGGATTTTGTTTTGGAGCCGTATGCGGTAAATAGATGACAAAAGTGGACAATAAGTTTATTCTCTAACATTAGCCTAAATAATTGTTTGCAAAAGTAGTGATTGACTGTTACTATATATATCAGGATTTATAGTCATAATATTGTTTGTAATGAAACAAGGAGAAATTTATCAGAAACCGACAACTAAACAACTTTAGAATCAGTTCGGAGAAAGTCAAAACTTTACTGGTCTGACATCTATATATCACCCTAATTCAAGAACACAACTACAATATTGGTGTGGATGAGGGGTTTGAGTAGCAACCGATGAAGAAATCAGGTCTATTCCCCTGATTATTGTGTTTCAAATCAGGAAATTTCGTAGATAAATCTGGTTTCTGTTTAATTAGTTATTGAGGAATTAATTATGTTTGAACTTTTTGCAAGTCTGCTGATAACACAACGGATGGTAGAATGGTATCCCGTAGGAGCTAACCGTAAAGCCACAACATCAATAAACATGAACACTATTGAATACCTGGGCGATAACTTGTGGGGAGCAGAAATATTAAAGCAATACGACCAGGAAGACGAAGATGGAATGAGAGAAGTTTATATGGGAGTGCAAATTGATTGTAATACTCGCAGATTTCTTCCTATAGTAATCAGACGAATAACTGCTACAGGTCAAGTTATTGTGGAAACAACACTAGAAGGAAATGGGTTTATATCTCCAATAGGTTCAGAAAAAGGAATTTTGACAATATGCGATCGCTAATCAAATTAACAGTTAAAAGTAATATCAAATCCACGGTCATTGCGACGATAGGAAGCAATCTCAGGGGTGTCACGAGATTGCTTTCTTCCACTCCGTTCCAGTCGCAATGACTTACTTGGGTATAGTAGTTATCCGGATTTGATATAATAACCCAACACAAAACCATTCAAATTGGAATTTGGTTAGGTTTCACTATCATTCTACTCAACCTACTTGACTGCATAAGTCCTGCTGATAACTGATAACTGATAACTGATAACTGATTAATCTCCCCCACCAGCTTTCCAAGCAATAGCTTGACTCGGTTGAGGATCGGGTAACTTCAAAGAAATTAAACCTGCTGCTAACACAAACGACATCGATACCCACAGACACCCAACTAAACCAAATATCTGATAAACCAACCCAGATAAAACCGTACCTGCAAGACGACCACCAGAATTAGCCATATAATAGAAGCCAACATTTAAAGCCACTTTTTCATCATCAGTAAATGCTAATACCAGGTAGGAATGAACCGCAGAGTTAAAAGCAAACACTATGCCAAATAGCATCAAACCACTAACAATTACCAAATTAGCAGGTAAACCTAATTGTAGCGCCAGAGCGATCGCTCCAGGAATACCAGTCAAGGTAAATGTCCAAAATTGGATAGTTTTCGATTGTGGTGGCTCGCCAGAACCAAATTTCTGGATCAGAGTCGGTGCTAAAGATTGAATAATACCATAACCAATCACCCAACAAGCCATAAATCCACCAACTTGATAAAACGACCAACCCAAAGTACCTTCCAGGAAAACAGGTAATCCTACCACAAACCAGACATCTCGCGAACCAAATAAAAAGAAGCGAGCAGCAGAAAGAATATTAATTTCCTCACTTTTAGAAAAAAGTTCTTTAAAGTTCACTTTCTGCTTAATTTTGCCCATGTCTTCTGGCAACATTATGCTGGTGAACAGAATTAAAAATAATCCGCCTGCCATTATCCACAGAGCATTGACAAATCCAAATAATGTCAGTAGCGCACTACCGACAAAAAAACCAACTCCTTTCAGAGCATTCTTGGAACCAGTTAATACTGCCACCCACTTAAATAGAGATGATTCAGCATCTTCAGGCACAACTAACTTAATCGCACTTTTAGAACTCATTTTCGTTAAGTCTTTTGCTATTCCCGAAAATGCTTGTGCTACCATCACATAAGATACAGCCAACCATTGTGCCCAATTTGGGTTTACCCATGAAAGCATTATTAAGGCGAAAACCTGCAGAGCAAGACCGCTGTAAAGAGTTACTCTTAATCCAAATTGAGAACCGATCCAACCGCCGAAAAAGTTAGTAAAGATGCCAAAAACTTCATAAAATAAGAACAAAAAGGCTATTTCTAGGGGAGAGTAACCAATTTTGTAGAAGTAGAGTAGCACTAACATTCGCAGAGCACCATCAGTAATGGTGAAACCCCAGTAAGCAAGGGTGACTAGGGCATAATTTTTTATACTAGAACTTGTGGTAGAAGCCATGATTTTTATTACTTTAAACTATTGTAACCAATTTTCTCAAGTTAAACTTCAATTCTTAACATATCTGAATCATTAGAAACTAACACCAGATTGTGATGAATTGCTGTAGCTGCAATCACAATATCAGGAACTTGTATGGGTGTTCCTTTTTGCCTTAAATTTGCATAAATGCCAGAGGCAATATTAATTATCTCTATCTTGTCTAAAAACAAAATATTGATATCATTATTTACACAAATCATCCAAAATAGCTAACTTTTTTTGGGAATTAATTGCTAATAAACCTCCCTTACTTTCAAAATAGGTAATACAACTGATAAAGAGTTTTTCTCTTCTATAATTAACATCATCAAGGCGAACCAATAGTCTAGAATCTTGTTTAATAAGAGGAGTTAGAATATTTGGATCTAATAAATATGTCATTACTGCATTTTCCTCAAATCTCGCATTGCTGCATCAAAATCTTCTATTTCTTTAGGTGTTAAATCACTCAGTAATCTAAATAATACTTGTCCTCCCAATATACGTCTGATTCTATCACTAAGTATTTCTTCAGTCATTTCTTGTAATTCTTTTAGAGAACAATTTCTCAGAAAAGTATCGAATATATTGCGTTTCATCTCTTTCTAAATTTTCAAACAAATTATCAGTAGCAAGGCAATTCTCTATAATTGGAATTGCTCTGTGCTTAAAAATATCTTTCATCGTCATAGAAACTTCAGCCATATTTTTATCCTTTTTATCCTATTTATTTAACTTATTGTCATACCATTTTGATAAATGTTTGCTACAAATAGCTAGGGTATTTCTTAGAATTTCCTACGGAATGCTCCGCAAACAGCAATTCTGCAATTCAGAAGTCGTATGGGAATAGATTTAATACCTGTTTTTAGGTCGGAAATTCTCTTTTTTGTCAAAGGGACAGCTTCTGTAAAGTATTTTTATCGCTCTTATTATTCGTAACATTCTGTTTTCAAATTGGTATCAGTTATCAGTCATAAGTTATTACTCATTAGATCATTATTACACTAAACCAGTAATTATATAAAATCTGGGTAACTACTATATCCAAGTCATTGCGACTGGAATGGAGTGGAAGAAAGCAATCTCCTTAACTTCTGAAATTGCTTCCTATCGTCGCAATGACAACTGTTCACTAGATTCTATATTAGTCTCTAAGGAGAATTACTGAGAACTGATATAGTTATTCTGAATAAGAATGGGGCACTTTTTCAGCTCAAAGCCTTTCACAGCAAGAAAAACTCGTCTCAATCTAAACCAGAATGACTATAACTGATAACTGATAACTGAAATGCCTATTTCAAACTCAGAGCAACTTTTCGAGCTAACTCTACCATACGATTAGCATAACCCCATTCATTATCATACCAAGCCAAAATTTTCACTTGAGTCTCATCTACTACCATTGTTGAAAGAGCATCAATAATAGAAGACCGGGGGTCATCTTTATAATCAATAGAAACTAAAGGACGTTCTTCATAACCTAAAATTCCTTTCAGTGGTTCTTGTTCAGATGCAGCTTTCAATAAACTGTTAATTTCTGCTACTGTGGTAGGACGAACCACCTCAAATACACAGTCTGTCAAAGAAGCATTTAACAAAGGAACCCGCACCGCTAAACCATTCAACTTACCCTTAAGTTCTGGGTAAATTAATGTTATCGCTGTTGCCGAACCAGTTGTAGTCGGAATCAGTGAAAGACTTGTAGCTCTGGCACGACGCAAATCTTTATGAGGTGCATCAACAATAACTTGAGTATTAGTATTGTCATGGATAGTAGTAATAACTCCATGTTTAATTCCCAATCCTTCGTGAATCACCTTTACCACTGGAGCTAAACAGTTGGTAGTACAAGAAGCTGCCGTGAGTAAGTGATGTTTTTCAGGTTCATAGAGATTATCGTTAACACCCATGACTACATTTAAAGCTTCTTCTTTAACTGGTGCTGCCACAATTACCTTTTTGACACCATGCTGAAAGTAAGGTTCGAGAGTGGTTTTAGTCCTAAACTTGCCAGAACATTCCAAGACAAGATCGACACCAAAATTTTCCCAAGGCACCTCACCTGGTTGAGAATATTCACTGAAACTAAGAGGTTTACCATCAATTATTACCTGTTCGCCTGTTGCTTCTACTTCCGGCGACCACCTGCCATGTACAGAATCAAACTTAAGTAAATGTGCTGCTGCTGCCGTACCTCCTTTAATTTCATTAATGTGAACGAACTCTAGTTCTGGCCATTCCCAAGCTGCACGCAGTGCCAACCTTCCCATGCGACCAAATCCATTTATTCCGATACGCATTGCTATATTTTTCCTCCTTTAAATTTTCGATAGTTTTACATAGCAATAGTGAATAGCATAGTACGGGAAGAAGATGCTCCCACTGTAGTTTCTCATAATAAAAATAATTACAAAGCACTACCATTACAATGCACCAACACCAAATTTTCTTTTTTCTTAACTAGCTCAGGACTTAAGCAAATTATTAGATAATACACTATCTGTAGGAGCAAATGGCGTTATAGTATCCAGCTTTTTAACCTCTTAAACAAGTTAATTTTTTGCCAAAGTCTGTAAAAAGCTACTTTGAGATTCCCGTAAATCAATTTCTGGATTTGCAGTTGAAATAATTTCCATTGCCTCATCATAAGATGAACCAGAAATAATCAAATACCCCGCAAGAGCAGTAGCTGTTCGTCTTTTGCCATTGCTGCAATGAATTATAACACCATTGTTTTGACTATCAATAAAATCCTGTAGTTGTTTAATTTGTTCCCGACTTGGTGCAGTTCCTCCTTTGGTAGGCAACCACAAGTAAGGTAAGTTTGCTTGTTTGTATAGCTCTAAGTTAGAAGGGTCATCCATCAAAGAGACTATTGCACCGATACCTAGTTTCTGTAATTCTGGTAACTCTTCTTCAGTTGGTTTGCGAACTCCTGCTAGTTTATCTGGAATCACCCACCACAAGTTTTCTGTTATTGGTTGATTCGTTTCTTGTTCCATTGTTAGTTTTTCCTGTTGTTCTCCAAACTTTTACGTTCGCTATAGCGGTCTGTTAAATAATCAATCTTATTTCGTAATAGTAATGTAAATTTGTACAATTCCTCCATAACATCAACAACGCGATCGCGATAAGCTGAATCTTTCATAGTTCCATCTTCATTAAATTCCTGATAAGCTTTCGCTACAGAAGACTGATTCGGAATAGTAAACATTCGCATCCATCTGCCCAAAATTCGTAGACTATTAACTGCATTAAAAGACTGAGAACCCCCACTCACTTGCATAACTGCCAAAGTTTTTCCTTGAGTTGGACGCACTGAACCAATACTTAAAGGAATCCAGTCAATTTGATTTTTGAGAATACCTGTAATATTACCGTGCATTTCTGGCGATGTCCAGACTTGCCCTTCAGACCATTGACTTAATCCTAGCAACTCTTGAACTTTTGGATGAGAATCTTCTACTCGTCCTCGTAAAGGTAGATCGTGGGGATGAAAAAATTTCACTTCCGCCCCCATTTCTGTAATTATCCGAGCAGCTTCTTCTGCTAACAAACGACTGTAGGAACGTTCGCGCAGAGACCCGTATAGGAATAAAATTCTTGGAGGATGGTCAAAATTTGTCATTTCTGAATTCTGTTATCAAAGTGTATGCTTTATTTAGGTGGTAGGTTTTAGGTTTTAGGTGGTAGGTTGTCAAGAACAAATTTTAAATTAGCAGTTTCAATTTATTCATAAACAGGACTTACCCATGAGGTACGACAAACTAGGATTTGAGACTGTTTTCCGTAGGGATGTCATTTCAGTTATCAGTTATCAGTACCTCCTACTTCAGTAGGAGGCTTGAAATACTGAATTAATTTTTTTTCATCTCCTTGAAAGGGGAGGTTTGAGACCTTATTTATTGGTCACAAATAGTTTCGCTTCTTTAAATGTCAAATAATTGCCCGAAACTATAGTCTTATCAAAGTTTTTAGTAGATAAAATCTGACTTCTGACTTGTGACTTCTGAATTCTAACTTCAGTGAAACGTTCTCCCCTACTCCCCTACCAATGGAGTCGCATAACAACGGGGGTCAATTAATGTTGCCTTTTCTGGTTCGCGAGGGAACCAAAAAGCTGTACGTTTACAAAATTCTACCAACATCAACATTACTGGTACTTCTATTAATACTCCCACTACTGTTGCTAAAGCTGCCCCAGAATTCAAACCAAATAGAGTAACTGAAGTGGCGATCGCTACTTCAAAATGATTACTAGCTCCAATTAAAGCAGCAGGAGCAGCATCTTCATAATGTAATTTCATTTTCAGAGCTGCTACATAAGTAATCAAGAAAATAAAATTAGTCTGGAGAAATAGTGGTACTGCTATCAACAAAATATGAAAAGGATTTTCTACAATTAATTCTCCCTTAAAAGCAAACAATAAAACTAAAGTTATCAACAAAGCAGCAGTAGAAACTGGATTTAAATATTTGAGAAACTTACGCTCAAACCATGCTTTTCCTTTATTTTTGAAAATCCAGTAACGACTATACATTCCAGCAGCTAGAGGTAAACCCACATAAATTAGCACCGATAAAACAATAGTTTCCCAAGGCACAGTTAAATTATTAGCTGACAGTAACCACCGTCCGAGTGGAGCATACAAAAACAACATTGTCAAGGAATTAATCGCCACCATTACTAATGTATGTCCCTGGTTGCTGTAGGAAAGGTAACCCCACATTAATACCATTGCCGTACAGGGTGCGATACCAAGTAATATTGTTCCAGCAATGTAGGAGTCTGCCAAAGCTACTTCTGTACCCCGCAATATTTCTGTACCTGTTAATAGTGGACGGAATAGCCAACCGAGGAAAATTTGCGCAAATGCTACCATGGTAAAGGGTTTAATTACCCAGTTGACGATTAATGTTAAGATTACAGGTTTGGGAGTGCGAGCTGCATTTCTGGTTTGGGTAAAGTCTATTTTTACCATGATGGGATACATCATAAAAAATAAACAGATAGCAATGGGTATGGATACTTGATAAATACTCATAGCATCTAATGCACTGGCAACACCAGGAAATATTTTCCCTAGTGCAATACCTGTGAGGATACACAACGCTACCCAAACGGTAAGATATTTTTCAAAGAAGCTAAGTTGACCCCCTGCTTGCACCGCAGATGTGTTTACTTGTGATGAATTTGTACTCATAATTTGTATGATGAATATTCTGTTCGTTTTGTGAGAACTTTGTCAATATTTAGGTTGAATAAGATTGCATTTACTGCCATATCTGGTTTATCGGTGGTGTTGAATTTTTGGCAAGTTTTTTAATAATAGGGTAGACTGCTGATGCTACAGACACTAAACATTACTCTCACTCCAATGATGATTATCTTGCTTATTGAAATCTCTCAGCAGTATTTTTACAGTTTTGTTCATATTTTTTATATCTGTACATTTCAAAAAAAATTGATATTTTAGATAAGGCTAGTGCCGCTACGCGGAAGTCACCAAGTCAGAAGTCAGAAGTCAGAAGTATTGATTGGTAAGGCTTTTAGGATTTTGTAACTGGTCAGTTATTTCCGCCATTCTGCACTAGTATAGCGAAAAAAGTAGAGTTAAGAACAGACGGCAGTCCCCTCTAAAATCAGAAAATCTCCCCACAGCGTAGGTTACAGTCGGGTAGTTCAGTATCTACTACAATACCCCTGCTAGGTTCAACAATTAATAATAGGTTTGTTGTGCCATGCAGTGTTATTTTTACCTTATTCGGTTTCTTTGTGCAACAAAGCCATTATTAATTATTAATTATTAATTATTAATTATTAATTATTAATTATTAATTATTAATTACCTCTACTTGAAAAAAAGAGGATTGACTAATCATGAAAAAATTTTCTTCACAGGAGTCGATTGGATATTGCGAGGAGACCAGCTCTTGACAGAGCCGCTTTCCTGGCGGAATGCTATCGCAAACCCTAACGCCATCCCACCCAACGGGTGCGCTCCGAAGATCGACCGCTTGTTTCTCCTGGAAAGGAGAGGCTTTAAACCTTAATTATTCGGTCAAAGGCATATTTATAATATATACTTATTTATTTATAGATCAAAAATAGTTATTGTTTATATGTTTCTCATAAAATTTAGACTTTTGCTCTAGAATTGGTATACTAAAATATAGTTTGGACGTATAGCTCAGTTGGTTAGAGCACTACCTTGACATGGTAGGGGTCACAGGTTCGAGTCCTGTTACGTCCATTTTTCTGCGGACCTTGTTGATTAGAAGGTTATGCTGAAAAAATTATAGCGTTAGCGGAGCTTTGCGTCAGCAATCTCCTAAATTGGTATGCGCTATATATAGTGTCTTTGGGTAAGTCCTGTTAATAATATATCCATTGTTTTGTTAATATATTCGATACTAAAGAAGTAAAAATGATCAAGATAACTCATGCTTAACGCAGACAGAGAGAAGATTTCATCTCTTTAGTCACAATCTCAAGAAGTGTAAAAATTAATTCCTTTTCTAGTTAAATATAGCGAAACTATTACAGGTGCATTACTAGATTTGATAATCCCTGGCAATTTCCTGAAAATAGTGTTATGATAGAAGTTGGAAAATAACTGACAACTGAGTATCGCGTTATTTCGATCCCGACGCGTGAGTCATCCCGAATGGTTGCCAAGTCTTGAAAAAGAAAGCGCAAAATAAATACTCATGTGAGTTAGCCATAAATAAGTCAAAAAATAGCGCTTTGGGGATTTTCCTCGAAGCATTGCGAGATACCGCCTGCGTTGATGGTTTTGCCGTCACGTTGCTATGAACGGTTTTCCCGACTTTGGCCGGGAATTGCCGGGCTTGATGTATCTGGTCATCTAGAGGTACAACCCAAGATATGCAAATGTCATACAAATACCACTAGACATTATTAATTTGCCAATTGCTAATTTTTATACGACAACAATATCAAATATTATTATATACAAGTTAATTTAAAATAAGTATTATTGATAAGGTATCTGTAAAATCTAGAAGTTCTGGTATAGTTAGAGTACTAATTGGAAAAAACAGTTAGTTGAGAAAAGGCTAAAATATTCGCAATTAGGGGTTATAGCTCAGTTGGTAGAGCACCTCAATGGCATTGAGGGGGCCAGCGGTTCGAGTCCGCTTAACTCCATGTTAATATTAAATTTTTCTGTACAACTATCTTCTGAGAGTTCTGTAGTAATAACTCTAAAGATAAGAATATTGCAGGTTTCCGGTATTTACTATTTTTTTGAAAGTAATTCTTCAGACTCAAACTACTTAGCTTAAGTAGACCAGGCTAAAAAAAAGACGTTGCATTTTTAATCAAAAAAACCCTAAAGGCAATGAATATAAACTTTTGAGCTAATTTACAATTTTCGGTAGTGCAGAGCGCAAAGTGTGGGATAAGTAATTAGGTCGTTCCAACTCCAAGGAGCGATACAGAGTAACGCAACGCTGGGCGAACGCCAACTCAGCTCTTTGTGCAGCAGTATAATCTTGTGCGACGGGCGAACCCAAATTCAATGGAAGTACGCGTACGCTAACCTAACCGTTATCTTTGTATTCATTATTCATTATTCATTATTCATTGTTGAATGGTTTTTCCGTGTTTATGGGGTTTATGATCACCAGACAGAGGACATTCCATAATTATTTCCACGATTTAGGGACTATATTCATCAAATCATTCCCACACTTTGCGCTCTGCACTACCTAATTTGATACATAGCGCCCAAAATTTACCGAAAAATTGTGGTTTAAAGCCTCCCCTTTTAAGGGGATAAAAAGAAAAATTTTCCTTCAGCGTCAATCCTCTCCTTTAAAGGAAGAGGTAATTATTAATTATTAATTGTTGAACATGTTCTACTTAGATCTGAAATTCAACTTTAAATAATAGCAGCTTCGAGTTTACTTTTTTACCGTTATCAATGGTTTGAACAATTCTTGTTTGTATCGGCTGAAACTAGGTAAATTAATCATAAACTACTCCTGATAGAGTAAGTCTGTTGAAACAAGAATATCTAAATACTTCAGATATTTCCTTTTTGTTCAAATTAAAACTTCAGTTCTTAAAACTATATCATTTTTAAGATAGACTAAAGTCTGTTTGAAGGTTTTCCTTCACTTACTAAAGCTAACTATAGTTGTCTATAGATTTTCATAATACCAAACTTAGCTATTGCTCCACAATTGTCAAATATTTCATTTGATGTAGCAAAACGTAGTGGAACACAATCTATTTATGGAATTTCCATTTCTCCTTTTTAAAGTATTTGGTAATTATATAGGCGATTTATGAGAACTATATTTAATTTTTTGGTTCTACTCTGATTAATTTACCCTTATTATCTGTACGATAAGACCAGGTCTCATTACCATCAGACAAGATAATATACCAACCTTCTACTAATCTTTGCCCACAAAGTTCATCACTATTTGCAAGTCCCAAACAAGTATTAGGCCAAGTTTCTTGACTGACTTGAGTGACTTTGATATTTTCAGGCAAAATACCCGTTTGATTACTTAAATCTTCGCGAACAGCATCAACTATATTATTAGGTATTATTTCGTGATTATCGGCAATTTTTTCCACTTTATCTAGGGTAGGTTTACTGATTTTTTTTAGACCATCAAAATTTTGACTAATGGAAGGTTTGCTAACAGCAAGTATCTGATTGATAGATTTATTTTTTAGAAAAAAGGGTTGAGAACTTTCTGTCTGATAGTCGATTTTAGTCTCTGTTGCAGACTTGATAAGGTTGGCAAATTTATTAGCTGTAGAATGAGTTTTGGTATTTGTTTCTAATTGTTGAGATTGAAGCACTTTTACAGCAGCAATTGCTGTTTCAGTAAGATTGGGATATGCTTCCGCAGCTAATATTCCAGTCAAAATTAATGCTAGTAAAAAAGGATGAGGTGATTTCTTATCAACTCGCTCATTTGGATTTGGTTTATGATTTTTAGAGTTTAATTTCATGGTTAATACGCATTTATTATTGCTAGGTTTACTTGTGATTATTAGTAGGGAAACCAGTCACTTTAGAACTATGACTAGAACTACAGGATCAAATAAAAGTGTAAGTTTTAATTTTATTCTGCTACTTGGCTACATATAACAGCAGAATTGCAAAATTTAGTATTAGTTAAACTTAATTTGTCTATCTCTAATTAATCTATCATAACTAAAATGGACTTGATTTGTACCATTTTGTCTGATTAGTTACAGATAATACAAATTTATAGTATTTAACTAAAATAGACTTACAAAAAACTCAGTTAGTTCCGCAATAATTCGTCATAAAAGCTCTAAAAACAACTATTACTTTATTTCAATTTAATTGGGTGTTTTTCCGGAGAAGAGACATTTTCCTAGAGCTGATGTCAATGAAAGTTTGCTTCTATCTAAATTTTCTGCTTAATTAAAAATATATGCAACTACCAACAAGATGATATAATGTTGAACTATTGAAATTGTAAATTTTTACTGGAAAATCAAAATTCTAACTATAATCTCATCATAACTTAGAAGTTTCTACAGATGGATAAAAACATTTTCCGCAGACAGTAGAAAATTAAGTCAGCACAAACAAATTTTGGTGCTATTAACAATTTAGTAAGAGAAGATAATGGAGACCAATATTATGGACCCGTTACTTGAAGGTGGTGCTGCTATACAACAGCGTGATTACACCTTAATCATCGATAAAAGCAAAGATATGTATCTATCTGACTCTGCCATAGGCAAAAGTCCTTGGGAACTAATGCAAGAGTCGGTAATCAAATTAGCAAGTGAATGTGAGAAGCTAGATTTAGATGGACTAACAGTTTACCTATTTTCAGATTATTTTAAACGATATGACCAGGTGACATCCACCGACTTAGCTCATATCTTCCTGGAAAATCAACCTTCGGGCAAAACTAATTTAGCAGATGCTCTTAAGGATGCTATTGATAATTATTTTGAGCGACGTGCTTTAAATACAGCAAAGCCAAATGGGGAAACTATCTTAGTTGTTACGGTAGGTGAGATAGAAGACCCTGAGCGAGTCAAGGATATTATAATTTTTGCGGCTAATAATTTGCAACAAGATGAAGAATTGGGTATTTCACTTATTCAGGTAGGAAATAAGCCTGAAGTAACAAAGTTTTTTCAATTATTAGATAATGAATTACAAACAATAGGTGCCAGGTTTGATATTTGTAATACTGTGACTATTGATGATTTGGAAAAGATGAATTTAACTGATGTTTTAATTAATGCTATCTTTGGCTAAGATAATTTGTATAGCAGGGAATGGGGAATAGGAAATAGGTAATAGGTAATAGGCGACAGGCAACAGGCAACAGGCAACAGTGGAAAAAATATTTCCCTGTCTAAGGTTTATTATCAGTCTATATCCTAACCAACTCATTCTTTGCTATAGCAATTCAAATTTAGCGATTTTGTCAAAGAGACATCTTTTTTAAAGTCTTTGAATCACAGTGATTATTCAAACACATTCTTTTTTTTAAATGGTTTCAATAATTTAGAATTAAGAATTGAGAATTTAGAATTACCTCTCCTTGAAAAGAATTGAAAAGAAGAGGATTGGGTTAAAAGAAATTTTTTTCTTCTCTTGATCGATTGGATATGGCGAGGATACCTCGCCATCCCATCCTATGGAATGCTTTCCTTAAGGAATGCTATCGCAAACGCAAACGATCGCTTTTTTCTCCATGAATGGAGAGGCTTTATACCTTAATTTTTCGGTAAAAAGATAATTTAAGACTTTAGGGAACAGGGAAAAATGAAAAAATTTACCAAGTTTTTAGTATGGTAAAAAATGATAATCCAGCTTCATAACTCATCTGGAAATCTCATATCTTCATCCCTTGCTCATTAATTATGTCTGATTCAGCAATTGAGCATCTTGAAATTTATCTTTTTCTTTTGGGTTTAATATTCCACCCTTTGCACGATATTTACAATTGGTTTGTGTTTGAGTCCCAATCCACTTTTTCATTCTTCAACTAGAAGAATTTTGTGTTGAAATTCTAAACCATAAATACCGTCCTACTGCTTTTAAATATAACCTGACTGGAAACTGATAATAATCAATGAAAATATTAACGATAATTAGCAAATGAAATAGAAAAGTTAAACCAGTCCAAACTTTCGGTAACCAACACAAAGGAGTACCAGGTATTGGAGGATAAAAGTAAGCCGTTAATCCTATTAATGTTGTTGGTAATATTACAAATGCAACTGCTAATAACTTAATTACCCAACTCAATTCGGCATTAGGATAATCGACTTTCCAATTTCTACCATTCCACTGCCAACTTAAAGGAGAAGAACTATCCGCTATTTTCAATGATTGCTTTACCAAATCCGCAGTAAAAATATGGTTACAGAAGTTACAAGCAAAAGCATCCATTAAAACCATTGCTGATATCTGGCCATGATAACATACAGGACAAGTATAAACTTCTTCTACACTCAAATTTTTATTGATATTTTGAGAATCACACATAGAATTTGCCAGTAAAAACTATATGGTATCGCAATTTTAAACATGAACCTCTAAACTTATCCATAGTCTGTGATAATTCTTAATTTTTTTCTAAATTAGATAAGAATTAACATCAGCAAAACTATGGTGTTCATTGATAAATAGAGTGATATTATTTCAGTTGTAAAATATTTTAGAATTTTAGGGTATATAAATAATAGAGAAATAATCAAATTATCACAAATGATTGAGGGTTGCTATATCCTATGTATAGATAAATTATTATTAGAAGTTGTGACAAATACTCTCAAGAAATTTTCATGGTAGTCATCAAATCTAGTAAGAATAATTTTATGTATAGCAATGAGCGCTGGTATATTTACAAATTGCAGGAGGGGCTAAATAGCTAAAATCTTATATTATCGTTTTTTTATTCCCCTCCTGGGAGGGGGAGGGGCGAGGGGTGGGTTCCCTGTTGCCTTCCGGAGCTGTTGCCTTCCGGAGCTGCGCACAGCGCTATAAATGTCAATTTTACCGAATAATTAAGGTTTAAAGTCTCTCCTTATAAAGGAGAAAAAAATTCCTTAAGCGTCAATCCTCTCCTTGAAAAGAAGAAGTAATTGTTGATTATAGCGTTTCCCAGGCTAATGAGGTACACCTATCTTTATTTCTATTATGTTCTCTATTCTCTCCATACCTGTTCCCAGATCCGGTGTTCCCTGTTCCCTAAAAGCTAAAATTTTGTACCTTACCAGTATGGGAATTGCTATATTAATTATTAATTATTAATTATTAATTGTTGAACTATCTATCAGCTTGGGTTGAAATATCCTAATTCTACAAGCAAGACAATTGAAGAAGGGTTGAAATACCTTTTTAAATTGCATTTATCTTAGTTTTATCTGAATTATAGCTGCTGAATTGCTGTTTGCGGAGCATTCCGGAACGGAAAAGCTTTTTAATATTTTGAGCTTGCACTAAACAAGTCATAATTTAGAAGCAATAGACATCTCCAATAATAAAAAATCAAATCAATTATCGTACAGAAATTATCAGTTATTTCTCCCTACTCCCTACTCCCTCTTTTCCAAAGATGTCTAACTATTTTAAATAATTTTCTGAGGAACTAAAATCTTGGTAGAATTTATCTCAGAAAAAATAAGAAGCTCCATTATGAGTGAGGTAAATAATTAAATTGGTCAAACATCAATTATTTAATTCTGTCAACCGTTCCCGACAGCTAATTATTCAATTTATTAGTTTGTTTTGTCTTTGCTGTTTCCTAGTTATTAGTTGTAGTCAACCACAGAATAATCCTAATAACACCTCTACTACAGAAATCAAAACAAATCGTATTACAATTGGTACAACTCTTAAACCTCGTACCGTAGACCCAGCAGATGCCTACGAAGTAATATCTGGTAACTTACTCTATAATTTGGGCGATCGCCTCTACGGTTACAAGTTAGGAACAACAGAACTTGTCCCTCAACTAGCCACAGAAATGCCAAAAATTAGCGAAGATGGCACAGAATATACAATTCCTCTTCGTCAGGGGGTAACATTCCATGACGGTACTCCCTTCAACAGCGAAGCAATGGCCTTTTCTTTAAAACGTTTTATTGAAAATGAAGGTCCACCTTCTTCTTTATTAGCAAATACAGTAGAGTCAGTAGAAGCTACGGGAGAATATCAGTTAACAATAAAGTTAAAAAAACCCTTTGCTGCTTTTACTCCTCTACTAGCATTTTCTGGTCTTTGTGCTGTTTCGCCTCAAGCATATACAACAGATGAAAATAAATTTAAACCCGATACATTTATTGGTACGGGACCATACAAATTAGCTGAGTACGGAACTGATGTTTTACGGTTAGATATATTTGAAAATTATTGGGGAGAAAAACCACAAAATAAAGGAGTTGACATTCAAATATTTTCTAGTTCAGCCAATTTATTTAATGCCTTTAAAACAGGTGCTATTGATGTAGCTTATTTATCTCTCGACACCGACCAAATTTATAACTTAGAACAAGAATCGGAACGTCAAGGTTGGCAAGTAATTTCTACAGATGGTAAGACAGTTAATTATATAGTTTTAAATCTTAATTCAGCACCATTAGATAACAAAGCAGTGAGACAAGCATTAGCAGCTATTGTTGACAGAAATTTGTTAAATAAACGAGTTTTACGAGGGCAATCAGAACCTATTTATAGTCTAATTCCCAATAAATTTGCAGGTTATAAACCAGTATTTCAAGAAAATTATGGAGATGGAAATTTTGACAAAGCTAAAGAGTTATTAAAAGAGGCAGGATATTCTCAAGATAATCCAGCAAAAATAGAAATTTGGTATGCATCTAATTCCACAAAAAGACAATTAGTCGCTAGTACACTCAAAGCATCTGTAGAAGAAAAAATAGACGGTTTAATGGAATTAGAATTAAATAGTGTAGAAGCAGCAACCGCCTTTAAAAATTTAGATAAAGGACTATATCAAACTTTTATGTTAGATTGGTACGGAGATTTTGTTGACGCTGATAACTATATCCAACCATTTTTAGAATGTACAAAAGGCTCAGAAGAAACAGGTTGCGAAGCAGGAGCTAGCCAATTTCAAGGATCATTTTATTATAGCGATCGTATCAATCAATTAATAGAGCAACAACGTCAAGAACAAAACCCAGAAAAGCGCCAAGGTATTTTCAGAGAAATTCAAGATTTATTAGGAGAAGATGTTCCTTTTATTCCATTGTGGTTAGATAAAGATTATGTATTTGCTCAGAAAAATATTAATGGAGTTAGTTTAGAACCGACTCAGCAATTTCCATTCTGGACAATTAATAAATCATAGAGATTCTGACTGGATTTGAGAAGGAAGTAAAGATTTAGAATTAGATACTATGATTTAATGATTGAGATTTTTGCTCGGAAAAGAATTTGAGTAATATCAAGTCTCATTAATTAGCCATAATAAAAATGCTATTCTGTTGAGAGAGAATATTTTTTCCGTTTGTCATGGAGAGCAAACAAATTTCCTCTTGTTCCCTACTCCTTACTCCCTAAATTTTTTTTATTGGGGTTATTTAGAGAGACATGATATAAGGGATCTATATAGATAGTTAGAGTTATAACTTTCAAGGGAGTTCAGAAGACATATTGGCAAGGTACAAGAGCTAAAATTCAGAATAAATCATTGAGGAATTAATAAATTAAGTAGACTTAAAACCTCTACTCTTAAGTAATTACTTCTAACCCCTGACTCCTGACTCCTTTTATTCCATTGTGGTTAGATAAAGACTATGTACTTGCTCAGAAAAATATTAATGGAGTAAATTTAGAACCGACTCATCAATTTCCTTTCTGGACAATTAATAAATCATAGAAATTCTGACTGGAATTGACAAGGAAGTAAAGATTGAGAATTAGATACTATGATTTAGTCAATTAGATTTTTGCTCGAAAAAGAATTTGAGTAAGAAATCTATGTAGATAGTTAGAGTTATAACTTTCAAGGGAGTTCAAAAGACATATTGGTAAGGTACAAGAGCTAAAATTCAGAATAAATCATTGAGGAATTAATAAATTAAGTAGACTTAAAACCTCTACTCTTAAGTAATTAGTTCTAACCCCTGACTCCTGACTCCTTTTATTCCATTGTGGTTAGATAAAGACTATGTACTTGCTCAGAAAAATATTAATGGAGTAAATTTAGAACCGACTCAGCAATTTCCTTTCTGGACAATTAATAAATCATAGAAATTCTGACTGGAATTGACAAGGAAGTAAAGATTGAGAATTAGATACTATGATTTAGTCAATTAGATTTTTGATCGAAAAAGAATTTGAGTAAGAAATCTATGTAGATAGTTAGAGTTATAACTTTCAAGGGAGTTCAAAAGACATATTGGTAAGGTACAAGAGCTAAAATTCAGAATAAATCATTGAGGAATTAATAAATTAAGTAGACTTAAAACCTCTACTCTTAAGTAATTAGTTCTAACCCCTGACTCCTGACTCCTTTTATTCCATTGTGGTTAGATAAAGACTATGTACTTGCTCAGAAAAATATTAATGGAGTAAATTTAGAACC
>NZ_JAAHGO010000012.1:198360-263967 GCF_010672455.1 Okeania sp. SIO2C9 | reverse complement strand
AGACTTAAAACCTCTACTCTTAAGTAATTAGTTCTAACCCCTGACTCCTGACTCCTTTTATTCCATTGTGGTTAGATAAAGACTATGTACTTGCTCAGAAAAATATTAATGGAGTAAATTTAGAACCAACTCAGCAATTTCCTTTCTGGACAATTAATAAATCATCATAGCATTCAGCTATCAGCTATCAGCTATCAGCTATCAGCTATTGATAAGAGAAGGAGTTCAATAATTAATAATTAGGGTTTGCGCTTCACTAGTCTTTTAGTAGGGATAGGAGACAGGAGACAGGAGAAATGGGAATGAGCGAGGAGGTAGGATTCAACAATTAATAATTAATAATTACCTTGAGAGTAAAAACGGAATTGATTGACTAATAATGAAAAATTTTTTTGTTTCTCCTTCAAAGGACAGGATTTTCACCTTAATTATTTGGTAACAATTGTCAGAATGATTTTTCTGCTCAACTATGCGCCTAAAATACTAACTTTTGAGGGTTTTAGATTGAAAACCAGGCACTTTTTTCGACCCCAAAAAGGCACTTGTGTTTATATATCAATCAATGCTTTTAGATTTAATCAGCAGAGCAATAATTAATAATTACCTCTCCTTGAAAAGAAGAGGATTTACTAAAAGGAAAATTTTTTCTTTTTCTCCTTCAAAGGAAAGGATTTTTACCTTAATTCTTCGGTAAAAGTAATTAAAAAATTGAGAGAGAATTAAGAGAATTAAAAGTTATTGCCAATGTACGCTCCTTCAACATTAGTAAAGAATTATTTATTATTTCCTGTTCGCGTAGCATCCCGCAGGGAAGAGCTAAATACTTACTCATAGCAAAAAGAAGAAGGAATAATAGAGGAAATAAAATAAAGAGAAATAACTGCTTGAGATAAATAGCTTCTACAATTGCAAAAGTCTCTTCTAGACATAACATAAAATTTGACTTCTATTTTGGCATTGCACAGTGACGAATGATTTTAGATTTTTGATTGAATTAAATTTTGGATTTGACAATTGCTAGAATGATTAATTAATTGTTTTTTTTAGTCATAATCTCAACTAATTTTTGGCAATATCATTCCATAATGTGCAACCCTTCAAATTTTTTTTCCTTCTTCCTTCTTCCTTATCATTCCATCAATGTACAACCCCTCAAATTTCTTCCCTCTTCCCTCTTCCTTCTTCCTTCTTCCTTGCCTTAATCAACGTAAAAAACAACTAACCATCCATAACACCAAAAACGTTACCAAAGTAATAAATATTTCTGTTGTTAAACCAGTTGCTAAAGCAGTCAATATTCCACCTAAAATCAACCCAAGAATTAAACCCCCAACAGTCAACAATACAGCACGACCAAACTTATTCTCTTTACGATTAAGAAAATAAAGACAACCACCAACTCCCAAAGCCAAAGTAAGTTGCAAAATAGACGGTTGACTAACCCCAGAATAAATACTAATAGCACCTAAAACCACATATATACCAGTAGGCCACAAAATATCAGCCTGACTAGGAGTATCAATTAACTTTTGTAGCCAAACTGGCCCTTTTTCAGTCAACCCAGGAGTAAAACTATCAGGGACTTTCTTTGTTTGCTTCTCCGGAAACCGAATACGCTCAGGAACCTTAATCTTTCCTTCCTGACGCAACCTTAAACGGTCCATCAAAATCGAATCATAAGCAGCTTCAATATTTTCTATAACCTTTTGATCGCCACTATGCTGCTGCTTCAAACGTTCCTTTGCTGCTTGAATTTCATCAAAAGAAGCATCTTCAGTGAGACCAAGTTGTTGATAATGACTTAAATCGCTCATTGGAATTTATTAATAATTTTTTAAACTATGACAAAGTTTCTAGTATTTTAATCTTATCTAGTTTTCCAGAAATATGCTCAGTTAAATATACAAACATTTCTACACAAATTACCGAATAATCTCATAAATTAACATAAGTACTGACTATCAAAAATAGCTTTTAACCCCCTGAGATTAATAGAAGGAAAATCAAAAAAAGATATCTACAGGCAAAAAATACGACTTTACTTAGGGAAGTATTTAACATTGGTTAGAGAAAAAAGGAATTTTAGCTCTAGAGCATTTTCTGCCAAACTATTGAAATTACCACATTAATTCATATTGTTTCTCTTTTGGCTTTTAATTTTAGACTTTTGACTTAACTCAACCCACTCACTATCCCTGACCACTGCACTTTTTTCTGTTTTTCACGCCGATAAGAAAAAAAGTAATCCGGTTGTTGATAAGTACAATAAGGAGCGATCGCCATCTGTGAATGACCAATACCCAATTGCTCCAACTGTAAAACATTAACTATACGCACATCCAAGCGTACTTTTCCCGGTTCAGGATCGGATAAAACTGGTGAATTAGGCAAAAGCTCCAGAGAATGCAAAATCTCCTCAGTAGTTGCTCTCTCTTTTTGTGGAACAACAGTCGCCCCAACTTCAGCCGCCACATCTTCAGAAACTTGATAAACCTCTCCAGCAATAGCAGGGCCAAGAACAAATAATAAATCGGATAATTGACTACCCTGAGCTTGAAAACTTGCCAATGCTACCGGAACAATTTTAGCGGCCGTGCCACGCCATCCGGCATGAACTGCTGCCACTTGTCCTGTTTTTTTGTCAGCAATCAAAACAGGCACACAGTCAGCACTGCAAACCCAAACTGCTTGTTTTGTTGTTTGAGTTATTAAACCATCAGCTTCAGCATAAGTTTTTTCGGGACTAGAATTAGGCATCTCTACCTGAGTAGCTTTTCCTGTCGTTAGTACAGTATTGCCATGTACTTGCTTCACACGATATACCTCAGCAGAAGAAGGGAATACTTCTACTAATTCTCCTGGTGTACGAGGCCAGAAATGGTGAGTAAAAAAGCCATGAGGCCAATTTTCTAGGAGGCTACAAGTTAGGTAAGATAATCCTTGCCATTTTTGCCAGTGCCAAGTGGTATTATTCTCGCCCAAAATTTCGTAGTATCTATTTAATTTTTGTGAGTCAGAGTCAGCGACAGTCATTTCAGTTATCAGTTATCAGGAAAGGCAGAAGGCAGAAGGCAGAAGGAAATTCTTACTCCTGACCTCAATATAAGTGCCTTCGTTTATTTTGACATTTTTATTCGCTCTACTGCACAGAATTGGAAGTTTACCCAAAGCTAGAGTGCCTAACAAAATGAAATGACTATTGCGACATCCGCAACAGAAGCAGAAGTCACACCGCTCAACTAAACTTACTCAAAGGTCTGAAAGTCTAGTCAAACGCAAGTGGATCGACCACTACAGGGTTAAACGGCAAACCCTTTATTCCCTGGTCAAAGACATCAGGAATTACTTTTTTAATTATATTCAACGAGCCATTTACATCTGCATTTAATAATTTCTTTTCCCTGGTTTGATACAACCCTCTTTTTACTCTTTTTCCACTGAAATTAGGTAAATCATCTCCATATTTTGGTAAATCATCCCCATCTAAACAGCTTGATTGAGATGTATAGGATTCTTCTGTTATTATTACTTTTATTCCTCTTAGTTGGGCTTTATATCTTAACATCTCTATTAACTTATAGTGAGGGATATTCACAAATTGTTGATTGTTCTTTTTCCCTAATTTTATTTCTTGTTTCCAATTTTGATTCTGCCCCATAATTAAGGTTCCTATTTCATGGTTTACACACCAATCTATTACTCTTTTACTTGCTGTATGGAGATAGTTTTCTACTCGACTATTTCGTTTGTGAGTTAATTTTTTTAACCGATGAGAATTATTTTTATTGTGGTTGGTTTTTAGTTGAGATTGTAAATAAGAGCGTTGTTTATTATAAAAGGTGTTAATTGCTTTTAATGGTCTGCCTTTAATCAATAGAGGTGATATTCCTGTTTGATTTGTCGTTACAGCTATTAAGTTATTTACTCCTAAGTCTACTCCTGCTATTTGTTGATTATTTGTTATTTCCTCCTGTTTTTCATAGACTATCTCTATTATGTAACAGCTACTTTTGGGGATAATTCTGGTTTCTATTATTTCTGTCTGTGAAGTGGGAATTTTTATTTCACTCATCGACAGATGACAAATTCCTTTTTTTAAGGTTTTTTTGTAAATTGACTCATTTGGATAAGGAAGAAGATTTCGGCCTTTTGTCTTATGTTTATATTTGGGGATTTTTGGTTTCCCTAAAAATTTATTTGGCTGTTTTTGCCACTCTCTTAAGGCTGCAAAATAACTACTCCAAGCTGAATCTAGTCTCCTGATTATTTGCTTACTTACTTTTGTAGGTAAACCTTGATAATCGTCGCTTTTAGATACCTTGTGATACAGTTGATTAAAATTTAATTTCTTTTTGTTTTCAAAGAAGTATTGACGATAATAATAGTTGGCTAAATTGAACAGATTTTTTGACAAAAAAGCCTTCTGGTCAATTTCGGACCACAAATAATGGGATTTGGTAATAACATGACGTTCAACTAGCTTCATATCTTAATTGTAGCTGATAGTGACTCAATGGATAGACGACTGAACAAACTTACTCATTTTAGTTAGATAGCTATAGTAATGAGTAAGTTTGATGAACTTTAGAGAAGTTTTCACTTTCTGTCTTTACCCCCAACTTCGAGTGCTTCAGAGAATGAAATGACTATTGCGACATCCGCAACAGAAGTAGAACAAATTATTGAGTCATCAACTTAAGGAAAGGTTAGGACAGTTCAAAAGTTTAAAACTCAGATAAAGTAAAACTTTTCCTTCTTCCTTCTTTCTTCTTCCTTGTTCCTTCTGCGATAAAGTGTTGATATCTATCAACTTTGACCCAGATATTAAAAAAATTGTCAGTAGCAGAATTTAACAAAGAAAAATTTATAGACAGCTTGTCAAATATTCAAGGAGTTTCAGATAAATTCACCGCTTCAACATTCGCCAATCTCCATATTTTTCTGAGCCTCCCCTCAACCAATCAAACTCTTTGGCAGTTAATCAACTCCGGAAACCCATCAAGCATTGTTATTGCCAGTCAACAAACAGCAGGACGTGGTCAATGGGGAAGAAATTGGCAGTCAACTGTCGGTGGCCTATATATGTCAATAGCGATCGCTAAGAGCAATACCATCGCTCCTAATATTTCTATATCTCAAACTTCTCAGCTAACTTTATCAAGTGCTTGGGGTATAGCCTCTAGTTTGAGGGATTATGGTGTACCAGTTCAAGTTAAGTGGCCCAATGACTTAATTTTAGAACACAAAAAATTAGGTGGCATCTTAACAGAGACGAGGATACACAAGAAAAAAATTTCTCAAGCAGTCATTGGGGTAGGGATTAATTGGGCTAATTCTGTACCAGACACAGGAATTAATTTGCAGAGCTATTATAGGAAACAGTCAAAATCGGAAATATTCTCTTTAGAAATGTTAGCTGCTATAGTCTTTCATGGACTAGATTCTGGCATTAAACAACTTTTAGAGTCAGGAATAGAAAGTATCTTACCTTCCTATCAGCAACTACTTATAAATATTGGGCAGCAAATAGTAGTAGAAGATCGTATTGGCACAATTGTGGGAGTAACGACTAATGGGGAATTACGGGTCAAGTTCAATCAAGACTCAGCTAGTCTGCTGACTCAGCCTCAAATATCTTCCTCAGAAATTTTCCTAAAACCCGGTACAACCAATCTGGGTTATGGCCAACCGCTTCCCGGAAGTCAGGAGTGAGGGAGTGAGAGAGTAGGGGAGTAGAGAAGTAGGGGAGTGGGGGAGTAGAGAAGTAGGAGAGTGGGGGAGTAGGGGCTAATTAATTCGCCCTCATTGGATTTAGTGTCTGCGCGTAAATCCTGCTCCTACTGCCTACTTCCTAACCCAAAATAATTTTGTGTACTCTACTTAAATGTTAAATGAAAAGCGCTGTAGTTGAAGTCAAATATAGCAAGTAGATTTTTCTACTAGGGAAATTAATATAGCAGTCGAAGTCAAGGACGCGGATATATCAAAATCTTAAAACTCAGACAACGCCAGATTTTTCCTTATTCTTTCTTCTTTCTTCCTTGTGCTATAAGACACGCTCATGGTCGGTCGTTGACTATCCATAGGCAATTTTCCCTTCTGCTTTCTGTCTTCTACCTTATGTCTTATGCCTTCTTCAATGTTAAAGTTAATTTTTATTAAACTGCATTAATTGTCAATTCAAATAGGACTTACGCATGCTTCACCTTAAAAACGGCATATGTAGGGGCTAATTAATTCGCCCTCAATTGATTTAGTGTCCATGGGTAAGTCCTGTCAAAGTAATAAGTATAGTGTGAGGAAATGATGGTATCAGAGAACCAAAACCTGTCAGTAGAGTCTAAAACTGAATTACAGGAAACAACTAAAAAGCAAAACCAAAATATTATTCAGACCAAACTTCTAACTCATAAGTCTCTTATGCAGCTTGGTTGTTGTCTAGCAAGTCTAGGAATGCTGAGTAGAGGTATAGTTTTAGCAGAGGCAATTTTAGAAATAGAAGTGTATGACTATGAGCCATCATATCAACCTGCTCCAGTAGATAACTATTATCCCCAAACATCCTATTCGGAACCATCCTATTCACCAGAACCATATTATTCGGAACCCTACTACGAACCAACACCTTCATATACACCTGAACCATATTACGAACCCGAACCCTATTATTCACAACCATATTACGAACCGGAACCATATTACGAACCAGAACCTTATTATTCTGCTTCACCAAGTTATTCGGAACCATACTATTCGGAACCATACTATTACGAACCAGAACCAGAACCATATTATTCTCAACCAGCACCGAGCTACTACGAACCAGAACCTTATTATTATTCTCAACCAGCGCCAAGTTATTACGAACCGGAACCATATTATTCTCAACCAGCACCAAGCTATTACGAACCAGAACCTTATTATTATTCTCAACCAGAACCAGAACCAGAACCGGAACCGGAACCAGACAGCGGTATTTATCTGCCGAAAAATTTGTATGTCGCACCTCCGACGAATACAGGAGTCAACCTATCAAAACAACCAAAATATCAGGAGTTACCTCCTCTAACATTACCAAAACCTGAAAAACTTTATTATTATGACGGTTCGACTAACGCTTATATAGATAATACAGAATACAAAACTGGCGCAACAGAAAGTTATGAAGCACCAAACACAGTAGTTTTCTCCGAACGTTCTACAGATAACATCGCCGAATATCCAACAACTAACAAAAATTGGAATGCTGTTGCCGAAAATAACAATTGGAGTGCTCCTACTCAGACTAATAACTGGAGTTCTACAACTGCAACAAATAATTGGAGCGCTCCTACTCAGACTAATAACTGGAGTGATCCTGCTCAAACAGCATCCAACAATTCATGGAGTGGGGAAACTCAACAAAGTTACTATTCTCAAAATAACTATCAAGACTCATATCAAAATAACAACTATTACTCATCCTCCAAAAGCAACTATTACTCCTCCAACAACAATTATTATTCAGACACTTCTAGTTATAGTCAAACTAGCTACTACTCTGGTTCATCCTCCAGTCAAAGCAGTTATTACACCAGCACTTCCTATACTCCAAGTCATTACTCAGGATCGTCACAAGGAGTAGAAGTCGCTGCAGTTTTACCCGCTCAAGTGCAGGGTTTATTTGATAACCCCATTACTCAGTCAGGTTTAGCATATTACAACCGCACCATGCGACCCCCAGCAGTACCAGGAAATGGTAACACTAGATTAATATTTCCTCTATCTATCCCCGCACCCATCACTTCATTTTTTGGTTGGAGAACACATCCAATATTAGGTTATAAAAAATTTCACACAGGTACAGACTTAGGAGCACCAACAGGAACCCCAGTAGTTGCAACTTATGCAGGTCAAGTAGCGATCGCTGACTGGTTAGGAGGTTATGGTGTAACTGTGGTGTTAGACCACCAGAAAAAATCATTGGAAACTCTCTACGGTCACTTATCAGAGATTTTTGTGAAACCAGGGGAAGTTGTCAAGCAAGGTGAAGTTATCGGTCGTGTTGGTAATACGGGAATGTCTACAGGTCCGCACTTACATTTTGAGATGCGACAGTTAACAAAGGATGGGTGGGTTGCGAAAAACCCAGATACTCATATTCAGTTTGCCTTGGCAAATTTGATGACAGCGTTGAAAATTACTGAAATACCACCTGTACCGGAAATAAGTATTAATGAGTTGGTGAAACAGACTAAAGAATTAGATTCTGGTGTACCACAACTGCCACCTTTACCACCTGGTTTTGAAGTACCTATTCCTGACTTAGAACCACCAATTTTTGAATTGACAAAAGCTGCGGAAAAATCTGATGAAGATACAAAAATTAGTTTGAATGAAGAGGAGAAAAAAGTGGTGGAATAGAGTTAGTTGGATAGGGAAAAATTGACAAAACTCCTAGATATTTGAATCGAATATTCTGGGAGTTTTTGTGAGGATAAACTTAATAAATACAGCAGATTAAATTAAGTGTGAGGTAGACCCATCGCGGGCAAGATGTATGCACTACAAACATTCAAAGGTAGAGCGATCGCGGGCAAGATTCCCGCACTACAAATATTCAATTGCTAATCTATTTACCTTATAAATTCGGAAACTTTTGTAATATGATTGGGAGGAGAAATAATACCAATTTTAAAAAAGAATGTTACGAATAATTTGGGTAATTAAAATCCTTTATAGGAGATAACTATTAGACTAAAAAGATAAATTCATATCTAAAAACTGCTATTAAAGCTATTTATTCTGACTCCTGACTCCTGACTCCTGACTCCTAAGAAATATCCTAGCTATTTGTAGAAAAATTTATCAATTTAGTATAACTTATGAATAAATAGGGCTTGCTGATTAAATCTAAAAGCATTGACATATAAATAATTTAGCTTTTTTGGGGCATTTAAAAAGTACCTGGTATCACGTCTAAAACGCTCAAAAAGTTAGTATTTTAGAGGCGTATAGTTACAGAAAAATCAAGGGAAAATTCTTACTACTACTTCCTCGCTCATTCCCATTTCTCCTGTCTCCTGTCTTCCCCTCCTGGGAGGGGTCAGGGGTGGGTTGTCTCCTGTCTCCTACCCCAGCAAAAAGACTTTATGAGCGCAAACCCTAAATACATTATTTTTCGAGCGGAAAAAGACGAACCTGGTTGGGAATCTCGAAAACTAGAACATACTCAACAACTTACTCGTATACTAACCGAACATTTTGACTCATCGAATAAACCAATTCCAGAACCAGGGTATAGACCAACCGAGTTTATTAGAGTTGATGCACTGCATAACACAGAGGAACATGGTTATAGCACTCATTATCGTCAGGGAGATTGGGAAGTTTCGCCAGTTGAAACCTACACACCCGATTTGCCAATAGGTAAATTTGATGTAGTGGCAATCTGTTATTGTAAATATAATCCAATTAATGCACCTCTCCAACCAATGCCAAAACGTCAAGTTGAGGAAAGTCAAAAGTTAGAAGTCAAAAGTCAAAACTAGGATTCTATCGGGAATATTTTATATTACAAAACTTACGCATACTTCACCTTAAAAACGCCATATGTAGTGGCTAATTAATTCGCCCTCGCTTTATTTAGTGCCCATGCGTAAGTCCTGATATTATTAACTTGGAATCTAAATAGAGCGATCGCTCTCCGAGTCAAGTCAAAATTAAAAAGTCAAAAGTCAAAAGTCAAAATTAGGATTTGATATGGAGCGATCGCTCTCCGAGTCAAGTCAAAAGTCAAAAGTCAAAAGTCAAAATTAGGATGGGCACATTTTTGGCCACAATTACTGTTTCAATACTGGAAAAAAACGAAAATATAGAGTATTCAACTTTAGAAAATCTACTCAAACAAAAGAAATGGAAAGAAGCAGATTGGGAAACTTTCAATATTATGCTAAAAGTTACTAACCGAGAAAAAGAAGGCGGGCTAGATACAGAGTCGATTAAAAAATTTTCATGTTTACACCTCCATATTATAGACCTGCTTTGGCAAAAATACAGTGATGATAAATTAGGCTTTTCCGTGCAAAGTGAAATTTATTACAGTTTGGCTGGGAAGCTAGAGTATAATGATGAGCTATCGCAAAACTTTGGAGAAAAAGTAGGATGGCGCGAAGCAGGAAAATGGTTGTCATATAGTGATTCAAGGTTGTTCAATATCAGCCAACCTGAGCAGGGACGTTTTCCTGTGACTAGGTATTGGCAGGGTAATTTTTTTGTTAATGATATCTTCTTTCGTGTAGAGACTTGTAAACTTAAACATATAAGCATTTCAGCTATCAATAGAAAAAAGTTTTAATAACTAATTTCAGTTATCAGTTAATAGCACACTCAAAGTATTCTTTGTTTAAGTTATTAGTAAAAAATTGAAAGTTTATTTTTATGAAAAAAATAACAAAATAACTGTAGCATTCATCTCAAAAATTTATTATTTCCGCTCCTCAAATAATGAAATTACCCGAACCTGTAATTATTCCTGATGAAAAACTGACTAAATATTTATTAGTATATCGAGAACAAAGTGACAAATCAAAATTTCTTTTACAAGCTAGTTTTACTCCAGAAAATTCCCAACAACTAAAAAATAGCATTTTGCAATTAGTTTTTACCACAGAAGCAATAATAGATAGAACCAATGAATACGGTACATTTTACAGAGTTGAAGGTGAAATAACTGGAATTAATAATAAAAATCTAGCAGTTATTACCATCTGGTTACAACGAAAAGCTAGAAGTAAGGGGGCAATTAAACTAAAACTAGAACGTAAGGAGTCTTAAAGTATGGCAAAAAATTGGGCTATTTGTGTTGGAATTAATCATTACGATAATATGCCAACTCTTCAATACGCTCAGAGAGATGCTGAATTAATGCGGGATTATTTTCTCAATGAAGCAGGTTTTGAGAAAGTTTATTTATTTACTGATAATTCCCCTCAAATTAATGATGCAGATAAACCTTTTAATTCTCAACCAACTTATGGAGCACTAAAAAGATTTTTACGAGTAAGATTTAACAACGAATTTTTATCTGCTGGTGATAATTTTTGGTTCTTTTATAGCGGTCATGGAATGCGTTTTAATGACCGAGATTATTTAATGCCTGCTGATGCTGATCCTCATCCAGATGGAGTAGAAGATACTGCTATTCCTCTTTATTTTGTGATAGAAAGATTGAGGCGATGTGGAGCAGATAATGTGATTTTATTTTTGGATGCTTGTCGTAGTCAGGAAAGTTCAAAAGGTTTAGGTATTGGTCAAGAAAAGCAAAAAGGAGTAATTACAATTGCTTCTTGTAGTCCTAATGAAAAGTCTTATGAAATTGAGGATGAAAGAATAAAACAAGGTGCTTTTACTTATGCTTTTCCACCTCCTCATTTTCACGTTCGTTATAACCAACAAAAAGCTTTAATTTATATAGAAAATCTTTCTATTCTTGAAGGTAAATTAACCCCTTGAATTCTTGGTTTAGTAATCGAATAGGCAGCAATTCATTAAAGAGAACTTCTAGAAAACTGGCAACGAGCAAGAGAAGAAAATCCTTTGGAAAAAATTGAACCTTTGGAGTAAATCATGTTAAAAGACATTATCGAAGTTAATCATCAAGAAAACTATCTACTTTGTCTGAAATTTGAAGATGGGAAAGACGGAATTGTAGATATTAGTCAGCTAATAGAATTTAGGGGAATTTTTGCAAAATTACAAGATATCAATTATTTTCAAACTGTCAAACTTAATCCTGAATGGGGAACAATTTACTGGGAAAATGGCGCAGATTTAGATCCAGATGTTTTGCATTCTATTGTCACCAATGAACCAATTCCTAAATATATTTCCAGAACAATAAAAGATAAAACCATCAATGCTTGAATTATACCAACGTATTTCTCTAACCAAAGACTTCCCAGAATATAACCAAAAAAAAGGTGATATTGCCATGTTAATTGATACAGAAACTCACCCAGAAAGAGAAGAAAATGGTTATGTTTTAGAAGTATTTAATGCCATAGGAAAATCTATTAATGTAATTATTGTGCATAAGTCTGCTGTTGAACCTTTAAAACAGAACGAAATCTTCTCTGTTCGTTCTTTAGTAGAAAAAAATTGACAAATTATTATTGTTGGTAAGTAGTCATGCAAAATTAATTACAAATACTCTTATTTGAAGAGCGATCGATAATATTGTTTTTCATTTGTAATTTATACCAATACACAGCTTCAGTAGTAAAATTTGCCTCTGAATTTTTGACCGTAGCTTACTTAGCAAGCATCTAAAAAAAGGCGTTGCTGAGTGGTAATGATTCTTAGATTAAGTATCAACGCAAAACATAAGTTTTTCCATTTTGCCTTCAGCTACTTACTATTACATTTGAGCAACGCCGAAAAAGTTTTTTTCAGAGTGGCAGAAGTTTTTGCTAGACAAAGATTTCGCCACGGATACACGGATGATTTATCTGCATTTTGTGAAGCTCTAAAAAAAAGGCAAGGTATTAGCCCTTGCATCCTCAAAAAAATTATGATAGTATGTAATTATTGGGAGTTGCTCGCCCCTAAATATGACTTTTTATTCAACGCAAAAACAACATTTCGTTACTGAATACATATAGAAAAGATACTCAGACAGCAAAGCACCAGAAAGTTATCATCCTGTGAAGCACTTAAATAAAGAAGTGGCAACACCGAAAAATTTTCACCCCATCAACACATCCATATATTTACTCATGCAGAATTCGTGATGTAGCTACCGCACTTACTCTGCGATCGCTATGATTCATAACCAAAGAAAATTGTCATCCTGTGGAGCTCCAAAAAAAACGGCAAGGTATTAGCCCTTGCACCCTCAAAAAAATTATGATAGTATGTAATTATTGGGAGTCGCTCGCCCCTAATCATGACTTTTTATTCAACGCAAAAACAGCATTTCTTTACTGAATACATATAGAAAAGATACTCAGACACCAAAGCACCAGAAAGTTATCATCCGGTGAAGCACTCAAATAAAGAAGTGGCAACACCGAAAAATTTTCACCCCATCAACACATCCATATATTTACTCATGCAGAATTCGTGATGTAGCTACCGCACTTACTCTGCGATCGCTATGATTCATAACCAAAGAAAATTGTCATCCTGTGGAGCTCCAAAAAAACGGCAAGGTATTTGCCCTTGCATCCCCAAAAAAATTATGATAGTATGTAATCATTGGGAGTTGCTCGACCCTACGCATGACTTTTTATTCAACTAAGGAAAAACTTATATTTTGGGTTGATACTTAATCTAAAAATCATTACCACTCAGCAACGCCTAAAAAAATGCCAATATGATACTAAAAAACTATCCAAGTAACAAGATGCTAGACAGAACCAAAGACATTGACTCCCTCACTAACTTCAAGCGTAATACCACTCAATACTTGCAGCGAATTAAGGAAAGCGGAAACCCACTAATCCTCACAGTTAATGGTAAAGCAGAAGTCGTAGTTCAGGATGCCGAATCATAGCAAAAATGACTAGAATTAGTAGACCGCATACAAGCAATAGAACGTATTCAGGCAGGTTTAAATTCAGTGCAAGAGGGACGCACTTTTCCAGCAAAGCAAACATTAACCAAGCTCAAACATAAGCATGGAATATCAAATTGAAATTAGCGATCACATCTAATTCAGATAGTAAAATTACACCAGATTTAAGAATAGTATTAATAACTCAAATTTATCTATTATTAAAAATTAAACACACCTCAAAAATTAATATTTTATATTATATACTTACTAAAAAAAATCTAACATATTAAGACAAAATAATCATGAAAAGTGAATTAAAAAACACAGTACTAAAACCAACAATTCCTACCCTAGAAAATGGCGAGATGGCTGATGCCACGCTCCGCGAACGCTTAACTCGAATTGAATTTGAAAATCGTTACACTAAGTCAAATATTAAAAAAGCAGAATTAATTGAGGGAACAGTTTATATGGCATCTCCTTTACAAATTACCCAACATGGTAATCCTCATGCACGAATTATGACTTGGTTAGGTATTTATTGGTCAGCAACTCCAGGTATAGAACTTGGAGATAATTCGACTATTCGTTTGGATGGAGATAATGAACCTCAACCCGATGCTTTACTGCGAATTGAAAATGGTGGAAAGTCAATTATTAGTGAGGATGGTTATGTGGAAGGAGCGCCAGAATTAATAGTAGAAATTGCTGCTAGTACTGTTTCTATTGATGTACATGAAAAAAAAGAAAATCTATCGTCGTAATCAAGTTCAAGAATATCTCGTTTGGCGCGTCGAAGATGGAGAAATTGATTGGTATAGCTTACAAAAAGGGGAATATGTTCAGCTTCAACCTAATTCCGAGGGAATAATTTGTAGTGAAATTTTTCCTGGTTTATGGTTAGATAAAACAGCTTTATTAACAGGAAAATTAATCAAAGTAATTGAAGTTGTACAACTGGGGTTAGCAACAGCAGAACATCAAAATTTTGTGGAGAAATTATCATCTTGAAGAAGGAAGAAGAAAGAAGAAAGAAGGAAGAAGGGAAAGAAAAGTTCAAGGGGATAAGGTTTTTTGGTCGCGTGAGCGGAACGGAGTTCTATCGCTAATTATCCGGACATAATATAATACCAATTTGAAAAAAGAATGTTACGAATAATAAGTGCAATAAAAAAATTTTGCAGGAAATTTCCCTTTGACAAAGCGGTGCGACCCCGCGACGACGCCAGTCGCACCTGGTAGCGCACCAAGAGAAAAAGAGAATTTATGACCTAAAAACTGGTATTAAATCTATTCATTCTGACTCCTGACTCCTGACTCCTGACTCCTAAGAAGTACCCTACCTATTTGTAGCAAACATTTATAAAATTGGTATAACTGATAACTGAAATGATGATCGACCTTAGACAGGGAAATGTTTTTCCCACTGTTGCTTGTTCCCTGCTAACATCGATCGCGAAAAACTTGAAACTAAATAGGGCTTGCTGATTAAATATAAAAGTCTTTATAGATAAAGGTTTTAGCCTTTTTAAGTATCAAAAAGTGCGAGGTTTTAAGTGGTAATGGTTCAAAAATGAGAGGATTTTGGTCAAGATTTGGGCAGAACAATCTTGGGACAATTCTTACCGAATAATTAATAATTAATAATTAATAATTAATAATTAAATAATTCAGGTAAAAATCCTCCCCTTTTAAGGGAAAAAAACGGTCGTTAGCGCAGCTTCCCGAAGGGTGGGATGGCGATCTTCGGAGCGGCTCTGATAAGAGCGGGTCTCCTCGCCATATCCAATCGACCAAGAGAAGAAATAATATTTCCTTATATTCAATCAAGAGCGGTTTTAACCAGAGGTAATTATCAATTATCCATTATCAATTATCAATTAATGAATCCTAGCTCCTCGCTCATTCCCATTTCTCCTGTCTCCTGTCTCCTGTCTCCTGTCTCCTGTCTCCTACCCCTACTGACTTTTTCAGCAAACCCTAAACATCGTAATTTCGTGCTTCAGCAGCTTCTGGGTTATCCTCGCAATAGAGGTCAAAAGCACTTTTTTCCATCCTTTCTGCCTTTTGATGAGCAGCTTCAGCTTGTAACTCTTCTACAATATCCCAAGCTGCTGCACATTCTTTAGAAGTAACACCTTTTTGATCGCAAATACTCCTTGCTTCCTCAATAGCTGCTTCTATTCTCCTTTCGAGTAATACAGATTTTGGTTTCTCCACAAAATCACTCTTGCTTAAAATATCTGTAATTGAAATAATACCAAGTAACGTATCCTTAATTACAGGAGCTCGATGTATACCTGTATTAGCAAATAATCTCGCTACATACTCTACACCTAAATCAGGGTTGATAACAATGCAAGGCTTAGTCATAATTTCATAAACTCGCACTTGTTTAGGGTCTTTGCCGTAAGCAGCAACCTGATAAACAATATCTGTCTCTGTGATAATACCATAAGCATCTTGGTCGTGACGGCGTTCTACAATTAGAGCGCGCAGACAGAGGTCGTTCATTTTCTTCACAGCATCAGCTACTGTTGCTGAACCGCGAATTGTTTCAACCTCTGTGGTCATAATATCTTTAGCTTTCATCATCTTGACTTTTCCTCAATAATATGTATTTAGTTATTGATATTTAAGCTACTAATAAGTAGCAGCTTTAGCTATTAATTTAAGAGTAGAATAAAAAAGTTATTTAGTCTACAAGATTTATCAAATCAAATTATTTTTAATTATTTTAATTTTTCTGACTAATATGGCTGATTAAAAAGCAATCAGCAATCAGCACTCAGCAGTCAGCTTAGATTTATAGGGAATAGGAAATAGGGAATAGTTAATATTAACAAGTGATTCAAACTATCCAAAATAAAAAATCCCAAATACAAAATTATTAAATCATACCCATAATCAGCAACATAGAAATGCAATTTAAATGGGAATTTTAACTTAAGCTGATAGGCTAGTTAATATCGGACAAATTTTTAACAGTCAATTTCCAGCTAGAATTTTTCTCTTTATTTACCGAAATTTTATTCATAATATCTCCAAAATCTTTTTGTAGTTTTTGAGTAACAGTAATCGGAAAATCTAAATCTATTTCCTGATTTTGTACGATCGCTGCCAACTCAGCAAAATTAACTTTTTGAGTAACTCGTTCTGTAGGTGATAATTTAAAATTTGAAGTTTCAGAAATATTCTGTGCCTGCATAGCTAATTTTATCCGCTCAAGTATATGAGTAATTTCTGAATCTAACAATTTCCATTCATGTAAAATATCTTGATATCTTTGACCTAGTTCATCTAAATTTTCAGCAGTAGGTTCAGAATTATTTTGTTTCATTAATTCGAACAAAGCTAAATGTACTTGAGCTAAATAAACCGAGTCCATTTTTGCATATTCTAACTGTTTTTCTGTCAGCGGTCGTTGTCCCCAATCACTACCTTGTATTTCTTTATCTATATTTTTAAAACCAGTTAAATTTTCAACTAATGTCTTCAGTTTTAAATTAGGAAGAGGCAAAATATAATAAGGTAATTTTTTTGCTATTTCCCAAGTGCAAGTAATATTTTTAGCCTCATTTTTACCCAAGAATTTAATATCAAACCTAGCATTATGAAATACCTTCTCAATGTTAGGCTCAACCATAATTTTATCGATAAAAAAATTAGTTAAATCAAGATTATCTAAAACATCCAAAATATAAACGCGATCGCCTATCAAATCTTGAGATTCAGCCAATACTTGAATTAAAGACAATCTAGGTTTACGAGTATTATAATCAGCAACCTCTGTATCAATCCAAAGTATATTAGCAGTAGCTAATTGTTGAATACATTTTTTAATATCATTATTATCTGTCAAATAAAACATATATATAATTTAATAAAAAAATCTTAAAATTATAATATTAATACCAATTCACTTTAGGTCTATCACAAATAGTTTCGCACATTTAAAGTAAGCATTTCCTACGGAATGCTGCGCAAACAGCTATTAGCTGTCAGCTATCAGCTCTGATAAGGAAGTTTAAATGAATATAGACTTTATAGCTGACTTTGGTAATTAAGTATAAATTATACTGAATCAATCCTCTTCTTTTCAAGAAGAGGTAATTGTTAATTATTAATTATTAATTATTAATGTAGCATCAAAGTGTTGCAGCTCTATAAAATCTTACTTTTGACTTTTGACTTTTGACTTTTGAATTATCACTTATAACTTCCGTGAAACAGTATCAGCAGAAATAATCTCTTTTAAGGAAAAGTTGTACCATCAGGCATAATTGCTCCCCTCATATCTGCATCTCGTAAATTAGTTTTATTTAGCTTCGCATCAATCAATACAGCCTTAATTAATATTGCTCCTGTGAGATTTGACCAACTTAAATTAGCCCGAAATAAATTAGCTCCACTCATATTAGCTCCTCGAAAAGTAGTCCAACTAACATTAGCAGTTCGTAATTTCGCTCCACTTAAGTTAGCTTCACTCAAAGTAGCTCCAATAGTAGTAGATTTGCTCAATTCAGCTTCACTGAGATTAGCCCCACTTAACATTGCCCCACTGAGAATACCATTAGTTAGATTGGCCTCTTCCAAGATTGACTCATTCATCAAAGCATTTGTTAAATTCGCAGACTCTAAATTTGAAGCATTTAAAATAGCTCTAATCAAATTAACGCGAATCATTGTAGCTGCAGTTAAATTAGCTGCCGTCAAATTAGCCTGACTTAAATTAGCTTCCGTCAGGTTAGCCTGACTTAAATTAGCTTGACTTAAATTAACTTCCCTAGAATTAGAACCCCTAAGATTAGCCTCACTCAAATTAGCATTAGTTAAATCAGTTTTCACCAGACTCGCTCCAATCAAATTAGCTTCACTCAAATTAGTCCCATTAAGATCAGCATCCCCTAAATCCACTTCTCTGAGATTAACTCCACATAGGTTAGCACCCATAAGTTTTATATTACGGAAGTTTGCCCTAGTAAAATTACTATTACTTAAATCAGCTCCTCTTAAATCGACCCCTACTAGGGTAATACCTTTAAAATTTCTTTCCCCTGCTGCATACTGTTTTAGAAGTTCTTCCGCCTCCATTTGCACCGCCTCAAACTATTTTCTATTTTACATTTTATATTTAAACTAGGACATTACTAATTTACAAAAGCAAAAGAGAACCCCTACATATACCTAATTAACTTATTAACCAGCTTTTTCTGTGAAACTTTTCGCTTTCCTATATATTCCGTGGAAGAAGTAGTCAGGAGTCGGGAGTCAGGAGAATGTGGTCTCTGGGGATTGGTCCCTCAGCAACCGCATTTGCACCGTGTAGACAGTGGGGTATTAAACTCATAAGGGAAAAGATCAAATTACAGACACCAAATTAAGGGCTTAAATTTAGTAATCTTATTGTAAATATCTCAAAAACCACGCTTATCTTCTGAGAAAATCAGAACATAAGTACAACAAAAAAATACTATGCCAGAGAATGTCAGAAGCCAATTAATCACAAAAGGAGTACAACGTGCTCCTAACCGAGCTATGCTCAGAGCTGTAGGTTTTGAAGATTCAGACTTTACTAAGCCGATCGTCGCAGTAGCTAATGCTTATAGCACTATTACCCCCTGCAATATGGGCATCAATGATTTGGCCATGCGAGCTGTGGCAGGAACCAAACAAGCAGGGGCAATGCCACAGATATTTGGCACAATTACCATTAGTGATGGTATTTCTATGGGTACTGAGGGAATGAAATATTCTCTCGTTTCTAGGGATGTTATTGCCGACTCCATCGAAACAGTTTGTAATGGCCAGGCCATGGACGGACTTTTAGCCATTGGGGGGTGTGATAAAAATATGCCAGGAGCAATGATAGCGATCGCTCGAATGAATATTCCGGCGATATTTGTCTATGGTGGTACTATCAAACCAGGTCACTATAATGGTGAAGATTTAACCGTAGTTAGTGCTTTTGAAGCAGTAGGAAAATACAGTGCTGGAAAAATTGATGAAACAGAGCTGAAAGAAATTGAACGTAGAGCTTGTCCAGGTGCTGGGTCTTGTGGAGGAATGTTCACCGCAAATACTATGTCTTCAGCTTTTGAAGCAATGGGTATGAGTCTGATGTATTCATCAACTATGGCGGCGGAAGATGCAGAAAAAGCTGATAGTACCGAGGAGTCTGCCAAAGTTCTAGTAGAGGCTATCCGCAAACAAATTTTACCTCGTCAAATAATTACCCGCAAGGCTATAGAAAACGCAATTTCGGTAATTACTGCAGTTGGGGGTTCCACTAATGCAGTTCTACATTTCTTAGCCATTGCTCATGCTGCTAATGTAGAATTATCTATTGATGATTTTGAAACTATTCGAGCAAGAGTTCCTGTATTGTGCGACCTGAAACCAAGCGGTAGATACGTTACAACAAATTTACATCAAGCGGGTGGCATTCCTTTAGTAATGAAAATGCTCCTCGAACATGACCTACTCCACCCAGATGCTCTAACTATTACAGGTAAGACTATTGGAGAGCAGTTAGCAGACGTACCTTCGGAACCACCCTCCAATCAAGATGTAATTCGCCCTTGGGATAATCCTATGTATGCTCAAGGACATTTAGCTATTTTAAAAGGAAATCTGGCAATTGAGGGAGCAGTTGCTAAAATTACCGGAGTCAAAAACCCAGAAATAACAGGTCCAGCAAGAGTATTTGAGTCAGAAGAAGCTTGCTTAGAGGCAATATTAGCAGGAAAAATTCAAGCAGGAGATATTATTGTAGTCCGTTATGAAGGACCGAAAGGAGGGCCAGGAATGCGAGAAATGTTGGCACCAACTTCGGCTATTATTGGTGCTGGTTTAGGAGATAAAGTAGGGTTGATTACTGATGGTAGGTTTTCTGGTGGTACTTACGGTATGGTAGTTGGTCATGTAGCTCCAGAAGCAGCAGTAGGTGGCGCGATCGCTCTGATAAAGGAAGGAGATATGATTACTATTGATGCTCACCAGCGTTTGCTACAGTTAAATATTTCTGATGAGGAACTACAACAACGTCGTCAAGCATGGCAACCTCCAGCACCCCGGTATACCAGAGGTGTATTAGCAAAGTATGCAAAGTTAGTATCTTCTAGCAGTTTAGGGGCAGTAACTGATGCTGGATTAGATTAAAAGTGTGGTATGATTAACATCAATTTGTGATATTCGCCAGTAAAATTAAATAAGCATATTGTAGACATCCTTAAGTTACAGTTTCTATTATTTTGTAGCTTAGGATGTCAATGAATTCTCAAGCAAATTACTGAAAAATTGGGTTAACTAGCTATTAGTTAGAGCGCGCTTCAGCGCTTCAGCCTAAAAATGTAGTGCTATAGATAATGGTATCTGTTTACCGGATTATTAATAATTAATAATTAAATAATTCGCGCCTTGAAGTCTACCCTTTTAAGGGGAAAAAAGCGGTCGAGGGATGGCGAGGATACCTCGCCATATCCAATCGACCAAGAAAAGAAATAATATTTCCTTATGTTCAATTCCGTAGCGGTTAAAACCCGAGGTAATTATCAATTATCCATGATCCATTATCAATTAATGAAGGAGCAGTCTGTCAAAAAAAGTTTGGGTTGCTTATACCCTTTCCGTTCCAGAATGCTCCGCATACGCGCAAAGCTGACTGCTGAACTTCTGTTTGCGCAGCATTCCGCCAGTAAACGCTTTTTTATCAAAATAATTGGGCATAATACCAATTTGATAAATGTTTGTTACAAATAGTAGAGACTCCCTTATGCAACGTCCCTACGAAAAAAGGAAGAGGAAAGAAGGAAGAAGGTTGAAATCTTGAAAAAAAGGGGAAAACAATATAAATAGCTATCTAAAATGAACTGGAATAGCTATTTTTAAGTATATTCGATAGAAGTCTACCTTTTTGTAGCATTCTTTTTTCACGCTTGGTATAATACCCTGCCTTTTAAGGCGAAATATTTTTGGAGGGTTGCTCACGCATTCCCGTTACAAAAATAACTTCTAACTTCTGTACTGGCGATTCGCGAATCGCCCCTACTGACTTTTGACTTCGTTAACTCTCTGTTCCCTGTTCCCTCTAGTTATGAATTATTCACGGCCTCCTCGTAATTCTCAAACTCTCTTGGGCAATATTACCCAAGTAGTTAAAACTATTCATGCCAATGTCAACTTTTCCCGACTAGCACTGAGACCTAATGCTAAAGTACCCGAACTATGGATACAGGAAACAGAGAATACTCCACCTAAAAAATATCCTCTTTTGGGCGATCGCTATTTACTAGGACGCTCTTCCCAAGCTTGTGATATTGTTATTCGTAATCCCCTGATTAGTAAAATTCATCTGTCTGTCTCCAAAAATACTAATAAATCTAAAGCTCCTTACATAGTTAAAGACGAGAATTCTGCTAATGGTATCTACAATGGGAAAAAACAAGTTTCTCGTATGTCTCTACGTCATGGCGATGTTCTAACTTTAGGACCGCCAGTATTAGCTGATACTGTTAAAATTCGATATGTAGACCCTCCTGTTTGGTATTTTCAAACATTTCGTTATACTGTCTTCGGTCTTTCTGGATTAACCGCTTTAATCAGTTTACTTGTTTTGCTGGAATGGACAAAATTTCAGGTAGACCCTTTACCTAATCCAATTACTGGCCCGGTAGTAGTTTATGCTCGTGATGGACAAACTCCTCTACGTCCCACCTACAGAAATGCTCACTATGAATTAGGGCGCATATCTAAATTCTCTAAATATTTACCTGATGCAGTTATTGCTTCTGAGGATAGTCGCTTTTATTGGCATTTCGGCGTAGACCCCATCGGAATTACTAGAGCAGTATTGACAAATTTGAGGGCAGATGGTATAAGTCAAGGAGGAAGTACGGTAACTCAACAATTAGCAAGAAGCGTCTTTCGTGACTATGTAGGTACAGAAGATTCTTTGGGTAGGAAAGTACGAGAGGCAATAGTATCTTTTAAAATAGAGGCTTTTTATAGTAAAAACGATGTATTATTAAATTATCTGAATAAGGTTTATTTAGGGTTAGATTTATACGGATTTGAAGATGCCTCTAGATTTTATTTTGGCAAAAGCGCTCAAGATTTAACTTTATCAGAAGCAGCAACATTAGTAGGGATTTTACCAGCACCTAATACTTTTAATCCTGTAGAAAATTATCAATTAGCTATAGAAAAAAGAGATGGAGTAATTTATCGAATGCTCACTTTGGGCATGATCGACCAACAAGAAGCAGATAGAGCGAGGCGATCACGGGTAGAAATTAATCCTAAAGCTATAGAAATTCTCCAAAGTACAATAGCACCTTATTATTATAGTTATGTATTTAGTGAACTGGAAGAATTATTGGGAGAAGACTTAGCTAGAGAAGGAAATTTTGTTGTTCAAACAGCTTTAAATCCTGAAATTCAAACTAAAGCAGAAACAAGTTTAAAAGATGCAATTAACAATGCTGGATCTTATGCTAATTTTTCCCAAGGCGCTATAGTCACAATAGACTCTAAAAATGGAGAAGTCATCGCCTTGACCGGAGGTGAAGATTATCAACAGAGTCAGTTTAACCGGGCAACTCAAGCACAACGTCAACCAGGATCTACTTTTAAAGTATTTGCCTATGCTGCTGCTTTGGAAAGAGGGATACCACCAACAAAAATATATTCTTGTAGTTCCATGAGATGGATGGGTCAGACTTACGGAGGTTGTCAACGCAGTGGCCGCAATACAAATATGTACACTGGAATAGCACTTTCTGAAAATGTGGTAGCTTTGAGGGTTGCTCAACAAGTGGGTTTAGGTAATGTAGTCAGAATGGCACAGCGTTTAGGAATTAAATCTAAGTTAGATGCTGTACCAGGATTAATTTTGGGTCAAAATGAAGTTAACGTCTTAGAAATGACTGGCGCTTATGGAGCGATCGCTAATCGTGGAGTAGGAAATCGCCCTCATACCATTAGAAAGATTATTGATAGTAGCGACTGTAGCGATCGCGATAATATCTACACTTGTCGTTGTATTTATTCCTATAATTCAGATCCAAACTGTGAAAACCCTCAAGGGGATATTCAAGCTAACCGTCAGATATTAAAACCACAAATAGCGGATACCATGACTCAAATGCTCCAAGGAGTAGTGCAATATGGTACTGGTCGTGGAGCTTATGTAGGATTAGATGAAGCTGGTAAAACGGGTACGACTAATAGAGGAGTAGATTTATGGTTTGTTGGTTATATTCCTAACAAAAGTATGGTTACAGGTATTTGGTTAGGAAATGATGATAATTCTCCTACTTATAGCAGTAGCGGACAAGCAGCTCAGTTATGGGGGGATTATATGAAAAAAGTTGTGGGTGAGTAAGGAAGTTAGAAGGGTAGTCCTGTATAGTAATGGTGAATGGTGGCTGAAATGCTTGCTATACCGTTACCGAAAAAATTACAATGCACCACTACCGTTAGAAGTTGGAAGTTAGAAATTAAATTCTTACTTTCAGGAGTTAGTTAGGATAGAACTTTAATGTAATTTTCAAATATTAATCAGACAATGATGAATTTTGAGAATGTATTTCCACAGGAAAACCATATTTTATGGCAATTAATACAATTTATTCACCAAGTCACCAAGTCACCAAGTCAGAAATTAAATTCTGACTTTCAGGAGTTAGTGAGAATAGAAGTTTAATGTAATTTTCAAATACTAATAAAACAACCATTATCGGTGATTTTTTAGAACTTATTTCCCAAGGAAAACCATATTTTGTTGGAATTAATATAATTTATAAAGCAATAGATAGTAGTCCTGTAGTTAAAGCTTTAGAAAAAGTGGCTCATGCTCAAGTTATGGCAGCTTTTGAAGCTCTCAAAGAAGAAAAATACTTATCAAGAGAAGAAAGCTTATCTATAACATTAAATAATTTATATTCTGCCCATAAATGTTGCTATATAGCTAGAGTAGAAAATACTAATCCTTTGAATTCTAGTAAGTTATGTGAAGCTGATTATTATATTTGTTGTTTAAGAGCATTTATATATTATAAAAAAAATACGATTTAAGGTTAATTTAAAAATATTTATATCATGCTTTTTGTGCTAGAGAAAATACTGTAATTTATGACAATAATTTAGGATTAAAAGATCGTGTTATATCTAAGATTTGTATCTGAATTTATTCTTGTGGCAAGACAGACTACGGATTTAGTTAAATCTACTTCTCGCAAAAGTTTTTTTCAATATTGCCAGGCAATAATTGGTAAGGTAAACTGTTTGGAGACAGAAGAGTCCGATAAAATTTACCAAATAAAAGATAATTCGTGGCATTCCTTATTAGATCAATCTAATATGCGTAGACGTGCAGCTCTTGGAACTTCTTCAATTAAAATTCGCTGTCAAAAAATTACAATTAAATTAGATCAATGCACTGATATGGGTGATGATTACTATTATCGTTTGTATGTACCCATAATAATAGAAGAGAGATATATATCAATGATTGACGCGAAAAGTTTGTCCGAATTGTTTTGGGGAATATCTAAGAAAAATTATCAAGAAAACGGCGATCTAAAATACTTTCTAAGAAGAGGCAGAAGAGGCAATCGGAGTATATTAGACTTGATCAATCAAATATAAGACAACGGGATGGAAACTTTTAAATCCTAAAACGATTAATTTTAGCGACAAAAAAAGGATTGGAATCCTTAAACTCAAAGGAATTTGGGACTTAGGGTATTTTAATGAATCTGATATTAAACGAGTTAGACTAATTAAGTGTGCTGATGGATATTATTGTCAGTTTGTTCTTTATTGTCAAATAAAAGAGGAAGTTAAACCATCTGGTCAGTGTATAGGGTTAGATGTTGGTTTAGCTTCTTTTTATACAGACCAAAACGGAAATAAAATAGATAATCCTAAGTTTCTAAGAAAGTCTGAAAAGCGGTTAAAGAGACTGCAAAGAAGATTCTCTAAAAAGAAAAAAGGGTCATCTAACCGTAAAAAAGCACGGGCAAGATTAGCTAAGGTTCACCTTAAAGTAAGTAGGCAGCGTAAAGACTTTGCTGTGAAATTAGCAAGGTGCGTAGTTCACTCCAACGATGTGATAGCTTATGAGGATTTAAGAATTAAGAACTTAGTTAAAAATCATTGTTTGGCTAAAAGTATTAATGATGCTGCATGGTACCAATTTAGAGAATGGATAGAGTATTTTGGGATTAAATTTGGAAAAATCACTATTGCTGTACGACCCCAATATACATCTCAAAACTGTTCTCAATGCGGTGAAATTGTCACAAAATCTCTATCAACTAGAACTCATTCTTGTTCCTGTGGTTGTGTGTTGGATAGAGACGAAAATGCAGCAATCAATATCTTGAAAAAAGGATTAAGTACGGTGGGGCACACCGGAGCTAAAGTTTGGGGAGAGAATGCCTCTACTTTGATGGAAGTGATTCTATCAAAGCAAGTAGTCTCGATGAACCAAAAATCCACTCGCCAATAGGTGCGTGGAGTGTCATTTCAGTTATCAGTTATCAGTTATCAGTTATCAGTGAACCTCCGACTGAAGTCGGAGGCTTGAAATACTGAACTAAATATTTTTTTCATCCCCTTAAAAGGGGAGGCACATACCCTCATTTTTTGGTCAAAAAGAGGTTTCGCGCAACTGGCAGTGGAATTAATTGCTGTAGAAAAAGCAGAATTTGCCAACTATTCTATGCTATATGGTGGAGTTTGAATGGGTAATATTTGGCAATTTGCTGTTTTGGATACTCAACAAAAACAAGTTATACAAGATACAAATGTATATCGAGTTCCAGCAGACTTGACAGAGTTATTACAAATTATGGTGGGAATTTTAGAAAGTTGATATGCTCAGGACTTACGCAAATTGGCTTTGAAACCACCATCTGTAGGGGCGAATGGTATTCGCCTTCTCTGTATGTAGAGTCTCTGCGTAAGTCCCGATCAACTATTATCTTTTCTGTAGCGGGTTTATAGCACTTTTGCCGATCTCTGACCTCATGTCACAACCAAAATCCTGTAGGGGCGAATGGCCATTCGCCCCTACCCCATGCAATTTCCCCTTTCTTAGGGAATGCTGTGCAAACAGCATAGCTGCCTTCTTCAATATCATCAAACTGTTTGTCAAATAAAACCTTTTCTGAATAGTAATGCTATGTTTAATTACCATCTCTCCATCTTCCCATTACAAAGATACATAGCAAACTTTTTGAGATTTAGTATTACCCCCTAAGAATTTTGGCTATCTATATAATTACCAGCTAATTCGGATACACTACCTCTTTCAGTCTGAAGTTGCCATCGACCTACTAAATTTAGGGAACCTTCCAAAAATTGACCCCGACAAACTCGACGCTGAATCTTACCACTGGTAGTTTTAGGAATACTACCAGTCTTCAACAGATTAATAGCATAAACTTCTACCGTATGTTCCTCAGCAACTGCCTGACGAATAGCTCCAACTACTTCCTCAATATTCAACTTCCGTAAATAACTGCGTTCCACCTCTTGAACAATTATTAACCGCTCATCATCTTCTGCTTCTATAGAAAAAGCTGCTCCACAACTAGACCGTAAAGCGGGATGACACCTTTCCACAGTCAGCTCAATATCTTGGGGATAACGGTACCTACCCCACAAAATCATCACATCTTTAATCCGACCAGTAATAAATAATTCCCCATCTTGTAAAAATCCTAAATCTCCCGTTCGTAAAAAAGGTCCTTTATCTGCCAAAAAAGCATTAAAAGTTCGCTCCGTCTCCTCTGACTGATTCCAATAACCCCTACCTACACCTGCACCAGATACCCAAATCTCTCCAACTTCACCATCTGGACGTGGAACTAATGATTCTGGGTCAACAATCATAATTTCATCGCCCAACCAAGCAAAACCACAACTAACCACAGCTCTACTTTTTTCACCGCCAACCACAACTCGGTTTTCTGCTAAAGCTTCGGCATCCACATACTTAATAACTGGAGGTTTTGTTTTTGTTGCGCCACTGATAAATAAGGTAGTCTCTGCCATTCCATAACAAGGATAAAAAGCTTCTGGGCGAAACCCACAAGGGGCAAAAGTCTCGGCAAATCTTTCTAAAGTTGCAGCTCGCACTGGTTCAGCTCCAGAAAATGCGACACTCCAACTACTTAAATCTAAATTTTTCAGTTGTTTTGGCGTTACTTGCCGAGAAACTAGGTCGTAAGCAAAGTTGGGTCCGCCACTGGTTGTTGCTTTGTATTGAGAAATAGCTTTTAACCAACGTATGGGTTTTTGAATTAAAGCTACGGGTGACATGAGGGTGACGGGAAAACCACCATATAAAGGTTGTATTACTCCACCAATTAATCCCATATCGTGGAACATGGGTAGCCAAATTACGCCCTGACTTTCTGGGGTATGTTCAAATGACTGATAAATAATTTCTGAGTTATGCAATACGTTGCGGTGATTGACCATTACTCCTTTTGGTTTGCCTGTGGAACCGGAGGTGTATTGGAAAAAGGCAAGGGTATCTGGGTCTATTTTTGGTTCTATCCATTGGGGTGCTTCAGAAAAATAAATTTTATCTGTAGCTATCCAGGGTAATTGGTTGAGTTTAGGAGCTAAGTCTGGATTTTTGGCTAATTTTTCTTGAATTTCCCGTAAAAAAGATTCTGTGGTGAGAATGGCTTTTGGTTCGGAAGATTCTACTCTTTCTTGGAGTTTGGCTATAGCGTCGTTGTTGAGGGGAGGGTTACTGGTAACAGCGATCGCTCCTGCACAGATACAACCAAAGAAACTGGCGATAAATTCTAGTCCGGCGGTGTAGGGATAAAGAACTAATATTCGGTCTCCTGGGATGATGATTGATTGGAGGTGAGCAGCGATCGCTCTTACTTGGGTATTTAATTGTTGATAAGTTAAGCTTCCAGACTTGGTTTCTCCATCTGGCAAAAATGTATAAGCAATTTGGTTAGGTAGATTTTGGGAGCGATGGTTCAGGATATCTAGTATTGTTGAGTATTTAGCCATTTGAGGATTTTTTCAATTGTATTGGTGAGTTTTTCATGCTTACCATATAGTTGTAAATAGGTCAAATCACTATTAGAGGAAGTTGGAAAAATTAGATCGCCATCCTAAAATGAACATGAGGCGATCGCTGGTTTAAACAACGAATTTATAGGTATTTCAGGCTTTAAAATCTTATTAGGTAGTAAAGGGGCTATAGATTATACAGTAAGTATAGAATATCACATAATTTAAAAATAAGGCTGAAACCATTGAAACTATGTTGACGAGTTTAGGGATTTTTAGGGATTTTTAGGATTTTTTTGTCAGAGGTTGGTGACAATCTTTTAAATTTTCTTTCAAAAAAGCTCAGATTGATAATTAAAACTTTATCTTCAAAAAATAACGATTACATCATTTTTGATTCAACAATTAAGTTGGATAAGTTGGAGTACGATCGCCGATCTTGTAGGGTGTGTAAATGAAATGTAAAGTACCACCCACCGACAAGAAGAAACCAAACCATTCTTGACCAAAAAATAGGGTCTCAAGGCTCCCCTTTCAAGGGGATGAAAAAAAATCAAGTTCAATATTTCAAGCCCCTGACTTCGGGTAGAGGTACTGATAACTGATAACTGAAATGACCTAGCAGTGTAGGGATAAACAACTCAACTAATATTTGCTCTCCTGGACTGATGAATGATTAGAGGTGGGCAGCGATCGCTCGTACTTGTGTGTTTAATTGTTGATAAGTTAAGCTTCCAGATTTGGTTTCTCCATCTGGCAAAAATTTATAAGCAATTTGATTCGGTAGATTTTGTGAGCGAGCGTTTAGGATATCTAGTATTGTTGAGTATTTAGCCATTTGAGGATTTTTTCAATTGTATTGATAAGTTTTTAATACCCACCACATAGTTGTAAATATGTCAAATCACTATTAGAGGAAGTTGGAAAAATTAGATCGCTATCCTCAAACGAAAATGAGGTGATCGCTGGTTTAAACAACGGAATTATAGGTGTTTCGGGCGTTAAATTTTGATTAGGTAATAAAAGTGCTATAGATTATACACTAAGTATACTATATCACATAATTTGGAAAATAAGGCTGAAACCATTGAAACTATGTTTAGGAGTTTCAGGATTTTTGGCGATTTTTTGTCAGATTTTTGTCAGAGGTTGATGACAATCTTTAAAATGTTCTATAAAAAAAGCTTAGATTAATAAGTAAAACTTTTGATAAATCTGAAATTATCATAAGAGACATAATAAGATGATGGAAAAGGGAAAAAAGATAATGACAATAATAACTTTTCTGAAAATCTTAGAAGTGGTAGATGAAATTCATCCAGAATATCAATAAAATTGAATTGAGATGTCAATAAATAGTCTGCGATAACGACATAGAACAGAAAAAATTAGAGATATTTAAGAAGCATAAAAAGAGTTTAAAAAAGCCAAGTCTCAAGTTTTTACTGACGAACAACTGATGCAGGAAATTATTTGCTGATTTTTTTTATTAGGTAGTTTAGTCTAGTGCGTTAATGAAATTCAACCTACTATATATCTACAAAAAAAACTAAACCATTATTAACCAAAACTCTCGATAAAAAGAAAAAAAACTATTTTAAATATATCAGGTGTGTGACGACTCAAAATATTTCTAAATTATCTATTTTTTTCAACTAAATTCCCTAAATAACCCTACTTTCAAAGTAGGATATAATTACAAGCTAGAGTACACATATTTCTATACAAAATAATTCAAATCTATAGGTTCAGAAAAAAGCTTATGTCTGACTTCTTGTCTTTTGGAAATCTCCTGACAGTATCTAGAACTTTACCAGCACTGAAACAATTTATTGAAGGTGATGTGTTAGGCAAAGTTCTCTCAGAAGTTGGGGATGCTGAGTTAATTGCAGCGTCACATATTTTTAATAATTTAGATTCATCTGCCGATAAGGGAAAAGCTCTTAATCGTGCATTAGTGCATCTCGAAAGTGCACATGAATTGTTTAAGCGTTCTGCGATTTCTGTTATGGACAGTTTCAATGGATTTTCTATAACATTTAATATAGGACAATACATTGAATGGCAATATAAAGATATATACATCTGTTTGCTGATAGCTTTATGTCACAGGTATATGAATGATGATAGAAAAATCATTGAGGAAAAAATACATTGGGCTATACAGGCTTTCAAAGGTTACCCAGGAGCTCCACACGCATATTATCGTCTGGGAAAGATGATGCCCATAACATTTCCTATATTCCTCTTTATTACCAAAAAGTGAGGTATAAAGCCTCCCCTTTTAAGGGGATGAAAAAATATTCAGTTCAGTATTTCAAGCCTCCGGCTTTAGTCGGAGGTACTGATAACTGATAACTGATAACTGATAACTGAAATGACATTCAGCATAGGGCTAGGTGTCCCATTTGGACAAATCAAGATGATGTTAAACAAAAAGCATCGGTTTTATTGGAAGTTAGCCGAAGATCGAGAAGCAACAGAAAGGCTAATCGAAGAAGTCCGCGATAATTTACTATCTATTTAAAACCAAACTGCTAATAAAGCTTAAGGGTTTACTAGGTTAGCTAAAGTGTCAGTCAAGTAGAGTTTGTTAATCAAAGGTAACACCCTGCTTTAATAATAAGGAGTTAATTATTGCCCACAGATAAACAAAAAGAAACTGCAATTTTTATTTGTCAGTTACTATCTAATATTGTAAGCATTCAGCTATTAGCCATCAGCTCTCAGCAATAACATTTTGTGTTTAAGGATGGAGTTTAAATAAATATAGACTTTGGAGCTGACTTTTGTAGTCATATTTTTCGTTTCTCAATTAAATATTGCTTTTATCACTGACTAAAAGCACTCTTCTGATAGCTGACGGCTGAATGCTTACCTAATCTTTATCAATCCATAAATTTATTTCGTTATGACTAAAAACTAAAAATAATTTACATTTTAGCCTGAATGAATGATGGTTTAGAAATTGTAATCAACCAAAATAGAAATTAGGATTGTGAAATATGAACAAATCACTTTCGCAAATAAATAATAAAGAACTTCGTCAATATCTTTCAGAAAATTGCAATGATGAAGAAAAATTTAGCCAAGGATTGAAACTGTTAATGAGTCGCAAAACGGAAAATTTTAAGTATCCTCAACCATCAGAAATTGACAGAGAAGAAATTGAGGCAATTTTTTAAGCCAAATTAAATCAGAAACAATAATATGATAAAAAAAACCAAACTTTATCAATTTATAAGTGCGGTTAATTACGGCTGAAAATATTACTAAATTCTCTATTTTTTGCAACTCAACTTCCTAACACACCCTACTTTTTTTAACTAAAGTAAAAGTAAAAAAAACAAACTGTGATTATTCTGTACTTTTGATTTTATAATCATTTTTAATAACTTTGTGTGTAAGTTTAATATTATCTGTAAATAGCCTCAATTTTTTTTATATATGGGATAGGGGCTAAAAATTATAGAAGTTTATTTTCTAGCCTGTAGGTATCTGAATTATCAATATCTAAGGATTTCAGGCAGCTTAAACAATGTTCCCTGAAAAGTTCTTTTTGATCTTCATAGTAATCGAGGTCTTTTGACTTTAACAAACCTAAACTATCGTTTAATAGATAATGGTGTTCAAATTGTGAGAGTAGTTAGTGGATATCGTAATTTAGAATCTCTTTTTGAACAATAATTAGCAGAAACTTAAGATTTAGCTTACTTCTTACTTCTTACTTCTTCCTTTTTCCTTCTTCCTTCTTCCTTCTTACTTCTTTCTTCTTCCTTAATTTATGAAAATTGCTATTATTGCCTCTGGATTTTTACCTGTATTAGACGGAGTAACTGTCAGTGGTTTTTACCGAGTCCAAAAATTAAGTCAATTCGGACATCAAGTTTTATTATTTTGTCCTGACTATAGTCCCCTTGCTCATTTGTATCCTAATTGGAAAGATTATACGGGTAATATTTTTCCTGGAGTTCAAGTTATTAATTTACCGAGTACGCCATTCCTAGATTTTGAAAGAAACGTGGGATTTAATACTTATAAAATAGTCCGCCGAGAATTAGAAAAATTCCAGCCGGAAATTATTCATGTAGATGAACCAGAAAGATTATTTTTTGCTTTTTTCCGTTTAGCTGGCATCGAATTTGCTCGACAAAATAATATTCCCTGTGTTTGTACTTTCAGAACTAACTTTTTAGACTATTTTGAAGATTTTTTGCCTTTGCCAAAAGGGATTAACTTGATGTTGAAATTAATCTTTGAAAAAAGTTTTATCTCTATTTACAATCAATATGATTTAACTTTGGTTTCTAGCAGTGTCACCTATCAAAAAATTGTGAATATGGGTATTGAGAATGTTAAATATACCAATTTTCATGGTTTTGATGTGGAAAAATTTCAGTCAGCGAGAAAAACAGCTAATTTTTGGGAATCAAATTATCAAATTCCTAATTTAACCAACAAAGTAAAAATAGTTTTTTTAGGCAGATTAACCGAAGATAAAGGTTGGCAATTTACCTTAGATGCTTTTGTCAGACTTCAGCAATTAGTAAATCTAGAAAATATTGCCATAATAATTGTTGGTGACGGTCCGATGCGTGATGAAATATCAAATAAATTAACTAAACTGACAAAAAATGTATATTTATTAGGTAGAGTACCTCCAGAAAATATACCTAATATTTTGAAAAATAGCGATTTTCATGTCACTTCCTCAGAAAAAGAAACCAGAGGTTTAACAGTATTAGAAGCTTTTGCCGCAGGAATTCCAGTAGTTGCTCCTCAAGCAGGAGGAGTCGTGGAAAATATTCAAGATGGATGGAATGGTTTATTATTTACACCAAAAAATCAGGAAAGTTTTTGTGAGAGATTGAAGCTATTAATAGAAGATAGTAATTTAAGAATTCAAATTGGTATTAATGCCAAAGAATCTATTGCTAAATATAGTTGGGATAATGCAGTCGCTAACCTAGTGAAAATTTGGCAAGAGCAAATTACTCAAGTCTATTGAGGAAGGAAAAATTCAAGAATTTAGAATTTAGAATTTAGAATTTAGAATTACCTCTTCTTTTAAAGGAGAGGATTGACTAATCATGAAAATTTTTCTTCCCTTGGTCGATTGGATATGGTTAGAAAACCCATCCATCCCACCCTTCGGGAAGCTGGGAAGATCGACCGCTTTTTATCTTCTTAAAAGAGGAGTCTTTCAACCGCAATTTTTCGGTAAGGAGGAAGAAGGAAGAAGAAAAAAGGAAAAAGTGGATGGAGAATAAAACCCCGACTAATTGTAAACATCACTTATGAGGTGCAGAATATTAAACCTAAAAGAAAAAGATAAAAATTAGTAACAAAGCATATCAGCTATCAACTTTTACTTCTTTAATTTGGTGGTGGTGCATTGTAATGGTGGTCTATTGTAATTATTTTAGTCAAGGATAAAAGTAGTGGGAGCAAAATGCTCCCATGAAGCGCCGTTGTTCATCCACATCTACCATTACGTTCCGCAGGACTACCGTTTAACTTTATCCTAATCTTAAGAGCGCCTAATCTGGTTCAATTTAAGATGAAAAACTCCATAAACTCTAGTTAGGGGTTGCTGATTAAATCTAAAAGCATTGACAAATAAAGACTTTAGCCTTTTTGAAGTCGAAAAAAGTGCCTGGTTTTCAGCTCTTCATGCTCAAAAAGGAGCGTATTTTAGGCGCATAGTTGGGCACAAAAATCCCAAATTGAAAATTCTTACTCCTACCTCTTCGCTCATTCCCCGTTCTTCCTGTCTCCTACCCCCTACTAAAAAACTTTTTCAGCAAACTCTAGTTAAGTTGGTTTTTTTAGCTAAAAAACATCTCAGATCAAAAAAAATAACTACCTGTGAAAAATTAATTTAACATTTGTAAATCTAGTAGGGGAGCTGTATAAGGGAGCTGTTGGATTGGCAACGTATGGAAAAAAATATACTTGTATACCTGACCAGTGGAACTAAAAATAGTTTTTCCTACTTATTTAAGTTGACGATCAAATATACAATTAATTTGCTTTTACTACTTATAGCAATTCTCATACTGAAAAATAAGAAAAACAGGTATATATCACTAACCAAATCGACACTATATTTTTAGTGAACACTTACAAAATTGGTATAAATACCCTAATTATATACATATGGAATCGAGAAAAATATCAAGGATAAACTACTTAAAATTTGATCTGAACTACAGATAATTTTCTTCAACCCCAACCTAATCTAAATTTACTTGAAAAATTTCCCCAGTTTTTCCCAAAAGTTAACTTTGTATATATGAATTAACTTAAATAACATTCTGATTGTTTTTCTCAAAATTATATCCTGAAAGCTCTATGGAATTTTCTATATTTTTTTGTGCCTTTTGCAACAATAATTCTTGGATTCCTTTGAATAATAGTATTACAGAAAATATTCCATCGAACTTACTAATAAAAAGATTAAGACAATATAATCTTTAAGCTAGTCAAAAAATATCCAGTTAAAGTAAATAGAGATACTAAGAGATGCTATTAATTAAAAAGCCTAATAAACCAAAGAATTTTAGTTATTAACTTAATTAGGTAAATCTACTTGAATAGCTAGCATAAAATTAATTTATCGCGTAAAAACGAAACTTTTAATAGCTGTAGCAGTCATCAAAAAAAATCCATAGATTAATACATACTTAATCCGATCGCTTTAGTCTCTTAAAGTTATATAATTAAGTATTAAAAAGTCTACTGAATCAATGCTATTCCATTCTATTTTCATTCCTCTAGCAACTCAAGGTTATGCAAACATTCTTATTTATCTGGTTGGGACAAATTGTTTCCCTATTCGGTTCTAGTCTGAGTGAATTCGCTCTAGCAGTATGGGTTTATCAAACAACAGGTTCAATTACCCATTATGCTCTGTTATCCTTATTCATTCATCTACCTAGTCTCTTCATTTCACCATTTGCTGGTGCAATGGTAGACCGCTGGAGTCGCCGTAGGGTAATGATTGTCAGTGACTCAATCACCGGAGTAACAGCATTTGCAATAATGTTATTGGTCTTCTCGGGGCAACTGCAAGTTTGGCATATCTATATAGCAGTAGGTATTAGTTCCGTCTGTAACGCTTTTCAATGGCCAGCTTATACCTCTGCCATCCCTCAACTTGTACCAGTGCAACACCTGAGTCGCGCAAATGGCATGGTACAAGGTGCAATAGCAACAGCAAGAATACTAGGTCCAAGTATAGCTGGATTGTTGATTCTTAAAATCCATCTTCACGGAGTATTATTAGTAGACTTTGGTACTTATCTGTTTGGGTTGCTGACTCTGTTGAGTATAAAATTCCCTAGAAGAGAAAAGAAAATTACCAGACGTAGAGTAAGTATCGAAGAGTTATGGCAGGAAGTTATTTCAGGTTGGAATTATGTAGTGATACGTTCTGGTTTACGGAAGTTGACTATATTCTTTGGTGTTATTTACCTAAGTGCAGGAATATTGCAAGTTTTATTCTTGCCAATGGTATTAAGTTTTGCCTCTGAAAAAGAATTAGGAATAGTAATGTCTGTTAGTGGCATTGGAATGTTGCTAGGTAGTGTCGCAGTAAGTTTATGGGGAGGTACTAAGCGTCGAATAGAGGGAATTTTAATTTTTACATTTCTCCAGGGGTTATGTCTATGTTTAGGAGGATTTAAAACTGCGGTAGTATTAGCTGCAATTGGTGGTTTTGGCTATTTATTTTCTAGGGCAGTTATTGTTAGTTTGAATCATACTATTTGGCAACAGAAAGTACCTCAAGATTTACAAGGACGAGTTTTTGCTTTGCAAAATATGATGGAAAAGTCTTTATTAGTAATTACTCATTTAAGCGCAGCGCCTTTAGTGGAGTTTATGTTTAAGCCGTTGATGAGTGAAAATGGAATGTTAGCAAGTAGCGTAGGAAGAATTATTGGAGTTGGAGATGGCCGGGGAATGGCTTTATTATTTGTATTAATGGGTCTATTGAATATTGGGGCAGTATTAGTTGCCTATCGTACTCCAGAGTTACGGAGGGTAGAGAGAGAGCTACCTAATGCTGATCGCTTTGAAATTGATAATACTGAATCTGATAATACTGAGCAAACTGTGTTGATGCAGTAGTATTAAGGTCATTTCAGTTATCAGTTCTGAAGCAAGAGGCTTTACCGAATAATTAATAATGAATAATGAATAATTAATAATTAAGAGTTGATAGTCAATTAATTATTCATTCAACAATTCAGGTTTGAAGCCTCCCCTTTTAAGGGGATAAATCAAAAATTTTCCTTTTAGTCAATCCCTTTCTTTTAAGAAGGGATAATTATTAATTATTAATTGTTCATTGTTAATTGCTGAACAACCCTCTCTTTTTTTTATATCCTCTAGCATCAGTATTGTGGGGCAAATGGCCATTTGCCCTTAAACATTGTATAACGATCAAAGGAACAATATATCGCACTACGCATCTATAAATAGGCAGATAGTCCACAAAGTTTCATCTTTGTAATATTTTAGGAGAAAATAATGGTAGCAGTTTCTAGCAATGACCCCAACGATACGAGATTTATAGCCCCCTCGGATCAATTTACTGGAGTTGTTGAATTTGAAAATACCGTTACTGGAGAGACTTGTACGGGGTCTCTACTAGCTGGTGATGGTTTTCATATTCTGACCGCTGCCCACTGCTTTAATAATCAGGATGATTCAGCTAACTTAAATCCTAACCCCAATGATTATATAGTCTCCTTTGAATTAGTTGATGGCACTCGTCAACAATTGACATCCTCCCGAACAGAGGTCAACAATCATAGAAGGTACACAGCTTGCCTTCGACTTTGATAATGGGGAACCAGGGAGGGATGTTTTTGGGCTTCAATACGGATTGAATCAGTTGGGAGTGGATCTAGAGGCTAATTCTACACAAGGAGATTCTGGGGGTCCGGCCTTTATTAATGGCCAAATAGCTGGCATCACATCCTATGGTTTTTCTTCATCTACCGATGGTATAGATGTGGATCAGATTGATGGTAATTCCAACTTCGGAGAATACAGTGTTGATACAAGGGTTTCAGCTTATGCTAGCTTCATTGATGAAATTATAAATAGTTCCTCAACACCCGGTGAAACTATTAGAGGAGATAGAAATGATAATACTTTAGTGGGTGCTGCTGGTAACGATACTATTAATTGAGCTCGTGGTAACGACAAGCTTTTCGGAAAATCTGGTAACGACTTGTTGATAGGTCGCCCTGGTAATGATATTTTATTAGGAGGATCTGGTGATGATACTTTAGAAGGAGGTATTGGTCGCGTTCGCGTAAGCGTTGCGTAGCAAATCGCCTCAACGGTGGTCCTGGCAATGATACACTATTAGGCGGTGGCAGTATCGACCGTTTTATCTTTAATACTAATCAGGAATTTCAGTCAGAGGATGTTGGTATAGACCAAATTACAGATTTTTCCCAAACACAGGGAGACATTATTCTCCTAGACCTCAGCACTTTTACTGCTATTAATAGTGACTCAGGAACTGGGTTCAGTATTGCTAATGAGTTTGCTACAGTTATTAACGATGGAGAAGCAGCAACGTCTGATGCAGCGATCGTCTACAATAGTAACAATGGTAATTTGTTTTATAATCCCAATGGTAGCGAAGTAGGTTTCGACAGTGGCGGTCAGTTTGCAACTTTGACAAATACTCCATCCTTAAATAGCAGGAAATTTCTTCCTCAGAAGTTAGTTGTAGTGGCTCAAAATAAGAAACTCTCAGACCAGCAATAATATAGAATCCGGTTATATAGTATATGTTCATTATTCAATCTCCCCATCTCCCCATCTCCCCATCTCCCCCAACAATACAATTAAGTATTCAACTGAATTTGATATTACTCGTTACTCCTTACTCCTTACTCGTTACTCCTTACTCCTTACTCGTTACTCCTTACTCCTCAGTAATACGATAACTAATTACCCGGATTCTATATAAGGGGGTATAAACAAGATACACAGGACTTACCCACAGACACTAAATCCAGTGGGCGAATCCCATTCGCCACTACATATGGCGTTTTTAAGATGAATCTGCGTAAGTCCCGATCAATTTGAAAAGCGCTGTAAAACTCAGACACTCTCCAGATTTTTCCCTCTTCCCTCTTCCATCTCCCTTCTTCCTTCTTCCTTCTTCCTTCTTCCTTCTTCCTTCTTCCTTCTTCCTTCTTCCATCTCCCTTCTTCCTTCTTCCTTCTTCCTTATTTTTGATGAATTTTCACCTCAATTCGACGATTACGTTGCCGATTAGTTTTAGAATTATTTTCAACTATAGGACTAGATTCTCCATAACCAATAACCAAAAAACGGTAGCGATCGCCCATATTTTTTGAGAAATATTCTGTCACTTTTTCTGCCTGCAAAAATGATTTTTCCTGATTGACCTTAACTTTACCTCGATTATCAGTATGACCAGAAACACTAATTGTCATTTCTGGATAATTTTTCAATTCACCAATTAAATTATCTAAAATTGACCTTCCCTCAGAACGAATTGTATTACTACCAGACTCAAACAAAACATCACTAGGAAGAGTAACCATCATTGTATTTTCACTAAAAACTGGCGGAGAAGGCTTATTTATTACTTGTTTATTCTTACGAGCAGATATAGGCAAAGCTAACTGTTGAGCTATTAGGTCCAATCTTGCCTCTAAATTTCCATCCGATTTTCTCACACCCAGTTGATTTTCTAAATTCCTGGTACGACTAATTAAACTATTTAACTGTGTTTGTAACTGTTGAAGCTCTGTTTGTAATTCCTTTCTTTGTGCCTCAGTCAGTTCAACTTGAGGCGTAATAATTTCTGGGGTAGATGGGGGAGTATACCTTGAGGATGGAGGTAACTTCTTCTGAGATACTATACTTCTAGCACCACGGAGTAATTTTTCTGAGATGGGTATATCTTGGGAAGTAGAAGGATATTGAAAAGCGATCGCCATTCCCAAAACCCAGGAAAAACCGCTAGTTACCATCAGCAGCAAAAATCGAAATATTAAGGATAGTATTAACAAACCCATTCCCGGAGACCTCGTATTAGGAGTCCGGTCGGGAGAAGATTTACTCACGGTTTTTCCATTAGATGATTATTCTGATTTGATACTATCTCAAAAATTGAATTTGATAAATTAAGATAATATACCGGACGGAGTTTGAAGAATAACTTTGGGTTGTCCTGCTCGGGTAATGGCAAAGATATATATTTTTTAATTTCTTCCAACACTTCCAACACTTCCAACACTTCCAACACTTCCAACACTCTCCACACTCCCCACACTCTCTCTACCATTACTATGCACCACCACCTAACTTTTATCTACCAAGGCTCTACTTCCAATAAACCATTTTCTTGAAACAATACCTTAAACTCAACTATAGATTGATTATTCTCCTCACCTAATGCTTGCTTATTTAGCAAATCTGGCAGAGGAATTTTATCTACCTCATCAGCAGCTGCTGGATTTATGGGTTTATACCCAATTATAGAACCATCTGAAGCTACTGTCACACGATAAACCAAAGCTTCATTAATTCCTATTGTCCAAGCGTTATTAATTTTTTCCAAAAGTAAATTCTCTAATCGTTCAATCTCTGCTTGGTCAGTAATTTTGGAACTGGTAGTCAAAGATGTCTCTGAATTTTCTTCAGTCAGCGTCTCCTCAGAAGTATCTACCCCATCCACTTCATCTGATGAATTAATAGTGGCATCCGGTGATGAGTCCAAACCTTCAGGTCTGGGGGTAGGATTAAAACCAGGTTCTGAAGTACTGTTAGGAGATGCCTCTAAATTATCGATACTTTCATTTGACTGTGGTTGAGGATCTTTAGGACGTTGTACTTCTGGAATAGGGACAAAGAATAAGGCCAAGCTAGCTAATGCCAAACCAGACATTCCCACAGCAGCAGGTATAACCTTCTGAGCTACAGGTTCTCCTAATTTTGCATCTTTTCGAGACACAGGTCTTACTGCCAGAGAGAAACCAGGTAAAGTCAAAGAATCAGCAAAAAACTGGTCCACCGCCTCTACCAAATCAAATAGTTGGACTGTGTTTAAATCAACAACTCTTCCAGGTTTTTGCTCTTGAAAATTGCCGTCAAAAACCGTCAATCTGTGTAGATTAGTATCTATTTTCTGTAAATGAACCAACTCTTGACTTTCACTTTGGTGTCTAGGCAAAGATATTCCACTGAGAAATTCTTGGGCATAACTACTCACCTGTCTTACCAAGCTTTCAAAAAAATCTCGTCCCCCAGTTAATGATGGCTCTTGGCCTTGAATATGACATTCAGCATTGGTCAAAATAGATAATACCTGTCCTTGACTTAAATTAGGACTTCCAGTTTCACTCAAACCTTGTAAAACCAATTTACAGTTAGGCAAACTGTACTGACGTTGAATCGTCATTGGACTCCTGCTCCATCTTAAAATAGCTGTTGGGGACTCCCGTTATAATCTTTGATTTAACGGTGAGAGGAAAACAGCCAGCTTATAAACTATTTTCCTCTTAAGTTTAATTTTCAGATTTTTCAACTGAATTTTTGTTTTTCAACTTAAGTGAATCAATGAAATCATTGATTACTTGTGTCATTGTTTTCTCATTTTCAACTGCATATTCTCAATTGAATAAACATCTCCAAAAATCAAAAATCAAATCAATTCTCATCTTTCTCCATGTTCCCTGTTCTCTTTTCCCTCTCAGGAGTGCGCGTTCCCTTGAGTCTATGGCTAACGCGGGGTCACACCGCTGTTCCCTGTTCCCCCTTTTAACTAACTTCTCCATCAAACAGACTAATCCAAAACCTTTGCATACCCGTTGTACCAGTACAGAATAATAACTTACCCAATAACTCTAATCCTAGTTGATTTAACTTTTCCTCTGAATTGTAGGCCATTACACCAGACCGCCTGGGGTTCATACGACTGCGAAAGTGCGCTCTAAACTGTTCTAAATAAAAAGATAATTGTAAATGATTTTCTATAGGTAACTGTTTTTGATGTAACTGCTGATAGTCAAACAAAAGTTTCCGAATCGGAACAGTTAAACGTTTGGCCAAATGACCAGTAATAATCACTAAAGCTTTGGCCTCATTCAATGTCAAGGGACGGCGCTGACTATTCAGACGTAGGGGATTTGTACTACGCAGTCGCCACAAAGAAACCCGATTTGGAATAATCCCTTGTAGCTCTAGGTCTTTGACAACTTTTAACATCACTTCAGCTCCTCCAAGTTGCAAAGCTTCAACTGCCAAAAGAATTAAATCAATTTGCGTTTTAGTTCTACGAGGACACCCATTATCAGGGAGAGGTATATCTGGTAAATTATTCAATATTAATGGTGTGGATGGACTGGGGGCAGTTTTCAATTCCATTACTTTATTTATTGCCAATATTCAATATTTCGTTATACTATTTTGGTAAAAATGTCAATACAACTAAATAGGGTTTGCTTATGGAAGTCTTTTGGTAAGGGGAGGAGTCAACCCACCTCTAGCCCCTCCCAGGAGGGGAAGTTAGGAGTCAGGAGTCAGGAGGAACGGGGAATTATAGAGGAGATAGTAGGAAGAATCGTCCCTTGATTTTTCTGCTCAACTCTTGACCAAAATCCGCTCCTAATTGAACCATTACCACCTAAAACCTCCCACTTTTTGATACTTAAAAAGGCTAAAACCTTTATCTGTAAATACTTTTAGATTTAATCAGCAAGCCCTAAATAATATTAATTATGATGAAAGAATAACACCCAACTATAAATTTTATAGTAAGTCTAAATTAGAATCATTAATCAAGACTTACGCAAAATATAAAATCATATACTATCGTTAACGCCCCTACACCAGACTTTTCCTACTGAGGAATTTTTTTGAATTTATCTAAGTCTTATAACTTTTGACTTTTGACTTGCTATTTTTAACTTTTAACTAAAATCTATGGATCTAAAAAATTTAATTCGCGAAATTCCCAACTTTCCCAAACCAGGAATTTTATTTCGAGATATTACTACCCTTCTCAGTGACCCAGAAGGTCTACGTTATACTATTGACATTTTGGCAGAAAAATGTACAGAATTTAAACCAAACTATATAGTGGGTATGGAATCCCGGGGTTTTATTTTTGGTACCCCTTTGGCCTATAAGTTGAATGTAGGTTTTGTACCAGTGCGCAAACCGGGAAAATTACCAGCAGCAGTATATTCAGTCACTTACGATTTAGAGTATGGCCAAGATACGCTGGAAATGCACAAAGATGCCATGGTGTCAGGTAGTAGAGTTTTAGTAATTGATGATTTATTAGCTACAGGTGGTACGGCAGCAGCTACAGCTCAATTAATTGAAAAAGCTAACTGTGAATTAGTGGGTTTTGGCTTTGTTATTGAGTTAAAAGATTTGGGTGGCCGTCAGAAGTTGTCTGAAGTGCCAATTGTTAGTTTGATTGAATATTAATTGAAAATTAGGAGTCAGAAGCTAAGTATAATTTCCGTTAATTGACTATAGAATAAGAGCAATATAGTAGGGGCGAATGCCATTCGCCCCCTACAATGGCATTCGCCCCCTACGAGGTTTTGGTTATTTAGCAAAAGCGCTTTCATTAATTGATAATTGATAATGGATAATTGATAATTACCTCGGGTTTTAACCGCTCTTGATTGAATATAAGGAAATATTATTTCTTCACAGGAGTCGATTGGATATGGCTCCGAGACCTCGCCATCCCACCCTACGGGAAGCTACGCTAACGACCGCTTTTTCCCCTATCCAAGGGGAGGCTTCAAGGCGCGAATTATTTAATTATTAATTATTAATTATTAATTATTCGGTAAAACTTAGACAACCTTAGATTTTTCCTTTAACAGTAGAGTAGGCATCTTGCACACTTAGGAGTGTACCTCACGCTTAGTGGAGTCTACTATAATGATTGTAAGGGCTAGAGCAAAACTACAAACAAAAACTTTATTATCACAGGACTTACGCACGGACACTAAATCAAGTGAGGGTGGAATTCGGAGCTTTGCGGAGGGCGAATGGCATTCGCCCCTACATATGGCATTTTCAAAGTGAATTTGTGTAAGTCCCGATCGGTAATTATCCGAATATAAATGGCTTTTTCCATAGATAACTAAAGCTTTCTTCCTTATGCTATAAATTGCATTAAGTTAGTGGATAAAAATAAGTATTTTAAGGGCTAAAGCAAAACTACAAACAAAAACTTGATGATCAGTAATTATCCGAATATAAATGGCTTTTTCCATAGATAACTAAAGCTTTCTTCCTTCTTCCTTCTGCAAGTTAATGGATAAAAAATTGAAGTATAGTAAACTAAAACAATTAATTGCCAGTGAAACTTTTGCTTATGTTTTAAAGAGATTATTACAAGCAATTTTGACTTTATTTCTCGCATCTGCTCTGTGTTTTGCCATAATTCAGTTAGCTCCAGGCAGTTATATAGATACTTTAAGTCAAAATCCTCAAATTTCTCAAGATACTATTAAACAACTTGAGCAACAATTTGGTTTGGATAAGTCGCCCTTAGAACAATATTTACGTTGGCTAACACAAATTATTACCAGTGGCAATTTTGGTAGGAGTTTTGTCTTTCAACAACCAGTGGCCGATCTATTATGGGAACGAATACCTGCAACCTTAGTTTTGTCAATTTCTTCCTTAATAATGACCTGGGCGATCGCTATTCCTCTTGGTATTATTGCTGGAGTTAATCAAAATCGTTTTTTAGACCGTTTTCTTCAATTAATTAGTTACACTGGTCAAGGTTTTCCTAGTTTTATTACTGCTCTATTATTATTATTTTTAGCTCAAAATCTTTCTCCTTTATTACCAGTGGGAGGAATGCAAAGTATTGATTATGATGAACTATCTTTTGTAGGTAAAATTTTAGATATGGGTTGGCATATAATTTTGCCAACTGTTGCTTTAAGCATTACCAGTTTTGCTGGTTTACAGAGGTTAATGCGGGGGCAATTATTAGATGTTTTGCGACAAAATTATATTCAAACTGCAAGAGCTAAAGGTCTTCCGGAGAATCGAGTCATTTATGTTCATGCCTTGAGAAATGCCATTAACCCTTTAATCACATTATTAGGATTTGAATTTGCCAGTTTATTAGGTGGTTCGTTTATTGCTGAATATTTCTTTAATTGGCCTGGTTTAGGAACTTTGATTTTAGAGGCGGTAAGAAATCAGGATTTATATTTAGTTATGGCAAGTTTAATGATGGGTGCTTTGATGTTAATTATTGGTAATTTATTGGCAGATTTATTGTTGAAAACTGTAGACCCAAGGATTAAGTTGGAAAATCTGAAGTAGATACAGCGGATTCCACCAAGGGTGAAGTACAATTATCGCGGGCAAGATGCCCGCACTGAGAAGATTTAATTGTTAATATCTGTACTTTTTAATGCTAGAAATCTGCTGTATTTCTAGAAATTACCGAATAATAATTTAGACTTTGCTGAAGTAATTCCACAACTCGTTTTTGTTTGTAGCGTTGGCATCTTGCCCGCGACAGGTTGACCTTTAACATACCCTAAACCAGTACCCAAATGAGTGTCCAAATCACTGCATAAATTAACCCATAAACAAATTTTTGCTTTTTATTTTCTAGTTTGATTACATAAAATTCAGTTTGCAACTTTTCTTGCATTTGCTACCTCCGCAAATTAGTTGTATAGGTAACTTGAACTGTATGTGCTTATCATTCTTTCAATCATTTTCTTTTCTGACAATGCCACGAGTTAAATATAGTGCCGTCTGTATACTGAAGCGTTTTATCAAGTCTTTTTTCAAGTTTGAAAATACTAATATAATTAAAATTAGTGTAACTCCACTATAAATCATCATTACATAGTAAATCGTAGTAATTACATTATTGAACTTAGGAGATATCATCAAAACACCATTTAAGGGAGCTATCATAAAAATACCTAAAAAAAATATAAATACACTAAAAATAGCTATTTTTTTTGCAAAACTCATGGTTTTATTTGTAGTTATTTTTGTCTTAATTTCTGATTTACTTAAGGCACTATCTACTCCACGAATCAATCCAAAAATTAACCCCGCGATCAAACCAAAAATGCTCCCATAAACACAGCCATAAATCAGTCCTCCCCATAGCCCCTTGATTAGCAACACAGATATCTCTTGATCATTTTGGTATAGATCCAATAAAGACGTTATATATAACACCCCAATAATATCCCCTAAAACCAGCCCCCAAATCAGCCCCCAAATCACTGCATAAATTAACCCATAAATAGATTTTTGCTTTGTATTTTTCAGTTTGATTACAGAAAACTCAGTTTGCGACTCTTCTTTCATTTGCTATCTCCAAAAATTAGTTATATAGCGATAAGTTATAAGTAATCCCTAACTGAGTTTGAGTATCTATGAATATCCTTGCTCTATTTGCGTAGTGCTATAAAAATTTTAGTATTTTAGTATCTCAAATCACAAATTTACCATGCTATCCCAAATTTATTATCTACTTCGTTCTAAAGTTGATGGTAGTTATATTAGTGCCAATCCAAATCCAGATGAGGCCGTAAAATTTTTATTACTATTTCAAGAAGACTTTGACGCCCACAGCTACCTCAATACCCACGCTCCAGACTTGAGCGATCGCTTCGCCATTGAATCTATTCCAACTACTCAGTTAAAAACAATATTAAAAAGGTGGGACTTCCAAGGAGTAGGAGTCATTCAAGACCCATTGTTGCCCAGTATAGAATTTCTGATAATTAGTTAAAAAAAGTTGAAATATTTTAGATGCCTTCCCAGGCAAGACTAATAGGGATATTCCATAGAATTTACCTACAGTCTTTTTTGGATGTATATCGGATATACATATAGCTAGCACAAGATATAGAGGCTGAAGTGAAATTTGACACTATATATAAATATAAAAAATCGGGTTACACTCATAGTCTGTCACTTAATTTCCCAAAAATTCTATTTTATAAATGGTACGAGAACTAGAGAGAGTAAATCAGGGTGAATTTCCCGAAACAGCACCTACAGCAAATCCAGTATTCTATCGAACTTATAGCCGTAAAACAGAAAATGGCCGTGAGACTTGGGTAGAAGTATGCGATCGCACGATTAATGGCCTGAGAAAGTTAGGCCAACTGACCCCCGAAGAAACAGACTTACTCTATCGGATGCAAAGTCAACTAAAGGCCATGTCCTCTGGCCGTTGGTTGTGGGTCGGTGGCACAGAATGGATTACACAACCACAAAATTTTTCAGGGGCCTATAATTGTTCGTCCACAAATATAATGGACTGGCGTGCCTTTGGTCTATTAATGGACTTAGCAATGATGGGTTGCGGTACCGGAGCAGTATTGGAAGGAGATTATATAAATCAACTGCCACCAATTAGAAATCAATTAAATCTGACATTGCGGGGTGAAATTGGTTCTACTCCTGCTGAATTACGTCGGGAGTTCACAGAACTAAAATTCGATGGAGACCAGGTAGAAATTTATGTTGGAGACAGTCGTCAAGGTTGGGTAGGTTCGTATCAAGCTTTGTTAGAATTGTCAACCGATGAACGATTTTCCGGTGAAGTCAAAGTCATTATTGATTTGAGCGATGTTAGACCTGCGGGAGAACAGTTAAAAGGATTTGGTGGTGTTGCGAACCCGGTAAAATTGCCAGAATTGTATCAACGTTGTGGGAATATTTTAAATCAAGCAGTTGGGCGACAATTAAATTCTGTGGAGTGTTGTTTGTTAATTGATGAAGCAGCAGTGACAATTGTCGCCGGAAATATTCGCCGCTGTTTACCAGAAGGTTCCTTAGTACATACAACATCGGGGTTAGTATCTATTGAAAAAATTCGGATAGGCGATCGCGTATTAACCAGCAAAGGATTTTATCCTGTAACAAATTTCTTTGATCAGGGTACTCAGTCTTTATCTCGAATTCAAACAGAAGACGGATATTTTGAATGTACTGCCGATCATAAAGTTGCCGTGCTGCAAGATTTGTATGGTAACTATAAAATGATAAAAGCTAAAGACTTGCAAGAGGGTGATCGCCTGATTTTTGTGCCTCAAGCAATACCCGGTACTCCCACCGAACTCCCTGAGTTGAAAGGCGTCACTTCCCATGGTGCAAAATCAATAACAGTACCCGCTCTTACCAGTGAAGTTGCTTATTTTCTGGGATATTTGCATGGAGATGGATCGATTGCCTCAGATGGAACGCGAGTCATATTTCGAGTCCACCAGGATAGTCCGGAAATTCTGGAACGACTGATTAATGTTGCTCAAGAATTTGGTTTGGAAACACATACACTGAGAACCCCAGAACAATGTAAAACCACAGCTTATGAACTTCAGTTAAATAGCAGCATTCTGAATAAATATCTCTCACAGTTTAAACAGTCATTTACTTCTATTACGATTCCTGACTGTATTTTGATGGGAACAAAAGAAATTCGTCAAGCTTATTTAGCAGGTTTAGCAGACGCAGATGGTTGTCATTCTCAGGGTGTACTGGTAGCTTCAGTTTACCAAGACTTTCTGCGACAGGTGCAAGCATTATACGCATCTTTAGGAATTACCACGAGATTGTGTGGTTCGGTGCGCAAGCGAACTGGAAAGTCGGAAGGTGAGTTAGTAACTGTAGGTGAGAGTGCTTTTGAAGCAGTAGAAAAACTAATGATGAGTTACTCTACTCAGTTTCCAGTACAAAAACGAAATCGCCCTAAATGTTTCAAAGATCATGGATTTCCAAAGGAAATGGTTAGACCTTTGGTAAATACTTATCAATATCACTGGAACAACTCTCAAAAGCAAATGATTGCTCCTACTGTGAAGAAATTTGTCGCTGATGCTACAGATTTGATTCCAGTAAAAGTGAAAAAAGTTGAGATGGATGTGAGAGAAGCATCAACTTATGATATTGAAGTTGCCAGTATCCATGAATTTGTTTGTGAAGGAGTTTTAGTGGCCAACAGTGCGGGTATGAGGCAAGGAAATAGTAGCGATCGCCTCTTTGCTGTAGCGAAGGATAATCTCTGGCGACAAGATGAAAACGGTAACTGGGGAATTGATCCAGAAAGAGATGCTCTGCGAATGGCAAATCATACCCATGTTTTCCATCACAAACCAACATTAGAAGAATCTGTTGAGGCGGTGAGAAAACAGTTTTATTCTGGTGAAGGTGCGATTCAGTGGGCAGGTGAAGCAGTTGCTCGTGCTAATCGCGATCTAGTTTCAACCCCAGAAATAAAGAGAGATTTCCTGAAAGCTTATGGAGAAGATAATGCCAAAAAATGGTTTCAAGAACACTATCCAAATATTAGTAATGATGAACTCGAACATCGGTTAGCAAGATTAGGGTTAAACCCGTGTGGTAGTTGATTTTGCCTCACGTTAATCACCCGGCAAAAACGGGGAAAGCTGCGATGCCAATCCCGTGGTAACTAGAGAGGATAACACCTTCTAGCACCGTACAGAGTAGGGAATGAAACTCTACAACATATCCTTAAAATTAATCAAAAAATCATTACATTGATTATTTTGATGTTAGTAATAACTCAGAAAAAAGTAATATTTATAGTTACTTTATTTTGAAATTTTAGGATATTATAGAGAATATAAATTCCCCAAGAGTGTCGGGCTACAAGATATGAATGGAAGAACCTATTGCGGTCATTATAGAGGACACTATCTCAAGTCAACTTTAGAGTATATTTATGCCAGATACCTTGATTACAAAGAAATCCACTGGGAATACGAAGTCAAAATTTTCGACCTATCTACAGGTGGATCATACAAACCTGATTTCATGCTTTCTGATGGCTCTTATGTTGAGGTAAAAGGTGGTTTTAATTATCAAACTGATTTACCCCGAATAAAGTGTTTTGAAAAAGACTACGGGGTTACAGTTAAAATAATTCAAGAAAAAGACTTGAGACAGTTAATTGCTTCTACACCAATGGTTTATGAGCATCTAAAACAAGAGTGGAAACAAATAGCGAAAGGTTTGGGTATGGATACTTCAGGTAAAAATAACTCACGTTATGGAGCCAAGGTTTCCAATATCACTAGAGCTAAAATTTCTGCTAAAGCAAAATCTAGGATGAAAGATTCAGAGTATAAAAGTAAATGGTTGGAGGGTAGAAGAAACAGTGCAAAGGTACAGAAACAAAATGAACGGTTGAAAGCTTATAACTTGCTTAGACAGTATCAAGTTTTTGTTACCTGTCACCATTGTGGAAAAGAGTTTGAGGTTCTGTTTAGAAAGAATAAACCTCAAAAATATTGCTCTTATAGTTGCTCAAATACTGCTAAGTTCTCGAAAATCTCTGGCGATAAATCTTTCCTAATCCAAAAGTTAGCTTTAGATTTTGCTAAAAACCATGCTCAATCTATCCTAAGTTGTAAAGTCAATAAAATCATATCAGTTCTTAGACCATTTTATGACCAAATTGAAAAAGAATTTGGCATTAAAGATGAAAGAACAGTAAGTAAAGCTCTTCTTGGATATCAAACTAATCGCAAAGAAATTCTTTTTTACTTTCATTCACTTGTAGAAAATGTACTCGGAACTACAGGGAAATGAATCTGTAGAACTAGAGGATAAAAAGCCTTTAGGATAACAAAAAAATTGGAAATTATTGGCTCAAACTTCCACTGCAATTTGTCAGAAATTCATCTGAATCAAATTGACCCAAATAATCATAAAGAACAGGAGGAAGCTTTTACTGCTGGCGCCCTTTCTGTGGCAACCTTACTTAACCATAAATTCGTCGAACCTCGCTATCGTTATAGTCGAGAATTAGACCCAATTGTGGGAGTATCTTTTACAGGTTTATTTGACTTTTGTGTAAAAGCTTTTGGCATTGAATGGTTGCGTTGGTGGCAAGCAGGTCGTCCAACAACCGCTCAAGGTCTAGAGTTTAAACAACAGGAAGCAGAATATTTAAGTCGTTGGCGCGAAATAGTCCATCAGGTAGTGTGGGAATATTGCGATCGCCACAACCTCAAACGTCCAAACCGTTGTACAACAGTTCAACCTTCCGGTTGTCTTGACAAAACAGCATTGAGAATATTTAACCAAGGTTTACTCTATGCAGATGAAATAGTAGCACCTGGTAGTGGAGAAACAGTAGGATTAGAATTAACCGTTCGCAATGGAATAGGAGCATCCACAGCGATCGCTAATCAACCACTGGAACTTGTAGAAATCAAACTAGCTAATGGTCGGACATTACGCATGACTCCCAACCATCGGATGAGCGTCGAAGGTAAGTGGGTATATGCTTGCGATCTTCAACCAGGAATGTTGCTTGACTACAGTATTGGTGAATATCAAAAACAAGAAAATGCCTTACTAATACCCTTGCAGTTAGAAAATTATACCAGGGTAAAACATTCTCAAACATTAGGTCATAACCGTGGTGTATTAACCAAAGAAATCGTGACTCCTGCAACTATGACTTCAGACCTAGCTTACTTTTTAGGTTGTTTGTTTGGGAATGGTTGCATTTCTCAGAATCAGGACTTACGCAGAGACTCTACATATAGGGAGGGCGAATGCCATTCGCCCCTACAAATGGTGGTTGAAAAGTCAATTTGCGTAAGTCCTGAGAATAAATATCGAATTCATTTTTCTCATAGTAGACTTGATATTTTGCATCGCCTCCAAGAAAAGGGCAAAAAATTATTTGGCATCGCAGGCAATATAAATGACCTTGGTAACGGTCGTTTTGAATTGTCCTTTGCTTCTCGACAGTTATTTGACTGGTTACACCTAAACCAACTTGCAAAAACTGAGAAAAGTAAAGACTTAGACCGGATACCTGTGAGTTTACGTCGTTCCTCACGAGCTACCTTGCTATCATTTTTCTGTGGTCTGATAGATACTGATGGATGTGTGCGTAAGGATGGAAAACTATCCATAGATTCAGCTAGCTCTGATTTTATTAGCAACCTACAACAAATAGGAGAAGCGATCGGACTCTGTTTCAGCATATATCAGAATACTAAAGGTGAGAACTTGCAATCACAACAGAAGGATATGTGGGGATTATGTCTGAGTCCAATGTTGTCTAATGCTGACGCTTTAGATGATCTCAATCAACAGAGTATCAAATGTCAGGAACAACCCCTACTTCCACCTAAGCGCATATTCAGTTTTTCACCATACAAAATTGAGTCTGTTAATATTGGAGCAGTGTGTGACTACTCTTACGATTTTGCCATTGAGGGTATAGATGATAACGACTCCTGGTATTGGCAAGGTGCTTTGAAGTCACATAATACCAAATCTCTATTAACAAATGCAGCTCCCGGTTGGCACCCACCTTTTGGGTTGCGCTGGGTACGACGAATTACTTTTGCCAAAAACGACCCCGTAGCATTAGCTTGTCTTGACTATGGTTATTCCGTGATTCCAGGACAGTCAAGCAAAGATGAAAATGGAAATTTACTGAACGATCCTTTTGACGATCGCGCTAAAGAATGGTTAGTAGAAATTCCAGTACAGGTATCTTGGATAGATTTACCTGGAGTTGAAGAAATTGCCATTGAGAAGTTCAGCGCTACTGCGATGTTTGACTTTTACATGGGAGTACAACAACATTGGACAACTCACAACAGCAGCAGTACCATTTTATTAACGGAGGCAGAAATCGAACCTTTGGGCAAACGCATTTATGAAGCAATTCGCGATGATGAAGGTTATATTTCCTCAGCATTGTTGGCGCGGTTTGATGCACCATTTCCCCGGTTGCCATTTGAACATATATCTGAGGAGGAATATGAAAAAATGCAAGAAGATGTATTGCGTCGTCGCAAGTCCGATAATTTTTCAGAGTTGATGAATGCTTATGTGTTAGCGAGTGAATTACCAGAGATGGGACCTCAAGACCCCGCTTGTTCTGGAATGGTTTGTGAGTTGAAAGGTTCTACCGATGCATTGTAATGGTATAACCAGTGGGAGCATCTTGCTCCCATTCTAATTATTTTGGCCAAGGTATAGCCAGTGGGAGCATCTTGCTCCCGTTTTCATAGGGATAAGTAACTTATGATAGGAACTTATACTAAAAATAATACTTTTTTTATCCTCTATCAGTATTATCCCTAATGCTCTACTTTTATAGCAGTCGAAGGAAAGGAGAAGACATATCAAAAGCTGAAAACTCAGACAACGCCAGATTTTTTCTTCTGCCTTCTGCCTTCTGCCTTTTGCCTTCTGTCTTCTGCTATAGAATCTCTTAAGAGACAGGTATTAGTTCCTCTTCAAAAAACCAAGTACCTATGTTTTCTTCAAATTCTACCCAAAAGCCAATTCCACTACCATCTACCATTTTGAATTCTTTTATTGTACCAATTGGATTTTTCTTCAGTTGGTTAACTATAGCTGCGGGTGGTATAGGCTTTTGTCTAATACCTTTTACTTTTACTTTCTGACCTATTTCCATTTTTATTTACGATGTTCTCCTAGTGGTATTAATCAATCCACAGTTTATATGAAATTAGTGCTTGAGCACAGTTTTATAGTACAAACCAAAAGTCTAATATTAAAGGTCAAAAGCCAAATTATTTCTATGATTGAGGTATAATACTAATCTGATAAATGTTTGCTACAAATAACTAGGCTATTTATTAGAAGTCAGGTGGGAAAACCGTCAGATTGGGGACGAACAGGAGGACCGAGTCAGCAGGGAAGAAGAAGGAAGAGGAGAAAGAGGAGAAAGTTTTTTGATCACTAATTATCCGGACATGATATAAATTATCTTTTTCGTCAAAGGGACATCTCCTTTCAACAATGAATAATGAATAATTACCTCTCCTTGAAAAGAAGAGGATTGACAAAGAGATGAAAATTTTTCTTTATTATCCCCTTAAAGGGGGAGGCGCATACCCACAATTTTTCGGTAAAATCTTTTGTTCGCCTCAGCGGAACTGAATTCTATCGCACTTATTATTCGTAACATTCTTTTTTCACGCTTGGTATAAGAATTTGAAAATGTCCTCAGCAAACTTTGAACTGCAATATAGCACTGCTGCTTAAATTCTCATATCTACATAATTTGTGTCATCTCAATATTTAGAGCTTCTCCGAGAGTTTTGACGAGCAAAAATTATCGTGAAACTAATCATAGAAATCTGGGTAATTATCATGGCCATTAAATATCTATGACAATTGGCGTACTCCAGGTGAAGTGTGAAGTATTAAACCCAATATTCAAGGGGTTAAACAGCAGTTATTCCCAATTCCCTATTCCCTACTACTGGCGTGACACGCCTAAAACTGTGTAATAGATTTTTGTTTCTAGGTGTCTTGATCTCCCCACACTCCCCACACCCCCCACACTCCCCACACTCCCCACACCCCCCATCTAATCCACCATTTAAGGTGTGTCACGCCACTACCTTCCGCGGAATGTAGGATGAAAATTATGTTTGATCATTTTTAGAGAAAGCCTCAAACACTTGCTGTATCTAGGAACTTTTTAAATTTAGTATCTACGGGTGCGGCAGGATTCGAACCTGCGGCTCGCGACTTAGAAGGTCGCTACTCTATCCAACTGAGTTACGCACCCAATTTTAAACTATGAGATTGAGATTACTCTTTATTATTCTACTTGGCAAATCTCCAAATAGGCAAGTCGATCTTTGATATTTAGATTATTTGATATTTAGATTAATTAAGTACAAGTGTGTTGAGAGTAAATGGACTAGAAATACTAAATCCGGCGATCGCTATTATTTTGATTATGAGGATCGGGCAGAATACACTCGTGCTGAGAGTAGAATTTATTATGTATGTTCCATTGAGGTAAAAATACTTATAGCTTGTTCTCGAAGAAGCCCACACAAAAATTTCAGTAGAGCAGTTTCAGATGAATTATGGCCTTATTTCCTCTAAGAAATTTGATCTAGACAGTTATTAATATATTTAGGAGCAAGATACTTGAAAACTTGTAAATCCAGTATTGTAATTGTATAGCAATGAGCGCTGGTATATTTACAAATTGCAGGAGGGGCAAAATAGCTAAAAGTCTTATATTATCAGCAATTTATTCCCCCTGTTGCCTTCCGGAGCTGTTGCCAGATGAGCTGCGCACAGCGCTATATAAGAGAAAATCTGTAAAAATATACAATGTCTGGTGATGGAAAAATTTCACACACGGTAATCAGGGAAGGGGTGAGATAATTCTTAAATATTACACTACCGATAAAGTATGGTAAGTCTCTCATACTAACTTAATATATCTATACTTTATAAGTCCACAATTTTAGCTTTTGCTTGAGGGAGTTATATTATTTATAGGATAGTGATAAATATGTAAGGATATTTATTAGTACATCCTTTCCATGGTCAGGAGGTAAGCTGTAAAAATTATTACTTATTTACCACTACCATTTATAGATTGAAAAATCACAAGTTGTATCCGTGCGAAGTATAGCTTAAAGCTGTGCTTACTAAAATACCTGTAGTATTTTTATAGAAAATCATAGTTATTATATATATAAAATTAAATCTATGTGAGAGGATTCATTAATTAAATTATTGGTAAGAATCTACTAAATTCTTTGAAAGCTGATAAAACTTATTCTAACTAGGGAAAAAAATTTCTATCTTTGTCAGATCGTGTTTTTTATTGGTGGTCAGGTGTGACAGTTAAACCCTGTGGACTAGGTGGTGCCGACACTTCTAGCTAGAAACAGGAAGTATTTGTAAACAAATGTTAGCAAATATAAAACAGATTACAATTACACCAATAGTACCCCAGGTGATTATGGGAGTCTAATCTAAAGTGTCATGTTTATTCTGAAAAGGCAAGATGTTGAAATTACAAGTATTCAACACCCAAAAAAGGATCAACAGATCCCTATTCTTAGTTATCAAGGGCAAACTTTTCGCTTAATCAGTCTTTTTAAGGCCGAGCAAGCTGAAGAAGCTAGATCCTTCTGGCGAGATTTAACAGATAATCGTGGTAAAGCTTGTGTTTTACTTGAGGAAGCTGATCGATATAGTGTTTGGGGAAAAATCCGCTTAGAGCAACTTAGTAATGAAGACTCAAAAGATGAGGACACCATTACTCCTTCCTTTATTCAGGGTTGTTTACTGCTAGTACAAGCTGTTTACTTTGATGTAGAAGATTTATTAGGTAATCGACAGGCCAAGTCCTTTCACAAGGATTTTACCAAACTTCTTCAGAAAAGAAACTTTCCTAATACTGATTCCTCTGATGCAACTAAAGCTTTGTTAACTGTCGATCCTGTGAAAAAATTACCACTACCTTCCTGGCGGGAAGTTCATCTATATACTTTACTGCAAGAAGTCCATCATTTAGGTGAAGAATATTTTGGTAATTCCAATTTTGCTGAAGGTATTGATGAAATCTTAGAATCTATGTCTAGTTCTGATAAAACTCAGTTTATGGCTTGGCTGAATCAATTTCCTGAAGGTAAACAATGGGCAATAAAGTAATTGAAAAAGTTTGCTAGTATCACTTCTGGAGTTAGGTTAAAAATTGATATTGGTCGTTCTAAATTAAATAAAATGTTGCTACATAATAAGTTTGGCATCAGATTGTATTTATATGTTTAAAAAACATTTAAAATCAAATAGTCTATCAATATTTTATTTTGTCCAATCTTGATTAGTAGTAGGTTCAATTCATTAATATTAATTTGATTGATGAAAAAAAATCTATTTCTTGAATATTGATTGGTCAAAAAAAAAGTAAGTCTATTTTTATCTCCTTAATACCTTTGATAAATCTCAAAACAAGACTAAAAATGGTGAAAAATGGAGATAAAATATGTGTCCAAAGTTAAGCTTGATGAGAATATTCCTATGAGCAGCACTTCAGAAAAATCATCTACCCTTACTAAGTCTTTATTCTCAGCCCAGACTATTGTAATTACTGGTCTTATTTGGGGTGTACTTGCCCTATTATTTTTTCTCCTGTTTAGTGTACCTTTACCAGGGGAAGAATTACCTTTTTGGTACTCTGTTGGTACTTACATATTTGAACTGGGAGCTTACTTATTAGCTTCTATAGTTTGCTTTAGAAATTGGCAAAGCCCTCAAATGGTTAGTGGGCGTAATGTATGGATGGGCATTGGTTTAGGATTATTATTCTACTTTATTGCTGGTGTGGTTTTTGGTTGTTGGGAACTACTTTGGGAACTAGACCCCGATGTTTCACTAGCAGATATTTTCTACACTTTTTCTTACTTGTTCATTGGTTGGGGCATGACATTGGCTGTCACTTCTAAACGGCTAAATCTAGAATTTTGGCAGTGGGGAGTTTTAGCTGGAGTAGCAGTTGCAGGAGTTGCTTTGGCTATTTGGGTCGCTGAACCTTCATTTTTTGGTATATTATCTAGTCCAGATACTTCAGTCTTAGAAGAGGTAGATATAGAAGAAGTATCGGCAAATTTGGCTCCGTCTTGGGTACTAAGTATAGATCAGAAGTTAGAACCATTTGCTTATAGCATAAACTTGTTTTATATCATTGCCGATGTATTTTTACTAATTATTGCTACTGCTTTACTTCTAGCTTTTTGGGGTGGACGTTTTTCTCAGTCTTGGCGGATGATTGCTGCTGCTACATTTTCACTTTACATTGCTGATATGTATTTTAAGTGGTCAGATTCCCGCATTGAAGGAGATTATGAAAGTGGGGGTTTATTAGAGGTATTTTTTGTATTTACTGCAATTTTGTTTGGCATAGGTGCAGTTTTAGAATACGATATCTCCACTCGTTCTCGCCAAAGTAGACGTAGTAGACGCAGTAGTTCTTAGTCTAAAGTAGCTTTTCTAAACCATAGATTAGTTTGGTTAAAGATTGGATTTTACGAATGGCCAATAAAACTCCAGGCATATAGCAAGACCTATCTGTTGTGTCATGTCGTAAGGTATAAATTTGACCAGGCCCACCGAATATTACTTCTTGATGAGCAATTAAACCAGGTAAACGTACACTATGAATCCGAATTCCTTCCTCTGCTAAACAACCTCTGGCCCCTTCTATTTTTTCTGTTTCTTCAACATTAGGTACATTGTAAGTTTTTCCTAGCTCTGATAACATTTCTGCAGTTTTAATTGCAGTACCACTAGGAGCATCAGCTTTTTGATTGTGATGTAACTCAATAATTTCTACATGATCGAAATGCTGGGAAGCGGTGATCGCTGCTTGTTGGAGCAAAACCATACCAATGGAGAAATTAGGAATTATTAGTGTACCAATACTGGCTTTTTCTGCAAATTCTGCTAAGTCCTGAATTTGTTCTGGACTGAGACCTGTAGTTCCTACCACTGGTCTGACACCATAAGCAATAGCGGAACGAACATTTTCATAAACACTATCTGGGTGAGTAAAATCAACCATTACTGGTGCTTGCTTTTCCTGGGTGGCCATGACTAACATTCCCTGTAAATCATCAATCACTGGCACTTCTAGTTCTCCACAACCACACAATTCGCCAGCATCTTTACCAAGATATTCAGGTTGGCGGTCTATGGCACCAAAAAGAGTCATGTCACTAGCATTTGCTACAGCTTTTATTACTTCACGGCCCATCTTGCCCGCAGCACCATTAACAATTACTGGAGTGGAAGTTTGATTTGTCATAATTTCTATCAATATTAGATACTAGGAGTCAACATAGGCATTTTAGAGCATTTTATTTAACTAAACACTTCGAGACCTTCCAATAAATTAATTATTTCTCCTAGCAGATACATCAAGCCCGGCAATTCCCGGCAAAAGTCGGGAAAAGCGTTCATAGCAACGTGACGGCAGAACCATCCACGCAGGCGGTATCTCGCAATGCTTTGAGAAAAATTCCCAAAGCGCCATTCCAATCTCTCGGCATTGAATGACCGCAATGTGGACATTTAAAATGCTTTGAACCTCCTAAGTTTTGATGAACATGACCGCAATGAGTACAAGTTTTGGAAGTATATTCCTCAGTTACATCTATTACGGTTGCCCCTCGTTTTAAACCGTGAAACTTAAGGATTTGTTTGAAACGATAATGTGCCCAATTTAGCATTTGGCGAACTGTTTTTGAGTTAAGTTGGCGTTTTTTATTTCCTGATTTGGCAACCATTTGGGATGACTCAAAAGTAGGGAGAAAGATGACGCGATACTCACTCGTTAACCATTTTGCTACTTTTTTATGGACTTCATCTATGAGATTTCTTATCCTAATAAATAAGCTGTTAATTTTTTTGTTTAATCCCTGTCTTTTGTACTTATTTTGGCGACCTTTTAACACAGTTTTGTTGGATATTAGTCGATCAATATGCTGTGCCAATCTAAATATTCTGGTAATGTCTCCCTTACCTATATCAACAAATTTTTCTCCATCAAATCCCGTTAAAAAACTGCGGACACCAGGATCTAAAGCTATGATGGATTGACTTTTAGAGTTTTCTGGTTTAAACTCTTTTGGAAATATAGCAAACCAACGTTTTTTATCATAAACTAATTGGGTTTCTGCATCCCAAGACTGTTCTCTCACAAAACTCTTGTATGTGCCATCTTTTTGCTTTTGTTGGTATTCAATATTATTAGTAGGAATTACTTCTGATACTTGGAACTTTAATCCTTTCGTTAATGATGGCAACCAAGTACCTTTTTTAAAGTCTTCGACTCTAAATTTAATTGATTGTATTCGGTCTCTAATGGAACGAAAGTTTCCGCAACTTGGCTGTTTAATCCCACTTTTACTACTAGCTTTAAATGCAGCATTAGCATCATAAATTGCGTTGACTTTAAGATGATATGGTGATTCTTTTATCCAATCTGGTAAACTTTCATTCTTCAAAACAACTTTACGCAAATCGTATTTAGAAATCAACCCGTGTTTACGTTGATAAGCTATGGCTTGATTGAAGCAATATCTACTTGCTGCTAGCCACTTTTTCCAAATTTGATGGAGATTTTTTTCTGGGTAAACTCTGATACGCAGAGATTTGAGATGAATACTTTCAAAGTCCATACAATCTTGCTCAGAAACAGTGGAGGATTGAAAAGATGTCTTCAACCATTTCCGGTTAGGGAGATTCTTCAACTCTGCCGTGAACCACGATTTGGCCAGAGTGTAGGGTACATAACCATTGGAGCAAATCGAAGCCAAATCAAAGGAACCTATCTTTGTATGTGACCACAATAGATTGGACATTTCCTGACATGACCCGTTCCAATATGGTAAGCATTTTTTTTCGTTATTTATTGAGTCCGACTCCGGTTTCTTTGATAAGCTCTCTTTCAGGGTATTGGGATTGGAGATATTCACATTGACGCTACAAATCTTTTCCCCTGGCATGACATAGTTTTTTACTATTTCCTGCAAGTTGATGTTTTCATCTTCTACCATTGCACTATTTGCAGTAAATTGCCAGGGTTTCTAAAATCTAGTCTTAACACCTAATACCTAGCACCTAATACCTGATACCTTCTTCAAAGGTTTCCTCTAAATTGATATACTACTATTTTATTTATAGTGCTACGCAAACACGGCACAGACATTTGTCTTCTCTATTTTCCCTGTTCCCTGTTCCCTATTCCCTTAAATAAAGAAATTCTAATTGTCCGTCAATGTGCAAAAATAAAAATTAGTAATCAGAATTTAGAGTCTACTGTGAGTCCAATCGCTCAAGCCAACAATACGGTAAATACATCAGTTAAACCAGCCGTCCCCAGAATTCGGGCTGTTTTTCCCTTCACTGCAATTGTCGGCCAGGAAGAAATGAAACTGGCCCTGTTATTAAATGTAATTGACCCCAAAATAGGGGGTGTGATGATTATGGGCGATCGTGGCACTGGTAAATCTACTACTATCCGTGCTTTAGCTGATCTGCTCCCAGAAATTGACATTGTTTTAGACGATCCTTTCAACAGCGATCCTCAAGACCCCGATCTAATGAGCGATTCTGTGCAAGATAGATTGGCACAACAGCAAGAAATTGCTGTAGTTAAAAGAAAAGTCCAAATGGTGGATTTACCATTAGGGGCTACTGAGGACCGGGTTTGTGGTACTATTGATATTGAAAAAGCTTTATCAGAAGGGGTCAAAGCTTTTGAACCTGGATTATTAGCTAAGGCAAATCGTGGCATTTTATATGTTGATGAGGTTAATCTTTTAGATGACCATTTGGTTGATGTTTTGCTTGACTCAGCAGCCAGTGGGTGGAATACTGTAGAAAGGGAGGGTATTTCTATTCGTCATCCTGCTCGTTTTGTGCTTGTGGGTTCGGGAAATCCAGAAGAAGGGGAATTACGGCCTCAATTACTGGACAGATTTGGAATGCACGCCGAAATTAGGACTGTTAAGGACCCTTCATTACGAGTTCAAATTGTTGAACAACGTTCAGCTTTTGACCAAAATTCTCAAGAATTTTTATTAAATTACCAAATACAACAGGAAGAATTACAGGATAAGCTTGTAGGTGCTCAACAAAAGCTAAAATCAGTGGAAGTTGATTATGATTTACGAGTGAAAATTTCTCAAGTTTGTTCTGAGTTAGATGTGGATGGTTTACGGGGAGATATTGTTACTAACCGTGCGGCAAAAGCTCTAGCTGCTTTTGAGGGTAAGACAGAAGTGACGGTGGAAGATATTGGTCGTGTTATTACAATGTGTTTACGACATCGACTACGAAAAGATCCATTGGAAAGTATTGATTCTGGTGATAAGGTAAAGAAAGTTTTTAATAGAGTTTTTGGATTGGCAGAGGTAGAAGGATAATTTAAGAATTAATCTTCGTTCATTGTAGTTGAATTTTTTAGGGAGAAGCAGATTGATAAAAGCGATTTTTTTGAGGTGAAAAATTAGCTATTTAACAATTGTGAAAAACTTGTATCAGTGCTTCTCCTAATTTGATTAAATTATGGGTGGTTTTTCAGAGAATTAAAAATCTTAAATCTTTTAATAGAGTAATTAGCAGTTATATCATGTCCGGTAACATCGGTATTGTATAGTGAAGGTAAGGAAGAAGGAAGAAGGAAGAGGGAAGAAGGCTTAAAAGCTTGAAAAAACCTAAATTTCCTGTAGATATTCACCCTTGGTTTTACACAAACGATACCAGCTGACATGATATTATTATATAGAATCAGGGTAATTAGTCACTGTATTCGTCATTGCGACTGGAACGGAGTGGAAAGAAGCAATCTCATGTGGCGCAAGAAGGATAGTCGCACAGCTTTTATAACTATAGGTTTTGGATAAGTTTGCGAAAGGACAACTTTTGAACAAAAAATAGCACTTTTATTCGTGACAGTATTAGTCACAATTACTCCTATTGCATTCTCAAGATTGAGAGATTAAAAATTATTGATACCAAATTAAAAAAAATAGTTATAGTCAAAACACCTACAAAGCGACTAATACTAATTTATAAAAACAGGTTTTATCTAAGGCTAAAACTGGGTGCATCTCATATTTACAACAATACTTTTTTCCTATATATTTCCTGTTGCCTCACAGGAGTGCGCATTCCCTTGCGACTGACGTCATCGCGGGGTCGCACCGCTGTTGCCTGTTGCCTTCGGGAGCTGTTGCCTAAAAGCGATAATTTTTTGGCTTTATTCACGCATTGAGATGCACCCCTGAAACTTTTATTATCTCTTTACCTGAGTCCTCAATTTACAAATATTGAGATGCACCACTTTATGATTTTTTTCACTTAAGTTAAGTTATGAATTTAACAATGATGAACAACTGGCAACCAGGTACTTTATTAAATAATAGCAGATACACCATAGAAAAATTAGAGCTACTCTCATGTTCGGAATTTTGGCGTTCCTTATACAGTAGAAAAACTGACAAAATGTAATATTTGATAAGAGCTTATAATTTTATCCGATTCCCTACAACCAGCAAATTTACTATAAGAATCAAAAGTCTAAAATTGGAAAAGTTAATTATTGGATTAGATCCAGGTCTTGCAATATTAGGATTTGGAGTAATTAAATGTGTTTATAATTCAAAAACATACAAGATAGACTCTACTTCTCTGGTTGATTTTGGCGTGATTAAAACTACAAAAAAACAAGAAATGGGCGAGCGTTTAATCACAATTTATGAAGATTTACATACGATATTTAATACTTTTAAACCAGACTTAGCAGCTACAGAGAAACTATTTTTTTATCGTATGGGCAATACAATTTTACTTGCCCAAGCTAGAGGAATTTTAATGTTAGTATTAGCCCAACATGGAATTCCATTAATAGAGTTTACACCTGCACAAATTAAAAAAGCACTAACAAGTTATGGCAATGCAAATAAATCTGATGTGCAACAAGCAGTAGCAAGAGAATTAGATTTAGACTACATTCCCAAACCAGATGATGCTGCTGATGCTTTAGCAATTGCTTTAGCGGCAAGTTGGTTGAGTGAAATCTAGACTTCCGCAACTTAGGGTTTGGTTAATAAATCTTTTAGTAGGGCTAGGAGACAGGAGACAGGAGACAGGAGACAGGAGACAGGAAAAATGGGAATTATAGAGGAGGTAGTCGGAAAAATTGTCCCCAGATTGTTCTGCCATAATCGTCCCAAAATACTAGTGCAGAATGGCGGAAATAACTGACCAGTTACACAATCCTAAAAGCCTTACCAATCAATACTTCTGACTGAAGTCAGAAGTTATTTTTGTAACGGGGATTTGAGCAACTCTACAAAAATATTTCCCCTTAAAAGGCTGGGTTTTAGACCCATATTATTTTAATAAAAAATAGAAATAGTGATCTTTAATACATAATTATATTCTTATTTGTATTACCAATAGTCAGTATTATTCAGTCAAAAGTTTCAACAATATTAACATTGGCTGCGCATTTTATATAAATGTGAGGTAAAGTAAATAAATGTAAAGAAATATGAGATTTTTCTGAACCCTTTTTTAATACAAGCATTTACTGTCCACTTTTGAGTTTAAAACTAAAGATAAGATGAAAAAAAACTTTTTAAAAAAAATTTCTGTATTAATTGTAGGAGTTTTCGCGACATTATCAATTTTTGCTCTAACTCCTGGAGTTGCCAATGCTTATGATAATCCTCAGTTACTCCCGGAAGAGCAAACACCAATTATTGACTTAGCAAGAACTTTAACGGACATTCAAGAAGATATATTAGCTAAAGATTTAGAGCAATTTGAAACTGAAACTGGTTGGAAACTGAGGGTTTTGACTCAATTTGACCGTACTCCTGGTAGAGCAGTTAAAGATTTTTGGGAACTTGATAATAGAAGTGTCTTATTAGTAGCGGACTCCCGTGGTGGTAATATTTTGAACTTTAATGTGGGTCGCGCTCTGTATGAATTTCTACCTCGGACATTTTGGGTGGAGTTACAGACTCGCTACGGTAATCAATTTTTTGTGCGAGACCAAGGTGAGGACCAATCTATTATCCAATCATTAGAGTCTATCAAAACTTGTTTACGTCAAGGTGGTTGTAACGTTGTCCCTGGTTTACCAAGAGAGCAATGGATTTTAACTTTAATTACATCAGCGCTTGGTGGAGTAATTTGTGGTTTTGCAGCTCAACCCCGGAAACCGGACCAAGCTTTTTCTTGGCAGTGGGCGTTAATATTTTCTCCATTGTGGGGAATTTTGTTTATTGCTTTTGGGATTGGTCCAGTAGTGACGAGAACTTCAGATTGGTTGCCATTGACTCGTAATGTTGCAGCTTTTCTGATTGGTGCTTTGGTTGCTTATTTGACTCCTTTTCTCAGTCAATCTTCTGCTTCTGAAACATAAGAAGAAGGAAGAAAGAAGAAGGAAGAAGGAAGAAGAAAAAAAGACTGAAATTGGAAAAAGTGGAGGGGATAGTCTTCGACAAGTCGCTCCACGTCTACAAACCCCAACTAATTGTAAAAACCGCTAGTGATGATGGGTTATTAAACCCAAAAGAAAAGGATAAATTTATAAAATATCAGTGGAAAAAACTAAGAGTTAGAGATGTTTTATTTGTGTAAGTATCTCTAGCTCTTTTTTATTGTCTGAAGTTAGTAGAAAGACGAGGGAAGAAGGCTTTAGTTATCTAGGATAGAAGGTTTTAGTTATCTAGGACAGAAGAAAAAATTTTGTGTTGTCTGAGTTTTAAGCTTTTGATATTTCCGCGCCTTTTCCTTCGACTTCTATAGTTTTCAGCTACATTTATAGGGGCAAACTTTTACAAAATATTCTGGATAGTTAGTTATCGTATTATTCAGGAGAAAGGAGTAAAGAAGAAAGGAAGAATAAGAGTGGGAATTATCTGGGGATATACCGACATTTTTTGTATGTGTTGAATGGAAGTAGAGAATGCGATAATTGTATAACCGGATTTGGTAAAAAAATCAGAAAAGGAAGTTCAGATATTACTTTTTGGCACTTGAGAGTAAAAATTTAATTGCTAAAATAGAGATAGCACAGAAAGGCGATCGCTAGTTTTAAGTCTGTGAATAAGATATTATTTTTATCTCTACAAAATTACTATTGAAAAAATTAATGAAATTCAAAATAAACTAAAAGAATTAAGTGGTGGTGAGTTTCAAAAATTTGCTGATGCTTACCTTTATAAAAAAATTGAATAGGTTAAGTAAATTAAATCATTAGGGTCTGTATGGGGAACTAAAAAAAATCAGAAAAGGAAGTCCAGATATTACTTTTTGGCACTTGAGAGTAAAAATTTAATTGCTAAAATAGAGATAGCACAGAAAGGCGATCGCTAGTTTCAAGTCTGTGAATAAGATATTATTTTTATCTCTACAAAATTACTATTGAAAAAATTAATGAAATTCAAAATAAACTAAAAGAATTAAGTGGTGGTGAGTTTCAAAAATTTGCTGATGCTTACCTTTATAAAAAAATTGAATAGGTTAAGTAAATTAAATCATTAGGGTCTGTATGGGGAACTAAAAAAAATCAGAAAAGGAAGTCCAGATATTACTTTTTGGCACTTGAGAGTAAAAATTTAATT
>NZ_JAAHGO010000012.1:197554-198260 GCF_010672455.1 Okeania sp. SIO2C9 | reverse complement strand
TTACCTTTATAAAAAAATTGAATAGGTTAAGTAAATTAAATCATTAGGGTCTGTATGGGGAACTAAAAAAAATCAGAAAAGGAAGTCCAGATATTACTTTTTGGCACTTGAGAGTAAAAATTTAATTTCTAAAATTAGAGATAGCACAGAAGGGCGATCGCTAGTTTCAAGTCTGTGAATAAGATATTATTTTTATCTCTATAAAATTACTATTGAAAAAAATTAATCACACTTGAAAATAAACTGCAAGAATTAAGTAGTGGTGAGTTTCAAAAATTTGCTGATGTTTACCTTCAAAAAAAATTGAACAGGTCAAGTTGGTTAAATCATTAGGGTCTGTATCGGGGACTAAAAAAAATCAGAAAAGGAAGTCCAGATATTGCTTTTTGGCACTTGAGAGTAAAAATTTAATTGCTAAAATAGACAGAATAGAGAGAAGTGATCGCTAGTTTGAAGTTGAGGAAGAAGATATTATTTTTATCTCTACAAAATTACTATTGAAAAAAATTAATCACACTTGAAAATAAACTGCAAGAATTAAGTAGTGGTGAGTTTCAAAAATTTGCTGATGTTTACCTTCAAAAAAAATTGAACAGGTCAAGTTGGTTAAATCATTAGGGTCTGTATCGGGGACTAAAAAAAATCAGAAAAGGAAGTCCAGATATTGCTTTTTGGCACTTGAGAGTAAAAATTTAATTGCTAAAAT
>NZ_JAAHGO010000012.1:116697-197454 GCF_010672455.1 Okeania sp. SIO2C9 | reverse complement strand
CAAAAAAAATTGAACAGGTCAAGTTGGTTAAATCATTAGGGTCTGTATCGGGGACTAAAAAAAATCAGAAAAGGAAGTCCAGATATTGCTTTTTGGCACTTGAGAGTAAAAATTTAATTGCTAAAATTAGAGATAGCATAGAAGGGCGATCGCTAGTTTGAAGTTGAGGAAGAAGATATTATTTTTATCTCTACAAAATTACTATGGCAAAAATTAACCACACTTCAAAATAAACTAAAAGAATTAAGTGGTGGTGAGTTTCAAAAATTTGCTGATGCTTACCTTTATAAAAAGATTGAACAGGTTAAGTCAATTAAATCATTAGGGTCTGTATCGGGAACTAAAAAAATCAGAAAAGGAACTCCAGATATTACTTTTTGGCACTTGAGAGTAAAAATTTAATTGCTAAAATAGACAGAATAGAGAGAGGCGATCGCTAGTTTGAAGTTGAGGAAGAAGATATTATTTTTATCTCTACAAAATTACTATTGAAAAAATTAATCAAACTTGAAAATAAACTCAAAGAATTAAGTAGTGGTGAGTTTCAAAAATTTGCTGATGTTTACCTTCAAAAAAAATTGAACAGGTCAAGTTGGTTAAATCATTAGGGTCTGCACCTGGAACTAAAAAAAATAAGAAAATGAACTCCAGTTGGCACTTGAGAGTAAAAATTTAATTGCTAAAATAGAGAGAGGCGATCGCTACTTTTAAGTTGAGGAAGAAGATATTATTTTTATCTCTACAAAATTACTATTGAAAAAATTAATCAAACTTGAAAATAAACTCAAAGAATTAAGTAGTGGTGAGTTTCAAAAATTTGCTGATGTTTACCTTTATAAAAAAATTGAACAAGTTAAGTAAATTAAATAATTAGGGTTTGTATCGGGAGCTAAAAAAAATCAGAAAAGGAAGTCCATATATTACTTTTTGGCACTTGAGAGTAAAAATTTAATTGCTAAAATAGAGATAGCACAGAAGGGGGATCGCTACTTTTAAGTTGAGGAAAAATATATTATTTTTATCTGTATAGAATTACTATGTCAAAAATTAATGAGATTCAAAATAAACTAAAAGAATTAGACGGTGGTACATTCCAAAAACTTGCTGATGCTTACCTTAATAAAAAAATTAAACAGCTTCACCAAATTAAATCATTAGGGTCTGTAATTGGAGCTGACAAAACAAGAACAAGAACTCCAGATACCTTAATTATTCTGGAAAATGGAAAGTATATTTTAGCAGAGTATACAACAACAGACCCCAAAAGGGATAAGAAGAAAAAACTTTACAACAAATTAGAGACAGACCTCCACAACTGTTTTAATGAGGAAAAAACTGGAATATCAATAACAAAAATAGAAAAGATTGTTTTATGCCATAATTCTACTCTGAATACAAAAGAAGAAAATTCTCTAAAAAAGGAATGTCAGAAGTATGGAGTTGAGCTTGATATATATGGTATTGACTCTATTTCTTTAGACCTCGAAAATTATCCTGGTATTGCTAAAAGATATCTTGGAGTTGAGGTAGATACTGGTCAAATAGTTGATATTGATGAGTTTATTGCTACTTATGATCAAAGAAAAATTGTTGCTCCTCTAGATACAAAGTTTTACTTTCGGGAAAATGAAATAAATGAAATATTACAACGACTTGAGGAAAATAATCTAGTTATAGTTTCTGGTAAAGCAGGAGTAGGTAAATCTCGACTTGTTTTAGAGTGTTGTAGGAAAGTAGAGAAATGTTCTGAGTACAAAGTTAAATGTATTTTTGATAAAGAAGTCGAACTTTATAAGGATATCCGTGTTTATTTCTCAGATGATGGAAGTTATCTAATTTTTGTAGATGATGCTAACCGAGTCAAAGAATTTAAGCATTTTATTAATTTTCTTCTGTATAAACGTGAAAATCAGCAAATTAAAATAATAGCTACAGTTCGTGACTATGCAGTTGAGCAAATTAAAGAAGTAGTGTGTTCTTATGATAATAATTTAGAGCTAGTAAAAATCAACCCATTAACAGATAAGCAAATTGAGCAACTCGTTAAAGAAGAATACAAAATTCAGAATCAATTATACATAGAAAGAATTGTTGATATAGCTCAAGGTAATCCTCGCCTGGCAATAATGACTGCTTTAGTAGTAGAGCGAGAAAAAACTCTTCATAGTATTCAAAATGTATTAGAGCTTTACGAGATATACTACTCTTCAATTAGACAAGATATTGCAGATTTTAAGGATGAAAGTTTATTGAAAGTTGCTGGTATCCTTGCCTTTTTTCAAGTAGTAGATAAGTCTAACGATGAAATGATGGAAAGGATTCAAACAACATTCAATATTGACAAGGAAATTTTCTGGAAAGCAGTCCGTAAATTATATGAATTTGAGTTGGTAGATATATATGAAAATGAGGTTGCTAGAATATCTGACCAAGTTCTAGCGACATATCTGTTTTATCTTACTTTTTTCAAGGAGAAATTGTTAAAATTTTCCGTTCTCTTAGATAATTTATTTCCTCAGTTTCAATATAATTTTGTTGATGCTCTTAATCCTGTTTTAAGTGCTTTTGATAGTGAGAAGATTATCAAAATACTTACTCCAGAGGTAGACCGAGTTTGGAAAATTTATGAGGATGCAGGAGATGAGAAGAGTTTAATTCAACTGATGAAACTTTTTTGTTTTTTTAAACAGACAGAAATTCTTATATATGCTGAAAATTTTATTGACAAGATGGAAGTCGAGTCAGTAGATATTTCAACCTTAGATATTCCGTCTAATTCTAATATTGACATTCCACCATATTCTATTCTTGACTTACTTAGTTTATCGAGTAATTTTGACGAACAAAATTTCCAGATGGCTATAGATTTGCTGTTTGAATATCTGACAAAAAAACCACAGGAACTATCAGGGGTGTTTCGCCTTCTTATTGAAGAGTTTGGATTTGAACGTGATTCCTACATAACAAAATATATTACTCAGTCGATAGTCATTGATAAGCTATTGGAAAAAGTAAATCAAGGAAAAAACGAATTATTCGCAAAACTATTTTTTGGTGTAGGTGAAAAATACCTCTATCTTGAATTTAATACTTCTAAGCTTCTTAAAAATAAAAGAGAGTTTTTATGGCATCAATTTACCCCACTACCTACACCTGAATTACTTGATTTGAGAAAGAAAATTTGGCAGGGAGTATTTCAGCTCTATCAGATTGATATTTTTGAGAAAGAGGTAATCAATATAATTCATCAATATAGTAAATTATATTCTAAGTTTCCTGTCGGTGAAATTATTAAGCAAGATGCTGTAAAAGTGCTTGACTTTATTGCAACTAAGTTAAGTCCTAAAGATTATTCTCATTGTCTTATAGTTCAGAAATACTTAGATTTTCTAGAGTCTCATCAAGTTGAATTTAATAATGAACTAAGAGAACGATTTGTCAATGAAACTTATGAGCTATCTAAGATAATTTTATTTGATTGGACTGAGAGAAAAAACTTAAAGTTAGAAAACAAAGAATATGAGCAATTTAAGCAAAATCAAATCAAAGAATATTCTGCCAACTACGATTTTAAGGATTATCAGGATTTCTTTGCTAAATGCTATGAAATAAAATTAGGAAAAGAACTAAGAAACCATAACGATTTTCATTTTGCCAATAGAATCGGAGAAGTATTAATTACTCTAGCTTGCCAAAATTCAGAACTTTATTTATATGTGCTGAAATATTATCTCAATCTTGGCGACCCATTTCAACTTAATCATTTTCCATTAATTGAGAAGTTAATTAAAATTTCTGGAGTTGGAAAAGCTTTTGAATTGCTTAATCAATTTGATTTTGCTTCAAAAAGAAAATGGTTATTTGGATTTTACAACTTACTACCTGAAGACAAAATTACATCTGATTATTTAGAGCAACTATATAACTTATATCCGCAGAGTCAACTAAGTGAAATACCACAAGATTTTGACTTTCTTCTCAAATATCGTGACTTAGATAAAAATGTTGTTGCTCAGGTAACAGAAATTATCCTGAGTAAAATTAATGAACAGACAAATTATACAAATTTTTTAAGTCCTTTCGATTTTTTATTTAATCCTTACACTCAGGTCAATGAGCTTTTAATTGAGCTATTCACAGAAAAACTTGATGTACTAAAACAAGCATATTTATCAAGTCAAAAAATCAGGGGATACTCGTCTAATTCTGAACACATATTCATCCGCATTCTTGCTGCTGACCAAAAAAATTTCATAATTGAATATATTGACTGGGTATACGATGAGGAAAGAAAGTTCTCAAACTTCCAAGATGATCTAAACTATACATTTCTTTGGCAATCTGAAAATTATCAGGAATTAATCACTCCAGTAATTGAGCATATTTATCAGAAAGAAAAGGAATTATCTAGCTCTAGATTTAGTAATACTATCCTCGAAAGAATATTTTTTTTGGAAGTAACAGAAGAAGAGAAACTTATTCTTGAGGATAGACAAAATCAACTGCTAAACAGTCTGATTGAAAATAGATATACAGATATTGATTTGCTGCAATTATTGTTTAGCGTAACTACAACATTTCCCTACGAAAGACGTTATCAATTTATCGATCTATTTTGTCAGTACAATCAAAATTTTCAGGATTTTAAGAAACTTCCCCTAGAACCTTATGTTAAGAATTATAAGGAACTTTCCTCAGAAGATTATATTTTGACTAGCTCTAAGAATATTGAAGCAACACATAAAATCGTAGAATATCTTAAATCACTACTACCAATTTTTAATACAATAGACCTTCTGCAACACAAACAATATGTAGAAAAAGAAATTAAGTATTTTCAGAAGTGGATTGAAGATGAAAAAAAGCGTAATTTTATAGAAGACTAATATCATATTCCCTCTCCGGGGGAGCTACGCTAACGGACGGGTCAGTTATAAATAAAACTTAAGAACTTACAGTACCAAATAAATACTGAAATTATCTTTACTTTTGTTCTGTTCGCTGAATCAAAAATTATTCTTGAAATGAAAATCTCCGCATTTTGAGGATTTGAAGAAACTTCCCCTAAAACCTCTGATTTAGAATTTGTCTGGGAATTCTCAACCGACCGATAAAACTTATGCAAAATATCTTAAATCACTACTGCCAATTTTTAAGACAATAGAACTTCTCAAACACAAACAATATCTAGAAAAAGAAATTAAGTATTTTCAGAAGTGGATTGAAATAAAACTTAAGAACTGACAATACTGAAGAAAGACTGAAATTATCTTTACTTTTGTTCTGTTCGCTGAATCAAAAATTATTCTTGAAATGAAAATCTCCGCATTTTGAGGATTTGAAGAAACTTCCCCTAAAACCTCTGATTTAGAATTTGTCTGGGAATTCTCAATCGACCGATAAAACTTATGCAAAATATCTTACAGCGGTTTTCATTTGGGTAGACCACAGTAGGGACGTTCCATGGAACGTCCCTACAAGGTTTGATGTGTGAAGATGTGGTTCATCAATTTGAAAAGCGCTGTAAATCACTACTGCCAATTTTTAATACAATAGAACTTCTCAAACACAAACAATATCTAGAAAAAGAAATTAAGTATTTTCAGAAGTGGATTGAAGATCAAAAAAAGCATAATTTTATAGAAGACTAATATCATACTCGGACGGGTCAGTTATAAATAAAACTTAAGAACTGACAATACTGAAGAAAGACTGAAATTATCTTTACTTTTGTTATTTTCGCTGAACCAAGAATTATTCTTGAAATGAAAATCTCCGCATTTTGAGGATTTGAAGAAACTTCCCCTAAAACCTCTGATTTAGAATTTGTCTGGGAATTCTCAACCGACCGATAAAACTTATGTAGAATATCTTAAATCACTACTGCCAATTTTTAATACAACAAACCTTCTGCAACACAAGCAATATGTAGAAAAAGAAATTAAGTATTTTCAGAAGTAGATTGAAGATCAAAAAAAGCGTAATTTTATGGAAGACTAATATCATATTCCCCCTCCGGGGGAGCTACGCTAACGGACGGGTCAATTATAAATAAAATTTAAGAACTGACAGTACCAAATAAATACTGAAATTATCTTTACTTTTGTTCTTTTCGCTGAACCAAGAATTATTCTTGAAATGAAAATCTCCACAACTTCACCCCAGAGAATATATCAATCTTCTTCTTTAGTAATTTTAATAACATAGGGATAATATTTATTTCTTTGATAAGAACCTACCCATATTTCATAAGTACCCGAAAACCATTGACCCATAATTCCAGGATTTTTTCCTTCAAAGTCATCATTACACCAACTACCCCCAGGACCTCTAACTACTAAAGTTGTATCTTCACTACTTTTAACTTCCAGTTTCAGGGATTGAAAAAAACCATTTAAAATTAATCTATGATCTGGTTTTCGATCGATAAAACCTACACAAGGTCCAGTTACCGTTTCATTTCTGCCTGTTGTTTCTTTTGCAGATACAGGACCTCCACTTAATCCTCTAATAATCATTCGGTTTTGAGGAGATTTTGGATAGAGATTTACATCTTCAAATATAGGTGTCAATTGTAAACCTTGGGATAAAACAGGACTGATTTTCTGTATCCCAGCTAATGAAAATAATACTACTAAAAATAATATTGTTTTTCTTCGTTTATTTTTATTCATTTAGAGTGCTGTTTTCGGATAAAGAAATTCAAAATAATGTAAGCATTCAGCAGTCAGCTATCAGCTATTCCTACGGAATGCTTACAAAATAATTATTGCTCTGCTGATTAAATCTCAAAGCATTGATTGATATTAGCTAAAACTCTTTTTGGGTTGAAAAAAGTGCCAGATTTTCAGCCTAAAACCCTCAAAAATTTAGCATAAAAACCAGAATAATTGTATAAAAATCAAGGAACAAATATATATGAATACCTCCTATTTAAATTCTATTCCCCCTTCCTCCTAACTACTATCTACTCCCCTACTCCCCCACTCCCTTACTTCCCTACTCTTTAAAAAAGACTTTTTCAGCAAACCCTAATTATTGGGGGAATTTGAAACAAACATTTTTCTGGTTTACTTCGATTTTTAATTTCCCCCATATTGTTTTCAGTATCTGAAACTATTAGAAGTTTAAGACTTTTTACCAACAATATCTGCTTTGATATCTTCAATTTTATCTAATAATTCTTGCCGATTAGATTTTCGCAGCAAATAACGGTAAACAAACCATACTGAATATCCCATACCTATTAACTCAAAGCTAATTGATAAAGTAGTAATTCCTTCTAAAGCTTCTAGGAAACCAAGAATTAACCTGAAGGTTAATATGATTAATATCAGTGAACCAATTACTTTAAGCTGACGTTGATATGTTTGATAGAATTGATTAATGTAATCAGGAAAGTTAGCAAAAGTATCAATCAATTTTTCTTTAATCTTTTGTAGTTGATCGATATTAACGGTTTCATTAGTTATTGTGTCTACAGATGGTTGGTCATCTAATATTGAAGTTTCAACTTGAGCAGCAACTTTAACTTTTTCTTCTAAGGTTTGCGGTTTCGTAGTAGAAGTTGTTGCTGTTGATGTTTCTTTCTCTGTAGTAGTTTTGACCCCTTTGGTTTCCCCTGTTGGAGTTGTTGCTTCTGTAGAAGTTGCTATTGGTGGTTTCTCTACAGTAGGTTTAACCACTTTAGTTTCCCCACTCGGAGTTGTTGCTTGTGCTTTATCTATAGTTGGTTTAGCACTTTTAGATTCACCAGGGGGAGTCATAGTTTGTGTCTGTTTCTCTACCGTCGGTTTAACCGCTTTAGTTTCCCCACTCGGAGTTGTTGCGACTTTAGGAGTTGCTATTGGTGGTTTCTCTACAGTAGGTTTAACCACTTTGATTTCCCCTGTTGGAGTTGTTGCTTTCTCTATAGTAGGTTGAACCACTTTAGTTTCCCCACTCGGAGTTGTTGCTTGTGCTTTATCTATAGTTGGTTTAGCACTTTTAGATTCACCAGGGGGAGTCGTAGTTTGTGTCTGTTTCTCTACAGTAGGTTTAACCGCTTTAGTTTCCTCACTCGGAGTTGTTGCTTGTACTTTATCTATAGTTGGTTTAACACTTTTAGATTCACTAGAGGGAGTCGTAGTTGGTTTCTGTTTCTCTACAGTTGGTTCAACAACTTGAGATTTACCCGTAGGAGTTACTGCTGGTGCTTTATCTGTAGTTGGTTTAACACTTTGAGACTCACCAGAGGGAGTCGTAGTTGGTTTCTGTTTCTCTACAGTAGGTTCAACAACTTGAGACTTACCCGTTGGAGTTGTTGCTTGTGCTTGATCTATAGTTGGTTTAACACTTTGAGACTCACCATCAAGAGTAACTGATGCTTTTATTTTCTGAGCTTGTTGTTTTGGTGGAACAGACGTTTTTGAAGTTGCTGTTTTTATTTCAGCAAACCCTTTATTACTATTAGCAGGAGCATTTACTTTTTTACTTTCTTCAACCTCCTGACCTATAGCTTTTTTGAAGCGTAATATATCAAAACCCCTTTGATGCAGGAGTAACCATGACTGAATTAAATCTGGCCCTTGCATAGCACCAGTTAAAGACGCCCTTAGAGAGCGCATGACAATGCCTTTCTTAACTTTAACTGCCTGAGTCACCCTTTTAATAATTTTTTGTGCATCACCCACTCGCAGAGGTGCATCACTATCTATCCCCTCAATAATAGAATTAATAGATTTTACAGCATCTTCTTTCTGCATTTGTTCAGTTGCTTCTGCATCCAGTTCTACAGTGGGGGAGAAAAATAACTTACTCATTTCTACTGCATCTGTGAGGCGAGTCAAGCTAGGTCCAATCAAAGCTGCCAATTGTTCTAACCAAGGGCGATCGCTCTGTGGGTCTACTTCATATCCTGCTTTTTGCCATACGGGAATTAATCTATCAGTCAGTTCTCCTACTGGTAAATTATGTAAATATTGACTATTTATCCAATCCAACTTATCCCAGTCAAACTTACCTCCCGCTTTATTCACTCTCTCAAAAGTGAAGTGTTGAGCTGCTTCTGTCAGGGTAAATATTTCTTGGGTTGAGTCTGGAGGCGTCCACCCAAGCAAACACATATAATTTGCTAGCGCTTCCGGGATAAAACCTAATTCTTTAAAATCAGAAATTGAAGTTACGCCATCCCGTTTTGACAATTTGCGTCCTTCTTGATTAAGAATTAGAGGTGTATGAGCAAATTCTGGTACTTTTCCCTCTAGAGCTTCATAAAGTAATATTTGTTTAGCTGTATTAGCAATATGGTCTTCACCACGAATTACATGGGTAATTTCCATATCCATATCATCTACTACCACTGCCATATTGTAGAGGGGTTGTCCCACTGTCTTTACACTAGCAGCACGGGAGATGACCATATCTCCACCCAAGTCGCTGCCCTTCCAGGTTACTGTCCCTCTAACCAGGTCTTTCCAGTTAATTGTTCGGTCATCGTCAATTTTAAAACGAATTACTGGCTGTCTTCCTTCTGCTTCAAAAGCTGCTTGTTGTTTAGGTGTAAGGTTACGGTGGCGGTTGTCATAGCGGGGTGCTTCTTTTCTAGCTTTCTGAGCTTCCCGCATTTCCTCTAGTTCTGCTTCTGTACAATAGCAGCGATAGGCTAATCCTTTGTCTAGTAACTTTTGAGTGGCTGTTTGATATAATTCTAACCGTTGAGACTGGTAGGATGGCCCTTCATTCCATTCTAATCCTAACCAGGTCAATCCCTCCATAATATTTTCTGTATATTCTGGACGCGATCGCTCTATATCTGTATCTTCTATTCTGAGGATAAATTTTCCTTTCTGGTTTTGGGCAAATAACCAGTTAAATACAGCTGTTCTGGCTGTACCGATATGTAAATTTCCTGTTGGACTTGGGGCCAGACGAACTCTAACACTCATATCAATTTCTATTTTTGTTTTTTGTTTTTAGATTCTTTTCTACATCCTGGCTCAATCTGAGAAGATATCAATTTTACCAGAGTGATATTAAAATCTATAATTTTGATACTGATTTGATTCCCTACTTTTATCATAAAATATAGAGTTTCACCAAACAGCAGTTACTGTTCGTATGATGTTCAGTATATTCTGAGGTTTAAGTTGTCTCTCTACGGGACTGACGGGATTCGAACCCGCAACTTCCGCCGTGACAGGGCGGTGCTCTAACCAGTTGAACTACAGTCCCTTATTTTCAAGCCATGTACTATTATGGGGTTTTTCTTTTTATTTGTCAAGCATTTCTCTAAATTTTTTTTCTCTGTGTTGTTCTAAGAGCTGAAACCTGAGACTATAGTAAGGTTTTGATACTTAATCTTTTAACGGAATTGCCGAGGTCAGATATTAGGGCTGAAACAGTAAATCTACTGACTACTGAATAGTTAAACAGGTAGTCTACCCTAAATATACTATGGCACTATAGTTTTTATTTTGCTGCTTGATATGGTTGGTCGGCAAGTTCTATAAATTTCCACATCACTACTGACTACTGAATAGAGTTGTCGCTAAATAGATAGAAAAAATCTCCAAAACCTAGACAGGGTAATTATTTCGACTCTTTTGCTCGATAAATAACTACAAGCTTTACATAACGGGGGTTTCTACAATTTTTTAGTTTATAAAGCGACAAGTCTAATAGTTAAACAGGTAGTCTACCCTAAATATACTATGGCACTATAGTTTTTATTTTGCTGCTTGATATGGTTGGTCGGCAAGTTCTATAAATTTCCACATCACTACTGACGATTAACTACCAGGGTCATTTCATTCTAGATTTTGACAATGAATTTATTGATTTTCAGACAGCGAAAGATAAATTTCCTAAAGCTGTAAATAACGTGGTTTCGTCAATACATAAAATGGCACAGTTTAGAATTAAATAGCCCTGATTAACTACTGAATAGTTAAACAGGTAGTCTACCCTAAATATACTATGGCACTATAGTTTTTATTTTGCTGCTTGATATGGTTGGTCAGTAAGTTTTATAAATTTCCACATCACTACTGACTATTGGTACTTACACAAAATAAAGCCAGAAAATAGGATCAAATATAGATGGGCAGAGGCTTTTACGTCAAAAAGGCATAAATCCTGAATAACCAGGGGTTCTAGCCATTTTTAAGGCATCGACGTAATTCCCTTGTCTAGACTGAATTTGACGCATTTTTCCTACGATAAAATGTCTAAGTACCACTACTGAATAGTTAAACAGATAGTCTACCCTAAATATACTGTAGCACTATAGTTTTTATTTCGCCTACTGACTGCTAACTAAAGATTAGTGCTAAATATCAAAATCTGAGTAATTTGTAGAGGGTTAAAATTATTATCGCTAACTAGGATGAGCGATCGCTGACCGTCTGCCAATTTTGGGCCAAAAGTTATACCTTCAATATTGTCTAAGACTATTTCTAGAGTGCTGAAATCTAAGAGTAATTTTTTTTGCACTGGAGAAATATCAGTAATTTGATTATTTAAACCATCAATTTTTTGAATATTATCTGCATCTGATAAATCTATTTGGAAAAGTTTAATTACATTTCCTGTTCCTAGGGAAAAAGATCGTTCTAAACTTAAAAGATGAGTATCATCTAACGCAAGTAAATCGACTAAACCATTGGTACTAAAACCACCTAGATTATTAGAATTAGTAGCAATAGGTTCTGTGATGTATAGAAATTCTGTTTCTGGCTGACCTTTAGCTAAATCATACCGTATAATTCGACAGTAGCTACCCATACTAAAAGTTGCTTCTTCGCCATCTTGAACTAAAGCATTTTCTGTAGCTGTGAAGATATATTTTTGACTAGGAGTAATAGTTAAACTTTCAAGAGCAAGATTATTTCTAATTCCACTGTTTGATTGTATGAAAAATTTTTCAGGTATTGGCAAATTTCGTAGTTGTTTTCCTGTGAGAGAAAATTCTCTAATAAATGGTTGTATTTGACGTTCCCTATCTCCTTCAGAAGAAATAAATAAAGTCTCTCCTGTAAAAGCAATTCCTTCTGAGTCAATACTCAAAGCGGGAAATGGTTTACTTGTTTTATTCAATAAAGTTGTGACATCTGTAATAGTTACAGTTTCCTCTGAAATTTTATCTGGCTCTAGGTCAATTTTCAGAGTATAAAATCGAGCTGGTGCTTTGCTACTACGGTCATCAGAAATTGCATAATAAATTTGTTTTTCTGGATTGTAAGTTATGGCAGAAAGACCACCAAATTCTGTATTTTTAAATTCTAATCTTGTGGGAAAATTTACCTGTCCTAAAAAAGTAATTTTAGGAATAGTTGCTTGAGTTATTGATTTAACTACTATAGCTGTAATTACAACAATAAATAAACAAGTAAATAAGGTTAATATTAGGTACTTATAATTTATATATTTAAAGATATTTATATATAGCATTCTAATTTTAATTGTGCGGAAAATGTTATTTAAAAATGCAACGAATAACGAAAAAAAAGAATTAAGATTTTCCGATTTTTCATCGATTTGTTTTTTTTGATATGGTTTAGCATTACGATATAATCGTTATATTTTAGCTGTAAATGAAGGCAGGAAGAATTGAAGGAATAGTTCAAAAATTAATAATTAATAATTAATAATTAATAATTAACAATTACCTCTCCTTGAAAACAAGAGGATTGACTAATCATGAAAATTTTTTCTTCTCTTGGTAAATTGGATATAACGAGGAGACCCGCTCTTATCAGAGCCGCTCCGCTAACGCCATCCCTCGACCACTTTTTTCTCCTTTAAAGGAGAAGCTTTAAACCTTAATTATTCGGTAAAAGTAAAATTAAAAGTATTTCATTAATTGATAATTGATAATGGATAATTGATAATTACCTCTGGTTAAAACCGCTACGGAATTGAATATAAGGATATATTATTTCTTCTCTTGGTCGATTGGATATGGCGAGGAGACCTCGCCATCCCACCCTACGGGAAGCTACGCTAACGACCGCTTTTTTCCCCTTAAAAGGGGAGGCTTTAAACCATAATTATTTAATTATTAATTATTAATTATTAATAATTCGGTAATACCAATTTGATAAGTGTTTGTGACAAATAGTATCAGAAAGGAAGAAGTAAGAACCTAAGGACTGAAAAAATAATTGTGGTAGTGCATTGTAATGGTAGTCGATTGTAATTATTTTGGTCAAGGACAAAAACAGTGGGAGCATCTTCCTCCCTTGCTCGTATCTTGCTCCCATGAAGCGCTGTTGTTCATTCCCATCTATAATTACGCGAGCAGGACTACCTAAATAAGAAAAAAAAAGGAAAACAATTGAAATAGGTCGCTTATAAGATTGGAGAAGTTCTTTTTAGATCGGGTCTCATTAATTAAACGCAATAAAAATATTCTTCTTGATTCTCTTGAGAATGTGTGAAATTTCCCACCATTCCCTACTCCCTAATAAATGTTATTTGTGGGTATTGAAAAGATACATGATATTAGACATAATTTTCAGCTTTTTTTGTAGCATTCTTTTTTCACCCTTGGTATAAGATAGGAAAATACCACTTTATTTACTATTGATATAGATATAGATAACATAATATTTTTTCACCTTCTTTGTTATTTATTATGAATAATTGCTTCTTCCTTATTGCTTCTTCCTTCTTCCTTGTTAGCTCTTCCTTCTTCTAAAAAATTCAATAACCATTCTTTAATATAATAAGTAGCATAACAATCATCTTCATTGTAAATAATAATTGCATCTAATAAAGAGCGATCGCCAGTTTTCAACCATTGTTCATACCAACAGACAGATTGAGCGCCATTAGCTTCGGGATTCCGCCATTCAAAACCTAACCAACGAGCAATATTTTTGAGGGAATAACTTTCAACGGGCAATATAATAGTTTGAGTAACAACTTGATGAATATCCACAAATCTTTTCAACAATGGTTTCCACAGATAATCTGGAGTCTTATAAAGTTTAGCTAATTTTTTGATAGTTTGAATTTCATATTCACAGAAGTGATAAATTGGAGCTATAGGATATTTCCAAACTAAGTCTAAAAATTGATACCAAATCAATTCTTCATCTAAGGGATTTTCGGCTAAATTAACATAGAATTTTTCTGTATTTTTGCGCTTATCAACTACTAAGACACCATGTAAATAATCTAGATTTATATCTGGTTGAGCTTCAATATCAAAATATATTTCTACAGGAGCATTGACTAGCCTAGTTGATTTGTAATAATTAATTGGTAAAGCTTCACTATCTATTTCTTCAGTAAATTTTTCATTTCTCATAATCACTTTATTTTCCCATACAGATTGAGCTTGCTGCACAACTTGTATACCAACTCCATCAGCAAATTCAGGGTAAACTTCTAAATCATTAGGGTTAGCAGAACTTAGGGATTCTAAAGTTGTCAAATCGAGACTTTTCAACACAGCATAACGATTAGGAGTAACCCCAGGCAAAAGAGATAAATGTTTTTGAGTTTGAGCAAAAGTATGACAACTACTATACCAAGTACAAAGACTACACTTTTGCCGTGTCATAAATACTTCTGGTTCTAGGCGATTTTGCAACGTTGAAATTAACTCAGAAATAATTTCCTGCATTTGCTCAATTCGCTTTTCTAAATTAACCTTATATAACCCTTTCTTTCGGAGAATCAACCAAGTATTTTCCGGCCAAACTTCTTGAATACTTGCTAATATTTGAGCATGGAAAGTAGCAACTATTTGATATTCTAATTTCGGACGTTTGCTTAACTTAATATCTGTGGGAATATAAACCCAATCACCAAACCGAGAATATCCAGGCTGTTTAATCAATAAAGCTGGATGACTGACCAAATTAATATTCTGATTTTGTGAGAATGAGTTGATTGAAGATTGCTGAATAATTAATATTCCCTGATAAATAACATCAATACCTGCTGCCATTAATTCTTCCGTAGCCTTTCCCCCTGCAATTAAATCTCCACGAGGATAATCAGGTTTTTGATAAATATAATTCTTGATAATGCTCGACCTAAATTCCGAACTATCTTTAATTAATTTCACTAGAAAATCACTAGGAGAATCTTGTTGCGTAAAATCTCCATAGGTATCTAAAAATACTTTTCTAGAACAACGTTGATAAGAAAGTAGCTGAGAGTCAGTTATAAACATTAATTATTTAGTTAGTGAGTCAACCACTTTGCGGAAGTCAAAAGTCCAAAGTGGCACAACTATATATATATATAGTTAGTCTAGTCCACTTGTTGAATTGAGATAAAATCGAGATATAAAGACCAAACATTTTTCATCATCAAACAGTGAAATATAGACAAAATTCACTGCAACAATAACTATAAAAATGTCAAAAAAACTACGCCAACCATCTCCAACTAATCGCCTGACGGTACTTTATATTGCCGGACTCAGCGTAATAGCCGGATTATTTATATTTGAACAATTTTTAGTAGAAAGATCCCTAAAATATCAGTTTACCAGTTCTCGAGTAATTAACATCGCAGGTCGTCAACGAATGCTGAGTCAAAAACTTAGCAAAGCAGCATTAGCTATCCAGTCTAGCTCCAACTCAAAAGTCAGAAAACAACGTCAACAGGAACTAGAAAATGTTGTCCAGTTGTTCCAAACCTCCCATGAGGGACTACAGAAAGGTGATTCAGACTTAGGATTACCCAGTAATAATAATAGTTCCACGGTAAAACAAATGTTTGCGGAGATGGACGAACATTATCAAGCAATAGTTAAAGCTGCTCAGGGTTTGCTAGTAATCATCAACTCACAGTCAGCACAGGTAGATACTAGCCCTTTTGTAGAAACTATCCTGGAAAATGAGGCCATTTTTCTCCCACGGATGGATCAAATTGTCTTCCAATATGATGCTGAAGCCCAACAAAAGATTCAGCAAACCAGGCTAGTCGAAAATTTATTATTAACAGTTGCTATATTACTACTAATATCAGAGGGAGTATTTGTATTTAGACCTGCAGTCAACCAACTTCAAGTTTATCTGGAAGAAAAAGTCAAAACTCAGGAAAAAACGGCCAAAATAGCAGCAGAATTAGAAGAAAAAAATCAGGAATTAGATGCGACCTTAAAGGAAGCTCAATCTATAGCCAAGCTGAAATCAGAATTTATGGCCAACATGAGTCACGAAATACGTACCCCAATGAATGGAGTAATTGGGATGACTGGTTTGCTTCTAGATACTAATCTCAATCCCCAACAACGAAACTTTGTGGAAATTATTCGCAGTAGTGGAGATAACTTGTTAATCATTATTAATGATATTCTCGACTTCTCAAAAATAGATGCCGATAAGTTAGAGTTAGAAAACCAAGCTTTTGACCTCCGAGAATGTGTAGAATCTTGTCTAGATTTGCTAGTGCCTCAAGCTACAGATAAAGCATTAGACTTAGCCTACATTATAGACGATTATACTCCCTGCAGAATTATGGGTGATGTGACTCGGCTGCGTCAAATTCTGGTCAATTTAGTCAGTAATGCTGTTAAATTTACCAACTCTGGAGAAGTAGTAATAAATGTTACTGCCGAAGAAGTTAACTCAGATAATTCTCAATCTCCCACCCACCAACTCCATTTTGCTGTCAGAGATACTGGTATTGGTATTCCTCCAGAAGGTTTAAAGCGACTTTTTCAGCCTTTTTCTCAAGTAGATTCTTCAACTACTCGTAAATATGGGGGTACAGGTTTAGGCTTAGTTATCAGTAAGAAACTGTGTGAAATGATGGGCGGACAAATGTGGGCAGAAAGCGGGGGTAATGTGGCTGGAAATCCCTTGGTAAATCAAAATAATTTAGCTTCTGCAAATTCTTTTGCTGTAGGTTCAACATTTCACTTCACAATCTTAGCTCAAAGTGCTCCCAGTATTCCTAAAGTTTATCAAAATCCTCAGCCTCAACTTAATGGTAAACGAATATTAGTAGTTGATGATAATCCTACTAATCGACTGATTCTAAAAATACAAAATAAAAAGTGGGATATCATATCTACAGAAGTAGATAGTGGTGCAAAAGCTTTAGAGTTGCTGAACAAAGGTAAAAAGTTCGATCTGGCTATTTTAGATATGCAAATGCCGGAAATGGATGGTCTAACTTTAGCGACTGAAATCCGTAAGCTTCCTCGACGAAAAACACTGCCATTGGTTATGTTAACTTCAGTAGGTTGTCCCAAAGGTGATACAAGAAATTTACAAGCTTGTCTAAATAAGCCAATTAAGCCAGATCAGTTATATAACATACTGATGCAGATTTTTGCTAATCAGGTAGTCAATATGAAAAATCAAGCTGAGGTTAAGATTGATAGCAATCTGGCGATCCGACTACCTTTAAGAATTTTACTAGCTGAAGATAATGTAGTGAATCAAAAAGTTGCATTGTCGATGTTAGGACGAATGGGTTATCGCCCTGATGTTGTTAGTGATGGATTAGAAACCTTGATAGCTTTAGAAAAAGTACCCTATGATTTGGTGTTGATGGATGTGCAAATGCCAGAAATGGATGGTTTGGAAGCAACAAAACATATTTGTGACAAATATGGCAATGAGTTAGACAACAGACCTGTTATTGTGGCCATGACGGCGGGAGCTATGGAGGGCGATCGGGAAATTTGTCTGCAAGCTGGTATGGATGATTATATTAGTAAGCCAGTTAAGGTTGAAGAGCTACAGGAAATACTGGAAAATTGGGGAGAAATAATTATAGCCAAAAAAACTGTTGCGCTACAAACACAACAGTTAGAAAAAACTCCTTCTCTACCATCTCCAGCAGCACCACCACAATCACAAACAGCTTCTAGTTCTCCTCCAGTGATGGTGGAGGTCATTGAAAATATTCGCCAAGAAGTACAGATAGAGGGTGAAGCAGATGTGGTAACGGAACTGATCGATTTGTTTATTAAAGATACTCCACAGCAATTACTAGCTATTAAAGAGGCGATCGATAACTCTGCCACAGAAGCACTAAGAGAAAGTGCTCATTCTTTGAAAGGTAGCTGTGGTAATTTAGGAGTAGTGCGCTTGGCTGAAATCTCTGCAATATTAGAGCATAAGGCTAAAGCTGGTACCATAACAAAAGCAGAAGCAGAATCTCTTTTAACTCAATTGGAAAATGAGTTTATTATTGCTCAGTCTATTTTAAAAGAATTACAAATTTAAATAAAAATTCATGGTATAATTGCCAAGCACTAAATTATTAGATAATCTCCAATATTTTTATGAATCATCATCCTTCTCAATTATCAAATTATCAACAAAAATTTCCGGCTGTAGCTAATAAAATTTATTTTAATTATGGTGGACAAGGACCCATGCCTGAAGTATCTTTACAGACAATTTATCAGTCTTATCAAGAATTACAAAATATCGGACCTTTTTCGGGAAAAGCTGCAATATGGGTAGAAAAACAGGTAGCTTCAGTCCGGAGAGCGATCGCTGCTGAGTTAGGAGTTTCTCCAGATACTATTACTCTGACAGAAGATGTTACTGTAGGTTGTAATATTCCACTTTGGGGTATTGATTGGCAAGCAGGAGACCATATATTACTTTCTGACTGTGAACACCCTGGAATTATTGCTACAATTGAGGAGATTCAAAGACGTTTTAATATAGAAGTTTCTACTTGCCCGATTATGGAAACTTTAAATGAAGGCAATCCAGTAGAAGTTATTGCTAATAATTTACGCTCAAATACTAAATTATTAGTAATTAGCCATATATTGTGGAATACAGGTCAGGTTTTGCCATTAGCTGAAATTGTTAAAATGTGTCACACTTTCTCTCCTTCTCCAGTTAAAGTATTAGTTGATGCTGCTCAATCTGTAGGGGTTTTACCTTTAAAATTAGCCGAAACAGAAGTTGATTTTTATGCTTTTACTGGTCATAAATGGTGGTGTGGTCCTGGTGGTTTAGGTGGACTTTATGTAAGTGCTGAAGCTAGGGAAAATTTAAGCCCTACTTTTATTGGATGGCGGGGTGTTATTAAAGATAAAAGTGGTAAACCAATTGCTTGGCAACCTAATGGTAAACGTTACGAAATTGCGACTTCTGCTTATCCTTTATCTCCGGCTTTAAATGAGGCGATCGCTCTACATAATCAGTGGGGAACTGCTGAAGAAAGATATGAAAAAATCAAAGAATTAAGTGCATATTTATGGGAAAAATTAAATAAAATTCCTGATATTAATTGTTTGCGAACTGCACCACCAGAAGCTGGATTAGTTTCTTTTCAGTTAACTAATGGTAAGTCTCATCAGCAGTTAGTTGAATATCTAGAAAAGCAGGGAATTATGGTACGAACTATTCTCGATCCAGATTGTGTAAGAGCTTGTGTTCATTATTTTACTCAAGAAGCAGAAATTGATAAATTAGTTGCAGAAATTAAAGCTTTTGGGTAACTGCGAACTGAGGAGAAAGTAGGGGAGTGGGGGAGTGAGGGAGTAGGGGAGCGGGGGATTAGTAAAGATATAGCAACCGCCAGGTTGGTGTTTGACAATTAGTGCGAGCATCTTGCTCGCGTCATAAATCATAAATTACCCGATGTCCTAACTATTAGAGATTCATAAATTATCCGGACATGATCGGGACTTACGCACGGATACTAAATCGAGTAAGGGCGCCATTCGGATCTTTGCGGAATGCAAATGCCATTCGCCCCTACATATGGCGTTTTCAAGATGAATTTGCGTAAGTCCTGATGATATAACTTAATATATAATAGAGTTGTTGGGAAATAAAAATTCAAAAGCCTCAAAAGCTTACTATATAAGATTTTCAGGATTGGAGGCTAAAAAAACACTATAAACTTTGACTAATAAGGGTTTTAGCCATTTTTTTAGCTTAATTCCCAACAACTCTAATGTAAAACCAAATTTACTTCCAGTTATAGGTGAGACACTATGAGATTTATATTAGGGATCGTCGCTGTTTTAATAATTTGGGTAATGCCAGCAAAAGCACAGATATCAAATACTCAAGTTCAGGCATTAGTAGAAGCACTCAGACTAGCGGCACCGCAAACAGGAACAGAAAATGATGGATTGTATAGCGACTGGCAAATTAAGCCAGATAATATTCCCAGGTGGTCGAGACTTTGCACTGGAGAAGAAATGACTGTAAAAGAGTTTGAGGCAAATACAACAAAAGCAAGGGAAATTTTGGGATGCGTAATGGAAGATATTTTGAAAGAGCAGTATGCTGCTAGTGGTAATGATGAGTCATTAGCAGTGCGTCGAGCAGCAGCATGGTGGATGACAGGAGATCCAAATCAATATAATCAAGGTGAGATTGGTAGCTATACTGATAAGGTTTTAGGTTTCTATAGAACCCATTTGAGATCTATTTAAAAAGAGATGGGGAGGTGGGGAGTATTTTTCAACCTGCTTGCTGCGCCTTCCCGAAAAGGAGTCAGCATTCCCATGGCGAGGAAACCCGAAGAGTGCAGAGTCGCTCCGCTTTTTCCTGCGGAATGCTACGCAAACATGTCGGCGTTAGCTTTAGCTCCTCTGTAAGAGGCTAGTCGTTAACGTAGTTATGCGCCAGCAAAACGCCGGAGTATACCCCTTGCGCCGTGCGACGGTGAGTGCAGTGCGCCCTTGCGGATTCTCCGACAGTCACGCAACTGCCGACCCCAAAGGGCGCGGGGTCGCATCCCCTTTTTCCTATATTCCTTCCCTCCATCTCCTGACTCGGTCTTCCTGACTCGGTCCTCCTGAGCAAAAATTTAATTGCGGACAAAGATACGATCAGGGGTTTTATAGAACCCCCGATCGTATCTCTAAAAATTAGGAGATCGCTAATCTCTTGAGCATTAGTCGAATCAAACAAAGATTAATTTTTGCGGTAGCATTTTCCAGAGTTCTTTTCCTACCCAATGCTCCGCAAACAAAATTTTTGCTCAAGCTTTTACATCTCCTGCCAGCTTAGTACGTGAGACAACAGAAACTGAGTCTCAGAACTACGGTTACAAATTCGGTCAAGAAGAAGAAACTTACAACATCGTAGCAGCTCATGGCTACTTCGGTCGTTTAATCTTCCAATATGCTTCATTCAACAACAGCCGTTCCTTACACTTCTTCTTAGGAGCATGGCCAGTAGTAGGTATTTGGTTCACAGCTTTAGGTGTGTCCACAATGGCCTTCAATTTGAATGGTTTCAACTTCAACCAGTCCATCATCGATTCTAGCGGTCGTGTGGTAAATACTTGGGCAGACATCATCAACCGTGCGAACCTAGGAATGGAAGTAATGCACGAGCGTAATGCTCACAACTTCCCATTAGATTTGGCGGCTGCTGAAGCTCCTTCTATCAATGGTTAATTTCTAGTTGATTGATTTAATCAAAAGAGTCCTCTATTTGGAGGGCTTTTTTTTTGCTTAAAAGAAAGTTTAATGAGGGATGGATAACATTATTGCTTACTCTCAAAATCCCTTTTAACCTTTTCTTCCCTTCTGCCTTCCTTCTAAAAGAGGAGTAAATTCAGGATTAATAACTTTAGGTATTCTTAGTAGTAAAATTGTTTGAGCTTTTCAACCTCCTGATTTGAGGAAAGATGTTGAATTTTCTAGTTTTTTCGAGCCACAATTTCTGACTTGTTTTGTTTTTTTACTTCCTAGGAAATTAAGTTTAATTAATTATTTTTCTATATTATTTAGTAGTTTTTTTGCGAATAATTAACTTCATCAAAATCCGTTAGATAAATTTCTTGAAAGTTTGTCAAACAAAAATTATCGTAAAATTTGTTGCTCTTTGTTATTTATGGGTTTAATTCCCCACTGTCTACATGATGTCTATAATTGGGTAGATACGGAGTGTCTTGTAAAAAATTATTCCAATACACTTTTTTTTCTTCTTCCTTCTTCCTTCTTCCTTCTTCCTTCTTCCTTCTTCCTTCTTCCTTCTTCTTTCCTCAAGCTCAAAGAAATTATGTAATCATTAAAACTAAGTTCTTAAACCAAGAGTGCTTTCTAGAAATCTAACTTCAATATTTGCAATTTGTTTACCTATATCGTGAAAGCCATTTAAATATTTAATTTCATTAGCATCATTTTCAGATGCTATATTTGCGAAAATACTGAGTTGATTTAGAGCATAATTTGTATCAGTATTTTCAAGATAGTTATCTAGTAAAATTTGAAAATGTGCCATCAGCATTTTATTTGTTGTACATCTGATAATTTCTTTGAGGTTTTCTACTGAAAGTTGCTGATTATCGTTGTTGGGATCGATTTTAAACTCCTCGCAGATTTGCTCAATAACTATTTCTTGAATATTCATTTTTATTTCTCCTTAATAATTGAGTTAATTGACTCAGATAGATTCAGTTTCTCAATTTACTGGTTAAAAAGACTCATCGCCTAATTTTACCTACAATTTTTATGATAGCCAAGGCTAGCAATGGATGTCAAGGTATTAGTCTAGATAAATAATATATAATTCGGATAATTAGTAGTTATCGTATAAGTCAGTAGTCAGGAATCAGGAGTCAGAAGTTTAGAGTAGGGAGTCAGTGTTCGAGATCAAGGAAGGATGAGAGTAAGAATTATCTAGGGATATTCCGGCATTTTATGTCTGTTCTGTATTGAATGGAAGTATAAAGTACGACAAATGTATAACCGGATTTCATATAAGTCTTGTTCTCAAACTCTATATCCCTTGCTAGAATAGAATTTAGCAATGGCTAGCAAAGGTTAAAGGTATGAAGAAACGAAGACCGAGAAACTCTGATGGGACATTTAAAGAAGACCCTGAAGCCTTGACCAAAAAATCTATAGGTCTGAGGATTAGCAAAAAGAAGATGCCCAAGTTAGAGAAAGTTGCGAAACAGAGCGGAAAATCAACAACAGAAATTTGTAGACTAATTATTGAGGAATGGCTTGATTCTCTTGAGTCTAAAGATGAGCAAAAAAAATCTATGATTTCTGAGGGAAAGTTATTAGCCTAATTGGAGACTATTTGTCCAATCAAGTAAATCAACCTCTATCTTCAAAATATAGTCCTACAAAACTTCACAAACACAAACAAAGAGTTTTAGAACTTTATCACTATGGGCTTAATTATCAGGATATAGCTGAAAAATTAGAGTCTGAGGGTTATAGAAATAGTAAGAATAACCCTTTTAGTCTTACTTCAATTAGGAAATGGATAAAAGATAGCAGTTAGTAATTGAGTTGCACTAACCATACTTTCAACAATTAATTATTAATAATTAATAATTAATAATTAATTATTACCTCTCCTTGAAAAGAAGAGGATTGAGTAATTATGAAAATTTTTTCTCTCTTGGTCGATTGGATATGGCTCCGAGACCTCGCCATCCCACCCTACGGGAAGCTCCGCTAACGACTGCTTGTTTATCCTTATAAAGGAGAGGATTTTTACCTTAATTATTCGGTAAAAGAAATATCTGAAGTGCAACTAAAAGTTTTATGATAAAAATTATTTAGACTGAAAATGATGTATAGCAATATGATTTTAGTTGTGAGATATTGGAGACTTTTGGGGAACAGGGAACACCGGAGCTGGGAACAGGCAACAGGGAAGAAGAAAAAAACGAATACATAAGAATAAGACAACTGTTATATTCTATACACCTCAATTCTCACATCTGATTCCTGATTGCTATATAGCGCTTTTATCTGAGATGTGGAGACCAAGTGCTATAAAAAAGGTATGGAGAGAATAGGGAATAAAGATAATTTTGAGCGATCGCTCTTGAGATACGTTTAAATTTTTTGCTAAATAAAAAACAGCTAATTAGCCTCATTAATTTTACTTGATAGGCAACAATATTTCAAATTCAGTTCCTACTCCAGGAGTTGAGTTAATATGTAAATTTCCCTGATGGTTGTCAACAACAATTTGATAACTAATTGCCAGTCCTAAACCAGTACCTTTACCTACAGCTTTTGTAGTAAAAAATCTATCAAAAATTTGCTTTTGAATTTCGTAGGCAATACCAGGACCATTATCAACGATACGAATTGAGAGCCAACCATAAATTGCTTTAGTATCTTCAGTAGAAATTACATTACCTTTCATCTCATTATTAGGATTTAATTCTACCTCATTAGCAGATTTATCCACATTTTGATCTGTATTTTCAGATAAATCTTTAACTTTAGTATGAATCCATATTTTACCTGGTCTACTATCAGTTTCTTTTTCTTGATACTCTTCTAGAGCATCAAGAGCATTCGTAATCAAATTCATAAACACTTGACTAACTTGACCAGAATGACACAAAATCAACGGTAAATCCCCATAATTTTTAATAATTTCAACTCCACTAATCTTCCAACGATTCTTTAAAATTAATAGAGTACCATCTAAACATTCATTAATATTTGTTTCTTTGCGTTTAGTACCTTCCATGTGACAAAAATTGCGGAGACTACTAACCAGTTGCATCATCCGGTCAGCCGAAATTTCTATACTATTCATCATCTCCAAGTAATCTTGTTTGACAAATTCAAAATCAATATCTTCTTTTAAATCTTCAACTTCTTTTATTGGTTCAGGAATATTTTTCTCATAAGTATTAATCAACTTAAGAAAGTCTTGATAATAACCAGACATAAACTTAGAATTACCTGCCACACAATTAATTGGATTTCTCAGTTCGTGGGCTAAACCTGTCACCATTTGTCCTAACATTACAAGTTTCTCAGTTTGAATTAGTTGTGCTTGAGTTTGTTTCTGTAATAAATCTTTAGCAAGTTGATGAATATAAGATTGAGCAATAAGTAACTTTTGAGTTTCTAAAACTTGATAATCTTCTGGAGAGTTTTCTATAACAACTGGTTCATAAATAAATTCTTGAGGTCTCTTTACTGCTTTATCAGCAGCATCTACAATAGGTGTATCTCCTGGGAAGATTAATAATTCATACTTAATAAAGTCGTATAAGACCTTAACGGAACGATTTAAAAAAATTTCTCTTCCATATTGGCGACTCAACGTTTTGAGAAATTGCTGTTGAGAAACCATACCAATGAATTTACCAGATTTTGTTAAAATAATACCTGGAAGTAGGGGATTTTCTTCAAAAACTTTAGCTAATCTAACTCCTGATGTATCAATTTCAACCCGGATACTATGAAGTTGTAAATCTTTTACAGTGGAACCTAAATCAAGATGGTTATTTAAGTAAGGAAACATAGGTAATAAAGAATAATTAATGACTATTGTAAAGTTTGAGTAATTTGTTCTTAAATCTTTTTAGCTAAGATACCGAACGACTTCAAATACAGTTCCAGATGACGTAATAACTGATAAATATTGATGGTCTTATGATACCAAAATTTTTTGAATCAATTTAATTTAATTCAATCAAAGCATTACTAATTGAGGATGAATAACCTGAGTTTACTCCCAAACCTGTTTAGCATTACTGACCTCTATAACCTTAAAACTAAGTGGAAAATTTATTTGTCAGAAGGTCCGATAAATTGCTTTTCTGTTTGTGGAATAAAATATTTCCTTTTTCTTGATATTCCAATCAAATATACCTTTGCCTATTTGTTGAAGAGTTAATTGCCAATATTCTTGAATTCACCAAAGAAAAATATAAACATATTTTACAACAATTATCAACTATTTATTTTTCCATTTTACTTCAACTTAAGTATTTATACTAAACTAACATATAAAATCTATAAATTTCTTTATAGTTTTCATCATATACTTAACCTTTTCTTTACCTAAAAATAATCTTTCTCTGAATTTTTATCAAATTATCTTGGGCGATTTATCTCTATATAATTATGCATAAAAAAATATTTATAGATGATAACTTAAAACCATTAATAGCAATTTTAAATAAAAAAGTATTAGACATCTGTGAATATCAATCAAAATTATTAGCTAAAGAATATTGATTATTAATAAAATGCCTTAGAATTACTTAATTCATAAAATAGAGTAAAATTCCTTATTTACCGAAAAATTGTGGGTATGCGCCTCCCCTTGGATAGGGGATAATAAGCGGTCGATCTTCGGAGCTTCCCGTAGGGTGGGATGGCGAGGTCTCGGAGCCATATCCAATCGACTCCTGTGAAGAAAAATTTTCATGAATTTGTCAATCCTCTTCAATTCATGGAGAGGTAATTATTCATTATTCATTATTCATTATTAATTGTTGAAAGAACTAAATCAAATACTTCTCAGTAGAACCCATTTGATATCTTTGCACGCGGTATGTGCTTTTGGCATAGAACTCAGAATTCAGTCCTGGTCAAGTCAGGAAATTCAGGAACGAGAATAGGGGAAAAAACGGATGCGACCCGGCGTTCGCGAAGCGTCCCGTAGGGAACGGTTTCCTCCCCATGGGAACGCCGACCAAGAGAAGGAAACGCGCACCAAGCAGGTAAAAAAATATTCCCATCTCCCCATTTTCCCATCTCCCTATCTTTAACTATATAAATAGATAGCTATCAAATGGGTTCTATAGTAGTGATATCAAATCCGGTTAATTGCACATAGAATCTGGTTATATAATATCTGTTTATACCTTCTTAAATTACTTCAATATTTAATCGGACCCACTCCCCCACTCCCCCACTCCCCCAGTCCCCTACTCCCCTACTCCCCAGTATATAATAAGTATTCAACCGGATTTGATATGAAACCGGATCTGGGAACAGCAGGAAAAACATTCGGATCATCATCAGCATAAGTCCTAACCTACCTGTCTATTACCATAAGTAAAATTTTTGCCCTAGTGTTTTCCATGAGAAATACCTCTAAATTGACTTGTGACTTTAAAAAAACAACTTTTGACCAGGACGAGTAATTTCAATAATTAGATTTAAGATTCATACTAAATCCGGTTTCGATCAACACTATAGTGCTTAAAGGTAAAGGGTCAGCAGCAAATCATAGATGCTAACCCTAATTTATTCCTATTTAGCAAGGTTTGGCTCCAAACCTACTATTTTTTGTCAATTCTATTGTAACGATGACAAATATTTTTTATCAATTTAATAAGGGTAAATATATTACCTCTTACCTAGGGCAAACTCAATCTAGACAACTACAGAGAAATCCAATTGGCATCTTTGATAGTGGTGTGGGTGGAATTGGTGTCTTAAAAGAATCATATCGCCAACTCTCCAGAGAGACCTTTATATATTTTGCTGATACAGCACGACTCCCCTATGGTACAAAATCTCAGGAAGAAATCGTACTATTTGTACGGCAAGTGCTAACATGGATGCAAAATCAAGGCGTAAAAATGGCGATCGTTGCCTGCAATACTGCTACTGCTGCAGCAATAGATCGAGTAGCAGTTGAATACAATTTTCCCATTATTGGTATGATTGAACCTGGTGCAAATACAGTTGTCAACAGAGGGAACAAAAAAATAGGTGTCATCGCCACTCGACAGACAGTCAACAGCAATGCTTATCTAAATACTATTCTTAAATTAGATCCTTCAGTTTTAGTATTTCAAGTAGGAGCACCTGCTTTAGTACCATTAATTGAACAAGGCCGCATTAATGATGTGTATACTTTTGAAGTAGTGCAACAATATCTGAAACCCCTAATTGCACAACAGATAGATACCCTGATCTTAGGTTGTACCCACTATCCCCATCTACTTCATCTATTTAGACAAATTTTAGGCAATTCAGTACAGATAGTAGACCCTGCCATTGCTGTTGTTAGCACTGCTGCTCGGGAACTTCAACGTTTGGGGATATTAAGCGATCACCCTCCACACTGTACTAACTTCTATGTCAGTGGTAACCCAGAAGAATTTGCAAAAAAGGTGCAGCTATTCCTGGGTTTTACTCCGACAGTAGAGCAAGTTTGTTTAGAAGTGGAAAGAGTAACAGTTCAATCTGAATCTGTAGCTTGATTCATATAGCAGGGAACAGCGGTGCGACACCGCGGGGTGCGACAGAGGTCTGAACAAAGCGCCACCTGTGGGTGCATTCGCAAGCCAACCTAGCATCTGGTAGCGCACTCGGTGTGAGGGAACAGGCAAGAGTGGAAAAAGGATTTCTAGGTTTGATCATCAGTCTATTTCCTAACCAACTCGTTCCTTGCTATAGCAATCCTATTTCAGTTGCAGGTAAAAATATCTTTGAATTTAGGGAACAAGGTTCAATAATGAAGAACTAATAATGAATAATTAATAATTACCTCTCCTTGGAAACGGATAGGATTGACAAAGAGATGAAAAATTTTATTTATTATCCCCGATCAAGGGGAGGCGCATACCCACAATTTTTCGGTAAAAGTTTCAGAGTTTTTATATATCCTTAGATTTTTTACAAATCATTTAGGATTGCTATATAGCAAGGGTTAAAATATCCTTTTTATCAAAATAATATGGGTCGCGCAACCCCGCCTTTTAAGGCGATCGGGTTTTTGGAGCTTTTCTCAAATCCCCTACTTCCCCTCCACGGTCGGGGGAGGGACTAGGGGTGGGTTAACTTCTGACTTCTAATATCAAATCCGTTGGCTTCGGAGTAATATAATTCTGTTGATAGTCATACAATCGGTAAGGGCGAATGGCCATTCGCCCCTACAGTATAGACTCTTATCTTTAAAGACTGAATAACACCGATGCTACCGGATTTGATATAACTTCTGACTTCTGACTTCGTTAACGCACTCCTCAAAAAGAATTCTATACTTATGCAAAACTTCAATGATTTAGTAATTAGTAAGATTCAATGATGTTAATAGCTATTATTAGCCAGTAAGTGTATATTATATCAAATCCGTTTAATTCGGTATAAAAAAATCTTCCATCTTCAACCATTACCAAATATTTCTCTCACTCCCCATCTCCCTATCTCCCTATCTCCCTATCTCTCTAACTCCCCATCTCCCCATCTCACCATCTAATTACACCGATGCTACCGGATTTGATATTATTCTTATGTTTACTACTCCCACTCTCCATTTCCCCATCTCTCCATCTTCCCCACTCCCCCGCTCAAGAAAACATAGAAAAGTTTTTGAGATTTGCTATGATTTGGTACCATTCTGACACTTACATTGTATTCAGCAGCGTCAAATATTTTTTTTAGTAGAAACTAAATTAATTTTATTTTTTTAGATATTATTTTTATTTTTTTCCATTTCAATTGAGCCTGAATTAGTTGATTTGAATCAAGTTCAATTAGTTGATATGTATCAAAACTAGGCAAAAATATATCCTATCTGTTCACAAATTGTATTTGCTATGCTAAACTCTTGTGGATCAATCTAGTCATTACTGAGGAAAAAAATTTATGGCTGATATTACAGTTTTAGTTGAGAATGTAGCTTCTGGAGAAAGTGCAGAGAGCAGTATATTCCTATCTCAGATGTGGGTGGGTTTTCATGATGGAAACTTTGACCTTTTTAATTCAGATCCAAGTGAAGCTGCTACTCCTGGTTTGGAAAGGTTAGCTGAAGATGCTATTATCGAACCAACAGGTGAATTTACAACTACTTTATCTACTGAATTTGACGATAGTGGAGCTGGTACTGTTCAAGGAATAGTTCAAGGGCCAGTTGTTGAGGGGAGCAATTTTAGGGATTTTTTCCAAGGAGACATTGGTGTTGAGGGATTTACCGTAGATGAAAGTCAGGACAGATACTTTAGTTATGCTTCCATGATCTTACCTAGTAATGATGCCTTCACTGGTAATGGAAATCCTACTAGGTTTGAAATTTTTGATGACAATGGAAATTTCTTAGGACTAGATTTTGTTGCTAATGGAACAGATATCTGGGATGCAGGAACAGAATTAAATGACGAAGATCCTGACAATACAGCAGCGCTAGGTCAAGAAGCTCCAGATACAGGAGTAGATGAAGATGGAACTGTTATGTTACACCCTGGTTTTATTGGCAGTGTGCGAGAAGAGAGCGACGAAGAAGGGAATATTTTACAAGCACGTCCTGACGCTGATTTCACCACAGAAGATGATGGTGAAGGTAATGAAATAGCGCGCATCAGTGTTTTACAAAATACGGTCGGTAGTTCTGACAGCGAGCTTATCGACGGTTTCGAGACAGAGGATTTTCTCTCCGGTCTTGGAGGTAATGATACTTTAAATGGTCGTGGTGGAAGAGACTGGTTAGTTGGTGGTAATGGTAGTGACCTACTCAGAGGTGGTGATGACGATGATATTTTGGCAGGTCGGACTGGGAACGATATTCTGCTTGGTGGTGATGGTGATGATATTTTAAGTGGTGGTCAAGGTCGCGATCGCATCAATGGTGGTGCTGGCGACGATACTCTCATTGGTGGTGCAAGTAAAGACCGCTTTATCTTCAACACTAATGATACATTTTCGACGGATGATGTAGGTGTAGATACAATTACTGACTTCAATCAAGAGCAAGAAGATTTGATACTCCTTGACAAGACTACTTTTGCTGCGCTCCAAAGTGATGCTGAAGCAGGATTTAGTGTTGATGGTGAATTTGCTGTGGTTGAATCGGATGAAGCTGCTGCTACTTCTGAAGCTTTAATTGTTCAGAATACTGTAACTGGTAGTGTATTCTATAATCCAAATGGCACCGCAGAAGGTTTTGGTAATGGTGCCGAGTTTGCTAATGTAGGTACTGATGTAACTTTAACTGCAGACGACTTTGTTTTGCGAGCTTAGTTCCCATTTGGCTAGGGAGTAGGGGAGTGGGGGAGAAAATTTCAACCTGCTTGGTGCGCGTTCCCTCTCTTGGTCAGCATTCCCTTGCGCCTGACGGCGGCGCGGGGTCTGACCGCTTGCGACTAACGTCGTCGCGGGGTCGCATCCGCTTTTTCCCCTATTCTATTTCTGAATCTCGTGACTTCTGAGCAATATTAGAGGGCGGATTTTTAGATATAGACCGCGCTTTACGTCAAAGCTTTCGGTTAAACCTGCCCCTACAATTTTTTTAACCTTTAATTAGACCGACCCACTTAACTCTGATTTTAATGTTTGTTTATTCACGGAATTTCAATCCAGAAAAAGTGCTGATAACACTGTTTTGAGTACAATAAATAATCCAGATTTAAGTAGAATTAATAGTACAGATAGTTTCCATCTCCTCTTATTTAACCAACGTTCTCTACCACACTTAAGACACATATAGTGGTTGCCGTTGTTGTTATCTTTTACCCACAAACAATTATTTTGGTTACATTCTTTTTGCATAATTTTTTTGTTCCTAAAATTAATCTACAATTTCAGGATATCTAATTTTTATTTGACTATACGGTAGACTTTTTGACTTTACCCTAATTTTAATTAAGAGTAATTTGGGGTAATTTGAGGTGATTTGGGGTAAATAATTTACCCTTTTGTGAAAAAGCACATTTTCAGCTATACTCAATGAAGAGAAAGTACAAATTAGACTGATGAGGAACTTTGAACAGTGGGATAAATTTTTGATAACTATTGCTAAGGAAGCTGATTTGAAGGGTGAAGATAGAGAATTTTTTTTAAAGAGATTTGACATAAAAAATGAAAATTTGACGGAAGAAAAATTTCGCGAGCAATTCCTTAGCAATTACTCGAAAGACACACTTGGGTACTACAGAAAAGCAGTTTTTCGTCAATTAAAAATTATTTGTAAAGATATAGACCATGATAGAAAAGGTAAATATAAAGAAATCTTCAATTGGCTGAAAAGAGAATATGAAACTTGGTATACTCGAAAAGAAAATCCTGATATTTTAACAGAATTTCCACAAAAAGTTTCTACTGTTAACAATTTTGATGTTTTACCAGAATCTCAACAACAAGTTTCTAATCCTTTTATTCCATTGACAGGAATTATAGATAATCCAAAATTATTTTTTAATAGAGAGCGAGAAATTAATAGAATTTTTGAGGTACTTAATAGTGGTAGTAGTATTGCTATTATTGGCAATAGTGGAGTGGGAAAATCTTCTCTGTTGAAGGCGATCGCTCAAAAAGCTACTCAGTATCTCCGGCAACCTCGAAGGCCAATATATATAGATTTGCAGCATATTCATAGTGATGATGATTTTTATGCAGCACTTTGTGATGAAGTTGGTATTGAAAAGTGTAGTGGTTATAAATTAAATAGAAATATCAAGAAATATCGAATTTTACTATTGCTTGATGTGGTAGAAAATATGAGTTATGACTGGTTTACTAATCAACTTCGTAGTCAGTTACGCGCTTTAGCAAATGATATTGTTCCTCCTTTACGTTTGGTAGTTGCTGCTTCTAAAAGACTAGATATTTTATTTCCAGATAGCGGGGATAAAACTTCTCCATTTAAAAATATTTGTATTGAAGAATATCTGGAACCCTGGAATGAGGAAACTATTCGTGCTTTTATTGAAAGTCGCCTTCAGGCTGATTTTTTAGAGCAAGAATATCAAGAAATTAAGTTTAGTGAGGATGAGATTTTAGAGATTATTAAAACAAGTGGTGGCTATCCTATTGAAGTAATGCGTCTATGTTATGAAAAATTTGAGAAGAAAAAGCTATAGTATTTCTGGCGTTGCTGAATTGAAGTATGAATTTGCGATTGTTTGCTTCTGGTCAAGCCCCCGCGCATCCCCCAATTTTGGGGGATTTTAGAGTTTTATTCCCCCCAATTTTGGCTTGCTCGGGGGGCTTGCATCATACCCAGAATCAGCAACGCCGTATTTCTTTAATCTATGAGGTATAGTTCCAACTGTTCTTTATTCCCTATTCCCTCCTACAATAACTAAAATGACTATATTTCCCCACGATCAATTTGCCAAACAATATTTAGAAGAATTACTATCAAGTATTGGGGAAGTAAAAGCACCCCGTGAAGTTCGAGGAGAGGTTAGACAAATAGATGTTTGGTTTTCACCCCAACCACAACTTCAAGGAAATCCAGAAGAATTAGGATTATTAGGTAGTTTGGCTACAACTTCAGCTTTATTTGAACCTTATCGTAATCCTGTCACCCCTGATGAAATTGATAGTTGTCTTCTCAAATTACTGGAAGTTAAAGGAGAAATGAAACGGGAAGCGAACCGAAATAAAACTCGTATTTATATGGATGATTATCCGAAATTATGGATATTAACTCCTACAGCTTCTCAGAATATATTAAATGGATTTAAAGCTACTTTAGATGAAGAAAACTGGTGTTCGGGAATTTACTTTTTAGGAGAATATTTCCGCACAGCAATAGTAGTGATTCATCAATTACCAAAAACTCCAGAAACTCTATGGCTAAGAATATTAGGTAGGGGAAAAGTACAGTCTCAAGCTATTGATGAATTAGAAGCATTACCCAAGGATAATATCCATCGAGAAAATGCTTTATTGTTATTAGCAGATTTGCTGAGTAATATAGAAGCAAATCCAGATAAAGATCCAGAAGATAGGGAGTTAATTATGAGATTATCACCACTTTTTTCCCAACGTTTAGAAGAGGCTACTCAGTCGGGAAGACAAGAAGAACGTCGAGAAATGCTTGAAAGCTTACTTGTGTTTCGCTTTGGCCAATTAGATAACCAGCTAGAGGTAATTATTCAACAGATTATGGAGTTGCCAAAAGAAGATTTTAATAGGACAATTTTACAGTTAAATAGTCTATCTCGTGACGAACTATTAGCTAGATTTGGAGGAGAGAAATGAGATTATCACTACTTTTTACTCAACCTTTAGAAGAGGTTACTCAGTTGGAAAAACAAGAAGGAAGACAACAAGGTATACAACGAGGTATACAACTAGATATACAACTAAGAAGACAAAAAGGGTATCAAGAAATGCTCGAAAGCTTGCTTGTATTTCGCTTTGGCAAATTAGATAGTCAACTAGAGGTAATTATTGAACAGATTATGGGATTGCCAAAAGAAGATTTTAATAGGACAATTTTACAGTTATCTCACTTATCTCGTGACGAATTATTAGCGAGATTTGGAGGAGAAAATTGATGAAATTATAGTAATAATGTTGCAGGGACGTTCCATGGAACGTCCCTACAGGGTTATCATTTTTTTAATGTGGTTGATTATTATCGAATAATTAATAATTAAATAATTGAGGTTAAAAGCCTCCCCTCGACCAAGAGAAAATAATTTTTTTCCTTTTAGTCAATCCTCTCCCTAAAAGGGAGAAGTAATTATCCATTATCAATTATCCATTATCCATTATGAAGTTGACTTATGAAATTGACGATATTTTAGCTGAATTTAACTACAGTTTCCAAAGAACAAAATTGTCTTTACCTACTTCAAATCGCCAACTGGAACGTTTGCCAGAGTTACGTCAGCGAATAGAGGATGTTTGAAAAGTTGTTTAATACTGAATTTTGCCCCCCTAGCGCCCCAATTATGGGGGGAACAAGAATCTATTAGCTGGTAAAAGTCCCCCAATTTTGGGGGATTTAGGGGGCGAGTGATGTAGCATAAGGGACTTCTCAGACAACCTCTTAGAGGTTGCTCGGTACTGTCAATGTCAGCTCAGAATTGAATATCCTTTGAGTGTGAATGAAAGGTTAAAGGGTAATCTTGATTACTTGCTACAATCTAATTCTCAACTGTTAGTAATTGAAGCAAAACATGAGGATATGACGCGAGGTTTTACGCAGTTAGCTGTGGAGTTAATTGCATTATCTGAATGGGAACCGGAACAGGATTTAATTTTTGGTTGTGTGACTATGGGCGAACTTTGGATATTTGGTATTTTGGATAAAAAACAACGTTTAATTCAGCAAAATATTGATTCTTTGAGAGTTCCTGGGGATGTGGAGGCTTTGGTTGATGTGCTTGTGGGAATTTTGGAATAAAAGTAGTTCTGTCATTGCGTTAGCGCAGCTTTGCGATAGCAAACGGCAGCGTTTGCGCAGCATTCCGTCAGGAAAGCAATCTCAAACTCCCAAAAAAATGTAATTCTGTCATTGCGAGCGGCAGCGAGGCAATCTCTCGATACCTCTGAGATTGCTTCCTTCCACTGCGTTCCAGTCGCAATGACTATAATAACAAATTATCCAGATTTGATATAAGTCTTATTCTCAGGACTTACGCAAAGGCACTATTTATAGAGTGCCAAGACTATTGGCCAATAGTTTTTACCACTATATATAGCTTATCTGCGTAAGTCCTAATTCTATTAATTTTATAACCTATTTGCCAACAATAATGAAAAAAAACAACGATTCTGTTCCCCGTCTGGATCTAGCACCACAATTGAAGCGACCTCTATCTATTTGGAATCCTTTGGATTATTTGCGGTTGTTGTATTGGGTGTTTTTCTTTCCCCAGGCGTTGCGGTGGTATGTGGAAAATTACGGGGGGGGAGAAGGTTTAGCGAAACAAACAACCTGGAAAAGTAAGCTAGAATTTTTGTTCCAGCATCCTAACCAATTGAAATTATGGTTTCAGGGATTAATTTTGACTGTTTGTGTTCCCTATTTATTTTGTGTATTGCTGCTGCGAACAAATTCTATGATTGATTGGTTTCCTGTGGCGGGAGGTGTAGTGGGAGCCATGGTGTTCAGCATGGTGTTCGACCTTCCGGGAGACGTGGCGAAACGCGTAGCGGAGGCCGTGGTGTTAGGCGTGGTGTTAGGCGTAGCGCTCGACATGGCGCTCTACATAGCGCTTAACTTTCCGGAAGGGGTAGTGAGGGTTGCAGCGGGAAGTGCGGTGTTAGGCGTGGCGCTCGGCGTAGCAGGAAGTGTGGAGTTTGGTGTGGTAGGAGGTGTGGCACCCTACTTTTCGGGAGGCATGGCAGAAAGTGTAGTCAAAACTGTGAATACCATTATAAATGCCAGTGTGACATTCAGTGTAATTTTCGCCATAACCTTCGGTGTGAAGTCCGGCGTGATGTCCGGCGTGGCTTTGGGCGTGGTGTTCCCCGTGGCGTTGGGCTTGGCGATTTTGCGCCCAGAAAACTGGTTAATTGGGATACCACTATACTTGATATCTATTCATAATCCTAGTTTTCTGATACCTCGAATCACTCCTATTCCTCTACCTTTACTGACAAATCAGATCAAATTTTGGTTGAGAAAAGATTGGCAAGTAGCTTTAGAAAACATCGATCAACTTTTAAGATATAGCTCACAATCTACCCCGGTTGTTAATGCTATCAATCAGGTTTTAGCAGAACTTCCTCAACGACAGATTGTTGAGCGAGTTGCTCAACTAGCAGAAAATCCCTATGACTGGAAACTTGTTATGTCTGTATCTAATGAAGTTTCTACAGGTTTCTGGCATCTCTACAAACAGAAACCCGAAAAAGCGACAGCAGCATTTGAAAAAGTACGCTCTCTTTTCTACATCTACAGCGAGGAAATGTTTCTACTAGCTCAAATCCTAACTCAATTTCAAACAGCAACATCTCCTGATGCCATTGCCGAAGTACAAATTCCCAACTTTCCACCTGAACCTCATCTACGTCCCACGACCTGGGAAGCACTCAAAGGTTTGTGTCGCGTTGTTGAATATACGCAACTTATTGTAAAAGCTACCTCAAAGTCAGCTCGTGGATTTCCCCTTGCTATAGCTATAGGTCAATTAAAAGAAATTCTAGATGATGCTGATAAACTTCCCCAAGCAGAAAGAGGTTTAATTGTCGATATTGCTCAAACTTGGGAAGAAGCTTTAGAAAGCACTGCTACAAATTTCGGAGATGTCTATTACTAAACCTATAGAAAATCCCTATTTCATTGGCGACCCTGTAGAGGGCAACTTATTTCTGGTTCGGGAAGATATTATGAGAGAGCTTAAGGAACTGTGGGTAATGAATTCTCAGCTACAGTCTGTTGTTCTCTTCGGTCATCGTCGCATGGGAAAAACATCTATTCTACGGAATGTTGCTAACTATTCCGGTTCAGATATTCAAGTTGTTTATGTCAACCTCCAAAATTTAGCAGCTATTTCCGAGGGAATGGGTGAGGTATTTTTAGCCATAAGTGATGAAATTTCAGAAGCTCTCAGCTTTCCCCCTCCAGACACAGACGAACTCCTGAAACTTCCCCAACGAACCTTTAAACTCTACTTACAACAGGCAATTAAAAAATTAGACAACAAACGCTTAATTATTGCCCTGGATGAATTTGAAGAAATTGAAAAACTAATTAACGCCCAACAGCTCCCCCCTAACTTCATGGCAGTATTGCGGGGGTTTGTGCAGATGAGTCCGAAAATTGCCTTTGCCTTCGCGGGGTTGCACACTCTTGAAGAAATGACAGAAGATTACTTTCAGCCATTTTTTGCCAGCGTAATTCCCATCCGCGTCGGTTTTTTGAATAGAGCAACAACCAGGCAACTCCTTGCTAACCCCAACCCAGACTTCCTGCTCACCTACGAACCAGAAGCAATGGATCGCATTTACGACCTAACATTCGGACAACCCTACCTAGTACAACTACTGGGATTTTTACTTGTCCGTCGCTACAACGACCAGATGTTTGAGCAGGGAAGACCACGAGAGTCAGTCTTTACTGTTGCAGATGTGGAAGCCATTATTCATCAAAATGAACTATTCCAGAATGGGCGTTATTATTTCACAGGAGTTTGGGGTCAAGCGGCTCAAGATGCACCGGGACAGCAAGATATTCTTAGAGGTTTAGCTCACTATCCAGAAGGTTGTAGTCGTGCCACTATCCAGGAAATTACAGGTTTAGAAGAAAGTATATTAAATGATGCTCTTGAAACTCTTGCTCGCCACGATGTCATTATCGAAACTGAGGGCAATTTGCGGTTTGCAGTGGAACTATTTCGGCGTTGGGTAGTGGGGAATAGGGATCTGTTCGTAGTTGGGCTTTAGCCCTCTTTCCGTTCTGTTCCGCTCGTAGTTGGGCTTTAGCCCTCTTTAAGACCGACGGAAGACCCAGGAATGAAGATTGAGAAAGGGAAGGAAGTATAGAGTTTCGACTTAGTTAACAATTTGCGATACGGAGCGCGACATAATACGCTAGTTCTCACAGACAAGTAGTAACGAGGGTGAAATTTGCATCTTCTGCACTAATCGCTGCTTAAGCATTTCTGGCAGTCTATCTATATAGACATAGACCTCTCTAGAAATCCCGCTCCCTACTAGAAAGGGCGTAGTAAGGGTTTGAAGGCTTTTTTAGTTATGTTAATTGACAAAGACTTAAATGTAAGTATAGAGTGTAAAGATGCGGTTGGCTTGACCGTCAATGCCTGTGGATGAGTAACCGCCGACGGCCTTAGGGACGTTGCATGCAACGTCCGTACAGCAGGAAGTAAACATCAATTTGTCACGTTATGTGACGCTTTGTATCAGTTTTATGAAGCAGTAGACAATTGTATCACTGGATTTCAGATTAAAGGGCTAAAGCCCTACTACGAACGGGGCTAAAGCCCTACTACGAACGGGGCTAAAGCCCTACTACGAACGGCTATTTTTACTAAAAATCTAAGCGATCGCTCCGCCAATATGCTCTAACTAATTTAATTTCATTATAATTATAACGTTCTTGTAAATATTCATAAATAGGTTTTAATGCTCCATCTCCTACTTCTTCTATTGCAGCAATAATTTTTTCTTGATGTTCGGGTGTTACTAATTTATCAATATCTACTGGTTGGTCTTTTTCTATTAATTCGGCTAAATGACCAGCAACTGTGCCAGAACTTATTCCTCTTTGATTAGCAATAGCATCAATACTTAATCCTTGTTTATGCAATTCTAATGTTTCTATTTGAGTAAAAGAAGGAACGTTATCTACAACTTTTGCTAATTCTCGAATAGGTTCTGAATTAGTAGGTAAACCAGACTCTGCACAATAATTTCTAATAGCTTGAATAAACTTTTTACCATACTTATCTTGTTTCCGACTACCTACTCCAGAAATATTCATAAATTCATCCAAAGTTTGAGGTCGTTTCTGTGCCATTTGTTGTAATGTTGTATCTTGAAAAACTACATAAGGAGGCACATTTTCTTCATCAGCAATTCGTTTCCGCAATGCTCGCAATTCTTCAAATAATCTTTGTTCATCTGCGGCTAAAGAAGTAGTAGTTTTTTCAATTTTACGTTTCTTTTCTATGGCAATTTCTACCTTTTTTCTTCGCCCCATTACATCCCAACTATTTTGATTAAGTTTCAACACTGAATAACCATCAGTTGTTTCATCCATTAAACCTTGATGTAAGAGAGATTTTGCTAAATGTTTCCATTCATCAGCACTTCTATCTTTACCAATAGCATAAGTAGAAAGTTTGTCATGTTTTTTATCTAAAACTTTCTGACTTTTAGAACCTCTTAAAACATCAATAATATGATTCATACCAAACCGTTCTTTAGTTCTCGCCACACAGGACAAAAACTTCATTGCCTCAATAGTCCAATCCTCTATTGGTTTGGGATATTTACAGTTATCACAATTTCCACAATTTTCGGGCAAATCTTCACCAAAGTAGCCTAATAAAATTCGGTGACGACATTCAGTAGCATCTGCATAATCAAGAATTCGCCTTAACTGTTGATAACCAATTCTTTGTTCTTGTTCATCAAGTTTTTGAGCGATTAAATATTCAATACTTTTCTTATCGCCATAACTAAAAAATAGAGTACATTTAGCAGGTTCCCCATCTCGACCCGCTCTCCCAGTTTCCTGATAATAACTCTCGATATTTTTAGGCAGATCGTAATGAATTACAAATCTGACATCTGGCTTATTAATACCCATACCAAAAGCCACAGTTGCCACAATCACATCAATATCATCTCGGATAAATTTAGTTTGATTAATAGCTCTTTCCTCATCATCCATTCCAGCATGATAAGGTAATGCAGATACATGATTTTGTCGTAATTTATAAGCAATTTCATCAACTTTTTTTCGACTATTACAATAGACTATTCCAGAACCACCAAGTTTTCTAATTATCTGCAATGTTTCAGCAAAAGTATTTTTAGCACTACTTTTTTGACGAACTTCATAATATAAATTTGAACGGAAAAAACTAGCAATATGAATATAAGGTTGTTGTAAATTTAATTGAGCAATAATATCTCCCCGGACTCGTTTTGTCGCCGTAGCAGTTAAAGCCATCATCGGCACATCTGGATAACTTTCTCGTAACATTTGTAACTGTCGATATTCCGGGCGAAAATCGTGACCCCATTCTGAAACACAGTGAGCTTCATCTATGGCAAAAGTAGAGATACCTTGTTGAGCATTAATTAACTCTAAAAATGGTAAAAATCTCTCTGATAATAATCTCTCTGGAGCTACATATAAAAGTTTTATTTTGCCCTGCATAATATCTGTTTCTCGTTTGCGAGTTTCTGTCATTCCAAGACTGCTATTTAAAAATGTTGCAGCAATACCATTATCTTGTAAACTTGCCACTTGGTCTTGCATCAAAGAAATGAGAGGAGATACTACTATTGTTAAGCCTGGTTTGAGTAAAGCTGGTAATTGAAAACATAAAGATTTTCCCCCACCAGTAGGCATAACAATTAGCATATCTTTCTGTTGAAGTGCTGTTTCAATAATTTGTTTTTGCCCAGGGCGAAATGAATCATAACCAAAGTAATTTTTTAGATGTTTTTCTAAAGATGGTTGATTAAGTTTTGTTTGGTTTTGCACCGACATAGTTTTAATGAAGTTAGAAGTCAGAAGTCATAAGTCATAAGTTATTTTTGTAACGGGGATTTTGAGCCACCCTCCAAAAATATTTCACCTTAAAAGGCGGGGTTTTAGACCCAATTATTTTGATAATTAATTTAATAATTTATTATATTCTGGGTGGGGTTAAGCGCCAGCGCAACCCAACAAATCAGTCAAAGTTTTGAGTCTATAAAATCTTAATGCATGACTTTTGAATTTTGACTTTTAACTTCCGTGAAACGGTTTGTTGAAGTGCTGTTTCAATAATTTGTTTTTGCCCAGGGCGAAATGAATCATAACCAAAGTAATTTTTTAAGTGTTTTTCTAAAGATGGTGGATTAAATTTTGTTTGGTTTTGCACCGACATAAGCTATAATTAATTTAATAATTTATTATATTGTAGGTTGGGTTAAGCCCTAGCGCAACCCAACAAATCAGTTATCAGTTATCAGTCAAAGTTTTGAGCCTATAAAATCTTAATGCATGACTTTTGAATTTTAACTTCCCTAAAACGGTACAATGCCTGCAAAAGATATTTTTCATCAGCTTGTTAGAACTGCTCTTGAGAATCAGGGTTGGATAATTACTCACCGAATAATTAAGGCTTGAAGGCTCTCCTTTAAAGGAGAAACAAGAAAAAAATTTCCTTTTAGTCAATCCTCTTCTTTTCAAGGAGAGGTAATTATTAATTATTAATTATTAATTTTAGAACTGCTCTTGAGAATCAGGGTTGGATAATTACTCACCGAATAATTAAGGCTTGAAGGCTCTCCTTTAAAGGAGAAACAAGAAAAAAATTTCCTTTTAGTCAATCCTCTTCTTTTCAAGGAGAGGTAATTATTAATTATTAATTATTAATTTTAGAACTGCTCTTGAGAATCAGGGTTGGATAATTACTCACCGAATAATTAAGGCTTGAAGGCTCTCCTTTAAAGGAGAAACAAGAAAAAAATTTCCTTTTAGTCAATCCTCTCCTTGAAAAGAAGAGGTAATTATTAATTATTAATTATTAATTATTAATTATTGAAGACCCCTATCGTATTGATTTAGGATTTGTTGATTTTTATATAGATTTAGGTGCAGAAAAGTTAATTGCTGCAACAAAAAATGGTGAAAAAATTGCTGTTGAAATTAAAACTTTTTTGGCAGCTTCAACAATTTATGAGTTCACACTGCGATTGGAAAATTCATAAATTATCGTATTGCTTTGGAAGAACAAGAAGCAGAAAGACGATTTTATTTAGCAGTTCCTTTAGATATTTATAAGCGGTTTTTCAAGTATCCATTTATTCAAACTGTAATTCATCGTAACCAAATTCCCTTAATTATTTATGATGTTGAAAAGGAGGCGATCGCTCAATGGATAAATTAGATTTATATCGTCAATTAATTCAGAAATTACTAACAGCAAGGGCTAAGTTACGTTCTCCTAATGACCCAATCAAAAGTCAAACTGTTTTTGACCACGAAGGAGACCACTATCAACTTGTTAATTTAGGGTGGAAAAATAACAGTACCAGAATTTATGGTTGTGCTATTCATGTCGATATTATTGATGGAAAAATCTGGGTACAACATGATGGGACTGAAGAAGCGATCGCCGATCAATTAATAGAAAAAGGAGTTCCAGCACAAGATATTGTTTTGGCATATCACCCACCTAATCTGAGGAAATATACAGAATTTGCCCAAAATTAACTATTATTGTAAAGCGGATGATATGGCTCTCTAAGGATTGAAATCCTTGGCTAATAGTTTAAGTCATCTTAAGATGACTCTTGAGGAGTATGCCATCTTTTTCATCTTTTTATAATTTGACTTTTGAATTGAAAGTTTTGAACCGATCAAATCTTACTTTTAACTTTTGACTTTTGACTTTTGACTTTTAACTTTTCAGGGGTTGCGAGAATTTAACCAACTCTCCAAATCTTCTAGACTGTTGAAATCTAACAAATCTTCTCCTAAACTTTCCAACTCTTCAACAGCTAAATCTTCAATTTGATTATTTATTGAAGTGGGAATATCTTTAAATCTTTTTTTCAGTAAACGCATAACAAAAGCGATCGCTTCAGATAGACGTCCTTCAACTTTTCCCCTAGCTTCTCCTTCTTGTTCTGCATAAGCTATTTGTCCTCTTTGATCCTGCAATGCTATGGCCCGACGCTCAACCATTTCTAACTCTTCTGGTGTCATGTTAATTTTATTAGCAATGTTTAAAGCTTGTTCAATTTCTGCAACTACTCCCAAATTCTCTGGAATATAATCTAAGCGAGCAGCTTCTTTAAGAAAGAAAATCCACTTCTCTGTCAAAGTTTCTAACTCGGCCAAAGTTTTTTTAAACTTCGGTAACTCCACAAATATTAGTCGCAATTCTACATCGGGATATTTCCAGTTTTTATCTTCATGTTTAAACACAAAAGAATTAATTACATCTACTACTTTTTTATCTTTAAAGAAAATAAAATCTGTAATTGTTACCGCTATTGCCGGACGTAGTAGAAGATAATCATCTCCTGTTTTTAACTGGTTGCCATAACCTTTAATTAAATTGTACATGACTCGCTTACTAAAACCAGTCATCGATGCTACTTGCATTTCAATAACTACAACCGAACCATCAAATAAAACAGCTTTTATATCTAAATAGGTATCCTTTAAACTGATTACTTGACCCTGATTAAAAGGGTTAATAATCCTTAAAGACTCAATTGTTTTTTCTCCATTATAAATTATGGCATTTAGGAAACTGATTAAAATTTCTGTGCTTTCCTCGGAACCAAATATTTTTTTAAAAGCATAATCAACCTTGGGACTAACAAAATCCATAGTGATTTTTCCCTTAAGAACATTTGAATTATTAAAAATATTATAGCAATTTCCAAAAAGCGTGAGGTACAAAATTCCTTGTCATATTTGACAATCATAATAGTTTCTGAGACACAATAATTATTATAAAATTAACAACTAGAAGTATCTATGAAACGATAAATTATAGTTAATGTTACCCAAGACAAGCAGTTAAAAATTCCTGCGGAAATTCAAAGCCAACTTACTCCAGGCGATCGCTTTAACGAAGTCAGAAGTCAGAAGTCAGAAGCGGTGCGACCCCGCGACGACGCCAGTCGCAAGGGAATGCGCACCAAGAGAGTTAGAAGTTATTTTTGTAACGGGGATGCGTGAGCAACTCTCCAAAAATATTGCGCCTTAAAAGGCGGGGTTTTAGACCCATATTATTTAGATAAAATTACAATGACAGAAGATAGCTTAGTTTTTCAGAAGATTAAAAAGGGTTTTGACTGGGATGAATGGGGGCGACGAGTTGAAGCAACTAACCCCGATCCTAACCAATTAATAACAGCATAAATTTGCGAAATTGTGCAGGAAGTACGTTATCAAAACAGTTTAAAAAATGACTAAAAATTGTGAAATTGGAGTTGGCACTTGGTAACAGCTTCTCTAGCATTAGCATTAGACCAATTTAATTTATGCTAAAGTAGTTAAAGTTCAAATTACTATGTCATAAAAGATAAAATAATGAAATTTTTTTTCAAAAAGATTGTTTCCCAAATTCTCCAAAATGATATTGGTTGGAGAATACTTTATAATACTGTAGTTAGGGCTTCGGAATTTATTAAGTCTGAAAGGATTATTTTACAAGAACCAAACTGTAAACAGGTTGTTAATCATAAAGATAAAGTTTTATCAATATCTCCTGATTTAATCGTTAAACACGGTCCTTTTAAAGGGATGAAATATCCTGACCAGAAATCAGTTGGTAGTGCTTTAATCCCTAAAATTGTAGGTTCATATGAATCAGAACTTCATCAGATTATAGGCAAAATATTTCAATAATTGATAATTGATAATTGATAATTGATAATTGATAATTGATAATTACCTCTCCCTAAAAACGGATAGGATTGAATAAAAGGAAAAAATTTATTTTTTTCCCCTTGAAAGGGGAGGATTTTTACCTGAATTATTGAATTATTGAATTATTGAATTATTAATTCTTCGGTAACACGGATTATAGTGAAATAGTTGATATAGGGTGTGCAGAAGGATATTATGCAGTTGGTTTAGCAATGCGAATACCTACTGCTAGAGTCTTTGCATATGATATAAAAGGTCAAGCAATAGATTTATGTAGACAAATGGCTCAAATTAACAATGTAGCTGATAGAGTAATTACTGGATCTTTCTGTGATATCAATACCCTTAAAAGTATTCCATTTACAAAAAAAGCTCTGATTATTAGTGATTGTGAGGGCTATGAAAAACAACTATTTACACAACAAGATGTTTCCTTCTTCGCGAACTTTGATTTATTAATTGAAATACATGATTTTATTGATCCTAGTATTTCCTCTACATTGCGAAAATTCTTTTCTGATACTCATTCGATCACTGTTATTGAAAGTATAAGCCATGTTATCAAAGCAAATTGTTCTTACTGTTATGAGGAATTACAAGATTACGGATTACTCGATCGCAGACGACTATTATCAGAAGGACGTCCAACAATTATGAAATGGTTTTATCTCAAACCAAGTCTGTAACTTTTTCATCAAAAACTAATAAATTTACAAGATTTTGTTTTAATAAAATCTTACCGATAAATTATGGGTATGTGCCTCCCCTTTTAAAGGCATAAAAAAAAGATAATTCCGTATTTCAAGCCTCCTTATTACAGAGGTACTGATAACTGAAATGATTAGCTAATAGCTGATAGCTAACCGCTGAATGCTTAGATGAATAAATTAAATCCAGGTCAAACATCTTCTCCAGATAAAGAGACAGGTAAAGTTAATATTTCCACAGATTTTTGAGGGCGATAAATTTCTACAGTTTTATCTTGAGGATTAATTAACCATCCTAATCTCAAACCACAATCTAAATATTCTTTCATTTTTTCTTGTAGAGGTTTTAATCTATTCCTGCGGAATGCTGCGCAAACGCTAGGAGAGCGTAATTCAATCACAAAATCAGGACAAATAGGCGGAAACTTTTTCCTTTCATCGACAGTTAAAGCTTCCCATTTTTCTCGTTTTACCCATGAGACATCAGGAGAGCGACTACCACCACCAGGTAAATTAAATATTGTTGAGGAGCTAAATACAAATCCTAACTGAGTTTTTCGATTCCAAATAATAACATCAGCAATTAAATTAGCCTCTTGATTACCACTTTCTCCACCTACAGGCGAGATAATAATCAATTCTCCATTACGACTAAGTTCTAATGGTACGTCTGGATTAACTTGACAGAGTTGATAAAAATCTTCTTTTGTTAATGTAATTAATGGTGTTAAATCTAAAACAGTTCTCATAGTCAATTATTATCAATTTTGTTCTATTTTAGGTGTATTTTAGGTGGTTATTTAAGCAACACCATAGCCTGTATAAGGACGCTTATAAGGTGGATGTAGCCCTAATACAATATCCTCTTTATCAACGCCCATTTCTATTAATTCTTGACCAACATCACTCTCCGTTGCATTTTGCTGAAGCAAAATTTTTCCATATTTAATATCAAAATGTAAAACGGTATAATAAATTCGTTCTAAATCTTTCCAACCTACTCGCATAAATTGATAATGATTTCGTATTGGGTCAAAAAATAGTTGATTTTCTACCTCTTTATTTTCAGTTTGAAATTGAGCATACTTTTCTAACAAAATTTCAATGCAGGAACGATAACTTTCTAACTTATCCATTGAATAATTTCCTCCGTTTTGGGTTTGTAAATAATAAGTTTAAGTTGATAAGGCTTAATTACCACCTGAGCTAAACGACTCTGAAAAAAAGTTTGATAAGCTTCAACAGGAACTGCTAGATAAAGCAACCTTTCTGGGTCATTCACTTCTAGCATAATGCGGTAGTTCAAAAACTGGCCTAAAGCAGTATGAAAACTACTGATAGCAGATATACTGACAAAGCTTTTAATTTCCACAGCAATTTTTTCGTTGCCTCTATTAGCAGCAATTAATCTTTCCGCACCTAAATTAATCTTAACTATAACTTCTTCCCATTCTAATTCTAGTGGCTCTTTGGTAATAATCAATTGGTCTTTCTCTAAAGCTCGTTTTACGGCTTCATGGAAAATATCTTTTGCTGCCATTTTTTCTATTTTTAATTCAAAAGCAAATTTGTTCAATAGGAGTCGAACAACAAGTTTATTAATAGTTATTTAACCCAAAAATCGTGGTCTAAAGCTCCCCCTTTTAAGGGAAAAAAAAGAGAATTCCGTATTTTCTTGCCTCCTTATTGCAGAGGTACTGATAACTGATAACTGATAACTGATAACTGAAATGACCAACAGTCTCTAATTTGATTTTTATGATAATAAATATTTTGCTCGTTACCCATTACCTTTTCCCTCGTAACACTTTTCCACAAAATTTAAATAACGTTTTTGAAATACTTCTGGAGAAAATTTATAGGCGTGCTTTCTAATAATTTCTGCCTGAAAATATGCCTGAGAATTTTCAAATTTTTCTACCGCCTCAACTAAAGCTTTTTCTGTTTGTTCGGGAAATAATAAACCTGTTGCTGAATCTGGATATTTTCTCATATCTAAAACTGTTTCAGTCGCTCCACCAACCCCATAAGCAATAACTGGCGTACCACAAGCTTGTGCCTCTACTAAAGCCATCCCAAAATCTTCACAAGCAGCATAAATAAAACCTTTTGCTTCTGACATATATTGAGCAACTACTTCTTCAGGTTGCCAACCCATAATTTTGACATTAGATTTAGCAAGATGACGTAATTTATTTAATTCTTCACCCGTACCAATAACTATTAAATCTCGTCCTAACTGATTAAAAGCTTTGACAATTAAAGATATTTTTTTGTAACTCACTAATCTACAAACTGTCAGATAAAAATCTTGTTTCTGAGATTGAAAAGGAAACTTTTCCACATTTACTGGCGGATAAATTACTTCTGCTTCACGTCGATAACAACGCCAAATTCTGCGGGCGGTATGTTGAGAATTAGCAATAAAATAGTCTACTCGGTTAGCAGAAATTACATCCCATTCCCTGAGTCTATGTAAAAGATATCTAGTAAAAATACCAGGGATACCTTTACCTAATTTACTACTATTTAGATAGTCAAAAGTTAAATCCCAAGCATAACGCATAGGAGTATGACAATAACAAATATGCAGTTGATAGGGTGTAGTAATAACAGCTTTAGCCACTGCATGAGAGGAAGATAAAATTACATCATATTCTCGCAAGTCTAATTGTTCAATTGCTATTGGTAATAGAGGTAAATATTTTTGTACTCCGTTACGAGCTAAAGGCAAATGTTGTAAAAATGTTTTGCCTATTTTACGTTGATAAAGATAACTTTCAGGATTGCTAGATTCAAAATCAATTAAAGCATATAAATCGGCATTAATATGCTGGATAATTTCTTTAACAACCAGTTCTGAACCACCAGTTGCTTTAGGTGTTAACCATTCATGAACAAGAGCATATTTTATTTCCACAGTATATTTTTAACTATTTAACTATTTAAGGATTGAACAATTGTAGGAATAGTTTAACAATTAATAATTAATAATTAATAATTAATAATTAGGGTTTGCTGAAAAAGTCTTATGGGTGAGGGTAGGAGACAGGAGATAGGAGACAGGAGACATGAGAAAAGGGAATTTAGAGGAGGTAGGAGCTAAGTTTTGTCCCTTGATTTTTCTGCCCAACTATGAGCCTAAAATACGCTCCTTTTTGAGCGTGAAGAGCTGAAAACCAGACACTTTTTCAAGGCATCAAAAAGGCTAAAACCTTTATCTGTAAATACTTTTAGATTTAATCAGCAAGCCCTAATTATATCTTCTTTTCAAGGAGAGGATTGACTAATGGGACTTACACAAAATAAACATAAAATAGACTCAAATTATAGATGGGCAGAGGCTTTCACGTCAAAAAGGCATAAATCCTGAATAAGCACGGGTTCTAGCCATTTTTCAGGCTTTAACGTAATTCCCTTGTCTAGACTGACTTTGACGCATTTTTCCTATCAAAAAATGTCTAAGTACCACTAAAAGGAAAATTTTTTCTCTCTTGGTCTATTGGATATGGTGAGGGGACTTCGCCATCCCTCGACCGCTTGTTTCTACTTTAAAGAAGAGGCTTTAAACCCTAATTATTCGGTAAGATAAGGAGCAGGATAGGGAACAAACAAAAAATATTTATCCCGTTAACTATACAACATTAATTTAGAATTTACTGTACAATTTTTTTGGTTATTTTATTCTTCCTTATTCCTTCTTTTTCTCTCCTGAATCCTGACTCCTCCGTAGTTATTTATAAGTATTTAACCAGACATAATATTACTTCTTCCCTCTTCCCTCTTCCTTCTTCCTTCTTCCTTCTTAGTTAGAAGCTAATTTATCTGCCCAACGAGTTGTTTCAGGCAACCGATATTTAGTAGTACATTTCAACACATAATTTATGGCAGTTTTTAAGCTAATTCTATGACCAGTTGAAACATAAATTGGCTTAACTCCAGTACGAGTTCTCACAACTGCACCAATCACTTCTTCTTCGTCTATTATTGGTTGCCAATTACCCCTTTCTAAACCAACAGAATTATGTTGACCAATATAGTGAGATTTAGCTACACCAATACTAGGAATATTAACCAAAATTCCTAAATGACAAGCTATACCAAATCTACGAGGATGAATCAATCCTTGACCGTCACAAAGCAATAATTCAGGAGTAATATTTAGCTTTTCTAAAGCATCTAAAATAGCAGGTATCTCTCGAAAAGATAATAACCCAGGAACATAAGAAAAAGAAGTAGGACGTCTAACTATAGACTGTTCTAATAATTCCAATTGTGGAAAACTTAAAACTGCTACTGCTGCTTGAGTAATCTTATCTGAATCACTATAACCAACATCAATACCAGCTACATATTTAATAGTTCCAAATTGGTCTTCAGTTATTACTTGATGACGAAGTTTTTGTTGCAGAGCGATCGCTGTTTCTACATCAGTAGGAAAAGGAAACTTTTGGTCTATTTTCATAATATATATAGAGGTTAATAATTCAGCTACAGCAATTTCCAAAATTATGAAGTAGAGTTGACGGGGTAAATATTTTTTACTTGTTTCCTATGCTGCTCCTCATATTACCGAATAACTAAGGTAAAAAGCCTCTCCATTAAAGGAGAAACAAGAAAATTTTTTCCTTTTAGTCAATCCTATCCACTTTCAAGGATAGGTAATTATTAATTATTAATTATTAATTATTAATTATTAATTATTAATTATTAAACTATTGCCTGACTTCTGCAAGAAGTCTTACTTAAGAAGATTTACTATCTCTTCTTCCCAACTCATAAACACCGCAGATTACACAAACAATTATCCCAATACTAATTGACCAACTTTTATCTAAACCAACTTCTACACCCCAATTGCACAAACTTCCTACAATTAAAAAAGGCACAATACTAAAAATAGAAGCATAAAAAGCATTCTGAGACTCTCTTGCTTTACGGGTCTTTTCAAATTCTTTCTCAGATGTATACAACGCTCTTTCTGCAAAATTAAACCAACGATTAAGTTGTAACGTCACCCACTCACTCAGAGGGGAAAAACCCCAATATAAGGCCAAAGACCAGAGAGATGCACCTGCGATCGCTGTGGCATCAATGGCCAATCTAAAGGGAAAAATTTCTTCAAGTATCATTTTTTTTAATCTTATATTTTATTTTTAGGCAAAATATTAAATCCTTGGATTATAGCAAATTTCAGTGATGATTATATTTTAAGTATTCAATTAAACATTGACATGAAATTAGTGGTACTGATATCAAATCCGTTTAATTGGACATAAAAAAATTCTTCAATCGTCATAAATACGCTCATTTTTGTGATTCTCTCTCTTCCTGACTCGATCCTCCTGTACGTCGCCAATCCGACGAGTCCCCTACCTGAGTCCTCCTTACTTAAGCAATCTATAACTGTTTAACCGGATTTGATATTACACATTTTCTGGTTAAAAAATGCCTATTTGCGTAGCATTCCGTAGGAAAAGTCTATATATAATAAGGCAATTACGTCAATGCCCTAAAAATGGCTGTAACCCTTGCTTGCGAAGGAATTATACCTTTTTGATGTGAAACTCTCTACCTGTAATATATTTAGGACTATTTTATGACTCTACGACCGTGTAAGTTCCATTAGATAATTGGTATTATCTGTCGCGACTCGAGTAGAAAAATCACCTAAATTAGGATTTTATCTAGAACAAGTTAATAGAATTTTTAAATCAACATAATAATAGTTTATATCTCAAGGTTCTCAGCTTTTATATCACCCAATCAGGCGATGAAAAAATAACTATACGGGTGAAGTTTAGCTCTGGATTATATCTTATATTGAAAATGTTTAAAAAGACAATGATCGACTCAAACATGATTACTAAATATCTCAGAACTAATACTTAATCAACTTGAATAAATAGTCGAAGTATAATTTACATATCAAGATAAATATACATATAAACATCTAGAATAATATAATAATGTAATGAAAAATCATGATTTTGAGTCGGAATATAATCTCAAACTTATTGTTGCAGGAATTGCATCTAAAATTGGTGAAGAATTTTTTCAGGCTTGTGCTCAATATCTGGCTCAAGTTTTGCAAATAAAATATGGATTTATTACAGAATGTCTAGACAGCGATCGACCAGAAGTTAGGGTATTAGCTTTTTGGTCAGGAGACAGATTTATACCTAACTTTCAATACTATCTAGAAGGAACTCCCTGTAGTAACGTTTATGAAACAGGTCTGCAAATTTATCACGATTCAATTCAACAACTTTTCCCAGAAGATCAAGATTTATTAACTTTGCAAGCTGAAAGTTATTTAGGGATTTCTATTGTAGATAGTCATGGAAAAAATATCGGTCATATTGCAGGCTTAGATACTAAACCTTTAAAACACAATGATGAACAACAAACATCTATCTTAAAAATATTTGCCGCTCGCTCTGCAGCTGAAATTGAGCGTCAATTAGCTGAAAAAGCTTTAAAACAACAAAATACTTATTTACAAGAAACTCTGGAAAAATTGAAAAAAACTCAAGCTCAACTTATTCAGGCAGAAAAAATGTCTAGTTTGGGAGAAATGGTTGCCGGAGTTGCTCATGAGATTAATAATCCTGTAACCTTTATTGTGGGTAATTTAAATCACATTGATGACTATACGAAAGATTTATTAGATTTAGCTAATATTTTGCATCAAAATTATTCAAATTTACCTGATGAAGTTACAAACAAAATTAAAGAAATTGAATTGGATTATATTGAGGAAGATTTACCCAAGTTATTAGATTCAATGGAAGGAGGGGCAAACCGTATTAGTAAAATTGTTAAATCATTGCAAGTTTTCTCCCGCTTAGATAGAGCAAAAGTAATACCTGTAGATATTCATGTAATTATTGACAGTATCTTACTAATTATTCAATCCCGTTTACAAAATCCATTGTTTCATATTACAGTCATTCAAGATTATGGCGATCTACCTCTAGTTAATTGTTATCCTAATGCATTAAAGCAAGCAATAATGAACATTATGAATAATGCTATTGATGCGCTAGAAATAAAATTTTCTCAGAATAAATTTGGAGAAGAACAACCAAAAATTTCTATCAGAACAGAAAAATTAGAAAATGATTGGCTCGGGATTTATATTTCTGATAATGGTTTAGGTATAACAGAGGAAAATTGCTCTAAAATATTCGACCCCTTTTTTACAACTAAACCAGTCAGTCAAGGCACAGGTTTAGGACTATCAATCAGTTATCAAATTATTGTTGAACAACATGAAGGGAGAATAAAATGCATTTCTTCTGCTGAAAAAGGAGCGGAATTTGTTATTGAAATACCAACTTGAAATGTTTTGATAAGGAAGAAGGAAGAGGGAAGAAGGAAGAAGGGAAAATTTTGTGTTGCCTGAGTTTAGAGCTTTTGATGTGCCTGCTCCCTTTTCTTAGACTTCTATACCAATAGAAACTACTAAAAATGATTGGGCATTGACATCCTCCCCGGCCTAAAGGCGCGGGGATTCCTACTTAGCCGTAGCTCTTCGGCGGGTTGACGCTTCACAGGGTGCTGCTTCCTTGGCGGTAGTCTGATGCTTCCCTCCACGTCCGTTTAGAGTTTCCGAGTGCCCCCCGGCAACTAATAACAGTTTAGCATATATCCAATTCACTTGCAAATCAAATAAAAAGTCGCCCTACAAGGGCGAGGCTTTAAACCCAATTTTTCGGTAAATTGCTCAGACCTCTAAATTTACTCAGCAAAAAAGAGTGAGGATTTTCTATTTGAGTCGCTAAAACACTACATATATATAGCACTATAGTTTTTGTTCTCTATATTTAGCGTTAATCTCGAAATTTCTGGGGATAAGTTCATATATTTGCCTATAGACTAATTCTATATTGAGCCAAATGAGTAAAAATGTGTCAGGATTTTGGATTTTCACCATTCAAACACTACATATATATAGCACTATATTTTTTGTTCTCTATATTTAGCGTTAATCTCGAAATTTCTGGGGATAAGTTCATATATTTGCCTATAGACTAATTCTATTTGAGCCAAATGAGTAAAAATGTGTCAGGATTTTGGATTTTCACCATTCAAACACTACATATATATAGCACTATAGTTTTTGTTCTCTATATTTAGCTTTAATCTCGAAATTTCTGGAGATAAGCTCATATATTTGCCTATAGACTAATTCTATATTGAGCCAAATGAGTAAAAAGATGTCAGGATTTTCGATTTTAGAGATTCAAACACTACATATATATAGCACTATAGTTTTTCTTCTCTATATCTAGCGTTAATCTTATAATTCCTGGATATCGGCTCATATATTTGCCTATAGACTAATTCTATATTGAGCCAAATGAGTAAAAAGATGTCAGGATTTTCGATTTTAGAGATTCAAACACCACATATATATAGCACTATAGTTTTTCTTCTCTATATTTAGCGTTAATCTCCGAAATCCCGTTTTGAGAGAAACTACTGAAAATTCTTAGAGACTAAATGACTCAGAGCTCTACATTTATTCAGCAAAAATGAGCCATAATTTTCCATTTTAAGGGTTGAAACACTACATATAGCACTACGTATATTGGCACTTGACATTTCTACATCCTGGAACTCTTTCAAAGTCTATTGTTACCTAGCGCGTAGCGCTATATATATAGCAATATAGTTTTTCTTCTCTATATCTATATAAGCATAAAGATGAAATTAAATAATTAGTATTATCTGTTGTTACTCAAGCAGAAAAATCACCTAAATTAGGCGATGCTAAAATAGCTACATGGGTGAAGTTTAGCTCTGGATTATATCTTATATTGAAGATACTTAAGAAGACAAAAATAAAGTCAAATATGATTACTAAATCTCTCAGAAATAATACTGAGTGAACTTCAATAAATAGTCTAAGAATGATTTACAAATCAAGACAAATATATAGAAATAATACCTATAATCATATAATAATGTTATGACAAATCATAATTTTGAATCGGAATATAATCTCAAACTTATTGTCGCAGGAATTGCATCTAAAATCGGCGAAGAATTTTTTCAGGTTTGTGTTCAATACCTGGCTCAAGTGTTGCAAGTTAGATATGCACTAATTGCAGAATTTGTAGATAACGAGCAGCCAAAAGCTAATATCTTAGCCTTTTGGACAGGAGGTTGTTTTGGGTCTAATTTTGAATATAATTTAACCGGAACTCCCTGTGGTATTGTTTATGAAAAAGGTCTGCAAATTTATCCAAATTCAATTCAACAGCTTTTCCCAGAAGATAAAGACTTATTAACTTTGCAAGCTGAAAGTTATTTAGGAATTGCTATTGTAGATAGTCATGGAAAAAATATTGGTCATATTGCAGGCTTACATACTAAACCTTTAAAATACAATTATTCCCAACAAGAATCTATTTTAAAAATATTTGCAGCTCGGTCTGCAGCTGAAATTGAGCGTCAATTAGCTGAAAAAGCCTTAAAACAGCAAAATATTTACTTACAAAACACTCTGGAAAAGTTGAAAAAAACTCAAACTCAACTCATTCACGCTGAAAAAATGTCTGCTTTGGGGCAAATGGTTGCTGGAGTTGCTCACGAGATTAATAATCCTGTAACCTTTATTTCGGGTAACTTAAATCATGTTAACGACTATATAAAAGATTTATTAGATTTAGTTCACCTTTTTCAGAAAAATTCCTCAAATTTACCAGATGAAATTGAAGCAAAAATTGAAGAGATGGAATTAGATTATATTGAAGAAGATTTACCCAAGCTATTAGGTTCCATGGCAAGCGGATCAAATCGAATTAGTAACATTGTCAAATCATTACGAACTTTTTCTCGCCTAGATGAAGCAGAAATAAAATATGTAGATATTCATCAAGATATTGATAATATTTTACTAATTTTTCAAGCTCGTTTACAAAATCTACCGTTTCAGATTAAAGTGATTCAAGATTATGGTGAATTACCTCTAGTGAATTGTTATTCTAGTGCATTCAACCAAGCAATAATGAATATTATCAATAATGCTATTGATGCACTAGAAACAAAATTTTCTCCAAATAAATTTACAGAAGAACAACCAACAATTCGTATCAAAACAAAAAAATTAGAAAATAATTGGATAGGGATTTATATTTCTGATAATGGTTTGGGTATGACAGAGGAAAATAGTTATAAAATTTTTGACCCCTTTTTTACTACTAAAGAAGTTGGTAAAGGCACAGGTTTAGGATTATCGATAAGTTATCAAATTATTGTTGAACAACATGAGGGCAGAATCAAATGTATTTCTTCTCCTGAAAAAGGAGCGAAATTTGTGATTGAAATACCAACATAAAGATACTGATATATAGCAGAAATAAGAAGGCTTTAGTTATCTGGGAGAGAAGGAGAAATCTTGTTTTGTCTGAGTTTTAAGCTTTTGACTGTCCGTGCCTTTTCCTTCGACTGATATACCAATAGCGTATGTACCAGTGCTGGACGAAAATATTCAAAAATCGTCTCTTAAAGTGTATAGTGAATTTTCTCTAGCTGAACCTTTAACAGTAGGAAATAAGTTAAACAAAATTGCAGCGAATATTTATTTGACAGGAATATGGCTGGAGTACATTACTACACTGACTATATCGATAGTCTGGTCATGGGCAAAAAGATAACTATTAGACATCTCCTCCAAAAGAGGCAACAGCTCCGGAAGGCAACAGGGAAAAATAATTGATCACAGATGGATAAGAATTGATTTTATTTTTGATTTTTACCGAAAAATTGTGGGTATGCGCCTCCCCTTTTAAGGGGATAATAAAAAAAAATTTCATGAATTTGTCAATCCTCTTCAATTCATAGAGAGGTAATTATTCATTATTCATTGTTGAACAGATGTCTATTGGTGTTTTACTCAGTAAAAATGAGTCATAATTTTCCATTTAACCAGTTAAAACACTACATACATAACACTATAGCTTCACAAACTTTTCCTTAAGGGACAGAGCTTGATACCCAAATTTTTAGTAAACTAATTTTTTCATAATAGACATCTAGTGATAATCAAAAATAAAATCAATTATCGCACATAAATTATCAATTCTTTCCCCCTAATTCCTACTCCCTACTCCCTACCCCCTCTTTTGGTGGAGATGTCTAATGGCAACATGGTTAAATTATGATAAAATTCCTCAGAATCTTCAGATGCGTCAAATCATCCCTGGTCACAAGAAATTGAGGAGTGAATAAAAACCATGTCAAATCCAATTCCCCTTGGTTTGCCTTTGGTATCTAATCCTATAAAGCAGTATTTTAATAAATCAAAAAAAATTTTACTATTACTAGGAATTATCGGAGTTGGCTTCACAACCACAGGACTCAAACAAGAATTAGTCACAGCTCAAGAACCCACAATTAATAATCAACAAATAGCCTACGTCAATAACTGGCAAAATGCTTCCTTCCCAGTCGAAAACTTTCAAGGATATACATCCCCCTTTGGCCCTAGAGGTGGAGGATTTCATTATGGGTTAGACCTAGCAGCACCTCAAGGAAGCTACATCCGAAATTGGTGGGCAGGCAAAGTTGTAGAAGTCTGGGAAGATAGGCGATGTGGTACTGGCATTGTCGTTAAGTCAGGCTATTGGGAACACGTTTACTGCCATGTTCAAGGAAGAGTAGAAACTCATGGCGGACGTCGTTATTTAGTAGATCGTGGTGGTGGAATTATGTTACTTCAAGGTCAAATGCTACCCGCTGGGACTCGAATAGCTAGAGTGGGAATGACTGGTAGAACCAGTGGCCCCCATCTTCATTGGGGCTTGAAATATGGGGGTCGTTGGGTAGACCCTGGTTTAATTTTACGAGAGATGTATGCTCAACAAACCAGGAGTTTATCAGGTTTACAAGGTAGATAGTTTAACAATTAATAATTAACAATTAATAATTAATAATTACCGAAGAATTAATAATTAAATAATTAAATAATTCAGGTTTAAAGCCGACCCTTTAAAGGGGAAAAAAGCGGTTGAGGGATGGCGAGGTCCCCTCGCCATATCCAATCAACCAAGACAGCGGTCGATCTTCGCAGCTTCCCGAAGGGTGGGATGGCGAGGAAACCTCGCCATATCCAATCGACCAAAAGAATAAATTTTTTCCTTTTATTCAATCCTATCCGTTTTAGGGAGAGGTAATTATCAATTATCCATTATTAAACTCTCTTTGAAAACGGATAGGATAGACGTGGAGCGTGAAAATTTTTTCTTTTTTCTCCTTTAAAGGATAGACTTTAAACCTTAATTATTCGGTAAGTTAAAAATCAGTAGGGTCAAATTGCCATTTGCTAACGCAAAGTTCCGAATGGTACCCGTACAAAATTCAAAAGTAATCTCTGACTTACTTTCAGCATTTAGTATTGTCCGCCCCCTAATTGCGTAGTGCTATATAGCAAAGAATAGGTTGGTTATACCCTTTCACGGAAGTTAAAAATCAAAACTCAAAACTCAAAAGTAAGATTTTATAGGCTCCAAACTTTTATGCCACATTAATTTCAGGAAATTATTTCACTTATGTAATTTGAAACTATTTGTGACATCTTTAAAGTGAATTGGTATTAAGACTTATGCTGATAATAAACCGTAAGACAGGGAAATATTTTCCCCACTGTTGCCTATTTCCTATTCCCTATTCCCTGCTATAGATTAAACCTCAACTTTTCTTTTCTAAATTAATAGAAAGAGCCTGTTTCTCAGGTAACGTTGTATATTCCGAAACAATTCTCCGGAACTCTTCACCCTCAATAGTTTCCTTTTCTATTAAAAGGTCTACCAACCTGTCCATCACCACACGATTTTCTCTAATGATTCGGCGAGCTTCCTCATAACAATGAACAGCCATTGCTCGAACTTGATGGTCAATCTTAGTCGCAACTTCCTCAGAATATTCTGACTGTGACTGCCAACCTCGACCCAAAAAGACTTCCTCACTAGGATTCTCCAGAGCAACTGGCCCTAAATCAGACATTCCATAACGAGTTACCATTTCACGAGTCAAATTAGCCACACTCCTAATATCGTTAGCAGCTCCTACTGTTACCTCCGCAGGACCAAAAATCTCTTCCTCCGCAGCACGTCCACCTAGAGAAATTGTAATTCTGTCTATTAACCAAGAACGGGTATATAACCCACTGTCAACCATTCCCTCATCCATAATTGGTTGAGCAAAACCACCCACTCCTCCAGAACGAGGAATAATACTCACCTTATTCAGAGGGTCGGCATTTTTGAGCAAAGTCATTAACAAAGCGTGTCCGACTTCATGGTAACCAATTAACCGTTTTTTCTTACTATCCAATAATGGAGTTAAACTCAAACCGATGGTCACTCGGTCAATAGCATCATCAATTTCTGAAGGTGTAATTGCCTCCTTACGTCTTCTAGCGGTTAGAATAGCTGCTTCATTCAGCATATTCGCTAAATCTGCTCCCGAAAAACCTGGTGTCCGTCGAGCGATCGCCTCTAAGGAAATCTCTGGAGTTAGTTTTTTATTCCGAGCATGGACTTCTAAAATTCCCAAGCGTCCATTATAAGTAGGTAAATCTACAGTTACTTGTCTATCAAACCGACCAGGACGTAATAATGCAGCATCCAGGACATCAGGGCGGTTAGTTGCAGCGATAATAATGATGCCTGTATTGCCTTCAAACCCATCCATCTCTGTAAGTAACTGGTTTAGGGTTTGCTCCCGTTCATCATTACCCCCACCAATACCAGCTCCTCGTTGTCTACCCACCGCATCTATTTCATCTATAAATATGATGCAAGGAGCATTTTCTTTGGCTTTGCGAAATAGGTCTCTTACACGAGAAGCTCCCACACCCACGAACATTTCCACAAATTCTGAGCCAGAGATGCTAAAAAAAGGAACTCCTGCTTCTCCAGCGATCGCCTTTGCCAATAGAGTCTTACCTGTTCCCGGAGGTCCTACCAAAAGTACTCCTTTAGGAATTTTTGCCCCAATAGCTGTAAATTTTTCTGGCTTTTTGAGGAAACTAACTACTTCCTGAAGTTCTTCTTTTGCTTCTTCGATACCTGCCACATCATCGAATAATACTCCTGTTTTGGCCTCCATCTGAAAACGTGCCCTGGACTTGCCAAAGTTTAAAGCATTTCCCTGTGACTGACTAGAACGACGCAGAATACTTAGCAGTACAATGATAACTACAAAGACTATAAGGATATTGAATATAATACCCATCGCAGCGCTATTGTCTGCAGAGCGCTTCAGTTCAAAGTCAATTTTTTGAGCGCGAACTCGGTCCAGTAACTCTGGGTTATACTCAAATACATTGACGGTATACATAGGTTCATTACTTTTTTGCCCTTTCAGGCTAACTTTAAAAATTCCTTGAGAGGGATAATCATCTATTTCTGTAACTTCTCCAGCGTTAATTTTCTCTAATAGTTGAGTGTAGGTGAGAGTGTTTTGAGTGTTAGTTTTATTAGCAAAAGCTGGAGTTCCTAGTAAGGCACTTTGAGTAATTATCCCAGTCGCCAAAATTCTCCATATAAGTTTTCTATATTTTTGAAAAAGAATAGTTTTGGTGTTTTGGGTATTAGCTTTAGGGTTGCGTGGTGATGGGTGATGGTTGTTAATTTTATTTAGCCCATCTGTTTCTATTTGTTTCCAGAAATTTTTCATTAGTATTCTTGAGTGGTGGCCTTTTATTTAGGTTAAGGGTATATATCTATATCAATAGCGTATTTCATTATTTTTGCAGTAGTGGTAGTTTGATTCATATCTGATACCAATTACCATGGATTAATGCTTAACTTAAGTAGCACTTCAATTATTAAGTAATTAACACAAGCCAAATGACATTTTTGGTAATTATTAGCTAGTTAATATTAATTATTCTAATTTTTACTTCTCCCCCACTTCCTCACTCCCCTACTCCCCGTCTCAAGAAAATAATTAGGGTTTGCTGAAAAAGTATGAGTAGTAGGGGTAGGAGACAACCCACTCGCGCGCCCCTCCCAGGAGGGGGAAACAGGAGACAACCCACCCGCGCGCCCCTCCCAGGAGGGGAGAAATGGCTTGGGAGCGAGGAGGTAGGAGTAAGAATTGTCAATTTGGGATTTTTCTGCCCAACTCTTGCCATTAATACGCTCCATGCACGACCATGAAGAGCTGAAAACCAGGCACAGGCACTTTTTTCAATTCCAAAAAGGCACTTGTCTTGATAGAACCCATTTGATCGCTATATAATTATGGTAGTCAAGTCTTTTCGCGCATCAATTCTGAGGAAAAATCTTCTGTTGGTGTGTTGAATTTTTTGTATTATCACGAACCCACATCTTCCCTCTTGCCTCCTGTCTCCTGTCTCCTGTCTCCTGACTCAAGGCTAAAAAAACTTGATATTTATGAAGATCCCAAATGGGTTCTATATGTCAATGCTTTTAGATTTAATCAGCAGAGCAATAATTAAGGGATAAATATATCCGACTACCTCCTAATTAAATTCTATTCTCCGCTCCTCCTAACTACTCTCCATTTCCCTCTTTCTCTCCTGGGAGCAGGACTAATTATTTGTCGTCAGAGAATATTTATAATTGTGCAAATATTCAGAATCTCCCCATCTCCCCATCTCCCCATCTCCCCATCAATTTTTCGGCGTTGGTGAATTACTGTATGATATTAATCTTAATTACTTAGGAGACAGGAGTCAGGAGGGAGGAAAGAAGAAGAAAGAAGAAGAAAGAAGAGTAGAAAGAGAAAGTTTTTTGTTTGCTGGCGCAAAACGCAGGTTAACGCGAAGCGTTGCGTCAGCACGATCGCGTAAGCGGAACGGAGTTCTATAGCACTCTTATCCGGACATGATATCATACCTCTTTTCACCAACGCCAATTTTTCTAAGCGTGACAATAAATTGACCCTGGGGGTTAGGGCTATGCTTTACCCACATCTTTCTTAACATAAAGCTTGACAAAATAGACGAGTTATGCATAAGTATTGGCTCGGCTTTTTCGGAAAAAAAAATGTATAGAAAAGTACTTTTTTTTTGACTATTTCAGTAGTTTTACTTAGCTACTACGATTTTTTATCCCTTCTCCCCTGCTCCCTGCTCCCCTGCTCCCCACAAGGGTTTCAAGACTTATGGTTAAGGGATAGGGGTTAGGGGTGGGTCCCCTACTCCTGAAAAAGACAGCAAACCCTAAATAGCTCCCATAAGGGTTTGATATCTGATACCAGCGATCGCTCTATGTCTCTGAGCCAACGCCTGAAATACATTTGTCTTACATTGTATTATTGCGACATACGCAATAAAAGAGAAGGAAGATGTTAACTAGGAGCTTTATAAAACCCTTACGGAATATTAGCCCACGCTCTGTGCTTTTGGCTGCTTGAGCCCTGGAAACAGCCGTGGGTATTTGTCGCCAAAATTTTAGTATTTCATATCAGCCTCACCAACCCCATTAGCAATATTCATAAAGTTCTGTAGGGGCAAACGGTCGTTTGCCCCTACTCCCCAGCTCAAGAAAATGTAGAAAAGTTTTTGAGAGATGGTATAAGGTATCCGCCTTTGCTGAAATAGAACTACCTCACAAAATTCTGTACCTCTATTTTTAAATAGCTTCCATAAGGGTTTTATATCTGATATAGGCGATCGCTCTGTGTCTCTGAGCCAACGCCTGAAACACATTTGTCTTACATTGTATTATTGCGACATACGCAATAAAAGAGAAGGAAGATGTTAACACTGGACTTATCTAAACTTACCCCCAACCATTCTGACTTATGACTTCTATGCACCGCAAATCCGATGCTTCCCTTACCCAACTCCCAGGGCATAGAATATAATTTGAAGATTTTTTAATTTTTATTTCGTCAGATAAAATTAATTGAAATATAATTAAAAAATAAACAAATATATCAGACTGATATAAATGCTTGAGTTATCTGCCCTCGGTTTACTACAAAAGAAACCTCTGCACGGCTATCGTTTAAAGCAACAGTTAGAATTATTTATGAGTAGCTGTATTAGCATCAATTATGGTGCTATATATCCTTTGCTGAAACGATTAGAAGAGCGGGGTTATGTTTTTGTGGTTACAGAAGAACTAGGGGAAGCCTTAAACAATTAATAATTAATAATTAATAATTAATAATTAACAATTACCTCTTATTTTCAAGGAGAGGATTGACGCAAAAGGAAAATTTTTTTCTTCTATTGATCGATCAGATATGGCTCCGAGACCTCGCCATCCTAACCTTCGGAAAGCTAAACTAACGACCGCTTTTTCTCCTTTAAAGGAGAGGATTTTTACTTTAATTATTCGGTAAAAGGTCGCTCTAAATTTCTGATTAAATTTTTCTTTTTCAGTGATTTAGAACCTACTGGACGAGTCAAACTTATCGAGCATCGTTTAATAGTTTGTCAACTACATCAAAAATATTTAGGGTTTACTGAAAAAGTCTTATGGGTGAGGGTAGCAGACAGGAGACAGGAGACAGAAGAAATGGGAATGAGCGAGGAGGTAGAAGTAAGAATTGTCCCTTGATTGTTCTGCCTAACTCTTGCCTAAAATACTAACTTTTTGAGCGTTTTAGACTGAAACAGGCGCAGTTTTTTCGACTCCAAAAAGGCTAAAATATTTATATGTAAATGCTTTTATATTTAATCAGCAAGCCCTATTTAGATAGTCAACAATCTGAGAATATGCCACGATACTACTATCAATATTCTGCTTTTAATCGAGCAAAATTAATGCTAAATGCAGAAATGCAATGGCTCAGGGAATAATTAGTAAAAGAATTATAACTGATAAATTTTGAACCCGATTAAGCAAAAAAAACTATTTTAAACTATATATTAACTACAAAAATAGTAAGCATTTAGCTATTAGCAGTCAGCTAGCCTCCTCCGGAGGAACTGCGTTAACAGCAATTAAGAATAAATAATTACTTCTAAGGTGTAGGAAGGGTGCTTTGGCATTCAATAATTTAGAATTTAGAATGCGCGAATTTAGAATTACCTCTCCTTTAAAACGGATAGGATTGACAAAGAGATGAAAATTTTTCTTCACAGGAGTCGATTGGATATGGCTCCTTTGACCTCGCCATCCCATCCTAGGTCATGCTGCGCAAACGACCGCTTTTTATCCTCTTAAAAGAGGAGGCTTTCAATCACAATTTTTCGGTAATTTTTTATTCTTTATCAATTTCTAAATTGCTTTTACCTTCTCCAAAATTAATAGCTTAATAGCTAATAGCTGACGGCTGTTTGCGCAGCATGACCTAGGAAATGCTTACGAAATAATTAGTCAAAATAATAAACAATAAATGTCAAAAAAAATGCCAAACTTCAACTCATCAAACTCAGCAATTAAAGACAAAACTAAACCACCAGAAAATATTCAGGGAAATACCACAATAGAACTATATAAAGACCAGACAAAAACTGTTCCGGAATGGTTTAAACCTGAGAAAAAGAATTTTTCTGGCGTACTTTGGGCAACAGTAATTATTACCACTCTCGGAATAGGATTTTTAGGAGGACAATGGTGGGAGTCTCAAAGTAGCGAAACAGCTAACAAACCATCAACAGCAACTCCAGGTAGACGACGAAGTACCCTAGTTAAAGCCATACCAATAGAAACTACCTCCCTCCAAGAAACTTCAGAATTTGTCGGGACTCTCGAAGCTAAACGCTCAGTCAGAATTAGACCAGAAATAGATGGTAGGGTAATAGAAATTTTAGTCCAGGAAGGAACCTTTATATCCAAAGGACAGGCGATCGCCAAACTCAAAAGTGATAATGTGGAAGCCAACTTAAGAAGAGTCAAAGCAAATCTCCGGCGAACTCAAGCACGTTTAGCAGAACTCAAAACCGGAGCAAGACCAGAACAAATTGCTGCAGCTAGAGCGCGTCTCAACCAATCTCAAGCACGTTTAGCAGAACTCAAAACTGGAGCAAGGCCAGAACAAATTGCTGCAGCTAGAGCGCGTCTCAACCAATCTCAAGCAAGTTTAGCGGAACTACGAGCAGGTACTCGTAATGAAGAAATTGCTCAGGCTAAAGCACAACTACAAGAGGCAGAAGCACGACTGACAAATGCCAAGTCAGGTAGTATGTTAGAAGAAATTGCTCAAGCTAAGGCGCAAATAGAAGTACAACAAGCAGAATTAGACTTAGCTAGCGAACAAGTAAAGCGAAATCAAAATTTGAGAGATGAAGGAGCGATCGCTGAATTAACGTTTCAGGAAATTTTTAAACAAGAGAAGGCAGCTAAAGCAAGAGTAGAGGAAGCAAAAAGACGAGTGACTCAATTGCAAAGAAATCGAGAATCTACAATTGAGACATTAGAAGCAGCGGTGGAACAACAACTCCAAGTATTGAGAAGGTTAGAAAATGGCACTCGTCCTGAAGAAATTACCAGAGCAGAAGCGGAAGTAGCAGAAGCTCGTAGTAATTTAGAGGAGTTGCAAAATGGCACTCGTCCTGAAGAAATTGCTAGAGCAGAAGCGGAGGTGGCAGAAGCTCGTAGTAATTTAGAGGAGTTACAAAATGGTACTCGTCCCGAAGAAATTGCTCAGGCCACCGCAGAGGTAGCAGCAGCACAAGCAGAGGTAGAGAGTTTAGAAGTGGAGTTACAGGATACGGTGGTTGTAGCTCCCTTTGCTGGAATTGTGGGAAATATGATTGTGAAAATGGGAGATTTTGTTACTGATGATGACACTATTACTACTGTGACGGCAAATCAAGTATTGGAAATAAATTTACCAATTCCTTTAGAGCGACGAGGGGATTTAAAATTGGGTTTACCTGTGGAGATTAAGAGTTCAGAAGGGAAACCTGTGGGAATGGGGAAGGTTAGTTTTATTTCTCCTACTGTTAGTAGTGACTCTCAAACTATTTTAGTTAAAGCAGATGTGAATAATAGTGCTGGAAAGTTAAAAGATGGTCAGTTTGTGCGGGTAAATATGATTTGGGATAGACGTCAAACTGTGGTTATACCAATGACGGCGGTAGGTTTTCTAGGAGAAGAAAGGTTTGTGTATTTGTTGGAAGGAGCGGGTGAAGAGCAGAAAGCAAAACGCCAAATCATTGAGTTAGGTTTGGTTAAGGGTGATGTGACTGAGGTAGTGTCTGGTTTACAACCTGGCGATAAGTTGATTGTTTCAGGGGTGCAAAAGTTGAAGGATGGTTCTGCTGTGAAGCTTTTAAATTTAGAAGAAGGAAGAAGTAAGAGGGAAGAAGGAAAAAAGAAGAAGTAATATCAAATCCGGTAGCATTGGTGTAATTAGTGTGGGGAGTAGGGGAGTAGGGGAAATATTTGGCAATGGCGCTTGTGATGGAACATTATTGTAAGGGCGCAATTCGGAGCTTGGCGGAACGCCAATGCCAGAAAGCCACTACCCATTGTATGACGATCGACGGAATTATATTACTCCGAAGCCAACGGATTTGATATCATATAGTATTCGGATAATTAGGGCTTGCTGAATAAGGCTAAAATTTAGGGTAGCTAAGGTAATAAAGCTTTTTATATTCAATTTATCTCCAAGTTTATGGCTCTTATTTGCATCAATTTACTGAAATTTTCTGCTGAAATTCAAGAAAATTTATTCACATAAAATGACCGAAACCGTTGCCTGTTTCTCCCATCTCCGTGTCTCCATGTCTCCGTGTCTATCGAGAATGAAACAGCCCTGCCCCCAGGAGGGGAGCTACACTATCGGATAATTATTGATAAGTTTTTGTTTGTAGTTGGGCTTTAGCCCTTTAATATCATGTCCGGTTGAATACTTACACTCCGGAGGAGTTAAGAGCTATGTTGGAGGCAGGAGGCAGGAGGAAAGAAGAGGTTAGAATCTACATCCTGCACGACAAAATGTAGGATAAAGACAAGTAGTCAGTAGGAAATGATGTACAGCTTATGTCTGGGTAGATCAAGTATTTATACTTAATATTTTCCTGAAATTTTGACTCCTGAAAAAGGTCAATGACGATGATTTATACAGTATAAATACTGACCAAATTATCATTTTTAATACTACTTTTAATGCTACAAATTGACGTGCGGAATATGAGTTAGAAGGGAAAAGATTTTTGATCACGCTTAATTTAAGGAATGCGGTCGGCTTGACCGTTAATGCCTGTGGACGGAGTGCTGCCGACAGTTCCGGTGGTTTGCGTAGCATTCCGTAGGAAAGCAGGAAGTAAACATTGGAATGTCACGCTATGTGACGTTTTATATCAGTTTTATGAAGCAGTTTTTGTATCCAAAGGGCAAGCGATCGTTAAACTCAAATTCGGAGTAATATAATTCAGTCGATCATAATACAATGGGTAAGGGCGAATGCCATTCGCCCCTACAATATAGATTCTTATCTTTAGAATGCTGAATAACACCGATGCTACCGGATTTGATATGACTATGGCGATCGCTTAACTGTTTATTCAAAAAACTTCAGTTATTCAGTAAAAAACTTGCTCCAAGGAGAACCTTCAAATTTTTCTTTTAGCTCATAGTAGTTAGAAATTATTTCAGGCAATGTACCTTTATTTTGCTTGAGCGTTAATGAATATAATCTTTGTAGTTTAACTCCCAAAAAATGCTGTATTTGCTTAGTTTCTTGCATAGTTTTTTGTTCTAAATTTTCATAAATTACTTCAATTTTTTGATGTTCGTTAAAAAAGCTATCATACTCCTCTTCCCATTTTTTAGTTTCTTCAAAAAGTTTCAAGCAATCATCATAATCTAGTTGAACTGCCACAGAATTATGTCGATATTTTTCATTCTTCAAAATCCATTGCTTGGTAGTTTTCGCCAGATAATAGGATAAGCATACCTTGAGTAAGTTATCTCTTTTCAAATGAATAATTTTGATTTCTTTATCTTCCTTTAAATATTGCCATATCTGTTGTAATTCTGACAATTGAGCCTGATAATAAAATAATTTAAAACCTACGGCTGAGACAGAAGGAGGAAATTTACGAAAGACAACTTCATCTATGAACTTTATTGGCTGTTCTTCCCTCATTTTCAGAACTTTAGAAGACCGAGGATACTTTGGATAACCCCAATGAATTTTTCTTTTTTCTTCTGTAAAAACTTCTTCAAATGCACGGATGTTAGGATGAGACTGCAATAAGGTCATTAAAAAATTTGAACCGGTTCTGGCACGAGTTAGAACAATAAATTTTTGATACTTATCTTGACCTTTGATAATTTCTTTTGCTAAAAGCCAGTCATCTAGTCGAATTTTAAATCTTTGAATTTTGGGGAAAATTTCAAAATTTTTCATTTATTCTTCAGTATATTTTGATAGAAAGGCAGCTATGCTGAGGCCAGAAGGCAGAAGGGTTTCTTCCAATTTTGACCTAATTCTATACACAAACGATGCTACCGGACATAATATCCTCAATTAAAAAATGATAAACAAAATTTTAGTAGCTGTTGCTGGTCGGGGACTCTGCGAGCAAATGCTCAATATGTTGTTTTAATAATCTTGTGATATATTTCTTCTAGTTTTACAGCATTTAATTTGAGGTTAAATTCTGTTTCTATTCGTCTGCGACCCAAAGCAGAAAATTGTTCTCTTAATTCCACATTTTCATGCAGATTCAAAATATATTTAGCTAGACTCTCCCAATCTTTTTCTTGCGCCAAAAAACCTGTTTCTCCATCAATTATTGCTTCTGGAATACCTGCATGAATCGAACTAATAACAGGTAATCCCATTGCTTGTGCTTCTAGAATAACTATTGGTAAACCCTCAGATTCTCCAGTAGCAGTAGTAATGCTCGGCGCTCCTAATAAAAAAGCTTTATTCATCCATTCTTTGACAACTTCAGGTGGTTGAACTCCAAGAAAACAGTAATTAGACAATAAACTTCCAGCTAAACTTTCTAAAGATGAACGTAATATTCCGTCGCCAATAACTACCAATTTTATATTAGGAATAGTTTTTTGTACTTGAGCGATCGCCCGAATCAAATATTCACATCCTTTCTTTTCTATTAACCGTCCGACAAATAAAACAATTGGTTCTCGTTTTACTTCTGGATTTGGTGTAAATTTATCTACATCTATACCGATATAATTAACCTTTATTTTCTCTGACGGGCATCCTTTTTCTATTAGTTGGGAGCGGATAAATTCAGAAACAGCTATGAAATAGTCCGCTTCTTGAAATAGGCGATCGCGATTCCTAAAATATAGTTCTCGAAAAAATTGACCGCGATTCTTGACAAAATTCCAGGTCTGTGTATAAAAACCTTTAGATTGATTCAGGGTTTTTTCTGTGGTAGCATAATAACCATGAAAAGTTATGATGAGGGGTACTTTTAACTTTTTTGCCAGTGGTAGTGCTAAAACCCCATCTAGACCAAAATGAGCATGAATTAACTGAGGCGATAAATCTTGCAAACATTTCAGCCAGCGAGGATGGATAAAACCAGTTAATTTGTAGGCTATTTTCCAGAGACCAGGAGGAGAGGCTAAGTCACCCAGAATAATCGTTCTATTCTGGGGAAGCATTGATTTGGCAGTAGGGAAACCAGAGGAGCCAACGTAGAATCCTTGATAGGAGGAAAAATTTTCTACTTGTGCTGGGATAAAAGTTTCTGAGTAGGGAATTAATTGGTCGCGATAGATAATTACTGTTGGTTTCATTAGTTGCTTTGGCAAAAAAGAACAATATTAGACTTTTTTATGTCCTGTAAAATTATCAACATTGGCAAACAATTCTTTCAATTTCAGCAAAGAATAAATATATTTGTAGTTAGTAAATTATTTTTTAAACTAAATCTTGCTTACTGATACCTAAATAAATCAATGATATCAATCAGTAAAAAACTTGATCCAAGGAGAATCTTTAAACTTTTCTTTTAGCTCATAGTAGTTAGAAATTCTTTCAGACAATGTACCTTGATTTTGCTTGAGTGTTAATGAATATAATTTTTGTGGCTTCACTCCTAAAAAATCCTGCATTCGCCTAGTCTCTTGAACAGTATCTTGTACTAATTTTTCATAAATTACTTCAATTTTTTGATGTTTGTTAAAAAAGCTATCATACTCCTCTTCCCATTTTTTAGTTTCTTCAAACTGTTTCAAGCAATCATCATAATCTAGTTGAACTGCCATAGAATTATGTCGAGACTTTTCATCTTTCAAAATCCATTGATTGGTAGTTTTCGCCAGATAATGAGATCAGTATACTTTTAGTAAATTATCTCTTTTCAAATGAATAATTTTTATATTTTTATCTCCCTCCAAATATTGCCATATTTGTTGTCTTTCTACCGATTGAGCTTGATAATAAAATAATTTAAAACCCACGGCTGAGACAGAGGGAGGAAATTGCCGAAAGACAACTTCATCTAGAAATTTTACAGGTTGCTCTTCTCTAATTTTCAGAACTTCAGAAGACCGAGGATACTTTGTATAACCCCAATGAATTTTTGTTTCTTTTCTGAAAAAAATTTATTCAAATGCACGAATTTTAGGATGAGACTGCAATAAGCTAATTAAAAAATTTGAGCCTGTTCTAGCACGAGTGAGAACAATAAATTTTTGATACTTATCTTGACCTTTGATAATTTTTTTTTGCTAAAAGCCAATCATCTAGTCGAACTTTAAATCTTTGAATTTTGGGGAAAATTTCAAAATTTTTCATTTATTCTTCAGTATATTTTGACAGAAGCGAGCAGCGCTATACTTTTGCTTTCTTGCACAAATCAGAAAAGACTTTTTTAAAGTTATCCTGATTATGGGTTTTAGTTACCCATTTTCTTCCTTCTTTTCCTAACTTAGTTCGTAATTCATGGTTTTCTAAAAGAGTTTTTAAACCTTCTACAAATTTGGGTATTCCTTCCATCCCACTACCATCGTAGCGTCCTACATAAATACCAAATTCAGATACCACATTTTCAGGATTAACACAGCTTAAAAGAGGTGTTTCACACTGTAAAGCTTCTTGAAAACTAATTGCTAAACCCTCGTGAATAGAAGTATTAACTAATACCCAAGCAGAAGTAATTATTTGAGTTTTTTCTTCTCCTCCCACATGACCCATTAATTGAATATTTTCAGGTAAATTCATTGGTTGCCATGCTCCTTTTCCTTGAAAATGAGATTTGCCTAAAACTAGAAAATCTACATCTGAAAAATGACGAGCTAATTCCACAAATAACCAAGGTCGTTTATAGGGATCGAGACGTGCCAAAAATATAACGGTAGGTTTTGCACTTTTCCTAATTTCCCTTGGCTCTAAATTGATAATATTAGGTAAGATTGTCACTTCCTTTGGTTGAACTCCATAAGTTCCTTCGATTTTTGCTTTTAAGAAAGGTGATACAGTTGCAAATAAGACCTGACGTTTTAAGAATTTAGATGTCTTAAAAACTCCAGCTAAAGAAGTACAATCAGCAGATTTTAAGCCTTGAGGTTGGATATTTTCCTGACCAGGTATACGCACAGTATTAATCTTAACGATATCTTCTGGAGGGTGAGGGTCTCTAACCCAAACTATAATTGGAGTGCGGGGTAAAAGCAAAAATAAAGGACGATAGTTAGAGCGATAATCTATGGATAAAATCAAGTCTATTTTTTCTTGCCAAATACGTAGAGCGTAAGCTAATTTATTTCTTTGCCGTAATATTAAAGGAGTATCATGAATAATAGGATTGGGTTGATTTGGTTCTCCATAACCTTCTCCTGCCAAAAAAACGACTTCTATTCCTAATTCTGGATGATTATTAAAACATTCAGCCACCAGACTAGCTGCACGACCAAATCCTCCCATTCTCCCTTGAGAGAGAGCAAAAAATTCATTGCAAATAATACCTAGTTTCAGAGAATTTTTTTGTGAGTTATCCATTACAAAGTTTAGGTACTGAGTGTTAATACATTAAAATCATACCAATTCTATTTAAAAATTAAATAGTAAATTATAATTTACAAGGTTAATTACTTGAGCTAAAAAACATAAATATCTAAGTTTTTTTTAATATCTGTATATCAGTAAAAAATTATTGATTATTTTCAATATTGTAACTGCGAGAATCTATTAAATTACCGTAATTTTTATCGCCAGGATATTTCTTGAAATCCCATTGCCATTGTTCTAATTTTAAGCTTTTTATTTGATTTTTTCGATCTATATTTTGCTTGTTAAGTTCTGGATATACTTGAACAAATTCTTCACAGATAGCAACTTGCGCTTTTTCCTCTGAAAAACAATTTTTAATAGCTGTTTTATAGGCATTATATAATGAGTCAGTAGAAAGTTTTTCTGGATGAGCAGAACCGGAATATCCAGACTCATAATTAGCATTAAGCTTGTAATAAGTAATTTTCCCTGAAGTTTGCCGATTGGAGTAAACAGCCCAGGGGGTCAAGGGATAAAATTTAAATTGATAATACCAAGATATACTCAAAATTATCACAATCATGCTGATCATTGAAGGATAAAAAAGTATGGAATTTTTAACATTAGTTTGCTGGTTAATTTTGGACAATTTAAATTTGAATAGAGGTAGCTTAATAGAAGGGAACAATGATAACTTTTTGGGAAAGATAATTTTTACTTTTTCTAAATCAAAGAAAATTAATTGCAATAAAATAAAGTCAATAAATAGTACATTTTGTAAGAATAAGATACCTATGTGCATTGAAATCATTAGCAGAGGAAATACGATGCGAAAATTTTGATAAAACAGAACTAGAACAAATGCTAATTCCCCAAAAAACCCAAATATCCCGAAAATAGCGAACATTAGATCTGGTGCATGGATTAGTTTCAAAGAATAATCAAAATTACTAATGTTATCGCAAGGAATTAAACTGCATTGATAAAGTTTTGTTTTCAAATTAATCGGCTCCCACCAAAAAAAACCTCCGATGCGAAGCTTACTCATACCTGCAATAAAGTAAGTCACAGCAACTGTTACCCAACAAGCATATCTCGACCAACCATAAATAGATAACATCTCTTGAGAATCGGAGTTAGATTCTTTTGGAGAGAAATTTCTATAACTATCAATAGATAACGCATTACCACAAGGGGTAAAAGAAAGTACAATCAGTAAATCAAATAAAATAATACCCTGATGAGTTAAGTAGGAATATTGTCGTTCAATACCTCCTAAAAATAGAAAGCATAAAGCTCCTAATGGTATTGCTATTCGTGTTTGCCAACCAATAATTCCCAAAAATAAAATTAAAGCTGTAACCCACTGTAAAATTTGTAAAAATCCTTGATTTCTGCCTAATTCCATTAATCCCGGAATCACATAAAAAAATTGCATTACCCCCATTGGTTGAATCATTGATTCTGGAAGTAACGCTGTCTGGGAAACATCACTAAATAAAAGAATTATAAAAAAGGTAATGCTACAGACAATAATTCTAATTATTGCCAGAGATTCTGCTGAAGTTTCTCTCACAAACTGATGAAAAAATTTAGGGCTAGTAATTATCCAGAAAACACAGCCAAATCCTAAAGCCATTAAAATGCCGACTTGTAGAGGTGGATGAGATTCTATGACATTTTGTAAACTAATAAAGAAAATATATCCAAGTAAAGTAATTAAGGCAGACAAGCAAAAACGAATTTGTTGACTCTTATTCATAGTTGAAATAATCTTTATTTGTTACTTAAAACTTCCTGGATAGGTGTACCATCTGTCTTATGTAAATCTGCATCTAATAAAGTACCTATCGTTGGTGCTAAATCTTCTACCCTGATAGAACTCTCCAGTTTTTGAGGAGTCAAAGATATACTATCAAGCCAAAATACTGCACGATCATTGTGTTCTCCTGTTCTTTTAGTGTAGCATTTTAATTCAAATTCTCCTAGTTCTTTTGAGCCTACTCTTCTAATAGGATATTCTCTATTCCAGGTGACAATAATATCTGGTAGTCTATCTAAAGCCTGCCCATGATAAATCTGATTTAACTGAATAACATCCTTTAACAAAGGAGTTCCTGTTTCAAGATTTTTTAAGGTAGAAACAGAATCACGCAGAAAATCACATATTTCATTATATTCTTGACCTCTTTTAATCAAGCCATTAGGTTCTCTATCAACTACATTAAGTCTAATTGCACAACCAGTATTTCCGAAAGGCAAAATAAACAATCTTCGTTGACTTGCTAATAATTTTTTTTCCTGTTTTTTTACAGCTTCAGGTATTTGACTATAAATCTTATTTCGGATTTTTTTTGGTAGATATTTTCTTACCAAACTTCTGATTTGAGGAATCAGAGATTGATGTCTTTTTTTTGTCAGTTTAGATTGTTTTAAATAATTTTGTTCGATTTTTTGTAATATAAGCTCGAAGCCTTCATCTGCACCATAATTATTAGTCATTCCTGGTCCAGCAAATATCATAATCTCAGTATATTCAAGATTTTTAATTATTTTACCGATCGCTTCATCTAGAGCTATATAAACATCTTTAACTGGATCGCCAAAGCTACCATCATGGTTTTCGTGAGTACGGTCGTGAAAATGCCAACACATATGACCAACATCGTGGGGTTCGCCAAACACTGTCATGAAAAAATCGTAATCTGATTCTTGAGCTAGTTGAATTGTTTGCTCTGCTCTCAGGGCAATTCTTTTTTTCATTAATTCCAGAAAAGATTGATAACTATGATTGTGAAGGTACAATTCTGCTTTTTCTCCCATTTCATCTTCACCAAAAGTATCAATTACACTTTGAGCTAAACTTTCTGGATAACTTCTAGCAATAGCCTTTCGGCGATCATGAGTTAACCAATCAGCTATTTGAAACCCATTAATGTCTGGAGTCAGAGGTGCTCTAGGTACATCAACAATTCCCACTCGTTTTCCCTGTTTGCTCAAATCAACCCAAAAAGGTAACACTTGATAGTCAGTATCATCATCAAAAAAATTCCTAAAATTATATGTACCTTGTTCAATGCAAAGGTAATTATATCTAGCGTGTTTACTAGGATCGACACCTGTAAATAAAGAAGGCCACATCGCACCATTACTAAAACCCGTGGGAATTTTTACATTTCCCCAGATACTACTAAGCCAAATTTTTTGCAAATTAGGGAGACTACCATCTTCACACCACTGCTTCAGAAGTTCTGGTTCAACAGAATCTAAGCCAATGAATAATATCTTTTTTGTTGCCATGTTTTTCACTCATTATTTTTTTATTTATCCAAGTATTATTTTAACAATTTAACACTGGTTTAAACTTGTTTTAATTGACAATTTTGTTTAAAAATATTATTTAATTTATTCTTTATAGGGACTACTTAGGTAGATATTTTATATTTTTTTATTAGTTTTTTTTTCTCAAAAATTCTCTTAATCCTAGCAAGTGACTTTCCAAACTTCCTAAATACATTTCCATTTCACTAGCAGCAACTATATCAGCTTCTAATTCTTTTCCATATTTGAGTCGGTGACTAACTGCTTTCCGTAAATCATTAGCCATATATAAAGGAATTACTAAAGGTCTTTGCCAAGGTTTATATCCTAACATTCTTGTCCGATGACGACTTAAACCAACACCCCTTAATAATCGGATCAAATATTCCTTTTTTAAACGACTTTTTGTAATTTGATGGTATATGTGCATTGCTGGATTAAACCAAACTTCCCATCCTGCATTTCTGATATACAAAAATGCTTCTATATCTTCTCCTTTTGCAGTTAAAGAACCACTTACAGGTCCTTTCAATTCTAAAGTATCAGGAACGTTTTCTACCCAAGCTTGTTTCCTAATAACTATCCCTGCTCCTGGGGGTAAAAGTCCTCCTGTTTTTTTTGAATTCAAACAAAATGGTTCTGTTTGCGGCCATTCTATAATTGCTAAACAAGAAGCTATTCTCTCAAAATTTTTGGGAGGTGAAACTTCATAAATAGGGTGAATTAGACCATTATATACACCTACTTGGGGATGAGACTTCCCAAAAGCATAAGCAGAAGCTACCCAGTCAGGAGAGGGTAAATTATCATCATCCAGAAAGGCTACCAGTGGACTTTTAGCTTCTTTCATCGCCCTTTGCCTGGCATAAGATGCTCCCTGTCGAGGTTCAAAATAATATTGAATTGGGCACGATATATGCCAGTTTGACTGATATTCTTGAATAATTTTAGCAGTATTGTCTGCACTATTATTATCAACAATAACTATTTCCCAGGAAAGATTTTCTGTATTGATTTGCGATCGCAGTTTTTCTAAGAGTAATGGTAGACGTTTTTCTCCATTATAGGTACGAATAGCAGTGCTAAAGTTAAACATATTACATAAATTAAAAACTTAACTTTCATCTACTAAAATCAACAATCAAAAGTCACTTTTCATTTTTAACTTCAAAGTCTATTAATCATATTAAAATTTTAATCCTAATAACAGTTAAAATTTGTTTGATTTTATTAATCGCTACTAAAATGGGAGGTGATTACAAATTTCATCCGTCTATTACCTTCCCAATAGTAATCATAAAAACCAATTTCAACTATTAATAAAGCTTAGTTAAAGCTGCTTCTACTTTTGGAGGTAAACGGCGCATAATTTTGCCTTTTTCTCGGTCAACAGTTACTAATATTACTCTGGCTGTAACATATAATTCTTTACCATCCAAAGACTGAATTTGGTAATCCCAGTCTAGTCTGACTCCTTCAGTATTTGTCATACGAGTCCTCACTGCAACTACCATCCCCAACTTGACTGCTTTGTGATAACGTACTGAAAGTTCTACTACTGGTAAATCACAACCAAGGTTAACCAACTCAGCATACTCTATACCAATAGAACGCAAACTTTCTACTCGTGCCTCCTCCATCCAGGAAATATAAGTCCCATGCCAAACAACACCAGCATAGTCAGTGTGGTGAGGATGAACTCGGATTATATATTCAAACCAAGCATCTGATTTCTGAGTAGATTGATTTTCTATCGCACTTGTGGGTAACTGAGATTGAGATTGTTCTGATGAGGCCACTTTACAAAATTTGCTAAAACGCTACATTTCTCAAAGTTATCATGGGTGCGGGAGATTTATGCTATTTTTAAACGTTATTATTTGCTGATTCACTCAATTAAAAAATGATCAACAAAATTTTGTTAGCTGTTGCTGGTCGGGGACTATGTGAGCAGATGCTCAATATGTTGATAGAAGTCCCATACTTCCAAGTAGCATCTGTGACTGTCTTGCACGTTGTCCCCCCTCAAGCTAGTGCAGAAGGTATGTCTGCTAAGTTAGAAGAAGGTGGAAAAATTCTGGCAGAAGCTGTCCAATCTTTAAAAATAGATCCAAAAAAAGTAAATCCCCGACTCAAACAAGGAGACCCCAAGGATATTGTTTGTCAAGTAGCTGATGAAGAACAATCTGAGCTAATTATTATGGGTTCGCGGGGCTTAGGCAAACTGCAAGCTATTCTGGAAAATTCAGTTAGTCAATATGTTTTCCAGTTAACTTCTCATCCGATGTTACTGGTGAAAGACGATATCTACATCAAAAAAATTAGAAATGTGATGGTAGCTCTAGACTCATCGGAAGGAGGAAAAAGTTGTCTAAAGTTGGGTATTGACTTGGTTAATCAAGTTCCTGGGGGACAATTAATTTTGAGTCACGTGAAGAAAGACCCCAGTGGAAAATCTATGCAAGATTACACTGCCGATGCAGAAAAAGACCCTGTTGTAGCTGAAGCTGCAGCAGAAGCCAAAAAAATGGGTATTAAATATCGTTGTGTTGCTGCTAGTGGTAAACCTGGTCCAGAAATTTGTAAAATTTCCCAGGATTTGAATGTAGACCTATTGATATTGGGTTCACCAGACCGCCGTCCATCCAGTGCTAAGAATCTTGTGGACCTTGATAGACTATTAGGAAATTCTCTATCGGACTATGTGCGGGTTTATGCCAATTGTCCTGTATTGTTAGCTCGCCAGAGTGCTAGTTAGGGTTTGCAGAAAAAGTCTTTTGGTAAGGGGAGGAGTCAGGAGACAGGAGACAGGAGACAGGAGGTAGGAGTAAGAATTGTCAATTTGGGATTTTTCTGCCCAACTCTTGCCCAAAATGCTCATATTTTTTAGCTCTGAGGTACCGAAAACCAGGCACTTTTTTCGACCCTAAAAAGACTAAAGCCAATATCAGTCAATGCTTTGATAATTAATCAGCAAACCCTCATTAGACAAAAACGGCAAAGTAGGAGGACAATTTTTAAAATTATGCTCCTACTCTGAGTTTGTAAGCTGCTAATTTAGCTTTCGTTGTTGCCAGTTTGAATATACAGAATGATTAAGAAAACGGCTGGCACAAATATGAACAAAATGGTTGCCACAAAGCCTAAATCATTAACTGCCATGATTAACCCACCTTGAATTGAAAAAACCACAAGGTTAAGAATACCATTATTTGTTATTTGCGTTTTGGTTTTGTTTTGATGGTAACAGGACCGTTAACTAGGGTTTGACAGGCTAATCTATAAGAAGGGGGCCTCTTTTTTAACTTTTGTTCTTCTACTGGAGTACGGGGTGAAAGATTTTCCAGGCCTTCGACAACTTCTACGACACAGGTTCCACATTGTCCATAGCCTCCGCAATTCATCATTTTGCCTGTAAAGGTGTAGAGGTCAATACGGTTTTCTAGAGCTTTGATTCTTAAATTTGCTCCGTCAGCAGCAATTATTTCCTGGTTTTCTTGTTCAAATTTGATGTTGGCCATTATGAATTATTAACTTATATTGAGATTGGCTATTCTAAAAAAATGTTAACTAATGTTGAGAAGTTTAACTCGCTTTGCTGCTATATCTATTTAGGGTTTGCTGAAAAAGTCTTATGGGTAAGGGTAGGAGACAGGAGACAGGAGACAGGAGACAGGAGACAGGAGACAGGAGACAACCCACTCCTGTCTCCTACCTCAGCAAAAAGACTTTATGAGTGCAAACCCTAATTATTCAACCGGACATGATATGAGAGAGCATTTTTCTACCTGCTTGGTGCGCGTTCCCTTGCGTCTGATGCCGACGCAGGGTCGCATCCGCTTTTTACCCTATTCTATTTCTGAATTTCCTAACTTTTAACTTTTGACTTTTGAGTTTTGACTTTTGACTTCTTCAAGGAGTATCCGACAAATCTCCACCAGGAAGATTACTAACAGCTCGCTGTAGCTCAGACAAAGAACGATTATAATCAATAATTGCAGTTAGCAAATTATTCTCAGCTCTGGTCAAGTCTGTCTCAGCATCAATAACCTCTAACTGAGTTCCCACACCAGCTTGAAATCTTAGTCGCGCCAAACGTAAAGCCTCTCTGGCCTGTTCGACGCCTAATTCTGCTGTAGAAATATTCTCAAAACTGGCTTCCAAACCAAAAAAGGCTTCTTCAACTTCACGACGAACCTGATTTCTAACTTGCTCAAACCGATTTTCTGCAATATCTTGATCTAAAATACTCTGTCTAGCAGCCGCCCTAGCTGCACCACCATCAAAGAAATTCCATCTAAAGTTGAATCCTACGGTAGTTCCATCAGCCCAACCCCTGGCGGCAAAAGGGCTTAAGTTATCAGTAGTTAACGCCAGTACATTGTAAGTGGCAAAGAAATTTAAGCTTGGTCTGACTGCTGAGAGAGCTAATTTTCGCTGCTCGTCACTTAAGTCTCTTTGCACTAACTGCTGTTCTAACTCAGCTCGGTTTTGAAAAGCAGACACAATTGTTTCATCTAAAGATAAAGGCCAAGACCCTGCTGGTTCAATTGGGTCAGCAGCCGTTAAATTGATTAACTGACTTATATTCAATCTTTCTACTAAGCGACGTTGAGCAGTACGCTGGTCTCGAAATGCGTTTGTGAGGTTTTGTTGTTCGTTTGACAATGTTACTTGAGCTTGCAGTACATCAAACCTAGTTCCGACTCCAGCTCTTTCTAATGCTTCTGCATCTTCTAAACTTTTTCTAGCGTTAGCCACAGCAGCTTCCCCAATTCTGACTCGTCCATCTGCTTCCTGCAGATCGTAGTATTCGTCAGATACATCAAAGCGCAATTGTTCCGAAACTCTTTCTAATTCTAGTTCTCGGAGGTGCATTTGCTCTCTAGCAATTCCAATTCTAGCAGAACGAGCTTTACCAAGGCCAAGGTCATAGTCAAATCGAAATGTATTATCAAAAGTCGTGACTGGGAAATTTTGAATATCTGTGTCTATAAACTCTGTACCCCTACTTTCTGCAAGTCGTTGTTGAGCTCTAGCTTGCAAATCACCACTAGCACTTTCTGTACGTTGTAGGGCTGATTCAAAAGTTAGACTAGGCCATAAAGCGGCTTGAGCTTCTCGCATACTTGCTCTACTTCTTTCGACTTCTAATTGAGCAATTTCTATTTCTGGATTATTGCGTCGGGCTAAGTCAATTGCTTGTTCTAAAGTAATTGGTATGGTTTCTTCTATCTGTACTTCATCGGGGGTAATTGGAAAGTTTAGTGGGTTAGGTTTTCGTTGAATTTGAGGGGGAGGATTTGTTTGTAAGGTTCCGTCTGGTACTGGTGGAGGAAAACTTTCTGTTGTTTGTTGAACAATGATAAAGCCACTATTTCTTGATGAAGGTTTTTGATTTTCTATTCTGGCTAAATTAGGAACAGTATTGCTGTTTGAAGTTTGATTGAGACCTGTGGTTATCTGGGCTGATTTTTTCTGTGTTGAAGTATTGCCAAAAGTAGGAGGATTAAGAATAGTTGTGGTTGAATTTCGGTTATTTCTACCGGGTAATCTTAGGGGATTAGTTAAGCCTAATGCTTGGGTTTCAGTCTGTGCTAAATCATTGACTGTCTCCATTATTGGTGCTCGATTGATGCTTGTCATTACTCGGTAAGAATTTCCTAGAATTGAATTTATTTCCGATGTTGTTTTGGGGTTATTTGTTTCGTTGACAGGATTAACTTCAGTTGCTACCTCAGAATTACTTGATTTGGGCTGTAATAAATCTAATAAACTGGAATTTGAATTCCCTAATTCCGCCAATTTTTTCGAGTCTACATCAGTTTTTTCAGCACCTTTACCAGCCAAAGTAATTGACTGTTGAAATTCTGTTTCATTACCAGGATTAATTTCCGTTGCTCTGGGAGAATTGCCAGACTTTGACTGTAATAAATCTAATAAACTGGAATTTGATTTCTCTAATTCAGCCACATTTTTCGAGTCTACATCAACTTTTTCAGCACCTTTACCAGCCAGAGTAATTGACTGTTCAAATTCTTTTTCCTTACCAGGATTAATTTCCGTTGCTCTGGGAGAATTGCCAGACTTTGACTGTAATAAATCTAATAAACTGGAATTTGATTTCTCTAATTCAGCCACATTTTTCGATTCTACATCAACTTTTTCAGCACCTTTACCAGCCAGAGTAATTGACTGTTCAAATTCTTTTTCCTTACCAGGATTAATTTCCGTTGCTCTGGGAGAATTGCCAGACTTTGACTGTAATAAATCTAATAAACTGGAATTTGATTTCTCTAATTCAGCCAATTTTTTCGAGTCTACATCAGTTTTTTCAGCACCTTTACCAGCCAAAGTAATTGACTGTTGAAATTCTGTTTCATTACCAGGATTAATTTCTGCTGCTCTGGGAGAATTGCCAGACTTTG
>NZ_JAAHGO010000012.1:0-116597 GCF_010672455.1 Okeania sp. SIO2C9 | reverse complement strand
TCAGCCAATTTTTTCGAGTCTACATCAGTTTTTTCAGCACCTTTACCAGCCAAAGTAATTGACTGTTGAAATTCTGTTTCATTACCAGGATTAATTTCTGCTGCTCTGGGAGAATTGCCAGACTTTGACTGTAACAAATCCAATAAACTGGAATTTGATTTCTCTAACTCAGCCACATTTTTCGATTCTACATCAACTTTTTCAGCACCTTTACCAGCCAAAGTAATTGACTGTTGAAATTCTGTTTCATTACCAGGATTAATTTCCGTTGCTAACTCAGAATTACCTAACTTTGACTGTAACAAATCCAATAAACGAGAATTTGATTTCTCTAACTCAGCCACATTTTTCGAGTCTACATCAGTTTTTTCAGCACCTTTACCAGCCAAAGTAATTGACTGTTGAAATTCTGTTTCATTACCAGGATTAATTTCCGTTGCTCTGGGAGAATTGCCAGACTTTGACTGTAACAAATCCAATAAACTGGAATTTGATTTCTCTAACTCAGCCAATTTTTTCGAGTCTACATCAGTTTTTTCAGCACCTTTACCAGCCAAAGTAATTGACTGTTGAAATTCTGTTTCATTACCAGGATTAATTTCTGCTGCTCTGGGAGAATTGCCAGACTTTGACTGTAACAAATCCAATAAACTGGAATTTGAATTCCCTAATTCCGCCAATTTTTTTGAATCTACATCAGTTTTTTCAGCACCTTTACCAGCCAAAGTAATTGACTGTTGAAATTCTGTTTCATTACCAGGATTAATTTCTGCTGCTCTGGGAGAATTACCAGAATTTGACTGTAACAAATCCAATAAACGAGAATTTGATTTCTCTAACTCAGCCACATTTTTCGATTCTACATCAACTTTTTCAGCACCTTTACCCGCCAGAGTAATTGACTGTTCAAATTCTTTTTCCTTACTCGGACTAACATCTGCTTCTCTGTGAGAATTACCTGACTTTGACTGTAATAAATCCAATAAACGAGAATTTGATTTCTCTAACTCAGCCAAATTTTTTGAATCTACATTAAAATTTTGATTCTTGTTAGCTTCTAAACTACGATTAATATTTTGTTTAAATGGTAATGCTGAAGACGAAACATTTTCTCCCTTTCTATGGGATTTTAATTCTGTCAACAAACTACCTGTATTCTTGTATATATTTTCAAATTTTTTTAAGGAAGAAATAGCCTCTTGATTAGGTTTTGACTGAGGTAATTGTTTACCGTTATTGAGTTTTGAGTGTCTTATTGATGGTACTTCTGTACCTAATGAAGGAGAATCAGAATTGAAATTTAACTTCTCTAATAAACTACCTTGATGTCTCGATTGAGTAATACCCTCTAAAGAATCAGTATCTGAATTGACTCCTTGAGTTTCTGTTGCCTCAATAGATTTTTCTTTGACCTCTTGTGGGTCTAAAATCGAATTTTTAGGAGTATTACTTTGGGAGTTCATAGGTGGTGGGGCAGTAGACCCCTGTCCCGCATTTGAAATAACTACTCCGATCGCTCCTACTACCAATACATTACGAAAAACACTCATGGATTTTTTTCTTCGTCTCCAAGTCCAACTGATATTTTAAACCAACAGGTCAACTGCTTTGGTGACATACTCCCACACGCTTGCTGGCGCTATAGTGTGGGCTTCTCGTTTCCCAACCCCGGTATTCCGTCGGGCAAGCGCGTGCTTTAAGGACGGAATGCCCTACCGCCCTATTTTTTATATTTATCGCTGCATTTAAGTCGCGGTCTATTACTATGTCGCAGTGCGGGCAAGAGTGAGTTCGTATGTTTAGTTCTTTATTGACTTTTTCCCCACAGTTTGAGCAATCTTGGCTAGTATTTTTAGGGTTCACTCCTATAGTTTTCTGTCCAGCATTTGCCTCCTGCGGAGGAGCTGCGCTAACAGCTTTGACAGTTAAAATAGACAGGAATTGACCCCATCCAGCATCGTTAATTGATTTACTCAAACGAGTCTTTGCTAGCCCTTTAATGTTTAAGTTTTCGTGGGCGATGACATCCGCTTTTGATAATAATTCATTGGCTGTTTTAAAGTGGAAATCTTTACGTTTATCAGAAACCTTTTTATGTTGTTTAGCTACAGCTAGAATAGCTTTTAACCACCTTTTACTCTCTTTTTTCTTTCGAGATAAACGTTTCTTTTGAGTCTTTAATCGCTGCTGAGATTTTCGATAGTATTGAGGGATGGGGACAGACTCTCCTTCACTTGTTACTAAGAATTCCTTCAACCCCATATCAATTCCCAGAGTATTTTTTAATGTAGGTTCCACTTCACAACTCAAAGCTGGAAATGATTTGTCTTCTAGGGATAAAGTTACATAATAACCATCAGCTTTACGACTAATAGTTACAGTTTTAATTTGAAAATCATCAGGTAACGTTCGATGTTTAATCAACTTTATATTGCCTATTTTGGGTAAGTTGATCTTATTTCCTTGAATGCAGTCAAGTTTTATTTGAGGATAAGTAAAACTGCGATAACGTCCTTTTCCCTTAAACCTTGGTTTCCCTAATTTATGTCCATTTTTATCGGCTTTAAACCATCTATCAAAGGCAAGTTTTACCCGTTTTATGCAATCTTGGCATACCTGAGAATGAATTAGCTTGTATTCCGGAAACTTGTCTTTGGTATTGACCAAATCTCGTTTTTGAGAGTAATAATCTGGAATTTCTCTTAGTTGAGGAATGGGCATCACCAAGGGGCAGGCGTTAACTGGACAACGGTTTTCTGACCACCATGAGAACCGCTCGCCTAACCTATAGTTGTACTGCCGACGTAACAATTCTAACCACATTTCTATTGTGGCTATTTGTTTTTTGTTGGGCCTTAATTTATATTGGTAAGCGGTTCGCATGGTGGAAAATTTCCGGGGTTATAGGCAACAAACATCATAATACAAGTTTTTCAACCAGGGCAAAAGCTTCTGCTGGTATGTTGGCCAGTTTAATAGGCATCGAACCCATTCAATTGGCCGCCGATTCATCTTACGCCATAATCTTTGATTTGGCGTTAGGCTTCTCGGCTATTCAGCTAAAGTCAAAAGTTGAAAATTCAATTAGTGCAGGATGGCAGAAATAACTAACCAGTCACAAAATCCTAAAGGTCTTATCAATCAATACTTTTGACTTCCAGGTAGCGGCATTAGCGATCGCCCATAGCAGTCAAAATTAGTTCTTCTACTCCTGCCACTGGCCAAATAGGTTTCTTGAGTCGCTCTGCTAATTCTTCTAGGGTCATATCATCCAAAAATAGATTATCCCCTGGTTTGAGCATTACTGAAGGTAAAATAATTCCTTCCCCTAAGTCTCGCCCCTGTAAACCCTCTAGCAAATCTTGGCCTGTTAATAATCCAGTGACACTAATACTTTGTCCCCAATAGTTGCTTGATAAGGCCACCATATTTACTTCCAGTCCTTCAATTTGATTGAGGCGTTCGGCGATCGCTGCAAATGCTTTTTCTACTGCATTTCCTACTACCCAGGTTAATTTTCTTTGGGTGCTTAAGTAAATGTTCTTAGTAAAAATTTCTTTGACAGCAGCTTCAAATTGTGATATAAACTGCCGAATTGAACCAACTCCATTGCCAATTTGAGGATAATCTTCATATTCTGAGGCAGGGGGTAGGTCTCGACGGCCAATCAAAAACCATTCGTCAGCTAACCAGATGCAATTAATCCCAGATGTCTCTTTCAGTTTAGCTTGAATTTCTTGGACTTGGTCTATGACTTCCTCCGCTTTTTCAGTGGTGACGGGAATTAGTTCATCTGAACTAGGACGAAAGCGAGTTAATCCTACTGGTACAACTGCCACTGATGCTACTGCCGGAATTTCCCCAGTATGAAATTTTGCTAAATCTAATAATGTGCGTTCCAGATGAATACCATCATTAATTCCTGGGCAAACTACAACTTGAGCGTGTATTTGCAGTCGTCGTTGTTGAAACCACTGAATTTGTTCGAGTATTTTACCTGCTCTAGAATTTTTCAGCAGGCGCGATCGCAATTCTGGTTCAGTAGCGTGGACAGAAACATAGAGTGGTGAGAGTCGCATTTGTTCTATTCTCTCCCACTCCCGTTGGGGAAGGTTAGTCAGAGTTAGGTATGAACCATAGAGGAAACTGAGACGATAGTCATCATCTTTTAAGTAAAGAGTTTCTCGTTTACCTGGTGGTTGTTGGTCGATGAAGCAAAACGGACAACGGTTATTGCATTGAATTAGACTGTCGAACAGAGCGGTAGAAAATTCTAAACCCAAGTCTTCATCGTAGTCTTTTTCTATTTCGATGTGGTGAGTTTTGCCTTTAGCATCGATGACTTCTATTTCTAAATATTCATCGGCACAAATATATTGATAGTCGATCAAGTCTCGTGGTTGTTGTCCGTTGATAGAAGCGATCGTATCTCCTGGTTCAAAACCTATTTCGGCAGCAATGGAGTCGGGAATTACTTTAGTTATTAGAGCAGATTTGATAGAAGTTTTACTCATTTAATATATTTAATAGCAAATAAATTTTTTATTATATCATTTATCAAATATATTTTAACCTAATTAAGTATATATAAAATTTTGTATCGACATTCAGAATTTCTGGGTTTCCAACAGGATGTAACAGATAAAAGCACTTTATTAGGTGTTATCAAAGCTCTAATTCAGTACCGACAGAAACTTATTCACTCAAAAACTGGACAAAGGATACAAATTATGGCAAAAGATATAGTTGCAAGCTCTGAAATACTACATAAGTTAATTAATGATCTATCCGAAAAGAAGGAATATTTCCTAATAAGTCTTAGATAAGAAATCAAAAAATATGTTAGTAGTCAAGATACACTCACTTGTCTAACTCTTGTTTCTAAAAAGATAGACTCAGAAAAGCATGAATTATCTTGGAAACCTACTGAAGGATACAGGTACGGTAGAAAATTTATTACCTTTATTAGAAAGGGTAATTATGTTGAAAAAAATGTTTGCTACAGAGTAGATTCTATTTTAACCAGCAATATAACTAAAATAATTACTAGGAATTTTAGTCAATTTTATCAAGAAAATCAGGAGCTAGTAGTACAACATTTAGCAATCTATATTTTAGAGGAAGGAATAGTAGCAGATGCACTTGTTAATGCTGCTGTAAAAGAAAGTAAAATTGTTGATTTTGCTAAAGCAGTTGCAAAGCGTACTGCTATACCAGTAGTAAAAAAAATTGTCCAGGATGCGGCAAAAGATGTTTCTTCTTATTTGACTAACAGCGCAGCAGTAAAATCAGTTGAAACAGTTGTAAAATTGGTTGGCACAACTATTGCAACACAAGGAACAGTAGTTGTAGGAAATATTGTATTTCAGAAAGCTCTTGTTATTGCATTAAGGAGTTCTTTAGCAAAAGCTATTGCTAAGGTAGTAGCTGAGTTAATTTCTGCAAAATTTATGCTAGCAGTTGGAGAACTCTTGCTAAGAATACCATTTCATAAAATTGTAGATTAGCTGGTTTTAGTAGTATTAATTAGTAATTTTCTTCTGTTTATTGGAGAAGCAGGTATTGGTCTTAGCACAGGTACTATAACTGCAATTATTTTAATGCCAATATTTGCTTGGATTATGTATCATGAGTATAAAAAAATCCCATCTAAAATTGGTAAGAGTATATCAAAGCCAATGTTCAAAGAATTAGATCAAAACTTTAATCAGATTAATCTAAAACTTTTGCTAGTTTAGTTGAAAATGCAGGACAAACTTTAGGAAATCTTTTATTTCAAGATGCAGAGGTTAAAGCTCAAATTGGTACAATTATGAATGCAGTTACTCAAGCTCATCAAGCAGCAAGTATATGAAGTACAGATATTAACAAGGGAATGAATGCAAGTGCGGGAATCTTGCCCGCTATAGCCATACCTAACCCCTGATAGAATTTGCTGTATTACTCTTAATTAATTATACTTGATGCTAATATTCCCAGAATTAGATTAATTTGATTTAGATAATATTCCGTTAAGTCTATAATAATATTTTCCCCTTCCAGCTTCAAGAATCGCCAGTTTGTTCCCGATGTAATTGCCCCATAAATTGTAGTAATATTGTTACTTTTTTTCTGGTTAAATATTCTAGCTGCTATCATTTCTGCTATACATTGACCTAATCCTAAATTAAGGTTTTCTTTTTTCGCTTCAACAATCACAATTACTGGAGCTGTTAGGATTAACATTTCCGAAGATTGAGCGATCAAAAAGTCACAAATTCCGTTCAATCATGTTTCTGGATCCACTGTGAAATCTATGCCTGAAAATATATTTATTTGTTCTTTATTTTGTCTTTTTAAGTCTATTAATATTGGCGCAATTATCATTTCTGAACGGGCTTTCTCACTATTACTTGCTAGAGCGATCGCTACGTTATAATCCAGTATTTCTGTTAATAATTTACTAGGTTGTAATGGCGATATCTTTGCAAAATAGTTTTGTTCTTCTCTGATATTAATTTCAAAAGTTTGTTTGATTTTTTCTAATGTAAAATCGCTGTAAGACATTTTTATTAATTAAATACCTAAGAAGTAAAATATAGAAATCAATTGGTAGTTGTGCATTGTAATAGTATAGTCAGTGGGAGCATCTTGCTCCCGTTCCAATTATTTTGGTCACGGTATAGCCAGTGGGAGCATCTTGCTCCCATTCCAATTATTTTGGATCATCTTGCTCCCGTTCTAATTATTTTTGGGTTGTTCTGCTCGTTAACGTGTGAAGATACAGCGGATTCTACTTTGGTGAGGTACATCCATCGCGGGCAAGATGCCCGCACTTGCATTCATTTAATTGTTAATATCTGTACTTCATGTAGGTTGGAAGGAGAAACAAGAAAAAATTTTCCTTTGAGTCAATCCTATCCGTTTTCAAGAAAAGGTAATAATTAATAATTAATTATTAATTATTAATTATTAATTGTTGAACTACTTCCTCGAAATAAATGAGTATGTTGAGGATTATAAAGACCAGAACGCCCCACTTTTTCCACTTTCTCCAACGCTGGACTAATCACATAGAGCGTTGTTCTGACTAACTGTTTCTCCTCAGTAACAACAGCCATTTTCTCCAAAGGTACAACCCAAATCTGTTCATCAGGCCATCCCAAGCGATAACATATTGCAATAGGTATTTGAGGCGAGTAATGTTCTATCAACTTTTGTTGTGCTTCCCAAACATGACGAGCGCTCAAGTACAAACATAAACTTGCCCCGTGAGCAGCCAAACTACCCAACTCTTCACTGGGAGGAACTCCTGTAGCTTTTCCACTAATCCTAGTTAATATAATTGTCTGCACCAACCCAGGTACAGTCAACTCTACTTTTAACTTAGCTGCTGCATCCTGAAATGCGCTAATTCCCGGCACAATTTCAAAATCAATTTCTGCCTCTGCCAAAAGCTGCATTTGTTCATAAACCGCCCCATACAAACTTGGATCTCCAGAATGGAGACGTACTACAGAACAACCTTTTCTCACTCGGTCTATCATTAAAGGCAAAATATCCTCTAGGGTTTTATTTGCCGTTCCAATAACCTCAGCATCAGGACGTACATCTCGTAACATTTGCTTGGGTACCAAAGAATCTGCATATAGAATCACATCTGCTTTCGCCAAGATTTTATAAGCCTTCACCGTTAATAGATCCGGGTCTCCTGGACCTGCCCCTACAATGTAGACTGCTGCTTCAAGACTTTCTGTATTATTCATTAGACCTCTCCGAAAAAGATATAGAACCCCCGATCGTATCTTCATAAATTTAGCAAGGAGTTAGGAGACAGGAGACAGCTATACTGGAGACAGGAGTTCATTAATTGATCATGGATAATTGATAATTACCTCGGGTTTTAACCGCTACGGAATTGAATATAAGGAAATATTATTTCTTCACAGGAGTCGATTGGATATGGCGAGGAGACCTCGCCATCCCTTGACCGCTTTTTTCCCCGATCAAGGAGAGGCTTCAAGGCGCGAATTATTTAATAATTAATTATTAATTATTAATAATTCGGTAAGAGGGAAGATGTGGGGAGAGATAATACAAAAAATTCAACACTCCTTCAGATGATTTTTCCTCACTCATTGATGCGCGAAAAGACTTGACTACATAATTGTATAGTTCTCAAATGGGTTCTATAGACTTTTTGCACACAGTAGGGAACAGGGAACAGGGAACAGGGAATAAATTTTCACGCCAAAGATACGAAAAATGATTTTTCAGTGACTTTTACAACTCTAGCTTATCTTAAATAAAAAGCAAGTTTATTTTCTGGAGATATCTATTGAAATTTATTAGCCAAAAAATTTTCTTCAGTATTCGTGATTTTTCCTGATGTTAGTACCTATATTCAGAGAAAAGGAATGGTAGATGCACCCTGGTATAGCTCTGGACTTTTTGTCTAGAGCTTTCTTTATAGCAATGTGCGCTGGCATATTTACAAATGACAGGAGGTGTGCAATAGCTAAAAGTCTTAATATTATCAGCTTTTGATTCCCCCAGATGAGCTGTTGCCTGTTGCCTTTCGGAGCTGTTGCCTGCGCACAGCGCTATATCTTTTCTTTTGCGGGTTTAATATCCCACTGTCAACGGCAAGGCTAATTCTTTGTCGTCAGAGAATATTAATATGAAATACAAAAAATTGTGCAAATATACAAATCTCTCCATCTCCCCATCCCCTCATCAATTTCTAATGACATTGACATCCTCCCGACGCTGCTCTGCGAGACAGCGCGGGATTCCCATCCACCAATCAAACAGACTAAGCTGACTGAACGACTCAGGGCGGGTTGACACCTCACTGGAAAATGCTGGCAATGCCAGTCTAACGCTTCCTCTGTGTCCGTTTAACGTCTCCGAGTGCCCCTCGGCGACGGGACTTGAAAAAAACAATAGTAATCTCAACCTTGGTTTTTGGTTGAGTATTCTATTTTAACAAATTATCTGTAAAACTGCAAGATTGATTGGTTTTCATCCCGAAGGGGAGCGTCGGGAGAGCGCGGGTCTTCAACCAACGTTGAGATAAATTGACCCTGCACCGTCAACGGGGGTGCTGAAAATTGTTTGGGGCGATAAGACACGAAGTAGCGTGTCGAAGACTATCGCCATCCAATTTTCCTTCTTCCTTCTTCATTAGCATTTCAATCTCTTTGCGTCTCTTCCTCCCTATACCTATTCTCTGAAGGCCATATATCAGGTAAAGGTCGCTTCAACAAATATAGCCAAGCCAAACCTGCTAACCCCAACAAAATTCCAGCTAAACTCACAAATTGGGCAATTCGCAGTGGCCCTAACATCAAACTATCAGTCCGTAATCCCTCAATCCAAATTCGTCCACTACTATAAGCTGCCATATAAACAAGAAATAAAGTCCCTACTTTAAGTCGATATCTACCCCGCAAATCTCTAAAAAATAGGAATAGTAATAGTCCAAATACCATCAAATTCCATAGAGACTCATATAAGAAAGTGGGATGAAAATAATCAAAATTTACTAATTCCGATGGACGACGTTCTGGAGGAATATATAACTTCCAAGGTAAATCAGTGGGACTACCAAAAGCCTCAGAATTGAAAAAATTGCCCCACCTACCAATGGCTTGTCCCAAAATCAAAGAAGGGGCCACTAAATCTGCCAATTGCCAGAAAGATATTTTATTAATTCTGGCAAAAATTAAAGCAGCGATTGCTCCACCAATAATTGCTCCATGAATTGCAATGCCTCCTTTCCAAATTGCAATCATATCTATAGGATTTTGTTGGTACTTCTCCCACTCAAACAGAACATAATACAACCTTGCTCCAGGAATTGCAGCTAATACCAACCAAACCACTAGATCGCCTAATAACTCAGGGTTAACATGACGGCGTCTAGCCAAATATTGGGAAAGAGTAACTCCGATTAATACTGCTGTGGCAATTAAAAGTCCATACCAACGGACTGCCAAAGGCCCCAATTCAAAAATAATTGGACCAGGAGAAGTAAATTGAAAGCCTAAAGGTAATATGGGAATCTCTAATATCATAGATTTACATAGAAAAATTACTTAATAAGAATACCTTAATAGCTAAAAGTCAAAAGTTAGAAATTTTGAGGAATATAGCGATCGCACAGCATATAGTTAAGTAATATTATGTCTGGTTGAATAGTTATAAATAACGAGATAGGAGTCAGGAAGGAAGAAGAAAGAGCAAGAGGAGAAAATTTTTTCATCACTAATTTATCCGGACATGATATAAATAGTTTTTCCGTTCTACTAAACTTACCCAAACTTACCCAAATGAGATTTTGAGCTTTGGAGCTAGCTTCCTGCTTCTGTGAGAACCACTGACCGCAGTCTGTAACTTATTCTCTCCACAGGCTTAAAATCGCTTGAAACTCAAGCTACTGATACACATAGTTTTTCAGGTTGACAGCAGCATTAAAATCTCTGTCTGCTTGAAAACCTTTCAATGCTGACTGCTGATATGAAATCCGGTTATACAGTCAAAACAATAGTGCAAATTATACCTATTTCTTTCTATTTAGTCACCGAAAAACTCCTTTCTGACTCCTGTACGATAGTTATGCGAAGTATACGCAAGAAACGCGTTTGCTTCGCATAACTATCGTTAACACCCCTACTGATACCAATTCCCAAAAATAATGCTATACTTCCGATGAACTTAAGTTATTAAGTAATAATAATGCTTCAGTAATATTTATAAAGATTATCGGCATTAAACCAAAATATCTTATGTCTTTTCACCCTACTCCCTACTCCCTACTCCCTACTCCCTACTCTCAAGGAGATGTAGCAAGACTTTTGAGAAATGGTATGACTCCTTTAAAATCATACATTTATTCAGCAAGCCAAAAATTAAACCCCTTAGCTTTTAATCAGCACTTCTAAAGGCTAGCTAGGGGGTATAAAACTATTCCAGAAACTGACTAGCTAATCGGTTGTTCTATCATTTACTAAATTGCCAAAGTTGTCGAAATAATGGAATCTGACTAACTAATATATTTCTTGTTGTTAATTCAAAGTTTTAGAATCTGAATTGAGTTCTTAATGTACCGACCCAAAGAGTGTCATTATCCTCAATGTGGTTAGGATTTGTAATCACAAATACACCGGGAGTAATAGCGATATTGTCGTTCATTTGGAAGCGATAAAAAGCTTCAATATGTATAGAAGTATCATCATCTTTCAAATCATCATTATCACCACCATCAGTAACAATTGGTGGTACACCAACAATAATACCTCCTAGACTACCTTCTTTCAGTAGGTCTGGGAAAGCTAAAGTCAAAGCACCAGTAATAATAGTGATATCATCAGTATCATCATCATCTTCAGGACGGGCAAATAAAGTACCGCCCCAACCACCTATCTGAAAGCCATCAGTAACTCTCCATTGAGCCTCAAAGTTAATAGTATCTGTGGTAGTTGCTCTACCATCAAAAGGATCTCTGGCTAGAAAACTACCTGTACTTCCGGTCAAGTTAACATCATTTTTCGTATGATAGCCGCGCAAATAACCGACTTGAAAAGCAAGTTTGTCATTTGGTTCAATTGTAAACTGGCCAAATCCACTAAATGAACCATTAAAAGCACCTCTACCTTCTCGAGGATCTTCCTTATCTGGTGCAGCATAACCCACAGTTACCTGAATTGCATCATTGAAAGCGTAGGCAAACTTAACACCAGCATCAGAAGGAGCACGATAATAAATAGGGTTGAATCGTCCAAATCTGGAAATAGCACCAGCACCACTACTTTCTAGAGGTGTAATAACTCCGATAAAGTCATCAATACCATAGCCTGTAGCAGCTAGTTCTATTTCACCTCTACCATTTAGTACAGGAAAACGATAGGCCAACTTACCAATGGAAACATCATCATCTGGGCTACTATCTGTAGCTAAACGAGTCATTAAACTATTGGTCAAACTTCCACCGCTATAGTTAGGAATGTTATTAGCTTGTAGACGAGTTCTTAAGCGGTCTTCTCCTGTAAAACTGGTATCAAAGTTCAAACGAACCCGATAACCAAAGGTTGTCTGAGTTTCGTCCTCATCACTGCCGGATCTTCCGCGTCCCTCAGCTTGTTCTCCCCAGGTATCGCTCAACCAAAACAAAACCTCTCCGTTAAGTTTGGTCGTAGTGGAGAACTGATTATTTTCTAGTTCTGCGGTTCTAGCTTCTAGAGCATCTACTCGTCCTCGCAAAGCAGCTAATTCTGCTGCAAATTCCTCTTGCAGTCTTTGTAAAACTGCTAAATCTTCTCTAGTTACTAGGTCAGAAGTTGCGGCCGCAATTAATTCTGTAATTCGGTCTAAACAAGAATTCAAACCTGCTGCAAACTCATAACGGGTCATCGCTCGATTTCCCTTATAAGTCCCATCAGGATAACCTGCGATACAACCATAACGCTCTACCAAGGATTGTAGTGCTTGGAATGCCCAGTCTGTCGGTTGTACATCTGATAACTGAGTTACGGATGTTACCTGATCTAGTGAATCTCCATCTTCTAAGTCTGATACTGCCACTGGTGCCAATGAAGGGTCATCCATGGGCATTGAGCGAATATCTATTTGAGCTATTTCAAAGGAAGATGGATTTTCTATGGTACTTTGGGCTAAGTTCTGATTTGCCGAATTTTCGCCACTCCCTAAAGTTTGTAAAGGAGCTTCAGCAGCGATCGCTGAACCTGCCATTAATAATGCTGCGCTAAAAACACTAGGACTGTATTTTAGAGTTTTCCAGATAAGTCTTGTCATATTTACTAACCCTCACACCAATGTGACATTCTCCTACATCAAATCAAAGATTATGATATAGGCTTCCCAACCTCACGGATAGGGCTTTCTGTTTCACCGGGAGTGCAAACACTTAACCCTCCGCAGACAGAGACGATGGGACCCACCGCCTTTTTATACTGAATCTCTACTTTTGTTTTGATATATCAAGACTAGGGCGTTATATTTGTTTTTGTTTTACGAAAAAACAAAGGTTTGAATAAGTCTTAATATTTTTTTTCGATCTAAAGTTTTAAATGGCCAACTGCAAAAGTTGTTTGATTATATTTAGAGATTATTGACATCTCCAGGGGTTGAAACACCCTGGATTCTGTGGTTAGTCCACCCCCATTTGGGACGGGGCGAATAAATGTGCGGAAGTAAATTCCGCATACAGCCCCTCATAAATCCACATTTGCTTAAAGCCTGAAGGGCAGACTCCTAAACTCCTCGGCATAGACCGAAATCTAGCTGTGAGTTTACTTTTTTTTGTTAGCTTTCACGAGTGGTAAGTATTTCTTTACGAAAAGCTCAACCATTATTCTCTTCTCTATATCACAGTTTAGTTATTTTGTCTGTATATACAGTTTGTTTACAAGAGATGAGCTTAAGATGCCACATTAGAAATTAGATTTTTCCTTAATTTTTGACTATTCCCCCACAGCTGTTGCCGAGGGGATTCTAAGTAGATACTACCCAACACGGATTTATCTGTGTTGATCCGTCTCTTCTTAGCTGACCAAAGATATAATCTTTGGGGACAAGTAAAAGTGCCCCTACACAGTCTGCTTAAGTCTAAAATTAGCTTTCTGCTTGCTTTTGTAAGATCAAATACTTCGGATTAAAATCCGACTCCTCGCCTTTCATCCATAGCTTAAAGGACGATGGCTTTCATGCTCCTGTGTTTTTCAGGTAAAAATTACGGTCTCGTCGCAAATTTTACACCTAATTTGACAATTTGCAACCTAATTTTCAGAATATTTTTTTCTGAAAAAAAGCCAAAAACTAAGCAGGAAAAGAATAGTAAGACAAACTGATAGTAAAATATGAAATTAAAATAATAACGTCAAATTAAAAAATAATTCGATTTAACGACCAACTTATAACTATTTATCCTTTTTCAGTTTTTCAATTTCTACACACAAAAGCAATACATAGGTAAGTATGGACATAGAGTGATGATGAATCTTAGACAGGGAAATGTTTTTCGTTGTTCCCTGTGTTCCCTGTTCCCTGATATTAAGTAATAGGTGTTGAATCCAATCGACGAATAGCCACAACTGAAGGTTTCGGAGGATCGTTAACTTGTTTAGTTGGCCAATTAGACCCCATAGGCACCATACGAGTCTGGACAAAATCTGAACCATCTGTAGTTTTCATTGCCAACTGACGAGCTTCTGAAGTCATATTCTGGCGAATACCGTTATATTCTCCTGGATGTTGAATAGCTAAAAACAAGGTTTTCTGGTCTTTGGTAAAGAAAGGCCCACAAGTTTCACTTTCTGTTGGTGCTATTCCAAACAAGTAAGCTTCTCCAGCATTAGGACCAGAAGTAGGAATTTTCCAGATAGAATTATTACCAAATAAACCACAAAGAGTAGACTGGTTTATTGGTTTGCCATCCTTACCCATTCGGTTCATAGGCACTATTTTATTATGCTTACTGGTACTAATATCTGTCACCATCCACAGATTACCCTGTTGATCAAATTCTAAATTGTCAGGATTAGAAAATCCTAGTCCACCCTCCATTGGTTCGCCCCCAGTAGCAAACATTTCCCAACTAAATGTCATAGCATCTGGTTGATTATCATCCTCAGTCAAACGCATGATCCAACCAAATTCGTAAGCTTCACCGTCAGGACCTTTAAATATACGTTTGTCTGGACTGCCATCATATTTACTGGGAGACCCGGAGGTAAAGGCAATAAATAAATTACCATTTTTATCTACCTGAGTATCTTCGGGACGTGCTGTACAAGTAACCCCAGCAGCATTAGCAGCTAGATGAGCATCAATGAGAATAGCTCCTTGTTTCTGTTCAGCATTACCTTTATACAGGTCCCCCAGAGTTTTATATTTCTGTTTGAACCTTTCTACTTCTTGAGCAGTTATCGCTTTGAAGCTACCACCATCAGGTCTTTGGGGTAGATTAATCATATTGTTAACATGGACTTCTGGTAAATCTGGATTCACGGGAGTATCAGGTTGCAGGGAAATCCAACTACCTGTACCATCAGGATTAAATTTAGCACCATATAACATTCCATCCGTCAAAAGTTGAGAGTTAGCTTTATCAGTAGGGTCTTTTACTTTATCTTTACTCACAAATTTATATAGGTGACCGCTACGGCGATCGCATCCGGAATAAAATGCTAATGGTTTATCAGTTTCTACTCTAATACCGACTGCTTCGTGGCGATAACGACCTAACCAAGTATGTTTTGTACCATAGTCATCAGGGTTAGCTGGGTCTACTTCTACCATCCAACCATACTTATTACCAGCTAAACCAAATACACTTCCCAGACCAGCGACTCCTCTTTCACCAATAAAGAGGGATTTTTCTCTGGTCGGGTCAACAGAAGTACCATCAGGATAGACTGGTTCTATCACATAATTTTGAAAATTTTCTTCGGCACTAAATACTGTTCCCCAAGGTGTAGTCCCACCTGCACAGTTAGCAAAACTACCAATGATGCGATCGCCTAATTTATCGTTATAACCTTTGCCTTTCCCTTTATTAAAAACTGCTACTGCTGGTCCTGTTGATTTTAAATAACGCCCGTCTTCTAATCCTGAAATACCTGTTATTCTGCGGTCAAATTTTGAATTTGTTCTTACCCATTTTCCATCGGGTTCGCGACGTATGGAAATTACACCTATTCCCATATCAATCATTGCTTCTTTAGCTGTTGCGATAATATTTTGTTTCAGGGAATTTTCAAGTAATTCTGAAGAATTAATTCCTGATTCTCCTACCTGTCTAAATGCTGCTGCTAATTCTGCAAAAGGCATAGATTTACCAATAACTGTTTGATAAGTTGTTACCCAAGGCAAAGGACTAATATATTCAAAGTTTATGGTTAATAATCCTTCATTTTCACCAGTTTCAATGTAGGAAAGATAGTCGTTATTGTAGCCAAAACGTGAATCACCTATTTTGTCACCCCATGACCCAATAACATCGTAAGTAAAACCTTCTGGAATTATTAAGTCATCTATTACTTCGTATGTGCTATAATCATCCATCTTAAATTCTCCCTCCTTGTTTGCTAAAGGCATTGGACCTTTAACTGGTTGAAAGTTAATATTATTGGTTGAAGTGCTACTGATAGGATATTTTTGGGTGATTGGAGTTGAAGATTGTTGTTGACAAGAACTCAGGGCAATTGTTCCGGCACTTGCTCCAAGAAATAGGAGGAATTCTCGACGTTTAATGTTCATAGACAAAGGAATAAGTTTGACTCTTTTTACTATAGCTTTAAGCAGGAGTCAGGAGTCAGAATGACATTTCCACCTCGTCATTGCGAGCGGCAGCGTTTGCGGAGCATTCCGAAGGAAAGCAATCTCTCTCGTCATTGCGAGCGGCAGCGTTTGCGGAGCATTCCGAAGGAAAGCAATCTCTCTCGTCATTGCGAGCGGCAGGGAAGCAATCTCTAGAAGCTTGAGGGATTGCTTCGGGGGGTTTAATCTGAAACCATAGACTTGTAGTTTTGTCAACCTCCTCGCAATGACACTTTCACCTCGTCATTCCCACCCCCCTGACAATGACATTTTCACCTCGTCATTGCGACCAGAGGGAAGCAATCTCTAGGAGCTTTGGGGATTGCTTCGGGGGGTTTAATCTGGAACCATAGACTTGTAGTTTTGTCAACCCCCTCGCAATGACACTTTCACCTCGTCATTCCCACCCCCCTGACAATGACACTTTCACCTCGTCATTGCGAGCGAAGGGAAGCAATCTCTAGAAGCTTGAGGGATTGCTTCGGGGGGTTTAATCTGGAACCATAGACTTGTAGTTTTGTCAACCCCCTCGCAATGACATTTTCATCTCGTCATTCCCAACCCCGTGACAATGACATTTTCACCTCGTCATTGCGAGCGGCAGCGTTTGCGGAGCATTCCGAAGGAAAGCAATCTCTCGTAGTTTAGGAGAATAACAAGAAATTGTTTGATATTTTATAATTATAAAATCCCCCATTTTTTCAGCAAGACTTTATGACAAAAGAATATTATATTTACATAATGACTAATAAGCGTAATACAGTTCTTTATACAGGTGTAACCAACGATTTAATCAAGAGAGTTTATGAACACAAGTCAAAATTAGTAGAAGGATTTACCAAAAAATATAATATTAATAAATTAGTTTATTTTGAAATGTATGAAAATCCTTCCGAAGCGATCGCTCGTGAAAAACAGATTAAAGCTGGTTCTCGACAGAAAAAAGTTAATTTAATTAATAGTATGAATTTGGAGTGGAAAGATTTGTATCTAGAAATAGTTTGAAATATGATTATTATAAAGTTGTAGGATTTTTTCATTGCGACCGAAGGGAAGCAATCTCTCGTAGATTTAGGGAATGACTATTCAACCTTGTCATTGCGAATGAAGCGTCAGCGTAATGAAGCAATCTCAAAGTTAGAGATTGCTTCGGGGGGTGAAAAATAGCCACCAGAGACTTGAGGGTGTTTCCCACCCCCTCGCTGCGGACATTTCCACTTCACTTCGTCATTGCGAGGGACAGGGTTTGCGGAGCATTCCGTCAGGAAAGCAATCTATCGTAGCTTTGGGGGGCTAAAATTCATCTCCCTTAGACTTCTATTTTTCCTCACCCCCTCGCTGCGCACATTTCCACCTCGTAATTGCCATCCCACCTCGTCTAAAACAGGTAGTGAGAATTGAGCTATTTCTGTTAACACTCAGAGCGATCGCCCAATTCTAAGGGTTTGTCTATCTGGTTAAAAAAGTGCGTTAGGCTCCAGAAATATTGCCTAAACACACCTTAATCAGGATCGAGCACCACAGGCAACAGATGTTATGCAGAATATATAGATATAAGTAAGTCCTAATGTTCGAGACTTACGCAGAACCACTATATCTAGTAGGGGCGTTATCAACTCTATGATAGGCATCTCTTACCAACTCTTACTTTACAAAAACCACCTATAATATTCTCCAACTCCTCATCAGTCAATTTCTTGTAGCTTGCGATCGCTTCTACGTCCTGTGCGTCCATTTGTACTTGGCCAAATTTTTCGTTTTGACGAGTGTAGTTGGCTTGTTGAAGAGAATTGTTTTTAGTACGATTGTTCATTTTTTTTGTTTTATGAAAAGTGCTGTAACAGGACTTACGCAAAGGCACTACAGAAGAAGTATTGGTGCGTTACGCTACCGCTTTTCATGTCCGCTCTTAGCGGAAACACACCCTACCAATAGCGTTCATGCGTAAGTCTTATGTAAATTCAAACAGGTAGTGAGGGTTATCTAAAAATGAAGACTAATATGAAAGCCCCCAGCGATTGCATCTAATTGGTCTTCTCCGAGTTCTAGAAAATCCCCATCTGGCTCCTGGTTGCCTGGAGTTGGTTTTTGGGATTGGAGGGAATTGGACAGAGTAGGTTTAGAGATTTGGTGTGGGCGAAGAGAATTGTTTTTAGTACGATTGTTCATTTTTTTTGGTTTTATGAAAAGTGCTGTAACAGGACTTACGCAAAGGCACTACATAAGAAGTATTGGTGCGTTACGCTACCGCTTTTCATGTCCGCTCTTAGCGGAAACACACCCTACCAATAGCGTTCATGCGTAAGTCTTATGTAAATTCAAACAGGTAGTGAGGGTTATCTAAAAATGAACATGAATATGAAAGCCACCGGCGATTTCATCTAATTGGTCTTCTCCGAGTTCTAGAAAATCCCGCTCTTGCTCCTGGTTGCCTGGAGTTGGTTTTTGGGATTGGAGAGAGTTTGGTAGAGTAGATTTAGAGATTTGGTGTGGGCGAATAGAATTGTTTTTAGTACGATTGTTCATTTTTTTTGTTTTACGAAAAGTGTTGTCAATTCAAACAGGTAGTGAGGGTCGTCAAAAATGTATATGAATCTTAAAGCCACCGGCGATTTCATCTAATTGGTCTTCTCCGAGTTGTACAAAATCCTGGTCAGACTTGTGGTTGTTCGGAGTCTGTTTTTGGGGTTGGAGGGAGTTTGGTAGAGTAGATTTAGAGATTTGGTGTGGGCGAATAGAATTGTTTTTAGTACGATTGTTCATTTTTTTTGGTTTGACGAAAAGTGTTGTCAATTAGGGGCTGCATAAATGCGCTGTGGAATGGGCATCTTGCCCGTTATTAATACTTTTGTGGAATGGGCATCTTGCCCGTTGTTGATATTTTCAGACAGGCAGGATGCCCGTCCCACTGAAGATTCATCCCTCAATTCAGCAACGCCGTATATTAAAACAGGTAGTGAGGGTTATCTAAAAATGTATATGAACATGAAACCCGCCAGCGATTGCATCTAATTGCTCTTCTCCGAGTTGTACAAAATCCCGCTCTGGCTCCTGGTTGCCTGGAGTTGGTTTTTGGGGTTGGAGGGAATTGGACAGAGTAGGTTTAGAGATTTGGTGTGGGCGAATAGAATTGTTTTTAGTACGATTGTTCATTTTTTTTGGTTTTATGAAAAGTGTTATCAATTAAAACAGGTAGTGAGGGTCGTCGTGCCAAACTTATCCAAGCGGAAGTCCAACTGCCGACGCTCCCCTGCGGGAGAGCGCGGGACTTCCCGCCAGGAAAGTTAAAAATGTAGACAAACTGGCCCCAAACATAATCCACCAGTTATCGCGTCCAGATCGCTGTCACTCAAGAGTTCATGGTCGGGTATTGTAGCCCCTTGGCAGTCCGCTGCTTGATGTGTTTGGGCTGATTTTTTCGTTGTTTTATGAGTGTGATTTCCTTGTTGGTTTGATTTGGTCTTATTTGTAAACATTTTCAACTCCAGTATCTTACTGTTGATTATATTCCTATTCCCTGACTTAGCCCTGACGCGAGGGGGTAGTCACGGAATATAATGATAAAAACTTATTATTATATGCTATAAGATAATGCTTGTCAATATAGTTTAATAATTATTTAATGTTCATACAATCTTTTTTCATTACAGCGGTTTTCATTTCAGTAAACCACAGTAGGGACGTTCCATGGAACGTCCCTACTAGGTTTTGCTTGTGAATATGTGGTTCATCAATCTGAAAAGCGCTGTAATGGTATAGCAATCCTAAGCTGTTAAGCATTTAAACCATATATTTAGACTTGTCGCTAATATAGATAGAAAAAATCTCTCAAACTCAGACAGAACAATAATTCCCAGTATTTCATACTCTTGATCAAGGATTTTGAGATTTTTAAAATTCATAAAGCGCTTTTCAGGTTAATGAACCACACTAAAAAAATGATAAACCAGTAGGGACGTTGCATGCAACGTCCCTACTGTGGTCTATTCAAATGAAAACCGCTGATAAAGCGACAAGTCTATTGATTGTGTACCTGTTTGGTAATACAACCCCGATCAATTTTAACTTTTGACTTTTGAATTGAAATGCTTTTGACTTAAAAATTCTTATTTTTGACTTTGAAATCATCAATTTTGTTGCACTCTAGTTTGGCACAAATTGTTAAAAATAACAGTTGACATGATATTAGTTAGTCTAATCGCTGATTCTTGCCATTCTTCACTGTCATTTTGAACATTAATATACCAACTTTCTAACCTTTTCTTAAATGATTCGTGAGCTGATTCGGCAACATATTTATGACAAAAATCTTCTAGATATTTTTCTTGAAATTCTGTAAAACCATGAGTTACTAATTGTCGCAGAAAACCTTTTTGCCAAGTTAATGGTAAAACACCGTAAGATTTATCCCGTTCTCGATAGCTTTCCGGCATAAAATCAATAGCAGACTGTCTGACAATAGTTTTACGCCAAAATAAATCTTGATGAAGTTCAGTAGGAATAGCAGCTAAATAACCAACTAAGCGGTGGTCTAAAAAAGGAACTCGAACTTCGAGTCCATGACTAGCTGAAGTTCGATCTTCTCCATGCAAGTTATGGTTCTGCAAACTTCTTAAACGGAGCTGCATTTCCAGGTGAAAAAAATTGTCTTTTTCTGCAATTCCTAAATTCTCGAATTGATTTTGGCACTGTTGTTTATATTCATTCCAAGAATTTACTAATTTAGTTTCTTTATCCGGTAAATCAGTTATTTTAATGGTTGAATAACCCCCGGCAAATTCATCAGCACCTTGTCCAAGTAATAATACTTTTAAATCTGGTACTATGGCACGAACTTGTTGATAAATTTCGTGCTTAAATGACCACTCAATAATACTACTAATATCAGGTCTAAAAGATTCTAACATCCAGATATAATATTCAAAATCTTTTAGGGAAAAGTTTAACCGTTCTAATAAATTAACTGGATCGATATCAACGATATGTAATGGTAATCCCAGATATTCGCTAAGTTCTCGTGCAGCTTTAGCATCACCATTTTGCTCTGCTAATTCTGAAATTCCAAAGAAAAGATGCAATGGTTGTTTCTGAGAAGCGATCGCAGCTACCAATCCAGAATCTATCCACTCAAATCACTCAACATAACACCCACTGGTACATCACTCATCAATCGCTTTTGCACGCTATCAACCAACAAATTTTGATAATTCAAAATATGTTCTTGAGCTGTTTTTTGTAGATTCATAGTGCCAAAGTAGGAGTTAAGATTCCAATAGCACTTTGGAGTAGTTTGCTGATTTTTCCCCCATTTTAGCCAATGTCCTCCTAACAACTGTTTGATTGTACCAACACCAGTCTCTTCAGGGATTATATATCCCCCACTTTTATTTAAACGGTCTGCCATATTCCAATCTAACTGGTTGGGAACTTGAGGATGACAAAGCACTGACCACAAAGTTGAACCAAACACAAAAATATCATCTCCAATCCAATAATAAAGTGGCTTAATACCAAATCTATCTCGTGCTAAAAATAATTCCTGTTGTTTACTATCCCAAACCGCAAGAGCAAACATTCCATTAACTTTTTCCAGAGCTTTTTCTCCATACTCTTGATATAAAGGTAATATTATTTCACAATCAGATTGAGTCCTAAAATTATAAGGAATTGCAAGTTGAGACTTTAATTCTTGATGATTATATATTTCGCCATTAACAGCTACAAATGCTGTTCCCTTATCATTCCAAATTGGCTGAGAACCTCCAGCTAAATCAACGATAGAAAGTCTGCGAAACACAATGGAAATAGCTCCAGATTGAATAATTTGCTTATCATCTGGTCCGCGTCGCTCTAGTTGTTTAGCCATGCGTTGCAAAATCTGCTGATTAGCATCTGCTTCCTCACTCTTTTTTTTGAAATTCACAAAACCAGCAAAACCACACATTTTTCTATTTTCCTACTTTAATTTGGAGTGTGCGACTAACTACCCACAAATCATACCCTACAATCTAGTACAATCTATGGGCGATCGCTACTCAGCAGTTACAAAGTTGATGGTTGACAAATATTAAACAGGACTTACGCAGTATATATTTTGGTCATTGCGACCGACAGGGAAGCAATCTCAAATTGTCATTGCGAGCGACAGGGTTTGCGAAGCATTCCGTCAGGGAAGCAATCTCTAGTATTGGGATTGAGATTGCTTCGGGGGGTGAAAATGCTAACTATAGACTTCTAGTGTTTCTCACCCCCCTCGCAATGACATTTTCACATTGTCATTGCGAGCGACAGGGTTTGCGAAGCATTCCGTCAGGGAAGCAATCTCTAGTATTGGGATTGGGATTGCTTCGGGGGGTGAAAATGCTAACTATAGACTTCTAGTGTTTCTCACCCCCCTCGCAATGACATTTTCACATTGTCATTGCGAGCGACAGGGTTTGCGAAGCATTCCGTCAGGGAAGCAATCTCTAGTATTGGGATTGGGATTGCTTCGGGGGGTGAAAATGCTAACTATAGACTTCTAGTGTTTCTCACCCCCCTCGCAATGACATTTTCACCTCTTTCTTCCATTCTGACTCCTGACTCCTGTCTCCTGACTCCTTCTTCCTTCTCCTGACTCCTAAACTTTTAAACTATAAATTTTTTGTGTTTCCAAATGTTCCATAACTGTCAATAATTCAGTTATTTCAAAACTATGACGTTTTAGTTTTCCTTGTAAGGTAGTCATAGGATCGACACCAGAAGCAATGAGAAATTCCAATTTGAAAATATTTTCCCATTGGGATATTTCTGTTAAGACTTTAGCGATCGCCTCCAAATAAGGATTATTTGATTGTTGATACCATTCAGATGTAATTAATGTTGCTTTTTCTAAACCAAAATTAACTATTAAAGGTGCTTGAGCAAAAACCGCTGTTGCCACTGCTCTAGTTTCTTCCCGCAACAGAAAATCATCTTCTTTGATTAAACTGCGTAATTTTTCCAAATATTCATAGCGCTTTTGAAGGGGAGATTTCAAAGTTTTAACCAAAGAATTATCAACAAATTTTCCTTCTGTGTTTTCATCATTCCAATCAATAGCAATTGTCACTAAATAACTGCGTAACAACATATGACCTAATTTTTGCGCCTTCGTCGCCAAATAAGTAGAATTATAATCTGTTGTTTCAATTAACAAAGGCACCCGATCTACTACTTCAATTCCATAACCATTTAAACCTGCTATTTTCCTAGGATTATTTGTAATTAAACGAATTTTTTTCACACCCAAATCATTTAATATTTGCGCTCCCACACCATAGTTGCGCAAATCTGCTGGAAACCCTAATTTTTCATTAGCTTCCACAGTATCTAATCCCATATCCTGCAATGAATAAGCTTTCATTTTATTAATTAAACCTATTCCCCTACCCTCTTGTCGCAAATAGACGACCACTCCCGCACCCGCTTTTTCTATCATTTTCATCGCTGCTTGCAGTTGCATTCGACAGTCACAACGGAGGGAACCGAAAGCATCTCCAGTCAAACACTCAGAATGTACCCGCACCATGACATCCTTTTCCTGAAACTCTTCTGGGTTGCCTTTAACAATAGCTACATGTTCCGAATTATTTTGAGTATTGCGGTAAGCATAAATTTGGAACTCACCAAATTGGGATGGTAACTTAGCAATAGCTTCTCGGTAAACAAAGCGATCGTGTCTGATTCGATAACTGATAAGATCGGCAATACTGATCAATTTCAGATTATGAGTTTGAGCATATTCTATTAATTGAGGTAACCTTGCCATCGAACCGTCTGGGTTTTGAATTTCACAAATAACTCCCGCTGGATATAAACCTGCTAATCTAGCTAAGTCAACAGCAGCTTCTGTATGACCAGCTCGTTTTAATACTCCTCCTTCTTTAGCTCGAATGGGGAAGACATGACCGGGACGACGTAAATCTTCCGGTTTGGTAGTAGGGTTAATGACAGCTTGAATAGTACGCGCTCGGTCTTCTGCTGAGATACCTGTAGAAACTCCCAACTGTGGGGAAGCATCAATACTAACAGTAAAAGCTGTTTGGTTACTATCAGTATTTTTAGTAACCATAAGTGGAATATCTAATTCGTCAAGGCGATCGCCTGTCAATGACAGACAAATTAGACCTCTAGCTTCTACTGCCATAAAGTTAATCATGTCTGGAGTCGCAAATTGAGCTGCACAAATTACATCTCCTTCGTTTTCTCGATGTTCATCATCGACTACTACTACAGACTTACCTGCTTTAATGTCTGCTAGTGCAGCATCAATGGAGTCAAATTGAAATTGTTCGTTTGGCTGTTTATTCACAGATAGCTTCCCTGGTTTTGCCATTTTTTTCAAAATATGTTTAAAAGTATACAAAGATTATAACGATATACAAAGATTATAGGGTTTCCTAGGCTACGGAAGTATAGTAACAAGAATGAATAAATTAGATAGATAGTTGAGAATATACCTTACAGGAACTTGAAGACTCTATTAAGTAATTGAGTTTCAGATAGAAAATATCATACAATAATTGGAAATAAATAATATGAAAGGTAGAATTTTTACAGAACAAGAACGTCAAACACTTGAAGATATTATCGTTCATCGTCGAACAGAACCAGTAGCAAAGTTTATTAGTAAAGAAATTCCCGATCTAGTAATAGAGCGTTTACTATTTGCTGCTTTACACGCTCCTTCAGTTGGTTTTTCTCAACCCTGGGAATTTGTGATTATTCGTGATCCATCAATTAAGGCCAAAATCAAAGCATCTTTTGAAAGAGAAAATGAAAAAGCAGAAGAAATATTCAAAGATCGGCCTTTACCTCATCAATTTCAATTGATTGGCACTGGAATGACTAAAACTCCTGTTAATATTGCTGTTTTTTATAAGCCCTCACCTAATCCTGTCTTAGGTCAAACTTGTACAGAGAAAGTTGGACCATACAGTGTTTGTCTGGCAATTCAAAATTTGTGGTTAATGGCTAGAGCGGAGAATATAGGGTTAGGTTGGGTAAGTATTTTAGACGAAAAAGAGGTAAAAACTATTCTTAATGCTCCTCCAGAAAATGAATTAATAGCGTATTTATGTTTAGGTTATGTCACAGAATTCACAGAACGTCCTTTGCTGGAAATTGTTAACTGGGAAAAGCGTAAATTAAAGGACGCAGTGATTTATCATGACAGTTATTAAGTAAGCATTCAGCTGTCAGCTATCAGCTATTAATTTTGTCTTGGAATGTAAGCATTCAGCCGTCAGCTATCAGCTATCAGCTACTCCTTTTAGTTAGTTATCAAAGCAATATTTAATTGAGAAACGAAAAATCTTGTTACAAAAGTCAGCTCCAAAGTCTATATTCATTTAAACCTGGTCCTTAAGCACAGGGTATTAGTGCTGAAGCGCTGATGGCTAATAGCTGAATGCTTACCTTGGAATAGGTTATTATATAGAATCCGGTTGAATAGTTATTGTATCGTAGGGAGATAGGGAGATAGGGAGATGGGGAGATGGGGAGATGGGGGGATTGAAGTGTAGACACCAATTATGAACATATACTATATAACCGGATTGTATATTAAGGCTTATTAAGACTGGATATTTGTCACTTATAGAGGCGTTTTATATAACATCTCTATAAGTGGTTTATTTACCTTATAGCAGAAGGAAGAAGAAAGAAGAAAGAAGGAAGAAGGAAAAATATTACGTTGTCTGAGTTTTAAGCTTTTGATGTGTCCTAACCTTTCCTTCGACTGCTATAAAATTACTTTCAAAAATTAATAATATCATGTCCGTTTATATCGTTTGTGTAAACCCAAGGGTGAATATCTACAGGAAATAATGGTTTTTTTCTTGCGAGGGTAGCCTTTCTTCCTCTTCTCTCTTCCCTCTTCCTTCTTCCTTACCTTTGCTATACAAGACCGATGCTGCCGGACATGATATAATTAACAATTACATCTCCTTGAAAATAAGAGAATCGACTAAAAAGAATATTTTTCCTTTTTTCCTATTTAAAGGAGAAGTTTTAAATATTAATTACTCGGCAAATAGAAATTTATTCTATTATCTCTTCTGGAGAATCAAGATTATTTTCAGATTCAATTTCTTCAGTAATTTCTTGTATAGAATCATCACTTTCAGGTGAGATAGACTCCACAACTACTTCAGGTTTTTGTTCCATAATTTGTTCTAAATCTGGAGTAGTATCTTGCTGAAAATCTTCTACAACTTCAGGTATAGAAATAGTAGAATCATCATTTTCAGTGGGAATAGGTTCTACAATTACTTCAGAATTTTGTTCGGTAATTTGTTCTGAGTCTGGAGTAGTATCTTGCTGAAAATCTTCTACAACTTCAGGTATAGAAATAGTAGAATCATCATTTTCAGTGGGAATAGGTTCTACAACTACTTCAGAATTTTGTTCGGTAATTTGTTCTAAATCTGGAGTAGTATCTTGCTGAAAATCTTCTACAGCTTCAGGTATAGAAATAGTAGAATCATTACTTTCAGTGGGAATAGGTTCTACAACTACTTCAGAATTTTGTTCGGTAATTTGTTCTGAGTCTGGAATTGTATCTTGTGGAAAATCTTCTACAGCTTCAGGTATAGAAATAGTAGAATCATTACTTTCAGTGGGAATAGGTTCTACAACTACTTCAGAATTTTGTTCGGTAATTTGTTCTGATTCTGAAATAGTATCTTGTGGAAAATCTTCTACAACTTCAGGTATAGAAGTAGAAGGATTTTCTACTGATTCATTACTTTCTTCTACATTTGGGGTCAAAGCAGAAGTTTCTTGCGGAGGCAGTTTTTCTACTGATTCTGGTGTTGGTACTTCCTCTACTATTTCTGGCAGACTAGGAAACTCATTTTCCTGAAGTGAATCTTGAACTTCAGATTTTTCTGATGGATTGAAATTTTCTTCTAAATTTGGTTTTTCTATTGTGTCTAGAGTTGCTGATTTCTGTTTTTCGGTAACTTTATTTATAAGACCTTTAAATCTATCTCTAACACGATTTACAAATTCACCTATTTTTTCTTTTGTTATTGGTAGTTCGTTTGCTTCGGTAGTTTCTATTTTTGAGGTTGCTTCTTCAGTAAAAGTTTCCTCTACCTCAATTTCTGCTTCAGTAGTAGGAATTTCTTCTACTTCAATTTCTTCTGCTTCAGTAGTAGGAATTTCTTCTACTTCAATTTCTTCTGGTTCAGCAGTAGGAATATCCTCTACTTCTGGTGTAATTAATGTTTCCTCTACTTCAATTTTTTCTGGTTCAGCAGTAGGAATATCCTCTATTTCTGGTGTAATTAATATTTCCTCTGCTTCAATTTCTTCTGGTTCAGCAGTAGGAATATCCTCTACTTCTGGTGTAATTAATATTTCCTCTACTTCAATTTCTTCTGGTTCAGCAGTAGGAATATCCTCTATTTCTAATTCTGGAGTTAATTCTGGTTGGGTTTCCTGATAAATGTATTCTGGGTCAACTATACTATATGCTTCCTTCAGTGAAATTTCTCCGGCGATGATTTTACTAAGAACATCTTGTCCACCTGGTTTGTAGGTAATCAAAGCAATAGTGCTATTATAAATCTCATTGAGAGCATTACCCTCATCATCAATATATTCTAACTTTATCCAATTTTTTCCTGGATGAAACCCTTCTAAATATATTGACTGCCATTGATCGGTAATAAAACTGGTTCCATTAACCGTAACACGAATACGCCAATCAACTATTTCATCCTCAGGATCTTCTTGTGCTACTAAATGCGACGGTGCATTGGTAAGATAATAGTCAAGCAAGATGGGTTCAGCACCATAGTCACCCAAGGGACTATTGTAAGTTAATAGTGGTAAATTTGGAGCAGGATTATTATTCGTAGTTTTAGTGAAAATGTGAAAAGTTGTTTGAGCATAAGCACCTTCATTCTTAAAACTTTCATCCCACGGACGACAAGCAAAAACTCTGATAGTATGAGTACCAGGTTCTAAGTCTGATAAAATCAGCGGTTGATTTAGGTCATAGATTTTTTTATAAGGTTTGTTGTCTAAAATTACTTCTACATAAGGTCCTAAGTCTAATTCTGACTTGAATATAGGTAGGTCTTTCACCTGAAGTTGTACTGTAATAGTATTGTCTTCAAATATTTGGTCTGGTTGAGGACTTTGTATTGTAACTTGTGGTTTGTAGATGTCGATCGCTTGACGCAGTTGCTGAATTATTTCTGGTGGCGAAACTTCCAATATTTTAGATATAGAAGTCGTTACAGGTTTTGCCTCGCTAAGTTGAGGTTGCTCAGAGAAGCGATCGCTACAACTGACCAAACCGGAAGTTAAAACTACTACAATTAGAAGTGTTAATAATTTTCTTAAGTTAAGCAAGTCTAGATGATTTGTCAAAAATCCAAAAATAGATAAAGAGTCTAAAATTCTTACCTTTGTTTCCTGTTCCCTCTTCTCGTGTCCTAATAAGTACATCTGTCGGCGATGCATTATACTGATGTAACTTCTTGAGGATATTTTCTGTAAAACCGAAATCAGACTGCCATATATTCTTGGCAAGTTTACATTAAACACGGACTATACTCCTATAAATTGAGAGTTAACATTGATATTTGTTTTCTCAGTTTTTTGTTGTTTATGATGATTTTCTCATTAAAATCAATATTTTTGCTATTGATGGGGATTAACTACTTTTTTTAGTTTTTTGTTTTTTGATGAAATTGGTATTAATTAATCTAGAGTATGGCGAACAATATTAGAGCTTTTCAAAATGTAAAAAAGTCCTTATAGTCTAGTTGTCTAGTCAAATTTAAAGTTTTCAAAGAATAGTTAACTTTGAGAATTGTAAACTTTCCGGTCATAAGTCTTGACTTTTTCTATATGCTAGAAAATTGAGCAAAAATACTTAATTAAGTTATGTTAAAAATATAGCAAGGAAAGAATTGGTGTTTGACAGAGATTGATGATGAAACTGAGACAGAGAAAAGCTTTTGTCACTTTTCCCTGTTCCCTGCTATAAGTTAACTTTGAGAATTGTAAATTTTATCGCGATCAGTCTTGACTTTTTTTTCTTACCGTGAGATAAGCAACAATAGCTGATTAAGTTGTTCTAAAGAAATTTTAATAATTGTAAAGAAACAACTTATACTCGTTAAGCAAGTTTATAATCTCCTAAAGAACTTTCATTTACATTCAAATCGATAAAATCGAATCTATGTATTTGAAAGAATTTAGCTAAACCGTCGAGAAGCCTGCGCGCGAAATTTTCAATTTGGTGTCAGATGAATCGGCGGTAAACGTAAAACCCGATCGCGGAGCTAGGCGCGTAGTTTTTAGCTCTGCAAAAAGGGCGGTGGGGCATCCCGTCCTTAAAGCTCGTGGAGTCCGATGCAATAGCAGGACTGGGAAGCGAGAAGCCCACACTAACCATTTGGTATAGTGTGGGAGTATGTCACCCAAAGTCTTATATACTTTGTGGCATAATCTAAAGAGTGCGGTGTTGCATTCCTGCAAAAGACAGCTAAAACCTGTAAATTTGCAAAAGAGATTGATAATTCGTTACAAATGTTATCAATGTTGACAACATCAATAGTTCAGTTCAGTTTCTTTCAGAGGGGAGAGTCTTCATGACCATAAGTCCTCCAGAGCGCGAGGCAAAGGTAAAAGTAACCGTAGATAAGGACCCGGTACCCACCTCATTTGAAAAGTGGGGCAAGCCAGGTCACTTTGAGCGGAGTCTAGCCAAAGGACCAAAAACAACTACTTGGATTTGGAACCTACACGCTGACGCTCATGACTTTGATAGTCATACAAGCGATTTAGAAGACGTATCGCGCAAAATCTTTAGCGCACACTTTGGCCATCTGGCCGTAATATTTATCTGGTTGAGTGGCGCATATTTTCATGGCGCTAAATTTTCCAACTATGAGGCTTGGCTCACAGATCCCATAGGTATTAAGCCAAGTGCTCAAGTAGTATGGCCTATATTTGGCCAAGAAATTTTAAATGGTGATGTTGGCGGTGGTTTCCACGGTATACAGATAACTTCTGGTCTATTCCAGTTGTGGCGTGCTTCCGGTATAACTAATGAGTTCCAGTTATACTGCACGGCGATCGGTGCCTTGGTAATGGCTGCCTTGATGCTGTTTGCTGGTTGGTTCCATTATCACAAGAAAGCTCCTAAGTTGGAATGGTTCCAGAATGTGGAATCAATGATGAACCACCACTTAGCAGGCTTACTGGGTCTAGGTTGCTTATCTTGGGCTGGTCACCAGATTCACGTTTCTCTACCAATTAACAAATTGTTAGATTCTGGCGTAGCACCACAGGATATTCCTTTGCCTCATGAGTTCATCTTGAACTCTAGCTTAATGGCAGAGTTATACCCTAGCTTTGCTAAAGGTCTAACTCCATTCTTCACATTAAATTGGGGTGAGTACGCTGACTTCTTGACCTTCAAAGGTGGTTTAAACCCTGTAACAGGTGGCTTGTGGTTATCTGATACAGCTCACCATCACTTGGCATTAGCAGTATTATTCATTGTAGCTGGCCATATGTACCGGACTAACTGGGGCATTGGTCACAGCATGAAGGAAATTCTTGAGACTCACAAAGGTCCATTAACCGGAGAAGGTCACAAAGGTCTCTATGAAATTCTGACAACCTCTTGGCACGCTCAATTGGCAATTAATTTGGCAATGATGGGCTCCCTAAGCATAATCGTGGCGCATCATATGTATGCAATGCCACCATATCCCTATATTGCTACTGACTACCCAACTCAGTTATCTCTGTTCACACACCATGTGTGGATTGGTGGATTCCTGATTGTGGGAGCAGGAGCTCATGCTGCTATCTTTATGGTCCGGGATTACGATCCAGCCAAGAACGTTAATAACCTCTTGGACCGTGTAATTCGTCACCGGGATGCGATTATCTCCCACTTAAACTGGGTATGTATATTCTTGGGCTTCCATAGCTTTGGCTTGTACGTTCACAACGATACTATGCGTGCTTTTGGCCGTCCCCAGGATATGTTCTCTGATACTGGGATTCAACTACAGCCAATCTTTGCTCAGTGGGTACAAAATATCCATATGATGGCACCCGGTAATACTGCACCTAATGCTTTAGCATCTGTTAGCCCAGCTTTTGGTGGTGATGTTGTAGCAGTAGGCGGTAAAGTAGCAATGATGCCAATAGCTTTGGGTACGGCAGACTTTATGGTTCACCATATCCATGCTTTTACCATCCACGTTACAGCTTTAATTCTTCTCAAAGGTGTACTTTATGCCCGTAACTCTCGTCTAATTCCTGATAAGAGTGAACTAGGCTTCCGATTCCCTTGCGATGGTCCAGGTCGTGGTGGTACTTGTCAAGTTTCTGGCTGGGACCATGTGTTCCTAGGTCTGTTCTGGATGTATAATTCCCTATCAATTGTGATTTTCCACTTTAGCTGGAAGATGCAGTCAGATGTTTGGGGAACAGTAGACCCAGATGGTACAGTATCTCATATCACTTACGGTAACTTTGCACAAAGTGCAATTACCATTAATGGTTGGTTGCGTGACTTCCTATGGGCACAAGCTTCTCAGGTAATTACATCCTACGGTTCAGCTCTGTCTGCCTACGGTTTGATGTTCTTAGCTGCACACTTTGTTTGGGCATTTAGCTTAATGTTCTTGTTCAGTGGTCGTGGCTACTGGCAAGAGTTGATCGAGTCTATCGTTTGGGCTCATAATAAGTTAAAGGTTGCTCCAGCAATTCAGCCACGCGCTCTAAGTATCATTCAAGGTCGGGCAGTGGGGGTAGCTCACTATCTCCTGGGCGGAATTGTCACAACCTGGGCATTCTTCCTGGCTCGAATAATTTCAGTAGGATAAGAATGCAATAGCGTTTTAAGATTCTTGCTTGGGGATTGAACGATCCTCAATCCCCAAAAAAAGGCGGTGGGTATCATCGTCTCTGTCTGTGGAGGGTTAAGTGCTTGCACTCCCTGTGTTTCGCTCCGCGACATGTAACGCGCAGCGTTGCGCCAGCAAAACAGAAATCCCTATCCGTGAGGTTGGGAAGCCTATATCATAGTCTTTAGATTTGATGTAGGAGAATGTCACTTCAATCTAAGATTCTCAGATACACACGAGACATTTAGATAAAATATTTATGGCCACAAAATTCCCAAAATTTAGCCAAGACCTGGCACAAGATCCAACCACCCGTCGGATCTGGTACGGGATAGCTACAGCTCATGACTTTGAGACCCATGATGGTATGACAGAGGAAAATCTTTACCAAAAGATTTTTGCCTCTCACTTCGGCCATCTAGCAATCATTTTCCTCTGGACATCCGGTAGCTTATTCCACGTTGCCTGGCAAGGAAACTTTGAACAGTGGATTAAAGATCCTCTGAATATACGTCCAATCGCTCATGCGATTTGGGACCCTCAATTCGGTCAACCTGCAGTAGATGCCTTCACTCAAGCAGGTGCCTCTAACCCAGTAGATATCGCATACTCTGGTGTTTACCACTGGTGGTACACCATCGGCATGAGAACAAATGGAGACCTATATCAGGGTTCTATCTTCCTCCTGATCTTGGCATCCATCATGCTGTTCGCTGGTTGGTTACACCTCCAGCCCAAGTTCCGTCCTAGCCTCGCTTGGTTCAAAAATGCTGAGTCCCGCTTAAATCACCATTTGGCTGGTCTGTTCGGTGTTAGTTCCTTGGCTTGGACTGGTCACTTGGTTCACGTTGCGATTCCTGAATCTCGCGGACAGCACGTTGGTTGGGATAACTTCCTGACAACTATGCCTCACCCCGCAGGTTTAGCTCCTTTCTTTACAGGAAATTGGGGCGTTTACGCTCAAAATCCTGATACTGCCAGTCATGTGTTTGGTACTTCTGAAGGTGCAGGAACTGCAATTCTGACTTTCTTGGGTGGTTTCCATCCTCAAACTGAGTCACTGTGGTTGACTGACATGGCTCATCACCACTTAGCGATCGCAGTAATCTTTATCGTAGCTGGTCATATGTACCGGACTAACTTTGGTATTGGTCACAGCATCAAAGAAATGCTTGACTCCAAAGCTGGTTTAGTCGGTGGTAATAGTGAAGGTCAGTTTAACCTACCTCACCAAGGGTTGTATGAAACTCTCAACAACTCTCTACACTTCCAGTTAGCTTTAGCATTAGCTTCTCTGGGTGTAATCACTTCTCTGGTAGCACAGCATATGTATGCTCTGCCTCCTTATGCTTTCATAGCTAGGGATTACACTACAATGGCAGCACTCTATACCCACCACCAGTATATTGCTGGTTTCATCATGGTAGGTGCATTTGCTCACGGTGCTATTTTCCTAGTACGGGATTACGATTCCGAGCAAAACAAAGGTAACGTGCTGGATCGTGTATTACAGCACAAAGAGGCAATCATCTCTCACTTGAGCTGGGTCTCTCTATTCTTAGGCTTCCACACTCTCGGTCTTTATGTCCACAACGATGTAGTGGTTGCTTTTGGTACTCCTGAAAAGCAAATCTTGATCGAGCCTGTATTCGCTCAGTTCGTTCAAGCTGCTTCTGGGAAAGCTTTATACGGCATGGATGTGCTGTTGTCAAACCCTGATAGTATTGCTACTACAGCATGGCCTAATGCTGGTAACGTATGGCTACCAGGCTGGTTAGATGCTATTAACAGTGGTAGTAACTCTCTATTCTTAACCATTGGCCCTGGCGATTTCTTGGTACACCATGCGATCGCTCTAGGTTTGCATACAACTACCTTGATTTTAGTCAAAGGTGCTTTGGATGCTCGTGGTTCTAAATTAATGCCAGACAAGAAAGACTTCGGTTACGCATTCCCTTGTGATGGCCCTGGTCGTGGTGGTACTTGCGATATCTCTGCTTGGGATTCCTTCTACCTATCTATGTTCTGGATGTTGAACACCATTGCGTGGCTAACGTTCTACTGGCACTGGAAACATCTAGCTGTTTGGCAAGGTAACGTTGCTCAGTTCAACGAATCTTCTACTTATTTAATGGGTTGGTTCCGTGATTATCTGTGGTTGAACTCTTCCCAGTTAATTAACGGTTATAACCCTTATGGAACTAATAACCTGTCTGTTTGGGCTTGGATGTTCCTCTTCGGACACCTAGTTTGGGCGACTGGTTTCATGTTCCTCATCTCTTGGCGTGGTTATTGGCAAGAGCTAATTGAAACTATTGTTTGGGCACATGAGCGCACTCCTCTAGCTAACCTGGTTCGCTGGAAGGATAAGCCTGTTGCTCTTTCTATCGTTCAAGCTCGTGTTGTAGGTTTAGCTCACTTCACGGTAGGATTTGTCCTCACCTACGCTGCCTTCGTAATAGCCTCTACTGCTGGTAAGTTTGGTTAATTTCTTGAGATTAGCTCAAACCTAGTTTAGTAGGTTAATTAAATTAAACCTCCTGCTTTTAGTAGGGGGTTTTTTTTGTGGAAAATATTAGGACTGGGAGAATAGGGCACACAGGGATTTGGCCACGGATGTAAAGATTAACTGATGGGATGAGTTGATAGTCTTAGGGTTTACAGTTTAAGCCAGGGACAGCTATCAATCTTGCGATCGCTTTTTTTTAGTGATCAGGTCAGTAGTGCTGTACAAAATGAAGAAAAAAAAATGAGCAATTTCGAATCAGAATCTGATTATTCGTTGAGAATAATAAAAGAAAGATTAGAAGAAAAAATATGGAACAATCCAGAAAGCGAATACATACATAATTGGCAGTGGGAATTGAGGGATATCGAACAAGAGATTTACAGACGTGAAAAAGAAAAAGAAAGAAAAAGAAGGGAAAAAAAGGTTGATAGAGCAAGAAGCACCAATACTGAAAATAAAGGAGGATGTTCATCATGCTTTGGAAATCTTTTTGGGCTCATTATACTTGTTTTTATAGCTTCCGTTTTTTTCTCTCAAGAAAACCAACAAACTTTAACAAGCAGAGACGGAAGACTGAAGATTAAGCATTTAGCTTCGTATCAAGAAGCTTGCGAAAAACGACAAGCAAGAAGCTCTTATAGCACTAAACGAGGAGTTCAAGGCAAATTATATCCAAGTAGGTGCAATCAAGCAGTGGGTAACGTTGAAGAATACTTATTCCTTGACAATTTCGGCGATCATAGATGTCAAGGAATGGCAAAAATTAGCACTGTTGAAGGAAAGACTTTTACATACTGGAGAGTTGATAAAAAAGTTCCAGGTTATATTTGTGAAACTGTTGGAGAAACATATAATATAGAAATTAATTAGCTTCAAAAAAGACATTTCATCTTAGAAGTTGCTTTTGAAAAAGAAGCTTTTGTGCTATGAGATATGTTCTCAACAACTCGTTCCTTGCTATAACTGTTGACTTAATTAAATTCAAAAAAAACAAATGGTTAACAAACGCAAATCACTTCCACCTTCTCTGACAATAAAATTAGGAAAATGGGTTTGGACAAGTCTCTGGCAAATAATGATGTCAAAACTTGCCCCACGGAATAATTCAGGAGAATACATTCGTCCTGCTAGTCTATTTAGAGAAACAGTAGGGATACAAGCAGAAAACAAATATCAACCAGCTACTAAACGCTATCGTCTATTTGTAGGGTTGGGTTGTCCCTGGGCACATCGAACTCTAGTTGTTAGATCGCTCAAAGGTTTGGAAGATGTTATTCCAGTAACTATTGTTTCTCCAGCAGGCGATCGGGGTATTTGGGTATTGGAAGAGGAACAAGAAGGATGTTTTACTCTACCGGAATTATATAATTTAGCAAAGCCTGGTTATAATGGACGCGCCACTGTACCTGTGCTATGGGATGAGCAAACAAAAACTATTGTGAATAATGAGAGTGCAGATATTATTGTGATGCTCAATGCTGAATTTAATCAGTTTGCTAAAAATCCTAATCTTGACCTTTATCCAGAACAATTGAAAACCAAAATAGACCAGTGGAATGACAAAATTTATCATGCAGTTAATAATGGAGTTTATCGTTGTGGGTTTGCCCAAACTCAGGAAGCTTATGAAAAAGCTTGTCAGGAATTATTTACTACTTTAGATGAAATTGACAATGTACTTTCTGCTAGTAGGTATCTTTGTGGTGAGACAGTAACATTAACAGATGTACGTTTGTTTACTACATTATTCCGGTTTGATGTTGTTTATTATGGTCTATTTAAGTGTAACTTGCGGCGAATTCAGGACTATCAATATTTAAGTGCTTATCTACGAAATTTATATCAACTTCCAGGAATAGCAGATACTTGTAATTTAGAAGCAGTTAAGCAAGATTATTATGGTAATCTTTTTCCTCTTAATCCTGGTGGGATTATTCCTGTAGGTCCAGATTTCAAGAATTTAGAATTTAGAATTTAGAATTTAGAATTACCTCTTCTTATAAATAAATAAGAAAATTGGATCAAAGGATTTAGAATTTAGAATTTAGAATCAGGTCTAATATTGTTTACTTTTAAGTTTTTACTGAGTAAAGTAAAAAACGACTTTGAAATTCACTAGCAGGAGTCGAACTTTGCACAACGAAAGTCTGTCAGAAAATTTATCATTAGTCCAAGAAACTGTTGTGGATGAAATTCCTGAAGCAGTACGAGACCCTCAAAAGGATGAAGAAATTATCCAAACTCAGTCTCAAAGCCAAAAATGGATATGGGGTTGGATAGGAATAGTTATAGTTGTGGGAGCAGTTAGTCTGGGATTACAATTTCAATCTAATCTCAATCAAGTTAATGCTTCATCAACTCAAACTGAAGTTGATAATGCAAATACTGTAGCTACATCTTCTGTGAATGAAACTCCGATAAATGAACTAAAAAAAGATACTTTATTAGATTTTCCTTACTCACAAGTATCAGAAATGGAATTAGAGTATATAACTTCTGATAGTGAGATTAGATTGCAAATAAATGCAGTGAAAAATTTTCAAAAAATGGTTGATGCTGCTAGAAATGATGGTATTAATTTAGTTGCTTTGAGAGGATTTCAGTCTAAGTCTGAATTAAAAGATTGGGCGAGTAATACTAATAATATTGAGGATAATGATGCCAATAATACCAATCAAATTTCACCTTTAAGTTATGGGGAATATGTAACAGGTTATGCTGTTGATATTGGAGATGGTAATGCACCAGCAACTAACCAAAATGTGGAGTTTGAAAAGACAGCAGCTTTTCAATGGCTACAAAATTATGCTGCTTATTTTAGCTTTGAAATGATACCTGCTGATGATGAAAAAGATATTGGTTATGAACCTTGGCATTGGCGTTATGTAGGCGATCGCCATAGTTTAGAAACTTTTTATAAAAATCAACCTAATATAGTTTCTGAAGAGTCAGAATTAATTCTTGAAGATACAGAATTGAATAACGAATAATTATTATTGTTTTGATTATTAAATACTTGGTAAACTACTTTGCTAAAGTTAATTGCGAATAGGAGGCAGGGGAATAGTTGAATAGTTGAAAATGATTGGGTAAAATTTACAAGATTGGTGTATTTTGCATTGACATTATTTACACATAACTACCACTTATATCATGTCTCTTTGAATACCGACAATTGAGTCAATCCTCTCCTTGAAAAGGAGAGGTAATATCATGTTCGGTAGAACAGTTATAATTAGGCTCGTAGTTGGACTTTAGTCCTAATACTAAGCATTGTAAGGGCTAAAGCCCAACTACAAACAAAAACTTTTTTTATCACTAATTATCCGAACATGATATAATTATTAATTATTAATTATTAATTATTGAATACCGCTTCACTACACTATCTTTTTTTTACAGAAAAACTGTGGTTTAAAGCCTCCCCTTTTAAGGGGATAATAAAGAAAAATTTTCATGATTAGTCAATCCTATCCGTTTTAAAGGAGAGGTAATTATTAATTATTAATTATTAATTGTTGAAAGACTTTTGAGAATTGGTATAATACTAAGTAATATTATGTCTGTTGGGACGCGTTTGTGTAAACTAAAGGGTGAATATATACAGGAAATTTAAGTTTTTTTTCTTGCTCTTAAGCGTTACTGCCTGTTCCCTGTTCCCTACTTTTGCTATACAATACTAATGCTACTGGACATGATATACAAAGATTAATAATTGAATTTAGTAATCATCAATTAATTATATTTCTGCTGGAGATTTATCAAAATGGAAAGAATTAATAAGGTGGCAATTGTTGGTGGAACTCACGGTAATGAATTTACAGGTATATATCTTCTTAAAAAGTTGGAAAAATTTCCTGACTTGATTAGTAGAACTAATTTTGAAACTCAAACATTATTTGCTAATCCTCAAGCATTTGAACTTGTGAGAAGATACGTTGATACTGACTTAAATCGTTGCTTTAAACTCCAGGATTTAGAAAATCAAAACAAGACTAACTATGAAGAAACTAGAGCAAAGTCTATTAATCAAATCCTAGGGCCTAAAGGTAATCCTAAATTTGATTTGATATTGGATTTGCATACTACCACTGCTAACATGGGATTAACAATAGTTTTAGCGAATAATCATCCCTTTAACCTAAAAATGGCTGCTTATTTAAGTTCAGTTGAACCAGATGTTAGAGTTTATAGTTGGATTAATCCAGGAGAAGAAAATGCTTTTGTAAATTCTATTTGTGAATTAAGTTTTGGTATTGAAGTAGGTCCCATTGCTCAAGGTACTCTCAAAGCAGATTTATTTCAGAAAACAGAAATATTAGTTCAGGCAAGTTTAGATTTTATCGAAAATTTCAATGAAGGTAAATTGAATCTAATTAATCAGGATATTACAGTCTATAAACATCTAAAAGTTGTGGATTATCCTAAGACTGAAGATGGAGAAATAACAGCAATGATTCATCCTGAGTTACAGGGGAGAGATTATCAACAATTAACTCCAGGGGAGCCAATTTTTTTAACCTTTGATGGCGAAACAATTTATTATGAAGAAGAAACTCCTACATGGCCAGTTTTTATTAATGAGGCGGCTTACTACGAAAAGGGTATTGCTATGTGTTTGACTAAAAAAGAGACCATGACATTTTAACGAATTCAAAAGTCAGAAGTCAGAAGTCAGAAGTTATTTTTGTAACAGGAATTTTGAGCAACCCTCCAAAAATATTTGGCCTTAAAAGGCGGGGTTTTATATTAAATCCGGTCAAACAGCCATAGAATGGTTAAGTCGGGAGGAGTCAGGAGTCAGGAGGAGAGGGAATTACAAAGATGAGCGTATTTATGACGATGGGAGAATTTTTTTATGTTCAATAAAACGGATTTGATATTAGACCCAATAACGAAGTCAAAATTAAGAAGTCAAAAGTCAGAAGTTATTTTTGTAACAAGGATTTTGAGCAACCCTCCAAAAATATTTTGCTAATGCGGGATTAAGAATATGAAAGTATTACTAATTAAATTAATTAAAGGCTACAAAATTTTCATTTCACCAGTATTACCTCCATCCTGTCGTTTTCAACCTACTTGCTCAGAATATGCGATGGAAGCGATAGAAAGATTTGGGATTTTTAAAGGCGGTAGAATGGCAATTATGCGAATTTTACGTTGTCATCCTTTTCATCCCGGTGGTTATGATCCAGTTCCTCCAAGGGAGTGTGAGGACTGTGGGGAGTAGGGGGTTGTTGAGGACACGGAGAAGGGGAGACACACCAGACGCGGAGATAGGGCTTGTAACTGTTGGCTAAAATCTGGTATTTTCTATAAAAATCTGGGATTATCTGTTTATGCTACTTGGATATCATACTGAACTACATCCGAATAACCAGCAAAAAACATTACTGGCTAAACACGCTGGTGTAGCTCGTCACGCTTGGAATTGGGGATTATGGTTAACTAGAAACATCCGCATAGCACAATTCCAATAATCCAGACAGCAAACTTAAGTTTCCTACTGCAATTGACTTACATAAACTTTTAGTAGCAATGGTTAAACCTAATAACTGTTGGTATTATGAAGTGTCTAAATGTGCGCCTCAATATGCTTTGAGGCATTTATCCGTTGCTTGGAAGCGTTGTTTTAGCAAAGTTTCAGGACAACCTCAATTCAAGAAAAAAGGTAGGGATGATAGCTTTACTTTAGATGGCTCAATTACGGTCGGCTTTAATCGTATTAAACTACCTCGAATTGGATGGGTGAAAACTTTTGAAATTCTACCAGATAATACTCATCCCAAGTCTGTAACTATTAGTAGAAAAGCTAATCGTTGGTTTGTCAGCTTTAAAGTAGAAAGAGAACCTCAAAGCACTGAAAAATTAGTAGATGTAGTTGGTGTAGATTTAGGTATAAAATCTCTAGCTACATTATCCACTGGTGAAGTTTTTGTTGGTGCTAAATCTTATAAAAAGTTAGAAGCTAAACTCTCTCGGTTGCAATATTTAAACCGACATAAAGTCAAATTTTCTCAGAACTGGAAAAAGGCTCAACTCAAGATATCTCAGTTACACAACAGGATAGCTAATATTAGAAAAGATACATTGCATAAACTTACTACCTATCTAGCTAAAAACCACAGCCAGATAGTAATAGAAGACCTAAATGTATCAGGAATGATGTCAAATCACAAGCTAGCTAAGGCCGTTGCTGATATGGGTTTTTATGAGTTTCGTAGACAGGCGCGAGTACAAGTGTGAGCTATACGGTTCTAAGTTAATCATTGTTGATAGATGGTTTCCTAGTTCTAAAACCTGCAGTAGGTGTGGAACTGTTAAAGAATCTTTGTTGTTATCAGAGCGCGTTTTCAATTGCGAACACTGCAATTTCAGCTGTGATTGCTCCGCAACGCTAGCGCGAACGAGATTTGAATGCAGCATTAAATTTAGCTATGGCGGGCAGTTTGCTCCGCAACGCTAGCGCGAACGTCCGTGTCAGCTTGCGGACTGGATAACGCCGACGTTGCCAGGTAGAAGCAAGAACAGAACAGATAATCATAGATTTATATAGATTATCGTAGGTTTCTAAGAACGGTTCTATTGCAATTAACTAGATTTGATATGACTTCTGATAAGTCGGATAGTTGAGGGAGTTGAAATCTGCTTTCTGTTCTGGAATACTCTGCAAAGGAGGGAGTTAAAAAAAAATCTACTGATCGCTGACTGCTGACTCCTTGTTTAACCAACCACTCCAAGGACTAACCTCAAGTACCCCTGTCGGTGTCATAACTACCCGGAATATTGCAAAAGACTTTTTCTGACTCGTAACTTCAGAATTAGCAGTATTTAACAGCTTGGGTAAAGGTGTTTGTTGACTATAATATTGCGCAGGTTCATTCATGGGTTCTAAACTAGCGATCGCTCCATCCCCATTAACTTTTACCTCAAACACTAAATCTTCATACCATATTGGAGTCTGTTGCCAACTTTGGTCAATTTGGTCATATAATTTTTGGTTTAACTCTTCTAACTTAGCTATATCAGTAATCTCTGAAACAGATATAATTTCTGCTTTCTCTTTTACAATAGATGGGGGAGTTGTATTCTCTAAATCGTTACTACTAAAGTCAGATACAGACCACAGTTTGATCGTTCCATCAGCACTCGCACTGGCAAGAGTTTGTCCATCAGGATTAAATTTTACTGACCAAACCGCCTTAGAATGATCTGTAAATGTTTCTAATAATTCTTCTGTATCTAGTTCCCACAGATGAATATTTTTGTCATAACTGCTGCTAGCAAGAGTTTTGCTATCGGGACTAAAAGCAACAGACAAAACAGCTTTGTCGTGTCCTTCTAGAGTGCATTGTAGTTGACCAGTTTCCATCTGCCATAACTTAACTTTTTGGTCTTGACTCCCGCTAGCAAGAATTTTACCATCGGGACTAAAAGCAATCGTCCAAATTGTGTTTTTATGTGCTGCCAAGGAGTGGAGTTGTTTACCTGTATTCAATTGCCAGGTTTTGATTTGACCATTTTTACCTCCACTAGCAAGCATCTCTCCATCCTTGCTCAAAACTAGAGATGTGACAGGAGCTGAATGTTGAAAACTACCCTCAACAGAAGCAGTGTTAAGATTCCAAATTTTAATTACACCATCATAACTACCGCTAGCAAGAGTTTTTCCATCAACACTAATAGCTATAGCTTTCACATCATCGGTATGACCTTCGAGAGTCTGGAGCAGACTTCCATTTGCAATATTCCAAAGTTTAATACGGTTATCCCAACTACCGCTGGCAAGAATTTTACCATCTGGACTCATAGCAAGAGATTCGATCGCATCTGCGTGAGCATTGATAGTATGCAGCAATTTACCATTGGTTAAATTCCAAATTTTAATTACACCATCATAACTACTACTAGCAAGAGTTTTTCCATCTGGACTCATAGCAACTGCATAAACCCATCCTTTATGTCCTGAAAGGGTTAGAGAGGGAAGAGTTTTTTGCTCAGGTGGTCGGACAAAGTTTTTGGTTGATATTGATAGCGATCGCCAGGACCACAGTCCACCAAGAGTTGCTAAAGTAGTTGCTGCTATTACTGTAGAGTATTTTCGGCGCTTGTGTTGAGCTAGCATAATTTTTAATCCTACCATTGATGATTACTTGTTGAAAAAAATTAAAATTATTGCTTATTTTTGACTTAATTTGCACCCTTAGTTTTTGTCATTTTTTTTCTGCGTTCTATCCATCTTCTAACAATAAATAAAATAGTTATACTTGTTATTCCGAGCATTCCTAATGGGGTGAGGTAGCTCCAATGACCCCACATTTTGTCTATAACGTGCCAGACTAAGAGGAACATTGCTAGATAAGTTAGTTCATGTAATTTCTTCCAATTTTTTTTCATTCTTTTTATACTCCAATCATTGGAAGTAATTGTTAGTAGTGTGAAAATAATGAAAGTTACGACTCCTTGTATATAGATCCAATAAGTTTGGATATCAAAAAAGTCAAAGTTTCTCTTGCTCACTAACAATATTCCATGACCAAAAGCAAATAGAAAAGCAATTACACCTATTTGACGACGATACTTCAGCAATATTTTCGGAAATTCTGTTTTTTTTGTGCTTGGAAACACAATTCTCAAAATGCTTGGTAGTAGAGTAATTACATAGCATACTAATGCTAAAAAACCTAAGTAGTTAGCAACTGGTGCTGTATCCAAAATAGTCTCTCCTTTAGTTACTAAATTTTATTTACAGTATATTCAAAGTATATGAAGTACAGAGATTAACAATTAAATGAATGCAAGTGCGGCAATCTTGCCCGCGATGGGTGTACCTCACGCTTAGTGGAATCTGCTGTAAGTGAGATTTTTTTGCTCAGTTATAGAAATATTTACAGCAGTTATTTTTCTCTAGTAACGATAATTTTTATATCATTTTTTAGAAATGATATTCCTAGAATTACCAGGCTAAATGATTATACCCAATCTAAGAGATATTACTGAGAAAAATATTGAAAATTAGATTTTTTTTAATTCTAGTTATTAATTGCTCAATTCAAGCATAAAAAGCAACTACTAACATTTTGAATATTTTGAAATTGATTACCCCTCATCATATATTCAAAATATAAAACATCTATTCCGGATAATTAATTACGATCAAATTAGAGTTCTAAATCTCTTGAAAAATTGAGTCATAATGCTTAGGCGTTAAGTTTGTTTTTTCACTGATTAATGTGATAAAATATTATTGTTTTTATTGGTGACTATGAAATATATGATCTGAAATTATAGTTATGTATTAAGAAGAATATTTCATAAATTATTTACCTAAAATTATCGGTATTTTCATTGTTTTTGTGAATTAATTTTGAATTTAAGAGTAATTATGTAGAAGTAGAGATATTTGTCAGTATATACTTTCTATAAGTCTGGTGATAAACTGCAAACATTACTACTTGTGTACTACTATCAGACTGCTTTGGGGTGTACTATTAATTTGTGCCATTTTCTAACTCCTAATAATTTTATATTAGAGTTTTCTTGTTGTCTAAGATGATATATTTCTGAGTTTTCAAGGGTTATGCAAGTTGTGAAACTGGCAGTAAATAATTTTAATGAAAGCTATATTTACACAGCATTGCTGATTCATTCGGAAAAATAATCTGAGCTTTGTCATGGCCATCAATATCAAGCAACTATGTTGATTTACGTGGTAAAGGTCGAGTTTGGGATAATGATCTTAGACATGAGTGGATTAACGGCCGTCATTGTAATTGGGGAGATAGTCATAGCGGTAATTTTGTAAATGTAAATCCCCTAGTCGCATTATTTTATATATAAAATTTGAATACAAAAAAACTAATCCATGAAAAATATAATTATCAACTACAAACCAGATAAAGTCAGACATGTTCCTATCACTTCAATGCAAAAATTTTTAGTGAAGGAATATTACTTACAGCGCTTTTCAAATTGATGAACCACATCTTCACAAGCAAAACCTTGTAGGGACGTTCCATGGAACGTCCCTACTGTGGTCTACTAATCATGAAAACCGCTGTAATACTCGGTATTGTTACCGTAGTTTTTGTAGTTTTGATGTTTGCTGTAGTAGGAATATCAAAATTGTATGAGTGGTTTTTAGCAACTTATTGGATATGGCGAGGAGACCTCGCCATCCTACCCTTCGGGAAGCTGCGAAGATCGACCGCTTTTTTTCCCCCTATCCAAGGGGAGGCTTCAAGGCGCGAATTATTTAATTATTAATTATTCATTATTCGGTCATAATTCCATTATCTGTCTTGCCTATTTTTCCAATGTACTGCCTACCTATTCCCGCAGTAAAATTACCACTCTTTCTATGGCCTGAACATCTAAAATTAGGCTAAATCCTCGACTTAAGGTATAAAGTTAGTGTATATTATTTAACCAAAAGCAACTTAGTGTAACAAATATCTAGAATGACAAAAACTTTTCTTCATGTAGGTTTGCCTAAGACAGCAACAACTTTTTTACAGGAGAAAATTTTTCCCAGGCTAAGTGATACAACCTTGATTAGTAGACCCTATACTCAACAAAGTAAGGCTTTTAATAAATTACAATATGCCGATGATTGTTATTATGACTCAGAAGAAATAAAAAAAGAAATAGGGAAAATAACGGCATCAAAAATACTTATTTCTGACGAGCTATTGTGTGGGATTAAATTTACTATTAATAGAAGTATAATTGTTAGGCGACTCAAAGAAGTATTTCCTCAAGCAGAAATTATCCTTTTTATCAGAGGTCACCAATCTCTGCTAATGTCTAGTTATAATCAAGCAATAAAAATGGGTGGCTATACAGGAAAGATTGAAGAATATATTTGGTATCCTAAAAAAAGAATATACCTACGATGACTATCAATATGATTTATCCGTCAATAAATTTAGATGGAATAAAAATACTCGATATTACAATTATCTAGCTCCCAATATCAACTTAATCGATCTATGTTATTACGAATTAATCAAACTTTATCAAGATAATTTTCCCAAAGTTCATGTTTTTCTATACGAAAAGTTTCGCGAAAATTGTCAAGATGTGATTGCTCAGTTAGAAACTATCCTAGAAGAAAAAGTAGAGGGTTTTGACAGCAGCATTTTATCTGATAGAGTAAATGAAAAATTGGATACTAATAAACTTCACAGAACTAGAGCAATCAATAAAATTAGATCGATTGTTAAAACTAAGAATAAATATATTTTAAATGGAGGAGGATTACTTTACAGATTAATATTTAATGATACTCAAAAACCACTTGGTTATGAGCGGGAATATATTCAGAAAATAACAAAATATTTTTATGTTGAAAACAATCAAAAAATTGTTAGGGAATATCCATAAATATCTGTTCAAGATTATCCAGAAGAATATCAGCTATCATAATAATTATAAATGAGTCAATACAAAAATATTTTGTGAATAAAGGTTATTTAACCCCAGGAGTTTTTACCATATTTTTTGTAGTTTTTGTGTTTGTTTATAGCGGTTTTAATTAATATAGAATACAACTATTTATGCAACTTATTAAACTTTAGGTATATCTATGAATTTTTACTGTAGTTTACCTTTGTTAAAACCCCTATTAAGTAGGAATATCAAAATTGTATGAGTGGTTTTTAGAAAATTATACCAATATAATTGATTGACATAAAACAAACTATAATGATGGTTTTATTTGGGTAAAAACAAAGCTTATTTTAGGTAGAGATAAATTATTATTAATGCTTTATTTATCAATAGGTTTGAGGCGCTTATCATCCTATAAAGTTAATACTTATATTGACAATCTTTGAGATATCTTGCCGACACATAACCTTCTATAGGAGTAATAATTCTTATCCAATTTTCACCTTCACTGCCATCAGTAACTCCAAGAGCAACTACTGTTCCACTTTCCAAAGTATCAATTATTTCTCCATCTGGTTTGTCTCGAACATTCAGAGGTGAATCAGTTAGATTTCCTACTGTGCAATAGCCAATAGGAGTTTGAGCCAATTGATATTTGGGAATTGTTCTAATATTTGTTTCAGTAGTAATAGCTTGAGCAACTATTTTAAGTTCTAATAGACATAGAAAAGCACAAGCAGTAGTCGTTAGATATTTTTTCCAATTATTCATTTTGAACTTCCCACAATACTATTTCCAACTTCTTTATTATTTCAAATTTAACCAGCGCTCATTGCTATATCAAAGCCCCCGCGCATCCCCCAATTTTGGGGGACTTTTAGATGCAAATTGACTCTTGTTCCCCCCAGAATTGGGCAGGAGGGCAAATTTCAGTATTTAACAACTTTTCATATATCCTCATCAAAGCCCCCGCGCATCCCTCAAAATTAGGGTACTTTTACCAGCTAATGAATTCTTATTCCCCCCAGAATTGGGGGGCTAGGGGGGCAAAATAATTATCCATTATCAATAAACCTAGAATAATTAAAAGCATCTAATAACAGATCAGATTTATTATCCCAAATCAAATCAGCCATTAAAATTGCTGTGACAGGTGTTAATAAAATTCCATTCCGATAATGCCCAGTAGCAATAGTCAAATTATCATAATTACTTGTTCCTAATATTGGCATTTCATCAGGAGTATCAGGACGAAAACCCCACCACAATTCTAATATTTTGTAATCTTTTAAAATCGGGTATAACCGAATAGCATTTCCTAATAAAATTTGAATTCCTGCTGCTGTATTTCCCTCTGAAAAACCGACATTTTCATTTGTTGCACCGATAACTATTCTTCCATCTTGGCGCGGCACAATATAACTTTCCGTTCCAAATAAAACCTGCTGTAAAGGTAGATTTTCTCTAGCTATATCTGAAGGGATTTTTAACGACAACATTTGCCCCTTTCTAGGAAATACAGGAATTGGTAATAACTCCTGAGACCATGCACCTGTGGCTAATACATAATGTTCTGCTTGTAATTCACCTATTGATGTTTTGATGCTTTGAACTTTACTTTCTTTACGAATTATTTCTATAACAATTCCTTCAATAATATCAATTTTTAACTCTTTAGCTGCTGCAATAGTTGAATTGTACAAATAACGATTATCTACTTGCCCATCTTCAGGATAAGACCAACCACCAATTACCTCTAGACCCAATCCTGGTTGATATTGATGGATTTCTGCTTGATTTAACCATTGATAATTTAGGTTTTGTAAAGTATAATTTTCTCTGTCTTTTTCTGTATAAACTGGAGCTAAAATTCCACAAGGCCAATAGCCAGTTTCTATACCACTAATTGATTCTATTTTTGTTACCCATTCTGGATATAATGCCCGACTTTTTAAACATAAATCTAACATTTTACCAGGGGGGATAGCTTCTGCTTGAGGAGCTAACATTCCAGCCGCAGCATTTGTCGCTGTTTGTTTAAAATCACGGCTAATAATTGTTACTTTTGCTCCTCGTAATGTTAGTTCTATTGCTATTGATAGACCAATAATACCGCCACCAATAATTAGGATATTGCTTGATTGATTCATTTTCTAGGTGTTGCTGAATTAGTGTATGATATTAAACTTAATTACTTAGGAGTCAGGAGTCAGGAGTCAGGAGTCAGGAGAAAAGAAAGAAGAAGAAAGAGGAATGGATGATTATTGGCAACACTTTTTTAGTTCTTTTCTTTGGTTTTATTCAAATATACAGCATATTTCTGACTAATAATGCACTGGTCTGAATCGTAAAATTCTTGTAGTGCGGGCATCTTGCCCGCTAGTCCTGTACCTTATAACTTCGGAAACTACTGTATAACAGTCGCCACTATAGTCAAAACATCGGATAATTATGATGATTTATCAAAATAATATGGGTCTAAAACTCCGCATTTTAAGGAGAAATATTTTTTGAACCTTGCTCAAATCACCGTTACAAAAATAACTTCTGACTTCTGAGTTCTGAGTTCTGACTTCGTTAAGACGCGAGCAAGATGCTCGCACTAATTATCATTTTCTTTGTGGGTTTAATACCCCACCGTCAACGGGGGTGTTCAAAATTACTTGGGGGAGCGAATCCCCATGTAATTTTCCTCCTGTCTCCTGTCTCCTGTCTCCTGTCTCCTTCTTCAACAAACATTAATCTAGCGGTTGCTATAAATAATATTTTTTCTATGTTTTTATTATCAGAGAATAATCCCAAATCATTTGTAAAAAACCAAAAAATAGCTCAAAAGTCTGAAACTTTTATCCCTAATATGTCCGTTTTTTGCAGATATTTTTAGTAATTTTTTTCAAGGTATATTCTATCCTTCAGGAGTCCAAACAATTTCGGAACCTTGCCCCCAGAAACCATTATATTTAGTTACTTTTATATCTCCTAAAACTTGCACTTGACAAGACAAACGTTTAGAAGAATTAGGAGAATGAGGAGGTACAGAAAGTCTGGCTTTTTCTCGCCATTGAAGTGGAGAAACTTTTCCTTCTATTTCCACTGCACAGGTGCCACAAGTACCAATACTACGACAGTTAATAATAGAAGCATTGCCATTATAGACATCAACACCATTTTTCAGTAAAACCTGACGCAGATTTGCACCGCGATCGCAACTTATAGTTTTACCTTGAGCCTGAATCTTAACCATAACAAATTATTTCATAATCTTGACCTATATTAGTTATCTATGTTAGCAGTTAAAAGTTAAAAGATAAAGTAAAAAATTAGTGAAAAAGTAGGATTAATTATAAAGTTTAAATTAAGTTGAAAAATTCTCTGAATTTCTAACATCCCTACTAATAATGAAAAAACTCTGGATTTACGATACAACCCTACGCGACGGTGCCCAACGAGAAGGACTATCCTTATCCTTAGAAGACAAACTACGCATCGCTCACCAACTCGATAGCTTGGGGGTTCCTTTTATTGAAGGAGGTTGGCCAGGTGCAAATCCTAAAGACGTACAATTTTTCTGGCAACTAAAAGAACAACCTCTTACTCAAGCAGAGGTAGTAGCATTTTGTTCCACTCGTCGTCCGGGAAAACAGGCAGCATCTGATACCACTCTACAACCTATTTTATCTGCTGGTACGCGGTGGGTGACAATTTTTGGCAAATCTTGGGATTTGCACGTTGTTGAGGGGCTGAAAACTACTCTGGAAGAAAATTTGGCAATGATTGCAGATACGATTTCTTATCTCCGCAGTCAAGGTCGTCAGGTTATCTATGATGCAGAACATTGGTTTGATGGTTACAAAAATAATCCTGATTATGCTTTGCAAACCTTAGCTGCTGCAAACAATGCTGGTGCGGAATGGTTAGTCCTCTGTGATACCAATGGCGGTACTCTTCCTCACGAAGTTACTCAGATAGTAGCAGATGTTTCCCATGCTTTGCCCACTGCAAAATTAGGCATTCACACTCATAATGATTCGGGTACTGCTGTTGCTAATGCTTTGTCTGCTGTCCGAGAAGGAGTAGAGATGGTACAAGGAACTATCAATGGTTATGGCGAACGTTGCGGTAATGCTAACCTTTGTACTTTGATTCCTAATTTACAAATTAAATTGGGTTATGATTGCATTCAAGCACAACAACTGGAAAAACTGACTCAGACCAGTCGCTTTATTAGTGAAGTTGTGAATCTTGCTCCTGATGACCACGCGCCGTTTGTGGGTTTGTCTGCTTTTGCTCATAAGGGTGGTATTCATGTGTCCGCAGTGGAGCGCAACCCTCTGACTTATGAACATATTCAACCGCAACAGATAGGGAATAGTCGTCGCATTGTGATTTCTGACCAAGCAGGTTTGAGTAATGTGTTGGCAAAGGCAAAAAGTTTTGGTATTGAGCTGGAGCGTCAAAACCCTGCTTGTCGGCAAATTCTGGATAAGTTAAAGGAGTTAGAAAATGAGGGATATCAATTTGAGGGAGCAGAAGCTAGTTTTGAGTTATTGATGCGAAAAGCTTTGAACCAAAGGCAGCATTTCTTTGAAATTAAGGGTTTTCAGGTTCACTTGGATAAGGATGGTGAAAAAGTTAGTAATTCTCTGGCAACGGTGAAAGTTACTGTTAATGGTCAGGATATTTTGGAAGCTGCGGAGGGAAATGGTCCGGTTTCTGCTTTAGATGCTGCTTTGCGGAAAGCTTTAGAAAATTTTTATCCAGCGATCGCTAATTTTTATTTGACTGATTATAAGGTGAGAATTTTGGATGGTAGAGCTGGTACTTCTGCTAAAACTAGGGTGTTAATTGAGTCTAGTAATGGTCAGCAACGGTGGACTACTTTAGGGGTTTCTTTTAATATTTTGGATGCTTCTTATCAGGCGGTTGTTGAAAGTTTAGAGTATGGTTTGATATTGGAAGGCAGAAGGCAGAAGGCAGAAGGCAGAAGGGAATCTTACGTTGTCTGAGTCTTACAGCACTTTTGAGGATAGTCAGGTGCAGTTGTAATCTTATGTCCGGTTGAATACTTACACTTTGGAGGTCCGAAGGCAGAAGGTATCCCCCCCTACCCCCCTTTGAAAGGGAGGGCTGTTTCATTCTCAATAGACACGGGGACGCGGAGACACAGAGACACGGGGATAGAGGCTTTTAAGAGGCGTTAAACTAAATATCCTCTCAGAGCTTAAAAACGCTTATTGGCTGAAAAATCGGCAAATTTTGGCAAATTTCACTGTTCCACTATTCCCATTACTCCCATTCTCCCGCGCATCCTTAATTACAATACTTTAAAACAGCCCTGCCCTTTGAAAGGGGGGAGTTTAGAAGGGAGAAAGTTTTTTTAGAAATGATAATTCCGCTTCAGACGAAGCACTAGATTCAAGAATTTAGAATTTAGAATTTAGAATTTAGAATTACCTCTTCTTTTCAAGGAGAGGATTGACTAATCATGAAAATTTTTATTTATTTATTATCCCCTTAAAAGGGGAGGTTTTAAACCACAATATTTCGGTAATAGAAGATGTGTCAAGCAAGATATATCTTGAGTTTCCATTAATTCCGCTTCAGACGAAGCACTAGAGCTTCAAAAATCCAAAACTGGTGGTCTTTTGTCGGAAGGTTTCCATTAATTCCGCTTCAGACGAAGCACTAGAGGAAAATAGCTTTCAGAACAGCCCTAAAAGTTTCTGAAAGTTTCCATTAATTCCGCTTCAGACGAAGCACTAGAGTTCGAAGACAAGGCCCAACTACAAGGAGCTGATATAATGTTTCCATTAATTCCGCTTCAGACGAAGCACTAGAGTCCGATCTAAGTAAAGAAGCATTAAAAACCAAGCTGTTTCCATTAATTCCGCTTCAGACGAAGCACTAGAGCAACTTTTTTTTGAGCAATTATGAAGAGAGCTTTTTTTGGTTTCCATTAATTCCGCTTCAGACGAAGCACTAGAGAAAAAAAAGCAGCATGTCAGTTTAGCGAAAATAGTTTCCATTAATTCCGCTTCAGACGAAGCACTAGAGTTTTCCCCCGCAGTATGCATGCCTCTAACATGCTGTTTCCATTAATTCCGCTTCAGACGAAGCACTAGAGAATGCTGAAGAGAAAGATCCTAACACTCCAGGAGTTTCCATTAATTCCGCTTCAGACGAAGCACTAGAGTTCTATAATGAAATTCATGATCAGGATCCGCAAGGTTTCCATTAATTCCGCTTCAGACGAAGCACTAGAGATTCTTTGTTGCAATTTTCGTGGAAACTCAGTTGTTTCCATTAATTCCGCTTCAGACGAAGCACTAGAGAGTTCGGTTTTAGAACCACGACAGAGTAAGGCTTTCAGACCCCCAAATATACGCGCCCCTTTGATAAAAAAATCAACAAGGCAAATTTTGCCAAAATGACACGCCTCAAACCCTCTCCTAGCATGGCATCAATGCGGGTCAACGAGAGAATCAGGGTTTCAGCGATTCTCGGAGGCGCGTATGTGGGGTACCATGCAAAGATGAAAAACAACCTTTTAACCACTCTTTAAATACTAAAAAAGATTAAAAAGTTACTGTTATTCATTTGTCGAGGTTCTTTATACCAAATTCCTTACTTTCTATACTAACCTTAAGTATACAAATTGTCAACCCCCTTTTAGAAGTCAGAAGTCAGAAGTCAGAAGTCAGAAGTTAGAAGTTTTTTTAGTTATTAGTTATCAGTACTAACCGCCTTTTTCAACTTACCGAATAATTAAGGTAAAAATCCTCTCCTTTAAAGAAGAAGCAAGAAAAGATTTTCATGATTAGTCAACCCTATCCGTTTTCAACGAGAGGTAATTATCAATTATCCATTATTAATTATCAACTATTGAAAGAGCGTGTTCCTGCAAAACCTCCAAAGGCACAACTTCTAAAGCTTTTTGATGAGTTGCTGACAACACTACCGGTGGTGCAACTCCAGAATCTAGAGCTTCTTTCCAACGAGACGCACACAAACACCAGCGATCGCCCGGTTTTAAACCAGGAAAAGAATATTCTGGTCTAGGTGTACTCAAATCATTACCACGACGCTTAGTAAATTCCAAAAATTCTGCTGTCACTACCGCACAAATAACGTGGGAACCAAAATCTGATAGTCCAGTCTGACAAAACCCATCCCGATAAAATCCAGTCATGGGAGAAGTACAGCAAACTTCTAGCTTTTCGCCTAATACATTTAGTGATTCCATCATTTTAAAATAGTTCCGTTCAATTTAGTTCAATTTCTTAGTTTACCAGAGAGATTCACTTTGGTACTTTGGAAGAGAGGAAGTAGGGAGTAGGGAAAAATAATTGATAAATAAGAGTGCGATAATTGATTTTATTTTTTATTTTTGGAGATGTCTAATAGTCATCACTACGCTCATCTTTGTAATTCTTTCTCCTCCTGATATAGAATCCGGTTATACAGTATATGTTTATAGTTCTATCCACACATTCTCGCCTTCAATCTCCCCAAACTCCCCAAACTCCCCAAACTCCCCAAAGTTCCCAAACTCCCCACCCTTCCCACACTTTACTTTTTTCAGCAAACCCTAAATAGGGTGTTTTGATGGGCGATCGCTACTTTTTTGTGCTACTAATTGTTTAGTAATATTTATGCTTATAGCGATTTTAACAAAGGTAGACTACAAATGCTCAAAAAAATTACAGCTTCTGTTTCTCTAGCTGCAATTGCTTTGGCCACTGTTTCTATCAGTGCAATTGCTCAAGATACTCCTTTAGAGGTGGGAACGGTACAAGAGCTAATTACCGGAGACTTAAAAAGTGGTACAGAATATAATGTAGGTGCTAACTTTGATATTTGTGCAGACCAAGATTATTATCTCAACAAAAAAGTTAGATTAACTTATGAAGAAGTCAATATTAATGACTGCGAGAGTATTGAACCTTGTGGTAAAACTCGTAAAGAACGGATAGTTTCAAAAATGAAAGTCATAGAATAGATAATGGAATGCAGCAGAGTAGGTAATTATTAATTGTTGAAAAACCTTCTTCAACCTACCCTGCAAATATATAGTTCAAAGTCTGATTATTGATTTGCTACTTGAATTTCAACTTTCTCCAGAATTTTTGCACCTATAGCTTCTGGAACACGGGTATACTCAAGAGTATTGTTCAAGTTTTGACCTTCCTGTAAAACCCAATTGACCATTTTCTTAACTGCAGTTGCTTGACCTGAAGTCTCATAATTTTCCTTAATTAATAACCAAGTGACTCCAACGATAGGGTATCCATCATCAGGGTTAGCTTCGTTAGCAGGAGTAAAGTCTTGATAAAATCTCAGTCCGGATAATGCAATATTTGCCTCTTCGAGAGTAGGTTCGACAAACCGACCCTTTAGGTTTTCCAGCATTGCTGTTGACAAGTTGTTTTGACGAGCAAAAGTATCTTGTACATACCCTATCGCACCTTCAGTTTCTTTCACTAAAGCAGCTACTCCATCATTTTTGTTACCTTCCAAGGGATTTTTTGGCCAATCAGGTTTTCTGGATGCACCCACTTCTCGACTAAAAATTGGACTGGCAGCACTCAAATGCCTGGAGAAAATGAAAGTTGTACCACTACCATCAGCTCGTACCACAGTTTTAATAGGTAAGTCAGGTAGGTCAACTCCTGGGTTGTCCTGAGCAATTCGGCGATCATTCCATTTAGTAATTTTACCTGCAAAGATATCTGGCAATACTAACTGAGATAGTTTGAGTTCGGTAACTCCGGGCAAATTATAAACTACTGCTACAGCACCTCCTGCGGTAGGTACCATAACTACTCCTTTTGGCATTTGCTCTATTTCTGCTGCAACTGGTGGTGCATCTGTACCTGCAAAGTCAACGGTATCTGAAATAAAACTCTCAATACCTTTGCCACTACCCACCGAATTGTAATTTACTGTAATTCCTGTATCTTGTTTTAATTTTTGAAAGTAACGGTCATACAAAGGAGCAGGGAATGATGCTCCTGCACCTTCAATAGTTTGGGCGATGGCTTCACCAGATGTAGCAAGTGAAAGAGTAACTGCTGCAACTGTCACTGTTAGAGCATTTTGCCAAATAGTTTTTAATAAAACCATATATGAGCCTCCGGAAAAATCTAATTATTTATAAGTCTCTAGATAATAACGAGGATAGCAGCTTGAATATGAGGCACTTTATCTATGTTACTAAATCTTTATATTACAATTTTTATAGAGTTTCTATAGGCAATAATTTAATTATATAATCTTCTCAAGATTTTGCCAATATTTTAATCTATTGTTAACTTTAGTCGAAAACTTTTATTATGTACTCTCTATTAGATAACTAAAAAATATTTTAGCCTGAAACTAAGACATCTCCGAAAATTAAAAATCAAATCAATTATTATCCATAAATTATCAATTATTTATCCCTATTTCCTGACTTCCGCTATAAGTATAATCATTCTCCAAATAAAAATATTCATCAGGTAAACTGTAGTTATTATAATTGTAAGCATTTCCTGCGGAATGCTGCGCAAATATCTATTAGCTGCAAAATAGAGCGCAACAAAACTATTTTATTAAGGACATTTTAAAATTAATATAAACTTTAAAAATAAGGGAAGCAACTTTTCTAGTAATATAATTAATAAAGCTTTTATCGTAAACTAAAAGCAATAGCTGATAGCTGACGGCTGAATGCTTACTTATAATTGTTCAATATCTGAGAATATATCGACAAAATATGAACAGTCAATATATATTGATGTTGCTAGGGTTTCTATTAGCATCATATTCAATTGTAGCTAACGATGCTATCCAAACTCTTGGCACATTTTTAAGTTCTAATTCTCAGCGCCCTTGGTGGGTTTTATGGCTGTTTATTTCCTCCGTTTTGTTGGTAGTTTTTTTATATGGCTGGATTACTAATGATGGAGATGTAGCTTATGGGCGTTTGGCAGAATTTCCTTTTCCTGAAAATTTTAGTTGGATTTATATAGTTCCTCCTTTTGTACTTCTATTTTTAACAAATTGGGGAATTCCTGTTAGTACCACTTTTCTAATTATCACAGTTTTTGCTCCTAGCAATCTCATCAGTATGCTGACTAAATCATTTTTTGGCTATGGGTTAGCTTTTGTCACAGCTATACTTATTTATAAATTCATCACTAAAACTTTAGAAGAGAAATTTCTCAGTACAGCAGACAAAGAAGCACCCATTCATTGGGTAATTTTGCAGTGGGTATCAACAGCATTTTTGTGGAGCCAATGGTTAATTCAAGACTTAGCAAATATCTTTGCATACTTGCCACGAAATCTTGATGCTTCAATGCTATTTTTTTCCATGTTTGTGATGTTAATTTTACACGCAATTATCTTTTACAGAAATGGTGGTGCAATTCAACATATAGTTACCAGTAAAACTAATACTCAAGATATTCGTTCGGCAACAATTGTAGATTTGATTTATGGATTAATCTTATTATTATTTAAAGAATGGAGCAAAATGCCAATGAGTACAACTTGGGTATTTATCGGTCTTTTAGCAGGAAGAGAAATAGCAATAGCTCACAATTTCCAAAACCGTGAAATGAAGGATGTAGGTAAGATTATTTTTAGTGATGCTTTAAAAGCTTTCGCTGGTTTAGCGGTTAGTATTATTATTGCCTTTGGACTTCCTTTTCTAGAAAAAATTATGAGTAATTAGGGTTTGCTGAATAAAGCTTTTTGGTCGGGTTAGGAGACAGGAGACAGGAGACAGGAGACAGGAGACAGGAGAAAACCCACCCCTCGCCCCTCCCCCGACCGTGGAGGGTCATTTCAGTTATCAGTTATCAGTACCTCCGACTAAAGCTGGAGGCTTGAAATACTGAACTGAATATTTTTTCATCCCCTTAAAAGGGGAGGCTTTGGACCTCATTTTTTGGTAAGACAGGAGAAAAGGGTCGGGAGCGAGGAGGTAAGAGTAAGAATTGTTCCTCAATTTTTCTGTCCGAAGGTTTGCCTTTTATACTAACTTTTTGAGGGTTTTAGACTAAAACAAGCGCACCCCTTGGGAATTAAAGAAGGCTCAAACCTTTACCTATCAATGCTTTTATATTTAATCAGCAAGCACTAATTAAGTTATGGCTATGGCAGGGAATAGGGAACAGGGAACAGGGAATAGGGAATAGGGAATAGCGGTTCGACCCCGCAGGTTGTGGCAATCAGTCGGAACGAAGCGCCACCAGGTCGCACTTGAGTCGGAAGTTTCGCTAGCAAAATAATCTCAGATTTCCTGCCAAAATTTTGATAACCTATCCAAATGTGAAATCATCAGCGTAACACACCGAAAATTCAAATCTAGATGGTGCGTTACATTTCATTAACGCACCCTACTGGCATGACACACCTTAAATGGTGGATTAGATGGGGGGTGTGGGGAGTGTGGGGGGTGTGGGGAGTGTGGGGAGATCAAGACACCTAGAAACAAAAATCTATTACACAGTTTTAGGCGTGTCACGCCACTACTGGACTGACACTGATAAAATCTTACTTTTGACTTTTGACTTTTGACTTATAACTTCAGTGAAATGGTATTACTACTGACTACTTCACTACGGTTATAGTAAACTGACAGTTTATTGTAATTAAGTTTCAGAAATGCCCCAACTATCTAGTGTTGAGCATCAATTAAACTAATACATTAAACCAAAAATGGCCGTGAGGAGTTGAATTAAGATGAACAGACCTGAAGATAAAGATGCCTTATATATACTAAAAGAAACAAGTCGTACTTTCTATATTCCTATTAGTCAATTACCATCTGGGCTAAAAGAGGCAGTTACATCAGCCTATCTTTGTATGCGTGCCATTGATGAAATTGAGGATCATCCAGATTTAGATAGCTTCACAAAGGCAAAATTGTTGCGAAAGATTAGTTTACTTTTACAGGAAGGAGTTGACCATTCAAGTTTCCAAAATTTTTCAGCCAAGTTAGACTTTAATATTACTCACCTACCAGAAGTAACTCAAAGAGTAGGAGAATGGGCAATACTGGCTTCAGAGACAATAGCGCCCAGGATCTGGGATGTAACAGCAGCAATGGCAGACCGGATGGCTTATTGGGCTGAAAATAATTGGGCAATTCACACAGAATCAGATTTAGACCGCTATACTTTTAGTGTGGCTGGTGCAGTGGGATTATTACTTTCTGATTTATGGAGTTGGTATGATAATACTAAGACTAATCGTACTGAAGCAATTGGGTTTGGGCGAGGTCTACAAGCGGTGAATATTCTCCGCAACCATACAGAAGATTTAGCTAGGGGCGTAGATTTTTTTCCCGATAATTGGACTGCGGAAGATTTGCAAACCTATGCCCAACGTAATCTTTTATTAGCTGACTCTTATACTAACTCTCTTCCTCCAGGACCTGCTCGAAATTTTTGCCAAATTCCTTTGACTCTTGCTCATGCTACTCTAGATATTTTAACTATGGGGCAAGACAAGTTGAGTCGTTCGCAAGTGATGGAACTAATTTCACGCTGCAGTAATTCTGCATAGCAGAAGGAAGAAGGAAGGAGGAAGAAGGAAAGAGGAAGAAGGAAAAATATTGCGTTGTCTAACTTTTAAGCTTTTTATCTGCCCTAATATCAAATCCGGTAGCATCGGTGTTATTCAGTATTTAAAGATAAGAGTTGACATTGTAGGGGCGAATGGCATTCGCCCTTAACCATTGTATGACGACAATAGAACTATATTAATCCGAAGCAAACGGATTTGATATAACCTTTCCTTCGGTCGCTATACATGATTAAGGGACGCTCCATGAAACGTCCCTACAGGTTCTATAGATTGATGTTTTTGATGATTGGCGATCAGGGAACAGGATTGAAATTTCCAGTCGTCAAAACTGACTGCTTAACTTCCTTATGCCCGTTTTTGAGTTTTTAAGATTTGCTATAAGCAAATTCTGGAAGTTGTTCCTTAGCAGCTCCAGCAGATGTAACTTTTACCTCTCCATTTTCATCTAAATCTACATAAACATTTTCACCATTCTGAATTTGACCAGCTAATAATGCTTCTGCCAAAGCATCTTCTAACAAATGCATAATTGCACGACGCAGTGGTCTGGCACCATAACTAGGATCGAATCCATCCTTAATCAAGCGTTCCTTAAAGCTGTCACTGAGTGTTAGAGTCATATTTCGTTCGCCCAAACGACTGAATACTTCCCGCAGCATAATTTCTGCAATTTCTTTGACCTCATCCTTATTCAACTGACGGAAGACAATAATTTCATCCAGTCGGTTGAGAAATTCTGGGCGGAAATACTGCTTTAGTTCCTCATTAACTAAATTGCGGATACGGTTATACTGAGCTTCTTCTTTATCCTCAGCAAACTCAAAACCTAAACCACCGCCACCTTTCTCAATGACTTTGGAACCAATATTAGAAGTCATAATGATTAAGGTATTTTTGAAGCTGACTACCCGTCCTTTAGCATCAGTGAGACGACCATCCTCCAAGACTTGCAACAAGATATTAAATACATCTGGATGAGCTTTTTCAATCTCATCAAACAATATGACAGTATAGGGGCGACGACGAACTGCTTCAGTTAGTTGACCACCTTCGTCATAACCAACAAATCCTGGAGGTGAACCAATAAGTTTAGAAACTGTATGACGTTCCATGTATTCTGACATATCTAGTCGAATCATGGCTTCCTCAGAACCAAAGAAATAAGCAGCTAATGCTTTTGTTAGTTCTGTCTTACCAACACCAGTTGGACCGGAGAAGATGAAACTAGCAATAGGTCGGTTGGGGTTCTTCAGACCAACACGAGCACGACGCAAAGCACGAGATACTGCTTTAACTGCATCTTCTTGACCAATGAGACGTTGGTGCAAAGTATCTTCCATGTGTAGCAATTTCTCAGATTCAGATTCTGTCAACTTACTCACAGGTACTCCCGTCCAAGATGCCACAATATGAGCAATATCGTCTTCTGTCACCACAGGATTAACTTTGGTTTTTTCTTCTTGTCTATCGGTATCGCTCTGTTCAATTTGTGCTTGAATTTCCAGTTCGCGATCGCGCAATTGACTAGCTTGCTCAAAGTCTTGTGAGCGAATAGCTTCTTCTTTATCTTTCGTCACTTTTGAGATTTCCCGTCTCATATCCTTCAACTGTGGTGAAAGCATTGAATTTTTGACTCTAACACGAGACCCTGCTTCATCTATCAAATCAATTGCTTTGTCTGGTAAGAAGCGATCGCTAATATATTGGTCTGATAGTTTAGCTGCTGCGGTCAAAGCTTCATCAGAAATAATTAACTTGTGGTGTTGTTCATAAGCAGAGCGTACCCCATAGAGAATTTCAATTGTTTCCTCCACACTAGGTTCGCCCACTTTCACAGGTTGGAAACGACGTTCGAGAGCAGCATCCCGTTCAATATGCTTACGATATTCATCCAGAGTAGTCGCCCCAATACACTGTACTTCGCCCCTGGCCAAAGCAGGTTTGAGAATATTAGCAGCATCCATACTACCTTCTATAGCACCAGCACCTACAACAGTATGAATTTCATCAATTACCAGGATAATATTGCCATTAGAGCGGACTTCATCCATAATCTTTTTCAGTCGCTCTTCAAATTCTCCTCGGAACCTGGTACCAGCAATTAAGGAACCGATATTCAGGCTTACCACCTGTTTATTTTGCAGAAGATCCGGAACATCTTGGTTAACGATACGTTGAGCTAATCCCTCAGCGATCGCTGTTTTTCCGACACCAGGTTCGCCAATGAGGACAGGATTATTTTTTGTTCTCCGGCCCAAAATTTGAATCATCCGTTCAATTTCTGTTTCCCGGCCCACGACTGGGTCAATTTTACCCTCTGCTGCTAATTTCGTCAGGTCTGTACCAAATTCTTCTAGAGTTACAGCTTTCTTATTCCCAGAATTAGAGCTTCCAGGAGAAACTGCAGCAACTTCTCCAAGGGAGCGAATTATCTGAGTCCGAATCTTGCCTCTATCAATACCCAAGTTGTCCAATACTTTAGCAGCGACTCCTTCAGAATCTTGCAGCAATGCCAGTAGCAAATGTTCTGTACCGATATAGTTATGGTCTAATTTTCTTGCTTCTTCTAAAGATACTTCCAACATCCGTTTTACCCTGGGAGTAAAAGGAATTTCTGCCGGAGTAAACCCAGACCCACGGCCAATGATTTGTTCTACTTCGTTCCGAGCGTCTTTGAGATTTACATCATATTCTTTGAGAACTTTAGCCGCAATACCTGTACCTTCACTAATCAAACCCAGGAGGATTTGTTCTGTACCCACAAAGTTATGTCCAAGACGACGAGCTTCTTCCTGGGCCAACATAATCACTTTGATTGATTGTTCTGTAAAACGTTCAAACATGGTTACTTTTCCTTACATATTTATAGTTACAGGGAATATGTCCCTCCTGTAGTTTAATTGTTATAGCAGGGAACAGGGAACAGAGAACAGCGGTGGGACCCCGCGTCGGCGACAGACGTAAGAGAACGCGCACTCCTGTGAGGGAACAGTAGGAAAAACATTTCCTTGGGTAAGGTTCATGATTAGTCTATGTCCTAACCAACTCCTTCCTTGCTATACCTAGTTTTAAACCACAATTAGGCCATAAATAGAAACTAATGTAAATTTTTGTTTACTGTAACTAATTTAGCGTTGTAAAAGTAGGAGTGGCTAGTGAGGAGAGCCGTAACCGAAAATTAAGTGAGGATGAAGAGGCCAAGTAGCGGCGTTGCTGAATACTGGGATGATTTCGGCTGACACGGGGACACGGGGACACGGGGACACGGGGATTATGGTTTCTGCTCTGTGACAAAATCATCCCGCAATTATGAAATGCCCAAGTAGTTAGTATTTTTGGCATTGGTGAATTAATGTATGATATTAATCTTAATTATCTAGGAGTCAGGAGTCAGGAGTCAGGAGTCAGGAGGGAAGAAAGAGTAGTAGAGGGAGAAAGTTTTTTGTTTGCGCTTTTATCCGGACAAGATATCATACCTCTTTTCACCAACGCCGTATTTTTTTATTATTTTATTAATAGTAGCACTTGGGAAATAAAGTTGACATACATTGACATACTCTTGGGCATTCAGGTATGAAGATTCTCCTGAAATCAGAATTCTTGGTTCACAGAAAAATTATATCCTTTTAGATTTCTGATAATATTATCCTTTTCTCAAACCATTATAGGGACATTCCATGGAACATCTCTACATTAAATAGCTAATTCGGCTAATAATAATTAGGTAACTGAAGAATAGACTAACTTAACGTAAGCATTCAGCTATTAGCAACAAGACTCTCCCATATAGGATAAATAGTGTTTAAATTAACAACTGACTTTAAGGACAAGGAAGCCAACTTTTGTAGTAAGGCAATTAATAAAGCTTTTATTCTAAACTAAAAGCAATAGCTGATAGCTGACTGCTGAATGCTTACAACTTAACCACAGAATTTATCGGATAATTAACTAAGTTTTATCTGTAGTTAAGAAGATATCTGAAAAGTTTTTTGATACTGAATTTTGCCCCCCGAGCAAGCCAACTTTGGGGGGAACAAGAGTCAATTTGCTTCTAAAAGTCTCCCAATTTTGGTGGATTTAGGGGGCTTGAATATAGCAAATGGGACTTCTCAGACAATCTCTAAGTTAACTCATTAGGAATTATAGTCAAAAACAGGTAGCAAAGAGTGAAAACAGACAGCATTTTCTATGAACTATTTCTCACATTTCCAGAGAGCTTTTTTGAATTAATTGGTATTGATAAACAGGAAGCTAATAATTATAAATTTACTTCCCGTGAAGTCAAACAATTAGCATTTCGTCTGGATGGATTATTTATGCCTAATGATAATAATCCAGCTAAACCATTCTATTTAGTAGAAGTACAATTTCAACCCAGAGATGAATTATATTATCGTATTTTTGCAGAACTTTTTCTGTATTTAAGACAATATCGACCCACTCATCCTTGGAGGGTAGTAGTTATCTATCCAAGTCGTAGTATTGAGAGGGAAGAAATTCATCAATTTGGAGATATTTTGGCTTTAGAAAGAGTCGAACGAATCTATTTAGATGAGTTAGAATCAGATTCATTAGGAGTAGGAATTGTTAAACTGGTAGTAGAACCAGAAGAAACAGCAGTCGATCTGGCTAAATCGTTAGTTGAAAAGTCTAAAGTTCAATTAACAGATGCAGTCAGACAACAGAATATTATCGAATTATTAGAGACGATAATAGTTTATAAATTACCAGAAAAAAGTCGGGAGGAAATTACAGCAATGTTTAGTTTAGGTGATTTAAAGCAAACCAGATTTTATCGAGATGCTTTTGCCGATGGTGAAGGAATTGGAGAACAACGAGGGGAACAAAGAGGTGAACAGAAGGCCAAGGAAGAAGCAGTTACTCGAATGCTAAAATTAGGATTGAGTTTAGAGGTAATTGCTGAGTCTTTAGATTTGCCTTTGTCTGTTGTTCAACAAATAGCTAATTCGGCTAATAATAATTAGATAACTGAAAATATTTAGACTAACTTGACTACAAAATATTTTGATAAATGATTAATTTTATTTGTAGTTAAGTTAACTGATAAACCCAGTTTATTGGTTGTTTTGCGTATTCAGCTTGAAGTGCTGATAACTGATAACTGATAACTGATAACTGAAAAAAGGTGAAGCTCAATGGTTTTAACTGCCCAACAATTAGAGGCAATAATGCCTGATGCCACTCAACTAGAAAGCGATGAACCAGAAATGGAAAGCTCTCAACACTATACCCAACTCATGTTGCTAGTTATTTGTCTAGAATGGTTGTGGCGCGATCGCAACGATTACTTTATTGGTGCTAACTTGACTATTTATTACAGTCGCCAGCAGCTAAAAAATCGCGACTTTCGCGGACCAGACTTTTTCTTAGTCAAGCAAACCCAGAAGCAACCCCGGAAGTCATGGGTAGTATGGGAGGAAAACGGTAAATACCCTAACTTAATTATCGAGTTACTGTCGGACTCTACTGCTAGAGTCGATCGCAACTTAAAAAAGCAGTTATATCAAGACAACTTCCGCACCCCAGAGTATTTTTGGTTCGACCCCGAAACTATGGAGTTTATGGGATTTCGCTTACAACAAAATCGCTATGAAGAAATTCAACCGAATAACTCAGGTTGGCGTTGGAGTCAAGAATTAGAATTATACTTAGGAGTAGAAGGAGGTCAACTGTGTTACTTCACTGCTAACGGTGAACGAGTGCCGACTCCCCAGGAGGAAGCTCAACAAGCTCAATATGCTTTTGCCGATGGTCAACAAGTTGGTGAAGAAATTGGGGAACAAAGAGGCCGAGAAATTGGCCAACAAGAAGCCAAAGAAGAAGCAGTGGCTCGAATGCTCAAATTAGGATTGAGTTTAGAGGTAATTGCTGAGTCTTTAGATTTGCCTTTATCTGTTGTTCAGCAAATAGCTAATGCGACTAATAATAATTAGATAACTGAAAATATTTAGACTAACTTGGCTACAAAATATTTTGATAAATGATTAATTTTATTTGTAGTCAAGTTTTATTAATCTCGTAATTATTAAAAATTGTTAATTCATTTTACAAATATACAAAAAATAGTTGCCAGCATTATTGTGAGATTTGTTAAAATATAATCCTGGCGATCGCTAAATTTTTAGTATTAATTTTAACTAAGTAAAACTAAGTAAGTAGAAAATTAAAGAAATGAATTATTCAAGCTTACAACCCAATATTTATAGTTTTCAAAAGGACGTAATTAATTTTCTTTCTGAGATAAGTGACGTATTTCAAAATGTAGAGTTAATTGCTACTTCAGAAAAGTTATCAAAAGAAGATCGGGAGCCAATATTAGATTTTCTGAAGCAGTCAAAATTAGACATTGACAATGCAAAGAGCAATGTTGAGTATCTAGAACTTCGGATGACAATTGTAGCTCCCATGAAAGCTGGAAAATCTACTATTGTTAATGCAATTGTGGGTGAGGAAATACTCCCTAGTCGTAATGCAGCAATGACAACAGTACCGACAGAAATTATTTTAGACTCAAGTTTAGATCGACCTGAACTATTTGTTTCAGATGAAATTCAGAAAATTTTTGCACAAGCAGTTTCAGCAATTCAAAATAAGATCAAAGAAATAGGTGGTGTAGAAAAAGCTAAGGCAAGAATAGATAAGTACCCTCATTTGCATAAAGTGCTGGAGGGGATTGAAATAATAAACTTTTTAGAAGCTAATCTTTTTGCAGATAAAAAAATAACTGAACAAAAATTTATTATAACCAAATTATTAGAGCTAAATGATATAATTCGCCTTTGTAATTTGTTGTCTGTGCAATTCAATCCCCTACAAAACCTTTCTACTATTCCTAGCATAAAAACACCTTTTTTTCAACAGCAAAACTTGAAACAGAAGGAACATTTAGGCGACCTTGTTATTATTGATACTCCAGGTCCCAATGAAGCAGGTGATAATTCTCCTCTTTTAGGAGTTGTACGGGAGCAATTAAAAAGAAGTTCGATTGTATTGGTTGTCTTAGATTTTACCCAACTCAAAACAGAAGCGGTAGAAAATGTCAAGAAGGAAGTTCAAAGTATTATTGATATTCGAGGTAATCAAGACAGCTTGTATATTTTAGTGAATAAAGTCGATCAACGTAGAAAAGGCAATATGTCCCCCGAAGATATACAAAATTTTGTTGTTTCGGAGTTTGGAATTGATTCATCTAGAGCGAAAGAAACTGTATTTGAGGTATCAGCAAGGTATGCATTTTCTGCTGTATCTTTTTTCAAGACCATCAATGACAATAGTTTTTCCTTAGAAGAGTTAAAAAAGCAAAATGCTGTTAGATTATTAGCCCAAGAAGCTTTTAGTGTTGACTGGGAAGAAGACTTAGAAAGTGCGGATGAGGAACTTTTAGAGAAGAAAGGCAATAGAATCTGGGAAAAATCTAAGTTTGGTAATTTTATGAATAATGCCATTAATGCTTTGATGACAAAGGCTGCACCTTTAGCTATTGAAAAAGAATTGAATCTGGTTTCTGGTCTATTAGCTAAGATCAAAGATGAGTCAAATATCCACAAAAAAGCTATTTCAGAAGATACTCAAAAGCTACAAGATGGGATTGAGCGATTAAAAGAAGATATAGAGAATATAGAAAAAGTAAAAGAGGAATTGACAACGGTTAAAGATGTCAAAGATGAGATTAATAAATATCGGGATGATATACTTCCAATGATACATCAAGACATTAAATCAACTATTGAAAAAGAGTTTATTCAAAAAAAATATGATCGTGGTAATTTTTTTCAACAACTAGACCGTCAGGCAAGAGAAATATTTTCTAAGAATATATTACTAATGCCAGACAATATTTCACATAATTTATCTCGTCAATCAGAAGGAGTTGTAGAATTTGATTTAAAGTACAAAGCTGATAAGTTTGCACAAGAATCTGTTTCTTACTGTGGATATTTAATAGAAAATGAACTGACAAAATTTAGAGAATTATTTGAGGAAAAAGTTCAGTCGTATTATACCAAATTAAAAGGAGATTTAGAGACAAAAACAAACCCTATAGTTAAAAGTGCTACAGAGCGTTTAGGGCAGGATTTTAATCTAAAGTTAGAGCCTTTTTCATCTCCAGAATTTCGCACAGAAGCTTCTGGAGAAATCGAGATTCAAAGTAATCCTAAAACCAGAACAATAAAACAAACAATAATTGAAAAACGCAGACATTGGTTGAACTTGTGGATTGTTCCAATAGATACAGAGGTAAAAGTAGAACAAACTGAAAACTATTATGAGATTATACTTCAAGATTTAGTTGAAAAAGTCAATCAATCACTTAATCAAAATATTAGGGATATACAGGAAAATACACGCAAGTATCTTGATGAAGATATACAAAAGGAAATTGATAGTTATTTTGATTCCCTAAACGAATATCTTTCAGGATATAGAGAAAGTCTTGAAAATGCACAGTCCGATCAAAGTCTATCTGTCCATGAACGGGAAGAACTCAAAGAAAAGTTGGATTCTATAGTTGAAAATTCAACTACGCAAATACGCAAATGTGAGAATTATATTGAGAGAGTTCAGAAAATATTACCCAAATCTTTTTAATATAAAATCCGGTTGAATAGTCTTCATTATGATGATAGAAAGCAATCTTAAGGGGTGCGCGGAGATTGCTTTCCTTACGGAATGCTGCGCAAACCTTTCACTCCGTTCCAGTCGCAATGACGCAGGCTATGGTAATTATCCGAATTTTATATAAAAGAGAGAACTTAATACTTCTAAAACTTAAGAATATAACTAGGTAATATAGATAGATTGAATCTAAAATTTTAGAAATTTAGGAGTCATAAAATGGAATCATTCGATAAATTACAAAGTCGAGTTCCCTTGGTCAGCGATAAAACTTTAGTTGATCTAGTTAATGGAATTCAAATTAGTCGTGGATTAGTTAATTATCGTAAAAGTAAAGGCTTTTTTGGTAAGCTCCTCGATAACCTAACAGGAAGTAATTTTAAGCGTCAGATGCTACTAGAAGGAAATTTAGTTGCAGGTCAAGAAGCTTTACATAAATGGGTACTTGAATTAACAGATTCAGTTACTGTTAGTAAAGTTGCTTTATATACAACTCAAACTTCACTTTTAGAAGCTCGAAATGCAATAAGAAATCATCGACAAGAATTACTGGAACATCAACAACAATTAATTGCTTTTAGTGAGAAGTTTAATCAACTAGCAACAGAGATTCATGGACGAGTTAATGAATTAGAAAGCCGTCTGAAAGAACTCGAAATAAAAAGTGCAGCAACATCTGATTTCGAGGAGATTTTCAGCTCCTGGTCTGCAAAAGAAACCTATACTAAACTCCCTTGGGTATTTCAAGTAGTTTTTTTGATAAGAGAAGTATTTAGTAGTTCTGTAGCAATATATGAAATTGAGTCTGGTAATACTGAATATTTCCGAAAGTTATTAACCAATAAAATTATTGCAGAAAGCCGACATTTACCAGATAACTTTTTTGATCTTCACCAACTATACGAGCAAGAATGGCAACAGTTACAGCCAACAGATTTGGAGTTAGCAATGGGTTTGTTAGAAATTCGCTCTTTACCAAGAGAAAGACTTGTAGAAATGCCCTATCATTTCACATTAGGAACTACTTTGGAATTAGCAAGTTTACCAGAGCAAGTTCGTCCTGAGAAACCAGCAGAATGTGCAATTGAAATTTGTCGTTCTCAAATTACTAAGTTAGATTATACCACTGACGTTCGAGATTTTGTCCATCAAAATGTTCAAGAGATTGCCAATGATAGTATTACTATTTTATCTAGGAGTCCTAAACTATGAATCAATCATTATCTCCTAATTTTTCCCATAAAGCTTTAACAATTAGTTCCTCTGATAAAGACTCAGAACATAAAATTGGTCTAGTGCTTGCTGGTGGTGGTGCAAAGGGAGCTTATGAAGCAGGAGCTTTACGCTACTTAGCTGAAATTAACTTTGCTCCTCACATGATCGCAGGTACTAGCATTGGAGCTTTGAATGGAGCAGTTATTGCATCATACCCAGATTTCTCAGTAGCAGTGGAGCAACTGAATATTTTATGGGATAAACTAGGTTCAGAAAAAGTCTTGCACTTAAATTCTGGTGAAATAGGTTTAGATCGGGATAAAGCATCTTTATTTAATCCCAACACAGTTGAGAAGTTACTCAAGGAAGCAGTTAAACCTTCTGCGATACGAAGTGGTAAAGAACTTTGGGTTGCCGTTTTTCCAGCCTTAAAAATTCCTGGTATAGATTACGATCATTTGCTAGGAATGCTTCACGTTTTAGCAGGATCGTCAGCAAAATGGTTAAGGGTTCAAGATTGCGAAGATGATGAGTTACTTTATAATTTATTACTAGCAAGTGCCGCTATTCCTCTTGCATTTCCTCCACGAGAAATAAAGGGGAAATATTTCGTTGATGGAGCTTTAGGAGATAATGTACCTCTAGGTGCTTTATCAAAAGAAGGTTGTACTCATGCAATTGTTATTCATCTTGGAAATGCTGTTACCTGGAATCGTCATGATTTCCCAGAACAAGCAATTATAGAAATTCGCCCTACTCAATCTTTGAATAAAAATCAAGCTCTAATTGCTGGAGATATTACCAGTATGTTAGATTTTAGTTCAGAACGGATTAGCCAACTCAAACAACTAGGATATCAAGATGCTAAATATTGTTTGGAACCAATCCTGAGAAGTTTTACCAGTCTTAGTGAGCTACGCTCAGACGACGATCTTCTTAAAAATAAAACAGAGGAACTTCAAGGAGATGATCCTGTATGGTAAATAACTGCCACAGACTTTAGGATTCAGGTTTAGAAACTTCGGTGGGTAAATGACTCTGGGAGTTGGGAGCGATCGCTTTTAACCAGGAGCTACGCAAATTATCAAATAATACCTTATTTAACGTGGATAAATTACTTCAGAAAGTCGTCTAGTAGCAGGTATGAAGCCCAACAAAGATAGATAAATTGTTGGGTTGCGCTGTCGCTTAACCCAACCTACTGTTATTATAACTCTTGACTGAGATTGCTTCGTTCCACTCTGTTCCACTGGCAACGACAGAATAATATCTTCAGGAAAAAATTTCCGCCAACTTAACAATAAAGTAGACAATTATAATTGCTAACCACGGTATTTGTGGAGCATTCCTGCTAGGTTTCCTGCCTTCCTAGATATAGAGTGTAACTGAGCGAAAAATTATTTCCAGTATATTTCAAATAATAAGGAATTAGTATTAGTATCAAACGCTAAAAATGAGGGAAATTCAGTTTCTTGGTACTCAAATTTTACATCATCTAATGCGTTAGTATAAACCTTAGCCAATATTTCTTCTAAATAAGGTTTGAGACTAGGAGAATCTGTCAACAATTCTTGAATTTTTCGCCTTTGTTCTCTAATTGTAAGTTCCCATCCCTGAAAATTTTCAGGACTATTAACATACATTCGTTTCAGAATATGAGTAAGCAATACTGTTAATCGACTATTCAATTCTCGACGTTCACTTCTTCCCAAAGTTTCAATTTCCTCAATTAGGTTTTCCCAGTCTAAATTTTCTATATCTTTATCTTTTAGTTTAGCAGCAGTATCCTCACACCACGCCAGAAAGTCGCGTTCGTATAAAGTATCTATTTTTTGCAATTTATGACTCATCTTTTACCTCTTTAACAATATTTTATAGATTAACTCTAGTTTTTCTTTTCCTCAACTAAACAACTCCATAACCAGTATAGAACCAATTTGAGATCTTTTAAGTTGATTAATATTACGAAATTTAAATTATATAGTCATTTCAAATAAGAATGATACAAAGATTTAGCTATGAAGGCTATCATCACAAGGCAGTAGACATCTCACTTTAAATTGAAATGACTATACTAAAAATCTGATAAAATTTATTTAATATCTAAGCAATCGCTAATCTTTTAAGCATAAATCTAACAAAACATAAAAGTTTTTAACTAAACTTTGACATCTTTCCATCCAAGAATTACTTCTCTCTAGAACCCATCTGTACTTAACCGAAACAAAACCTAAAGGTGTAATAAAATCATGTTTGATGAGATTAAAGAAATAAATTCTAAGCCTAAGCCATTTGAATTTTATACAGCCAATGAATTGTGGACGAATGAGCATACAGCTAATGTGATGCTGGAATATCATTTAAGTGAAGATATTGACCTTTCTTCTCGAAACAAGGCTTTTATAGATCGCTCCGCTAAATGGATAACTGAATATTTTAACATAGATGAGAACTGCGCTATTGCTGATTTTGGTTGTGGCCCTGGTTTGTATACAACAAGATTTGCCCAAAAAGGCGCATCAGTAACAGGAATTGATTTTTCAAAAAATTCTCTGAAATATGCTCAACAGGTAGCAAAAGAAAATAGTTTGAAAATCAATTATGTAAATACAAATTATTTAGACTTTCAAACATCTGAAAAATTTGATCTAATCACCATGATAATGTGTGATTTTTGTGCACTGAGTCCAGAACAAAGGAAAACACTACTTCAAAAATTTTCATCGCTACTAAAACAGAATGGTTCTCTTTTACTTGATGTCTATTCAATAAAAAGTTTCAACAAAAAACAAGAGTCAGCATTTTATGAACATAATCATCTAAATAATTTTTGGTCGTCAGAAGAATACTATTGTTTTGTAAATTTATTCATATATGAAATCGAAAAAGTAAGTTTAGACAAATACACAATCATTGAAAAAAACAAAAAACGTATTGTTTACAACTGGCTACAGTATTTCAGTAAAGAAACACTAAAAAATGAATTAGAAATTAATGGCTTTGTTGTTAATGAGTTTTTTGCAAATGTTGCCGGAGATAAATATGAATCTAATTTGCTTGAGTTTGCAGTTACTGCTAAAAAATATAACAATTAATTTGATTAAGAAAATCATTGTATTCCTTGCAAGGCATCTATTTTAGCTTTGATGTCTTCATCTTGAAGATTGTCGTAGTGTCTCTTAAGTAAGGCAATATCTTCTGGTTGCCAATTCACATTTTTAAACACTTTATTAATCTGTGCTTTCAATTCAGAACGTAAGTCCCTTACTTGTTCTAATTCTATGGATTCGCTTTCTTCCCAAGCATCAGCAAAAATCTCTAAAACTTTTTTGCCCTCTTCCCTACTAATAGATTGTTCCTCACCAAAATTATCTATTAGATCGGGATATCGTTTTGGTGAACCCAACCATTGAATTAAGGTAACCGTATCAGATTCTCCTCCACTGGTAAAGTAAGCTAGAAAACGAATTCCTGCTTTTTGATCTCTGTTTCTATGAGTTGCATTCAAAACTTGTAAAATCTGCTGAGTATTAAATTTGCCCATCTGACCTAGTGCTTTTGCTGTTGCTTCACGAACCTCAGAATCTTCATCCCTCAACAAATCCAACAATTGGGGAATCAGTTGTTTAGCCTCCGACCCCAAATTACCCACTGCCGTTACTGCTGCTCTACGGACATCCGAATCTTCATCCCTCAACAAATCCAACAATTGGGGAATAAGTTGTTTAGCCTCCGACCCCAAATTACCCACTGCCGTTGCTGCTGCTCTACGGACATCCGAATCTTCATCGCTCAACAACTGCTGAAACTGAGGAATCAATTGTTTAGCCCCCGACCCCAGATTACCCACTGCTCTTGCAGTGGCAGCACGGACACGCTCATCTTTATCTTTGAACAACTGCTCCAATTGAGGAATCAATTCTTTAGCAGTCTCGGACTCCATCTCACCCACTGCCCATGCTGCTGCTCTACGGACATCCGAATCTTCATCGCTGAACAACTGCTCCACCTGAGGAATCAATTCTTGGGCCTCCCATCCCATCTCACTCACTGCTGTTACTGTAGCAGCACGGACACGCCAATTTTTATCCGTCAACAACTGCTGCAATTGAGGAATAAATTCTGTGGCCTCCCATCCCATCTCACCCACTGCTGTTACTGCTGCGTAACGGATATTTGAATTTTTATCCGTTAACAACTGCTGTAACTGAGGAATAAATTCTTTGGCTTCCCATCCCAGATTACCCACTGCTGTTACTGCTGCGTAACGGATATTCGAATTTTCATCGCTCAATAACTGTTGCAACTGAGGAATCAATTCTTTAGCCTCTGACACCAAGTTACCCACTGCTATTGCTGCTGCTCTACGAACATCGGAATTTTCATCGCTCAACAACTGCTGCAACTGGGGAATCAATTGTTTAGCCTCTGACCCCATCTCACCCACTGCTGTTACTGCTGCAGCACGGATACGCCAATATTTATTCGTCAACAATTGCTCTAACTGGGGAATCAATTCTTGAGCTTCCGACTCCAGATTACCCACTGCTCTTGCTGCTGCCATAACGACACGCCAATTTTCATCTCTGAACAACTGTAGCAACTGGGGAATCAATTGTTTAGCCTCCAACCCCAGATTACCCACTGCTATTGCTGCTGCACGACGGACTTCCGAATCTTCATTCTTCAACAATTTTCCAATTTGTTCTACCCGCTCTGAGGGTATCTCAACAGTAGACTTAAGGTCATACTCAGAAATTTTTTTCATGGCTTCACCCCAAACATCAGGGTCAGAATCATCCAACGACGCCAAGGTTCCCTGGAGTTGCCAGTCTTCGGGTGGTGACTTCTCAGAAGCTTGAACATGACCCAAATTTACTGCCAATAACGCCACCAATAACAGCAGGAAAAAACGCCATTTACGAAGAAAGGAGTTGGATAATTTTATCATCTTAAAATTGAAATATAGAAAGCAGCAGATTACTCAATTAAGTTTACACAATTAAATTGAGCCGGAACAGAAAATTAAGAAAAAATTTAGGCGTTGGTAATTAGATGGGGAGTAGGGGAGTAGGGGAGTAGGGGAGCTTGAGAAATATTTGGTAATGGTTGAAGATGGAACATTTTTTATACCGAATTAAACGGATTTGATATTATTTAAGTAATTTCAAATTGGACAATAGTTATTTTGATTTATATACAGTCACAGTCAAGCGTTCGCTGAGTTTTGCGGATATGTTTGATTTAACTATTGTCCAATAGTTATTTTGATTTAGATACAGTCACAGGAAGCGATCGCTGAGTTTTGCGGATATGTTTGATTTAACTATTGTCCAATAGTTATTTTGATTTATATACAGTCACAGCAAAGCGATCGCTGAGTTTTGCGGATATGTTTGATTTAACTATTGTCCAATAGTTATTTTTATTTATATACAGTCACAGCAAAGCGATCGCTGAGTTTTGCGGATATGTTTGATTTAACTATTGTCCAATAGTTATTTTGATTTAGATACAGTCATCAGGAAGCGATCGCTGAGTTTTGCGGATATGTTTGATTTAACTATTGTCCAATAGTTATTTTGATTTATATACAGTCACAGCAAAGCGATCGCTGAGTTTTGCGGATATGTTTGATTTAACTATTGTCCAATAGTTATTTTTATTTAGATACAGTCATCAGGAAGCGATCGCTGAGTTTTGCGGATATGTTTGATTTAACTATTGTCCAATAGTTATTTTGATTTATATACAGTCATCAGGAAGCGATCGCTGAGTTTTGCGGATATGTTTGATTTAACTATTGTCCAATAGTTATTTTGATTTATATACAGTCATCAGGAAGCGATCGCTGAGTTTTGTGGATATGTTTGATTTATTTATTGTCCAATAGTTATTTTATTTATATACAGTCACAGGAAGCGATCGCTCAGTTGAGGAAGATTAATGTTTGATTTATCTATTGTCCAATAGTTATTTTGATTTATATACAGTCACAGGAAGCGATCGCTCAGTTGAGGAAGATTAATGTTTGATTTATCTATTGTCCAATAGTTATTTTGATTTATATACAGTCACAGGAAGCGATCGCTGAGTTTTGCGGATATGTTTGATTTAACTATTGTCCAATAGTTATTTTTATTTAGATACAGTCATCAGGAAGCGATCGCTGAGTTTTGCGGATATGTTTGATTTAACTATTGTCCAATAGTTATTTTGATTTATATACAGTCACAGCAAAGCGATCGCTCAGTTGAGGAAGATTAATGTTTGATTTAACTATTGTCCAATAGTTATTTTGATTTAGATACAGTCACAGGAAGCGATCGCTCAGTTGAGGAAGATTAATGTTTGATTTATCTATTGTCCAATAGTTATTTTGATTTATATACAGTCACAGTCAAGCGATCGCTCAGTTGAGGAAGATTAATGTTTGATTTAACTATTGTCCAATAGTTATTTTGATTTAGATACAGTCACAGGAAGCGATCGCTCAGTTGAGGAAGATTAATGTTTGATTTAACTATTGTCCAATAGTTATTTTGATTTAGATACAGTCACAGGAAGCGATCGCTCAGTTGAGGAAGATTAATGTTTGATTTAACTATTGTCCAATAGTTATTTTGATTTAGATACAGTCACAGGAAGCGATCGCTCAGTTGAGGAAGATTAATGTTTGATTTAACTATTGTCCAATAGTTATATCATGTCCGGATAATTAGTTATAAAAAAACTTTCTCCTTCAACTCCAGTTCTTCTTCTTTCTTCCCTCCTGACTCCTGTAGGGGCAATTTCCTAAGGTCATGCTCCGCAAACGCGAATCGCCCCTACGACTCCTGACTCCTCCATAGTTATTTATTTATCACTGTTCAACCGGACATGATATTACAGCAGTTTCCGCGCATTATTGTTGTACATATCGGGAGTCTAGTCGCAGCTATATACTTTCATGCAACAAAGTCGCTGGCAACTATAGTCATTCTGAATAAGACTGGAACACTTTTTCGGCTGAAACTCTTTCAAGGCAAGAAACCCTTGTCTCAATCTTAACTAGAATGACTATAAATTTAAGAGTTCAAAAAATCTAAATGATTCCCATGTTTTGCCCGTAGAGAAGCTACAGAACCTTGCAATTCTAACTTACCATTATCTAATAAAACAATCCATTCAGCCCGACTAATTACTTTTGGTCTATGACTAATAAAAATTGTTGTTTTACCCCGTCGATGCAACAATAAATTCTCCAAAACTTCGGCCTCACTAACAGGGTCTAAACCAGAAGTTGATTCATCCAAAATTAATACAGCAGGGTCATTAACCATAGCTCTTGCTATTGCCAAACGTTGTCTTTGTCCGCCAGAAATATTTGCTCCAAATTCTCCTAAAACTGTTTGATATTTATCAGGTAAACGACTAATAAATTCATCAGCTCCAGAAATTTGACAAGCTTTAACGATTTGTTCAAAAGTTACTCCAGGTAATGCTAATTGAAAATTTTCAATAATCGAACGACTCCAAAAATGAGCATCTTGAGGAACTAAAACTACCTGCTTTCTAAAAGAATCTATATCTAAATCTTGCAGATTATAAATCCCAACCTGAATATTACCAGACTGGACCGGATACAAACCAGCAATTAATTTTGCCAAGGTACTTTTACCACAACCAGATTCACCAATTAAAGCGATAGATTTACCACCAGGAAATTTCACAGAAAAGTTTTCTAATAAATCAATTCTGCCAGCATAGTGAAAACTAATATTGGAGCAAATAATATCGGCTTTAGGACTAATTTTTGCATCGGGTTTTTGATGATTTTTATCTACTTCTGGTGGATAATCAATTACTTCAGAAAGTCGTTTCGTGGCAGTCTGAACTCTGGTCAATTCATCCATCAATCCTACCAAAGTCGTAACCAAAGTTGACACATATTGATTCATAGTAATAAAAGCCAATAATTGACCGATACTTAATTCTTGAGCGATGACTAAATTGCTGCCAAACCACAAGAGAAAAATATTAGCAATATTACTAACTAAACCTGAAAAAGTATCATTCACAATCCCAATCTGAGTAGTTCTAAAACTCAAGTTAGCTAACTTACCAAATCTGCCTTGAAATTCCTCCCAAAATTGAGGAGAGCTAGAGGTAGTTTTGAGAGTCATTGCTCCCTTGAAAGTCTCTACTAAAACACCCTGATTTTCTGCCTCTAAAGCAAATAAACTTCTAGTTTTTTGCTGCAATATCGGCAATAAAGCAATAGTGGATAAAGTCATAATTACTGCCATAAAAATAGCAACTATACTCAGGGAAAAACTGTAAATACACATTACAGTCAAAGAAACCAAAGCAATAAAAAATTGACTAGGTAAACTGACAATTACTTGAGAAACCAACTGATTAATTTCTTTAATATCGGTCAACCTACTAACAATTTCACCACTCCGTCGCGTCTCATAATACTTCAATGGTAAACTCAAAATTTTTCGCCCAAATTCCATCACCAACCCTAACTCTAAACGTTGGGCAAAATGAGCAATCATATTAGATTGAACTAATTCCAAACAACTGCTAAAAACATTCATCACAATCACAGCAATTACCACACTGGTAAGTAACTGAAAATCACCCCGAACTAGCACATCATCAGTCAGAATTTGTACCAAAAAAGGAGAAGCAATAGAAAGTAAACCTAAGACAATATTTAGTATAAATACCTGAATAATAATTTGCCGATAATACCAAACTCGTCTCAGCCATCTACTAATATTACTGACTTTTTCATCAGCTTCAGAAAAAAAGCGTTTTGGGTCAGGTTCTACTAATAAACAAACCCAATCTCCCCAGGCTTCAGCTAATTCTTTTTTTGATAAAAAACGAACTCCAAGAGCAGGGTCAGCAATAATATATTTATCTCCTTGTTTGCCATACAAAACCACCCAATGATAGCCTTGCCAATGGATAATTGCCGGTAAAGGAGCACTTTCAATTTGGTCTAAAATTCCTGGATTTGCCTTGACAGACCTAGCATTAAAACCAATAGTATCTGCACCTTGTTTTAAACCTAATAAAGTAGTTCCTTGTTGATTAGTACCGATAGTTTCTCTAATACGATTTATTGTTAAATTACGACCATGATATTTAGCAATAGAAGCCAAACAAGCAGCCCCACAATCTTCTTCACTTTGCTGGAGAATTAATGGATATTTATTAACATTATTGATTTCGCGATCGCTAGATGCTTTTGGTAATATTGGTACTGGTACTATATCTAACATAATGATTTAAATTAAAAATTAAAAATAACTATACTGACGATTTATTTCATCCCAACTTTGATGTCGGCAAGGGGTCTCCCGTTAACATTTGTACAACAGGAGGGGAATTGCCGACCAACAAATAAACCGCGTAGCGTCAACTTAGAGCTTGCATTGTGTGCTTTTTTTGTGTTATTGTAATTACATCAGGAGTAGCGGTAGTACGCACCTGAAAGAATCATGAAAACAACATAGAGTATGGGGTTCAATTCAGAAGTTCTAGTCAACCCGTGAAAAGGTAAAACTCTTGAGGGAACTAGATGAGTACAGAATTGTTGAGTACAAAAAGGTGGTGGGTCTCATCATCTCTGTCTGGTGAGGGTTAAGTGGTTGCACTCCCTGTGAAACAGAAAGCCCTATCCGTGAGGAAGGGATGCCTACATCATAATCTTTGATTTGATGTAGGAGAACGTCACATAACTACTTCTGTTGACTAGGGAGTAAATCAGAAAAAAGCACCCATAAAATTATGGATGCCTCATTTAATTAAATATCAATCAAAGTTACAATTCCACCATTATATAACTTTTAGTAGCAGCCACCACGACGGTAGCTACTACGACGGTAGCCATAGCCACCACGGTGACCATAGCTTACAGAGCGACTGTATCCATAGCCATCATAGTAGTAGCGAGGGCGACCGTAGTCATAATATACAGAGCGACCGCGACGGTAACCATCACAACCACAACCACCATTAATAGTAGCAGATTCTTCAGTGGAAATATCGGAAAATAGTTCGTTGTTTTGAGTGTCTTGCATGATTTTTTTCTCAGAGTTAATTAGATCGACAAGCTAGTATAAATTTATGTTTATTTATTTAACTATCTTGTGATGTATAGTCTATTCTTCTTAGAGTGAAATGCAACTTCAGGATATTTTTTTTAATTTCTGTATATCAGTTTTTGTTGGGTGGCAGTTTGTTTACTATTGTAGGTGAGAAAATAATGCTAAAGTTAAAATAAAATTTGGAAAATTTTCTGGAGAATAATCTTGGAAGAAATAAATTCAATTACTAAGTCAGATATTATCTATCCTGATACAGACGGATAACCAATAGCAAATAATGGTTGTGCGAAATAATAATTAGAGCGATCGCTAATCATTGTTCTTCAAGTAGTAGCCTTAATTTAATCTAAAAATTACCTAAAAAAATCAAAAATGACAGTTGAAATCACACTTGATTTACCAGAAAGTCTTGTCGAATTAGCTCAACATTTGGGAAATACAACTCAGCGAGATGTTAAACGTTAGAATAAAACTTATTAGATTAATCTTGCTAAAACTACTAATAAAACATTTATGAATTCAACTAACTTAGTTTTTTTCTTGATTTGGGGTTTGTCTGGAGTATTTTTCTTTTTTGCCTTCTTGATTATTTGGCACAAACGTCGTTCTGATCTCCAACCTTACTTTTCCTATGGGTTATTAGCTGCAGGTATTCTTTTCAGTATGCAACTGTTGTCTATTTTATTAGATTTTGATATTAAAAGCTTATCATTAGCCAAAGTTTTTGGAATTATTATTGCACTATTAATTGATTCTTTGAAAATGATGATTTTTACAAAAGTTGGGATGGACTATGCTACCAAACTTGCCTATCCGCTGTCTTTAAACACTCATGTTTCTAGAAGAAAAGTTAAAGACCATTTGCTGAAACTTTCCCAATTTATGATTCCTACTTTGGCTGTTGCAACATTATCCATACTATACTCTATTATTTTATTTAAGTTTACTAACCCTGAAATTGCTTCCTCTATGAAGAGTTTGTTTGATGGCGAAATGAAGGCAGAAAATTATTCTGCTGCTAATTTTGTATTTTTCCTCGTTGCTGCTTTTGGTGAAGAAATTATTTATCGTTTAGGAATCCAAAACTATTTAGCAATACATCTAAACTGGCGACATTCTCGCTACTGGTTAGCAATTTTAGTGACTTCAATACTTTGGACTATTGGACATACAGGTACTCTTAGTCCTAACTGGGTAAAGTTTGCCCAAATTTTTCCAATTGGTTTATTACTAGGTTGGCTTTTTCGTAAATACGGTATTATAAGTTGCATTCTAGTTCACGGTTTATTTAACGTAATTATACCATTGTTATTAGTTATAGAAAATTATACTATTAATACCATTGTTTTTAATTATTAAGGAATAGGCGTTGGTAATTTGAGGTATGATATCATGTCCGGATAAGAGCGCGATAGAACTCCATGACCTTTACCGAAAAATTAAGGTATAAAGCCTCTCCATTCATGGAGAAAAAAGCGGTCGAGGGATGGCGAGGTCCCCTCGCCATATCCAATCGACCAAGAGAAGAAAAAAATTCCTTTTAATCCAATCCTCTTCTTTTCAAGGAGAGGTAATTCTAAATTCGCGCATTCTTAATTCGCGCATTCTTGAAGCTCCCCGAAAAACTTTCTCCTTCTACTCGGGGTTTCTTCTTTTTTCTTCCCTCCTGACTCCTGACTCCTGACTCCTGACTCCTAAATAATTAAGATTAATATCATACATGAATTTACCAACGCCAAGGAATACAATACTTCCGAGCATATTATGATTCCTCCAAGTGGAGAATGGTATTTTTTATGAAGCCTAATTTTGAAGAAATGACTAAAGCTGAATTAAAAGCTTACGTTTTAGAACACCGAGACGATATCGAAGCAATTCGGTTTCTTTTTCGTATTCCACCAGGAGTGGAAGTTAAACGATATCCTCCTGTTTGTACTGAAGAAGGTGTAACAATTCCAGAAAATATCCGCATTATGGAACAAGGAATTCAGGAGAGAGTGGCGCGAGATAATAGTTAGAGCGATCGCTAATAATTGTTCTTCAATTAGATCCTGAAACATTAGTTCAGATTTTTGGTTGTGCATTAGTAGAGTGTGGGAAACGCCCTAGTAGGACTGGCAAATCTAATCTAAAAGCACTGATATATAAATTTTTTAGGATTGTTGTCGGGAAAAAAGTGCAAAGAATTCAGCCTTTAAGACCAAAAAGTTAGGACTTTGGGCAGACACTTCCCAGAAAGATACAGGTACAATTATTCCTCCTACTTTCGAGTGTCTCCCCACACTTCCTACACTCCCCACACTTCCCACACTTCCCACACTTCCTTGACGCACTACCAGATTTTTATTCTCAGCTTTGGCGTTGGTGATTTGAGGTATGATATCATGTCCGGATAATTACCGATAGAACTCCGTTCCGCGCTCCGCGTTAACCCAGTTGTGCCCCAGCAAAAAAAAACTTTCTCCTTCTACTCCTCTTTCTTATTCTTTCTTTCCTACTGACTTCTGACTTCCTCTCCTGGGAGGAGTTATATACAATCCGGTTATATAATATATGTTCATAATTGGTGTCTACACTTCAATCTCTCCATCCCCCCATCTCCCCATCTCCCCATCTCCCCATCTCCCCATCTCCCCATCTCCCTACGATACAATAACTATTCAACCGGATTCTATATTAGGGGTGGGTTGAGTCCTAAGTAATTAAGATTAATATCATCCACAAGCTTCAGCAACGCCTCAGCTTTTTATTTTTGCTTGCGCTTCAGTGTAGAGACAGCACCAGCAGCACCAACTGCAAGTAGTCCCAATGTTGAAGCAGGTTCAGGTACAGAAGTAGATACAGGAGTAGATACAGGAGTAAGGGCGATCGACAAAACATCTGTCTGTTCTGCCTCTTGTTCAGTAATACTTATTGAGAAACTACCACCGATACCTGCCAAAATTGGAGATACAACTTCTAATTCTAGCTCGTTATTGCTATCAGTAGTGTTATCGCCAAATAAAACAGAAAAAGACAAAGAACCATCAGAAGTCTGACTTACCAGTGTCCCATTAACATTATTTATTGTATCGCTGAAAAGCTCTGACTCTAAAAAATTAAAACTTGAATCAGTAAAATCATCAAAAATCAGGGGGGTAGGTAGGGAAACAGAATTTCCTCCCAAAGCAAAATTGTTTATAACCAATTGCTCTAATTCTTGCTCATTAAGCACATCATCATTAAAAGCGTCATCAACTACATCTAAAAAACCTGAGAATGAATTATTACCTACTTCAATATCCAATTCAAAAGTTAATGCTTGAGCTAAGTTAGCTTTCATGCCAACCAAACTAATAGCGGTAGTACAAATAGCAACAGCAGACAATTTTTTCAACAGTGAAATCATAAGTTCTTAAATCCTTTTTGCACAAATAATTCAGAGATAAAACGTAGCTTACCCAGGCACTGATAAATATTTTACTCTATCTAAATGATGCCAGACTTTTACAGAGAATGTCATTAGTTTTATTGGGTCTTCATCAAATCTTCATAAAAACTAGGCCATAATTGAAAAATTTGAAGTGTTTTCATGGGTATATTTACTAATTAGGGTTTGCGCTCATAAAGTCTTTTTGCTCTTTGTAGGAGACAGGAGACAGGAGACAGGAGAAATGGGAATGAGCGAAGAGGTAGGAGAAAGAATTGTAAGAATGATTTTTCTGCCTAACTATGCGCCTAAAATACGCTCCATGCATGAGCATGAAGAGCTGAAAACCAAGGTATTACAGACCCCAAAAAGGCACTTGTCTTTATATGTCAATGCTTTTAGATTTAATCAGCAAGCCCTAATTACCCACCTAATACTAAATCCGGTTGTATCCACTCTGATAAGTTTTTTAGGTTGGGTTGAGGCAACGTTAGCGGAGCTGCTCCGCAGAATAAACCCAACACTATCTTTGTTTGTTGGGTTGCGAGATACGCTTAACCCAACCTACTCACACCTTCAATTTCCTCATCTGCTACATCATACAATTCTCGCAATTTCTCCAACTTTTCCTCGTCTGCTTCCCAAAAACCCCGTCCGTTCGCCTCCAACATCCGCCCAATAATATTGCGAAATGCTTCTGGGTTTGCTTCCCGCAATTTCTGCGCCATCTCTGCATCTAAAGCATAAGTTTCAGCAGCACCGTCATAAACCCAATTATCAGCAAAATTAGCTGTACCGCCCCAACCTATCAATGCGGTCATTCGTTGGGAAATCTCGTAAGCTCCCCCACTACCTTGATTTGCCATTGCTTCTGCCCATTTTGGATTCAATAATTTTGTGCGATATTCCATCCGCAACAAGTCTTCTAATTTTCGGGGGGTGGTATCTTTGGAGAAACTTTCGACGAAACTCGCACTTATTTTTTTACCCCTTTGTTTCTCTGCTGCCAATTTCAACCCACCAGTATTAGCATAATATTCCTGAATGTCTGTCAAACCATACTCCACCGAATCAATTTCTTGAACGATGCGATCGCAACCTTTCAACAACTCTTGCAAAATTTCTGGTCGTGCTTGACCTTTATCCTGACGACCGTAACTAAAGACATTTCGTCCTTGCCAAGTATCGCCCAATTCATCTGCTGACTCCCAGTTACCATCGACAACTCGGTCATTGACTAAGGAACCAAAATCACCAGCAGGATTGGAAAATAACCGTGCCGAAACATTTTCTATACCTTGCGCTTGCAATGCTAAGGCGTGTTTGCGGATAAAATTCTGTTCCACAGGTTCGTCTGCAGTTGCTGCTCGCTGGAATAGATCGTCTAATAGTTCGATAATATTGACAAAACTATCTCGGAAAATTCCTGATAAATTTCCTAAAATATCAATGCGGGGATGACCGACTTCAGCTAAAGTCTTTAATTCATAACGAACGATTCTACCCGTACCTTCTTTGACTGGTTCAGCACCTACTAATTCTAATAAAATTCCGATTGATTCGCCACGGGTTTTAATAGCATCTAAACCCCATAACATTACTGCTACAGTTTCGGGATAATTATTATTTTCTTCCAGATGTTGATTAATAATTTTCCTAGCAATTTCTCGCCCTCTTTCATAAGCAGCGGGAGAGGGCATTCGATAGGGGTCTAAAGCATGAATATTTCGACCTGTTGGCAAAACTCCCGGACCATCTCTTAATAAATCTCCTCCTGGAGCAGCAGGAATATATTCTCCATTTAATCCGCGCAAAAGATTAGTTAGTTCGTCAGTATTTTGCATCAACAAATTCCGAATATTTTTAACACTTTGCTTAACATTATCATCCGTATATCCCTGCCCAAAATCCGAGTCTAGCTTATCAGCATTTTCCACCAACAAATTCCGCATATTTTCAGCATCATTCTTAACATCATCATCCGTATATCCGTGCCCCAAATCCGTGTCTCGCCCTGCAATTTCTTCCCCCAAATAAGCCTCCAAATAAGATTTTAATTCCTCCTCATTCGGAACTTCCCCCAAAGTATGTAAACCAGAAGAAAATAATCTTTGTTCTATAACCTGCAAATATTCATAAACTTCCAAAAAATAGGGATTAACTACATCTGCACTAAACATATGCGCATTTTCTGAAGTAAATTCAATTCCTAATTTTTTGCCATACTCAAACGGGCAATCTGAATTTAAACCAGTATCAATAATTTTCTTAAAAATTGGTTCTCGCAACCCTGAATTTTTCTGTGGGTCTTCCCGATATTCAGAAATTAGTTCTCGCAAACTGACTAATTCTTTATATAAACCTGCCCGACCATAAGGCGGAATATTATGAGAAATTAATACTCCATAACCCCGACGTTTTGCCAACATAGATTCGGAAGGATTATTAGCAGCATATATATATAGATGTGGCATATTTCCTAACAGAATATCTGACCAAGAATAACCAGTATTTCCCAAGGGCGAACCGGGCAACCATTCCACTGTTCCGTGCATTCCAAAGTGAACAACTGCATCAGCTTGAAATTCATTTTGCAGCCATTTATAAAAAGCTGCATATTGGGGATGGGGTGTTAAATCTCTTTCAAACATTAGGCGCATGGGGTCGCCGGAAATTCCGAGGGGTGGTTGTACTCCTAGCCAAATATTTCCTAATTTAATGCCGCCAATATGGAAATTTTCACCATCGGTTTTTATACCCGTGCGGGTGAGATTTCCCCATTGTTTTTCCATGCGAGTTGTTGATAGATATCCTAACCATTTTTCGAGACTTTTAATATTGACTTGAGAAGGATGCGGGGATGAAGAATGTGAGGATGAAGAACGTGAGGATGAAGAATGTGATAAAGATGAAGGACGCGAGCAAGATGCTCGCACTGGATCTGAATTATGGGGGGAGGAAGAGGAAGAAGAATAAATTTCATCTGCTTCTTTAATTTGACGGATAAGTTCTTCCCCATCTTCGGGAATTTCTCCAACGTCGTAACCTTGGTATTTCAGAGCGTGGAGGAATTTCAGGAGCGAACGCGGCACATTTAACAACGCTGCTGTACCTGTGGCGCCATAACCGGGAGGAAAACCATAGAGAATAACGGCTATTTTTCTTTCTGCGGGGGGTGTCTGACGCAGTTTTATCCAATTTTTGACTCTACCCGTGAGACGTTTCACTCGTTCGGGAATTAAATAAATATCTTCTCCCACTAAACCACCCAGGGGAACGGGGTCGATCGCTCCATCTAATTCTGGCAGTGCATATAAAACGACACTTTGCAAACCTCCCACACCTTGGCGCGTCCAAGAATAAATATCTTGAATGAGTAGGGGTGCTGCGACAAAATAGGGAACATTTTTGGCAGTGAGAATGCGTTGGGAAACTTCCACTTGTCGTCCTGCTTCCATGGAACCCGCAGGACCACCCACCAAAGGAAAACCAATAGTTGAAACGACTGCATCGACTTCTACTGCTTCGGGAGAAAGGGAAAGTATTGGTTTAACAGAATCAGACTTTTTACTTTTGACTTTTGACTTTAAATCTAGTGAGGGCGAATGCCATTCGCCCCTACATCTGTGGTTTTCAAGGTTAATTTGCGTAAGTCCTGTTTCAGGAGAATCATACTTTGGAATTTCATCATACTTTTGCATTTTGACTTTTGACTTTTGACTTTCATGCTTTCTGACCTTTGACTTTTGAATTTCTGAAGCGCTGGTCATCCAGTCTCTGACGGCGACATGACCTTCGACTCCGTTGATAAATACGGGTAGAGGTGTTAAACCTGCTTCTTCAAATTTGCGGATAAGTTGAGGAATGTATGGTTGTTTGGTAATGACGTGTTTGCGGTAAAGCAAAATTCCAACAACGGGAGTGGGAGAAGTTTGTTTTTCTTGGCGATACCATTCCAGATATTTTTTGGGAGACTCAAAATAACCCTGGTAGTCTGGATGCAGTAAACCCATATTGGGAGTTTCCACTGGTGGGGGTATTTCTCCAACTTTTAAATCTAAATATTTTTCTGCCAACACCCAACACATCGCAGCAACGTTTTCTGTACCCCCCGCATTCCAATAACCGTAAATTATCAACCAGTTGCGGAGGTCTTGCACTTTTTTCACTGGTACAAATTTGAGTAATTTCGGACCTGTTTTCAGGAAACTGATATAACCCGCAAGTTTGTCTTCCTCTCTCCCACTGGAAAATTTGCTGAGAATAAATTTGACTGGTTTTGGCATTCCTTTGGGTTGGTCGCCAATAATAAATTTTCCCAATTTTGTTAATGCCATTAATTCTAGTGCTGACTCAAAAACAAGACGGATGGGAATATTTTGTACTCTTTCGCGCAACCATAACACCTGGTCGTAGTCAAAAAGCAGACTGCCGAAAAAAACATCAGCATTTTCCAGAGCAGTAGCGACCATTTCTGGTTGTTGGGAAAGAGCGCGATCGCTAAATACTTGGATATCTAAATCTGGACATTGGGAAGTTGCCATTTGAGCAGCTTGACGGTATAAACCTGCGTTAAAAGATTCAAAACCAGCGATTAAGACAATGCGTTTCATGGCCTAATTTTAATAAAAGTTACTATACTATTAGGGTAACGAAAAAAGACTAATTATTAGACTTGTCACTTTATAAAACCAATTTGATATCTATAGAACCCATTTGGTATCTTCATCAATATTAAGTTTTTTGAGCTAGGAGACAGGAGACAGGAGACAGGAGACAGGAGGTAAGAGGATAGAGGTAAGAGGATAGAGGGTAGATGTGGGGAGAAATAATATAAAAAATTCAACACTCCTTGCTGATGATTGTTCCTCACTCATTGATGCGCGAAAAGATTTGACTACCATAATTATATAGACCTCAAATGGGTTCTATAAACGTTGACTAATAAGGGTTTTAGCCATTTTTTTAGCTTAATTCCCAACAACTCTAATAGACTTGTCGCTTTATAACTTAAAAAATTACCAAAAACCTTGTTCTATAAGGATTGTAGCTATTGGAAACTAAAATACCTTGGAATAATATCAAATCCGTTTAATTCGGTATAAAAAAATGTTCTATCTTCAACCATTACCAAATATTTCCCCATCTCCCCATCTCCCCATCTCCCCATCTCCCCATCTCCCCATCTCCCCATCTCCCCATCTCCCCATCTCCCCATCTCCCCATCTCCCCATTTCCCCATCTCCCCATCTCCCCATCTCCCCATCTCCTTATCCCCTTATCTCCTTATTTATTTACATTTTTCTGTATTTATTGAATCGAAGATTTATCTCTATTAAGCTACAAATATATAANGCGGTATAGGAGTTGGAGGATTAAGAGGGGCGGGGGGTGGGGGGGGGGGGGGGGGGGTGTGGGGGGGGGGGGGGGGGGGGGAGGGGGAGAGGGGGAGGTGGGGAGATGGGGAGATGGGGAGATGGGGAGATGGGGAGATGGGGAGATGGGGAGATGGGGAGAGGTAATAACAGCTAACATAATTAGGTAATTTATCCTTATTTCAATCAATACTGTTAAGGTTGCAGGACTACCGGAAAATATATTTTGGTAATAATTTCTAGCAAATTATCAACTATTGCAGTATCTTCAACAATATAGAGATTAAAATTCTTGAGAAGATAGCATTCTTCCAATTTTCTCATTTCCTTCATAATAATATAATCATATTTGTAAAACTTTAACTATAAGAAGTAGACTATAAATTTGAGCAGAAGTGAATGTATTAAAAAGCAGTAAAAAAAATATTAGGACTTACGAATGAGGTACGAAAAACTAGAATTTGAGTGAGATTGCTTTCCGTTCCGGAATGCTGCACAAACCCTGTCGGTCGCTTCGGACTAAAAAAAGAGGGCGAATGCCATTCGCCCCTACGACTTTTGACTTATAACTTTTGACTTGGAAAAAAATGTCTAATCCTCTCCTTTCGCTCAACTATGAATTTGCCATCCAAGCTTTAGGTGGTGACTATTATGATGAAGTACTTGCTGCTGAATTTCCCCAACATATTTTGCGGTTTCGTAATGATAAATTGCTGCCTAAAATAGGATTAACTCCTGAAGATGTTAAGGATGAACATTTTATTGAAGCTTTTGGTAAATTTCATTGTGTCGGACCTTTTTTAGCTCTACGTTATCACGGTTATCAATTTGGTGAATATAATCCTTATTTAGGAGATGGTAGGGGTTTTCTTTATGGTCAAGTGCGTGGGGTAAATGGTGAATTATATGATTTTGGCACCAAGGGTTCTGGTAGAACACCTTATTCTCGTAGTGCAGATGGTAGACTGACTCTCAAGGGAGGGGTCAGAGAGGTATTAGCAGCCGAAATGTTACATCGTCACGGGGTACGTACTTCTCGATGTTTTAGTTTGATTGAAACTGGGGAGGGGTTATGGCGTGGAGATGAACCTTCTCCTACTCGTTCGTCGGTGATGGTACGTTTTAGTAGTTCTCATATCCGGTTTGGTACTTTTGAAAGGTTGTATTTTTTCAAACGTCCCGACTTAACTAAAAAGCTATTAGATCATGTAATTGATTATTATTATTCTGAATTAAAAGAACAGAGCGATAGCTATTTTTTATTCTACTCAGAATTAGTAAAAAGAGTTGCGAAATTAGTAGCTCAATGGATGGCTGCGGGATTTTGTCATGGTGTATTAAACACTGATAATATGTCAATTACTGGGGAAAGTTTTGATTATGGTCCTTATGCTTTTATTCCCACTTATGACCCCAAATTTACAGCAGCTTATTTTGATTATTCTGGTCTTTATCGTTACAGTCATCAACCTTTAGTTTGTAAGTCAAATTTACACTTACTTCAAGACGCATTAGCTGCAGTTATTGACCGAGAAAATATGAGGGCAAGTTTAGATGAATTTGATGATGTTTATCTGCTTGAATATCGGAAGTTAATGATAAATAGATTAGGGTTTGAGCAGTTGCCAGAAACAGATGCAGAAAAGTTACTTCAGCTAACTATTAAACTGCTGGAAAGTTCTCAGGTTGGGTATCACGATTTCTTTTTAGGATTGAGAAAAGAATTTTCTCTACATTGGCGTGATGATATTAATCAAATTTTTGCTGATTTTGAACAATCAGAATTAATTGAGCCGTGGCGACAATATTATTATCATTTATTACAGACTTATTCTAATGATGAGTTAAAAGCAATGGCGGAAAGGTTGAAACAATATAATCCTCAACAAAGTTTAATTCGGCCTATTATTGAATCAGTATGGGAACCTATTACAGTAGAGGATAATTGGCAGCCATTTTATGATTTACTGAAGCAAATATGTGAATAAAATTTATTGCAGTGCTTTTGCCGATCTCTGAACCACATCGTCACAACAAAAATAGTACTTTTAAGAGTTCAGTTTTGAACTGCTTAATAATCCCCGCACTTTACGGCAGGGAGTATCAAAGTCTTATTTTGTACTAAAGTCTCACTATTACCGAATTATTAATAATTAATAATTAATAATTAAATAATTCTGGTTTAAAGCCTCCCCTTTTACAGCGCTTTTCAAATTGATGAACCACATCTTCACACATTAAACCTTGTAGGGACGTTCCATGGAACGTCCCTACTGTGGTCTACCCAAATGAAAAACGCTGTAAGGGGAAAAAAAAGAAATAATATCTCCTGATATTCAATTCCGTAACGGTTAAAACCCGAGGTAATTATCCATTATCCATTAATGAAAATATCTATGGTGCAAGCCAGGGGAAGGGATCGGCTGGCTCGAACATTGCCGAAACTTCCCCGACGAGGATCGGATGACCTTTCAATTCCAACTTCATCGGTTCTGCCCCCTCCTGAAGGTTTAGCTTATCCATCTCTACCCAGAAAACATTTGGGCTGATAGTGGATTCAAAATAGTAGGTGAGGCTCTTCTGATCCGAGACCGTCCGCCAAATGGTAGAGGCTATGTTTGGTTGATCCTCGTCGGTAATACCCAGTGGCACAGAAGCGTTGCGGACAATGCTGAACACTGCGGCAACAGCCTCGCGAGGATCGTTAAATTTCGGCACGGCACCTAAGTAATAGCTAGCGCGGGCAAACCGATCCGAGGCGCGGTTTGTGCCAGGCAGGAAAGTCAGACCTCCGATATCCTTCCAATAAGCATTGAGCGGAATCTGATCGTCATATATAGGCGAGTTGGTCATCACGTCGTATTCCGACCCATGATGGATAACTAACTTGCCATCAATGTATTCAAAGATCGCTGAGTCTCCAGTCTCGTCGGACAGCGACAGATGCAGGCCGGCGCTGCTGCCATTGGGCAAATCGGGTGCAATAATCCGGAATGGTTCGGTACTCAGTCCTTCAACTGCCTCGGCGACGTTGGCATAATTATCCAAGGCGTATTGGCCCCAGGCTCCAACTGATAAGGCTGGCTTACCGTCGAGATCGCCGTAATCTGCTTCTGCAAGATAGAGGACATTGGCAACTAGACCTTCTTCGTTCATGCCGTCAGCGGTGCCGATATCGTAACCTGAAGTAATAATACTGCCATATTTCGAGACCCAGTTGATCGAGTCTGGTCCAACCCCACCATTACGTTGCATCCCCTTGGGAAATGCCCATAAATCGCTGTAAAGGTCTTCGGTCCAGTCCAAAGTTCGCCCGGTAACTATCCTAGCGTCACCAGCTTTGTAGACAGCCCGGGTGCAAGCCTGAGCAGCCGGGGCCACTGTAATTGCGAGGATGGCAATCAATACAGCCAATACTGCTACCAGTTTTTTAGTCATAAATCAATTATAGTAAAAGTGAAATCACCAGACCGAATTTATCAGATCAATACTATTTTTACAATAGACATCAGCTTGGATTTGGAATAGTTAAAAGAGGCAGCACAGAAGTCTCGCGAAGAAGGCAGATCAGCTTTGGGGGTTAACTCTGATGAGGTGATGGTTCCTTTATTAGGAACGGTTTGTGAGGGAAAAGGCCAAAAAATTTAGTCAATGCACTGGTTTATATAGCTTTATATAGCGGTTCTCATATTAATCAGATGTAGTATTTTTTTGCTATTCCCATATTCTCAAAAACAATGGTGTGATATTTTGGGTGCTCTTAAAGCCAGATGCAAAATATTAGATTTTGACTATTTGAGGCTGTGGAGCGATCGCGCAGCGGAACGGAGTTCTATCGCCTAAAAATAACTCCAGAATTAGAAAAAGCTTTGGATGAAACTAGCCTTGTTAAAAGCTCATATCAAATCCGTCTAATTGCATATACATCCAATTACCTTACGATCAGGATTTTAGCCTAATAGACACCTCCAATTATAAAAAATAAAATCAATTATCGTACTCTTGTACTCTTATTCATCAATTCTTTCCCCTACTCCCTCTTTTATGGAGATGTCTAATTAGGAAATTTATTTTGCACGATTACTTATTACTAAATCGTTCGGAAAAATTGTCGATCGCCTTTTGTAAGTCCTCTTCTGTGAGAGACTGTAATACACTAAAAGTAAATGGTTCTTGATTAATATATTGTAGATAAGACCCACTTAAATATGGTAAAGATTGAGATTGATTGGTCAGATAAGCTTGAAAAAATGCTAAATTTAGTGCCTGCATAAAAGGATAAGCTAAATTAGGATCGGGACCAACTAATTTCATTGGTAGTTCTAGAGAAACTTCCTCTTCTTCTTCTACAGCAATAAACGAAAAATGAGTTGCTGGTTCACTAATAACTAAATATTTTTCTTTAGTAGTTAAACTTATAAATGGATAAATTTGCTCTGGAATTGGTGGAGCAAAAATATCTCTAGTACTAGCAACAATCATCAAAGGTATTGCAATTTTACTAATTTTTTGAGGTCCAAATACACCACTACTAATTGGATTTATTACAATAGCTGCTGTGATACGTTCATCTCGTAAATTGTTAGTTATTTCTGCTGGTAAATTACTGGTTTGACACTGTAATAATAGAGATAAATTAAAGATAAATTTAGTATCTTCAGATTGGCAATCTTTTCGTAAATCTTCTAGGTCTAGGGGAGCACCTGCAAGACTTAAAGCAGTATAACCGCCAAAAGATTGACCTACTATTCCCACTTGTTGAAAATTTAGCTGACCTCGCCAAATTGGATCGGAGTTGATTTTTGCCTCTAATTCATCCAGTAAATATGTTATATCTAGTGGGCGATTAATAAATTCCATTCCATCTACAGGTCTGCTAAAACCTGCAAAGAAATTTTCAAGTTTTTCTGCACTTGAACCAATATGTTCTGGTACTATTACTGCAAAACCATGAGAGACTAAATGTTCGGCAAGATAGGCAAAGCTATTAATGTCTGAACCTAAACCATGGGAAATAACTATCACAGGAATTAATTTATTTCCAGAACTTTTGGGCAAATAAATATTTGCTGGAGAAGAGCGATCGCGATTAGGATTTCTAAAGGTAATAGATTGTTTTTCCCATTTTATATTTCCTGGTTGCCTTAAATCTGGAAAATTATTAAAATCAACTTTATTCTCACTAAGCGATCGTTCTTTAACTTGACTTTGTAGTTCTGTTACAATCAAGCGTTCTTCTACAAATCTCTTGATTAATTCTTCAGTTAAATTGATACCTTCTTCAAGTTCTATTAACAAATCTCCAGGAAATTTTTTCAACAAATTAATAATAGTTAAACCATCTGGTTCTTCAATAGCTAACTGGAAAGCTGTTTGGAGAGCTGCACTACCATTCTTGTTTTCTCCAGTTTTCAATATTTTACCTAATCTTTTCAGAATTTCTTGTCCTGCCGGTTCTTCCATAAATGTGTTGACAATAGTAGGATTAACATCAAAGCGCTCTTGAAAAAGTTCTCTTAGTTCTTGTTTTTGTTTTTTCAGAACTGTCTGTATTTCTTTTGTTTCTTCTGTTGTTAGCAGCTCAGAATAAAAGCTAAATTCTTCACTAAATTCTCCTTCTTTAGCAAACCTTTCGATAGATTCAATTGGTATTTTTAATTGAAAAGGTGGCAGGGAAACTACGATTGGATCTGTAATATCAAGAGCAGGAATAGAAATTATAAGATTTTCAGCAGCAGAGGCAGAAAGAGTGGTAAAAATAGGTGATAATATAGTTAATCCAGCAATCAATATCGAGTAGTTTTTATAAATTTTAAATAAAGCTAATTTTTGTTTAAATTTACTGATTTTTCTCTGCTGTAATTGAGCTGTTTTAAGGCCTAATGAAATGAGGATACTCCTAGGAATAGACTGTGTTTTTAACCAATTAAATACCATCAAAAACTCCTATTAAATTCAAGTATTTATATTGTGCCATAAAATCTCATTTTCATCTATAATGCAGTAATTAAAAGAGAAGGATAGGCATATATATCCACAAGCATTATTTTTTAAACTAGTATAATATAATAGGAATAAAAACTATTATTATTCTACAGAAAAAAGAAAAGCCTGTAGTTAGAGGTCTGATTCTTACAGTGCTAAAGTGCAACTACAAACAAAGATTTTTTTTTGCAGGATTTTTCAAACCAAAAATATAATCAAATATGATAAAATCTAAAATTCTTACCACTGTTACCTAATACCATTTCTAAATAGTAAGTGGTTGTGCAAAATTAATTACACATTTATACAAGTTGAATTCTTGAATTTCTAAAGAGCGCAGAGAATTGGGATAGGTAAATAATTTTGCTTAGGTACTTAATGCTATATTTGATTACCATCTTCCCATCTCCCTACCTCCCCATCTCCCCATCTCCCCATCTCCCCATCTCCCTAGCTCCCCATTACTAAAGATATAAAACTTTTTGAGATTTGGTATAATTGATTTTGAGAAGATGTATCATAGTCTACTAAATGAAAAGAGTAAATCTGCTATAGTAGAAGATTGGTAAATAATAGTTGAATCAAAATTCTATGCGCTTAGAGCAGTTGCAGGCATTTCTTTGTGTTGCAGAAACGGGTAGCTTTCAACAAGCAGGGCGAATATGTAACGTCACTCAATCAACAGTTAGCCGACAAGTTCAAGCTTTAGAAAATGAAGTGGGTACTCCCCTATTCCACCGTAGCAGTCAAGCCAAACTCACCCTAGCAGGAGAATGTTTATGGCCTTACGCTAAGAAAATTTGTCAAGCTTGGGAAACTGCTACCCAAGAAATAGCAGAAATGCTTGCCGGAAAACAACCAGAACTTTGTGTTGCAGCTATTCACTCTGTTTGTGCTGCTTACCTCCCCCCAGTTTTGCAAAGATTTTGTCGCCACTACCCAGAAGTAAAATTGCGAGTAACTGCTCTAGGAAGCGATCGCACCTTGAAGGTTCTCAAAGACGGTCTAGTAGATATAGCAATAGTAATGAATAACCGCTTATTTACTGCCAGTCCAGAAATGTTAGTAGATGTTCTCTACACTGAACCGATAGAAGTATTAATGGCAGCTAACCATCCCCTCACAAAATATGAGCAAATTCCCTGGAGCGAACTTATTCGGTATCCTCAAGTAGTCTTCAAAGATGGCTACGGAATGCAAAGATTAGTTAAAGAGCAATTCGAGCGACTAGGAGCAAAACTCAATGCAGCATTAGAACTAAATACCCTTGATGCTTTCCGAGGAGTAGTACGACAAGGAAATTTAATTGCTCTGTTACCTCATTCAGCTTTAATAGATGTTAAACTCGACCCCACCCTTGCCATAAAAACAATAGGAGTAACTCCGACTACTTCTAAGGTATCATCAATAAAAGATTCTGTTTGGAGTCGTGAGGTGGTGGTGGTGACAACTAGCGACCGGATACAAATTCCTCCAATAGAATATTTCTGGGAGCTAGTAAAAGAATTAATTCCACAGCAAATTAATCAAACAACCACAACAACAAAACAAATAGCTAATTAACCAGAGAGCATTGACTTAATCAAAGAATAACGATATAGTAACTTAAAAAAGAGCCCTATTTATTAGACAGACTGCCAATACGCATACATGAAATCCATCAGAACCAAGCTCAAACTTAATAACAAACAGAAAACGCTCTTGGCTCAACACGCAGGTTATAGCAGATGGTGTTATAACTGGGGGTGATTAACTGTTGAATGAAAATTGTATAAAATAGTTGGTATTTGTAACAAATGTGTGTTAATATTAAACAGGTAACTAAAAAAATGAAATAATTCTGCATGAATGCGACTTGTTGACAGACATATTATTAACCGAACACATAACTTTTGGCGAGTGTGTGATGAGTTAGCCTTTAAGTCAAAAAACTTGTATAATTTGGCTAATTATTACTGTCGTCAGCATTTTTTCTGTACTGGTCATAGTCTGGATTTAACCAAACTATACCATGCAACCAAAGAGAGTGATGCTTACAGAGCCTTACCAACCAAGGTATCAAAACAAATAATCAAATGCTTGGTTGCCACTTGGCGTGGTTATTTTCAGGCAATCAAAGAATGGTCAAAACATCCAGGGAAGTTTTTAGGTAAACCCAAAATACCAAAGTATAAAAATAAAACTCAAGGTAGGAATGTAGTTATATATTCCAAAGAATCAGTCTATAAAGCCCCTCTTTTAGATGGTATTTGTCACTTATCCATGAGTGAAATCAAAATACCTGTAGTTGTGGATACTGTCATCGAAGTGAGGATAGTACCTGCTACTGCCTGCTATATAATTGAAGTAGTGGCGTGAAAAAACTCTTCAGCCACAAATACACTCAACATATGTAGCTGGGATTGACTTAGGGATTGACCGTAAGGTAGCTCTATCTACAAATAAGCCTGGTGTCAAACCACTGCTGATTAATGGGAAGCCGCTAAAAAGTGTCAATCAATTATATAACAAGCGAAAAGCCAAGTACCAAAGTGTTCTCAAAAGCCAGAAAAAAACTAGCCGTAAGATTGAAGCGTTAACCTACAACCGAAATCGTTTTGTCGAGAATTATCTGCATAACACCAGTAAATTAGTGGTGAATTATTTAGTCACTAACAGAATTGGTATTGTAGTCATCGGCCAAAATGATAACTGGAAACAAGGTGCAAACTTATGTAAAAAAAACAATCAAAACTTTACCCAAATACCCCACTCAAAGCTAATTCAACAGATAACTTATAAATGTCAATTAGCTGGGATTAAAGTCATTGAAACGGAAGAAAGTTACACGAGTAAAACTTCTGCACTTGACCTAGAATTGCCCTTAAGCCATGAAAATTATGTGGGAAAACGAGTCAAACGTGGTTTGTTTAGAAGTGGAACTGGTAAAGTGATTAATGCGGATATCAATGGTAGTCTTCAAATTATCAGAAAGAAATTCCCAGAGTGCTTTACTGCCGAGGGAATAGTGAGCTGTGCCGTACAGCCTATATTGGTTAATCCAATATCAAGAATTTAACAACTGCAATTTTCTACAGTTTTTTTCGTACGGTATAGGTAAACATCCTAGATTTAAGAAGAAAGGTAAACATGATGCCTTTCCTACGGAATGCTACGCAAACACAATTGAAAACCAGTGGAAAACCAATAGAATTAAACGGATGGAGTCACAAATTACCTTTTATTGGTATTGTCAAAACTTATGAACCTATAGAGGCAACAACTAAAAAAAATACTATTAGTAGACAGTCAGGTGAGTGGTATCTTAGTTTAGGTTTTGAGTTTCATCCAAACACAAAACCAAAAAAAACTGATGTTATAGGTGTAGATTTAGGGGTAAAAACCTTAGCTACTCTAAGCAATGGCAAGGTTTTTTCCAGTATTAAACCTTACCATAAAGCGCAAAAGAAACTAGCTAAGTTACAACGACAACTTAGTAGAAAAGTTAAACACTCAAACAACTGGTACAAAGCTGTAATTAGACTAGCCAGACAGCATGGACGAGTAGCTAACATCCGCAAAGATGCACTCAACAAACTAACAACATACTTAGCCAAGAACCACGGCACTGTAGTCATTGAGGATTTGACATACTCCCGACGTTGCCCTTACGGGACAACGCGGGATTCTTCAGTCTGGGAAACCCTGACCGCTGTTTAGACAGAGGTGATGTCCTCCCCCTGTGTTGGACCTTACCATAACAAAATGTACCTAGCTTGTCAAGGGCATATGAACGTTTAGCTTATGAAGGTATCCGAATCTTGGCCCTGGCTTGACCATACGACGCTAAAGGTGCGGGAGAGCGCGGGACTTCCCGCCAGGGAAGTTAAATGTGAGTGGAATGTTAGCCAACCATAAGCTAGCTAAGTCAATAGCCGACCAAGGATTTTATGAATTTAGAAGACAGCTAGAATACAAGTGTCAATGGTACGGCTGTGAATTAGTAGTAGTAGACAGATTTTTTCCATCATCAAAAACTTGCTCTAATTGTGGTCATGTACAGGATATGCCTTTGAATGTCAGAACTTATGACTGCCCAGAATGTGGTATATCAATAGACCGAGACTGGAATGCCTCAATTAATTTAAGAGATGCGGTCGGCTTGACCGTGAATGCTTGTGGATGAGTAACCGCCGACGGCCTCAGTTGTTCGCGCAGCGTTGCGTCAGCAAAGCAGGAAGTAAACATTAAAATGTGGCTATATAACGTTTTATATAAGTTTTATGGAGCAGATAAATTAAATGAGCGATCGCTTTCGAGAATTAATCAAAACCATTGGCAGTGGCCCCCATACAGGGAAAAATTTAACCCGCCAAGAGGCAGCAGCAGCAATGCGGATGATGTTGTTGAAAGAAGCAAAACCAGTCCAGATCGGTGCTTTTTTAATTGCTCAACGCATTAAACGCCCGACTGGAGATGAGTTGGCAGGAATGTTAGATAGTTATTATGAGTTGGGGCCAAAATTGCAAAGCCAACCATCGATGGGTGTAGTGACAGTGTTAGGTTGTCCTTATGATGGGCGATCGCGTACTGCACCAGTCACCCCACTCACAGCTTTAATTTTGGCAACAGCAGGAGTATTTGTTGTGATGCACGGTGGAGCGAGGATGCCTACAAAAGAAGGAGTACCTTTTATTGATATTTGGCAAGGGTTAGGTGTTGAATGGGAGAAACTATCGCTGGCACAGATACAACAAGTATTTGAGCAGACTGGTTTAGGTTTTGTTTATCTACCGACACATTTTCCCCAAGCAGATGCTTTAGTAGAATATCGTCGAGATATTGGCAAACGACCGCCTCTAGCAACGATGGAATTAATTTGGGTTCCCTTTGTAGGGGAAGTTCATCTGGCCGCGGGATATGTTCATCCTCCTACAGAAGGTATGTTTCGAGGAGCATTGGAATTACAGGGTGTGAAAAATTATACAACAGTCAAGGGGTTAGAAGGAAGTTGTGACTTACCTCGCGACCGGACAGCTATTATTGGGGTATCGATGCCATCTGACAACTCTGCCACATTTGAACGTCTCTTTTTGCATCCGAGTGACTATGGTTGTGGAGGAAAGGAGGTTTCATTAGGCTCAACTGCGGAGTTAGTACAGCAAATGCAAGAAGTTTTGCAGGGTAAGGTGAGTCAGTTAATGTCAGCAGCTATTTGGAATGGAGGTTTTTATTTATGGCGTTGTGGAGTTTGCTCTGATATTTGCGAAGGTTTGTCTAAGGCGGAAAGTTTATTAAGTAGTGGTGAAGTAGGGGAAAAGTTGAGAGAAATTCAAGCTAAAGTTCACAACTGAGAACTCACAACTGAGAACTCAGAACTCAGGAGGGAAGAAAGGAGAAATGCATAGGAATTAACAAAGTCAGAACTCAGAACTCAGAAGTTATTTTTGTAACGGGAGTTTGAGCTCCGCTCCAAAAACCCGATCGCCTTAAAAGGCGGGGTTGCGCGACCCATATTATTTTGATAAAGGAGAATAGTATTGATAATTTCAGTATCTCTTTGGTACTGTCAGTACTGTCAGTCCTTAAATTCTATATATAACTGACCCGTCCGCAATTCGTAGCTCCCCCGGAGGGGGAAAATGATATAAAACAGTTAAGCTTAATATTATGAAATCATCCTTAATTGTTATATTTTATAGTATAGTTACAATTCTATCTTTTACATCAAATTTATATGCAATAGCAGTTATATACCCACTACTAAAACATTCATCAGAATTTACAGATACTAATATTATTTATCTTGCTAATAACTGGTATAATTACACAGCTAAAGATGATACTTATACAGTTTTTTTTCCTGGTCAACCAGAAGAAGAAAACTTATCTGTTGATACTTCTTTGGGAAAACTTAATGCCTTATTAGTTTTCTACCAATATCCAGAAAAACAACGATTTTTTTCTGTCTCTAGCATCAAATATCCAGTCGATCCTAGTCAATATAATGTTGAAAAAGGATTAGATGGAGCGCGAGATGGAGCAGCAATCAATTCTAACTCGATAATAATTAGTGAAAAGAAGATTAGCTATCAAGGATTTCCAGGTAGAGAAATAATTTTACAGTCAAAAGTAAAACCTAACTTGAGATTACTTTTAAGAATATTTATCGACCCTAGCGGACCAACATTATATAGTTTACAAGTAGTTGCTGAAGATGGAAATTTAGACTTTCCAGAGGCTAAAGCTTTTTTGGATTCTTTTGTTGTTAAGTAGGAAGTTCGGGAATTCGCTAAATCCCTTTCCATAAGTTATATCTATAGCAATATGATTTTAGTTGTGAGATATTGAAGATTTTTAGGTAACAGGCAACAGCCAACAGCCAACAGCCAACAGACAACAGACAACAGACAACAGAGAAGAAGAAAAAAACGAATACATAAGAGTAAGATAACTGCTATATTCTATCCTTTAAAGAAACATCTCAATTCTCACATCTGATTCCTGATTGCTATAGAATTAATTATTCTCATGTTTACTTCTCGCTCTTAGACGTTGCATGCAACGTCCCTACTCCCCTACTCCCCTACTCCCCTACTCCCAACTCTCAAGAAATAAAACTACTCAGGAATATCCCAAACTTTTTTAGCTAATTGAGTCAATATTTCTTGTCGAGTTTCAATGGCGTGGGAATCCCATTTAATAAAGGTCTTTAAATCTTTTACCGCTAAGTCAATAGTTGTGTTATTCCCAACAGAAATTTTTTCAGCAATAGTTCTAGTCAACAGAAATCTTGACTTAGTATAGCCTAATTTTTTTCCCGTAAAACTCACATTAGTAATAGCAGATTTAATCGAACTTTCTAACAAAGTCAGATTACCTAAAAGTTTACTATAACTTTCTATTTCACGAGGTTTATCGAAAGATAAAATTACTTTTTGAGTAGGATATTCTGGTAAAATTTGTTCTACATCTAATTTCAAAAGATAATTGCTTAAATCATCAATTCCTCCCCCACTACCCCAAGCAGCTTCATCTATGTATTGTGTTAGTTTGGCTAAGATATATTTAATTTGATAAGGCTGAAATGATGACTTATTAAGTTTATGAAATGCTTTCTCAAATTTATCTGCCACTACCTGCTTGCTAGAAAAAATTTGACTAGCAATAAATTGATTAAATTCTGATCTTGATGTGGTTTGACGTAATTCACTAGCCCACTTAAGAATCATGCCATCGAACGCCTTTTGATTGCGATCGCTAGTCAACATTGCCACAAATAATAAATTTTCTACCTGCCGACATAATTCAAGAAAACAATATTGAGGCAATTTATAGGCAGCTAAAAGCAAGATTAAATGTTGCCTAACATTAACGCTGAGACAGCGAATATTTGCCAAATAACGATTTACTGTTCCATCGAGATTATTACCTGACAAAAATGCGACATAAGCTTCTGCCGAGGCTAATAAATCATTCACAAATAAAATAGGTTCAGTATTATATCCACATATAGATTCATTTTTGAGGAACCAATCATAGACTTCTTTTTCTGCAATATAATTTCCATCCTCTGCATATCTTGCCAAAATAAAATAACGCAAAAAACGCATCGGTCTTTCCTGAGAATGATAGAGTAAATCTATCATTTTTTTCCATTTTACTTTAATTTTTTCATAGTCTGTTTGTTTAGCTTTAGCAAAAATCAAATTCTTGAGTAAATCCATATCATCTAGGGGTAAACCACGATGATTTAAAGTTGAATATATTTTCAAAGCATGAGCAACACTAGCTGTTTTTACGCGAATTAATTTAACATTTTTGAGAAAATAGGCATAAAATTTTTTGATATAAGAAATAGCAACTTCATCTAATTCAAATTTAAGAGAAAGAAACTTTCTAATTTCAGCATAAGCATTTTGAATATGTTTAACAGAGCGAGTAGGAGATACTTGGTCTAAATCTGTTTGCATAGCAATACTTTCTAGTATTCCCCTACTTTCTTCATATTGCAGTTCTACCCTATGTTTAAACTGGTCATTACCCCAGTCATCTGTATATAGAGAAGTAATCTTATTTTTTAATGCTTCAATACGTTCATTTGAATTAATAGTTAATAGATAATCTCGAATTGCACAAAGAACTAAATAAGCAGTAGTCATCCGTTGCTGCCCATCAATTACTTCATACAAATTATCCCCACGACTACAAACAATTATACTGCCAATAAAATACTCAGAATAGGAGTTTTGATTTTGCTCAGAAAATTCTTCATATATATCTTGAATAAATTCATTTACTTCTTTTTCCTCCCAAACATATTCGCGCTGATAATCAGGAATGACATAAAATTCATTAAATAACTTTTCTAGAGTCATGTCTTGAGATTCGATAGTTGCCATATAATAACCTCAATAGTTTTAATCAGGAAGAAAGAAGTAATATAGCATTTTCTAAGCGTAAGGTACATCTTCAACAATTAATAATTAATTATTAATTATTAATTATTAATTATTACCTCTTCTTATAAAGAATAGGATTGGCTAAAAGGATTTTTTTTCTTCTCTTGGTCTCATGGATATGGCGCTGGTTTCCTCGCCATCCCTCGACAATAATTTTGCGTTAAAGAAGACAGAAGACAGAAGGTCTAATTGTCTTCTACGCGGCACGCGGATGTCTTATAACCCCAAACAATTTTAAGCACCCCCGTTGACGATGGGGTATTAAACCCGCAAAATAAAAGATAATATCTAATAGCTTAAACCCACTTCTACCTTAAGTTGAGAAATGCGATTTGTACGGACTTAATATAACTAGAAAAAAAATATTTTAAATAATAACAACAGAGTTTCGAGAATAGACCCTACTGTTATAGCAATGGAAGCAAAGCTTAGGACAGGTCAAAAGCTTAAAACTAAGACAAAGTCAGATTTTTCCTTTTTTTTCCTTCTTCCTTCTCTCCTAGATAACTAAAGCCTTCTTCCTTCTGCTATAAGCAAAAAATATGAAATTTTCTTTCTCATAATTGACCGAAGTAGGTAGACCCTTGTGGGTCTAACCCTCGAAAGTAAAGAAGAACTAATTTTCCAAATATCCAGCTCCCGATCGATTTCACAAAAATTTTCTTTCTATTAATTTTTCGTGAAGATTAAATTTTCACAATTCTCCCCTCCCAAAAATAGCGAAGAAAGCGTGAGCTAGCATATCACAGCAACAAATTTTAGCGAAACATACTACTAACTGAAGTATCCTCGTGAATGCGCCAAATAGTCTCACCCAATAAATTTGCCACCGAAAGAACAGTCAACTGAGGAAAACTATGTTCCTCCAAGAATGGGATAGTGTTAGTAACAATAACCTCTTCAAATACCCCACTAGAAAGACGCTCAACTGCTGGTGGTGAAAATACTGCATGAGTAGCACAAGCATAAACTTGTCGCGCCCCTTTTTCGCGCAAAAGTCGTCCCCCTTCAGAAATGGTACCACCCGTATCAATCATGTCATCTACCAACACAGCAGTTTTTCCCTTCACATCACCAATGACATTTAACACTTCTGCCACATTGTGAGCTTGGCGACGCTTATCAATAATTGCTAATGGGGCATCGTTTAACTTTTTCGCAAAAGCTCTAGCTCTCGCCACCCCACCCACATCAGGAGAAACAACAACAATATCAGATAAATTCTTACTTACTAAGTAATCTAAAATTACCGGTAAACCGTAAACATGATCGAACGGAATATCAAAATAACCCTGAATCTGGGCAGAATGCAAATCCATTGCTAAAATACGATTAGCACCTGCCTCAGTCATCAGATTGGCCACTAATTTGGCAGTAATTGATTCTCGACCAGCAGTTTTACGGTCTGCTCTAGCATAACCATAGTAAGGAATAACTGCAGTCACTTGTCTGGCAGAAGCACGACGACAAGCATCTACCATGATTAACATTTCCATCAAGTTGTCATTAACTGGACGACAACTAGGCTGAATTAGATAAACATCACAGCCTCGAATTGATTCCTGAATTTGAACATATAGCTCTCCATCTGCAAACCTTTTACGCACCATTGGGCCTAAATCTAAACCCAGATATCTAGCTACTTCCGTAGCTAAAGGAACGTTAGCAGAGCCAGAGAAAAGCCTCAATCTATTATGATCGTTAGTAGTGGCAGGCACAGGAGCCTGAATTGGTAAAGTAGCACGGATCACAGCAAGCCCTCGCAGCACCTTGTCTTCATTGCGATCTTATCATCTCAAACCCAAAATATTCTTCCGTATTTTTATCGACAGAAATATTATTTTTTTTTAGTAAAACTCAAGAATATTTGCTAGATTAACCAGATGAATATTTAATATTTATAGCAGGGAACAGGTAACAGGGAATAGGGAACAGTGGCAAAAACATTGCCTAGTCTGAGGTTAATCATCAGCATAAGTCCTAACCACTCTGGCTATTGCTGTAGTAAGAAAATTAAAGAAATCTTTGAAAAACGTAAAATATCTTGTAGCAGAGAATAGAGAATAGGGAATAGGGAAAAGTAGGAAAAATATTTCCCTCTCTAAAGAGCGTTATTATTATTTAGGGTTTGCTGATGGAAAGTCTTTTTGCTGGGGTAGGTAGTAGTTAGGACGTAGAATAAATGGGAATTACAGAGTCAGTGGCCAAAACAATAGTAAGAGTGATTTTTCGGCTATAGCTACCCGAAAATCCTCACTTTTTTAACTTGAGCTTCTCAAAAGCTCATACAATTTCTAGACATAATTTGCCTAAAACCAATATCAGTCAATGCTTTGATATTTAACCAGCAAGCCCTATTTATTAAGTTCTAACTTACCTGTCTATTACTATACAGCCCTTTTCAGATTGATAAACCACATCGTCATAACCAAAAACCTATAAGGGTGCAATTCGGAGCTTTGCGGAGCGCAAATGCCATTCGCCCCTACTGTGGTTTACTGAAATGAAAACCGCTGTAAGTAAATTCTATTATTTTCGTAGACACTAACTTTTTAAGTCAAAAGTCAAAGTTCAAATAATATCATGTCCGGATAATTAGTGATAAAAAACTTTCTCCTTCAACTCCAGTTCTTCTTCTTCCTTCCCTCTTTCCTCCTGACTCCTGACTCCTGACTCCTGAGGACTCCGTCGTTATTTATTTATCACTGTTCAACCGGACATGATATAACTTTGTACCTCATCAACTCAATAACTGCTGTAAATAGCTTGTAAAATAACTTTTAGAGTCAATTGGTATCTGGAGTGAGATTATGAGTTTAAAGGACAGAATTACAGAAGATATTAAAGCGGCGATGAAGGCCAAAGATAAGGTTCGTCTGGAAACAGTTCGTAGCATTAAAAAAGTAATTCTAGAAGAGGAAGCCAACGCTAGGGCAGCAGGAAAGGATTCTCTGACAGAGACTCAAGAAATGGATATATTAACAAGATTGGCTAAACAACGCCGGGATTCCATAGAGCAATATACTAAAGCAGGTCGTCAGGAACTAGCAGATGGAGAGGCAGCAGAATTGGCCATTCTTGAAGAATATCTACCAAAACAATTATCTGATGAGGATATTGCTCAGGTTGTTGATGAAATTATTGCTCAGGTAGGGGCGAATTCTCCGAAAGATATGGGTAAAGTGATGGGTCCGGCCATGCAAAAGTTGAAGGGTAAGGCCGATGGAAAGAAAGTACAGGAGGCAGTTAAGGCTAGGCTTAATTCATAATTAAGTTAAGCATTCAGCCTTCAGCTATCAGCACTTCCCTACGGGATGCTACGCAAACAGCTATTGCTTTTAGTTTTATATAAAAGCTTTACTAATCGAGGCAGAATTTATACTTACTACCAAAGTTGTTAAAGTCTATATTCCATCCTTATTGCTAAGAACTGACAGCTAATAGCTGTTTGCGCAGCATTCCACAGAAAATGCTTACAAATTAAGCTTACCTAAATAGGATAGTTAAGGTCATAAATCTTGATATTTTTAATGGCCTTAACAACATGAGAAAGGTGTATGATTTTAGGCAATATCTTCATTCTTTCTCTAAAATTAAACTCTGCCATCAACAGCTAAAATAGTAATGAAATTGATGACTCATTTCTCACAAGTATTAGCACTTTTAATTTATTAATAATAATTCAGTTATTCTTTAAAACTGTCTGAGCTATTTTCAATTACCTACGATCGAGCTTAACAGATATTATAACTATTGTAAGCTAATATAATTAGGACTGAATCGGTCAGTTTATTTATACAAAAAATATTACACTAAAACACATTTCAATTATACGAATTACCAAAATTTATGCTATATTTAGGCAACACTTCAGTTGTTAAATATTTTTACAGATTTAATCATTTTTTTGATAATTATTGGTTGGTTTGTGTTAATTATTATCTTTAATACTCCCCCATTCAAGAAAATGTATAAAAATTTTTGATAAATAATATGATCTATTCCCTGTTCCCTATTAAATTAAATTTATTATTATGCAACCACCAATTCCTGTAGGAACTATTTTACAAAACCGCTATCGCTTGATTAATATTCTCGGTCAAGGTGGGTTTGGACGTACCTACCTAGCAGAAGATACAGGTCGCTTTAACGAGCGTTGTGCTCTCAAAGAATTTATTCCTCTACAGACAAATACCTATGCAGTAACTAAATCTCAAGAACTATTTTCTCGTGAAGCAGCTATTCTTTATCAAATTCAACATCCCCAAGTTCCCAAATTTCGAGCCACTTTTGAAGAAAATCAACGTTTATTCCTTTTACAAGATTATATCGAAGGCAAAACCTATCGCAGCATATTGCAAGAGCGTCAGATAACAGATAGTTTGTTCTCAGAAGCAGAAGTACTAACTTTTTTACAACAAATTTTACCCGTCTTAGCTCATATTCACAGTTTTGGTATCATTCACCGAGATATATCCCCCGACAATATTATTAGGCGAGAAAGCGATCAAATGCCAGTATTGATAGACTTTGGAGTAGTTAAAGAACTCGCAACAAAAGTTCAATCTTCCCACTTAGCAGCACCCTTGACAAATGTAGGAAAATTTGGCTACGCTCCCTGGGAACAAATTCAACTGGGAAGAGCAACAGCAAATAGCGATATGTATGCTTTGGCAGTTACAGTAGTTGTACTATTGACGGGAAAAGAACCTCAACAATTAATCGACCAAACCACATTAACTTGGAATTGGCAACGGTGGGTACCAGTTAGTCCAGGGTTAGCTGAGATGATCGATAGAATGTTAAGTCATAAACCAGGCGATCGCTACCAGTCTGTTGCTGAAGTAGAGCAAGCTTTAGAAACATTACCCCATATCAAATCTCAGCAATTACCTACCATTAACCAGCAACAAAATAATCCTTCACCTTCCCAACAACCAACAGTAGGAGCAACTCCAAATCAAAACCCTAACCCCAATAACAACCATAGCTTTTTTGATGATCGCCAGTGGGTTGCAACTGCATTAGTAGCGGTATTAGTTGTTTTATCTGGTGTAGCATCTTGGAGTGCAGTTAATTTTTTCCTCAAACGCAGACAACAAGAACCTCAACTTCAGCAACCAACAAAAATGAATCCGATACCAGTACCAACCCTCCCCTCTCCTCCATCATCACCAATACCCACTTCATCCCCATCTCCAACAACGACATCAACACCATCACCTACTTTGCCATCACCATTACCTGTTGTTCCTATACCATCTGCAACACCAGAAATACCAATCACACCACTACCTAGTGCTACTCCTATTCCGGAGACTCCTGCTCCTGTGATAATTCCATCTCCATCAATTACTTCACAAGAACGTCTGAATATATCCCCAGGAGAACCTATATCTATTGAAGGTCGCTTAAAAGGAAATGAAAGTATTGACTATATAATTTCTGGGAGTCTTGGGCAAAATTTGAATTTATTAGTTACAGGAGAAGGAGTATTAATGAGTTTAGCAGCAGTAGATGGTGAACCAGTAGATGGAATTTCTGAGAAAGTATCTATTTGGAAAGGAACTCTACCCAATGATGGCGACTACAAAATAACTCTCATTCCCTTACCTGGTTTACCTGGTACTGACTACAAGCTAGATATTAATTTAGTTAACCCTATACCTAAAGTTATTCCTAGCTCTGAACCGGAAGAAACTGAGTCACCTGCACCCACACAAGAACCGGAAGCAACTGAATCACCTTCTGACCTACAGCTCAATAAACCTTCCAAGAAGGAGATCAAAAAATCATTCCCCATTTCAACCCCACTTGAAGAGCTTGATAAACCTTCTAAAAAGCAAATTGTGATTCCAGAAACAGAGATAACACCGTCACCAACTCCAGCAGAAAAAACTTCATCTGATTCTCAAATTTTAGTTGAATAGTTGTCATTTGAAGTAGCAGTCAGCTATCAGCACTTCAGCAGTCAGCATTTTCAGGGTGTGTAATGGGGGATTCAAACCCCCTTGAAGAAGGAGACAGGAGACAGGAGACAGGAGACAGGAGACAGGAGAGAAATTACATGGGGATTCGCTCCCCCAAGTAATGCGCGAACACCGTGTAGACTGTGGGGTATTAAACCCATAAAGAAAATGATAAAAAAAGTGGCCTGTCGAAGACTATACCCCATGCAATTTTCCCTTCTGCCTTCTGCCTTCTTCCTTCTGCCTTCTGCCTTCTTCCTTCTTCCTTCTTCCTTCTTCCTTCTTCCTTCTTCCTTCTTCAAAAGAATTTATTGATTTTCATCCAAATTATCAAGATTGAAAATAAAAGGAGCTCTTTGAGATTTGTCATTTCCCAGAATTAAAACTTTAGGCATTTGAGAACCACCTGCTTTCCAAGCTTCGATCGCTTCTTTTTGTAAAACCAACTCACCACCTTGTGCTTTTAGTGTTTCAGCTAATAGTTTTTGAGCCTCTGCTTTACCCTTTGCACGGTTAATGTATGCCTGAGCTTCTTGTTCTGCTTCTGCAGCAACATACACTGCTCGTTGTGCTTTTTGTTCAGCAATTTGCTTCTCTTCAACTGCTTTAGCAAATTCAGGAGAAAATGTTAAATCAATTACGCTAGTATCTAACACAAGAATGCCATATTTATCTAAACGAGAACCTAAAGCATTATCAAAGTCTGCTTTCAATTCTTCCCTTTGAGTAATAGCTTCTTCAACAGTTCTTCTAGCTGCAGCAATTTTAAAAGATTCTTGAGTTTGTGGTGCAATTACTTTAGCAACTAAATTTTGTAGAGTTCCTTGTTCTCTTCTGATTTTTACTACTAACATAGGGTCTAAGCGAAAGTTAATGGCAAAACTTGCTGATAATTGTTGTAAATCTTTTGTAGAACTTTGGGCTGGAACTTCAAATTTTTGTACAGTCACATCATAGATATCAACCTGAGAAATCAAGGGGGGTTTAAAGTGAATACCTTCTAAGAGAGCGCCATCTCTAGCTTTACCTAAAATACTAATAACACCAGCTTGACCAGGATTAATAATGACAAAGGAATTGAAGCCAATTAGCAATACTAATGATGATACGGTTGCTAATATTACTGTTTGTAAACTTTGTTGTTGATTTTTCAATTTTTTTCTCCGAATTCTCAGATTATGACTTATTGGTATATTTTCTTTGCTAATCTTAGTTCAAATTGAAAATTATCATTCAAATTATATAATATTTTTAGACTTGTTTAATAAGGAAGAAGGAAGAAGGAAAAAGGAAGAAGAAAGGAGGAAAAAGGAAGGAGGAAAAAGTGAGTGGGGACTCAAAACCTAACGAATTGTAAACACCCTGTAGACGACGCGGTATTAAACTCAAAAAGAAAAAGATAATTACTACTTTTTTGACTAATGTACTCGATCTTAAGTAATAGTATTTTTGAACATTAATACTAAGTTTCAAAATAACAAAAGTTATGAAAAACTAAATACTACCATTGAACAAATCATATTGGGAATAATTAATATAGTTTAAATTTGTACTACTTTTACTTTTAAGAAAGTGATAACAATATACAATTCTTAATTCCTTGCCTAAAGATAGAGAGTAATACCAATTAAAAAAAAGAATGCTACAAAAAGATAGATATTGATCGAATATGCTTAAAAATAGCTGCTCCAGTTCATTTTAGATAGTTATTTCTATCGTTTTTCCCTTTTTTTCAAAATTTTTCCCTTCTTCCTTCTTCCCTCTTCCTTCTTTCGTAGGGACGCCCTTATGCAACGTCCCTACAATTTGTCACAAACATTTATCAAATTGGTATAAGACAAAATTATTTGTCATTTATACTTCATATCATGTCCGTTTAATTAGCGATAAAAAACTTTCCTCTCCTTGTCTTTCTTCTTTCCTCCTGACTTCTGACTCCTGACTCCTGACTCCTGAAATGCTATATTTATTTTTAATTCACAATAGCAAGTTTTCTAGGCATTAGTCTTGCCAAAATTTGTTTCAGTACCATTGCTGTCCAATCAATATCTGCTTCCGTTGTTTCTCGTCCCAATGTCAAACGAATACCTCTAATAGCAGCTTCTTCTGTATACCCCATTGCGAGTAATATTGGACTTGGAGTTACTTTTCCACTATGACAAGCTGAACCAGCACTAATACCAATTCCAGCCAGGTTTAATTGTCGCACCAAAGTTTTACCTGTAATTTTATCTTCCGTTTCCCCTATTTCAACTTCCGGGGGAACAATGCAGAAACTAACATGGTGAGGTAGTCTGTGCCATCGATCCCCAGTAGAAATTACATCAGGAGTTTGTGCCATATGTTCAAATAAGCGATCGCGCAATCTTATTAACCTTAATCTTTCTGTGGTCATTTCCTCATTAGCCAATTCTGCTGCCACTCCAAAACCAGCGATCGCTGCTACGGCCTGAGTACCAGAACGTAATTTCAACTCCTGGCCACCACCAGTCAATATTGGTACTAGCTCTACACCCTCTCTGATATAAAGCGCACCTGCACCTTGAGGACCATAAATTTTATGACTTGATAAAGATAATAAATCTACTGGCAGTTTTTGTACATTTATTGGTAAACGTCCTGCCACCTGAACGGCATCAGTATGAAATAAAACCCCATGAGAACGACAAATATTACCTAATTCCTCAATAGGTTGGAGAGTACCAACTTCACTTTGACCATAAATTATTGATACTAAAACTGTATTTGGTTGTAATGCCGCTTGTAGTTTTTCCGGATCTACTCTTGCTTGTCTATTGACAGGTAATCTTGTCACTTGCCAACCCCAATTTTCTAACATTCTTGCTGGTTGTGAAATCGCAGAATGTTCTACACTAGAGATAATTATATGCTGGGGTTTTTCATAGCAATGTGCTACACCCATGATTGCCATATTATCAGCTTCAGTCCCCCCAGAAGTAAAAATAATTGACTCTGGCACTGCATCGATCAGATTAGCCACTTTTATTCTTGCCCTCTCGACTAATGTTGCCGATCTCTGGCCCCATGTATGTAAGCTAGATGGGTTACCCCACTGTTGGGTAAAAGCTTGTTGCATAACAGCGATCGCTTCTGGCCTTGTTGGTGTTGTGGCACTATAGTCTAGATAAATTTGCATCATGTCTATCCGTTTTTATCATTAACTTCTACAATATAATCAAAATATTGTCACAGAAGTTTTGAAATTAAAGAGCAAAAAAGTAGATAAAAATTGTTTAAGTGGGCGGGCAAAATTACCTGATATATAGACTCTGTAAATTCCCAGATATTTTCTACACAATTCTAATAGGACTGCTATGTGCCTGAATTCTTTTTAATGTGGCTGTTGTAAATCAGATAGTTCTATACTTTATAATAGTTAAATTCTAAAAAGTTACCGAATAATTAAGGTTTAAAGCCTCTCCTTTAAAGGAAAAAAAGCGGTCGTTAGCGTAGCTTCCCTAAGGGTCGCATGGCTAGGTCTCGGAGCCATATCTATGAGACCAAGAGAAGAAAAAATTTTCCTGTCTCGTCAATCCTCTCAAAGAGAGGTAATTAATAATTAATAATTAATAATTAATAATTAATAATTATTGAATAGCTACTTAGGTTTACAAACATTATAATCTTCATGTGACATAACTTTTTGTGGTATGACAAAACTCCCATAATCTTGACAAATCATTCTATAGTTGCGGGTAACAGGTATACTTACTATAAAACGATTATGACGGAGCCGTTTACCTCCAAATTCTCGATAGCTTTGATTATCGTTTAACGCAGAAATAATTGTCCTGGCTTTAACCACTACATAATCTGGTAAACCTCTCAAGTCTATCAAATCACCATCGAAAGAAGCTTCCCATTCTAACTTTTTTTCTCGCTTTTCCGCTATTTTTTCATCAACTCTTTGCTGTGCCATCTCCTGTTGTTCACAACGATGGCATTTTCTCCCATATCCCTTATGGCCACACGGAAAAGTCCTTTTTCTTTTCGGCATAAAACAGCAAAGTTAGTTGTTACCAAGTTCTCTAAGTTTTGGTCATCGTTAAATATTTTTTTCCAGACCTAATTGAAAAATCCACAAACTACTTATTACACTTTAGTAGCGTTATATTCCACTTCAAATTTAACATGATCGGCCATTATGACACAATATTCAAATCAATCTATTCTAAAATGAAAATAGAAGTAATAGAAATATTTAAAATTCAGGCCACTCCTTGAATAAGGATTAGGTATGAAGTTTTAGGTGGCACGGTAAGCTTTTTCACCTACAACCTAAGACCTTCTCCAGCGGTAAGCTTTTTCACCTATAACCTACAACCTTACTTGAAGTGTTATTTTTTTCTACTCAACTGCGCTTTGGTTATATTTTACTACTGGTTCTGAGTCTCACTGCTTGTCAGAATACAAATCAGCAGTTAGTTCCTCATCTTCCCCAGTTACCACAAGACCCCTTAATTGAAGCTTACTTTAATCAGTCCCAAGCTTCAACCTATACTGAGTCTGCTCGCCAGCAAACCAGATTAGGAGATAATCTTGAGGAAATAATTATTGATACTATTGCTAATGCTACTTCTAGTGTAGATGTGGCGGTTCAAGAGTTACGTTTACCTGGTATTGCTCAAGCTTTGGTCGAACGTTATCAAGCAGGGATAAAGGTACGAGTAATTATTGAAAACACCTACAATCGTTCTTGGGGGAGCCTAACTGAATTTGAAGTAACTCAACTATCTGAACGGGAACACGAACGCTACAAAGAATTTTTTCAAGTAACTGACATTAACATGGATGGTTATCTTAGTCAAGATGAAATTAATAGCAGTGATGCTCTTGTCATGTTAACTAATGCAGGGGTTCCCTTGATTGATGATACTGCTGATGGTTCTAGGGGTAGTGGCCTTATGCACCACAAATTTCTCGTTGTGGATGGTCAAACTACTATTGTTACTTCAGCTAATTTTACTAATAGTGGTATTCATGGAGATTTTTCAGAATCTATGAGTAGAGGAAATGCTAATAATCTTTTAAAAATAGAAAATTCTGAATTAGCTGGATTATTCACAGAGGAATTTAATCTCTTATGGGGAGACGGACCTGCTGGAAAACAAGATAGTAAATTTGGCGTGCAAAAACCATTTAGACCTGTCAGACAAATATTTATTGGAGATACGAAAGTGGCAGTAAAGTTTTCTCCTGTTTCTAATACTAAATCTTGGCAGCAAAGTACCAATGGTTTAATTAATCAAACATTAGAATTAGCACAAAAATCTATTGATTTATCCCTCTTTGTATTTTCATCACAACAATTAGTTAATACCCTAGAAAATCAATCTCAAAAAGGAGTATTAATTCAAGGTTTAATCGATCCGAGTTTTGCTTATCGTTATTATAGTGAAGGGTTAGATATGATGGGAATTGCCTTGGCTAATAAATGTAAATATGAAGCAGATAATCGGACTTGGGAAAAACCAATTTTTACAGTAGGAGTACCAAATTTACCCCCTGGCGATCGCCTGCATCACAAATTCGGAATTATTGATAATTCGATTGTCATAACTGGTTCTCACAATTGGACTGAAGCAGCTAATAAAAATAATGATGAAACTGTATTGATCATTGAAAATTCTACAGTAGCAGCTCATTTTGACCGTGAATTTCAAAGACTTTATCAAACAGCGACTCTGGGTATACCATCCTGGTTGATTAAAAAAGTAGAGAAACAAGAAAAAGAATGTGGCGATCTATTAACAGAAACTCAAAATCCGACAATAGATACTAATACTAAAATTAATCTCAATACAGCTACTGCTAAAGAATTGGAAACAATACCTGGTGTTGGACCAAAATTAGCAGAGCGGATTATTCAAGCTAGACAAAATAAACCTTTTACATCTTTAGCTGACCTAGACCGGGTGCCTGGAATTGGACCTAAAATATTAGATAAGTTAAGCGATCGAGTCACCTGGTAAGTTCAACAATTAATAATTAATAATTAATAATTAATAATTAACAATTACCTCTCCTTTCAAACTGATAGAATTGACTCAAAAAAAAATTTTTCTTTATTATCCCCTTAAAATGAGAGGCTTTAAACCACAATTTTTCGGTAAGTTAAGAAGGAAGAAGGTTTAAAAGTCTGAAAAAACTTACAGCAGTTTTCGAGTCTTGGAGGTACAAAGTTTTATTACCCTAGGGAACACTTAACTGGGAAAGAAAAACATAATAAAAAAGAGGGAAAAAAGTTGAATTTTTAGAATTTATGGAATTTATCATTTTTTTATTGTACGAATAAATCACAAATTAAGATGTAACGAATAAATCTTTCTAATTCCTCCTGACTCCTGACTCCTAAAAAATATCCTAGCTATTTGTAGCAAACATTTATTAAATTGATATTATGGCAATTTCGTTTTATAGCACTCTCAGCAGATACGGTTGTTTTTCCAATTGTTCTGCCCATGGTTTTGAATTAGACGGTTATTGGTGGGCTACGAGCGAACATTATTTTCAAGCTCAAAAATTTCCAGGTATGCCTGATGCTGATGAAATTCGTTTAGCAGCAACACCAGGGGAAGCAGCAAATCTGGGAGGCGATCGCAAACGTCCATTACGTTCAGATTGGGAACAGGTAAAATATGATATTATGCAAAAGGCAGTATTCAACAAATTTGCTACTCATTCTGAGATTCGGAAAATATTACTGTCTACTGGGAATGAAGAAATTGTTTATAGATCTCCCGTTGATTTATATTGGGGTCAGAGAAAAGATGGTAGTGGGAAAAATAAATTAGGTAAAATTTTAATGGCAGTACGAGATATGTTGAGTTCAACAATTAATAATTAACAGATAAATTAAACAGTTAACTGGTATAGGATTTTTTCAATTTCGTCAGACGATCGCTCCTATCTTGAGAGTTATATAACTTATATAGTCATTCCAGTTAAGATTGAGACAAGGGTTTCTTACCTTGAAAGAGTTTCAGCTAAAAAAGTGTTCCAGTCTTATTCAGAATGACTATAAATAATTTTATAGATAACTTCAATTTGTATAACTCATAATTTTGATATGGGAGTCATATTTGAGTTTTGTAGAAAATATCCTGAAAAAAGGAGAGAGCTAACAAAAGTAAAATTTTGAGACTGTTTATCTATTTTGGGATTTTTTACAAATTCGACAATGATTGCCATAGTTAAAATTAAATTTAATAAATTTTACAAGTCATATAATGTTTTAAACCAGTTAATAAATATTTGAGCTTGGGGATGTTTGGGATTTAATATTCTTTCTATCACAGCATTATGTAATTGACGACCAGGAGGATTTTGCCAAGCTAACCATGTATGAATATTAGCTTGATCAGTATGATTTTCTATAAATGGCACACCTTTATTTTTAGCTTCTTTAATACCATTTTGAAAAAAGAATGTTACGAATAATAAGCATGAGAAAAAGACAAATGCAGGAGGTATTCCTTTGACAAAGCGGTGCGACCCCGCGACGACGCCAGTCGCACCTGGTAGCGCACCAAGAGAAAAATAGAATTTATTAGCTCAAAACTGCTATTGAAACTATTAATTATGACTCCTGACTCCTGACTCCTGACTCCTAAGAAATAGCCTAACTATTTGTAGCAAACATTTATCAAATTGGTATAAATGCTGTTTGTGCATAATTCCAAAGTAGTTCTTTTTCATCAGGAATTATGTAAGTCAGAAATGTTTCTAACATTCCAGACATTTTATTCTCTGGCATCACCCAAACTCCAAATTTAATATCAGAATGAGTCCTATGAATTAGACCTGTTTATGGTAAATTTTCAGGAAAATTATGAATCATCGAATCAAGCTTTTTTTTCATCCAATTTATTCGATGAATCTACTTGTATTGAAGCAATTAGATTTTCCTGATATTTATCATTATTTCCTACTATAGAAAATTCGCTTCCTACTGAAATTTCACGCCCATATAAAAGGTGACGAATATCTAGCTGTTTAGAGCGTTCTTTCAATAAAAATTATCCTCGATAAAACATCATTTTCTGAAATTGTTCGGGTTGGTACGAGCAATATAAAAGTTGAATAGCTTCTAAAATTGAAGTTTTCCCACTATTATTCATTCCCACCAACAAATTAACTCTGCCAAGTTGTTGAAGTTCAAAAGATTGGAAACAACGAAAATTATTTATAGTTAACGATTTCAACATATTTATTTCCTGTTTATATATATTTGAAAATAAAAAAATTAATTTTAAGACGATAGTCAATTTTCAACTTTTTGTTTGAGAATAGGTAAATCTCAATTACACCAATTTCATCAATTGAGGCTACACTACTTATCTTATACCAATTCCCAAAAAGAATGCTATACTTGGGGGACTTCAACTATTAAATAATTAGCACTAGTTAATTATTTTTTTACTAATTTTAGCTATTTTAATGTAAATTATTATTATTTTACCTTTGACTTCCATAAATTACCGAAAAATTGTGGGTATGCGCCTGCCCTTTTAAGGGGATAATAAGCGGTCGTTTGCGCAGCATGACCTAGGATGGGATGGCGAGGTCAAAGGAGCTGTCCGACCATCGACTCCTGTGAAAAAAATTTTCATGAATTTGTCAATCCTCTTCAATTCATGGAGAGGTAATTATTCATTATTCATTATTCATTATTAATTGTTGAATGTAGCGTTAAAATTTTGAGGCGATAAAATCTAACTTTTAACTTTTAA